>CAVRYV010000006.1:162500-410073 GCA_963725555.1 uncultured Pseudomonadota bacterium | reverse complement strand
CGAGACTGCATGTCGAGGCCCGTCAGATACATCGTCTTGATCACTTGGTCGAGCGAGACCTTATGCTCTTCCGTCTCGTTCATCGCGATGCGGCACGCATGCACCGCCTTCACCGCGCCCATCGCATTGCGCTCAATGCACGGAATCTGCACCAGCCCGCCGATGGGATCGCAGGTCATCCCCAGGTTGTGCTCCATCGCGATCTCGGCCGCATGCTCGACCTCGCCATTCGTGCCGCCCAGCGCCGCCGCCAGGCCCCCTGCCGCCATCGAACACGCCACACCCACCTCGCCCTGGCAGCCTACCTCCGCGCCGCTGATGGAAGCGTTCTCCTTGTAGAGCACGCCAATCGCAGCCGACGTGAGGAAGTAGTGGATGATGCCCGCCTCGTCGGCGCCACCGCAAAAACCAGCGTAATATCGCGCCACCGCCGGAATCACACCCGCCGCGCCATTCGTCGGCGCAGTCACCACGCGGCCTCCGGCGGCGTTCTCTTCGTTCACCGCCATCGCGTAGACCGTCACCCAATCAAGCGGAGCGAGCGGATCGCCCGACCTCTTGCCTGCGCCCTCTTTCTCCCGCAGCCGCTGCGCCAGCCGCGGAGCGCGGCGCCGGACACCCAGCCCGCCGGGCAGAATCCCCTCTGTTGCGATACCGCGGTCGATACATGCCCGCATTACTTCCCATATATGCAGGATCCCTTCGGTCACCTCCTGTTCGGGTCGAAGCGCGCATTCATTCCGCTGCATCACCTGCCAGATCGCCAGCCCCTCGCGCGAGGCCATCTCCAGTAGCTCGGCTGCGCTGCGGAACGGATACGGCAACGCAGCAGCTGTCATCAACGGAGCATCGCCCGCGCCTTCCGCGTCCGCCACAATGAATCCGCCGCCGATCGAGAAGAATGTATCTGTGCGCAGAACATTCCCGGGCGCGTCGAATGCCGCAAACCGCACGCCATTGGGATGCTGGGTCTTCGCCCCCGGCGGATACATCTGGTCGCGATGAAAGATCAGGTGCTCCGCTTCGCGAAAGGGAATCGCGCGCGTGCCCAGCAGAGACAACATCCCCGATTCCCGGATCGACGCCAGCTTCGGCTCGATCGTCGAAGGATCGATCCTGCTAGCTTCCTCGCCGCTCAGCCCCAGAAGCACCGCGCGGTCCGTTCCGTGACCAATGCCGGTCAGCGCCAGCGATCCGAAGAGATCGGTCCGCACACTCGCCACCCTATCCAGCAACTCCTCGCGCGTCAACTCAAGAGCGAACCGCTGCGCCGCCCGCATCGGCCCCATCGTATGGGAGCTCGAAGGCCCAATTCCCACCTTATAGAGATCAAAAAGACTCGTCTTCACGACAGCTCATTCTATTCTCTTGGCGCACATTACCAACGCTACCTGCTGCCGACCCTCATCCGCCCTTCTTCATCGCCGCCCCGCACCCTGCCATGTATACTCCACGCACCAAACTCTAACCCTTATGCTCTTCAAAGCCCTCAGCGCTGCTGTCTACGGCATTGACGCGAACATTATCGACGTCGAGGTCGACTTCTCCGGAATCAAGACCGACCAGGATCACTTCCACACTGTCGGCCTGCCCGACGCCGCAGTGCGCGAAAGCCGCGACCGCGTCCGCGCCGCCATCAAGAACTCCGGGTTCGACGTGCCGCCCACGCACATCACCATCAACCTCGCGCCCGCCGACATCAAGAAAGAGGGCTCCGGCTTTGACCTGCCCATGGCCATCGGCATCCTTGGCGCCTACGGAGCGCCCTTGGCTTCCTCGACCACCAGCAACGCGGCAGGGTCCAGCCAACCGCCATCGCGCAATGACGCCAGCGCCTTTTCGGCCAGCTTCATGCGATAGGGCGGATCGAGAACACCAGCGCGAACGGCTCAACCGGATGCGCCGGGCCGAGATTGCCGGCGTCGCGACGATACACTTTCGTCACCCCGCCAGGCCCAGCGCTTCGACATTGTTGCGCAACAGCGCACGGGCCTCGGCGCCATTGTCGATGAACAGCGCGAACTTCGCGCCGCGCGAGATCGCCTCAATGCCGAGCGCGCCGGTGCCGGCAAACAGGTCGAGCACGCGAGCGTCCGCGATCGGATCGTCATAGGCGTGGATCAGGATATTGAACAACGACTCGCGCAGCCGGTCCGCGGTGGGGCGGATATCGCGCGAGGACGGCGATGCCAGATTGCGGCCCTTCAATCGCCCGCCAACGACGCGCATTAGGGTGCTGACTCGTACTCCCCTCCCCCTTGCGGGGAGGGGTCGGGGGTGGGGGTGCGCAACAGCGGCGACCTCCGTGGAGTACCCCCCCGCTAACCCGCCCCCACAAGGGCGGAGGGAACAGAAGGTTCCTCCGTGCTGGAAAGCCCATACGACCGTCTCTACTCGTCGCGCGGCTTCAGGTCGCGTTTGCCGTGATAGCCGCGCTGCGGACGCCGCGGCGGACCATAGCCATTGGCCTCGGCTTCGTTGCGCGCGCGCGCTTCGTCGCTGCCAGTACGTTGCACCAGCACGCGGCGGCCCTTGCGGTCGGCGATCAGGCCGCTCTTGCCGGCTGGCTTGAACGGCTTCTTGTGGCCCGGTTCAGCGCTATCTTCCTCGTCGCCGGATTTCGGCTCGCCCTGCACCGGACGGGTAAAATCCGCGCCCGCCAGCGCGGCGACCTTCTCGCCGAGTTGCTCGCGCAGCACCCGGGTCTTGACCTCCTCGACCTCGCCTTCGGCGAGCTCGCCTAATTGGAACGGACCATAGGACACCCGGATCAGCCGGTTCACTTCAAGACCGAGGTGCGCCATCACGTTGCGGACTTCGCGGTTCTTGCCTTCGCGAATTGCAAATACCAGCCAAACATTGGCGCCCTGGTCGCGCTCCAAGGTCGCATCGATCGGGCCGTATTTGACGCCATCGACCTCGACGCCTTTTTTCAATTCATCGAGCTGCGCCTGCGTCACCTCGCCATGGGCGCGGACGCGATAGCGCCGCAACCAGCCCGTGTCGGGCAATTCGAGCGCGCGCGCCAGCCCGCCATCGTTGGTCAAAAGCAGCAGACCCTCGGTGTTGAAATCGAGGCGGCCGATCGAGATCAGCCGCGGCAGCCCCTCCGGCAGATTGTCGAACACCGTCGGCCGGCCTTCGGGATCGGCATGGGTGGTCATCAGACCGCGCGGCTTGTGAAACATGAACAGCCGGGTGCGCTCGCGCGGCGGCAATGGCTTGCCGTCGACGGTGACGACATCGTTGACGGTGACGTCGAGCGCCGGCGAATTGATGACGCGGCCGTTGACGCTGACGCGGCCCTGGACGATCCACTCCTCGGCGTCGCGGCGCGAAGCAAGACCGGCGCGCGACACCACCTTGGCGATGCGCTCACCAGATTTCTTTTCGCGCGGAGGCCGCGGCGCGCGTTTCTCGAAGTCAGGCTTGCGCTCGCGATATTCACCGCGGCCGCCGAACGCCGGACGCTTGGCGAAAACCTTGCTGTCGTCCTCATTGTCGCGGCGCGGACGATCGGAGAACCCTCCCTCGTTGCGCGGATGCTCCTGCCAGTCGGTACGGCCTTCAGGCCGCTGGCGCGGCCGGTCGAATTTCGGGCGGTCCTCACCGGGGCCATTGCGATCCCTTTGGGGACGATCGAAACGAGGACGCTCGCCTTGCGGGCGGTCCTCGCGCGGACGAGAAAAGCGCGGACGTTCGTCGCCGCCACGGTCCTCACGCGGTTTGTCATAGCGCGGCTTGTCGAAACGCGGCTTGTCGAAGTTTCTTGCACCGTCGCGCGCTGGACGCGCATTGCGTCCGATGTGATCGGGCGCGCTGGCGTCGCGCTTCTGCCACGGCTTTGAATCACCGCGATCCCCGGAGGCGCGCTGGCGATTCCCTGCGGTGCTGTTGCGATCCCGACTACCGAAATCCTTGCGCGGACCGCGATCTCCGGAGCCGCTGTTGCGGTCCCCGGGGCCGCTTTGCGGTCCCCCGGCCACCACCGCGATCCGGCGCGCCCCGTGAAAACTTCTTGTCGCCGCCAAATTTCCGTTCGGGACGATCGCCGCGGGGACGGTCATCATCACGCGATGGCCGCGCGCGATAGGGTCGATCTCCCTGCGGCCGCTCGCCTTCCTTGCGGAAGCCTTCGCCGCGCGGCGTATAGGGCCGC
This sequence comes from uncultured Pseudomonadota bacterium, assembly GCA_963725555.1. Classification (GTDB taxonomy): domain Bacteria; phylum Pseudomonadota; class Alphaproteobacteria; order Rhizobiales; family Xanthobacteraceae; genus Bradyrhizobium. The sequence continues at coordinate 405,914 of CAVRYV010000006.1, read as the reverse complement.
TTCTCACCGCCGCCTTCGCGCGGTGCATAAGGCTTCTTGTCGCCGAATTTCCGGTCGGAAAATCGCGCGGCCGGGCGGGCATCGCCGCGATCGACGCGCGGGGTATAGGCGCGCTTTTCGCCGCGCGGCGCATCATCCCGGTTGAAACGCGGCGGCGGACCTTCGCGCTTGCCGGCGTACGGCTTTCCCGGGCCCGAATAGGGCTTTTTGCCATAAGATTTGGCGCCGTCAGGTTTTCCGGCATAGGGACGCCGCTCGCCATCACGCTTGTTGTCAAAATCCTTGCCGGCAAAACCGCGTTTGGCGAATTTCTTTTCAGGTCCCCGGGCTGCACCCGAGCGGCCCTTGCCGCCGGAGGGCCGATCACGTCGGCCGCGGGAATCGTTGTCTTTATCGTTATCGCGGGGCATGAAGGTCTCACTGTCGATGAAATGGCGATCAGACTGCCGTGGACGGGCTGGCAAAGCGATAATGCGCGCGCTCTTGGCTCGAGGCGCATTCTCACGCAAAACCGGTATCCACTTTTGCTGAATGCGTCGCTAGTAGCAGAGTTTTATCCGCGAGACGAGGCATGACCGCACCATCTTTCATGGATTTAGCGCTAAAAGCGGCCGAAAATGCCGGAAAATCCGGCGAAGTGCCGATCGGATGTGTGATTGTGCTCAATAACGAGGTCGTCGGCACCGCCGGCAACCGCACCCTGACCGACCGCGACCCGACCGCGCATGCCGAAATTCTCGCCATCCGGCAAGCCGCTAAAGTTACCGGCAGCGAGCGGCTGGTCGATTGCGACCTCTACGTCACCTTGGAGCCGTGCGCGATGTGCGCCGGCGCTATCTCGCTGGCGCGGATCCGCCGACTATACTACGGCGCAGCCGATCCGAAGGGCGGCGCCGTGGACTCCGGCGTGCGGTTCTTCGCATCGCCGACCTGCCATCACGTGCCCGAGGTTTATTCGGCAGTCGGCGAAAGCGAAGCGGCAACGTTGCTGAGGGATTTCTTCAAGGCGCGGCGGTGATCGACACGCCCAGACATCTGCCGTCATCATCCGCGAAGGCGGATGATCCAGTATTCCAGGGCACCGATGCTTGATCGCAACGCCGCGGCATACTGGATACCCGCTTTCGCGGGCATGACGGCTCGTTTTGGAGCTGCGCGCTTGATCCCGACTACGTCGCCACAAAAAACTCCCGCAGCGCCTTCGCTGTCGCATCCGGATTTTCCTCGGTCAGGAAATGACCGGAATCGACCGGAGCGCCGGAAACCTTGGTCGCCCATGTCTGCCAGGTATCGAGCGGCGTTGCCGCGGCGCGCGCGATGCCGGCGTCGCCCCATAGCGCCAGCGTCGGAATGGTAATCTTTTTTCCCGCATCGCGATCGGCCTTGTCGATCTCGAAATCGGCATAGGCGCCGGCGCGATAATCCTCGCACATCGCATGCAGCCGCGAGGGATCGCGGAACGCCGCGAGATAATGCTCCAGCGCGCGCGGATCGATGGCTTCGAGGTTTTTCGATTTGGTCTGGCTCGCCATCTTCTGCTTGAGGAAAAAATCGGGATTGCCGCCGATCAGCGTTTCCGGCAGCGGAAACGGCTGCGCCAGAAAGCTCCAATGATAGATTTTCAGCGCGTAAAGCCGGTCCATGCGCGCCCAGTAGTCGTAGGTCGGCAGGATATCCAGCACCGCCAGCTGCGACAGCCGGCCCGGATGATCGAGCGCCAGCCGATACGCGACGCGGCCGCCGCGATCGTGCCCGGCCAGCGCGAAATGCACATGGCCGAGCGCTTCCATCGCTTCCACCATGGTCTGCGCCATCGCGCGCTTGGTGTAGGGCGTGTGATTGCTGTCGCTCTCGGGCATATCGGACCAGCCGTAGCCCGGCAGGTCGGCAATAATCAGCGTGAAGCTGTTCGCAAGCTGCGGCGCAACGCGATGCCACATCACATGGGTTTCGGAAAAGCCATGCAGCAGCAACAGCGGCGGACCCTTGCCGCCAACACGGGCGAAGATCCGCCCCGACGTGGTGTTGATCCATTTCGACGCGTAGCCAGGAAACAGATCGGCGAGATCGGGCATGCGCTTGGCACTCCTTCGCGGCCAAACTTGACGTAATCCCAAGGACTGGGACGACGATGGCTCGCGCTTTAAACTTTGTTTGTCGTTGCCGCTGGCTAGCCCCGGATATATGCCATCCCGCAAGCCCGCCCATCAAGAACCCGAACGAGGAAACCTCCCATGTCGATCGATTTCGAAATCCCGGCCGAGGCCAAGGCGATCCGCGAGAAAGTCCGCCAATGGGTCCACGACGAGTGCATCCCCGCGGAAAAGGAACTGGAATCAAAGCCGCTCGACCAAGTGCTGGCGAAACTGCGCAAGAAGGCACGTGCGCAGGGCCTGTGGTGTCCGTTCGTACCAAAGGAATATGGCGGCATGGGCCTGGGCCCGCTCGCCAATGCGCTGGTGCAGATGGAGCTCGGCGAAAGCATGCTCGGCGCGCTGTCGATGAACACCCAAGGCCCTGACGACGCCTCGATGATGACCATTCTCGAGCATGGCACGGAACATCAGAAGGAAAAATTCCTTAAACCGCTGCTCAATGGCGACAAGCGCATCTGTTTCTCGATGACCGAAAAGGCATCCGGCGCCGATGCCACCGGCATGCAGACCACTGCGGTAAAGGACGGCAACGAAAATTACATTCTGAATGGCGAAAAGTGGTTCTCGTCATCCGCCAGCGTTGCCGACATGGCACTGGTCATGGCCAAGACCGATCCGAACGCGCCGCGCCATAAGCAGTATTCGACCTTCATCGTCGAATTGCCGAACCCCGGCTACAACATCAAGCGCAACATCAAGAACATGGCGATCGAGGGCCCGTACGACGACGTGATCCATGGCGGCCATTCCGAGATCGAGATCAAGGATCTCAAGGTATCGGCCGACAATCTGGTCGGCGGCGAAGGCAACGGTTTTAACATGGGCCAGCATCGGCTGGCTTACGGCCGTTTGCGTCATGGTATGCACAATGTCGCAAAGGCGCAGCGCGCGCTGGACATGGCAGTCGCTCATGTGACGAAGCGTTCGACCTTCGGCGTATTGCTGGCCGACCGTCAGGCGGTGCAGTTCATGCTCGCCGAATGCGCCACCCAGCTCTATATCGGCCGGCTGATGCTGCTGCACATCGCCTACAAGGCGGAAAAAGGCATGGATCTGCGGCAGGAGAACTCCATGGCCAAGGTCTATCTTGCGCACATGGTGCACCACGTGATCGACACCGCGATCCAGCTTCACGGCGCGCTCGGCTTCAGCCAGGATACGCCGCTCGCCAAATGGTACACCCAGGTGCGCTCGCAGCGGCTGGTCGACGGTCCGGACGAGGTGCACAAATGGAGGGTCGGCCGCAACGTCATCAAGGCGTTCCGCGAGCACGGCACCTCGGCGTCGGCGGCGGGCGGCGATTTGATTTGATGTCTCGTCATTCGCGAGGAGCGCAGCGACGAAGCAATCCAGCTTTCTTCGTGAAAGAGCTGGATTGCTTCGCTTCGCTCGCAATGACGGCAACCGCCATCAGTCTCTCGTTGTTTGTTTCTCCCGTTCCACCGCCTGCCAACCGATATCGCGGCGGCAGAAACCTTCCGGCCATCGGATGCGATCGACTGCCTCGTAGGCGCGCTGCTGCGCTTCGGTAATGCTCTTGCCCGTCGCGCAGACGTTCAGCACACGTCCGCCATTGCTGAGAATGACTCCGTCGTTCGATGTCGTGCCGGCGTGGAAGATCTCGACGCCCTCGATCTTCGCGGCTTCATCGAGCCCGTCGATGCGGGTGCCTTTGGCGTAGTCGCCGGGATAGCCCTTTGCCGCCATCACCACGGTCAGCGCGGATTCCGGATACCAGCGCAGATCGAAATTCTTCAACTGACCATCGCAGGACGCCAGCATGGCCGGCACGATGTCCGACATCATCCGCAGCATCAGCACCTGGCATTCCGGATCGCCGAAGCGAACATTGTATTCAAACAGCTTTGGGCCATCCGGCGTCAGCATCACGCCGGCATACAGCACCCCGCGAAACGGCGTGCCGCGCGCCTTCATGCCGGCCACGGTCGGGAGAATGATCTTCGCCATGATCTCGGCATGGACCTCCGGCGTCACGAATGGCGTCGGCGAATAGGCCCCCATGCCGCCGGTGTTCGGTCCCTGATCATGATCGAACACCCGCTTGTGGTCCTGCGCGGAGGCAAGCGCGATCGCGGTCTCGCCGTCGGACAACGCAAAGAAGCTGATCTCGCGGCCGGCGAGAAACTCCTCGATCACGACCTCGGCGCCGGCCGCGCCGAATCCGCCTTCGAACATCATGGCGATGGCGTCTTCGGCCTCGCGCAAGGTTTGAGCGACCACCACGCCCTTGCCCGCCGCCAGCCCATCGGCCTTGACCACGATCGGCGCGCCGTGGGCTCGGACATGCGCCAGCGCGGCGGCGGCATCGCTGAAGCGGCCATAGGCGCCGGTCGGAATATCAAACTCCGTACAGAGATCCTTGGTGAACCCTTTGGAGCCCTCAAGCTGCGAGGCCTGCTTGCTCGGCCCGAATGCCTTGATGCCGGCGCCCGCGAGATCATCAACGATCCCGGCGGCGAGCGGCGTTTCGGGGCCGACCACGACGAGATCGACTTCATTGCGTTTGCAGAACTCGATCACCGCGGCATGGTCCGACATATCCAGCGCCACGCACTCGGCTTCCCGCGCGATGCCGACATTGCCCGGCGCGCACCAGAGTTTTGTGACCAGCGGCGAGGCCGCGATCTTCCACGCCAAAGCGTGTTCGCGGCCGCCGGAACCGAGCAGGAGAATATGCATGAGGTGCAGCCAGACCGGGGTTACCGAGATGAAGTGCACGGTTTACCACGACGTCGGCGCGCCGCAACAAACAGCCCTGATCGAGGTGTGGATATGTGCCCCGCCGTCTATGGCTGCCGCGCTGAAGCCGCGATGATTTCCTGCAAGGTCGCGACATGGCGGGCAAATGCGCCGCGCCCGGTGGCCGTGGCGGTCACCGTGGTCTGCGGCTTTTTGCCGACAAAAGCCTTTTCGACCGCGACATAGCCCGCCTTCGACAGCGTTTCGATATGGGCGCCGAGATTGCCGTCGGTGGCGCCGGTCAGTTTTTTCAGCCGCGAGAATTCAAGGCCGACGCTGCCGGGCAGCGCATTCAACGCCGCCATGATTTTCAGCCGCAATGGCTGATGGATAATGTCGTCGAGTTCGGCCATCGGTCAGCTCCGGCGTATCGAGAGGCCGTTATCTGCGCTCGCCGAATGGGTCGATGTCGGAGCCGCGCCGTTGATCGGTGCCGCAAAGTCGGCCGCGAACATCAATTCGGTATCGCGCAGGCGGTCACCGGGAAGGTCTCGCAGTTGTTGGCGCCGATGTCGCGCGACGCCACGGTGCGCATGGTGGCGTAGCCGATCAGGAACAGCGCCGCCTTGCTGACGATGCCATAGACCGACATGGCCACCGACCAGGTCACCACGCTGAAATTGAGGGCCACGATCACGTTCAGGGCTGCGGAAAAGAACATCAGGCCCGACCAGACGTAGCCGAAAATTATAGCGATATCCGGCACCAGTTCGATCGCAACGGGCGGCAAATAGCGGTTCATCCATCCCCGCTTCAACATCACCACGCCGACGATGATATAGATCACGCTCGGTTTGATCATCACGAAGCGCGGGTCGTCGGTAATCAGCGTGACGGTGCCCGCGCCCAGCACCAGAAACAGGCTCATCCACTGCATGGTGTCGATCGGCTTCCGGCGCGCCAGCTGCCAGCCAATCTGGGCGGTGCCCAACGCCATGCCGAGGACCACCGACAAGGCGACGTTATGCGTCAGCAGATACAGCACGAGAAAAAAAAGCGTCGCCGCCATATCGAGTAGCAGCAGCTTTCCCGCGTCGAGCAGATTCTTCATGGGATTCTCCAAGCCATGCGCTTTCGCCGCAGCGACCGGTGGATGATGTCGTCGAGTTCGGCCATCGGTCAGCTCCGGCGCATCCAGAGCCCGCCCAGAATGAGGCCGCCGCCATTGACGAAGGCCATCCACAGCGGGAACGCCTCGCCGATAAAAAAGTAACCGATCAGCGTCAGCGCGGTGATGCCGAGGCCGATCGCCACGAACGCCGGCCCGACCCACAATCCGACGATGGTGTAAACCAGCATGAAATAGACTGGCCAGAACGTTCCCTGTTGGCGAGGCGTGAAATGCGCCAAGCCCGAGGGTGCAGAAAAAGCCGAAGGCAAAGAACAGCAGTAAGGCCGTCAACATCCGGACATCGAAGCTGCGGATTCCGGTTCGGGCGCGGCTGAAGGCGCTGACCGCGAACGAACCCGCGATCCCGGCAACATCGACCACGAGCCACGCGTAGCTGGCGGTGTGCGGCGACAGGTAGTTGGCAAGATTGCCTGCAAACACCAGCGCGCCCCACATGATGATCAGCAGGCTGCCGAGTTGGTAGATGGTCGACTGACGGACGCGGCGCGCGATCTCATTGATCTCGCTGAGCGCTTCGGTCGCTTGTTTGCTGTCGATCATGAAGCGTGCCTTAGATATCATTCTTCGAAAATGGAAAGTCGATCGGAAGGTAGTTCGCCGCCTCGCGAAATCATTTTACGCGCGCGCGGTGCAATTCCCAACTACGATGTAGGTGTCACTACGATCGAACGGGAATGCTCGTTTGGCCCTGAAATTTCCGATCGGAACGACTGCCGGCTTGCCCACATCGGTTGGCTCGGATGCCAGTCGAGCACTTGCCCGCGTTCGTCGCATCGGCTCACAACGCTCCCCTTGATCAGACCCGCGGCGGCCCTGATCGAAACCGAAAACGACGAGGATTGCGGTTCGTTACCGTGATCGCAGGCCGGCAACGGAGGATCAAAGACAACCCGAAGAAAGTCGCCATTGGCGCCGTGATCGATGTATTCGTCGAGTTGTCCGGCGGGGTCCGACACCAGCACGACGCTGCCACCCCCGGCCTTGTTCAGCACGTAACTGGAGTCGGTGCCGGGCGAAGGCGTAAATCCATCCCGACCGAACGTAGCCGTGAATGTGTCGTAGAGAATAAGGTTGATGGAAATCCCGTGGCTGTAGGACCATCTGAAAGGAAACGCGCCTTTCGCTTCCTCGCGATCGAAAGTGTAGTTCTTCGGGCCGATGGAGGCGCGGCCATAGGGAGCCTGCGCGCTGGTGTCACGGTAGAAGACAAGGAACGCGCGATCCCTGATATGGCCACTCTGGTCCGTCAGTCCCGCACCTTGTCGAGTTCAACGTTTGGTCCGCATCGAACTGGAGCTCGATGTCCACCGGCATGCCTTCGATGTCGTCGAACCGTACCTGCGCGCCCCGCGGTCGCCCATCATCTCCCGAAATCTGAAATGAGATCGGGCGATAGTGACCGCCGACGAAGGCCGCCAGCCGCTCAGAGTTGCGATAGTGGGCCTGACGCTTTGTGCCGGCACGCTCCGTGAACCATACCCAAACATCGATGCGGCCATCGCGGTCTGGCTCTCGGCTCGCGACTTCCACCGCTTCATAAACCGGGTGGAGCGGAAGCCACAGAAACCAGTGATGATCCCAGGAATCGACCACGGTGGAAAACGGCACCGGCGGATAGGGCATGGCGGACTCCTCTGATCTGGCGATTGCCGCGCTGAAAACCATGGGTGGCGAACAGGCCAGCAGCCCGATGGCCTGCACGACGCCGCGCAAAAATTGACGTCGAGCCTTGCGGATCATGAGTTCACTCCCGCTTTCGCCACGTCGTCGGCGATCACCGCTATCGCAGCGGGATTACAGACGATCCCCATGTGGTCAACGCCATCGATGATCTTGACGGTCGCACGGCCTCCAACGCTTTCGCTGAATTTTGCAGAGTCCATCAGTTCGTCGGCAGAGCCCGAAAACACCGTCACGGGTTTGGTCGCCGCCGCGAAATCAGCGCGATAGTCGGAAGCGGCGAAGTTGCGCATCAGCCGGTATGAATAGGTCGCGGTCAGCCTTTGGCTCGAATTCGGCGGCACCGCGAAGGCAATCGCCGGCAGCAATTCCGCCCATGGCATTCCCAGTTTGCGCAGTATCGTCAGAGCGAGGAAACGCGGGATATCCGGATTGGCCCAGCCGCCCGAGTTGGGACGGCTGCTCGGCGCGTCATAGCCGAGATATGGCGCCAGCAGCACCGTGCTCGTGAACAGGTTCTGGATTGGTGAGGCGGCGATGCGCAGCGCAAATCCGCCGCCAGAGGAGTGACCAAGCAGCGTCAGAGGAGCGGTCGGATTGGTCTTGCGGATTTCACTCACAAGATCGGCCATGTCATCTTCAAGCTGGCCCAGATAGGCGATATCCCCTCTGTTTCCGGATGCGCCATGTCCGCGGATATCCACCGCATAGGTCTGCACGCCTCGCGTGGCCAATGCGAGCGAAAGTGCATGCACGGCGCCCCAGCTCGAACCGGATGAGCCATGCACGACAACAGCGATCCGGCCGGTTGACGGCGCCTGCACGGGATAATGCCGGTATGCCAGGGCACTGCCGTCGCGGGCCTGGAACCGGGTGAGTTCCGGCAGCGCGCTGAAATCCATCGAGTTGCGGTAAGCCGAAATCGATTTCAGTTCCGGTGGCTGATGGATCGGCCAAGCGATCAGCCCGACCAGCAGCAACGACGCGAAACCGGCAACGGCAAGACCCCAGAATGCGGCTTTGAAGCCGCCAGACACTATCGTGGTGACCATGGCGCAATCCTCCTAGGTAATATATAGAGAACTCTATATTACAGAGTAATCTGAAATTCAAGAGCTGATTTGCGGTAATGACCGAAATCCCTAACTTGTGCTCCAACCCGAAAAGCCTGATTCACCGAAGCCCGATTCGATTGTCCGAGATGACCGCCGCCGAAGCCCTGATCAACGCCCCAGAGTTCACCGTCTCCGAATTGTCCTCCGCACTTCGGCGGACGGTGGAGGATGCCTATGGGCACGTCCGGGTGCGCGGCGAAATCTCCGGTTTCCGTGGACCGCACTCTTCCGGGCACTGCTACTTCGCGCTCAAGGATGAGAGCGCCAAGATCGAGGCCGTGATCTGGAAGGGCGTCCATAGCCGGATGCGCTTCAAGCCGCAGGAAGGCCTTGAGGTCATCGCCACCGGCAAGCTCACGACCTATCCCGGATCGTCGAAGTATCAGATCGTGATCGAGGCGATCGAGCCTGCCGGGATCGGCGCGCTGATGGCGCTGATGGAAGAGCGCAAGCGCAAACTAGGTGCCGAAGGGCTGTTCGACGAGGCGCGCAAACAATTGCTGCCATGGCTGCCGGAAGTGATCGGCGTCGTCACCTCGCCGACCGGTGCTGTCATCCGCGACATCCTGCATCGGCTGCAAGACCGCTTTCCACGCCGCGTGCTGGTGTGGCCGGTGCGGGTACAGGGCGAAGGTTCGGCCGAGCAGATCGCGGCCGCGATCCGCGGCTTCAACGCGCTGCCGGAGGGCGGCAGGATTCCCCGTCCCGACCTGTTGATCGTCGCGCGTGGCGGCGGCTCGCTGGAGGACCTTTGGTCGTTCAATGAGGAGATCGTGGTGCGCGCCGCCGCCGACAGCATGATCCCGCTGATCTCGGCGGTCGGCCACGAGACCGACATCACCTTGATCGACTTCGCCGCCGACAAGCGTGCGCCGACGCCGACGGCCGCCGCCGAAATGGCGGTGCCGGTGCGCAGCGAATTGTTCGTCGAGATATCGAGCCTCGCGCGGCGCACCATGGTGTGCTGGCAGCGCGGCCAGGAAGGCCGCCGCAACGAGTTGCGTGCCGCGGCGCGGGCGCTGCCGGCCGCGAGCGAACTGCTGGCGATCCCGCGGCAGCGGCTGGACGGCGCCACCGCCGCCCTGCCCCGCGCGTTGAAGGCCAATACGCACGCCCATTTCCGCCGCTTCGCCAGTACCAGCGCGCGATTGACCTTGCGGGTGCTGCGCGGGCAGGTCGCCCAGGCCCGGCATCACCTCACCGTCTCCGGCGAACGGTTGGCGCATGCCGCAAGGTCGCTGCTGCGCCACCGCCGCGATCGCCATGCCGGACTGGCGATCCGGCTGAAGGCCTCGAAACTTTCCAACGCGCTGGCGCAACGCCAGCTCATCGCGCGCGACCGCGAACGAACGCTGCGGCTGGCCGAGCGCGCGCGGCGCGCGCTGGCAACGGCCATGCAGCGCCATCAGGCCCGTGTCGGACACAGCGGCCAATTGCTGGCAGCTTTGTCCTATCGCAGCGTGTTGACGCGGGGATTTGCCCTGGTGCGCGACGAACAGGGCCTCGCCGTGCGCGCGGCCGGTGCGATCGGCCCCGGCGCGCATCTCACACTCGAATTCGCCGACGGACGCGTCGCAGCCACCGCGGACGCGGACCGGCCGGCGGTAACGTCGACGCCAGCCAAGCCGGCTGCAAGCGAGCCAAAGCCTTCAGCGCCCAAGCGCGTCGTTAAACCGCTGGGTCAGGGAAGCCTGTTCTAAGAACCGGCGGCAAGAAATGACGGTCACCGCGCCAGCCATTCGGCGACGCGCTTTTGTGAATCGGCGCGCGCCTCCGTATCGGTGCCGAGATGGCCATGGTCGGGTGCCGCGGCATCGGACGTGCCGGGAAGCGCATGAAGAGGCAAATTCGCGCGATCAAAATCGTGATAGGCCCCGGGATAAACCACGATCCGTGCCAATGCACTGCGCCCGTGCGCACCGTCAATCATCTGGCGGCACGCGGGCGGCGAATTAACGTCGTCCTTGGCACCGATCAGCAGCAACGTCGGAACGCGGGTGCTCCATCCCAAGCCCGACGCGACGCGACAATCCGGATAAAATGCAACCGCTGTGCGGAAATCCGGCTCGGCGGCGCGCGACGATAGTTGCGGACGCACCGCCCACAGCAAAGCGCTCGCGCCGTTTGCCCATCCCAAAAGGCTGATACGATCGCGCGCGGCCCAGGGCTGCTGCAAGAGCCATTGCCGGGATGCCATGATGTCCGCGACCCGCTCGCGACTGGCGCGTACAGGACGATCCTTGACGCGGCATTGCGGACCAAGTTCGCGCGAACCATAGCTGTCCGGCAGCAAGACCGCGTCGCCTGCTTTCAGCAACTGCTCGGCCCAATCGCGATAACGCGGCAGGACCTGCTCCGAATGGCCGCCGAGCCCGCCGCAGCCGTGCAGCGCGATCACGGTAGGAAATGGGCCATCACCGTCGGGCTTGAAAAGCTGCGCGTGCAATACGCCGCTGGCGAGCGGAATGTCGACCTGATGCGCGGACGGCAACGGCGCCGCGTTCGCGACAAAAGTCACGGCAAAAAGCGTCAGGAATGTCGTGACTGACAGAAGGCGCATCGGATTTGCCGGGTCGTTTTATGGTGCTGATAACAGCGTCCCCTTGGCCAAGGCTACCATGCGCCAATCGCCGTGATTCATCACAAATCGGTGGGTTTGCGGGGCGGACATCAGGGCTTATTTATGATAGATCGAATTCACATTAGCCAGTCCGGATTTTCCGGGGCGAAGCGGAGAGTTCAATCGTGCTGAATAAATTCGGTCCGTCAGGCCATGGCGAAGCGCAGGTGCAGTATCTCGATGGCGATTTTCGCGTGATCTCGCCGGGAACCTATGTGCGATGCGCGGTGACCGATGCCCGAATCCCGCTCGACGAGTTGAAATACTGGAGCGTCGATCTGCAGGAGGCCTACGCGATCCCGGGCGCGGTGCTACAACGGCATTTTCCCGCCGCGTTGAAGAAGCAGGTCTGAAGCCGTTTCCGTTCCGATCGAATCGGAATGCAGGCTCTCATTCTTTATTTGGCGCGTTTTCTTTACGCGAACCAGTATCCACTTCACTCGAAAACGCCCTCATTCATTGTTTGTCGCGTTTATTTAAGGCGCTTCTTGACGTGAGCGATATCCACCCCGCGTCAACCGGTTCCGGATTGTGTCCTAAATCTTCCCTGCCGTGCCTGAAATAGCCGGTTGGCCACGAACCTGCGCAACTGCGCGGCATCCTCGAACTCCAGCGTCACCGCGAACGGCACGATATCTCGCGCCCAGGATAGGAGCCCCTCGCCGCTACGCAATCGTACCAGGTCTTTTTCCGTCGTCACCGGCGTCAGCCCATCGCGTTTTGCCTCGGCGATCAACGTCTCGATCTCGCTTTTCGAAAACGGATGGTGATCGGCAAACACGCGCTCCGCGGCAACCTCGATTCCGCTGGCGCGCAGTGTCCGGAAAAAGCGAACCGGATCGCCGATCCCGGCGAACGCCAGCACGCGCTTGCCGACAAGCGACGCCACCGACGCAACGTCCGCTTTGAGATGGGCCGGCAGCACTGGCCTGTCCCGCGCGGCGACGGCGGCGGCCACCGTCCGGGCCGCGGTTCCGTCGCCGATGATGATCAGCGCGTCGGTGCGCTCGAGTTGCGGCGACAACGGCGCGCGCAATGGACCTGCGGGAAACACCTGGCCGTTGCCGAGGCCACGATCGCCGTCGATTACGATCAGCGCCACGTCCTTGGCGATGGCAGGATTCTGGAAACCGTCGTCCATCAGGATCACGCTGGCGCCCCGCGCCCGCGCCAAGGCGATGCCGGCGACGCGATCCTGCGCCACCACCACCGCAACTTGGCCCGCCAGCATCAGCGGCTCGTCGCCGACGTCAACCGCAGCGTGCCTCGCAGGATCTACCTGGATCGGTCCGCGTAGTTTTCCGCCATAGCCGCGACTGAGCACGACCGGCGTCTCGCCGAGATCGCGCAGCACCTTCGCAAGGGCCAGCACCGTCGGGGTCTTGCCGGCGCCGCCAAGATGATAATTGCCGACGCAAAACACCGGAATGCCGGCGTCAAAACCCTTGTTCTGCAACCTCAGCCCTGCAATCAGGCCGTAGAATGCGCCAACGGGCATCAGCAATCGCGAGAGCAATGATGGCGGCCGGTACCAGAAGGCCGGCTCACGCATCGGCTGCCCCCATTTCGAGCCTTAGCTGCAGCAGATACGGTTCGAGCGCGGCCAGCGTGCGCTCGAGCCCGCCGCCGAGTTGCGCGACCACGCGGTCGGCAGCGTCAACCGACAATTTGCGCGCGCCCGGGTCAGCCAGCAACCGGCCGAGCTCCTTTGCCAGCGCCTCCTGGGTATCAGCCTGCCTGGCACCGCCTGCGCTATCGAGCGCCTCGTAGACGTCGGTGAAATTGAAGACGTGAGGGCCATGAACGACCGACGCGCCGAGCTTAATCGCCTCGATCGGGTTCTGGCCGCCATGTTCGACCAGCGACCCGCCCATGAACACGATCGGCGCCAGCCGATAGAATAATCCCAGTTCGCCCATGGTATCCGCGACATAGATATCAGTCGTCGCCGTCGGCAATTCCTCGCGCGAACGCTGCGCTACATGCAGACCTGAGCCGGTGACGGTGCGGCCGATGGATTCGCCACGATCGGGATGCCTCGGTACGATCACGCTCAACAGCGAAGGGAAGTATCCTGCCAGCGTCCGATGCACCTGGAGCAGAATGTCCTCTTCGCCGGGATGGGTCGATGCCGCGACGATGATGGGACGGCCGCGCGTCACTGACATCAACCGCTCCAGCTTGGCGGAATCGGCGGGGGGCGCGGCGACGTCCAGCTTCAAATTTCCCGTGGTGACGACGTTGCGGCTGCCAAGCGCCGTAAAGCGCTCGGCATCGACCTCCGATCGGACCAGGCAGACATCGAACCGGCCAAGCAGCGCCGAAATCGTGGCGGTCATCCTGCGCCAGCGCCGAAACGAGCGTTGCGACATCCGACCGTTGACCAGCACCATCGGCAGACGCCGCGCCGCACTCGACAGGATGAGATTGGGCCATAAATCGGACTCGACGAACAGCGCAAGGCTCGGCCGCCAATGATCGAGAAAACGGGCGACAAAGCGTGGAGAATCGTAAGGCACATATTGATGGATGATGTCAGCGGGAAACCGCTTGGCGACGATCGACGCCGAAGTCACCGTGCCCGATGTCAGCAGGATGCGGATATTGAGCGCCCGCAATTTCTCGACCAGAGCCGCCACAGCGAGCACCTCGCCGACGCTGGCACCGTGAATCCAGACCAGTGGCCCATGCGGCCGGGTATCCCGGCTCACGCCGCGGCGCTCGCCGATACGCGCCGGATCCTCCTTGCCTAGTTTCAGCCGCCGCTTGATCAGCACCGGCGTCAATAGCCCTACGGCAGCGGACAGCTTGCGGTAGGTGCGCAACGTCATCGGCAGAGAGTTAGCCATGACTGGCCTCTTCCGGTCGGCCGACTCGCGCATAGGCAAGACGGGTCGCCTCGTTCAGCGTCACCTCCAGTTTCGCACGCAATTTCTCCATCGTCTCGCCATCAGCGTCGGGCGGAACCGCAATGGCTTCGCCTCCCACCAGCATTCCACGCCCAAATGGCAGGTTGATCGTGGTGCGGTCCCAATTGTTGAGGCGAATGAAACGGCTGGTCGCCATCGCAAATGGCACGATTGGCCGCCCGGATTCCCGCGCCAGCATAATGATGCCGAGGCCCGCAATGCGCGAACGCTTCGGCACGTCCGCGGTCAACGCGACGTAATATTTCTCCTCCAGGGCGCGAACCATCTCCTTGAAGGCGCCGACTCCGCCCTTGCGATGGAACGCCGAGCCGTGATCGCCGGAACCGCGGATGGTGCCGATCCCGAGCCGTTCGGCGGCGAGCGCGTTGAATTCACCGTCACGGTGTCGCGAGATCAACACCTTGGTGGCATGAATTTCCTTGGTTTTGACGAAAGGCGTCATGAAATGCTGGCCATGCCAGAATGCCAAAATCACCGGCCGCTGCGGTTCAATGATCTCATAGACGTTGGAGGGATCGAAAGTGAATTTGTTGGTCAGCCAGACCAGCCGCAGGAACTCGGCCGCGAGAAAACCCACAGCGCGCTGGACCCAGCTGCTGCGCAGCAGATTGCGAAGTAACTTCTTCAACGGGCAGGCTTCGTGTCTTGACCTGGGTCGAGCAGCCGATGGAGATGAACGACGAAATAGCGCATGTGGGCGTTGTCCACGGTCTGCTGCGCCTTCGCCTTCCAGGCCGCGTGAGCGGATGCGTAATTAGGGAACACGCCAACGATCTCCACCTGATCGAGATCCTTGAACGTCGTGTGTTCGAGATCGGTCAATTCCCCTCCGATAACGAGATGAAGCAATTGTTGCTGACCACTATCCGGCATGATTCCTTTTCCTAACGCGTTGCCCGGCAAGGCAGAATTCCCGACGCGCATCGCGCGCGCTCAGGGCAACGGACGGCTTCGGAAATGCTCAACGATGCTCGCATGACGATCGCGCCCCGCTGCCACCAGCACCCCGTGCGTCACATCCCGGCGATTGTAGAGGATGCTATCCCCCGAAAGCGCGGTCATGTTACCATCCGCTTCCTGCACGATCAAATTGGCCGCGGCAAGGTCCCAGTCGCGGCTTTGGCCGCCGGCAAAGGCCGCATCGAGCGTTCCTTCCGCGACCCGGCACAACCGAAGCGCCAGCGATCCAATTCGGGGATGAAGGATAATTTCGCCCGGCGAGCGGCTAAGCCGTTCGACCAGCGGCTTCGGACCGGCGAAGCGGGAAAAATCCATTTCAATGCCGGACGTTGCGTGAATAGGCGGTATCGTTGCGCGCGGCGCCCTGCCCGCGCGCGGCGAAGAAGAACTCGTCGCTGGCCGGCGCGAACACGGCCGCCAGCACGGGCGTGGTGTTTTCGACCAGCGCCACGCTGACGCACCAATCTTCGCGGCCAGCGAGATAACCACGGGTGCCGTCGATCGGATCGACGATCCAGACCAAGTGCTTGTCGAGGCGCGACTCGTCGTCGGCGCTTTCTTCCGACAGCCAGCCATAGTCCGGCGTGGCCGATCGCAGCCGGGTCTCGATCAGATCGTTGACCGCGATATCGGCTTCGGATACCGGCGACGACGCACCCTTGGTCCAATTCTTCAGTTCGGTGCGGAACAACGAAAGCGCCAGCGCGCCCGCCTCGCGTACCGTCTCTGTCAGCAACGCGGCGTCGCGCGTCAAGGCATCGCGGGCCGGAATTTTATTGTTCGCGCGGCCGGCGCTAGCGTCCGCCAAGCGTCAGTCCTTCGATCCGCAGCGTCGGAGCATTGACGCCATAACGAAATTCCAGATCGTTGGCCGGCACCAGCGATTTGAATATTTCGAGCAGGTGACCCGCGATCGTCACCTCGCTCACCGCATAGGTGATCTCGCCATTCTCGATCCAGAAGCCCGATGCGCCGCGGCTGTAGTCGCCGGTCACGCCGTTGACGCCGGAGCCGATCAGATCGGTGACGTAAAATCCCTGGCTGATGTCGGATATCAGTTCGGCCGGCGTCGGCTCGCCGGCCTCGAGATGCAGATTATACGATCCCGGCGACGGCGACGACGATACGCCGCGCTGGGCGTGACCGGTGGTGACCAGTCCGAGTTCGCGCGCGGTCGCGCGAATCCAGCAGCCAAGAGGTCAGCACGCCCTCATCGACGATGGCGAGCTTCTTGACCTTGACGCCCTCGGCGTCGAACGATTGCGAGCGCAAGCCCCGCACCCGCAACGGATCGTCGATGATGCGGATGTTGCTGGCGAACAGCTTCTCGCCGAGACGGTCCTTCAGAAAACTGGTCTTGCGCGCGATCGAGGCGCCGTTCACCGCGCCGACCAGATGGCCGACCATCGATCCGGACAACGCGGGGGTCGAACACCACCGGCACCTTGCAGGTCTCGACCTTGCGCGGATTGGCGCGCGCGACCGTGCGCTCGCCCGCGGTGCGGCCGACGCTTTCGGGCGAGGCGAGATCGGAAGCATGCGGCGCGAGCGTGTAATCATAGTCGCGCTCCATGCCGGTACCGTCGCCCGATATCGCGGTCATCGAGATGCCCTGGCTCGAACGCAGATAGGAGCCGTGGAAGCCGGTGACTGGTCACCAGCACCATGCCGCCTATTCCGGTCGAGGCCGACGCGCCGCCCGATTTGGTCACGCCCTTGACGGCGAGCGCCGGCCGCTTCCGCTTCGCAGGCGCGGCGCTCAAGCTCCGAGGTCGACGGGACTTGCGGATCCAGCAGATCGAGATCGGGGAAATCGCGCGCCAGCAGCGACGGATCGGCGAGACCGACATATTTGTCGTCGGGCGCGACGCGCGCCATCGCCACCGCGCGCTCGGCAAGTTTGGCGACGCCGTCGCCGCTGACATCGTTGGTCGAGACCACCGCCTGGCGCCGTCCCACCAGCACGCGCAATCCGACATCGTCGCCTTCCGAGCGCTCGGATTCCTCGACCCGTCCGTCGCGCACCTCCACGCCCTGCGAAACGCCGCGCACCGCCACCGCGTCGGCGGCGTCCGCGCCGGCGCGCCTGGCGGCCTCGACAAGCCGCTGCGCCAGCGTGCTCAGCGCGGATTGATCGAACAGGTCGGAGGTGGCGGCTTTGGATGAAAGCGGCGATGCGGCTGATGGTGAAGAGATCACGAACAAAATCCCGAGGATTGGAGAAGGATTGAAGGAGCATCGCAGCAGGGCGCGATGCAGATCGGTCGACCCATGAGATGTGCCCGATTTACGGGGATTTCAAGCATTTTCACGCGTCCGAAAGCCAAAGAATTTCGCGTTCCGTCGCAAGGTCTCGTCAATCATGTGAGCCAAGGTCTTGTCAATCATGCGGGCGATGCAGGGCCAGTGACGTCCGATTAACCAGCCTTTTTAAGCCGAAACGGACGCGGCTCTGGCATGGTCTCACGCATCGACCGGGAACATAATCCCGGCGGGGAGACAAAAGCCGTGAGGCGTCAAACATCAACAAGCGGGATCAATCCCGCCGGGTCGAGCCGCGCCTTGCGGCTCGACCCTCTCTCTCTGCCCGTCAGCTTCGATGCGCACGATACCCGCGCGGACGGCGGTGTGCGGCAAATCGAACTTCATCGCGAACGCGTCATTCTGCGTCGTGCCCTGCACGGCATGCAGATGGCCGTCAACGTTCGCGTCAGCGATTTTCTCGGCGTCGCGCTGCGCGGCATCGACGATGCCCAGATGCTGGTTCTGGCGCATCGCGATCCGTCGCTGACAATCCCGCTTTGCGTAAGTTCCGACCGCGACGAGATCGCGGCGGCCTGGCAGATGTGGAGCGACATCTTCGCGCTGCCGCAATTGCCGGAAGACAAGGCACACGAACCGGCGCCGCGGCGTCGGCGTCACAACGCGATCCGCGCCCGGCGCCCGAAATTCCTGGTGCGGCGGCGCAGCGGCGATCTGCTCAATCCGGCCAATCTTCATCGGGGCGAACGCGAGATCATCGCCAGGGATTAGCGTCCATTTGCTGCCGCGCGTTCTCTGTTGCGCGCTTCGGACCGCTCAGGCCGCCCGCATCACCGCATCGATCAACAGCCCGGCGAACAGCAGCAATCCAGCATCGCGGTTGGATTTGAAAATGCGCAGACAGAGTGCCGGATCCGAAATATCCAGCCGGGCAATCTGCCAGACCAGATGCGCGGCGAACGCGGCCAGCCCGATCCATGCCGGCCAGCGCGCAGCGGCGAGCGCCAGCGCGATGCCAATCAGCACGACTGCCGTCGCGTAAAACACCATCAGTGCCGGCGCCGTGCGCGCGCCGAACAATAGCGCGGTCGATTTGATGCCGATCAGCGCATCGTCCTCGGCATCCTGATGCGCATAGATGGTGTCGTAGCCGACCACCCAGGCGATCGAGCCAGCATAGAGCAAAAGCGCCGGCGCATCGATCCGTCCGAGCGTCGCGGCAAATCCCATCAGCGCGCCCCAGGAGAATGCCAGCCCGAGCACGATCTGCGGCCACCAGGTGATCCGCTTCATGAACGGGTAGACCGCGACGATGACGAGCGAAGCAATGCCGGTAGCCACCGCGAAGCGATTGAATTGCAGCAGCACCGCAAGACCGATCAGCGCCTGAACCACCAGAAACATGGCGGCCTGCGACGTGCTGACCTGGCCCGCCGGAATCGGCCGTGACCGCGTCCGTTCGACCAAGGCGTCGAGATTGCGATCGGTGATGTCGTTCCAGGTGCAGCCGGCGCCGCGCATGACAAACGCGCCGACGAAAAACAACGCCAGGATAAGTGGCAATCGGCTGACGTCGCCGATAACGCCAGCGGCCAGCGCCGCCGACCACCAGCACGGCATCAGCAATAACCAGGATCCGATCGGCCGGTCGAGGCGCGAGAGGCGCAGATAGGGCCGCGACCAGGGCGGCGCGCGCGTATCAACCCAATTGCCGGTCGCATCCGCAACGCGGGCGGCGGCGCCGCTCATCCGCGTCAGGACGTTGCCGTTCAGGGTATCGAAGGTGCTGCCGCCCTTCTTCTTGACCGTGGCTTCCGGAAGCGCCGTCGAGGAGCCCAGCACTTCGCTCAGGCTCGGGCCGGCCGGCTTTTGCTGTGCCACCGCGCAGACTTTCTTCTGCATGGCGTCGGTATTGCTATGGCCTTTTTCAAGCTGTTCATGGATCTGCGGAGGAATCCCGCATTTCGTCCCGTTGGTTTCGACGTATTTGATCATCTTGAGTTCGGCCTGGGAGAAATTCTCGATCAGCTTGCAGGCTTCATCCGGCGGCGCGTGGCGTTCGCCGGCGGCCTTGATCAGCTTGCCGCGCTTCTCGGCGTCTTCGCGCAGCGGCATGAAACCTTTCATGCAGGCATCCGCGACCCCTCCCTGCGGCATCGTTGCGGAAGCCGGTCCGCTTGAGAAACCGCCGCCGAGGACCGGAGCCACGCCGGCGGCCGGAAACGAACCGGGCGAGGCGCCGTTCACTGGCGGGAACGCCGGATCGCTTCTCTGGAGGGTTTGACCCGAAACCGGTGGAAATGCCGGGTCGTTCCTCGTTCCGGCTTGGCCCGGTACCGGCGGAAATGCCGGGTCGTTCCTCGAGCCGGCCTGACCCGGAAGGGGTGCCGGAAATGCGCTCTGCGCAAAACCCTGACTCGCGTACAGGGCAACGAAAGCCACGGCGAGGGGCACAATCAAGCGACGAGAGATCAAAGCTGTTCCTCCGGCAAGGTTCATTAGTCCCGATGTCCTCCCGATAGAAAAGCGATTTGCGAAGGGGGCTTTTACGATTCCTGCCGACCCTTAACAACCCGTGGAATTTGGCAACAGCGCGGCGTAGGGGCCCACCCGGCTACCAATATTGGCGTAAATCCTAACCTTTGGGCTAATAGGCGTCGCGAATTGGACATTGCTCATGCCTCAGCTTGATTTTCGCAGTCCTCGGCTGTTCGTCGATGCCGCATTGGCGGCAGACGAAACGATCGCGCTAGAGCGTGGCCAGAGCAATTACCTCGGCAATGTGCTGCGGCTTTCCGCAGGCGGAACCGTCCTGGTGTTCAATGGACGCGACGGCGAATGGCAGGCTTCGATTGAGGGCCATAAACGGCCCGACAGCCTGAAAATCGTTGCCCAAACCCGGCCCCAGGACCACCTGTCCGATCTTGCTTACGTCTTTGCGCCGCTTAAGCATGCCCGGCTCGATTATATGGTGCAGAAAGCGGTCGAGATGGGAGCGGCATCGCTGCAACCGGTTTTGACCCGTTTTACCCAGGTCTCCAGGGTCAACCGGGAACGGATGCGCGCCAACGTCATCGAGGCCGCCGAGCAATGCGGGATCCTGAGCCTCGCAACAGTGGCCGAACCGGTGTCGCTCGATCGCTATCTGAGCCAGCGGGCCCCCGGGCGACTGCTGGTTTTTTGCGACGAAGCAGCGGATCTCGCAAACCCATTGCAGGCGCTGCGCAGCCAGGCGACCGGGTCGAACGGAATCGACGTTCTGATTGGCCCCGAAGGCGGATTTGCCGAGGAGGAGCGCGCCGTCTTGCTGCGGCAGCCGCGGATCCTGAGGCTTTCGTTGGGACCAAGAGTGCTTCGGGCCGATACCGCGGCGGTAGCAGCACTTGCGCTGGTGCAAGCGGCGCTTGGCGACTGGACCGCGACCAGCCGACCCAGATAGCGAGCGGGTCGTTGGCCATCCGCCCGGCCGATCATTAAGCGACTTGGCCAATGTGGGTCGAAACCCTGCTCCGGCCATGCTAAGGGGCTGCGCCAAGCCGACGATGCGCGCGATCAACCCAAGCGCAAAGCGGCCTTTTGCGTCCGGTCTCGTTCTAAATTACTAAATTATATCATGATCTTATCGCAAAACCGTTCACGCTTTAGCCGATCCTGCGCTAGAATCCGCTACCGGGATACCAGGATTTCGAAATGACCCTGACCGCCGCCTCTCGCGCGACCGGATCCGCCGCATGGGCGGACGCCCTGCTATTGTCGTTCGCGCAGGCCGGCTACGTGCAGGCCGAACCGGCGATTCTGCAGCCCGCCGAGCCGTTCCTTGATCTTTCAGGCGAGGACATCCGCAAGAGCCTGTATTTGACTACCGATGCTGGCGGCGAGGAACTATGCCTGCGTCCCGACCTCACGATTCCGGTAGCGCGCGATTATCTTGCCTCCAGCCGCGCCGGCCAACCTGCAGGGTTCAGCTATCTCGGGCCGGTATTTCGTTATCGGGGCGGCCAGCCAAGCGAATTTCTGCAGGCCGGCATTGAATCCTTCGGACGTCAGGATCGCGCCGCGGCCGACGCCGAGATGCTCGCGCTTGGCCTCGAAGCCACCGCCGCATTCGGCTTGACCGGCGTCGAAATCCGAACCGGAGATGTGGCGCTGTTCACCGCGCTGATCGACGCTCTCGATCTCTATCCGGTGTGGCGGCGCCGGCTGATGAAGGATTTCAACCGCAAGATCAGTCTGGAGCAGGATCTCGAACGACTCACGCTCGCGACCGGTTCCAGCCGCAACGAATATGAAGGTGTGCTCGCCGCACTCGCCGGTTCCGACCGCAAGGCGGCGCTGGCGTTGGTGACCGATCTGATGTCGATTGCCGGCGCGACCAATGTCGGCGGACGCTCGGTTTCGGAGATCGCCGATCGCTTCCTCGAACAATCGACCCTGAAGGGCGGCGCCTTGCCGCGCGATGCGCTGGAGCTGATCAAGCGATTCCTCGCGATCGCGGGCGATCCCGACGACGCGATCGCGCGATTGCGCGCATTGGCCGACGACGCCAAGCTCAACATCACCGCGGCGATCGACCAGCTCGAAAGCCGCGTCGGTTTCATGGCCGCGCGGGGCATCGACACCCGATCGACGCGCTTTTCCACCTCGTTCGGCCGCGGCCTCGACTATTACACCGGTTTCGAATTTGAACTGCACGCCAAGGGCAATGGTGTCGAGCCGCTGGTGGCGGGCGGCCGCTATGACGGCCTGATGACGCAGCTCGGCGCCAGCATGGCTATCCCCGCGGTCGGATTTTCGATCTGGGTCGAAACCTTGACCCAGCTTGGCAGCCGAGCTGTCGCAACCGGCAGCAGCGGGAGCGTGCCATGACGACGCCGTTCGTTCTGGCCGTTCCGTCGAAAGGCCGCCTGCAGGAAAATGCCGAGGCGTTCTTCACGCGTGCCGGACTTGGGCTGGCGAAGCCGCGCGGCGTCCGCGACTACCGCGGCACCATTAACGGACTCGACAATGTCGAGATCGCCTATCTGTCAGCCGGCGAGATCGCCTCGCAGCTTGCGCGCGGCGCCGTACATCTCGGCGTCACCGGCGAAGATCTGGTGCGCGAAAGCATTGCCGATGCCGACAAGCGCGTTGCGCTGATCGACAAACTCGGCTTTGGCAGCGCCAATGTTGTGGTCGCGGTGCCGCAGGCCTGGATCGATGTGCGGACCATGGCGGACCTCGACGACGTCACGACCGGATTCCGTGCGCAGCATAACCGCCGGATGCGGGTTGCGACCAAATATATCAATCTCACCCGGACCTTCTTCGCCTCCCATGGCGTCGTCGACTACCGCATCGTCGAAAGCGCCGGCGCGACGGAAGGTGCGCCAGCGGTGGGGACGGCGGAAATGATTGTCGATATCACGACGACCGGCGCCACCCTGGCGGCCAACGGCCTCAAGGTGCTCGACGACGGCGTGATCCTGCGCAGCCAGGCCAACCTTGTGGCCTCGCGGGATGCCGACTGGTCGAATTCTCACCGCGAGACGGCGCGCATCATCCTAGATCATATTGCCGCGCGGGCGCGTGCCAGCAAGTATCGCGAAGTGCGTACCCGCTTTACGGAATGCAACGCCGCGCTGCTGACCGAGGCCCATAATCGCTTCGGTGTGGTCCCGCCGTTCGGCGGCCCGACGTCTTCGGGAATGGTGACGCTGCACTGCCCGCCGGCGCAACTTTACGCGCTTGGCAGCTTTCTCCGCGCGCACGGCGCCGAAACGGTTTCGGTGGCGTCGCTCGACTATGTGCTCGACCGCGACAATCCGCTGTTCGCCAAGCTTGAGGCATTCTTGCGGCCGTAAGACGGAGAGCCGCGGCGCATCGCTGTGGCGACAATGCGCAGCGAGTGCCATATATTGTTTTTTTAAAGTTGAGACCTGACCGATGATGCTCGGTACCGACGTTTCCGGCTTGTCAACGACCGCGGCCACGGCTGCGGCGCAAGGGCTGTCGATCGTTGTCCCCCTGTACAACGAAGCCGCCGGGCTGCCGCTGCTGCACGAGCGGCTTGGCGGTTTGGCAAAAAACCTGAGGCAACGCTACGGCCTCGCCTGCGAAGTCGTCTATGTCGATGATGGCAGCGCCGACGCCACGCTCGGCATTGCACGCGGGCTTGCCGCCGATGGGCTTGATGTTCAGGTGGTGTCGCTATCGCGCAATTTCGGCAAGGAAGCCGCGCTGATGGCTGGATTGGACCATGCCCGCCGCGGCGCCGTGCTGTTCATGGACGGCGATGGCCAGCATCCGCCGGATCTCGTCGCCCAGTTGGTCGGGCACTGGATCGATGGCGGTTACGACGTGGTCTATACCGCCAAGGCCCATCGCGACAACGAATTGTTTCTGCGGCGCCTCGCGGTGCATGGCTTCTACGGGCTGATTAACTGGGGCGCGCGGCAGAAAATCCCCGAAGATGCCGGCGACTTCCGCTTGCTATCGCCGCGCGCCGTGGCGGCGCTGCGGCAGCTTCCCGAACGCAATCGCTTTTTCAAGGGCCTTGCGAGCTGGATCGGCTTCCGCCAGATCCGCGTCGACTATGAACCTCCGCCCCGCGCGCACGGCGTCACCACCTTCAGTCCAGGTCGGCTGGTCGGACTTTCGATCGAAGGCCTGACGTCGTTTTCGGTAGCGCCGTTACGTTTTGCAAGCCTGCTCGGGGTTTTGCTCGCAACGGGGGCGTTCCTGTTCGGCCTCTCGATCCTGTGGGAAACCTGGATGGATGGAAAGTCGGTGCCCGGCTATCCATCGCTGGTGGTCGGCCTGATGACCATCGGTGGCGTGCAGCTCATCATGATCGGCATTGTCGGCGAATATATTGGAAAGATTCTTTCGGAGTTGAAAGCCCGTCCGATCTATTTCGTGGCTGAGCACAGTGAAAAACGTGTCGAGGCCGAAGCCGACGCCGGCGAACGGACCGCCGCCGAATGAACGACGCCGCGACGCCGCGCCGTATCTGGCTGTGCGCCGACGATTACGGTCTTAGCCCCGGCGTCAACCGCGCCATTCGCGACCTGATCGGCCGCGGCCGCATCAATGCGACGTCGGTGATGACGGTCGGCCCGGCGATCGGTCGTGACGAAGTCAGCGCGCTTCGGGCCGTCGCCGCAAGCAGTTCGCGCTGCGCGATCGGCCTGCACGCCACGTTGACCGCGCCGTTTCGACCGCTGACGATGCATTTTCAGCCGATCGACGGCGGCATGTTCTTGAGTTTTCCGAGGTTGCTGCGCGCGGGTCTGCTACGCCGGCTCGATCCTGAAATCATTCGCGCGGAATTGATCGTCCAGCTTGCAGCCTTCCATGAAATGTTCGGCCGCGCCCCTGATTTTGTCGACGGTCATCAGCACGCGCAGCTATTTCCTCAGGTACGCGCCGGATTTCTGGCCGCAGTGAAAGAGGCGGCGCCCAACGCCTGGGTCCGCCAGTGTGGACGCAACCTGCCGCTGGCCCGACGACTAGGCGCACCCAAGGCGTTGTTGCTGGACATTCTGAGCGCGCAATTCCGCCGCCGCGCCTCGCGCGCCAATATCGTGTTCAACCCTGGATTCGATGGCGCCTATGATTTTGCCCGGCAACCCGACTTCAGCGTGCTGATGCGGCAATTTCTCGATGGGTTGCCGGAAGATGGCGTGATCATGTGTCACCCGGGCTTCGTCGACGAAATCCTTGTCAACCTCGACCCGCTTACGGCGCAGCGCGAACGCGAATACGCCTTTCTCGGCGGCGAGCATTTCCCGCCGCTGCTGGCTGCGAACAAAGTTACATTGGCCTGATATCCCGCAGCGCGGTGGGCAGGGCGTCTTGTCGCATACATAAATTTAATATCGGGCAGCACTACTTGCGACACAAAGCGCTCCTACATCTGCCCCGCGCTTCAAGGCAACGGAGAGAAAGCCATGACACCGCAAGAACGCCAATTGGTTGACGATCTTTTCGATCGGCTCTCGAAGGTGGAGCGTGCGCCGCGTGATCCGGATGCTACCGCGGCGATCACGGAAGGCCTGCGCGCGGCGCCCAATGCTGTTTACGCGCTGGTGCAGACGGTCCTGGTCCAGGACGAAGCGCTGAAGCGCGCCAACAGCCGCATCCAGGAGCTGGAAGCCGGCAGCGCGCCCGAACAAGGTCGACCCGGCGGATTCCTCGATTCGATGCGCGAGACAATTTTCGGACAAAATCAACCGCACGGTTCGGTGCCGAACGTGCGGCCGCCCGAGATTCCCAACCGCCCGACATGGAATAGCGGGCAAGTGCTCCAGCAGGCGCAGGGGCAATACCAGCAGGAGCCGTATCATCAGGAGCAGTATCATCAGGAGCCATATGGGGCGCCCTTTGGCGCGTCGCAGCCGCCGATGGGCGGAGGTGGCGGCTCCTTTCTCGGAACCGCGGCTGCGACCGCGGCAGGAATGGTCGGCGGGTCGCTGCTGCTCAATAGCATCCGTTCAATGATGGGAGGCAGCCGCCACGGCTTTGCCGATCCAGCCGAGATCGGCAATCGGGCGGCAAGTCAAAATCCGTGGAGCGATCAATCCGCAAGCGGCATGGCGCGCGACGCCGGCATCAACGATGTCGGTTCGTCCGCCGAGCGCGCCGATAACAATTCGCGCTCGGGATTGTTCGATTCCGCATCGAACGACGACGACCGTGACGACATGGATCTCGATTCGGACGATAGCGATGGAGACAGTGACTACGCCTGAGGAATATCCCGATGGCGCTTAACGAAAAACGGCCGCTCTCATCGAGCGGCCGTTGATTTCAAGCCATGGCAAAACTTAGAGGACGATGACCCGGGCGCCGACATTGACACGGCCGTAGAGGTCGATGACATCTTCGTTGCGCATCCGAATACAACCGGACGATACATTGGTGCCGATCGTCCAGGGCTCGTTGGAGCCGTGGATGCGGTAGAGCGACGATCCCAGATACATCGCGCGCGCGCCGAGCGGATTCTGCGGACCGCCTTCCATATGCCGCGGCAAATCGGGACGCCGCACCAGCATTTCCGCCGGCGGGGTCCAGTCCGGCCATTCCTTCTTCGCTGAAATCTGCTTGACGCCCGACCATGCGAACCCCGGGCGACCGACGCCGATGCCATAGCGCAACGCCTTGCCGTTGCCCTGCACCAAAAACAGAAACTTGTTGGGGGTGTCGACCACAATCGTGCCGGCGTGCTCCTTGCCGGAATAGTCGACCAGCTGCTTTTCGAACTTCGGATCGAAGGCCGCATGCGCCGGCTCGCCGGCATCCGGCTGGCGCCAGCCTTGCTGCGGGTCCATCGGCAGTGGCTGCGGCGATTGGTAAGATGGCTGCTGCTGATAGGCCGGTTGCTGCTGATAACGTTCGCCTTGATTCGGCCCGTCACCGAACAGGAACTGGATGAAGCCGCCGCCCATATTGGAGCGTTCGACATAGGCCGTTCGCACCGGCGCGGCGGCCGGCTGCGCCGGTCGATCGCCGTAGATCACGGAAGGCTCAGGCGACACGGTCGCCTCGATCGCCGCCGCTTGATGGAGTCCGGCGCCAATACAAGATGCGCCGGCAAGCAATGCAAGGGAGATTTTTCTGAACATCGACGTACTCTGTACTGTTTCGTCACTGTGTCGTCGGGGAAGCGCCTGACCGGCGCCTTTGCACGGCACCAATTAAAATCAAAACCGCATCAGTTTGGTAAACAGAAACGGCGTTTCAATTCACCACGTCGCGAATTCCGCGCGGTTTTGTCCGGTAGCGTTTATTTTCTGTGAATGCGGCCGGTCATGGTTAATCGTTGGTGTGGGGCGACTGCCGCGCGCCTCGCAAGACTTTCCCGCGTGAACTTCATGTTAAAGCGCTTCGGCCTAAAACGTGATGATTAGAGGTCGGGGAATTCTCATGCCGGTTCATCGCAGACGTTTTCGCATCGAAGAAGCATTTGCCAGCGACATCCCGATGCCCACAGCCGTTGATGGAGACATCGGTCCCATGCATGTCGAGATCATGAACGAACTGCGTGCCATCCGCGCCGCGATGGCCAGCGCCGGCCATCGCGCGGCAACGGAGACCATCGACGCGTCGGTCACACGCGGGGCCGCCGAAGCCCACGGGTTGCTCGAAACCTATCGCGCCCAGATCGAACAATGCGAGAAGCTCAAGGTCGAACTCGATCTGATCCACGATGCCATCAGCCGCACCAAGCGGGAGATCGCGGTTCTGCACGGCAATAGTTTCGACGGCGAGGAAATGGCCAGAGTTAACGGCGAACTTGGCGCCGTGGTGGGCGGAACGGAACAAGCGACCCAGCAAATTCTGGAAGCGGCGGAATCGATCGATCAGGCGGCCACCGCGCTGACCAGGGTAAACTCGCCGGACCAGCAAAAGCTGCTCAGCGAGGAGATCCAGGAGCGTGTCGTTTCCATTTTCGAGGCCTGCAATTTCCAGGATCTGACCGGCCAGCGCATCAGCAAGGTGATGAATACGATGAAATTCATCGAAAATCACATCATGGTCATGATGGATATCTGGGGTGGCGTGGACGCGATCAAAGCCCACGCACCGCCTATCGTCGACCATCGCGTAGGCGACGCCCGGCTGCTCAACGGACCAAAGCTGCAAGACGATGTCGGCCACGCGTCGCAGGACGATATCGACGCCCTGTTTGACTGAAATCGAATCCGTTCAGGGGTGAACGCCAGCGTCCGGCGACGCCCTTCTGCAGAAACGAAAACGCCGGCTCGATGCCGGCGTTTTTTGTTCGTGATCAGGCCCGAGCGGAACGGTAGCGCCCGACTTCAGCGCTCCAATTGTAAACTGCGAGGTCTCGAGATTTCGAGTTCAACGCGTTGCATCGCCCGGAATAAGCGCGTCGGCGTCGGTACGGCTGGATCACGCGTGGGGCCCGCAGCGAACATAGACCATGTTGCCGTAGCGCGTGGCGGCATCCTTGTCGATGAAGCGGGTGATCAGGACGCGTCCATCGAACGAGACAATCTCCCGATCCAGGTTGCCCCCGGCCGGTCCGGGC
The DNA here is from genome assembly GCA_963725555.1 of uncultured Pseudomonadota bacterium. GTDB lineage: Bacteria > Pseudomonadota > Alphaproteobacteria > Rhizobiales > Xanthobacteraceae > Bradyrhizobium. Next base: position 377,267 of record CAVRYV010000006.1, on the reverse strand, counting down.
GGCCCGATATAGTTCTTGCCGCTCGGGCTTCCCTTCAGGCGCAGTTCCTGCGGGGTCGCCTGGTCGGCCAAATGCATGATGACGCCACCCGAGGTCCCGGCTGCGATCACGTAGGGCTGTTTGCACTGCCCCCGCGCCGCGGCTTCGGTGCGCGCGCGGTCGTTGGGATTCTGGAACGATGCGAGGCCCCAGCGGCCGACAATCTCGTCCGGACGGATCGTCGCCGGCACCTCGGGCGCCACATAGGGCTCGGGAGGCGGCGACGACACGCTGGTGCATGCCCCGATTGAAGTCGCCAGCGCAGCGGCGATCCCCAGATTGACTGCCGTACGCAGGTAACGTGATCTGACCATGGCAATTCCCCGAACAATATCGTGGCCGCACCCGTCCTGCAGCCAAGCCCAAAAATGCTGTCGGAGCAATGACGTCCCATAATTACGCCGCCGCTCCGATTTGGTTTCTATCAGCATCCTATACCAGCCTCACCAAGGACTTAACCCGCCTTTGCTTGACAGGATCGGCGTCAGGTCATATTCCCGGGCGCACATTAGCACTCTGTGAGTACGATTGCTAAGGATACGAACTGTTCTGGCCGTTGGCGGCGTCGAATGCGCCCGTATTCACAAGCCGCCTTCGATGGCAAACCAGACCTGAACCAGAGCTGAAAACCGAAGCCGTCCAAAAGGAAACGTTATGTCTAAAACCAAATTTCGTCCGCTGCATGACCGTGTCGTGGTCAAGCGTATCGACGCTGAAGAGAAGACCAAGGGCGGGATCATCATTCCCGACAGCGCCAAGGAAAAGCCGCAGGAGGGCCAGGTCGTGGCGGTTGGGCCCGGCGGTCGTGACGAAGCCGGCAAGCTGATACCGATCGACATCAAGACCGGTGACCGCGTGCTGTTCGGCAAGTGGTCGGGCACCGAGATCAAGCTCGACGGCGAGGAGCTCCTGATCATGAAGGAATCCGACATCATGGGCGTGCTGGCCTAACGGCAACGACTCTTCCTCACCCTGAGGAGACGGCGAGGACTGCCGTCTTGCAGGGCAGGCAATATCTCTGTTCACCGTTCACAATCTCATCCTCGAGGTGCGGGCAAGGGCCTGCTCCTACCGCGATAACGGTAAAGCCGTTACACCAGGGATGAGGATCATTCAGGAGCAAAAAATGGCTGCCAAGGACGTCAAATTTTCCGGAGACGCGCGCGATCGCATGCTGCGCGGCGTCGATATTCTCGCCAATGCGGTGAAGGTGACGCTCGGCCCCAAGGGCCGCAATGTCGTCATTGAAAAGAGCTTCGGCGCGCCGCGCATCACCAAGGACGGCGTGACCGTCGCCAAGGAGATCGAGCTCGAGGACAAGTTCGAGAACATGGGCGCGCAGATGCTGCGCGAAGTCGCCTCCAAAACCAACGACACCGCCGGCGACGGCACCACCACCGCCACGGTGCTCGCCCAGGCGATCGTGCGGGAAGGCGCCAAATCGGTTGCCGCCGGGATGAATCCGATGGACCTCAAGCGCGGTATCGAGATCGCGGTAACGGCTGTGGTCAAGGACCTGGAGAAGCGCGCCAAGCCTGTCGCCTCGTCATCCGAAATCGCCCAGATCGGCACCATTTCCTCCAACGGCGACGCGGCGATCGGCAAAATGATCGCCCAGGCGATGCAGAAGGTCGGCAATGAAGGCGTCATCACGGTCGAGGAAAACAAGTCGCTCGAAACCGAAGTCGATATCGTCGAGGGCATGAAATTCGACCGCGGCTATCTGTCGCCTTATTTCGTCACCAATGCCGAGAAGATGACCGCCGAGCTCGAGGACGTCTACGTGCTGCTGCACGAGAAGAAGCTGTCCGGCCTGCAGTCGATGCTGCCGGTGCTCGAAGCCGTGGTGCAGTCGGGCCGCCCGCTGCTGATCATCGCGGAAGACGTCGAAGGCGAGGCCCTGGCCACGCTGGTCGTCAACCGCCTGCGCGGCGGCCTCAAGGTCGCCGCCGTCAAGGCGCCCGGCTTCGGCGATCGCCGCAAGGCGATGCTGGAAGACATCGCGATCCTGACCGGCGGTCAGCTGATCTCCGATGAACTCGGCATGAAGCTCGAAAACGTGACGGTCAACATGCTCGGCCGCGCGCGCAAGGTCGTGATCGACAAGGAAAACACCACGATCGTCAATGGCGCCGGCAAGAAAAAGGACATCGAAGCCCGCGTCGGCCAGATCAAGGCGCAGATCGAGGAGACCACCTCGGACTACGACCGCGAGAAGCTGCAGGAGCGGCTTGCCAAGCTCGCCGGCGGCGTTGCGATCATTCGCGTCGGCGGCGCGACCGAGGTCGAGGTAAAAGAGAAGAAGGACCGCGTCGAGGACGCCCTCAATGCAACCCGCGCGGCGGTTCAGGAAGGCATCGTGCCGGGCGGCGGCGTCGCATTGCTGCGCGCCAAGAAGGCCGTCGGCCGCATCGTCAACGACAATTCCGATGTGCAGGCCGGCATCAACATCGTGCTGAAGGCGTTGGAAGCGCCGGTGCGCCAGATCGCCGAGAATGCCGGCGTCGAAGGCTCGATCGTGGTCGGCAAGATCCTCGAGAACAAGTCCGAGACCTTCGGCTTCGATGCGCAGACCGAAGAATATGTCGACATGGTCGCCAAAGGCATCATCGACCCGGCCAAGGTGGTGCGCACCGCGCTGCAGGACGCTTCCTCGGTGGCCGGCCTGTTGGTGACGACCGAAGCCATGGTCGCCGAACTGCCGAAGGAGCCGGCTCCGCCGATGCCCGGCGGTGGCGGCGGCATGGGTGGAATGGGCGGAATGGGCTTCTAAACCGCCCGGTTCTGACATCAACGATCGAGCAAGGCCGCCTCAGGGCGGCCTTGCTTTTGGTGAAATGTGTGCAGGTTTGCTACTGAAGGGGTCAGGTTCCGATTCGGCCGGAATCGAAAGAGCTTGACGGCACCGCGTGGTTCTATCTTTCGGGGAATCCCATATGCGTTCGATTTTGTTCTGCCTGGTCGGGCTGATGACAGCCTCCGACGGATCTCGCCTTCGCTCAGATGAAGCTCTCGCCGAGAGCCGCGACCAGCCGCCAACGAAGTCAGGTATTTCACGTCCATCGATGGCTTGATGGATGGCAATGCCGACGTCATCCTCAAGGAAACCCGCCAGGGCAAGAACGTCACCTCGGCGGTGCTCGACGTCTGCTATCCCGCGGCGAAAGGCTCCGATCGCAAGGATCGCTTTGTCGCCAATCTCACGGTGAACGGCCAGACCCTGACCGGCGCCACGCAGAGCCTCGGCGACAAATTGCCGGTGACGGTGAAACTGCTGCGCAAGCCGACCGGCGACACCTTCGAATTCAAGGGCCAGATCAGCGTCGGCCAGACCGTGACCGAGGTGACCTCGACGGACAATTCCGATCTCAGCGAAAAGGAATTCCTCGACAACCAGTCGACCGATGACGGCATCACCGCAACGCCAAAGGATTTTACCGAAGTGTCTCCGGAAGCGATCGCCGTGCAGGGTGAAGCTGGACGCGGCGGTGGATTTCCTCAAAGGCACTGAAAGGACAGGACGTCGAGGTCTCGCTGAGCAGCCTTGCCGTCACCTGCGACGCGCTGCGCGCCGGCGAGCAGACCATCAATATCAGCGTCGATCCGGACCGCGCCGCCGCGCTGATCGCGAAGTCGAAGTCGTCGCCCGGCGTGGTCGCCGCCGGCTGGACCAGCGGTGTCGTGGAAATGGAGCGCACCATCCGTTTCGCGGCCGCCGACTGGCGCGACGGCGACAAGCTCAACAAGGACAAGCTCGCGCGCCGCGATTGCCAACGTGCTGACCAAAACGCTTGTCGGCGAAATCGTCGTCATCGGCATGGAACGCCAATACCGGAAAGCTGAAACTGACGTTCAAGCGGCCGAGCCAGACATTGCCGGCGCTCGACCTCACCGAGACCGTCGAGGTCACCGCGCTGGTGGCGTCGGACAAGCCCGGGCGCGTCCGACCGGCTGATGCTGTGGATCGGCAACCCTGTCGATTTCGACGGCGGACGAAGCCGCAGGCCCAAAGCTCAATCTGGCCGACGAGTCCAGCAGCGACGAGGAAGGCGACCAGAAAGACGACAATGGCTCGGTCGACGCGCTGGCCAGGGAATTCAAGGGCCAGCGCTGGGACGCCGACAAGTCGGCCTGGAAATAGCCTAGCCGCATCGATAGCGCGTCGAAGATGCGCCTGAACGCGCCGACGACACGCGGACTGACGGCGGTGCGCGCATCCAGCGGCCGCTTCACGCACCCTCTCCATGCAATCGCGCATTTGACATGCCGCGCCATAGCGGCAATGAACGGTCCATCTTCGGCCAACGCGCTTTCAGGGTTTCAGGTTCGATGGCGCGCTATGACGTAGTGGTGATCGGCGCCGGCCTTGGAGGCCTGACGGCCGGCGCGATCCTGGCGCGCGCGGGACGCAAGGTGCTGGTCATCGAACGCAGCAATTCGGTCGGCGGCGCGGCATCGAGCTACAAATCCGGCGATCTGTTCGTCGAAGGCTCGCTGCACGAAACCAGCGATCCGCACGATCCCCGCGATCCCGAAGCACGACGTGCTGACGCGCGCCGGCGTGCATCGACGCCGTCAAATGGATTCCGTCCGGCGCATTTTACCAAGCGCGCGGCGGCCCGCTCGACCGGCCGTTCGTGATGCCGGACAATTTCGACGCGGCGCGGCGCGCGCTGACCGAACGTTTCCCCGAGGCCCGCGCCGGGATCGCATCAATTGCTCGGCGAGATGGAGCGCATTGCCTCCGCCGATGGGCACGCTCTCGCAAGGCAGCGAGCGCCTTCAAAAATCCGCGCGAAGGTTTTGCCGCGCTGTTGAAGCTGGTCCCTGCGATCGCGCGACTGGCAGCTTGTCGCTGTCGCAAAAGCTCGACCGGGTTTTCGGCGACAACGAAGCCGTCAAATGCGCGCTGGCGGCCAATCTGTCTTATTATCACGATGACCCGGCGACGCTGTGGTGGATTTTCTTTGCGATGGCGCAGGGAAGCTATCTGCATGAGCGGCGGCCGTTACGTGCAAGGCGGCTCGCAACGGCTCTCCAGCGCGCTCGCCCGCGCCATCAAGGTCGCCGGCGGAGAGGTGCTGGTGCGCCGGCTCGTCAGCGGGATTGCGGTGGATCGCGGAAGGCCGCGCCACGCACCGTCACGCATACCGCGCGCGACGGCAGCGATCCCAAGGTCGTGGAAGGACTTCGGATCATCAGCAATGCCGCGCCGGCGACGCTCGCGGCGTTGATGCCTGCCGCGGCCGCGCAAAAATTGACCGAAGGCTACGCGCAGAGAGCCCCGTCGATTTCGCTGTTCGCGCTTACGCTCGGCCTGTCGAAACCGCCGCGCGAATTCGGGATATCCGCCTATTCCACGCAATTGCTGCCGCGCGACATGACGCGCCTGTCCGACTATGCGCAAGGCGCGGCGCTGATGGCGAAGAGCCCGGCGAGCGAATGCCGCCGATGTCCATCGTCGATTACGCCGCGATCGATTCCGGCGTTCCCGCCCCGCCCTATGTGCTCTCGATCGTCGGGCCCGACCATCTGTCGAACTGGGACAGTTCGGACATGGACGCCTATCGCGAGAAGCGCGGCGCTGGCAGCAGGCGATCGTGCGCTATCTCGATCGGCTCTATCCGGGCCTCGCCGACGCCGTCGTCGCGTCGTCGTTCAATACCGCGCTGTCGGTCCGGCAATATCTCAATGCGCCCGATGGCGCCGTCTATGGCTTCGCGCCGACGCCGCCGCGCTCGATCTGGCACACCCCGCTGCGCTCGCCGCGCACGGCGGTGCCGGGCCTTTATCTGGCGTCAGCCTATGCCGGTTTCGGCGGCTATTCCGGCGTCGTGCAATCCGCCGGCGCCTGCGCCGACATGATTCTGCGCGAGGATTAGACCGTTTTTCCAGCGAAGTTCTCAATTGGTGTTGAGGCGGAAGCGCAGCGATTTGGTCCCGAGGAAAGAGACGAAATCGCCTTGCCGCTTCCAGGTCGCGGCCTCGCTCAATGCGGCGACCAGTTCATCATCAGCCTGCGCCCGCTCCGGCGGACAGTCGCGATCCTGCATCGGGCCGGCCACGAAGATCACGGTATTGCCCGCGACCGAGAACTGACCCTTGCCGCCCTTGCACCACAGCTCCAGCCTCGCCTCGCCGTTGTCGCCGATCTCCAGCGTCGGGAGCCGCTTCGATCCGGGCTGACGCGCGACATCCAGCGTCATCTCGGAACCGAACGGAAACCCGTCATCGGCGCGGAGCCGGCACGGCGGTCGCGGCGAGCACCAGCGCTGCTGCAACCAGCCTCAAAAACCCTGTCACTGAATACATCCAGCCTCCGAAATATCGCGGCACGCGAAATCGCAAGTCGTTCTATTCGGCAAGCGTGGCGCTGACCAGACTGGCCGCTGCAAAAACTAGCGGCTTACGAAAAACTCCCCGCGGCATCGGTCGCGGGGATTTCCGTCGTCTTCGGACCCGGTCCGCTACTTCAAGACCATCGCCGTGAACGGATAGACATAGGCCTGCAGCATGACGAACAGGCCGACCAGACATGCCAGCGTGATCGAGTGCTTGAACACGAAGCGCAGAATAGAGCCTTCATGCCCGACCCAGTTGGTGGCGGTGGAGGCGACGACGATCGACTGTGCGTCGATCATCTTGCCCATGACGCCGCCGGAAGAGTTCGCCGCAGCTCATCAGGATCGGCGAGAGGCCGAGCTGTTGCGACGTGATCTTCTGCAGATTGCCGAACAGAATATTCGACGACGTATCCGATCCGGTCAGCGCGACACCGAGCCAGCCAAGCAGGGTGCCGAAGAAGGGATAGAACACGCCGGTCGCGGCGAAGGCGAGACCGAGCGTGGCGTCGACTCCGGAAAGGCGGGTCAAAGTCCCGATCGCCAGCATCGCCGAGATCGTCACCAGCGAATAGGCGCACAATTTGATGGTGCGCCCGTATTCGGAAATGATCGTGCCCGGCGACAGTCCCATGATGAAGCCGGCGATCACAGCGGCGATCAGGATTCCGGTGCCGGTGAACGACAAATAGGTGAAGGAGAAGATCGCCCCCTCTTTGGTTGGCGTCGGGACCACCGGCGCAACCTTGTTGATCATGTTATGCAGTTCGGGCACCGGATAGTTCCAGGTAAACACCGGATTGACCGCCGCTTTGAACCAGCCGGTGCCCCAGACCAGCAAAATGGCGCACAGGATGATCCACGGCAGCAGCGCGGTGAACAGTTCGCCCGATGTCAGCGGCGTCTGATCGATCAGCTTGGCCGGCGGCATGGTGCTGGCGGATTCATCATTGCCGCGCAATGCCGGCGACAGCCACAGCACCTTGGGTTGCCAGATTTTCAGGAACAGGATGAGGCAGCCCATCGAAATCAGCGATGCGCCGATGTCGACAATCCAGGGATTGATATAGTTTGAGATCAGGAATTGCGGGATCGCGAACGACAGGCCGGTAACGAGAATGGCCGGCCAGACCTCCTTCATGCCCTTCCAGCCGGCGAACGCCCACACCACCCAGAACGGCACCAGCAGCGAAAAAATCGGCAACTGCCGCCCGACCATGGCGCCGAGCGTATAGGGATCGAGACCGGTCACCTGAGCCAATCCCTGGATTGGCGTACCGAGCGCGCCAAAGGCCACGGGCGCCGTATTCGCGATCAGCGACAGGCCGGATGCCGCCAGCGGCGAGAAGCCGAGCCCGATCAGGACCGCACCGGTGATCGCCACCGGCGTGCCAAAACCCGATGCGCCCTCGAAAAACGCGCCGAACGAAAATGCGATCAGCAGCAACTGCAACCGGCGGTCCGCCGTCACCCCGCCGACGGCACGCTTGAGCACCTCAAACCGGCCGGCGCGCACCGTGAGCTGGTACATGAAAATAACGTTCAGCACGATCCAGCCGATCGGGAAAAACCCGCTGACGATGCCCAGCAGCGAAGCCCGGATCGCCAGATTGGCCGGCATCGTGAAGAGAAAGATGGCCACCAGATTTGCCAGCACCAACGCAACAATGGCGGCGACATGGGCCTTGACCTTGCCGCTTGCGATCAAGATCAGCAGCGTGACGACCGGTATCGCCGCGGCAATCGTCGAAAGCGTGGCGTTGCCGAAAGGGTTATAGACTTGATTCCACATTGCAGATCCTCCCCACGCATTATGGGCGCTCCGACCGGCGTGGACGGTCAGGCGTGCCTGGCGTGATCGCAAGAATGTCTCTGCAAAGCGCGAAGCCGCGGCGAATCTGGCGGCGCCAAAATCCGCTCATAACCTCGCGAAATGTGAACGCTCCCCACCCCTCGCCGTTGCGCCCATGCTAGGGTGTACCCGGCGGCGCGGACAAGCTAAGGCCGACCGAGCAAACTAGGACTTTAGTCTAGACGCCCTCAATTCCTCCATTTTTCCAGTCCTTTAAAGCTACGCCCCTGGAGACGGTAATCTGTGAACAACATCCGCTCGACGCTCGCAATCGTATGGCGGATCGCTGTTCCCTATTTCCGCTCTGAGGAAAAATGGGCCGGCTTGACGCTATTGGGATCGGTGATCGCGATCGAGCTCTCTCAGGTTGCAATCGATGTGCTGCTGAACCAATGGCGCAATCGCTTCTACAACGCGTTGCAGGTCAAGGATTGGGACGGCTTTGTCCGGGAAAGCATCGTCTTCTGCGTTCTGGCAGCCATCTCCGTCGCGTTTTCGGTCTACCAGCTCTATCTCAATCAGTGGCTCCAGATCCGCTGGCGCAACTGGATGACCACCAAATATCTCGGCGAATGGCTGCACAATGCCAACCACTATCGCATGCAGCTTCAGGGCGACGCGGCCGATAACCCCGATCAGCGCATAACCGACGACATCAAACTGTTCGTCAGCGAGACGTTGGGCATCGGCATCGGGCTATTGAGTTCGATCGTCTCGCTTGCATCCTTTGTCGTCATTCTCTGGGGACTGTCGGCGGAAGCGCCGTTGCATGTGTTCGGCAACACCTACTCAATCCCCGGCTATCTGGTATGGGGCGCACTGATTTACGCGATCTTCGGAACGGCACTGACACAATGGATCGGTTCGCCGCTGGTCAACCTTGATTTCCAGCAACAGCGTCTTGAGGCCGATTTCCGTTTCAACCTGGTGCGCGTCCGCGAGAACTCCGAACAGATTGCGCTGTTGCATGGCGAAGACGCCGAACGGCAGGGGCTTTCGGAGCGATTTGGACGCGTCGTCGCAAACTGGTACGGCATCATGAGCCGGACCAAGCGATTGACGGCGTTTACCCAAACTTACTCTCAGGCGGCTGTCATATTCCCGATCATTCTGGCGGCACCGGCCTATTTTGCCGACAAGATCCAGCTCGGCGCCCTGCTGCAGGCCGCCGAAGCATTCGGCAAGGTACAGGAGGCTCTGTCCTTTTTCATCTCGATCTATCGCACGATGGCGGAATGGCGCTCGGTGGTCGCCCGTCTCGACGGATTTGAGGCGTCGATCGCCAATGCCGCCAAGCTGGCAACCGCTTCCGACTCAATCAAGATCGCATCGTCAGGCGCTGGCAATGAAATCGACCTGGAGCAGCTACTGGTCTCGTTGCCGAACGGGGCGCCGTTGATCTCAGCCGCCAGTTTCCACCTCCACGCCGGCGAACGAACGCTGGTCACCGGTCCATCTGGCGCCGGCAAGTCGACACTTTTTCGCGCCATCGCCGGCATCTGGCCATACGGAAAGGGTTCGATTTCAATTCCGGCCAATGCTTCGCTGATGATGCTGCCGCAACGGCCTTATTTCCCGATCGGATCGCTGCAGGGGGCGATCGCCTATCCCGGCAAGGTCGACCGCTTCAGCCCGCAGCAGGTCAAGGCGGTGCTCGCCCTGGTCGGTCTTCCGCAGCTCGCCGCGCGGCTTGAAGAGGAAGCACACTGGAATCGAATGCTCTCGCTCGGGGAGCAACAGCGCCTGGGACTGGCTCGCGCGCTCTTGCACGCACCGCAATATTTGTTCCTCGATGAAGCAACCGCGTCGCTCGACGAGGCTTCTGAGGCGGCGCTCTATCAACTCCTTGAGGAAAAGCTGCCGGCAACCACCATCGTATCGATCGGCCATCGCAGCACCCTTACGGCATTCCACCAGCGCAACGTCGCGCTGGGCCGCGAAGGCGATCGATTCGCGCTGCAGAACCGAAGCGACGATTCTGGGTCTTAACGCGCATCTGCTTGAGGCTTCACAGGACGGGCATTTCCAAGACCGGGGTCGTCGCGGCGGACGCGTCGGCGATAGATGTCAGCTAAAGTATCGCCTGGGGATCGCATCGATCACGACCCGCGTGGGCACCCATCCCAGAAAACAAAAAGGGCGGCAGATCAATCTGCCGCCCTTTAGCTAAGTCTCGGGAGAAACGATTACTTCAGATTGGTCATCGCGGTCAGGTCGACCGAGAGCTTGGCGATGCCAGCCGGGCCGCACCAATTGCTGCCTGCGCCGCTAGGATTGATCGCGGTGACGTTGGTTGTGCCGGAAGCGTTAAAAGCGCTGGTGAAGGCATTGCAGTCACCCTTCGACATGTCGGTGTCGGAGTAGCGAAGATCGAGTGTGAACACCTTGTAGGTGAAGCCGATACCGACGTTCCAGGTATTATAGTTGGCGTAGGGGATCCCTGCCAGGAACCCGGGGACACCATAGAACGCATCCGAAGTACCAAGCCACTGGCGGCCGAACTCACCGGACACATACATGCCGACGCCGCTGGTGCCGAACGCCGTGGCGGGCGCGGTGTACTTGGCGGTGATCGACGCGTAGTCGCCCCAAGCGCCCGAATTCAGGAAGTCCGGGGAATAATACTCGTTCAATCCCACCTGGAAGCTGTCATTGATGGTGTAGTTAACCTTGGCGTAGCCTTCGAAGAAGCTCACATCCTTCTTCATAACGTTTCCGTTGGGAAGGACCTCGGAACCGGCCGGGCAAACCCCCGCTCCAACGCACTGGCCGCCCGGATACAGGTAGCCCCACACACCGAAGTCGAATGCCGCAGCACCGAAGGTCGGCCGGATACCGCCGTAGACGTCGACTTCGGCGGCCGCGCGATTGGCAAACGAGATGCTCTCGGTCGAGGTGCCAATGTACAACTGCAGGTCTTTGTTCACATTGTAGCGCGGCTCAAAATAGGCCGTGACCGACGGGTTGTGGTTGGACTGTGTTACACCGCGGAAGATGTAATCGCTCATGACCGCGCTGCCGAAGGCGATATCCCAGGGATCGAACGGCGCCGGCGCGACCGGAGCGGGAGCCTTCAGAGGCATATCCGCTGCCAACGCCGAGCCTGCGGTCACCGCAAGCAGCGCTGCAGCCAAAACCAGTTTCTTCATGACGATCCCCATCACATTTCAAAAACAGTCCGGTTCCGACAAAAGCGACAACCGGCTGCGACCAAATTCCTTGATCGTGAGCCCAATCTGGAGGTCGCAGACCATCGCGGGAAGCAAAAAAGACGAGCATCTGCTGACTTTTTAGGCGATACGGACATTCCCGGAAATGTTGTTGGCGGGTGTTGTATTCCGACAACAACTTTTACGGATTCAAGGCGCCGTGGTGGGACTTCTGGGTTGTATCCGGAAGCGCCAGATACCTCTCCTCCGTCCATGCCGGATTTGGTCGCTCGACGAACCGATCGAATCAGCTTTTTCTCTGCGGCGGTTGGAGTTCGGCCAACCATGAAAGCGCCAGCGGATCTGACCTTCAGCGCATCAAAAAGGCCGCAGCGACGACGAGCGCTGCGGCCTAAAACGAGATCCGCGGTGACCTGGACACTCTCCGGCTATTTATTCGTCGTCTCCGCCCGAGGTTGACGAATGATGGCTGCCCGAATGTTCCCATGACGGCGCAGGGCTGGATGGAGCAGGGCTGGATGGAGCAGGACTCGGAGCGGCCCAACTCGGAGCGGCGACCGCGGGAGCCGGCTTGGGCGCAGGGGCTGGTTTTGGCGCAGCCGTTGGAGCTGCGGGTTTGGCAGCTGGGGCCGGAGCCGCCTTCTTCGCCGGAGCCTTCTTGGCCTTGGCTTTCTTGGCTGATTTTTTCGGTGCTGCCGCCTTGGATTTTTTGGCGGATTTCTTCGCCGCCTTCTTGGTTTTTTTCACCGACTTCTTCGAAGTTTTCTTCGAAGTTTTCTTCGAAGCTTTCTTTGCGGATTTTTTCTTCGTCAGAACCTTTTTCTTGCTCTTTTTGCTCTTTTTGCTCTTCTTGCTTTTTTTACCCTTAGCCATCGTGATCCTCCTGTTGCCGCTGATCCATGTCCATCGAGCGTTTCAAGTCATCCGCTTTCGCGCGGGGCCTATCGATCAGTTCAATCCTGGCCGGGGACCGCCTGTCGCCCAATCGAGAAGCTCAATCGTGTGAACCACAGGAACTGACGTACCGCCGGCAATTTGCACCATGCACCCAATATTGCCTGCAGCAATCATGTCCGGCTTGATCATCGCAATATTGCCGACCTTTCGATCGCGCAATCGGCTCGCAATGTCAGGCTGGAGAATGTTGTAAGTCCCCGCTGAACCGCAACACAAATGGCTCTCGGGCACATCTTTCACCACGAATCCGTTCTTGGAAAGCAATTCTTTCGGAAGCCGTGTGATTTTCTGTCCATGCTGTAGCGAACAGGCCGAGTGATAAGCGATGACGATATCGCCGCGTTGTTGCTGCGGCTGCAGATCGAGATCGCTGACGTACTCCGTGATGTCCTTGGTTAGCGCCGAAACCTTTTCGGCTCCGGCGGCGAAATCGCGGTCCTCGCGCAGCATGTACCCATAATCTTTGATCACCGTGCCACAACCCGATGTCGTCACCAGAATGGCGTCGAGGCCGTTTTGTTCGGCTTCGTTGAGCCAAGCGGCGATGTTGGCGCGGGCGCGCCCCAGTGCATCGCCGTCGCGCCCCAGGTGATGGGTTAGCGCGCCGCAGCATTGCTCGTCCTTGACCAGCACGACCTCGATGCCGTGACGCGTCAGCAGATTGATCGCGGCCTGATTGATTCGCGGCGCCAGAACCTGTTGGGCGCAACCCTGCAGCAGCGCGACCCGTCCGCGTCTCGGGCCTGTGGCGGCGAAAACACTTCCGGCAACAGGTCCGGGAGGCGGCAGACGGCCCGGCGCGAGAGCCAGCATCGCCTTGATTCGCCGCAATAAAGTCGGCGACGCCGCCGTGGCCTTGGATGTCGGCAGCAAGGCGGCCAGCGGCCGGCCAAGCCGCGCCAGGATCATGCTGACGCGAAACCAGCCGGGACGCGGCAGGACCCATGCCAGCACCGCGCGCAACGCCTGTTCGGTCAGGGGCCTGCTGTAGTCCCTTTCGATCCTTGAGCGCGCTTGATCGACGAGATGCATGTAGTTCACGCCGGAGGGACAGGTGGTCATGCAGGCGAGACAAGACAGACAACGATCGATGTGCTTGACCACCTCTTGCGTCGGCGGCTGGTCCTTTTCCAGCATTTCCTTGATGAGATAGATTCGGCCGCGCGGGCTATCGAGTTCATCGCCGAGCAATACGTAGGTCGGGCAGGTCGCGGTGCAGAACCCGCAATGCACGCAGGCACGTAAAATCTTGTCGGCTTCGGCGATATCGGGATTGGCAAGTTGGGCGAGACTGAATTCGGTCTTCATGTCGCGGATCCTCGCGTCAACCGGCCGCGATTGAGGATGTTCTTCGGATCGAAACTATGGCGGACACGTTCGCTCAAGGCGGCAAGGCCGCCCTGCTGTGGATGAAACACATCGACGTTGCGTCGTATCTGCTCGGACGCCCGCAGCAAGGTCGCGTGCCCGCCGACCGCGTCTACACGCGTACGCACCAATGCGGCCTGGGCGTCCGCCTTGGGCGGCAGCGCCGCCCAGATCAGTCCGCCGCCCCAGTCGTAGAGCACATCGCCGCCGGTATCGCGCGCCAGCGTTTGGCCGAGCGCGCCGCCCGAGGCCGGCGGGCAAACGATCCGCCACACTGGCCAGGCTCCCAGCGCGCCCTGGGCGGCAAACGGCTGCACATCGCGAACCGAACTCCAGATCGCCGCCGAAGCAGCGTCTTCGAAAATCTCCGCCGCCCCAAACGGCGCCAGAACTTCGCGAAGCGCCGCCGCGCGATGAACGGCCGATGCCGTAATACCTTCCAGCCGCAGCAAGGTGATCGCCCGCCGGGACGATGCGAGATCGCTCAGCACGCCCGACGCCGCCGCTCCAAACGCCGAATTCGGCACATGCGCCGCGCCGGACACATCGAACGGCGAGCCCAGCGCCGCCGTCATCGCCCGGTTCGCGGTGATGTCATCCAACCCACGCAGCGCGACCGTGCGTTCGGTTTCGGGTCTCGGCATAACCTTCAGGGTCACTTCCGTCATGACCGCCAGCGTGCCCCAGGACCCCGCCAGCAGCTTGCACAGGTCGTAGCCGGTGACGTTTTTCACGACTTTGCCACCGGCCTTGAAGCTATCGCCGAACCCGGAGACCGCGTGCGCGCCCAGTAGATGGTCGCGGGCGCCACCGGCCTTGATACGGCGGGGGCCGGCAAGGCCAGCGCCGATCATGCCCCCGATGGTTCCCATGTCCGACCCGCCCAGCAGCAGCGAGGTGTCGATCGGCTCGAACGCGAATTGCTGGTTTCGGGAGTCGATCAGCGACAATACGTCGGCCAGCGGCGCACCGGCCTGGACGGTGATGATCAACTCGTTCGGTTCATAGGCTGTCACCGCATTCAGCGCCGACAGGTCAAGCAGCGCATTGGTCACCATCGGCTGGCCGATCAACCGTTTGGAGCCGTGGCCGATAATTTCAAGCGGCTGCTCGCTGGCCAGAGCAGAACGCACCACCTGCTCGACGTCTGCTGCGTCGCGTATCTTGAGTGTGTCCACGCGCGTCAGCTCTAGAACCGCGGAAGTTCGGGGAAGGCAAGCTTGCCGCCATGCACATGCACGCGGCCCAGTTCGGCGCAGCGATGCAAGGTTGGAAACACCTTGCCGGGATTGAGCAAGCCTTGCGCGTCGAACGCGCATTTCAGCCGCTGCTGCTGGTTGAGATCGATCTCGCTGAACATCTCCGGCATCAGGTCGCGTTTCTCGACGCCGACGCCGTGCTCACCGGTCAAAACACCCCCGAGTTCGACGCAGCATCGAAGGATATCGGCGCCGAAAGCCTCGGCCCGGTCCATCTCGCCGGCCTTGTTGGCATCGTACAGGATCAACGGATGCAGGTTGCCGTCGCCGGCGTGGAACACGTTGGCGACGCGCAGACCGTGTTTCTCCGAGAGATCACGGATCCGAGCCAGGGCTTTCGGCAATGCGCCGCGCGGGATCGTACCGTCCATGCAAAGATAATCCGGCGAGATTCGCCCCACGGCGGGAAATGCCGCTTTGCGGCCGGCCCAGAATAGGTTGCGCTCCGCTTCCGAATTGGAAATCTGGCACGAGGTCGAGCCGCAGCCGTGCGCGATCGCCTCGACCCGCTTGATCAATTCGTCGACCTCGACACCGGGACCATCGAGTTCGATGATCAGCAGCGCCTCGACGTCGAGCGGATAGCCGGCATGAACAAAGGCTTCGGCGGCGTGGATCGCCGGTTTGTCCATCATTTCCATGCCCCCCGGAATGATCCCGGCGCCGATGATATTGGCCACGCATTCGCCGGCCGCCTCGACTTGCGCGAAGCCGACCATCAGCGCCCGCGCGGTCTCCGGCTTCTGCAGAATCCGCACCGTGACCTCGGTGATCACGCCGAGCAGGCCTTCGGACCCCGTGATGATTCCCATCAGGTCATAGCCGCCCGCCTCGGCGGATTTGCCGCCGACCTTGATGATTTCGCCCGTGATCAGCACGATCTCGCATCCGAGCACGTTGTTGGTGGTCATCCCGTATTTCAGGCAATGCACGCCGCCGGAGTTCTCCGCGACATTGCCGCCGATCGAGCAGGCGATCTGCGAGGACGGGTCGGGCGCATAGTAAAATCCGGCATCGACGACCGCCTCACTGATGGCCAGATTCGTCACCCCCGGTTCGGTCACGACGACCCGGTTGTCGAAATCGATCTCGCGGATGCGCTTGAATTTGCCGAGGCCGAGCAACACGCCATCGGCCAGCGGCAGCGCGCCGCCGGACAGCGAGGTCCCGGAGCCGCGCGGCACCACCTTGATGCCTTGCTCAAAGCAATATTTCAGGACCCGCGACACCTGCTCGGTGGTGTCGGGAAGCACCACGACCATCGGCGGCTGACGATAGGCCATCAGGCCATCGAACTCGTAGGGCAGCATTTCGGCTGGCTTGTCGATCACGCCTTCCCCCGGCACGATTTCGCGCAGCGCCGTAACGATGGCGTCGCGCCGTCCCAGAACCGCCTCATCCGATGCGGGCATCATGATGGTCATGTCGACTTCTCCGGCCGGCTGCTGGCGGCGAACGCGATACGCACTGGTCGATTTGTGATGGCGAATCAAGCACGTCTCGACCGCTTTGGGTAGATCGCCGTGGCAGGAGCAGGCCGGCAATGCCTGTCTTTCAGCAAAGCCAGGCCAGATCGATGAAAGCCGGCCGATTCGGCGGCTTGTCCGGTACCCGCTGTTACCACCTTACGCGCAGTCCGACGTCACCTTTGTAAATAGTCAGGCTGTCATCGACCGCAGTGCGATAGCTCGCTTCGGCGTAGACGCTGACGAAGGGTGTGATCCTGCCGCTCACGCCGGCGCCGACTTCAACCGCAGGGCCGGTATAGGCCAAAGTCGACAGCACATTGGTCCCAAACGCGACATCGTCCGCGTCCGCGGTACGCCACCAGACATCGCCCTTCAGGTACGGTGTCCACACCGCCTCGCCGCTACCGAATGTGCCCTTGAGGCGAATACCAAGGCGGCCATTGACGACATCGGGGGACGCAAAGCGGATGCTCGAAATAGCATCCTGCGTATTATTCAATCCCAGATGCTGGTAGATGAACTGGGCCTGGGGCTCGATAGCGATGCCGGCACCCATCGCGATCGGCAAGCCGCCTTCGATCGAAGCGGTGAAATTCGCGCCGGAGATGTTGGCGCCGATGCCGCGATCCGAACGCGGGGTGCCGTCAATGAAATCGCCTTGCATCATCATATCGATGTACCAGCCTTGCGAACCCAGCATCGTCCAGTACCCGCCGGCGCTGATGGCGCTGAGATTGACCGTGCCGGCATGCGCGCCGTCGACGCCGAGCACGAAGCCACTGACGTCGCCAAATGCCCGCGCCTGCCCCGCCGAGACGCCCACCAAGTTGCGCACGCCGTCCCAAGTGTCGAACCGCAACAGGTCGAAGCCGGTCTGAAAGCCGGCGAAGGTGCCGCTGAAATCCGGCCTGACGCCGCCGGAATACTGTTCGTTGCCTTGCTCGCCGAATACACGGCCCCACACTGCCGGCGCGGTATCGAGCAGAGGCTGATCACCGCGCCGCTCATGAAAGGTGCCGAGCGCGAGAAGGCCCAGTGTCCGCGCGATATCGGGCACCACGGATTGCACGGCTACTTCCGGCCGGATCAGTTGCACCACCTCGAAACCCGCCGGCGCCGGTCCGGGCAACGGCAGCGGTTGTGGTTCAAAGGCCGACGGCGTACCCACCGGTGTCGATGTCGGCGGTGTGCCCGCTGGCGGGGACAGCGGCACCAGCACCGCTGAGCGCAGATACCAATTGTCGGGATTGGCGCCGCCGATACCGCCCTTGAAAAGCATGTATTCATAGGCACCCGCCGCCACGGGGCCGGTGAGCGAGAAACTGCCCGCCGCCGTCGTCGCGCCACCCGTGGCCTGAACCAGGGCGATGCCGTTGCCAAGGGTCACGGCGCCGCCGCCGCCGGCGTTGACCACTGCGATGCCGGTCGAGCCGCTAGCGGATGCACCGGCGCCCGCGATCACCAATTTGTCGGAAGGCGAATCATCCGTCCCCAGCACCGTGTTGAGGTGCAGCGTGCCGCCGGCGCCGATATAATTGCCGGCGATGGTCAGCGTGTTCGCTGCGGTCGACCCGCCATTGGTGAGGTCGATCGTACCGGCGTTGGTGACGGAGACGAGTTGTCCGGCCGTGAACGAACGGATCGTTGCGTTCACCCCATTGCCGGCAAACAACGTACTGCTCGCATCGATGGCCAGCGCTCCAGTTCCGGTGCCGGCGTCACCCAATGTCATGCCGCCGCCGTCGAGCGTCAGGCGCGTGCCATTGGTCAGATCGACGTTCTCCCAGTTCGTGAAACGGGTAAAACCGGTTACCGTGGTATTGTCGAAAATCAGATGATCGGTGCCGGCGCCGCCGTCGATGACCGGCGTCGTTGCAAGCTGCGCATCGGTGATATTACGCAAGGTCGCGGTATCGTTGCCGCCGCCAAGACCGATCGCGCCGTTGATGCCGCCACCGCTCCAGCTGAACTGATCCGCGCCGCTACCCGTCGCAACCGCACCGTTCAGCTGGCCGCCCGTCATTTGAATAATATTATTGCCATTGCCAAGCTGGATCGACGTGCCGTTTCCCCCGCCAATCGTACCGGCATTGCTGACGGTGATGTTGCCGTTGCCGCCGAGCACACCAAAAGCCTGCCTGCTCGATACGGCGCCCCCGGCGAGATTTTGAAACGTTCCCGCCTGAAGCGAGACGCCGTTGGCGGTAACCGCGGGCGCGGGCGAAGCGCTGCTGGCGCCGGTTGCGGTGACGGCGCCGCTATTGACGATCAGCGTGCCTGCCGTGGTCTCGGTCGAGCGGATGCCGCTGGCGCCGGCACCGCTGACGCTAACCGTACCCTGGTTGATGATGGTGCTGTTACCGCCGCGGGCGTCGAGCCCATGGCCGCGCGTTCCCGTGGTCGTGACGATCCCAATGTTGGTGATGGTGTCGCCATTACGACCGGGGAGGACGGAAAGCCCGAACGCATTGAGCCCGGATGTTCGCACCGTGCCCTGATTGAGAATGCTGCTTGCATTGCCATCGAGACCGATGGCGCGTGCCGTTGTACTGACGGTCGCGCCGGGCATTACGGTGATGGTCACGCCGGTGCTGCCCGGAGTCGATGACACCGTTGTGGTCGACGGGTTTGGTGCGGAGGGATCGCAAACAACTGACTGATTGGACGATGGCATATCGGTGCCATCAGTGGCTTGGCCACCTGTCGTCGTGTTCACACAGCGAGCTTCGGCGGCCTCGGTGAAAACGAGGCCGACAAAAAACGTCATCGACAGCACGGACGGATGGACTCTGCGGTGCACGATTAACCCCGCCGCGTAAGCCCCAGCCCCGCCATCGTTCAAACGACTTGCGAATCATAGACCCAAATCGGCACGTATTTCAATTTGTGTCTGAGGTTCCCCGTATAACAAGGTTGCAACACGCGCAGCGACTTTGAATCAATTTGCGCGCGGCGTTGCGCAGGACCAACGTTCGTCGTCGAATTTTTTTAGTCCGCCGGGGCTGCAGTGCTGGGAGCGATCTTGTCGATCATCGCATCGATCTCGCCGATCACGCGTTCGGGCGCGGCATTTTGCACGATGTGGCCGACGTCAGGCAGCACGATCAGTTTTGCATCCGGCACCGCCGCCGCGAACGGCCGGGAATGGATGTTTGGCGACACGGTCTTGTCCATGTCGCCGGCGATCACCACGACCGGCACCTTGATATCGCCATAACGCGGGGCCTGCTCCGCCACCGCCGCCTTCAGCGCTACCAGATCCCAGGCATTGGCGAGAAACTCGCGCGGACGCAGCAGCAATGGCGTCGCCGTACTTGCCACGAAATCTTCCGGCATGATCTGCGGCAAAAACACGTTGCGGGCGCCGGATTCGACCAGGAAATAGCCGAGCGGAAGCGTGATCGTATAGGCCAGCAAGGGGCCGATCACGGGGGTGGTGACGAGCTTGTTGTACCATCCGACGCCGCCGCGCCACGGATAGGCCACCGGCGCCAGCATCACCAGGCCCGCGACGCGCTGCGGATAGTCCAGCGCCATCAGCGCGCCGAGCGCGCCGGCCCAGGAATGAACCACGAAGATTGCCCGGCCGATGCCCAGCTTTTCGAGCGCGGCATCGATCATTCTGCCCTGAATGGCCGGCGTCGAATCCTCCAACCGCGCCCGTGTGCTCCAGCCATGGCCGGGACGATCGATCAGGATGACCCGATGATGTCGTGCGAGCATATCGCCGAGCGGCCGCCGCATGGTCTGCAGATTTGAGCTCGCGCCATGGATGATCACGATCGGCGGACCGGCGGCGTCGCGCGGCCCGATGTCCAGGACATTGAGCGTGGCGCCGGCGACCTCGATCATCCGGCCTTGCGCGGGGTAGGCGCGCTGCAGCGCGAGGACCCCGGCCTGCGTGGTCAGCGCCAGAACAGCCAGCGCCGCCACCACAACGACCACGATCATTGGAAGTGTCCGGATGATTTTGTGCACCGACGAAGTACGGTTCTAGAGTGCCCCGGTTTCGCCGCCAATGCCCGAGCTGGCGGACGTATCCAGCCGGAACTAACCGACACCCAAACGCCCCAGCGCCGGCAGTTTGATCGCTGGCCGGCGCAGATCGATGCCGACCACCGCGCCGAAGAGATTGATCTCGAGGCCTTCGACCCAGCCGATGGTGAGGCCGAGATAGCCACGAAGCGTGATACGAATGCCGGTGCCTGACGGCGTCAGCCCGAACGCATCGCCATTATAGGGAAAGTCCTTGCCGATCGCGGTCGGCGGCAGCGCGGCCCGCAACTCCGGCACAGCTGCCAGGACCGCCGCGACAAAGGTGTTGGAGTTCGGTCCCGGCCAGGCCCGATAGTCGCCGTAAGACCGCCATTGATAGCCTTCGACCGCGGCGCGGATTTTAGGGACCATTCGAGATGCCGCCTCGCCATCGGCGGCGGCGATGGTTTCCGGCGCTTCCCCGAACCACCGCCCGTCGGGCGCAAAGCCATTGATGCGGATCGGCTCGCCCCAGGCCGTATAATCATAGCGGGTGTAACTGCGGCGCGTTGCGCCTCTTTAACCACGACCCAGCTATGGACCGCGAAGATGCCGCGCCAACGAACCGTCCGCGCGGCGAAGATCCGCACCATGGCATCCGGATGTTCGGCAGGCGGCGGCAAAAGTCCGGCGCTGGAACGGTCCGCTGTCTGCCAATGGACTGAACGATCGCCCAAAAGATATTTCATCGCCGATGCCGCGATCGGCGTTACCAACAGGAAAAACAGGATTATCAACGTCTTTCTCACCGTGTGGGCACCATGCGACCGCACGGCTTCATACAAGCGTCATCGGCAGCTTTATATAAACTCGATCGGCACCTTTGCCATCGGACGAGCGCCGGCCATGGAGGCTCTCGTCTTCCGTGCTATCCCCGCAATCCACAGGAACGCGGGTCGGATAAAAGGATTATCATAAGATTATTCCAAGGCACGATTGGGAGGGTTTTGATGATTTCCGGACCGAATGAAGCCGCCATCGACGAGATCGTGGCTAGCTGCGACGGCGATCTCCGCGGCGCGCTCAGAGCTCTGTTGCTGGTCAATGAACAGTTGGAAGTGGAGCTTGCACAGCTCTACGCGAAGGTGACCCAGGGTGGGCCGTTTGCGCGTGGCGGCAACGCTTCTGCATTAACCGCCGATCAATCTGGTCGCACCCGATCAGATATCGCGGCCCTCGACCTTCTCGGTCAGGGTTTTGACCAGCTCCGGCACCTTGTCGAGGTACGGATTGATGGCGAGCGCCTTGCGGAACGCATCGAGCGCACGCTTTTCGTCCCCGAGATCCTGCATGATCATTCCAAGCCCGGCCAGCGCGCCGAAATGGCGCGGTTCGCGGACCAGGACCTGCTCGATATCCTCAAGCGAATGGGCGTAGTCGTTCTGCAGATAATAGAGCGTCGCACGCCGGTTCCAGCCTTCGACATAATCGGGGCGCAGCTTTACCACGGCATCGAGCAGCTTCAGCGCCACTTCCATCTGCTGGGCGTCCATCGCGGCCTTGGCGCGCAGCATCAGCAGGGCCGTCGTATCGCTCGGCGTCTGCAGCCACAGCGCCCAGATCCGGGCCTCGACATGCTTGGCGCTGGCCTCGTCGGGAGCGACCTTCAGCGCACCGAACAGAAAATCCAGTCCGCGAGTGCGATCGGCGCCGACCTTGGGCAGCTTGCTTGGTGCTTCCGGTAATTTCTTTTGCTGCTTCGCAGGCGGCCCCGGATCCTGCGCAAACGCCGGTATCGGCGCCATGGCCATGGTCACGGCGAGAAGGAGTGCTGTACGGCCGTTGCGCGCCGCAGGGAATCTCAATGCCATCCCCGAAGTCTAGACGCAGGAAAACCCGCTGCAAAGCAGCGAGACGTCAAAGACCCGTGAAAAACAAGATATTTCGCGCCGGTCCGAAAACCCGGACTCAGCCCTGCCTCAACCCTGGCGCGCCTTGAAACGGCGCTGAACCTTGTTGATCACATAGACCCGGCCCTTGCGGCGGACCAGTCGGTTGTTGCGGTGGCGACCACGCAATGATTTCAGCGAGTTACGGACCTTCATGGGACAATCCTGATGCTCTGAAAGGCCGTGCTCGGCGCTATCTTTCCGGGACCCGAAAGTAGGAAATGGGCTTGATCCCGTCGGCGGCCGTGCCGCCCGGGATGCGCGGTTTCTAAGTCATTGGGCGGTCAAATGTCAATCCGGACAGGGCATTCGCATGCCGTCTTGGGCAGCGCTGGTCGCGTTTACCCATTAACCGCCCCAAACCAGCCGTTTTCCGACTGAATTTGCTCATAAAATCTAGCGATTCGGAAACTCAACCATGGCCTCGCCGGTGGCGACTTTCTCGTCGTTCTGGTTGCGCACCATGACGTCGATCAGCACCCAGCGCGAATTCCGGGTCACCTGCTTCGACTTGACGATTCCGGTCGGCTGGATGGTGTCGCCGGGCCGGACCGGCTTGACCCAGCGGGTTTCGAGCCGGCGATGAATGGCGCCGGCGGGATAGGCCCAGTCGGTGATCATCCGCGAGATCAGTCCGAAATTGTTCATGCCGTGCATGATGATGCCGCCGAAATTAGTCTTGCCGAAACTACCCTTCATATAATCGTCGTCGAGATGCAGCGGGTTGTAGTCCAGCGAAGCATCGCAAAACAGCCGGATAGACTCGCGGCTGACCGCGAATTTCAGCCCGTCGATGGCGTCGCCGGCGTTCAGGCTTTCAAATGTCGTTGTCATGATCACTCTCCCCGCGCGTTATTGTGGCCGGATGGTCCAGCCGCGGCCGGAACAAATGACCTCGCCGTGCTGGTTGAAGAAGACGTTGTCATGCACCACGAACAGCCGTTCGCGCTTGATGAACTTGTCGAGCGCTCGGGCTTGCAGCGTGACGCGATCGCCGGGACGCGCCGGAATATGATAGCTCCATGATTGCCCGGCATTGACGGTGCCCGGGCTGCGCATCCAGTCGTCGGCCGGGGTGCAGGAAAACATCAAGAGGATGTGGATCGACGGCGGCGCGATCAGACCGCCGTAAAGCGTGGTCTTGGCATAAGTTTCATCGAAATAGATTGGATGGTCTTCGCCGACCGCTTTGCAGTACAGCGCGATCGCCTCGCGCGTCAGCGTATAGGGAATGGTTTTGCGCGGCGCGCCGGGAACGATGTCGTCCCAGACTTTTCGCAGATTGGCGTCTTTCCAGAAATCGGTCTCGAAAGCGTCCGCTTGCGCCATACCATCCTCCCTGTTCTGTTGTTTGCTCGATTTTGCCGGAAACGCCTCGCCGTCGCCAATGGCAGGTTTCGCCATCTTGCCAAATTTGTTATATGTTATAACCAATTACACAAACAATCGACCGCCGGGAAACGAAGATGTCCAAATTGAAGCTCCCCAATATCGAAGACGTCGTGGCGATCGATATCCACACCCATGCCGAAGAGCCCTGCGGCATGCACGGGGACGACGGCTATGACGACTTCCAGGCGCAAATGGCGGAGTATTTCAAGTCGCCGAACAAACATCCGCCGACCGTGCCGGAGACCGCGGCCTATTACCGTGCCAAGAAGATCGCCGCCGTGATCTTCCCGGTCGATGCCGAACGCGAGACGGGATTTCGGCGCTACAACAACTACGAAATGCTGGAACTCGCCGCGGATAATTCTGACGTGCTGATCCCGTTCGCCAGCATCGATCCGCACAAGGGCAAGCTCGGCGTGCGCGAGGCGCGCAAGCTGATCGAGGAATACGGCGTCAAAGGCTTCAAATTTCATCCGACCATGCAAGGTTTTTATCCGAACGACCGCATGGCCTATCCGTTGTACGAGGCCATCAACGATGGCGGCGCCATCGCGCTGTTCCATACCGGGCAGACCGGGGTCGGCTCCGGCCTGCCCGGCGGCATGGGGATGCGGCTGAAATATTCCAATCCGATGTATATGGACGACGTGGCGGCGGATTTCCCCGACCTGAGGATCATCCTCGCGCACCCGTCCTTTCCTTGGCAGGAAGAGGCGCTGTCGGTCGCGACCCACAAGCCGAATGTCTATATCGACCTCTCCGGCTGGTCGCCGAAATATTTCCCGCCGATTCTGGTGCGCTACATCAACAGCATCTTGCAGGACAAGATGCTGTTTGGATCGGACTGGCCGGTGATCACGCCCGACCGCTGGATGGCGGATTTCGCGAAACTCGAGATCCGCGACGAAATCAGGCCCAAAGTACTGAAGGCCAATGCGCGGAAGCTGTTGAACATCTAGCATCGACCAAACGGACATGACCTCAGGTGACCATTAAAGCCGTTGTCTTCGACGCCTATGGCACGCTCTATGATATTCAGTCGGTCGCCGCCATTACCGACCAGGCGTTTCCCGGCCACGGCGAGGTCGTCACGCAGATCTGGCGGATCAAACAGCTCGAATATACCTGGCTGCGCTCGCTGATGCGGCGCTACGAGGATTTCTCGGTCGTTACACGTCAGTCGCTCGTCTACACGCTGAGGATTCTCGGGCTGAAGCACGAAGCCGACGTGCTCGATCGCATCATGGCAAAATACCTGGAGCTCGATCTCTATCCGGATGCCGGTGCCGCGCTCGCGAGCATGCGCGGCTACAAACTGGCCATTCTTTCCAATGGCAGCACCGAGATGCTCAACACCCTGGTGCGCAACAGCGGGCTCGATCAGGTGCTGGACGCCACCATCAGCATCGACTCCCAAAAAATTTTCAAGCCCGCGCCCGATGCCTACGCTTTGATCGAATTGACGCTCGGCGTGCGGCCCGCCGAGGTGCTGTTCGTGTCGTCCAATCCCTGGGACGCCTGCGGCGCCAAGGCGTTCGGGCTGAACGTGGCCTGGATCGAGCGGGTGGCGCCGGAAGCGATGGCGCTCGCCTTCGTTAAAAGCGACATCATAGCGCCGCTGACCATGTTCCAGGCGATCCGGACGCAGATGGATGAACTCGGACTCGAACCCGACTACCGGATCAAGGCATTGGCCGATCTGCCCCAGCTTCTGCAATCATTGGCCTGAGTGCCACGCGAACCTCGCGCCGGGGCTATCGGGATGCGGCTAAAGATCGTAGCACTTTAGGGTGTTGACGCGGAGGATCATCGGCGTGATTCTAAAGACCAGAATTATTGCAGGAATTTTGCTCGTGATGTCCGCTTCCCAGACATTCGCCGACGGCGGCTTGATTACCAAGGCGAGCAAATACACGGTTCAGGAAACCATCGAAAGATTTGAAGCCGCCATCAGATCGAAGGCTGCGGCGGGCTGGGTCATCTTCAGCCGGATCGATCATGCCGCCGCCGCCAAAGATGCCGGACTGGAAATGCGACCGCGAACGGTGATCGTGTTCGGTAATCCAAAGGCCGGAACGCCGCAGATGACCAAGAGCGCGACGCTCGCGATCGATCTTCCGATGAAGGCGCTGGTTTGGCAGGACGACCAGGACAAGGTCTGGCTGACCTATAATTCGAGCCAGTACAGCGCGGCGGAGATTTATCCCCGTCACGGTCTCAGCGTACCGGACGACGCTGTGAAAATGCTTGAAAAGTTCCTTGCCGATGCCAGCGATCGGGGCACGCAATAGGTTTTCAGATATTTACCCATGAGTTTTGAATCGGTCCGCGCGTTTTTCGCCGAGAAGGCGCCTGAAATCACCGTGATCGAATTGCCCGTGAGTTCGGCGACGGTGGCGCTGGCGGCGGAGGCCTACGGCGTCGAACCGGCGCGGATTGCGAAAACATTAAGCTTGCGGATCGGCGAGCGCGTGGTGCTGATCGTGACCAGCGGCACGTCGCGGATGGACAACAAGAAGGTCAAGGCGCTGTTCGGTGGCAAACCGAAGATGCTTGGCCTTGGCGAAGTCGCCGACATTACCGGTCATGAAGTCGGCGGCGTCTGTCCGTTCGGATTGAAGACGCTGCTACCAATCTATTGCGATGTGTCCCTGCAGGCGTTCGACGAGGTGGTCCCGGCCGCGGGCTCGATCCATAGCGCGGTGCGTATCGCGCCATCGCGGATGGCCGAACTGGTCGCTGCCGAATGGGTCGATGTGTGTGAGGACCGCCGGTAGGGAGTTTTCTTATTGGCCGTAAGACTTCGGCGTGCCGTCGCGACGACCGGCGCCACTTGATCGGGCGCGCTGGCACTTGAATCGAACACCGCGCGGCATCGCCCGCTGAGCTGGGAGGTGTTTTGCCGCAAGCATGCGACGATCCGGTTGACGTCCGGTATCTGCTCGCCGCAAAGCCGGAAAACGTCTGGCGTGCAGGCAACCTGTTGCTCCACCGTTCCGCGATATTCTTCCGAGAAAGCGGGATTTTGGACGGCCATTCCCCAACCGATCGATAACGCCAGCCCCAAGAAAACTCGGCAGGTTCGCATGTGCCATCCTTTTTCCGGATCGAGTTGGCGTGCATGAGCACGTCGGCAGATTGCTCGATCTCGATGTTGAAAATAAACAGCACCAGGGAAGGTTCAAGCGGGACAACAAAATGTGAAATCGGCAACCAACTTCAACCCGCCGAATTCCGTTTCCTCGCGCCGGCAAAATGCTTCGTCAGAAAATCCGCCAGCACCTCGACGCGCGCAGGACGCGGGCCGCCCGGCGGCGTCACCAGATGCACCGAACCCCAGGTCTGCTTCCAACCCTTCAGGATCACTTCGACCTGACCCGTCGCAATCGCGTCGCCGAGGATGAAATCCGGCAGATCGGCGATAGCCAAGCCCGCCAGTACAGCCGGCATCGCCGCCTCGCCATTGTTGACGCGCAGCGGGCCGGCCGGGCGGACGCTCGCCTGCTCGCCCGCGGCGTTGGTGTAGTGCCAGGCGCTCGCCGTGGAGAGATAGGCATAGCCAATGCACTTATGCTGCGCGAGATGCATCGGATGCGTCGGCCGGCCATAGCGCTTGAGATAGTCGGGCGACGCCACCGTGTAGCGCGGCACCGCGCACAACCGCCGCGCGATCAATGACGAGTCCGGCAAGCTTGCGATCCGCAAGCCTGCATCGAAGCCCTCGCCGACCAGATCAACCATGGCATCGCTGAGATGAAGATCGATCGTGACGTCGGGATAAGCTTGAAGAAACTCCGGCAGGATCGGCGCCACCTTCCTTACGCCGAATGTCATCGGCACCGCGAGGCGTACCAGCCCGCGCGGCGCCATCGATTGCGCCAGAGCCTCGTTCTCGGCCGCCTCGCCATCGATCAGCAGGCGCGCCGCGCGCTCCGACAGCTTTTGCCCGGCATCGGTCAAGGCAAGCCGCCGCGAGGTGCGGTTGAACAGCCGGGCGCCGAGGCGCTCCTCCAACCGGCTGACCGCTTTCGATATCGTCGCCCGCGACAGCGCCAGTTCGTCCGCGGCCGCCGCAAATGACCGTAATTCCACGACTTTTGCGAATATGGCGAGGCCTTCAAAATCGGGAAGTTGTGCCATCCGGGCCGCTCCGATTAGATCGCTTTTGGAAACAATGTGTTTCGATAGTTTCTATTTATGCACAATTTGGAAGTGCTTATCCAGAGCTCATCGGAATTCGGAGGACAGACCCATGATTGAACTCAGGCCCTTCAGCAAACTCGGCAGCGCCGATCACGGCTGGCTGAAAGCCAAGCATCACTTCTCGTTCGGCAGTCACCACGACCCTGCCAATATGGGCCACGGCGCCTTGCGGGTGTGGAACGACGATGAGATCGCGCCTAACACCGGGTTTCCCCCTCATCCCCATGCCAACATGGAAATCATTACCTATGTCCGCGAGGGCGCGATCACCCACCAGGACAGTCTCGGCAACAAAGGACGCACCGAGGCAGGCGACGTGCAGGTGATGAGCGCCGGCTCCGGCGTCCGTCACTCCGAATACAATCTCGAGCCGGATAAAACCAAGATCTTCCAGATCTGGATCGAGCCAGCGACGCACGGCGGTCCGCCGACCTGGGGCGCCAAGCCGTTTCCGAAGTCGGATCGTTCCGGCAACTTCGTTACCATCGCCAGCGGTTTCGATGGCGACAAGGACGCGCTGCCGATCCGCGCAAATGCCCGCGTGCTTGCCACCACCTTGAAAGCGGGCGAGAGCGCTGAATATGCCCCCGGTAAAACGCGTAACCTTTATCTGGTGCCGGCGGCGGGCGCGGTGGAAATCAACGGCGTGCGTGTCAATGCCCGTGACGGCGTGGCGATCCGCGACGAGGCGCGGCTCAAGATCGTCGCACTGGAAGATTCCGAACTGGTACTGGTCGACGCCGCTTGATTGCGTCGATTAAAAAACGAATCCCAACCTTACGGAGAGGCCAAGCCATGACGAAAGTTCTCGTGCTGTATTATTCCGCCTACGGTCACATCGAAACGATGGCGAATGCCGTTGCCGAGGGCGCCCGCGAAACCGGCGCGTCAGTCGATATCAAACGGGTACCCGAACTGGTGCCTCCGGACGTCGCGAAAGCGTCATACTACAAGGTGGATCAAGCCGCCCCGGTCGCCAAAATCGAAGACCTCGCTAATTACGACGCCATCATTGTCGGCACCGGCACCCGCTTTGGCCGGATGTCGTCGCAAATGGCGAATTTCCTCGATCAAGCCGGCGGCCTCTGGGCCAAGGGCGCGCTGCACGGCAAGGTCGGCGGCGCCTTCGCCTCGACTGCGACCCAGCACGGTGGTCAGGAAACCACGCTATTTTCGATCATCACCAATCTGTTGCATTTCGGCATGACCGTTGTCGGCTTGAATTACGGTTTTGGCGGCCAGATGAAGCTCGACGAGATCACTGGCGGCTCGCCCTACGGCGCCACCACCATTGCCGGCGGCGACGGCAGCCGCCAGCCCAGCGAAAACGAGCTCGCGGGCGCGCGCTATCAAGGACGCGTGATCGCGGAGACCGCAAAAAAACTGCATGGCTGACGCGTCGCGGGCGGCGTTCTCTTTAGCGAGTGCCGCCCCATTTGCCAAAGGCGCGATAAGCGCTTTTGGGCGAATGACGGACTTTGCCATGATCGAATTTCTCTTTATCTATCAGCTGGCGCGCAATCCGCTGCAGGCGATCACGCGGCGCTGGTGGTGCCGCAGCCTCTACCGCGCCTCGCGCGGCAAGCGTCGATGCCCGGAATGCACCCATCCGTAAGGTTGTGCGTTTTGGACACCGCTGCCAGGTGAGACCGCGGAACCAAACGAGGTCGACCGGGTTGGGTCAGGCGCTTCCGCGCCTGGAGATTGCGATATGACGAGCAAGCCCGATCCGAAGAAGACCGACAAGGATACCAAGAAACAATCCGCCCCGCCGCATCCCGGCATGATGGGCGACGGCACCGAAGAGCAGAACCTTGGTCAGCCCGGAGATCCCAAGGCCCGTATCAAGAAAGATGAAGTCGATGCAGCCTTCGCCAAGGGCGCGAAGAAGTAACTGGCGCGTCCATCCCGCCATCTATCCGAGTTCGCGTATAAAGGCCGGGCCGGCGCGTGCCCGGCCTTGTCATGTAAGGCCATTTCGATGACCGTTCTTCGCGGTGACAGATGAGCAATACCCCGCAGGTGCCTTGGCCCGAACTGCCCACCGCGGCGTGGCGCGACACCTATGCGACGCTGCATTTGTGGACGCAGATCATCGGCAAAATTCGCCTCGCGCGCGCCCCCTGGCTCAATCATTCCTGGCACGTCGCGCTTTACGTCACCGCGCGCGGAGTGACCACCTCGCCGATTCCGGACGGCACGCGGACGTTCCAGATCGACTTCGACCTCATCGACCATGATTTGCGGATTTCGACTAGCGACGGCGCCAGGCGGCGGTTTGCGCTGGCCGGACAATCGGTCGCAAGCTTCTACGCGGCGGTGATGGCTGCGCTCGGTGAGCTCGGCATTCACATCGCGATAGATCAGATGCCAAATGAATTGCCGAACCCGGTCAGGTTTTCGCAGGACGTGAAGCACGCGTCATATGACCCGGATGCGGTACGGCGCTTTCTGCAAATCCTGCTCAATGTCGACCGCGTGTTCAAGCAATTCCGCACCGGCTTTCTTGGCAAAGCAAGCCCGGTGCATTTCTTCTGGGGCAGCTTCGATCTTGCGGCGACGCGCTTTTCTGGCCGACGTGCGCCGCGTCATCCCGGCGGGGTACCCAATCTCTCCGATGCGGTGGCCTGCGAGGCCTATTCCCACGAAGAGAGCAGCGCCGGATTCTGGCCCGGCAGCGGCGCGATCGATTATCCCGCGTTTTATTCCTACGCCTATCCCGAACCCCCGGATTACCGGACCACACCGGTGCGGCCCGCCGCCGCATTCTTTAGCGAAACCCTCGGCGAGTTCATCCTGCCCTATGATGCGGTACGCAACGCCGCGCAGCCGGACCAGGCATTACTCGAATTTCTGCAAAGCACCTATGAAGCCGCCGCGAACGCCGCGAAATGGGACCGCGATGCGCTGGAATGCGCACCGGGACAGCCGGGCGTGGTCCGGCAAATTTAGCTTATTTCGCGCGAGGGCGACCTGCCGAGCGCCCGATCGGCAAGCATAGCCAGTCGCGGGCGGCGGCGGATTTCGCCCGCGGCCCGATCGCGCCACGCATAGGGCAAGCCACGCCAGCTTAAGGCCACGGAGAGATCGGCCAGCGGTAGCGGTGTCACGCCGAACCGGCGCTTATAGGCATAATTGCCGACGCTGAAATCGAATTCCCGGACGCCATCCCGGTGCAACTCGGCCATGGTGCGTTCGATGATCAGCCTGCCCGGCGAGCACTTAGACCATTTTTCGCCGGCATTGCTGATGCGTACCATCAGATAACGCGGACCGACGCGGATGCCAAGCAGAGTAGCGACCACTTCTTCGCCGACGGTCAGCGCAGAAAGCACGGCATAACCGCTGCGGAGATTTTCGGAAACAAGATTGCGGTAGAATGCAGCGCAGGTCTCGCCGTTGAGAATAAAGTTCAACCCCAGATGCTGCATTCGCACATCCTGCTGAATCTCCATGGTCCCAAGCACGCGCAACGCATTGTTCTTTTCGGCGACGATCTGAAATGCCGCGGCGGGATCACGCGCGAACACGCGCCAGCAGCGCGCCAAATCCCTGCGCGCGTTTCGCCCCAGTGAATTGCGGTAGACGTCGAAATCGTCACCGGTCGTGACGAGGTTTCCGTTGAGCGATGACGGCCTTGCACCATCGAGTAGCGTCAGCGGATTGGGCCTGCCGTCGAGATCAAGCGGCATCTTGCGCAGGCGAATGAGATCGGCGCCGCCTGGCATCCGCCGCAACGCGGCCAGAAGATCGCGCCACAGCGCGCGAGCCGCCGCTGCATCGCGGGGCGCCATCGGCCCCAGCATTGGCGCGTTGTAATCAGTCAGGACGAGATCGGCAAATTCGACAATCCGGATTCTGTTGTGCCGTCGGCGGATCAACGGCAAGAGCGCCGCCGGCTCGCCGGTTGCCGCATCGGTGATAACGGCGATCAACGGCTCGACATCATCCAGACTGGCGAAGGCTTTGTACCAGGCATCAAGCCAACGAAAGTCCTGGAACAGGGTCGACGTACTGACGTCGTTCCAATGCGTGGCAGCCCGGTTCCAGTCGCGGACAAGCTCGACGCGGAATCCGGCGGTGCGGGGGATTCTCCGCGCGCCCAGATGCCATGCCTCTGCCGTCAACACCGTCATTGCAAATCAAACTATCTCAGGCTGCCTTCGGCAGGTCGTTTCCACTTCAGCGTCGGCGAGACGACGGCCAAGCGGGCCGCGATCGTGGGTGTTGGTTGTCTCGACATGAGACGGCGGGTCAATCTTCATGCAATATCTGGCAAGAAGGGTGCCCTGAGCAAGGGCATTCGGTTACGGGAAGCTAATGTCTGGAATGTATGGCTAACGCCAACGTTCACTCCTCCAAAAATGCCAGTGCGCCGATGACGTCAGAACCCGCATATCAGGCGCTGTTTCTCGGCGCGGGACCGCAAATGCAATGCGGGGTCGGGCAATTTACCCGGCTCTTGCGCGAGGCGATCGAGAAACTCGACCCAGGAAGCAGCACAACGTTAACCCTGACGCAAACCGAAGGATCAGTCGCAGACATCTGGCGCGCGATCGGATCGGCTCGAAGCGTGGTCTGTAACTTTCCCATCGTGGCCTGGAAACGCGTGATATTCCGGCCGCTGCTGACCATGGCGATGGCCCGGCTGCGGGGGCGGCGCGTTATCCTGATGCAGCATGAATGGGCCGGCCTGCATTGGCTACGCCGCATCACCTACATTCCGGCGCTGTTGCTCGCCGACACCATCGTGATGTTCTCGCCCCTGGTGCGG
The DNA here is from genome assembly GCA_963725555.1 of uncultured Pseudomonadota bacterium. Lineage (GTDB taxonomy): Bacteria > Pseudomonadota > Alphaproteobacteria > Rhizobiales > Xanthobacteraceae > Bradyrhizobium. Next base: position 344,519 of record CAVRYV010000006.1, on the reverse strand, counting down.
CGGGAACTCGCCGAGGATTCCGTGGTCGGCTGGACCGTGAAAAAATGTGTGCTGGCGCCGCTGCCGCCGAACATCGAAGCGCCGGCAGGCATTACCGATACTCGCTTGCGGCAATGGCTGGCCGCCGCTCGGGATAACGGACGATTGGTGATCGGCCATTTCGGATCAATCTATCCGGGCAAGCAACCTAATGCGCTACTCAACATATGCGCGATCCTTAGGGATCGCGGGCTGAAGCCGCTATTGATCTATGTCGGATCGTTCATCCGCGGTGTCGACAAGGTCGAGGAGGAATTTCACGCGCGCGCCGCCGAACTTGGCATCACTGAGGACGTCATCGTCAGCGGCTTCGTGGCGTCGGACCATGAAATCTTTGGCCTGTTCAGTCAAATCGACGCTTTCTGCTATCCCCTCGAGGAAGGCCTTACCGCGCGGCGCGGCAGTATTGTTACCTGCGTGCAGTCCGGCCGGCCCGTCATCGTCACCGGTCCGGCCGAACCCAACGAATTCGACCATCACCCCCGCTTCAAGGAGTTGATCGATCGTGGGGCGATCGTGCTGGTCGCGCGCGACGGCGGCGACGACGCCTATGCCGACAGAATCGTGGCGGCGCTAAAATGGCCTTCGGTCCAAGCGCCGTTCAACTTCGACGGATGGTGGCAGGACGTGGCGCTCGCGATGCGGGCGCAGTTGGTCACTCCCGAGCCCGGAACCGCGCCAGATAGTGCAGACCGAATACCGCCAGCAGGAACGTGAACCACGAGGGATCAGCGCGGTCGAGAAAGAAGCTTTCCATCGACGACAGATAGATCCCGAACAACCAGATGCGCAGCAACGCCATCGTCAACGGACCGTTGTTCCCGCCAAGATCGGCCCGCTGGAAATTCCTCAGGGGTTCGACCACCAACACCACGATCAGCAGGGCCAGTCCGGGCAAACCCATCGCCAATGCGGTGTCGAGATAGCCGTTGTGGCTGTGCGAAGCGAAGGCCGCCCATTCCTTGCCTTCCGGCAAATTCTGAATCGAACCGCTACCCCAAAAGGCCGAGAAGCCGTAACCGGTCGGCAGCCGCTGCTGAAGAGCCTGCACCGCGAAGGTCCAGATATCGGTGCGGCCGGTGAAGCTGGAATCCAGCGGCAGCATTTTCGCGACTTCGGCGAGGCCGTCATTCAATACGGTTCCGACGCTGAGCATGTTGAGCAGAACCAACGGCGTAAGCAGTATTACCGCACGGGCCCAGAACGAGCGAACCACTGACGTAAGCGACGTCAGCACCAGAACGGCCAAGCACAATGTCAGCGAGCTCTTGCCGGCGGAGTAAAAAAGAAACAACGACGCCGCGCCGACAATGGCAGCGCCGGAAAACCACGCGCCGGAGCGGGCGACGTAGATGCCGAGGAACAGCACCATCGCCATCACAGCCGCGGCCACATTCTTGTGGCCGAATGCACCGCGCCAATTGCCCGCCAGCGCCTCCTCCTGTGCGTCGGTCGCCAAATGCATGGACAGGTTCGGGGCAAATAGCAGGCCGAGATAGCAGATCGCGAGCAGGAGCAGCGCCGCAACGCTAAACCAGCGCATCAACTCGTTCTGGGTCTTCGGCAACAACATCAGCGTCGCCGTCACGCCGATAACACAGACCGTCAGCGCGAGACGTCGGATCGACGTGCCCGGATCGAGCGACAAAACAACCGACACCAGCACCCAGGCGCCAAACAGGACAAAGGCGGGCGTCCGCAATGTCGCAAGCCCGCGACCGTCGTCACGCAACGCCAGCGCCATCGTCAGCACGGCGAGGCTACCGAACATCACATAGGTCAGCGCTTCGTTGCCGGTACTGACGTCGCCCGCCTCCAACTGGCCAAGGTCGGCGAATGGATGAAGCGTCAGCCACGCCAGCAAAAGCGTCCCGATGAAGGTGGCGCCGCGCACCAGATCCATCACCTGCTGACGCCACAATCCGCCGACGACGGCGTCCACGTCAGAAGCGGTGGCGAACTGGCTCACGACACAATCTTGGAGGCTTTGTAAGGCTGCGGTTCGATACCGATCGCGGCCAGCGCGCTGCCCACGGCGATCATCATCGGATGCATTGCTATGACCGCCCTATGTTCGGTCAGAACCAGCCGGGCGGCGCGAAACAGTGACATCGGCAACATCGCAAACATCTTCGCCAGCAAGCCTGCCCGCGACCAGACCGTCTTCGCCGCCTTGCGCTGAACGTGATAATTGATCGCGCCGATCCGCAGGCCCCGCAGCGCAAGCCATGCCGGATTGGTTCGGCTCTGCGGCACAGTTTCGGTGATGACGGCTTCCGCGGCCCAGTGGAATTTCATCCCCGCCTGCCTGCAACGCACAAAGAAATCGGTGTCCCCGCCGCCGAGAAAATTGAACCGGAGATCGAACGCGGGATCTGCGAGCCGGGCAAAAACCGGCCGCGTGATCAGACAATTGCCGCAGCCATAGATGACCGGCACCGGCCCGCTCGTGTCATAGGCCGGCCGGAATGCCGGATGACGTTGCAGGCCGCGTTTCATCTCGTCGTCGAAATTCTGCAGCACCGGCCCGCCGACCAGGTCGGCGCCGGTGGCTTCGCTGGCGCGCACCATCAGTTCCAGCCAGTCCGGTGAGGCAATCTCGTCATCGTCGATCATCAGAAAACGGCTAGCGCCGGGAAAGGTCGCGAGCGCGGTCTCGAAAGCGGCGTTAATGGCGTGGCAATTTCCCTGGCGCGGCTCGACCACGCATAGGCCGGGAAATCGATCGTCCCCGAGGAACTCGCTGGCCACCGGCACACTCTCGCATCCCCTGGCGTCGTTTTCGACGATGACCACCGCGAAGCGGCGATCGGTGCGTTGATCGGCGAGCGACTGCAGCGTCAGCCGCAAATGCTGCGGCCGGCGAAAGCAGGGAATGCATATGATGGTCGAAATCGAAGGATCGAGCGAACGCGAGGTCGCGACCAAAGCGCGAGGGCCGGACCTCATGATGTCAGACATTTTCATCGGCTGTCGTCTCAATCCCGTTCTGGCGCGCGATATCCGTTGCGGCTGATGTCATGGGCGATTGCAGCGGCGGCGTCGCAAATGCGGACACTCCGGACAGCGCCGCTGTGCCGAAAACGTCCAGTTCCGCGTGCCTTGCCGCGCTTACAAACAAATCGAGCCGGCAATGCGCTTCCATCGACATGCGTCCACTTGGGCCTGTCTAAATCCAAAGGATATGCGCACTTTATTGCAATATCCGGTCCAGCATCGCGGATCGCCATGTCAAAATTTTGCGACGGTTAATGCGAGCGGCTTAACCAACACTTAACCACAAAGGTCCGCGCGACGGTTGCTCTGGCTCAAGACTTGCGTTGAAAAAGCCTTCTGAACAGCTCGCGAGACCTTGGAAACTGGTCATTATCGATTTGCGTCGGCCATAATCCGTTCACGTCGAAATAGGCCGCATACGCGATATTCTTGTTGTTGGTCACAAACCAGTCGTGCATCTGCTGAACGAAAAAAGGGTTGTCCCCGAAATTGCCAACTCCCCACTCGGGATAACTCATGAGTTTTCCGTGCTGGACGGCAAAGTCTCGATGCCATTCCAGACCGAACGATGCCTTCTTATAGAAGGTATTCCATCGTTCCTCAGCGGAGCCCTCATATTTGAAATCGTAAACGTCAAGACCGATGTAATCGACGACGTCGTCGCCCGGATAGGCAAGGTCGGCGGCGCTATCTTGAGGGCCCCACCCCGGACACCAGTCATACCTGAAGTCGTTTGAGTATCGCCGGAATATTCCAACAACACGCCTGAATGCCTTGATGTAGTCGGCCTCCTGGCCTTTGGCGAACCATGCCATGGATTCCAAATTCATCTCCCAGCCGAGACGGATGATCGCCCGCGGCTGAGCCTCGGAAATCGCCCTGGCCGCCGCTTCGAATTCGGCGTCGTGGGCGCCGTTCGCAACATCCGCCAGGGCGGTGCCTTTCACGGTCAGCGGAACCGACCAGACGACGTTGCGCTTTGGGTTTAGCTTTTTCCAGACGCCCGGCACCCAACTCAATCGGGCATAATCCTCCCATGTCGACTGAGCGTAGAAGTCAACGCCCAGCACCGACGACGGCTCCTGCTTTAGCCATCGCTCCCAAATCTGCAAATTATGTTCGCGGCCGACGGCGCCCCAGTTGACGAATGCTCCGGCGATCTTCGCGGAATTCAAACCGACGGGTGGCGCGCTTTGCTTCACCACGGACCATGACGATGCCGCTCAATGCCACGGCTGCGATGACAATTGCAAGCTTTCTAAAAATCCCCTGATGGCGGCCCCTGTTGTCGCCGCGACCGTTTCTGTCAGTTGGAACCATCGCCCGCCTCCGCCCGCTTCCCGACAATAGAGACGGACAGCCTGCGCCCCACTTCCACGGATCCCTTCGCGGTGAGGTGGCCCGCGTCGAACTGCATCGGAATATCGCCGTCCGCAAATTCATCGCACCGGCCGTTGCGGCAGACTGAATCATAGACGGAGATGTAAGCCGCGCCCTTGGCCGCGACGATGCGGCTCAGCATCCGATCGCGTTCGCGAATCCCGGCTGTGCGCATGGCACCAGCGATAAAAGGCTTGTTGTGGAGGATTTCGTCAGCCAGAAGCCGGGGCAGCGCGCTGTCGTATTCGACGATCGGTCCAAGCACGATGACATCGATTTGCCGTTGCTCGAGGACATCGAGAATGTTCGACAAGGCCGGGATATCCTCGTCTTTCCATGATGCGGCGATCAGAACCTTGTCGACCTTGTTGTTCGCAAGAAAGTCGTTGAAGACGAACTGCATGAGCTTTGGACATGCTCGGGTGTCGAGCAGCGAGACCGGCAGGATGGCCGGACGGCAGGCGCTGGCCGTAGCCTGCATGATATTTACTTCCGGCATGGCGGAAGACAGTCCAAACCAGAGATGCGCTGCATGGCTATCCCCGACCAGAAGATAGTTCGGCCGTTTCGGATCCGGTGTCATGCAGGTTTGCACGTCGAGATGCTGGCGGTTGGTCGATAGATAGCAGTGCCCGGACCGGAAGGCGGCGGACGGGTCATATGCGAGGTACGAGGCGATCGCCACCACGCGGTCGGGAAAGCGGAACGGCGCGCCATTTGCGATCAGCGCCAGGCCGCAAAGCGCCAGGGCCGATGCCATCGCGGTCGTAGCGACACCGAAAACGGCGGCCTTGGAACTGTCCTTGGCCCGTGACCGGAACGGCAATTCGATAAATTTCCACGACAGGCAGGCGACACTGATCGAAACGATGATTAGCGCCAGCTTGGTCGCGAGACCGGATGGCCCGGCAAAGATCAATCCGTCGGTGCGCTGAAAGACGATCAACGGCCAATGCCACAGATAAAGTGAATAGGATATCAGGCCGACGAACACGATCGGCCGCAGCGACAACAGCCTTCCTGCCGCTGAAGGGCCGCGTTCGCTCGAAACGATCACCAGGGCGCTACCAATGCTGGCAAGAGAGGTCATCGCCAGAAGTGGTGCCGATGACGATCCAAGCAGCACCGTGCCGAACAGCAGCAGCAGACCCGTCACGCCACAGAAATTCTTTCCGGATATGGTTTGCGGCGCTGGGACGAACCCGATCGACAATAGCGCACCGAGCGCCAGTTCCCATGCGCGAAACGGCGTGAGATAAAATGCAAAGGTGGTGTTGCGATAGCTGACCGCCAACGCCGCGCCCAAGGACAGCGCCGCGACAACGGCAAACAGCAGCTTTGCTCGCCTTCGCAGAACGCGATAGGCAAAAAGCATCAGCAAGGGCGTGATCAGGTAGAACTGCTCCTCCACGCCCAGCGACCACGTATGCAACAGAGGTTTGGTTTCGGCAGGCGCGTCGAAATATCCCGCGGTCCCTGCGAAATAGACGTTTGAAATCGAACCGACCGCGCTCGCGAGACTCCGGGAATAGTCTTCCAGCTCGACCGGCAAACAATAGAGATAAGCCAGGATGCTTGTGACCAGCAACATGACAAAGAGCGCGGGCAAGATCCGCAAAATCCTTCGCTTGTAGAAATTTCCAAGCGAGAACGTACCGCCGCGAATGTCGCCGTCGATCATGCCGCAAATCAGATATCCCGAGATAACAAAGAAGATATCCACGCCGACGAACCCGCCGGCGAAACCGGGAACCCCCACGTGATAGAATAGCACTGGGATGACGGCGAGCGCGCGCAGGCCATCGATGTCGGCGCGATACCGCATCACTTAGCCCCCAACCGGGACGACGCATCCGGTTTTATCGTCTCATGGCGATGCCGCGCCTCGCGCAACCGAGCATGAGCCGTTAACCCTACCGCCGAAGCCGTCGCCAGAGGCGACGTTGGCGTCGCAAAAACGGACACCCCGGACAGTAAAACTGTGCCAAAAAGAGCAAATTCTGCGAGCCCAGCATCAAGTGCGATCAAGTCGAGCGGGGAATACGCAGCTATTATCATGTCCAGATGCTCCGCAAGATTTCAGGTGTTGCACCCGTTACTGCAATATCCGGTCCAGCGCCGCGCGCGCGGATGTCCGGCTTGGTCGCCGCGCGTCGAATTAACCAAGCTCGAACCAGCGCGCCGGCCGCGTTGCTGTTCGGCACCGATCTTGCTCACTCGATGCACGAGGAACCCAACCGCCTCGGAAAGTGATGATGCCGACTGTGATCGCCGGAAAGACCAACGAAATGAATCGTGTGGCGTTGTTAACGCCAACCTACGCGGCCGACCTGGAACTCTGCACCTTGCTCTGCGAGAGCGTCGACCGTCATGTCAGTTCGTTTTCGAAACATTATTTGCTGGTGCCTGATAGCGACCTGGCGCTTTTTTCCGGCTTTGAGAGCGGGCACCGAAAAGTCCTTCCGGCATCTCAGTTTCTGCCCAAATGGCTGCGGCCCATGCCTCGCATCGTTCAGCGCAAGCGGCGCCAATATTGGTGGTCGCTGCGGACCAAGCCGGTGAGCGGCTGGCACGTACAGCAATATCTCAAAATAGCTGCGGCCATCTCGCTGCCTTGCCAGCGATATTGCATCCTCGATTCGGACGTCGTTTTCTTCCGGGAATTCGATTTGTCGCGGTTTGAATACCCAAATTCAATTCCGCTTCTGAATGTGCAGGACGAAATCACCTCGGAGCAAATCCGCCACGCGCGTTGGGTCGAGACGACCCATGAACTTCTTGGGCTGCCCGCGCCGCCGCTACCGGCGTCCGATTTCATCGGCCACATCATATTCTGGGATCAGCAAACGACCCGGGCGATGACTACAAAAATCGAAGCCGTCACCCGTCTTCACTGGGTCGAAGCCCTTTGCCGGACCCGCGAATTTTCCGAATACCTGCTGTACGGCTATTTCGCGCAGAACGATGCACGGTTCTCCGGCAGGCACTCGCTCACCCCACGCTCACAATGCGTGAGTTATTGGGATCAACCCGAACTCAGCAAGGATGGGTTGAACCAACTGCTTCGCCGTGCCCGCCAGGATGACGTCGCTTTTTCGGTCGCATCCTTTTCCGGGACGCCGGTGCAGATCATCCGGGCGGCGATCGAGGAGATGCGGACGATCGGGACACCCTGCCCCGCAACCAAAAAACTGGCCGGTCTCGAAGCGCTATGTTGATCGGACAAGCCAGCATCAACTTTACCGCCAATATCCTTTCGGCATTGCTGGGGTTATTGAGCGTCATCGTCTTCACGAGGCTGTTCTCGCCTCATGATTACGGCGTCTATCTGCTCGGTATCGGATTCGCCGCGGTCGTCAGCACTTTTCTTGCGGGCTGGTTTCGCAACCTTATCCTGAGTGGACACGCCCGAAACGACGGCACCGACGTTCGCGGGCTGGTGATGTCTGGATACTCGATTTGCTGCCTGGCTGCGCCCGCCGCCTACGGACTGGGGCGCCTGGTCGGTCTGGACCCTACAGCGGCAATGGCTGCCGTCGTGCTCGCGGTAGCGATTGGTCTGTTCGAGCTTACCCAGGACCTGATTCGCGCCCGCCTTCGGGCCGTCACGGTCATGAAGGCGACATTGGTTCGTGCGATAGCCGCGCTTGCCTTGGGCACGGCTGTCGCACTCTTCAGTCCGACAGGTTTCCTGCTGCTACTATCGTCGGCGCTGGCCTATCTGCTTGCCGTGTTCGTCCAGTCGCGCACGGCCTGGCGGGGAACGGTCGTCAAATTCGATCGCGCCGCGCTTTCGGCGGTGGCAAAGCAGGGTCTTCCGCTGACACTGTCTCTCACATTGCTCGCCATCTCCAGCGTCACAGACCGGTTCATGATCGCCAACCTCGTGGGCGCGGCGGATGCCGGAAGGTATGTTGCGGGGCTCGACCTGGTCCGGCAGACCCTCATGATCCCCGCGATGAGCGCCGCGGCCGCGTTCTTTCCGCTTGCCGTGCAGATTTATGCAAATCGAGGAGCGACCGCGGTCCGCTCGCATCTCGGCGAATGCGTGGAATTGCTGCTCAGTATTACATTGCCCGCATGCCTGGGATTCGCAGTCATTTCCTCCCACGTCGCCAACGTCGTCCTCGGAGTGGACTTTCGCGCGACGGCTGCCGAAACCATGCCCATTCTGGCCGTCGCCGTGATCTTCCAGATTCTGACGCAGCAGTACCTGCATGCAAGCTTTCTACTCTCCGGACGCAACTCGTTCTATCTGATCAATACAGCGTCGATCATCGTGGCCAATGTCATCCTGTCCTATGTCCTGGTCAGCAAATACGGCACCGCCGGCGCAGCGTGGGCAAGACTTGGCGCCGATGTCCTTGGATTTGTCTGCGCCTTGATCCTCAGCCGCCTGGCATTTCCGATTCCGATTCCTCTCGGCCGATTGGCGTTGACGATGATCGCTGCATTGATCATGGCGTTGACCGTCGGAACACTCGAGAGAAGTTTGCACGTTTCGGATCTGACGGCATGCATCGTCCTGGTTTTCGTTGGGTCAGCCAGCTACCTGGTCCTGTGCTTGCTGTTCGACATTTCCCGAGCTCGTGGGCGCTTGAAAGCCGGTCTCGCACTTTTCAGGACCAAATTTGCCAACATCGGTATCGGATAAGCCAACAATGAACAAAATGGTTACGATCGATCCCACTCACGCGGCTACTGCCGAGATGACCGTCAACGCGCGCGTCGCGACTGATGGGGCGCCGCTGACGCAACACCCGCAGTCGCTGCTTGACCTGCCGCCCGGCGAAGCGCGCCAAAGCCTGCTCGCGGTTCACGGCATTCTCGACACGAAGCTCCCACCGACCAGTCTGGCAATCTACGAAGCCGGTGGCGGCTCGACCAGCTACCTGCCGCTTGACGTATTGCGGCGGGCCCATGTCACGGTGGTCGATATTGATGAGGATCAAATCCGTACCAACGATTATGCGCAGGAGACGATCCTCGGCGACGTGCAGACCTATCGATTCCCACTCGGCACTTTCGACATGGTGATCTGCTACAACGTCATCGAGCATCTCGCCGATGTCGAGGCAGCACTTGTCGGTTTTTGCGAGTCGCTGAAACAAGGCGGCCTGATCCTGATCGGCGCCCCGAACCCGAGATCGCTTTCCGGCGTCGTTACCAAGTATTCGCCGCACTGGTTCCATGTTTGGTTCTATCGGTATGTACGTGGCGAGCAAGCGGCCGGTCAGCCCGGCCACCCGCCGTTTCCGACCTTCTTCCACCCGCTGGTCACGCTTTCAAATCTCGAGAGCTTCGCCAAGACCCACGGGCTTCAGACGATCTATCGGAAACAATATGAGAGCCCGCGTTATCCGGAGATGCGGGCGCGCAAGCCGGTATTGGCCGCCCTGATCGATACTATGGCGCGGGTCATCAATTCTGTGCTTCCGGGAAAGATCGACGTCCGACACGGCGACTATCACGTGATATTGCGAAAGCGCTGAAACGATGAAGGCGATGTGGTCGGCGGCAAAGGCAAAGATCAGCCATCGGTTGGCGACGCATTTGCGCATCGAACCCTTCCGGCTGCGCAACGAAAGCCCCATGGTCAGCTTCACCTTCGACGATATTCCGAAGAACGCCGCAACGACCGGCGCGGGAATTCTCGAAGATTATAATGCGCGGGGCACCTTCTATGTCTCTGGCAGCCTGGTCGGTTTGGCATCGTCGCCCAACTGGGAGGCTGTCGACGCCTCGGACCTCATCGCCTTGCACCAAAAAGGCCATGAAATCGGCTGTCACACCTTCTCCCACAAGCGGACCTGCGATCTCGATGCGGCGACGTTGGCTATCGAGATCGAGGACAATCGCCGATATCTCTTGTCGATCGATCCTTCCATTAAGATCGAGAACTTTGCCTATCCGTTCGGTTATGGGTCATTCGGACGCAAGCACCAGCTCAAGGCCGCGTTTCGATCCTGTCGCAGCATCGTGCCGGGCGTAAACAACGGCACGGTGGACCTGCAATTCCTCCGCGCGATACCCTTGATCGATCAATGCATCGACCGCGACGAAATCGACCGCGCGATGGACGAGACGCAAAACACTAATGGATGGTTAATTTTCTATGGCCACGATGTCGCCGAGCAGCCCAGTTCCTACGGCTGCTCGCCAGCCCTCCTGAGCCATGCCCTTCAGGCGGCGTCGCGCCGGCAAATCCGCAGTTTGAGCATGGCGGAGGCGCTACTATGCGCGCGGGCTTAAACGCTTTTTTTGCCATTTCAGTGAATAGTCCCTCACTGAGCATGGTTAATTTTTCTAGTGGCGTTTGTTCCGCGCGGAAACCGTGCGGGTTTGGCGTGACCCGAAGAATAATCCCTCAGCCGATGCGTGCGGCAGTTCGAATGGAAGCTGGGGCCCATGCTGATCTATGATCAACCGATAAATCAGGCCAAGCAAGACGATCGGCCGGCGCGCGCGCGAGCTTCCGCGGGTTTCAACCTGCTGGAACTGGTCCGTCTGCTGTGGCGGCGAAAGGTCGCGATCGCAGCGGCCGCACTGATCGGCGCCTGCGCCGCTGTCGCCATCGGCAAAAGCTTTACGCCAAAATATTCAGCGACCGCCCAGCTCTATGTCGATCCCCGAGAACTGCAACTGGTCGACCGCGAACTTACGCCGCGTGCCCAGGATGTTTCCGGTCTTGCGATGGTGGTTGAAAGCCAGGCCCGCCTGATCACCTCGAACAACGTGCTGCTGCAGGTGATTCAGAATACCAACCTCGACAAAGACCCGGAGTTCGGCGAATCCAGGAGCAAGATGGCATCGCTGCTTGGCCTGTTCGGGATCGAAAGCCGTTCTCCGGACGCAACCAAACTCGGGCAGATGGCGGCGCTGGAAACCTTGAACCGTCACATCACCGTGAAGAAGACGGATCGCAGCTTCATCGTCGATATAGAGGTCTGGTCGTACGATCCGGCGAAGGCGGCCATGCTCGCCAACGCGCTATCCAACGCGTATTTGACGGAATTGAAAAACTCGCAATCGACGGCGGCGCGGCGGGCCACAACCGACCTGTCAGGCCGCCTCAAGGAATTGAAGCAACGGCTTCGCGACGCCGAGAACACGCTTGCGGTCTATAAGGCGCAAAACGATTTCGTCGGCACTCAGGACACCCTGATCAGCGACCAGCAGCTTTCGGCGAGCAATCAGCGGCTTGCCGCGGCGCGCGCAGCGACGCTCGACGCGCAAGCCAAATACGACCAGATCGAGGCCAGCCGCCGCGCCTCGAGCGATGCCGGCGCCATTCCCGAAGCACTGCAATCTCCGACGATCGCGAATTTACGCGCGCAATATGCCGAAGCGCGCAAACACTATGCCGAGATGGCCGGCGAGCTGGGACCGCTGCATCCGTCGCTGCGTCAAATGGAGCAGCAGGTCGAAGACCTGCGCCGGACCATCAGCGAAGAGGTCCAGCGCTTCGCGCAGTCAGCGAAAAACGATCTGACCCGCGCCCGCGACTACGAGGCCTCGCTGAACAAGGCGCTTGATGCGCAGAAGCGCCAGAGCGTCCAGATGAGCCAGGCTTCCGTGCGGCTTCGTGAACTCGAGCGCGACGTGGAAGCCAGCCGCGACGTTTATCAGTCATTTCTCAAGCGCTCGCGCGAAACCGAGGAACAGGAAGGCCTCAACACCTCGAGTGCGCGCATTATCGGCGAAGCCACCGTGCCGCAGCGTCGGATATTTCCTCCGGCAATGAACCTGCTTGCGTTGATCGGCTTCATTCTCGGTGGGCTCGCTGCCGTCGCCTGGGTTGTCGCAACCGAAAGATTGTCGTCCGAGGCCATCGAACCGCAGTCGATTGATTCCGAAGTCAAGACACCGGCTCCGCCGCCAAAACCGGCGGCCGTAGATCGGCCTCGGTCGCAAGCGGCGGTCGCATTGATCGAGAAGCCGTTGATCGCACGGCTGCAGGAATCCGACGTGGTGCGGACCCTCGGCGGAATCATGGCAATCGGCGGGATTCCCGACCTGACGCGGATGGGCTGGCCGACGCCGCGCATGGGCTTCCCGATGACGAGTTTCCTCAACGCCATGCGCGAGATGCACATGCTGCTGGCGAAACGTTCGACCAGGAATGTAGCGCCGGTCATGACCATCATCGGCGCGGGCGCCGGCGAGGTTCGAGCCATCGCCGCCTTGAATGTCGCGCTCGCAGCCGCCCGCGACGGCGCCAGAGTCCTGATGATCGACGCCGATCATGCAAGGCACGCACTCTCGAACAGGCTGAATGGCCTCGGCAAGAGTGAGACCAGCCGTAGCCGTTGGCTCGGTATGGGCACCAAGGCTTCCCGCGCGATCAAGACCGCGAACGGAATCTCGATCCTGCCAGCGGTCAAGGGCTCCGATGCCAAAGCCAGCGACGCCATCCGCAAAGCAGTCGCGCAGGCGCATGCCGCCGGTGGCTATGATCTTGTGATCCTTGACGGCCCGCAGACGCCATGGAACGCAGCCGATCGCAAGCTGCTCGACATCGTCGACGGCCTCGTCGCGGTGCTGCCCGCGAACCTCGACATCAACAACTGCATGGAAGACATCATCACCGAACTCGGCGGCGCCCAGCGCAAGCTGATCGGCGTCGTCCTCAGCGAACTTCGCCCCGCGAGCGCCAATCGTCAGCGAGACAGACAATATGCTTGAGCGCCGCGCAAATCCGATTGGAAGGGCCGCCACCGCCGGTGTGCCCCGGATCACGCTTGGCGGCCTGCGCCTCGCCGTGCTCGACATCGAGCAGACCGCCAATTTCATGATCGACCTCGTATTCCCCATGCGCCGGGTCGGCCGCCCGCTTTATCTGACATCCGCCAACGGCGAAGTGCTGGCGCGCTGCTCGACCGAGCCGATGACCGGACGCTTGTTCCGCGCCGCCGATCTCATCAATGCCGATGGGCAGCCGCTGGTCGCCGTATCGCGCTTGAAGTCATCGACGCCATTGCCGGAGCGCGTTGCAACCACCGATCTGTTTCACGTCGTCGCGCGCAAGGCCGCCGCGGCCGGGTTGACGTTTTATATGTTCGGCGCGGATGAAGAGGAAAACGCCGCCGCGGTCGCCAATGTCCGGAAGATGTATCCCGACTTGAAGATCGTCGGGCGTTCACACGGCTATCTAAAGGCTGACCTGCTTCGAGCCAAGGTCGATGAGATCAACGCGCTGGCACCGGATTATCTGTGGGTGGCGCTCGGCGTTCCCTATGAACAGGCCTTTGTCGAGGAATTTACCCCGCGACTGTCTAATGTCGGCATCATCAAGACCTCCGGCGGGTTGTTCAACTTCCTGTCCGGCAGTCGTCCCCGGGCCCCGCAATGGATGCAGCACATGGGGCTCGAATGGGCATGGCGGATCTGGCTGGAGCCGCGCCGGCTGTTCTGGCGCTATCTGACCACCAATCCCCGGGCGCTTTATCTGCTGTTCGACAAGAGCCGATCGACAAACACGGGTCCAACGCCACACGGCTAGCGCGTCGATCCGAAGTCCTTTCCGAGCGCGCAACGAACCACGACCTTCGCAGTTAGAGCGTTTTCCAGCGAAAGCCTGCCCCGGACTTGATCCGGGATGGATACCGGTTCGCGTGAAGAAAACGCGTCAAATAAAGAAATAGACGAAAACGCAGCTTTTCCGATTACAACTGCGTTGGGCCCACACCTTACACGGGATGCATGCGGGGGCGCGCCTTGCACCGCGGCAACCGGGCCGGTTAGCATGGCGCAATGATGAGATGAGCTTACGCCTGCGATTTCAGCTCACGCATGCATTGGCGGAGGAAACCATGACAACCCCCAATCGGTTTTGGCGATACTTCGTGGTTCCGATTTCTCTCGCCGGCATGTTGGGCATCAGTTCGGCGGCCGAACTCGATCCCGCCGCGGTGATCTACAAGCTGCCGGACCAGATTCAGTGGGGCCCGGTCGGCCCCGAGGGCGCGCAAATGGCGGTCCTGGTCGGCGATCCGACGAAGCCCGGGTTCTATGCCGTCTACAACAAATGGACCAAGGGCGATCATTTCAGCCGACCGCATTTCCATCCCAATGATCGCTTCATCGTCGTGCTTCAGGGCACCTGGTGGGTTGGCTCCGGCCCAAAATTCGATCCCGCCAACACCACCCCGATGCCGGTTGGCAGTTTTGTGACGCATTTCGGCAAGCAGGTGCATTGGGACGGCGCCAAAGATGAGGATGCCGTTCTGCTGATCATGGGCGAAGGTCCGGCGACTGCGACTCCGGTCGAGGAGAAATAGCCGGGACGGACAAATCCATTGCGGGCGATGCTATTACCGTCCAGGCTGATAAGTCGACGGTTTGGAGACAATCATGCATCAGGCTGTCAATCTGCAATTCGAACGCGCCGTGCGCGAATTCGCGCAATGGCGCGCGGTCCCGGAGCAAGACAGGTCGCCGGCCCCGGCCTGGTGGTGGGGCCCGGCATTTGAGGCACGCGGTGTACGGCAAGCAATGCCAGCCGAGTGGTGTTCGAGCCTGAATATGCCGGAAGGCTCAACCTGCGCGCTCGGTGCGGAAGTGTTCCTTCGATCGCTCGCCGATCAGACATCGCTGCCGTGGCCTGACGATTTCCCAGGCAAAGCGAGGCATTCGAATTCCGCCTGATGGAATCCGACCGCCGCGCCGGCGTTGAAAGAGGAACTCCCATGGCGATCGTCAAGGCCGACCGTCTCACGCGCATAGGCGCTGCGCTTCTCAAGGCCGCCGGCGCGTCCGACGAAGAAGCCAACGCCGTGGCGATCGGTTGCGTCAACGCCAACCTTGCGGGCCATGACTTGCACGGGGTCATCGCAATCCCGACCTATATCGACCGCATCAAGGTCGGACACATCGTCCCCGGTGCGAAGTGGGCCATTGTGCAGGAATCGCCGACTACGACAGTCATCGACGGCCATTGGGGCTTCGGCTTTCATGTCAATGCCAAGGCGATGGCGCTGACGATCGAAAAGGCGAAGACGTCCAACGTCGCCGCCTGCACGGTGTTTCGACAAAGCCATGTCGGCCGGCTGGCCGCTTATCCCATGATGGCGATGCGAGAAGGCATGATCGGGCTGGCCACCGCCGATTCCGGCCGTTCGCCCAAAGCCGTCGCGCCATTCGGCGGCCGCGAGGCGCGGCTCGGCACCAATCCGATTTCAATCGCCGTACCGTCCGACCTTGAGGCACCTTTCTATCTCGATATGGCGACATCAGCGGTCGCCGCCGGAAAGATCCAGCTTGCCGCCGCCCGCGGCGAGGATATTCCCGCCGGCTGGATTGTCGATCGCGAAGGACGGCAAACCACAGACCCCCGGCAATTCCGCAACGGCGGCGCGCTGCTGCCGCTCGGCGGCACCGAAGGCTACAAGGGCAGCGGCCTTGCAGCGATGGTTGAGGTGCTGTGCGGACTGCTCACGGGCCTGGGCTTTGGGGTCGAGCCGACCGGCCGGCATAATGATGGATGCTTCATGGCGGTGTTCAATGTCGCGGCGTTCCGTCCGCTGAAGGATTTCAAGAAGGAGGTCGCCGAATTCGCCCGCTATCTCAAGGCGACGCCGGCGTCGGAGGGATCCAGCGGCGTGTTCTATCCCGGCGAGGTCGAACATATCCGTGAGCAGCAGCGCAAGGTCGCGGGCATCGATATCGAAGACGCGACCTGGGATAGGCTGCGCGCGCTGGCTGGCGAATATAAGTTGGCTGCCGAACTCGATCTATAAAACCGATGTTCCAGCGAAATTCGGCGCAACCGGGAGGCTCCAAATGACGCGGCAAATGGCATTAGTTGGCTTCCTGCAAGCGCAGAACTGCACCAACCTTCCAAGCTCGTGGCGTCATCCGGAGTTGCGCGACGATTCGATGTCATCGGACTATTATCAGGAGATCGGCCGGATTCTGGAATCCGGAAAATTTCACATGGCGTTTTTTGACGACCGCCTCGCGATGCCGGATCGCTACGGCAACGATCACGCCCACACTGTCGAATACGGCATCCGCTGCGTGAAGATGGACCCCATCGTGGTCCTGACCGCGATGGGCATGGCTACTGAAAAGCTTGGTCTCGCATCGACCTGCTCGACCACTTATTACGAACCGTTCGATGTCGCCCGCAGGTTCGCCACCCTCGATCTGATGACCGGGGGTCGCGCCGCCTGGAACGTGGTCACCTCGGTCAATGACGGCGAAGCTCACAACATGGGCAAGGACGCTCATCTCGATCACGATTTCCGTTACGACCGCGCCGACGAATTTATGGAGGTGGTGCTCGGCCATTGGGATTCCTGGGAAGACGGTTCATTGCTGATCGACAAGACCAGCGGCCGGTTTGCGGACCCGGACAAGGTCAAGCGCCTCGATCACAACGGGCAGTTCTTCAAATCACGCGGGCCGTTCACGGTGCCGCGCTCGCAGCAGGGCCATCCCGTCATTATTCAGGCTGGAGCCAGCGGCCGTGGCCAGCGTTTTGCCGGACGCTGGGGCGAAGTGATATTCACCGCGGCGCGCAACCTGGCGAGCGCCAAGCAAGGCTATGACGCGATCAGAAATGAGGCCGCAAAGGCCGGCCGCGATCCGGATCAGATGTTTCTCTGCAATCTCATCACACCGGTGCCGGGCGCCACCAAATCCGAGGCCGAAGACAAGATGGCGCTGATCGAAAAGCTGCCGCTGGAGATCGATGCGCTCTCGTTGCTGTCGGAAGGACTGAACTACGACTTCGCCTCCAAGGGCATCGATGAGCCGCTGACCACCGAAGAGCTTCAGGGCATGCAGGGCATCCTTGGCATCCGCGACGGCGTACTCAAGACCAGCGGCAAGACCAATCCCAGCGCGCGCGATTTCATCACCTTCAGCGGTCGCGGCCAAACCCAGGACGCGATCGTCGGCGGCCCCAAGGAAATCGCCGACCGGCTTGAGGAAATGTTTGCCGGCCGAGGCTGCGACGGCTTTGTGATCGCGGCGACCTATGTGCCGGGGTCTTATGCGGATTTCGTCCGCCACATCGTTCCGGAATTGCAGCGGCGCGGTCTGTTTCACAAGGATTATGCCGGCAAGACCTTGCGCGAGAACCTCGGTCTACGGCGCCCAGTTGCCGGCGCCTGGAAAACTTCGCCACAGGCTGCGGCCGGATAAGGGAAACACAGATGCGTTGGCTGAAGTTCACCGCGAACGGACAGACTTCCTGGGGCATTGTCGAAAGCGACCGCGTGGTCGCGGTCAGCGGTGAGCCGTTCGGTGAATGGCAGCGCGCGCAGCGCTCGTATTCCCTGACCGACGTCAAGTTTGAGCTGCCGCTGGTCCCGCGTACCTTCTATTGCGTCGGCCTGAACTACCTCAAGCATCTCAAGGAAGCGGCGGACAAGCGCGGCGAGGTGCCCAACGTTCCGGACCGGCCCGAGATCGGCTATCGGGCGCAGAACGCGCTGATCGCGCACGATGAGGATGTCGTGATTCCGGCAACCGCCACCGAAAAGATTCACTATGAGGGCGAGCTGGTCGTGGTCATCGGCAAGAAGGCAAAACACCTCACTGAATCCGACGCGATGTCCTGCGTGTTCGGCTACACTATCGGCAACGACATCAGCGAGCGCAACTGGCAGAAGGCCGATCGCGGGCTGTGGCGATCCAAGAACGCCGACACCTTCAAGCCGATGGGACCCTGGATCGAGACCGAAGTCGATCTCGACAACATGGAAACCATCGTGAAAGTAAACGGCAAGGAGAGCAATCGTTTCCGCACCAATGACATGATCTTCGGCATCAAGCCTTTCATTGTCGAACTGACGAAGTACTTCACGCTGTGGCCGGGTGACGTGATCTGGATGGGAACCGACGGCGCCTCGCCCGACCTGAGGGCGGGCGATGTCGTCGAGATCGAGATCAGCGGCATCGGCACCTTGCGCAATCGGTTCGTTGCCGAGACTTCCACCGACAAACCAAAAGACTTGATTCATCCAGGCGAGACCGGGGACCTCAGGATCGAGCCATCGCGCTGCGAGGCGAAATCCGCGCGACGATGACCGTCGTGACGGCTGCCACCACGACATTGAGGATGAGAGCGCCAAGCCCGACATAAAACACATAACTGACGCCGCCGAGATCAATGCTCGCGAGCGGCTTCAGCCCGTTGCTCCATGCCGTCCAAGATCCCCAAATGATTCCCACCGCCCACCCCAGTAGCAGGCCTTCGGCGCGGAACCACCGTGTAAACAGCCCGAACACCAGTGCGGGGAAAGTCTGCAAAATCCACAATCCGCCGAGCAATTGCAGATCAAGGGCATATTGCGTCGGCAGGAACAGAATGAACGCGAGAGCCCCGAGCTTAACCACCAGCGACGCGATCTTGGCAACCGCAGCTTCTCCGGCGTGGCTGATATCGGGATTAACGTAAGACTTCCAGACATTGCGGGTGAACAGATTGGCGGCGCCTATGCTCATCACCGCGGCCGGCACCAGCGCGCCGATCGCGATCGCCGAAAACGCAAAACCGGCGAACCATGACGGGAACAGCACCTTGAATAGCGTCGGCACCACGTCATTGTTAGACGTCACCTTGATGTTCGCGGCATAGGCCATGTAGCCGAGCAGCGCGATCAGGCCGAGCAGCAGCGTATAGGCCGGCAGCAGCACCGCATTCTTGCGGATGGTATCGGCAGACTTCGACGCGAAAATCCCGGTCAGGGTGTGCGGATACATGAAGGCCGCCAGCGCCGACCCCAGCGCCAGCGTCGCGTATGGCAACATTTGCGACGGCTTCAACGTCAGACCGGTGGCGCCACCCTTGGCCGCGAACGCATCGCCGGCTGCAGCGAACACCGCGCCATATCCGCCGAGCTTAGCCGGAACCACGACCACCGCCACCAACACAACGATATAAATCATGATGTCCTTGACGAAGGCGATCAGCGCCGGCGCGCGCAAGCCGGAGCTATAGGTGTACAACGCCAGAATGATGAAGGCGGCGACGATCGGCAACTCACCGGTCAGGCCCATCGCCTTGATCACCACACCCATCCCGATCAGCTGCAGCGCGATATAGGGCATGGTGGCGATCATGCCGGTAAGCGCAACGGCGAGTTCGAGGCCGCGCGATTGATAGGTGCCGAGAACCACATCGGCGGCGGTGACGTGGCCGTTGGAATGCGCCACCTTCCACAAAACCGGCATCACCGCGAACACAAAGGGGTAGACGATGATGGTATAAGGCAGCGCGAAGAAGCCGTAGGCGCCGACTGCATAGACCAGCGCCGGCACCGCGATCACGGTGTAGGCAGTATAGAAATCGCCTCCGACCAGAAACCAGGTGATCCAGGTGCCGAATTGCCGTCCGCCCAGTCCCCATTCGTCGAGATGCTCGCTGACCGGGCCGGATCTCCAGCGCGCAGCGAAGAATCCCATCACTGTGACAAGGATAAAGAAAAAGAGAAATACCGCGAGAGCGATCCAGTCAATTTGATCGGCCATAATACTGCTTTCCGGGAACCTGCAAACTTACGGAGCTTCGTCGGGTGTTTGCCTGCGGTAGACCAGCCAGATCAGCAGCGAACTGATCGGCACCCAAGCGAGCTGATACCAGTAGAAAAACGGAAAGCCGAACAGCGCCGGTTCCTCAAAATTGTAGAATGGTACCCACAGCAGGCCAATGAATGGCAACAGCAACAGGACCCACATGGGCGCTCTCCAGCTTGGGGCCGACAATTCGCGGCTGATTTTTCTGGAACCGATTTAAGATCGGATAGTTAGGGCGTCCAGCGAATTCGCCGCTGCACTGCGGTGCAGGCCAAGGCTTGCGCGACATTTTGTCCCGGACGTTGCACAGCGCCGTTGCCCGACGACGCTGACATGGCCACCCATCCAAGCGACCGGCTACACAAACTGTTTTGCTTCGCCGGGCCTATCGACCGCGCCGCGCTTACATCGGCGGCGTCAGTCCGTCCTTGCCATAGGTGATGCGTGGGGTTTGCACGGTTCCGTCCGGCTGCTTTTTCCCGGCGCCGACAAAAACCTTGGTTCCCGGCTTGAGGTCGTTTCGGTCTCCGATGACATAGGTGACGACCGCGGTCTCCGGCGTGACCAGCAGTTTCTTCTCGCCATCCTTGTATTTGACGGAAAGCATCTGTCCGTCGACCCCGGCGACGGTCTGTTCGACATTGGCGTTGGTCATCTTGGTCTGCGGCTTGAGGTCCCAGTCGTAATGGCCTTCGCCGGTGCCACGCATCGATTCCGGAAAGATATGCACTTCGATCGCCTTTTGGGTGCCGTCGGGCTGTGTCATTCCCGTTGAGCCGACGAACATGCCCGGCTTGATGTCCGCCATCGTCGCTTTTACGATCGCAACGAACAGCGGATTGTCGGTGACCGTCAGTTTGATCTCGGCGCCGTCGCGATTCTTGATCACGAAAACCGGACCTTCGACACTTTCGATCGTACCACGGATGCGGATGGTCTCCTGCGCCGATGCTGGCAAGGCGAAACAGACCAAAGCGAAACAAGCCACCGCCAGCGTGCGCGGTATCATGCCGGACATCATTTTTCTCCTCGGGTTCAAACTAGCGGCTGAAGTTCTTTCTTGGTGCGGCCCAAGGCTGTTTCATTGCCGGATGTAGATCAAGATGCTTTCTCCGCAACGCCCATGCTCGGCGAATTTTCCCGAAATGAGAGGGCAGCAAATTTAGGATCGCTATTGCGGTGCACGCCCGCGCCGTCTTTATTTGACTGTGATCCCTGCATCCCGCATCGCTTTTTGCAAGCGTTCCTTCTCGTTGTGCGTTCCTACGATGAAACACGAACTCGTGTTCTGGCGTGCCATGCGCCGGACGATGAACCGATATAATGCGACAGCCACTCGCAGCCATAGACGCCGGGACTCGCCGTGGACTAGCATTTTCAAGCGCAAAAAAAACAAATGTGCGCTCCAGGGAGGTTTCATGAAGCAGTGGCTTGTCGCGTTGTTGTTCTTGGTCGGACCACCGGCTTTCGCGCAGCAGGCGGTGCCCTCGATCGCCTTCGATTCGATCCCCGATCCGCTTCATTTGCCGCCCAACATGTATTTCGGCGAAGTGTCCGGTGTTTCCGTCAACTCCAAGGGGCATGTTTTCGTGCTTTCGCGGGGCAACACCAGCGGCCCCGCCTACGCCGCGGCGGCGACGCAGTTGCTGGAATTCGATGCCAAAGGCCAGTTCGTTCGCGAAATCGGCAAAAACCTTTATGCCTGGTCGTTCGGCCACAGCGTCAAGATCGACCCTGCCGATAACATCTGGGTGACCGACAAGGGTTCCGACATGGTGATCAAGTTCGATCCCGAGGGCCGCGTCGTCATGGTGTTCGGTCGCAAGCAGGAAGCTTCCGACGAAGAGGCCGGCCCGTTGAAGCATCCCAAGCCGCCACTGCCCGCTGAGGATGGCCGATTTCGTCAGGTCACTGACGTGGCCTGGGACAAGGCCGGCAACACGTTTATCAGCGATGGCTATATCAATTCGCGCGTCGCCAAGGTGGACAAGGACGGCAACTGGCTGAAGTCGTGGGGCGAGCGCGGCAAGGAACCCGGTCAATTCAACACCCCACACGCGATCGCAACCGACGCCAACGGCAATGTCTATGTCGCCGATCGCGGCAACCGGCGGATTCAGGTGTTCGACGGCGAAGGAAAATTCCAGCGCCAGTTTACCATCGACGTGCCGGTGCCGCCGGACGCCAAACCTGCGATCGGAAAAATACCCGACGAGGCGATGATCGCCATCGGTACATTTGCGCCCGGTGCGCCGTGGACGGTCTGCATCACGCCCCCGCCCCATCAAGTGCTGTACACGTCGGACGCATGGCCCGGCCGCATCTACAAACTCAGCCTCGAGGGCAAGGTGCTCGGCATGCTCGGCCAGTCGGGCAAGCAGTTGAAACAATTCGGCTGGATCCACGCGCTGGCATGTCCGTCGGAGAATGTGGTCTACACGGCCGAATTGTTGAACTGGCGAGTCCAGAAGTTGATCCTTAAGCCGTGACGTGCCTGCCACGTCCCTTGTCAGGAATACGGTTCGATCGGCTTCTGATGCTCGGCGCGAGATTATCCACTCCTGATTGATAGTCTTTCCGCTTTTCCCCCGATTATCAAATCGCCGAAACGTCGCCAAATGCGCAACGCGCGGGAGGCTTGGCGCACATGCCGAGCGAAATGCGCAAGCAAAAAGGGAGATAGACGATGCGAAAAACAATCCTCACCATCCTCGGTGCGTCGCTGATCGGTGCATTGACCGTGCAAATGGCCGATGCCGCTGAACACCACTCGCGAAAAGTGGATCGCGCGCCGGCAAGCGAGCAATTCCGAAACAGCAACGCTTACGTCCCGCCCGCCCAAATTGCGGTGCAGTCAGACGGGTCGCGATACAGCGGCGGATTCTCGGCGCCCGCCGGTCGTTGATCTCAAGCGTCAAAACGAAAGGCCCCGGTCCCGTCCGGGGCTTTTTCGACTCTTGTAGTCGCCCAATGCGACAGCGACGATCACTGCGCTGTGGCACGGGCAAAATCCAGATAGATCGCACGCAAGCGATTGGTCATGGGACCCGGCTTGCCGTCGCCGATCGCCGTTCCGTCGATCGACACCACCGGCTGCACGAACAGCGTGGCGCTGGTGATAAAGGCTTCTTTCGCGGCCATGGCCTCTTGAACCGAAAAAGGCCGCTCCTCGACCCGAAGCTGACGTTCTTCGGCCAGCGCCACCACCGCCTTGCGCGTGCAGCCGGGCAGAATCGCGCTGGAATTATGTCGCGTCACCAGCACGTCATCTTGCGTCAGGATGAAGGCCGATGACGACCCGCCTTCGGTCACCATGCCGTCCTCGATCATCCAGGCTTCGCCCGCACCTGCCAGCGCCGCGACCTGCTTGGCGAGCACCTGCGCCAGCAGCGCCACGCTTTTGATGTCGCGCCTGGCCCAGCGGATATCCGGCACGGTGATAACCGCGATGCCGGTTTTCGCTGCCGGCGCCTCGACGATATCCTTGGCCGAGGTGAACATCACCAGCGTCGGCTTGACGTCCTTGGGAAACGCAAAGTCGCGTCCAGTATCAGCGCCGCGCGTCACCTGCAGATAGACCAGGCCATCGACGAGATGGTTACGCGCGATCAGCTGCTTCTGAATCTCCTGTATTCGAGGCAGCGTTTCCGGCAACTCCAGCGCGATCTCGCTCACCGAGCGCTCCAGTCGCGCCAGATGCGAGGCATTGTCGATCAGTCTGCCATCCAGCACCGCTGCGACCTCATAAATGCCGTCCGCAAACAGAAAGCCGCGATCGAGCACCGAGACCTTGGCGTCTGCCAGGGGCACGAACGAACCATTGATATAGGCAATTCGATCCAACCGAGTTCTCCTGTCGTCACGGCGTGACTGCGACGCCTACCATACCCAAGGTGCCAAAACTTGATCCACGAATTGCAGACCGAGCCCGAGGTAAAATCTATTCTCTCTTCCGCCGGAACAAGCGCATAAATCGTCTTCGGCGGTCACCGATACGCAAGAATTTAACCTTGCCAAAGCCGGCCGGAATGCAACAATTTCCGGCTGTAACCCGGCGTGCGACAAAATACCGTTCAAGCAGGCCGGCCATGAATCTCTCGCTCTTCATCGTTCTCTCGCGCGGCGGTCATGCGTGCGCTGAAAGTCGTCGATCATGAAAAAAGAAATCCGGCTGAACGCCTTCGCCATGAATTGCGTCGCGCATCAATCGCCGGGGCTGTGGACCCATCCACGCGACCGCACCGCCGATTATAACCGGCTGCCGTACTGGATCGATCTGGCGCGGACGCTGGAGCGCGGGCGGTTCGATGGTCTTTTCCTGGCGGATGTGCTCGGCGTCTATGATGTGTTTGGCGGTAGTCCGGACGCGGCGCTGCGGAACGCCACGCAAACGCCGGTGAACGATCCGCTGCTGCTGATCTCCGCGATGGCCGCCGTCACCGAAAATCTCGGCTTCGGCGTGACCTGCACCCTGTCCTATGAGCCGCCCTACCCGTTCGCGCGGCGGATGTCGACGCTCGACCATCTCACCGAAGGACGGATCGGCTGGAACGTGGTGACGGGCTATCTCGACAGTGCCGCGCGCGGCGCCGGCAAGGACAGACAGACCGCGCATGACGACCGCTACGATGTCGCCGACGAATATATGGAGGTGGTCTACAAGCTCTGGGAAGGAAGCTGGGAAGACGACGCGGCGCTGCGCGACCGCGCGCGGGGAATTTTCGCGGACCCTTCCAAGGTGCATCGCGTCCGTCACGAGGGCAATAATTATCGGCTCGACGCCATTCACCTCAGCGAACCGTCGCCGCAACGCACGCCGGTGCTTTATCAGGCCGGCACGTCGCCGCGCGGACGGAAGTTCGCAGCCCAGCACGCCGAATGCGTGTTCATGTCGGGACCCTCGGCTAAGGTCGTCGCGCCGCGTGTGGCCGCGATCCGCGCCCTCGCAGCGGAAGCCGGCCGCAACCCGGCGGAAATCCTGATGTTCAGCATGATGACGGTGATCCTCGGCCGCACCGAAGCGGAAGCCAAGGCGAAGTTCGCCGACTATCGGCGGCACATTAATCCGGAAGGCGCGCTCACTTTGATGTCGGGCTGGACCGGGGTCGACTTCTCGACCTATGACCTCGACCAGGAAGTTCGCCACGTCGAGAACGACGCCGGCCGCACTGCGATGGACAACATCACCCGCGCCGATCCGGATCGGGTCTGGACCGTGCGCGAGGTCGCCCAGCATGTCGGCGTCGGCGGAATCGGTCCGGTGGTGGTCGGCACACCCGAGAAGGTCGCCGACGAGATCGAAGCCTGGATCAATCAAACTGGCGTCGACGGCCTGAACGTCGCCTTTGCGATTTCGCCAGGGGATTTCGAGGATATCGTCGACATGCTGATACCTGAACTGGTTCGCCGCGGGCGTTACAAGAAAGCCTACCAGAAAGGCACCTTGCGCGAAAAATTGTTCGGTGCGGGCCGCGCGCGTTTAGCAGCCCCACATCCCGCCGCGCAATACCGCCATCGCGTGACGGCGGCGAAGGCGGCGGAGTAGAAGAGAGGTCGCGATGCGTTCGTTGCTGTGAGCGAACAAGTCGCGCGAACCAATCTGGTGTCGTCCCTGCGGAAGCGGGGGCCCATACTCCGTGCCGATGATGTTCTGGGTCATGTCGACATCTTTTTTGTACCGCTGCTTACATGCACAAGCGCCAGAGCTTATGGGTCCCTGCTTTCGCAGGGACGACGAAAGAGAAAAAGCCGTCATTGCTCCAATTTTTGCAAACACGAATCCGCGATCTCGCCGCGCATTTCGCGCGAGTTTTGCTGTGGATGTCCCGCCCTCTTCGATCAGAGGGCGCCGTGCTGCCCAAGAGGGCGCAGGGAATGCCGGGCGCCCGGAGCGCCCGCGGCCTCGTGTGCAAAGAAAAGCACACGAGTTAGAAACCACGGTCACGCCGGAATCACCCGGCATTCCCCGCGCAATGGTTTTAACGGTTTCCTTCGTGCTCTTCCCGGTGACCGGGCTTTGTTGTCACCGTCATCCCCGAGAAGCTTGCTTCTTGAGAACTTGACGCCAGCGTCGGGGCGTCAGAACCACACGACTTCGCCGTCCGCAATGCCAAGCGCCTTCGTCAATGCGCCGCTTGCGTCCACCGCATCCCGCGCCAACGTCCGTGACGATCGCGAAACGCCCCTCTGAGTGAGGCGGGACGGCGGGGGATATGCAGGTGATTTGGGTCAGAAGGGAATAGGAATATTTTTGCGAACGGGACTGGACAGGCAAATCACCAGGCGACCCGTCGGGCAAATCACCACCAGCGAGGGCGTGAAGCCATAAGCTTGAGCGGCCGGCGGAGATCCACTTTGGTGCGCATAACGGGACTCAAGTCCGACATCGCCTCAGGTCCGAAAAAGTGCCATGAACGGACTCAAGCGTCGCAGCAAACGGCATCTCTATTCGATCACCTTGTCGGCGCGTCCAAGTAGTGAAGGCGGCGCGGTGAGACCGAGCGCTTTGGCGGCCTTGAGGTTGACGATAAGCTGGACTTCGTCGGCGCCTGCACCCTTCTGGGCTTGCCTTACGAAAGCCACCGACTACAGGCTCCAGATAGGAAAGGTTCCATGTCGGAGGTACAGCAATGATCCGCGCCACGGTGCTCCGTGCGCTTGCGCTGGCGGCGGCTTTTGCCGCGGTGTTGACGCCGGTCATGTGCCTTGGCGAAGACAGCAATCAGTTGCCGGCCAAGGCAACAAGGGAGCTACCGCCCGAGCTGCTCTCGCTGCTTAGACAAAACAGGATGCCAAAATATTCACCCATCTTGGTGCGCGTTTTCAAGGAAGAGGCGGAGCTCGAAGTCTGGAAACAGGACATCACCGGCCGTTTCCAGATCCTCAAGACTTATCCGATCTGTCGGTGGTCGGGCGATCTTGGGCCGAAGTTGCTGGAGGGCGACCGTCAGGCTCCAGAGGGGTTCTATACCATTACACCCGAGTTGATGAATCCCAACTCCAACTTCTATCTTGCGATCAACGTCGGCTACCCCAACAGCTTCGACAAAGCGAACAACCGCGCCGGCAGCCTGCTCATGATCCACGGTGACTGCTCCTCGAGCGGTTGCTATGCCATGACCGACGAACAGATAAGCGAGATCTATTCGCTGGCACGCGACTCCTTCCTCGGCGGCCGATCGTCATTCCAGGTCCAGGCTTATCCGTTCCGCTTGACGCCGGCGAATCTGGCGCGGCATCGAAACAGTCCGAGCGTGGCCTTCTGGAAAATGCTCAAGATCGGCAACGATCACTTCGAGACGACGCATCTCGAACCCAAGGTGGATGTGTGCAATCGCCTCTACGTGTTTGATGCGCAACCTCCGCCAAATTCGCGGAATCCTCTTGTGTTCAATCCCAGCGATAAATGCCCCGCCTTTGTCGTGAATCCGAAAATCGCACGGCCAGCGCTGGAGAAACAACGCGCCGACGACCTCGAATACGCGCAATTGCTTAAAGACAACGTGCCAGCCGCCCCAATCTACAGCGGACTGGACGGCGGAATGAATAAGGCTTTCCTCGCAAAGTTTCCGGGCAGAATAATGCTTTCGAAAGTGCTGCCGTATGCATCTTACCTGCCGCACCTGCCACCGGTCCCCTGGATCGACAACGATGGTTCGTTGACGAGTAAATGGTTTGGCGCCTTGTTCTCTAAACCGATTGTGTGTCTGGCTCGTACCAGCTTCCTGTCCAGCGTCCTGAGAGCACACCGGTGCTAATCCGCTGGGTCTGCTTCCGGTCTAACCCAAACTTAGGGTCTGTACCTAATTAGCCGGTTGTGATACCCTTGACGCCGATTTGCCATGTGTGCACGGGGGCTCCGAGTTCGCAAAGGACTTTTTTCACGTTTGCAACATTGGTCGATGCAGCCATGTGCTCAGCCTTTTGATGCCGTCCATCATGACCAACTGAACCATACATGCCCTCCGCGCGATGACGAGTCCCGACGCATTATCAGCGGTCTCATTCACGATGCCTTGGCACATGCGGGCTGCACGCTGGTCGCGGATCGCCCGGCCCTGCATTACTGCGTTCGCCCTCCACAACCTTCTATAATCGTTTCAATCGCTCGGCGCTAAGCTCGTTCATTGCGCAAGCGCGACGGTTCCTTGTATCGCTCGCTCGCTTGCCATCAAGGCCCAAACCATTCGCGTAACTTTGTTGGCAGTGCGATGGTCGCAACCTTCGATCGAACGCTCACCTCTCCGCAAGCGCCGTAAACCAGGGCCGATGCTTGATACCAGGCGATCGGCCGTTACGCGTGGTGGCAAGCGCGCCAGCCACGAACATCCACGCGCTGAGTGACCCTGATTGCTTACCTTGCGCATTTCATCTCACTCCAAGCCAGGACGCAGATATTGCCGCAGCGCCGGCCCTTTTGGAAGCTTTCGCCACCCATGTCTGCCCTCATTGGCGACACAGGATACGACGGCGACGGCTTTCGCGCCGCAATCGTTGATCGTGGTGCCAAGCCCATCATTCCAAACAAATCCAACAGGATTACCCTCCACAGCTTCAGCAAACGCGCCTATAAGGGGCGCAACGTCATCGAGCGATGTTTCTGCCGGCTCAAGGATTTCAGGCGTGTCGCAACTCGCTACGACAAACTTGCCAGAAATTTCTTGGCTGCCGTCCACCTCGCCGCCATCGTCGCCTATTGGATCAATTGAGTTCGAACCCTAGGACGTATCGCCGCACCGCAATAACCGACGCGATGTGCCATTAGCGGACATTCGTCCTCAGCCATTCAATTCCAGGCGCGGAATCAGCTTCATGAATGGCCGCCCGGAAACTCGCCAGCGAGGTCACCGCCCACAACAGCCGCGCTTCATCGACACGGCGCGTCCGAAAGAACATGAAGCAGACGACACGAAAACTTCCTGCTCGACTGCGGAAAAGCGCGGATCGAAAGGCAGATTAGAAGCGAAGTTCGCGACTACGGGATGCTTAGGTCACCCTCATTGTAGACGAAGCCAGTCTTGCCGTTACACTGGCCGGAGGTCCCCGTCAGTTGTGTCCATTTGGAATCCCCGCAATTTGGTGCGGGATCAACTGTCAGAGTATCACCGGGATTTAAATAGCAGAGATCTTGCCCTTGGCAGGCATTGTACATCGTTACCGCCTTCGTAACTGTCGCTGTAGTCGTCGGCGGCGGAGTCACCGGCGTCGTTGTCGCCGTATTCCTCACTTCACAGGCAATAATGTCTTGTGTGCGCCCGTTGGTCTCGTTAGCAGACGTCTCTCCAGCCGAACGGCCGGATTGAGCTCCCCAGCCCAAGCAGGTAAGACGTTGGTGGTCGAAATCTCCATCATAGCGTGGTCCGGAAAATCCACAGAGTTGCACCGAAGCAATCACCCGATCACCCTGAACGTTAGTGTGACTGGCTGTCTGCTGGCCCGCGGTAAATGCATAACCACGGCAAAAATCGTCGAGGTTGGGTACATTGTCGGGCGTGAATGGACCGATGCCACTAAAATTGAGAGGGGACGGGACCCCGGCCTTCTGCGCTAGACATTGTGAAAGTTGCTGCCCTCTCCAGAATGTTTCATTCATTGCATTCATGCCGCCGTTTCGTGGGTCTGTGGACCAGGCAAGACAGGCATTCCGATGATCGTCAGAGGAGAGATCCCAGCGCCCGTGGTCGGCCTGCACACATCCCTGTTGGATGGCTAGCTGCACAGTCGTTATGGCGGCGCTGGCATAGGCGTCGCACAAAGCGTTTTCTGCCGGACCCGCCATCGCGAGGTTCGAACCAATGACGGCTAGTGGGATCAGAAGTGGGAGAAGCCGAGCACTCATGCGTAACCCCCAAGGTTTCTTGTTGCGTCGCCAGGGTGCAAGAATACCGTGACGCTGGAAATATGAACAAAGCGGCATTTTGCCGCGCTGGCTGCATGTTCGCTATGGGTCCAGGCTGTGTGAAAACTCCGATGCCCAACTTTCGGGTAGAACGTTTGTCTCGATTACGCCGAATATGAAAAGAACCGCTGTGGCAGGTGCCATCGAGAGACGAAAAGAGAGAAACAATTCTGCAGCTTCTCGGCGCGTGAGCGTTTTCACACAGCCCGGGTCAATCACGTCATTCCGGAGCAGCGCTGGTCACTTCCGGTCTACCTTCGGCTTCAGACATATCGCTGCGCCGCACTAAGCGACGCGATGTGCCAAACTCGGAAGTCGCCACGACGCGAATTCAAATTGGTCGAGCGGTCGATCTTAGCTGCGTAATGGCAACGCCGGAGATCGCGAGCAGCCCACCGACAATCAACTTGGGGGTCATACGGTCGCCAAGGAACAACACGCTCGAAATCAAGGCGAACACCGGAAGCAGCAGGCCGAATGGTGCGACGCGGCCCATGGAGCAACGGGCGATCAACCAGAACCAAAGGCCAAACCCGACGATTCCTCCGATGAAAATTGTGTAGGCGAGTGCCAGCCAACCACGTTGATCCGCGGTGACAAGGCTCCCCAGTTGTCCGTGCTCAAGGAGCAACGACATCAACACGACCTGCGGCACCGTAAGCAGCGACGACCACCCCATCAACATCAGGGGATCAAAAGGGCCATAGCGCTTCGTCAAAACGTTGGACACCGCGAACCCGAAGGCTGCCCCAATTACGAGCAGCAGCGGAAGCGCGTTTGCCGACAGGCCCGGCCCCGCTGCCAACACAACGACGCCGACGAATGCAAGCACCACGCCGGCGGACGTAGTGAGAGACGGCCTCTCCGCCAGCAGCGGCCAAGCTAACAGGACGGTGAATGGCGTAGCGAGTTGATATGCGACGGCCGACATGCTTCCCGAGCCGAGCTCAAGACCAACATAGAAGAGCCCGAAGTTTAGTCCACCAAGGAAAAACGAGATAACTGCGATAGGGCCGAACTGTTGACGTGTGGGCCTTTTGACGAACGGAACAAGCAGCAGCGCGATGGCCAGGAAGCGCAGTGCGAGGAAGAAGAGAGGCGGAAACTCCATAACGCCCACTTTGATGGCCACGAACTGATAACCCCAGAGCAAGGGGACAGCCACCGCGCAGACGATCTGGATGGCAGACATGGCATCTTCCATTTCGAGACCGTTCGGTCTATATATCAACGCGCCGACAACGGCGGCGTCCATGAATTGTCTACCTGATGAAGCGGTCGAGAAGAGCGTCAACGGTGGCTTGCGACGTGCTCCGTGTCGGCGCCGTCTTACCGACCACGCGCAGCCCCTCCACGAAACAGACGAGAACTCGGGCGGCGCTTGCAGGCTCAACACCATCGGCCAACTTCCCCGTCGCCTTCGCACGGGAAAGTGCATCAGCCAACCTGGCCTCCATGGCTTTGAAAAA
The DNA here is from genome assembly GCA_963725555.1 of uncultured Pseudomonadota bacterium. Taxonomy (GTDB): domain Bacteria; phylum Pseudomonadota; class Alphaproteobacteria; order Rhizobiales; family Xanthobacteraceae; genus Bradyrhizobium. Next base: position 313,211 of record CAVRYV010000006.1, on the reverse strand, counting down.
GCTCCCGACGCGACGATCGACCTCAGCATCATGGCCGGCCAGTTCCATGGCTGTGGCCACCAGCAGGCATCCGCGCCGACCATTCGCACCACTCGTGCGGTCAACGTAGCCGACAAGGCAGGCGCGCAGGCCGTCGACCGGCTCTCTGCGGGGGTCGAGCTCGAACTCCATCCGTGTCAGGGCATTGGCAACGTAGCGATCAAGCGCACGCAAGAAGAGCGAGTGCTTGTCGCCGAAAGCGGCGTAAAGGCTGCCGCGCGAGAGCTTCGTCGCACGAAGCAGGTCCGGTAGCGCCGTGGCGTGATAGCCGCGCGACCAGAACACACCCATCGCGCGTTCGACAGCGGCTTCCGTATCGAAACTTCGGGGGCGGCCACGGGGCAACTGCACTGGGGTTTGGTGGCTCATCGCCGATATATAGACCAATTGGTCTTTAAATAGCAAGTGGCCGCTGCCATGAGTTCGCGCCCCAGCCTCGTTTATAAGCGAATTAGAACGACGCCGAGGATGAGAAAGGCTGCGCCCGCTAGGCGCATCGGACTAGCCGAATGTTGTTGAATGCCGAGTATGCCAAAATGGTCGAACGCCAGCGATCCGAGCATTTGTCCAACTACAATCAACGCAAGGACCGTCGCCGCGCCGAAGCGTGGTACCATCAGGATCGCGGTAGCAATAAAGATCGCGCCGAACATCCCGCCGGTCCACGAAACCCACGACGTGCGCGCGGCCATTGTTCCTGAGAGCCACGGTTCACGTGACGCAACGGCGATGGCCAGCATCGCCAGCGTGCCAGTGAAATAGCTGATAAACCCGGCCCACCACGCAGAGCCCAGCTCCATCCTGAGGTTTGCGTTGAGGACCTGCTGGAACGCAACGCTGACCCCAGCGCCGACGATCAGCAAATAGAACACCACGTTGACATAGGCTCCCGGCACGGCACCACCTCTGTTGCGTATATGGGTTGGAGATACGAAAAGCCCGCATATCGCTCCGCTCATGCGGGCTACATCGCTAGCGTGCCAAGTTAATTGGGCCTTTCGGTAGATGTCCGATCTATCCCGGGACGAACGGACATCCTGTTCAGCCTACCCGGTGAAGGGCGCAGAGTTTGTTGCCGTCGAGATCGCGTAGATAGGCTACATAGAATTTGCCCGTGGGTATTTCGCGCACACCCGGCGGCTCTTCGCAGGGAGTTCCCGCCATTGGCGATGCCAGCGGCGTACCACGTGTCTGCTTGTTGAGGGGAGCTACAGGCGAACCCGATAGTGCCACCATTGGCTGGGGCCGCCGGCTGGCCATTGATTGGCTTCGACACCGAAAAAACTCCGGTCTTGGTTCGATAGAAAATGCGATGGCGGTCGACCATCGCCGGCGCTACGCCGAGTGTGCCGAGGAGCGCGTCGTAGAACGCCTTGGCTTTTTCCAGGTCGTTGGTTCCGACCATCACATGCGAAAACATCGGTTTTCTCTCCCGGTCTTTGGACAAGCCGCTTCAGGCGTCGCGCCATCGAAGGTAGCAGCGCATGTCGAAATAGAAAGCACCACGATGGGTCCGATGTCATATCCGGGTCGATCGCGTCACTCCGGAGCAGCGTCCGGTCTACCTTCAGCTTCGGACATATCGCTGCTCCGCACTAAGCGACGCGATGTGCCAAACTCGGAAGTCGCCACGACGCAACTTCGAAAAAAGTTCAAATTGGTCGAGCGGTCGATCTTACCTGTGAAATAGCAACGCCGGAGATCGCGAGCAGCCCACCGACCATCAACCTGGGGGTCATACGGTCGCCAGGGAACAACACGCTCGAAATCAAGGCGAACACCGGAAGCAGCAGGCCGAACGGTGCGACGCGGCCCACGGAGCAGCGGACGATCAGCCAGAACCAAATGCCAAACCCAACGATTCCCCCGATGAATTGTGTAATCCCATCGCATTGCCGAGCCCGGGCGCCACATGAACATTGCAGGCGACGAGACGGCCTGACGCCCGGCTGAAGCCATCGGCGATGGCGACCACCAGGCTTTCCTGCATCGCCGTCACATAAGTGAGATCGGGAAGCTCCTTCAGTGCATGCATGATCGGCAGTTCGGTGGTGCCGGGATTGCCGAACAGATGCGTGATGCCCTCATCCCGGAGCAATGCGAGAAACGCCGAGCGCCCGGTGATGCGATTCATGAAATCCTCCCGTTCCCGTGGCCGTCGCCACAGGGATGGCGGACAACATGGCCGATCTCTGCGGGCGAGATCAATGGATGGCGATCATGGCTGCCCTGCATCGCCAGCCACCTAAAGAACCGGTGCAGCAACGGCTTTTTCAGATGTCAGAACAGCCCGTCATGGTCGAGGCGCTTTTTCTTTTTCGAGCGCTGCCAGACCACGCCGGGAAAGCCCTTCAACGGCACCAGCGGCTCGCCGGCATAGGTCCATTCCTGCATCTCCTCGATGGCGATGTGATAGAGCGGTTGCCGGCCGGTGCGGCCCGCGAACAAGGCGCGCGGGATGTTCACCATATGCGGCGAACGGGCGCGCTCATAAAACAGCGGCGTGCCGCATCGCGCGCAAAAACTCCGCACGGTCTTGGTGGCCTGGTCCTCGAAGCGGGTAATTGCAGCTTTGCCCCTGGTGATCCGCAAGCGTTTACGCCAGCTTCCGACATAGGTCGCGTAGGCAGCGCCATGCGCGTGCCGGCTCGCCGCCGAATGATCGTGCCAGGCCCACCGCGCCGGCGTGTCGATCTCGAAGCCGACCCTGCCGCACAGGCATTGACCCGCGGCGAGATTGCTCGGCGCAACGGATTTTGGTTTGGTCGTCACCGGCGCTCCCTTTCGCCCGCGAGGATCGTAGCCCGGATGGGCGCAGCGACATCCGGGACTGAACGCGATGCCCCGGATATCGCCGCGCTCATCCGGGCTACGGTTGCTTTCTCACACCCGCTGCAACTCATCATGAGCGGGATAGTCGGTATAGCCGATCTCCTCGCCGCCGTAGAAGGTCCCCCGGTTGTAGGGCGTCAGTGGAAAGCCGTGGCTGAGCCGGCGCGGCAGGTCCGGATTGGAAATGAAGATGCGGCCGAACGCGATGGCATCGGCCTGTCCGCCGGTGATCGCCGCATTGGCAGACTCGCCGGTGAAACCGCCGGCCGAAATGAGAACCCCGCGCCAGATTGGCCTGAACAGCGCCATCGCCGAAGGTACGTTCTGATGGTTGACCTCGGCGCGGCCGGCGCCGCTGCTGCGGGGCTCGATGAAATGCAGATAAGCCAAGCCAAGTCTATCGAGCGACTGGATGGCATGGCTGTACAGCGGCATCGGGTCGGCTTCGCCGCTGCCATTGGCGACCCCGTAGGGCGACAATCTCACGCCGACGCGGTTGGCGCCCCAGACCTCGATCGCGGCTTGGGTGATTTCCAGCAACAGCCGGGTGCGGTTGGCGATCGAGCCGCCATATTGGTCGGTCCGCAGATTGGTGTGCGACTGCAGGAATTGCTCGATCAAATAACCGTTGGCGCCATGGATCTCGACGCCGTCGAACCCGGCATCGAGCGCGTTGCGCGCAGCTTGACGAAAACTCTCGACCACACCGGCGATCTCGTTTGTCTCAAGCGCGCGTGGCGTCTCATAAGGCGCAGGCTTGCCTTGCGCCGTCATCGTCGTCAGATCGGGAATCGCCACCGCTGACGGCGCCACCGGCAGCACGCCGCCGGGCTGAAACGAGGAATGCGACACCCGCCCGACATGCCAGAGCTGGAGAAAGATCAGGCCAGCTTTGGCATGAACGGCGTCGGCGACCTGCCGCCACCCGCTGATTTGCTGCGCTGAATAGATGCCGGGCGTGCCCGCATTGCCGCGCCCCGTCGCCATCACCGGCGAGGCCTCGGCGATGATCAGGCCGCCTGGCGTCGCGCGCTGACGGTAGTATTCCACGTTCAGCTGCCGCGGCGCGAAACTCGACCGCTCGGCCCGCATCCGGGTCAAGGGCGCCATCACCACGCGATGGTTGAGCCGGTACGGACCGACTTGCAGCGGCGAAAACAAAGCTGGAAAATTCATGTCTGCCCCGGAAATCTGTGTTGATCTGGTTCTGTAACCGGTTCACTTTGTTCGCAAAAGGTCGAGATGGCAATCTCACGCCTGCGGGACCGGAGGACACCCTGCCATGCAGAAATCCAGTGACAATTCGTTGCCGTCCCTGAGCGTGCGGATCGATCTCGACACCGAGGGCCGGATCGGGCCAGGCAAAATCCAGCTGCTTGAGAACATCCAGGCGTGCGGATCGATCTCGGCCGCCGGCCGCGCCATGGACATGTCCTACAAGCGGGCTTGGGATTTGGTCGATGAGATCAACCGCATCTGCCGGCGCGCCGCCGTGGAGCGGCAAACTGGCGGCAAAAATGGCGGCGGCGCCGTCCTGACATCATTTGGCACCTCGCTCGTGGCGCGCTACCGCAAGATCGAACGCGCCGCGGCGAACGCGGTCCGCAAGGACCTTCAGGCGTTGCGATCCGACATCGCCGGTTCCAAGAAAAACTGAAAAATGCCGCATGATGAGTTCGGGTCGACGCGATCGGCGATCGTGTCCCGGACGCGTAGTACTCCCGGCGATGCGAAGCATCGTCCGGTCACGCTGCTCCGCAGAGCCCGGACCCGCAAACCTTCGCCGCAAAACATGGGCCCCGGCTCTGCAGCGCACCACGCCGCAAGAGCGGCGCGCTGCGTTGCGTCCGGGGCACGATGCAGGTGCGCCAACTCAACGCGAAGCATCCCGTTCTAGCCCGTCTTGATCCAGACTGCCTTGACGTTGAGATATTCTTCCAGATGCTGCTTGCCTGAACTTGCGGCCATAGCCGCTCATCTTGTAGCCGCCGAACGGAACCGCAGGGTCCATCGCCTGGTAGCAGTTGACCCAGACCGATCCGGCCCGGATCGACTTCGCCAGATGATGCGCCTTGCTGACGTCGCGGGTCCACACGCCGCTGCCCAATCCGAACGTCGTCGCATTGGCGCGTCGAATGAGTTCGTCGGTGTCCTTGAAGGGAATCGCCGAAATCACCGGCCCGAAAATCTCCTCCTGCGCGATCCGCATATCGTCGCGAACGTTGGCGAATACCGTGGGAGGCACGAAATAGCCCTTCGACAGCGCGCCCTCGGTCGCACGGGCGCCCCCGGCCAGTGCCTGCGCGCCTTCCTTGCGGCCGACATCGAGATAACTGGTGACGCGATCGAGCTGCTGCTCCGATACCAGCGGCCCGATTTGCGTGTTCGGGTCGATGCCGTTGCCGACCTTGAGCTTCTTGCCGTATTCGGCGACCCGCCCGACGAATTCGTCATAAATCTTTTGTTCGACAAACAGCCGCGTGCCGGCGCTGCAGATCTGGCCGGAATTCGCAAACACCGCCATCGCCGCCCCCGGCACGGCCTGCTCGATGTCGGCATCGGCAAATACGATGTCGGGCGATTTGCCGCCGAGCTCCAGCGACACGCGCTTGAGATTTCCGGCCGACGCCCGGATGATGGATTGACCGGTGACATGCGAGCCGGTGAACGCCACCTTGTCGACGTCGGGATGCGAAGCGAGCGCCGCGCCGGCGGTCTCGCCATATCCCGGCACCACGTTGACGACACCCGGCGGCAGACCCGCTTCCATCACCAATTCGGCGAGCCGAAGCGACGTCAGCGGGGCTTCCTCCGCCGGCTTGAGGATGACCGTGCAGCCGGTTGCGATCGCCGGACCGATTTTCCAGACGCTGGCGCCGAGCGGCCCATTCCAGGGGATGATGGCGCCTACGACACCGACCGGCTCCTTCAGCGTGTATGAAAAAATATCGCCGGGCAGCGAGTTTTCGATGGTCTCGCCGTGCAGCGCGGTGGCCTGCCCCGCGTAATATCGCAGCATGCCCAGCACGCGTTGTTTGGTGGCGCGGGTGCGGCTGATCGGCGCGCCCATGTCGAGCGTGTCGAGGGTCGAGAGTTCATCGAAATGCCGCTCGACCAGATCGGCGAGCTTGAGCAGCAGGCCCTGCCGTTCATAGGGCTTAACTTTGCTCCACGGTCCCTCGAAGGCGCGCCGCGCCGCCGCAACCGCGCGGTTGATATCCTCGGCATCGCCTTCCGCAACCGTCGCCAGCAATTCGCCAGTGGCCGGATTTCGCGTCTCGAATTTCTTGCCGGACGCGGCGTCGATCCATTTACCGTCGATCAGCATCTTCTTGTAGGAACCATCCGCATAAGGATGGCGTGCCATCGGAATTGCCTGCGTCACAGCCATGTCTGCACTCCCTTGATGTCGATCGATGTTGGGGATCGTTACGCCTCAAAATGTACTGCGACCGCACTGGGCCGTAAAGCTGGCTCGATGTCGCGTCGAACGTAAGTCTCCCATGCCGTTTCGTGCAGGGTGCGCGCACATTGGCGTGATGCAAGCCAACGTGATGCACAAGCGCGCAGAACGGACGGCTCCTCGGCGGTTGCGGGACCGTTCCTAATTTGTCAGGAATTCCGCTTTGGTGGCGCGAGCGGCCACCAGCGCCTCACCCAGTTCGCTTTGTTGCTCGCGGGGAATTGAAAAGCAGACGCTGAAGCCATCGACAGTGCGCAGTGTGACCATGCCGTGCGCCGGATCGGACGATTGCTCGACAGCCCATGACGCCAGTGGATAGGCATAGCGCAGGCTTTGGTCGCCAAAGCGACTCTGCAGCGCCTTGTCGATCAATCCCGGCAACGTCATCGCGAGCGCGCCAACCTGGTTCAGCGACAGCCGAATGGTCGCCGGCTTGCCGCCGGCATCGACGAAACCGAGCGAAATGGCGCCGCCATCCGCGGCGACCTCGCAGGTGGTGAGGGCCTGTGTTTCGATTTCCATCGCGCTGGCTCCAGTTCACGTTATATTCATTAAAATATAGCGCTTTTACCGAAGCCGTCCAGCCCGGTTCGAGAAGCCGTCCAACCGGGTTGGAGAAGCCGACCAAGCCAGTTTTGGGACCGTTTGACGCCCGCCCGGCGGGTAGTCGGGCGGTCAAAGACGTGATATATAGTTGGATATAACGAGACCTGAAACCGGGTCCGTTCTAAAGGGAGAGCAAGCCTATGAGTGAATTCAATCTTCTCATCGACGGGAAAATGGTGCCCGGCGATCTCCAGATGCCCGTTCTCAATCCTGCGACCGAAGAAGTATTGGTGCAGTGCCCCCGCGCTTCGAAATCCCAGCTTGATGCAGCGGTTGCGGCGGCCAAGGCGGCTTTTCCGGCCTGGGCAGCAACTCCGATCGCGGAACGTCGCAAGCTCGTGACCAAGATGGCCGATGTCATTGAAGCCAATACCAACGAACTGGCTCGCCTGCTGACCAGCGAACAGGGCAAAACGATCGCCGACGCCACCGGCGAAGTCATGGGCATGGCCGCGTTCTTCCGCTATCTCAGCTCGCTCGACCTGCCGATGAAAGTAATCGAGGACAGCGGCGATCGCCGCGTCGAATCCCATCGCCGTCCGCTCGGCGTCGTCGGCGCGATCATTCCGTGGAACTATCCGCTGCTGATCCTCAGCTTCAAATTGCCTTCGGCCTTGCTCGCCGGCAACACGCTGGTCGTAAAACCTGCGCCGACCACGCCGCTGGCGACGCTGAAATTCGCCGAACTGGTCAAGGACATCCTCCCCAAGGGCGTGCTGAACATCATTACCGACGCCAACGATCTCGGCGATGCGATGACCAAGCATCCGGACATCCGCAAGATCTCGTTCACCGGCTCGACCGCGACCGGTCAGAAGGTGATGGCGAGCGCGGCCCAGACCCTGAAGCGCATTACGCTGGAACTCGGCGGCAACGACGCCGGTATCGTACTCGACGACGTCGATCCGAAGAAGGTCGCGCCCGGCATCTTCGAAGGCGCTTTCCAGAACTCGGGGCAGGTCTGTCTCGCCATCAAGCGGCTCTACGTCCACGAGTTGGTCTATGATGAAATCTGCAACGAACTCGTGGCCATCGCCAAGAACACTGTGGTGGACGACGGATCGAAGCAGGGCACCAAGCTCGGGCCACTGCAGAACAAGATGCAGTATGAGAAGGTGAAGGCCTTCCTCGAGGACGCCCGCAAGAACGGCAACATCATCGCCGGCGGCTCGGCGATGGATCGTCCGGGTTACTTCATCGAGCCGACCATCGTGCGCGACATCAAGGAAGGATCGCGGCTGGTCGACGAGGAACAGTTCGGTCCGGTATTGCCGGTGATCAAATATTCCGACAATGACGACGTGATCCGCCGCGCCAATGCCACCAATTACGGCCTCGGTGCATCGGTCTGGTCGTCGGACACCAAGCGCGCGCACAAGGTCGCTAGCCAAATCGAGGCCGGAACGGTCTGGATCAACAAGCACCTCGACATGGCGCCTCATATCCCGTTCGGCGGCGCCAAGCAGTCGGGTATCGGTACGGAATTCGCCGAGGAAGGTCTCGCCGAGTTCACCCAGCTGCAGATCATCAACGAAGCACGTTAGCCTGCCGACACCGGCCATCGCGGCTTCGCGCCGCGATGGTCACGGGGCGGATTTGGGTTCGCCCACGCAATTTCTTCCACACGACGGCGCGACGCGGCAAGACATCAAGAGTTTGGCCGGGCCGCGTCGGATGAGAGTCCACGAAGAAGGTACCTCATGTTTGACTCGCAATGCGACGTTGCCGCCCTTGTCTACGAACCGGATGAAGACCCCGATCGAATCCTGCGCGACTTCGCCTCCGACCTGAACCGTCGCGGGTATCGGGCGGTGGGGTTGGTTCAACTCGGTCACGATCGGCCCGAGACCCAGCAATTATCCGCCCTGCTGGTCCATACCGGCGAAAAGCTGTCGCTGTTTCAGGACCTTCGCAGCTGGGCGAAAGGGTGCCGGATGGACGTGGGTCAGCTCCTGCAGGCGGCCGGCCAAATCGCCGACGCAATCGATCAGGGGGCCGATATCGTCATCGTCAACCGGTTCGGACAACAGGAGCGTGAGGGAAAGGGTCTGTCATACCTGATCGAGCGCGCACTGGACGTCGATATACCCGTCGTAATCGCGGTACCAAGCCACCGATTTGCGGAGTGGATCAAGTTCGTCAATGGCATGAGCGTCAAGCTTCATTGCAATCGCAACTCGCTGGATGCCTGGTGGAATGCGCTTTCGAACCGGAATGCTGCCCCCCGGCGACAGCGCGGCCACACCGTTTGTGAAGTTCTCAAGTAAAAACTTTCTTGTGATTCAGACAGCTACGCCGCGTCTCGACTGAATTCGCAACTACCGCTTTGGTCCTATAACAAGGACCCTTCTGTCTCGTTATAGTTGTATGGCTATAACGTTGAAGCCGGCCGCGAGTGATGCGCGCGCCGACGGCTTTGGCGTCGTTTCTAAAAACCGGCATACACCGGAATATCAGGGAGAATGTCCATGTATCATGAAGCGATTGAGAAGGTTTCCAAGCAGGTTCTGATCCGAGAACGATACGACAATTTCATCGGCGGCAAATGGGTGGCTCCCAAGGAAGGTCGCTACTTCGATAATCCGAGTCCGGTCACCGGCAAGAAACTCTGCTCGGTTCCACGCTCTTCCGCGGCCGACATCGAACTGGCGCTGGACGCCGCCCACAAGGCAAAGGACGCCTGGGGCAAAACATCGGTTGCCGAACGCTCGCGAATTCTGAACAAGATCGCGGACAAGCTGGAAGCCAATCTGGACCTGCTTGCGCTGGTCGAGACGCTCGACAATGGCAAGCCGATCCGTGAGACGACTTATGCCGACATGCCGCTCGTTGTCGATCACTGGCGCTATTTCGCCAGCGTGGTGCGCGCCCAGGAAGGCGGCATTTCCGAGATCGATCAGGACACCGTCGCCTATCACTATCACGAGCCGCTCGGAGTCGTCGGTCAGATCATTCCCTGGAATTTCCCGATCCTGATGGCGACCTGGAAACTGGCGCCGGCACTCGCGGCGGGAAATTGCGTGGTGCTCAAGCCTGCCGAGCAGACGCCGCTTGGCATCCTCGTCGTGATGGAGCTGATCGCCGACATCCTTCCGCCAGGCGTGATCAACGTCGTCAACGGCTTCGGCGTCGAAGCCGGCAAGCCGCTGGCGTCAAACAAGCGGATCGCGAAGATCGCCTTCACCGGCGAGACCACGACGGGCCGCCTGATCATGCAATATGCTTCCGAGAACATCATCCCGGTCACGCTCGAACTCGGCGGCAAGTCGCCGAACATCTTCTTTGCCGACGTAGCCGACGCAGACGACGATTTCTTCGACAAGGCGCTTGAGGGCTTTGCGATGTTTGCCCTCAATCAGGGCGAGGTCTGCACCTGTCCGAGCCGCGCCTTGGTTCAGGAGTCGATCTACGACCGCTTCATGGAACGCGCGCTCGCCCGGACCAAGAAGATCAAGCAGGGCCATCCGCTCGATGCCACCACGATGATCGGTGCCCAGGCCTCCAACGACCAGCTTGAGAAAATCCTGTCCTATTTCGACATCGGCAAGCAGGAAGGCGCCAAGGTGCTGACCGGCGGCAAGCGTGCGCAGCTCGGAGGCGAGATCGCCGAAGGCTATTACGTCGAGCCGACGATCTTCGAAGGCAACAACAAGATGCGCGTGTTCCAGGAGGAGATCTTCGGCCCCGTGGTATCGGTCGCCAAGTTCAAGGACGAGGACGAGGCCCTCGCGATCGCCAACGACACGCTCTATGGATTGGGCGCGGGCGTCTGGACCCGGAACGGCAACCGCGCCTACAAGTTCGGACGCGCGATCCAGGCCGGCCGCGTCTGGACCAACTGCTATCACGCCTATCCGGCTCATGCGGCCTTCGGCGGCTACAAGGCGTCCGGCATCGGCCGTGAGAACCACAAGATGATGCTCGATCATTATCAGCAAACCAAGAACGTCCTGGTGAGCTACGGCACCAAGGCGCTCGGCTTCTTCTAGCATCAACCCAAGGCGCGGGCGCGGGCTCCACCCCCGCGCCTGCATCCTTTTTCGGAAGACAAGGGATTGTCACTATGATCAATCGGGTCGAAATCACCGACAAGGCGGCTGACGTCGTGGCACGCCTCAAGGAGCAGCACGGAGCCCTGATGTTCCACCAGTCAGGAGGCTGCTGCGACGGGTCTGCCCCAATGTGCTATCCCGACGGCGATTTTCGCGTCGGAGCGCAGGACGTGCTGCTGGGCAAGATCGCCGGATGCGATTTCTACATCGGCGCCGCGCAGTTCGAATACTGGCAGCACACCCAGCTCATCATCGACGTCGTCCCCGGGCGCGGCGCCGGGTTTTCGGTGGAAGCGCCGGAGGGTGTCAGGTTCCTGACCCGCAGCCGCGTGTTCACCGACGACGAAGTGACGGAACTCGAGAGCGCCGGACCGCCGTCGCGCGCGGCCTGATTCTTCAAAGCCGTTAAAGCGTCTCTTGCTTGTGGCCGCATTGCTTGCAGGCGAATTTCACGCGGGTCGCGCCTTTTTCCGCCAAGACGCGATTTGGCGCGCCGCATTTTCCGCACGTGGTCTCGATGCGGGTATTGCCCTGCTTGATGACGAGGGCCTTGCGTTCCATGGTTTCGCGGATCAGGCGCTCGGCCTCTTCCCGCATCGACTGCTTCGACATTCGCTCCTGCCCATCATAAAAAACGCCAGCAGCTCTATAACACACGCGCATCGCGTTTTCTTGAAACCGATTGCTAAAAATTGTCGCGGCGGCCTCGCGCACTATCTTTTTGTTCGAGCATGATCTCCGCGCAGCTTCGCGTTTGTCGCGAGGGAAAACCGTCACCCACTCTTCCGGATCATGCTCTATTTGGAACGCGCTGCCGTGATGGCCGCACGGATCGGCGCTAGCGGTGCGGTATCATCAAACTCGATGCTTCCGTCTTGAAACCTCAATCCCAAATCGCGCCAAAGCGCTTCCAGATCGGGCGTCACCGGTTTCGGTCCCCATTCGTCGTGAAGACGGGTAAGCACGTCCACACCGACGGCCTTGTCGGCGGCGGAGAGAATGCGCCCGATCGGCCAATCAACCTCATGACTGCCGCCAGCCGCAAGGACCCCGCGCATCGCATCCTGCAGGCCGAGCCGGTTGCCGGTCGCTTTTCGAATCTCGACGTCTGCAAACAGGCAGAACATCGCGCCGCCCCAGTATTTCCGGCCCCAGGTGTCGGTATTGTCGAGGCCTTCGTCGCCGGTTTGCGGCAGGCCTTTCGGCATGTCGTGGACCATGGCGGTCCAGATTTCTTTCGCGCTCAGGTCGCCGGCCTGGACCCGCGCGACAGGTTCGACATAGACCGCGAGGCCCTCCGATAGCCAGTTATAGCGCTCCTCCATGTCGGGTAGAGCCGTATGCACCATCTCGTGCACCATGACCCAGTCGCGCCTGAGATCGTCCTCGCTGGAATCGCGCCCCAACAACACACGAATGGCGGCGCCGCGATAACCCCATGTAGTCCCGCCGCGAACCCGCGGTCCGTCGACCGGCACCAGCAGCAGCCTCAGCGCGTTGACGGGAAACCGGCCGTAATAAATCGAGACCGCCTTGGCCGATGTTCTGACCCAATCCAAAATCTTGTCCTTCGGCAGGGCGATGTCGCCGGGAGCAAACCCCACATGAACCACGCCGCCGGGAACATCGAGGTCGGTCCTGGCGAGCTTGTCGAAGGCGTCATACGGCATTCGATCGCCGCGCAGGAATTCCGATTGCGTATTGGCGCGCCACGGAAACATGGCGAGCAGCAGTCCTGCGACAGCGGCCGAGACGATCCAGCGATGTCCCCTGATGCTGTTCATGCCGTGGCGTCCCGACGTTTGATTTCGGCTGATTGGCTTTTCGCCGCCACCCTCCCGGCAAGGAAAGCCGTCATTTGTTCGGTCAGATCGTCGACCATGGCGGCGAGCAGAATTTCGCCCTTGGCGCGCGTCGCCAGGGTCGGATCGCCATAACTTCCGGAAGCGGCTGTAATTGGGCGAGGACGTATCCGATGGCGTCAGACGCCCCGCCACCTCGTATGGCATGTCAGGACTGGCTTCCGCCCGCGACATGTCCACCAGATCGGGCGCAAGCGCGAGCATCAGCGAGGTCTCGAGTTCATCAGCGTGGCTGCCATGGCGCTGCTCGGCCAGCTGGGCCGCGGCACGACGGTAGTTCGGTCCGTCGTGAACCCTGAGATGCAGCACCTTGCCGGCATCCAAACGCGCCAGCGCGCGCTCGACCGGGGCCAGAGTACTGATGCCCGTATCGAGTGCGAGGACCGCGCTGCAGCCAAAGCCGATGATCGATGCGGCGATCTCCTGGACCATGGCTTCGAATACTGCCGCGGACAGACCGCTGCTGCCGGCATACTCGACGAAGGCCGGATAATATCCGTAACTCACGGTGGGCCAGACCAGCGCATCGAAGCGATCGGCGAGTCGCGCGGCGAGCCATTCGGCCTGAATGCGGTCGGTATTCATCGGCAGATGAAACCCGTGCTGTTTGGCGGCGGCACCGATCGGCAGAATGGCCGAAGCGCCAGCGCCGAGACGGCGCGCGACCCCATCCCAGGTCATGCTTTCGATGCGATGGCGGTCGGCATACCCCTGCATGCGCCCGACCCTCATTTGTCGCTGGAAACGCCCGCCAAAAGCCCTGCGGTCACCCAACCATGCAGGTAGCCGGCGCCGCGCGCCGCTGCGCCGTCGGGATCGTCATAGGTCGCCAGCATCGAACAAAGGACACCGAACGGAATCCCGTTCGCGGCCTCATCCCACATCATCGCCTCTTCGACGGCGAGCTCGCGGAACATCGGCGTCACATCCTTGCGCCATATCAGCAGGCGGCAAAGCTGCTCCAGCGCCACCGCATCCGGCGGCGTCTCATCGGCCTTGAGCGCCAGCCAGATCGCCGAAGCATTGGTTGAAAAATCAAGCCTGATGGCACTGGGATGAGCCCGGAATTTGAGATCGTTCCAGACCTCCGGCGCAAAGGCCGCCATATTCGCAAGCGCAATCGGCGGCGCATCTTCGGCGTCGAAGGCGTCGTTGAGTGCCTTTTCAAGTGCTGCGAGATCGGCGAGCACTGGATGATCGCTGTAGGGCTGCGTCGAACGGAGAAAATCGGGAACGTCCTGCGAAAACCAGCGCAGGTTCGGATGATGCGACGGATTCGCCGCGACATAGGCGTGCCCCATCGCATCGAACATTTCGTCGCCGAGATAGCTATGCAGCAATTTATGGTCGTTGCGCATCACCTCGACCAGCCGCGAGCCATAGGCGTATCTGTAGACGCCAAACAGGACGTCGCGCTTTTCCTTGGGGCTGTCGAGGATTTCGGCCAGGACCAAATCGTCACCGGCCAGAATGCCGCGTTGAAAGTCGCTCTGCTGCCGCGCGAAATCGCTCATCCGGTCTTCCGGTCCAGCGGCGGCAAGACCTGGCCAGCGATCTCCCGGGTCCGATTGACTTCGATGATCAGCTCATCGAGCGGCGGAATATTGTCGTCGCGCTCGATCATGGTCGAAACGCGGCCGAAGCGCTTCAAGGCGGCGATGTAGAGATCCCAGACGTCTTCGCACACCGGATGATCGTGGGTATCGATAATGTGGGTACCCATATGGCTATGTCCCGCCATGTGAAACTGAACCACCCGGTCCGCCGGAATGCCTTCGAGAAAAGTCCGCGGATCGTAGCCGTGATTGAAAGCACTGACATAAACATTGTTGACGTCGAACAGCAGCCAGCATCCGGAGCGGCGCGACAGCTCGGCGAGGAATTCCCATTCCGTCATTTCCGAATTGTTGAACTGCACATAGGTCGAGACATTCTCCAGCACGATGGCGCGGCCGAGAAAATCCTGAACCAGCTGAACGCGGCTGATCACATGATCGAGCGACTCACGTGTGTAGGGGATTGGCAGCAAGTCGTGCAGGTTCTTGCCGTGTACACCGGTCCAGCACAGATGATCGGAAATCCATTTCGGCTCGACTCGTTTGGCGAGATCCCGCAGCGCCTGCAGATATTCGAAATTGGGTGGCGCGGTGGAAGCGATCGACAACGATACGCCATGCATCACGACCGGGTAACGATCGCGAATCCGGTCGAGCACGCGGAGCGGCTGGCCGCCCGGCAGCATGTAATTTTCGCTGATCACCTCGAACCAGTCGATCGGGGGATTGCCGTTGAGAATTTCGTCGTAATGCTGCGACCGTAGCCCGAGACCAAATCCGAGGAACGGCGGTTTGGTTGAATCCAGTTCACGATCCGCAAGCGATGGTGCGGAAGGTTGCGGCAATTTGCTGGCGATGTTCATAAGGCCTCCGCTGGTGGCCGGCCGGCAATTCCTGCTGGCCTAAACGCTCTTGTATGCCTTCGCACCACCACCATTATCACGAAAAATCGGGCCCGGCGCAGGACCGGGCCCTTAACTTCGAGGTGAGGCGGATTAAGCCGGCTCGAACTTGCCCTTGGCGGCGACGCACTTGTCCTTGGTCATCGCCGAGAAACCCTGTCCCTTGCAGGCGTTCTGACCCTTGCAGGCGTGGTTGCCACCCTTGCAGGCGCTCTGGCCCTTACAGGCGTTCGCGCCGACGCAGTGACCTTCGTCAGCCGCGTAGGTAGAAGTCGACATGGTCGCACCCGCCAGGAAAAGGGTTGCGGCGGCGGCGGCGATAGCAGCACCAGACTTAGAAGTAACTTTCATGACATTCCTCCAAAGGATGTTGGCAACGATTTCAAGATGCGCATCAAACCGCGAAGACTTCCCGGAAGTCGCATGCTGGTAAATCTTCGGTTCAAAATGAGAATGACCGTCGACCTGCCTCATGCAATCCACTCGATCTCCAGCACTTGATTGCTCATCCAGAACTAACTACGGACGGCCCGCGATTTGGTTACAGCGGTTTCAAAAGAAAAGTTTCTTTTTTTGGATTGGCAGCGCGTCCATGCCCAATCCCGTCCGGATACAGGTATTTCATTGCGCGCCGGGCGTAGCGACTGCCTGGGGCACCGTCGAGAAAGTGTTGCGCTTCAAGCGATTATACTGCAAATGCGTAACTTCGTTGCGTTGCACAACGAGACTTCGATCATGATGTCCGTTCGGTGACATCCGTCAGTTCAGTGATATCAGTCAGTTCAGTGACGCCCGCGAGGGTTTCAACTTCGCCATTTGCTGGACGTTGGCCTGGAGCTCTTCTGCACTAAACGACGGATACGAGCAGATGCGGTTGCTGCAGGCGAACGCCGCGGGCTGGCCGAGGTCGGGATATTCGACATCGGCGTTGGGCAGGTTGCCTTCGCGCAAATCCAGCCATTCCAGCCGTTTGTATCTCGCCGGAAAAGCCCGGGCGAAAGCATGCAGCGCCTGTGCGCGGGAATCGTCCTTTTGGCCAACGATGGTCATGTGGGTCGGCTCGACGGCCAGTTCCTCGTCGGCGAGCAGCACGCCAGGCAAAGGACGCGGCATGTCGGCCGAGGCACTGGTCAAATAGCGCATCGCATGCGACGCCAGCTCGCGATAGGAGTCGCTGCCGAAATAGCGATTGAGAAGATTCATGAAGCGGGCGACCTGGATCTGGTCGTCCATCAGTTTTGCCGGCCTGGCGAACACGCCGGCTTTGGCTTCCGATGTCTTCGAGGACAGGAAACCTCCGGCGGCGTCCTTGAATGTCGAGCCGACGAAATCCCCCGCCTTGGCGGCCTCGGTCAGCCAGTCACGGTTGCCGGTCGCGGCGTATAGATCGAGCGACGCCTGTCCCATCGCCATGGTGTCGCCAAGGAACGGACCGCCGCGATCCTTGTCGCCGTGACGAAATCCGCCGTCCGGCAGCGCGCGATTGTCGTTCACCCATTTCGCGGCCTTCTCTGCAATCGCCAGCACTTTCGGATCGTTGGTGACGTCGTAGAGCGCGACCAGCCCACTGATGGCCCAACCGTTCTCGCGGGCATAAATATTCTTGTCTATCCGGGGCATTCCAAGCTTGCGGCGAGCGCCATCGTCGAGTGCGTAATATTTGTGTCCATCGGTGTCGTGATCGAGATCGGCATCCTGGCTGACGTAGAACGCGCCGTCGGGACTTGCGAGAAAGGTCGTGAGATAGCGTTCGATGTCGCGCGCCGCGGCGAGATATTTCGGGTCCTTCCACAAGGCATAGGCCTGGCTGTATTGCCGGAGATATTGCGCCTGGAACGACATGATTTTTTCAAAATGCGGGTGGGTCCACGATCCCGCTTCGGAGTACTGGAACACGCCGCCCCAGACCGGATCGATCAACGCGATGGCGGCATCGAGGGTTTGCCGGGCTCGCCTGACGGCCGCGGCATCGCCGGCTTCGGCGCGGGACATCGCGTAATCCAGGCTGTCGGCGTCGATGTATTTCTGGCTGTCGCCCCAGCCGCCGATCGTGTCCTCATAGGATTCGTCGTAATTCTTGATGAGGGTCGCCCGTTGTTCCCTGGTGAGGAAGGCCGAAGCGGAAGGCTTGACCTCGAACGCCTCGCCGACGGACGGCCCCGGCGAGGGATCGTCGATCACGGCCTTGAGCAGTGCCTGCATCCGTTCCGGCTCGATGTATCCCCTGATCTTGGCGATTTCGGTGCCATCAGGAGCGAACACAATGGTCGCCGGCCAACCCCAATCGCCGTAACGGCTCGATAAATCCGGATTGGCGTCCTGATCGACCCGCACCGGCAGATATTTCGACGCCAGAAGATCTTCGACTTGCGGATCCGCGTAAGTGGTCTTTTCCATGACATGGCACCAATGGCACCACACCGCCTCGAGATCGAGGATCACGAAACGCTTCTCGGCCGTCGCGCGGGTGAACAGGTCGTTGTCCCAGCCGTTCCATTTGACCGCTTCAGCCGCACACAATGGCGACGCCGCGAAAGCGGCAATGGCGAATGCGAGAATGCGGACGAATTTCATGACATCTCCCGGAGGCGCGGTTTTCTGACCGCTACGCCGAGCTACGCAACTCGCGAAGATCCGGCTCAGGTTTTCGAAAATGTCACGCGAACGTGAGACCGCGAGTCAGGTCGATTCCGCAGGGTGCCCTGCAGCATTGACGAGGAGCCGATCCAGCGAGGCAGCGCCGGGGCCAGCGATCGCGAGCCAGAGAAACGCTGCAAAATAGGTCGCTTCTTCGAAACCCAGCAAGGTCTCCAGCGAATCGACGTCGCCCCATTTCGCGGACTTAATCGCGACCACCATCACCACCGCCAGCATGGCGGCCGGGATCCGGGTGAACAGGCCGAGAATAAGCATGATGCCACCGAAGCATTCCACCCCGGAGACGAACGGCGTCAGGATGTGAGGGAACGGAATGCCCCAGTCGGTGAAGTTCTGGATCATCTGCGGAAGATTATTGAGCTTGCCCCAGCCCGTCAGCATGAAGACGTAGCCGACCGTCAGCCGCATGATCAGCGGCCCGGCCCAGGCGAAGTATGACGCAATGCGCGCAGGCAACAGGATAAGAAGATTGACGATGAAATTCATGGTACCTCCCCTTTTAAGTATTTTGTAACGTCATACTTGCAGCCAATTCCAGCAGGCACGCGCAGACGGCGCCGTCCGGCAGACGGCACCCGGCGTGTCCTTCTCCAGAGTTTCGTTGCGACTTGTCTCCTTGTTACGTGGGCTCTATCCGAAATTCTGCAGGCTCGGGAACGTATCGAGCAGCCAGATGCTGATGGCGGAGACGCTGCCGGTGAGAAACCCGATCCCGGTGATGACCATCAGCACGCCCATCGCCCGCTCGACGCTGGCCAGATGCCGTTTCATTCGCGAGAACAACGACGAGAACTGCTCGACCATGAAGGCCGCGATCAGAAACGGGATCCCGAGCCCTGCGGAATAGACCGCGAGCAGGCCGGCGCCTTTGATCACCGTCGCTTCGGCGGCGGCAACCGACAGGATCGCGGCCAGGATCGGCCCGATGCACGGGGTCCAGCCGAACGCAAACGCGAGCCCCATCACATAGGCGCCCCACAATCCGACCGGCTTTGGCGCGGTCAGCCGGCCCTCGCGCATCAACAATCCGATCCGCGTCAGCCCCAGAAAATGCAGGCCCATGATGATGATGACGATGCCGGCGAGAATCGAAAGCTGCGCCGACCAGGCCCGGATCAGGCTGCCGATGAAGGAAGCGCTGGCGCCGAGCGCCACGAACACGGTGGAAAAGCCGAGCACGAACATGATGGCGGCGATCATCACCGCGCGCCGCGACGACGCCTTGCTCTCATCATTGGCGACATGCTCGATGGTGGCGCCGGTCAGATAGATCAGATAGGGCGGCACCAGCGGCAGCACGCAGGGCGACAGAAAGCTGATAAGGCCGGCAAGCAACGCGGCCGGAATCGAGACATCGTGCATCGCATGACCTTCGAATGGACGCCGGCGCAGCCCGTTGTTCGCGTCGGCACGAGCCCCCATGGTACGAAGCACGCGTTCTCCGGGTTTCAGGACTGCCGCGCTTTAGCTGATCCCGCATAGCAATGGATTTCCGGTCAGATATCTTTCCAGCCGTAGTTGACGGTATAGTCCGCAAATGTTGCGGTACAAACCCGCAACCAGGAACCTCGCATGCGTATCGGAATCCGCAGCGCTATTTCGGGCCTCGTGCTGGCATCGATCATGGTAAGCGCCGTCGGCGTCAATCTGTTGTGGTGGCGAACCGCGCGGCAGATCAGCCAGACCCTTGCCGATACCATCAACGACCAGATCGTGTCCGCGGTCGGCGATGAGCTGCAGTCGATCACCACCGAGGCGACGTCGGCTTTGATCGCGGTACGCACCCTGTTTATTCAAAATGTTCTCGATATAAGTGAGGCCGAAAAGCGCAAATTTGTGTTTCTCTCGCAGCTTCAGGCTCAGCCAACCATCTCCTGGGTCGCGTTCGGATCGCCGGACCGATCGTTCTTTGCCGCGCACAAGCTCGGCGATACCGCCATCGAAATGATTGACATCGCCGCCGGCGAGCCGAAGCTTCGGATCGAGCGGTACGGCTTTGCGGGCTACGACGTTACGTTCAAAGGTCGCCGCTTCGAGGACAGCGCCTATTCGGTGACCGACCAGCAATGGTATCGCGAGGCAAGCCAGTCCAATGAGGCGCACTGGTTCACGCTGACAACCCATCCCGACGGCGAACGGCCTGCCGTGGCGCTCGCCGGACCGGTCGATATCGATCACAAACGCGTCGGCGTTCTTGCCGTCATTATCGAACTCACGCGGGTTTCGAATTTCCTGTCGCAGCTCACCGTGGGAAAATCAGCGGGCGCCTTTATTCTCGATCGCAGCGGCGTCGCGATCGCAGCCCCCGATCCGGGCGCGGACGAATTGAATGCGCTGAAGACCAACCATCCGCTGTTTCCCGTGGCGGTGGACGCGATCCGGCAGGCCGGCAGCGGTTACGATACCGAGAAGGGCGAGGCGTTTCACACGCGCGTGAGCCGGGACGGCAAGAGCTACGAAGCGGTGCTGACGCCGATCTCGTTTCCGGGCTGGTCACTGGTCACGGTGGTTCCGGAGTCGGAGTTTCTCGGCCCGGTCGAGGCAACGATTCGCAAATTGCTGATCGGCCTTGCGATCCTGATCGTGATCGCCGGGCTGTTGTCGGCATGGCTGGCCCAGCGCCTGATCGCGGCACCTCTGATCAAGGTCGTCAATGAGATCAAGCATGTCGAGCGCTTCGACCTTGACAGGGTCGAGCGGCATTCGTCGCAACTTGCCGAGATCGAGAACCTCTCAGGCGCGATCGCGGATATGGCGCTGGGGCTCGCCGCGTTCAGAAAGTACATTCCTGCCGATCTGGTGAAGCGGCTGATCAGCGACGGCAATGGCGCGCAGCTCGGCGGCGCGGTGCGGCCGATGACCGTGATGTTCGTCGATCTGGCCGGCTTCACCGGCATGTCGGAGCGGCTGGGCGACCGGATCATCCCGTTGCTGTCACGCTATTTCGAAGCCGTGTCGGCCCAGGTTCAAGCCAATGGCGGCACCATCGACAAGTTTATCGGCGACGCGGTCATGGCGTTCTGGGGCGCGCCGGCGAACAATCCCGATCATGCCGTCGACTGCTGTCGGGCCGCGTTGGCATGTCAACGCACGGTTCAGGATTTGGGCCTCGTCGACGACGAGGGCCGCGCCGTAAACATTCGTATCGGCGTCAATTCCGGCGACATGCTGGTCGGCAATATCGGATCTGAGGTCCGGCTGAATTATACCGTCATCGGTGATGCGGTAAATATCGCGAGCCGCCTTGAGAGCACCAACAAGGTCTTCGGATCGCAAATCATCATTGGCCCTGAGACGCGCCGGCTCGCGGGCGATCGGGTATCGGTTCGCGAGCTTGATCGGCTGGCCGTCTATGGGCGATCGGGTGGACTGCAAATCTACGAATTATTGGGCATGGCCGACGAATTCGTGGATGGGTCAGACTGGGTTGGATTTTACGAAGCCGGTCTCAAATCCTACCGCGCGCGCGATTTTACCGCTGCGATTGCCGATTTTGAGAAGGTGGTCAGTCTTCGCAAACAGGACCAGGCCTCGTCACGGATGATCGAACGCTGCAAACAGCAGCTGCAGACGCCGACCGGCGACGGTTGGGACGACACCGCGGTTGCGCTGACAAAATAGCGAGCCTAACGGCGAGGCGGTGCAAGCTTTGGCTTTCTCTGCCGTTATTCCGGGCTGGCACCGACGGGCGGGCCACCGGGCCGATGCAGGAACGTGATCGACGCGAACGCACCGATCCAGGAGCCGGCCGCTGCGAAGGCGACATAGACCCAGTTCTCCGTGTAGCTGATCACGGCGTAGGAAGAGAGCAGATACCAGAGGCTGCTCCAGGTCGCCGCCGGCACCCGCTTGCGGGCCACCACGGCGGAGGTGAACATGACGTAGACGGCGTCGGTCGCGGCTGTCGCGATCACCACGGCGGCGGCCGTTAGCGGACTGATCGATATCACGGGACTTCCTCCATCTGATTTTCGCAGCGGTATCCTTGCAAGGGGCCTCGGCGAATTACAAGCGGTGCATGCTCAGGCAGGGCTGGAAATATGGCGGTACGGCCCGCGTGAAGACCTATATCGATCCCGATTTTCAGGGATGAGCTGTCAGGACGCGGGCGGCGGATCGGTCTGCGTTCCGCCGCAAGGCAGGATTTGTGGGCCGAACTGCAGCGCATCGTGATTCCGACCGCGGTCGCATTCCGGTGCGGCAGTTCGGTGAGGACGATCCAGTCCTGCGCGGTGCGCTGCATCCATGTTCCTACATTGGACACCGGCGCTCCCGCGGCCCAGACCCGGTGTCGTATCCTGCCGGCGAACGGAACGGTGCCCTTCATATGGCGGCCATCCTTTGACAGGGGAGTTGCCGCCGTGAAAACGGCCGAACATGCGGGCGGTGACGAGGCCGAACAGAAGAACGCCCAATCCCGACGCGATCGCGTCATCGATGGAGCGCAAATCGAAATTGCCGCGTGGCTGACCAGCAAATATCCGACCGCGATGTTGAAGACGCCCCAAAGCATGCGGCGCTCTGGGCGCTACTGACGCTTTGATGGCTGCGAGCCGAAAAGGAGCTCGACCAACGTCCGTTGAGGGATCAAAGGGCGAAAACACAAATCACGTCCGTTCGCGTCTCGACGACGAACATCCAACGTCGTGCCATCAAGCGACATTGCTAGGTTCATTGGAGGACAAACGAAATTGACGCGGCGTCATACCGGTCCAACGTTTGAATGCGTGGGTGAAAGAGCTGACCTCGCCGTATCCCAACAGCCACGCTATTTCGGAGACCGGCAGATCGCGCTCGGCAAGATAACGCTTTGCAAGAGCTGCCCTTGTCTCATCCAATATTTCCGCAAACGCCACACCCTCATCGCTGAAGCTTGCGTGACAGCGTTCGCCTGCTAAGGGCGAGCTTTTGGGCGACGTTCGATGCGCTGGCTTTGGCATGTGGGAGCAGCTGCGGCAAGACTCTCTCGACGACCGATCGAAGAGAAGCGCGCTCTCGCGGGCGGTCGGCGAGCGCTTCTTCCGCGTATCGCCGCAGCAGATCGTTCAGGTGGTTGTCAGAGCCGACAATGGGCAGGGATGCTACGGGCTGCCGGAAAAATTATCTCGTCGCTGGCAGCACCAAATTCAATATCGCATCCGAAAAAGCTCCTCATTTCCGCGGGCGTTTCGTCACGCCGATGTCTGATCCTCAAATGGCGCGGTGCCAGCCTGGTATCTGTCACTTGCCTGCATATCCGCACCAACGTCACCAGCCAGAACTCGATCTGATGCCGGTCTGACTGCCTGTCGACGTCGACATAGTCGAGCGCTATTGCGGTCGCTCGATCGTCCAGCTTCACGCTAAGGCGGACGCCCTCATTCATTATTCTGCAGTATCGCTTTCCGTTCAGCAGGGCATCGGCAAGTCGTTCCGATGATGCGATCACATAATAAACTAGCCCGATTTCGCGGAAATCGAAATTGCGAGCGAGGTGAAACCCGAGAAGTCCATCCTGAAGTTCTTCTGACGCCAGTTCGAGGATCCTGATTTGCTTGGGCACTTCAAGCCTGACGGCGTCATCGTTGACCTGCTCGGGCCTCGCCCCTACCTTGGCCAGAATCGGCTGCCACGTCCTTGCCAAGCTCGCGCAGCCGCGCGCATGCGAGCCGTGCAATACCGCCGGTGGCGCTTGGTATCGAGCAAAATGCGTCGTGTGTTCCGGAGGCATGAGTTGGTAGAACCGTTCGGTTCAATTCGTCGTCTTGGCACTAAAATTAACTGATTGGCGCACGCGGAGCGGCCACGAGCGGGAATCAACGAGGGGAGATCTCGCAAACGCGAGTTTGTGATCCCTCGCAACTTTTATCTCGATCTTGTGACAGCTAATGTTCGCAAGCTCCTTCCGAAGTCCAAAATGCACCGGCCGAGCCGGTCCGCTCTTTCTTGCCGTTCCGGCATCATTAATTTCGCGTTCGCGCCTTTCAAACTCAGCTATGTCGCTGTCTTAGCCTGCCGATAGCGTTCCTCGGTCATGATCGTGAGTTGGATATGCTGGTCCAAAGGACCCTCCGTTATAGATCATCATCGTACACTAACCAAAGCTCTTGGCGAAGTGCATCTTGGGGATCTTGCCGTAACGCGCACGGTCGCGCCCCCGGGCCGCTGTGGAAGGCTTCGGCGGCGGCGTGGCATTCCCATACATAAGCGCCGCCGTCCTTGCTGCCGGACGAAGCCGGGCGCTTTCAGGAGCCGGCTTGATACGCGCCTTCAGACCTGCGTGATGCCGCCATCGGCGACGAGATCGATGCCGGTGCTGTAGCTGCTATCGTCGGAAGCCAGGAAGAGAATGGCCGACGCCATCTCTTCAGGGCGGCCGATGCGGCCGAGCGGCGTGATCGTCGAAAAAAATGCCCGCGCGCCGTCCGCCTCTTCCCTGGTCTTGAACTGGCCGTCGATGATCGGCGTGTCGATCGCGCCGGGCGAAAGCGTGTTGACGCGGATGCCGCGCTCCTTCCATTCCATCGCCCAGGTGCGTGCGAAGGAACGCACCGCGGCCTTGGTCGCGGCATAGGTGCCGTGCTCGGGCAAACCCTTGAGGTGCAGACCGGAGGACACCAGCACGACCGAACCGCCCTTGCGCATCAAAGGGAGTGCCTTCTGCACGGTGAAATATAGCCCGCGGGCGTTGATGCCGAAGGTCTTGTCGAAATGCGCCGGCGTTGCGTCCTGAGTTAGGACGCGTTCGACAAAGCCGGCACTGGCGACGACAACATCGAGCGCGCCCTTTTCGATCTTGACCGTTTCGTAAAGCCGGTCGAGATCGCCGAGATCGGCGACGTCGCCTTGAACGGTCGACACATTGGTGCCGATCGAAGCCTTCGCCTTGTCGAGTTCGCTCTGGCGGCGGCCTGTGATGAACACATAAGCGCCCTCTTCGACGAATTTCTTGGCGGCTGCCAATCCGATGCCGCTCGATCCGCCGGTGATGACCGCGACTTTTCCGCTAAGCTTGGACATGATTGGACCTTTCTTTCTTGGGGCGCACGAACCCGTCGGGCGGCTTCGCCCACGCAGCAACATTCAAATTGGATGGAGCGGGAGCCGGCGCGCTGACCGCGCCGACTGTTTGGGTCACGCCGCCTTGCTGCCTCTCAAGCGATCCAGCACCGGCAGCAATTCTGACGGGTCAGGACGCTGGGTGTAGTCGGGATTCACTTCGGCGTAGGCGATGATGCCGTCCGTGCCGATCACATAGCGCGCCGGCATCGGCAGTACCCATGACGGATCGTTGTTGAAAGCAGGCAGATCGTTTTTGAAACTCCTGTAGACCTCGATCAAATACTCCTGCAGGGCGAAGCGAATACCGAACGCGTTCGCCACTTCGCCTTTGGTGTCGCTCAGAATCGGAAAGCTCAGCTTGTTGTCGCGCTGCGACTTGCGGCTGTTCGCCGCCGTCTGCGGCGAGATCGCAACCAGGCTTGCGCCGCGAGCCGCGATTTCTGCAAGGGCTGCCTGCAGCGCCTGCAGTTCGAGATTGCAGTATGGGCACCAGACGCCGCGATAGAACGAAACAACGAGAGGTCCCTTCGCGAGCAGTTCGCTCGACGAGACCGGCTTGCCGTCGTAATCGTTCAGCGTAAATTCCGGCGCCACATCGCCGGCTTTGCGAGCACGCTGCGCCTGGGCGCTGGCGACCAACTCGTCGGTGGCGCGACGCATGGTGTCGAGTATTTCCCTGGTTGGTTTCAGCGGAAATCGACCGGATTCGAAATCGGCTTTCAGGGCGTCGAGGCGGTCTTGCAGGGCCATGGAAAATCTCCGTTTTGGTGTTGGCGCCTCAAATCTGTTTCATTTGTAAACAAAGGGGTATAAGGCATCTTCGGACATCACTTATCCGGATTTCAAATGAGTGATCGGTTGCAGGAATTGTCGGTTTTTGTCCGCGCCGCCGAAAGCGGCAGTTTTTCACGCGCCGCGCGCGAACTTGGTCTGTCGCAGCCTTCGGTCTCGCGCATCATCGGCGAACTGGAAGCGCGGCTCGGTGTAACGCTGCTGCTGCGCACGACGCGCCGCATCACGGTCACCGATGCAGGCGCGCTGTTCCTGGAACGTGCACGCGATATCCTGGCGGAGATCGAGGACGCCGAAGACGCAGCGCGCGGCCTCGATTCATTACGCGGCATCATCCGTCTTGCCCTGCCGGTGGTCTACGGCACGCGCGAGATCATTCCGCGCCTGCCCAAATTTCTCACAGCGCATCCACAGTTGCGCGTCGAGATGACGGTTTCCGATGCACGGCAGGATCTGGTCGCGGAAGGCGCCGATGTCGCCATTCGTCTCGGCGAACTGGGCGATTTGGGATTCGGCGCGCGCAGGCTCCAAACGCTCGAGAGAATGCTGGTGGCGTCGCCAACCTATCTGAAAGCGCGCGGCACCCCGAAGCTGCCGGCCGACCTCGCCTCGCACGATTGTATCTTTGGACCGGGCAATTTCGGCCGTGACAGCTGGTCGTTCCGGCGTAACGGCAGCGAAACATCGGTCGATGTGCGCGGCCGTATTCATACCAATTCCGGACCTGGGGTTTTTGCAAGCGTCATGGCGGGGCTTGGGATCGCGATGGCTTCGACGGTGATGTGCGAAGCCGAAATCAAAGCGGGCGCGCTGGTCGCTCTGCTTATCCCCTACAAGATCGAGCCGGTTGACGTTCATGCGGTCTTTCCCGGCGGCCCGCGACCTTCGACCAAGGTCCGCGCCTTGGTCGATTTTCTGGTTCACGAACTCAAATAGATCGCTTGAATGGACGATGGATCCTTCATTGGAGCACGCGCATTTCCGGACTCAAGTCGGACATCGCGTGCGGTCGAAAGTGCCCCCAATAGAACTCATGCGGTGCAGCAAATTGCGCCGGTCTTCGATCATGAAATGAACGCTCAACAAGAACGGTTCCGGGAGCAACATCCAAGCTTTGGATGACTACGTCTCGGTTTCTCCTTCCGGCCGCGACGGTTCTTGGGCAATCTCTCGTCCGAGGAAATAGCTCTGCAGAGCCGGCACGATCACGAGCAACATGACTGGTCCGATCAGCATTCCACCCACGATCACCGCCGCGAGCGGTCGCTGCACCTGGCTGCCGATTCCAGAAGATAGTGCCGCCGGGAGCAGACCGATGCAGGCTGACAAAGTCATCATCAGGATCGGCCTCATCTGCTGGTCGACGGCACGGAACATGGCGTCGGCCGGGGGCATACCACTACCGGCGACTCGCTGATATCCGTGGATGATGAGGATGCCGCTCATGACTGAGACGCCGAACAACGAGATGAATCCAATCGCGGCCGAGATGCTGAAATTCAGTCCGAAAGCGTAGAGCCCCAAGATGCCGCCGCTGATCGCGAATGGAAGTCCGAGCAACGCCAAAAGGCTGTTGCGGAACGAGTTGAACAGCCCGTAGAGCAGCACCATGATGAAGACGAGGGTAATCGGCAGAATGATGGCAAGCCGCTTCTTGGCTTGCTGGAGCCATTCGAATTCTCCGGCCCAATCGATGCGATAGCCGGTCGGCAGTTTAACATTGCGGCTGATTCGTTCCTGAGCTTCCTCCACCGCGCCTGAGAGGTCGCGGCCACGTACGCTGAATTTAATCGGCACGAAGCGCTGGTTGCGTTCGCGGAAAATGTAAGAGGCGCCGGTAGCAAGCGTGATATTGGCGATCTCGCTTAAAGGAATATATGCATTGCCCGAGGAGGTCTGAACTCCGACCTTGATATTGCGAACTTCATCGATGTTGCTCCGATATTGAGGTGCCAGTCGCACCACTACGCCGAATTGGCGGTCCGCCTCCAGCAGCGTGGTCGCCACGGTCCCGCCCAAAGCGGCTTGAACGACGGAATTCGCGTCGCTGACGTTCAAGCCGTAACGCGCCGCCTTTTCGCGATCAACCTTGATGTTCAGGTTGGGCTGTCCCAGCACCCAGAAGGCGCCAAGATCGGTAATTCCCGGCACCTTGGCCATTTCGGCCAGGGCAGCTTTGGCAATCTGCTCCAGAGTCGCCAGATCGGGGCCCACAATCTTGATGGAGTTGGCGCCTTTGACGCCCGACAGTCCTTCCTCAACGTTGTCCTGGATGTATTGCGAGAAATTGAAGTTGATGCCGACGAATTTATCCGAAAATTCGGCCTGCAGTTCCTCGATGAGCTTCTCCTTGGTAAGTCCAGCCGGCCATTCGTCGAATGGCTTCAGCGGCACGAAGAACTCCGCATTGAAGAATCCCGCTGCATCGCTGCCGTTATCTGGACGGCCATGTTGCGAGACCACGGTAATCACTTCAGGATGGCGCAGCAGGATTCCCCGTATCTCGTTCACGATCGGCATGCCCGCTTCGAGTGATAGGGTCGGCGGCATCGACGCGCGAATCCACAGATTGCCTTCCTCGAGTGTCGGCAAGAACTCGCTGCCGAGCCGCGAGCCGAGCAAGCCGCTGATGCCGAGGAAGACCAATCCGATTGCAATCGTGGCTGGCCTGTTCTTCAACGACCAGCGCAGCACCGGCGTATAGACCCGGCGCAAACCGCGCACGACGATTGTCTCGACTTCGCTGATATGCTCGGGGAGCAGCAGCGACGTGAGACAGGGCGTCACCGTAAATGTCGCCAGCAGCGCTCCCACCAGCGCGTAGGCATAAGTTCGCGCCATTGGACCGAAGATTTGACCCTCAACCCCCTGCATGGTGAACAGCGGGATAAAGGCTGCGACGATGATCGCGGTAGAGAACAACACTGCTCTGTCGACTTGCAAACCGCTGATCAGGATGAGGCGCAGCCGATCGGTCCATGTCGAATTGCTCGACGGAAGTTCGGTGCCTGTCGGATCGTCACCCCACCGCTTTTCGGCAAGATGCCGCATGAGTCGCTGTTTTTCTTCGGGTCCTGATTGGAAGTTGCGATAGACGTTCTCGACCATGATAACCGCGGCGTCGACGATGATGCCGAAATCGACGGCGCCGACGGACAGCAGGTTTGCGTCTTCGCCGCGCAGGACAAGAATGATGACGCTGAAGAACAGTGCGAACGGGACATTGGCACCGACGATGATGGCGCTGCGGAGGTCGCCAAGGAAGAGCCATTGAACCATGAAAATCAGCAAACAGCCGAACAAGAGATTGTGCATGACTGTGCTGGTGGTGACGGCGACGAGCGTGCTGCGGTCGTAGAACGGGACCAATTTCAGGCCCGGGGGAAGGCTGCCGTCAGTGTTGATCTTCTCGATCTCCGAGCGGACGCGCGTGATAACGTCATTGGTGTGCAGCGTGCGATTCATGATAACGATCGCCGCAACCACATCATCCGAATGGTCGCGACCGGCCTTTCCGAGCCGCGGCACATATCCCACCGAAACCTTTGCAATATCCTTTACGAATATCGGCAGGCCTTTCGGCGCCGAGAGCATTACGTTCTCGATGTCCTGAACCTTATAGCCCTGGGTCAAATCGGTTTCGCCGCCGCTGTCCATGAGTCCAACGCCGCGCACATTCACGGACTGCTGTCCCACGTTGATGGTGCGGCCGCCCACGTTGATGTTGGCGTTGCCGAGGGCGCTGATCACTTGCGGCAGCGTCACGCCGTAGGCTTCAAGCTTCTGCAGATCGACGTCGACGTCGTATTCCTTGATCGTGCCGCCCCAGGTGTTGACTTGCACGACACCGGGAACGGAAAGCAGCCGGCGCTGCAATATCCAGTCCTGGACCGTGCGCAGATTGCTCAGCCCGAAATTCGGCGGTCCGACCAGCTCGTAGCGGTAGATTTCGCCAACAAGACTGGTCGCCTGGATTTGCGCCGTGACGCCACTGGGGAGACTGACATTTTGCTGCAGGTTGATGGCAGTCTGCGTGAGCGCAAAATAGTAATCGACACCGTATTGGAACACGACGCGGACAAAGGACAGGCCATAGAATGACGTCGAGCGAATGACATCGACGCCTGGCGTCGCGGCAAGGCCAACCTCTATTGGGATCGTGAAGTAACGCTCCATCTCCTCCGCGGACAGGCCCGCAGATTGCGCCGTGATTTCCAGCATAACCGGTGCCGGGTTGGGATAGGCCTCGATATTGAGCCTGAAAAACGCGAACGTGCCGGCGCCAATAAAGGCGAGCAAGCCCAACAGGACCAGCGGCCGTCGGGTCAAACTGAACGTGAGAAGCGCCTTGAGCAGAGATTGCCTCCGAAATCCGAGTCTTGCGCCTTGCGCCGCGCGAACAACAGTAAAGACCCGGATTCCCCGGACTCCTCCCCGATTGTCGTAAATGTTAGACAGTTTCCGAGCTGGCCGGAAGGACAAACTTCGCTGGTCCGGCCAGACGAGTCCTGGTTCGCCGGCCGGCCCTGTCCTGCATGCGAAAAATGCAATTTCGGCGTGGAGATTTTGATCTCAAATGAGCGGAATAGCCTTCGAACTTCCCGAGGACGTGAAAGATGTCCGCGACGGCGTGCTCCGCTTCGTGGAGGCGCAGGTGGTTCCGCGAATTGACCGGCATCGTGCACTGCTCGAGGATCAGCGGCTTCTGTACGACCAGAGCGGCCGATATTCATCCGACGTGCGCAATCTGATCCAGGAGATCAGGATGCGCTCGGCGGAAGCGGGCTTCTACACCATGTGTGCGCCATCGGAGATCGGCGGCGGCAATCTCGGACATTTGGCTTACTATGTAGCGTGGGAGGCAATCTATCACAGGCTCGGCGGCCAGGGCGTCGTCATCCCCTGGGTTATCGCTCATTGGGCCTTCGGCCCGAGCCGGCTGCTGACTCAGGCCACTGAGGAGGCTCGTCAGCGATGTCTTGCCGGCATGACGAGCGGAAAAACCTCTATGTGTTTTGGTCTTTCCGAGCCGGGCGCCGGCTCGGATGCGAGCATGATCAAGACCCGCGCCGTCAAGACCGATACCGGCTGGAAGCTCACGGGCCGGAAGCTCTGGACCACGAATGCGCCGACCGCCGAATGGTGCATCGTCTTTGCCATTACCGACGCCGAAAAGGCCGCGCGCAAGGCCGGTGGCATCAGCGCGTTTCTGGTTCCAACCGATGCAAAGGGCTTTGCCGTCGAGAGCGTCGTGCGCTTGTTCGGCCATGCCGGGGGCCACGAGGGCGCGCTGGTGTTGGAGGAGGTCGAGGTGCAGCCTTGGCAGTTGGTTGGCGAGCTCGATCAGGGATTCAAGATCGCGCTATATGGGGTGTCGCTCGGTCGCGTCTACAATTCCGCGCGTGCGGTCGGCCAGGGGCGATGGGCGCTCGAAATGGCGATCAAGTATTCAAAGCAGCGCGAAGCTTTCGGCGCCAAGATCGCCGAATACCAGGCCGTGTCTTTCCCACTGGCGGAGGCCGCAACCGAACTTCACGCCGCCCATCTGATGGGATTGAACGCTGCGATGCTGCTCGACCGCGGCCAAAAGGCGTTGAAAGAGCTGTCGATGGCGAAATCCTATTCTGTACAGGCTGGATTTCGTGCTGTGGATCGCGCCATGCAGACCCACGGCGGCATGGGTCTCACCAATGAACTCGGCCTCGTTCAGGCGTGGCACGATTTGCGGATCGTCAATATCGCCGATGGCACCAACGAAATCCTGGCGCGAATGATTTCCCAGCGGCTACTGGCGGGAGATCTCGACCTTTAGTGTGCGTCGACGGACGCTTCAATAAATCGCGCCGGCCTTGCCGGTCGCCATGTCGGCGAGCGCGACCGTTTCGAAATATTGTATTCTGGGATCGTTGCCGTAACGCGCGCGAATCCCGTCGCGCCAGGGGCCACTGTAGAATGCTTCCGCGGCGGCCTGGCTTTCCCACATATAAACGCCACCGGCGACGCCGCCTTCCTTCCTGCAGATAAACTGCTTCCGGACGAAGCCCGGGGCTTTCAGGAAATCCGGCGCGATCCTGGTGAAATGTTGGCGACACTCTTCGAGCCCGATGGCGTCAGGCAGATCGTAGAGAACAATGGCTGTAATCATCGGCGATCTTCCCTTTCTTCTCGGCGAATCCGGCCTCAATACAGAACAACCGGCGAATGGCAAAGATCGTTAGCGGTTCGCGACCCGATCGGGAAAGGCGGTCGACAGCGCGGCGCGGTCTGGCTGCAGCACGCCGCGCTCGGTGATCAGCCCGGTCACTAACCGTGCCGGCGTCACGTCAAAGCTGTAATTGGCGACCGCCGATCCCTCCGGGACCACCCGCACGGTCTCCATGCGTCCGTCCGCCGTCCGTCCCTGATCATGGTCACCTCCTCGGCGCCACGCTGCTCGATCGGAATCTGGCCGATCCCGTCATCGATGCCAAAGTCGATGGTGGGTGATGGCAACGCCACATAGAACGGCACGCCATTGTCATGCGCCGCGAGCGCCTTGAGATAGGTGCCGATCTTGTTGCAGACATCGCCGCTGAACGCGACGCGGTCGGCGCCGACCAGAACCAGATCCACCATCCCGTGCTGCATTAAATGACCACCTGTGTTGTCGGCGATAACGGTGTGGGGAACGCCGTGATGGCCAAGCTCCCAGGCGGTCAGCGAAGCCCCCTGGTTGCGCGGCCGGGTTTCGTCGACCCAGACATGAACGTCGATGCCTCGATCATGCGCCGTATAGATCGGCGCCGTCGCCGTGCCCCAATCGACCGTTGCCAGCCAGCCGGCGTTGCAATGGGTCAGCACATTGACCCGCTCGCCTGGCCGCTTGGTCGCCTTGATCGCCTCGATCAGGGCCACGCCGTGCTGGCCGATATTCTTGTTGATCGCAATATCCTGTTCGGCGATTTCGCCGGCGCGGGCATAGGCTGCGCCGGCGCGCGCAGCGGGCGACAATGGGCGCAGCGCGCCGCGCATCTCGTCCAGCGCCCATTTCAGGTTGATCGCGGTCGGGCGCGTCGCGATCAGCAGGCTGTAGGCATGGTCGAGCGCCGCATCGGAACCGTCGGTCCGCATCGCCAACGCCATCCCGTAAGCGGCGGTAGCGCCGATCAGGGGCGCGCCGCGCACCAGCATCGAGCGGATCGCATCGGCCGCGGCATCGCAGCTCGTGATCCGGGCGATGACAAATTCATGCGGCAACCGGGTCTGGTCGACGGCACCAACCGACCATCCATCCTGCTCCAGCCAGATGCTGCGGATGTGTTTGCCGTCGACCTTCATGGTCTCGTCCTCGTTTCACGCACGCCGACGCTTTCTGGCCGGAATGCTCACGATCGCAACACCCGCCCTGCCACCGCGTCGAGCTTCTTCAACAGTTCGGGATCGCGTGCCTCCGGCGCGGTAATCAGGGCGGTGTCGAGTGCGCGGTCCGAGCCGATCGGGCATGGCTCATGCTCGCGCGGAAAATCCTGGGCCAGACGCAACACCAGTCCTCTTGCCTTCTCGGCGTTCGAATTCAATACCCGGATGATGTCCTGCACCGTAACCGCGTCATGGTCGGGATGCCAACAATCGAAATCGGTCACCATGGCTGCGCTCGCGTAGCAGATCTCCGCCTCGCGGGCCAGTTTGGCCTCCGGCATGTTGGTCATGCCGATCACCGAATAACCATGGCTTCGATAAGTCATACTCTCGGCGTAACTGGAGAATTGTGGGCCTTCGATACAGACATAGGTGCCGCCCCGCGCCACGGCGATGCCCTCCGCCTCGGCGGCTGCGGCAAGATGGATGCGCAGCCGCGGCGACGCCGGATGGGCCATCGATACATGGGCGACGCAACCCTTGCCGAAAAAAGAACTCTCGCGCTTGTGCGTACGATCGACGAATTGATCCACCAGCACGAAGGTTCCGGGCGGCAGATCTTCCTTGAAAGAGCCACAGGCCGACAGCGAAATCAGGTCGGTGACGCCGGCGCGCTTGAGCACGTCGATATTGGCGCGGTAGTTGATATCGGACGGCGAAAGCCGATGGCCCTTGTCGTGACGCGGCAGGAACGCGATCGGCAGGCCAGCGATAGTGCCGTGCCGAACCGGGGCAGATGGTTCGCCCCACGGGCTCGCGATCACCTCGTCGCGCACGTTTTCAAGTCCCGGCAGATCGTAAATGCCGGATCCGCCGATAATCCCCAGCACGGCAGTCGTCATGACCTCTCCCGTATATTACTATGTGCTTTCAACATATGGACGGTGCTTTCACAACCCCATCAGGATACATCCGGCGACCTTCAAATCCGAGAAGGCATTCGCTGTCCGGCAGGATGAAACGGTCGCTAACAGGAAGGGCATCTGATTAACTGATACCGGCGTCGCGCCTGTCGGCAAAGCTTTGGAAGCGAAACTTTGAGGAAAATGGATGTTAGCGGCAAACGATCTGGAAAAGCGCCAGACCATCATCGACGCTTGTCGGCGCATGAATGCGTTGGGGATCAATCAGGGGACATCCGGAAATATCAGCCTGCGCCATTACGACGGCATGCTGGTGACGCCGACCAGCGTGCCCTATGAGTTCATGCAACCCGAGCAGATCGTGTTCATGGGTTTTGATGGATCGTTCGATCCCGGCCAGCGTCCCTCGAGCGAATGGCGTTTTCATCTGGATATTCTTAAAGAGCGACCCGACGTGAACGCCGTCGTGCACGCCCACCCGCTTTATGCGACGACGCTGGCCATCATGGAGCGCGACATCCCACCGATCCACTACATGATCGCGGCCGCGGGCGGCGATACCATCCGATGCGCGCCGTACGCGACATTCGGCACCAGCGAACTGTCGCGACACGCCGTCAGCGCCCTCAAAGATCGGCTGGCCTGTTTGTTGGCTCATCACGGAATGATCGCGATCGGACCATCGCTTGCCAAGGCGATGTGGCTTGCAGTCGAGGTCGAGACATTGGCGCAGCAATATCACGGCTGCCTTCAGCTCGGCACCCCGCCATTGCTATCAAAGGCCGAGATCGAGAATGTTCTGTCCCGGATGGCCGGATACGGTCCCGCCGACGAATGATCCGGATGCGGTGACAGAGTGTCCACCCTCACAGGCTGTCGTCAGCGATGTCGGCGCGCGATATAACTCTTGTTGAGCAGCTGCTCTCGCGTCGCATCGATTTAAACAAAAAGAGCGGCCCGTTTGAGCCGCTCTGTTGTTCTCCACGTCTCTTATTCA
The DNA here is from genome assembly GCA_963725555.1 of uncultured Pseudomonadota bacterium. Taxonomy (GTDB): domain Bacteria; phylum Pseudomonadota; class Alphaproteobacteria; order Rhizobiales; family Xanthobacteraceae; genus Bradyrhizobium. Next base: position 278,150 of record CAVRYV010000006.1, on the reverse strand, counting down.
GCGGGCCTATCCGCAAGGATGTCTTAGACCGTCATACCCCAGATAAGTGCCGGATGCCGGATCATAAGACCGGTACTGTTGAGCACAGTAGGCGGAATCGGCGGGCGGCCCACTCGCGGCGACATAGGGCTGGCCGTTGCCGTAGTTGCCATCGTAGTAGCCATTGTCGGCGTAGTAGCCGTCGCCGTAATAACCGCCGTAGCCGTATCCGAGAGCGCTGCCAACCGCCAACCCCCCTGCAAAGGCCAAGCCGCGACCGTACCCGTGACCGTAACCGCCACGTCCGGCAAAGCCGCCGCCGTGAAAGCCGCCGCCCATACCGCCACCATGGAAGCCGCCGCCACCGTGTCCGCCTCCCATACCGCCGCCATGGCCTCCGCCGCCGCCACGAGCCAGCGCCGGGGTTGCAAACGCGAGCGCCAGCGAAAGCGCCGTCACTCCTATCAATTTGAAATTCGTCATTATCTTCTCCTTTTGATGGAGGACAAACGAGCCGTGGTATGGTCCGTTCCGAACGCTGCCCTCACATTGACGTGTGGGGGCTGCCGGGGTCAGAGCTTTACGCTGGTGACGCGCGTATCGCCGGTCCATGGCGAGCATCCCGTACGTCTGCGCCGGCGCAGAATGGGGTCGCGCAGAGCTGTTCTGCAGGTTCGGTCGGCTGGAATTACAATGGGTCGATAGCTTGCGATCTGCCTGGAACCTGAGATCCTTTCACCGCTTATCCAGATCCCGCTGCAATGCGCTCGCGGACCGTTGAGAGCCACCTTGATCGATGACCTCTGGTACAAGAACGGCGTGATCTATTGCCTGTCCGTCGGCACCTACATGGATGCCAACGGCGACGGCGTCGGCGATTTCAAGGGATTGTTGCGCCGCCTGGACTACCTGCACGGGCTCGGCATTACCGCGATCTGGCTGATGCCGTTCCAGCCGTCGCCCGGCAAGGACGACGGCTACGACATCTCCGATTATTACGGCGTCGACCCGCGCTACGGTACGCTCGGCGACTTCGTCGAGTTCACTCATGGCTGCCGCCAGCGTGGCATCCGCGTCATCATCGATCTCGTCGTCAACCACACATCCGATCAGCATGGCTGGTTTCGCGACGCGCGACGCTCGAAGGATTCCCGCTATCGCGATTGGTATGTCTGGTCTGAGAAGCGGCCAGCCAACGCCAACAGCGGGCATGGTATTTCCCGGCGTGCAGAAATCGACCTGGACGCGCGATAAGGAAGCCGGCGCCTGGTACTTCCATCGCTTCTACGACTTCCAACCCGACCTGAACACCTCAAACCCGCATGTGCAGGCCGAGATCCTGAAGATCATGGGTTTCTGGATTCAGCTCGGCGTCTCCGGCTTTCGCATGGATGCGGTACCGTTCGTGATCGCGACCAAGGGAGCCAAGGTACGCAAGCCGGTCGAGCAATACGACATGCTCCGCTCGTTCCGCGAATTCCTGCAGTGGCGGCAGGGCGACGCAATTATCCTTGCCGAGGCCAACGTGCCGCCGAAAACCGACATGCAGTATTTCGGACGCGACGGCGACCGCATGCACATGATGTTCAATTTCCAGGTCAACCAGCATCTGTTCTACGCGCTGGCCTCTGCCGATACGCGGCCGCTGGCGAAATCGCTGTCGGCGACCAAGCTGCGACCGGCGACCGCGCAATGGGGACTGTTCCTGCGCAACCATGACGAACTCGACCTCGGCCGCCTCACCAAGGCGCAGCGCGAGGCCGTGTTCAAGGCGTTTGGTCCCGACAAGAACATGCAGCTCTACGACCGTGGCATTCGCCGCCGGCTGGCGCCGATGCTGGGCGGTGACCGGCGGCGGCTGGAATTGGCCTACAGCCTGATGTGCACGCTGCCGGGGACGCCGGTGATTCGCTACGGCGATGAAATTGCGATGGGCGACAATCTCGACCTGCCGGAGCGAAATTGCGCCAGCACCCCGATGCAGTGGTCGACTGAGCCGCACGGCGGCTTCACGGAAAGCGATCAGGCCTTGCTCTCCCGTGATCGACAAGGGACCCTACGGCTACGAACACGTCAACGCCGCCAAGCAGAGACGCGATCCGAATTCGATGCTGAACTGGACCGAGCGTATCATTCGGATGCGCAAGGAGGTCCCAGAGGTCGGCTGGGGCGACTTCAAGGTGATCTCGGTGCGTGATCCGGCGGTGTTGATCATCCGCTACGATTGGCGCAACAACTCGGTATTGTTCGTGCATAGTTTCGATGAGAAGCCGCGCGAAATCGCATTTGCCGTCGGGCTTCCCGGCGAGGACCGGAAAGCTTCTGGTCAATCTGTTGACGGAAGACCACAGCCATGCCGACGAACGCGGCCGGCACACGCTGATGCTGGAAGGCTATGGGTACCGCTGGTATCGCGTCGGCGGGCTCGACTATCTGCTCAAGCGCAGCGACATCGATACAGACGCGCAGCGGCAAGATCAGTCACCCGGCCTGAGCCGCTTACCCGAGGATCACGCCCTCATTGCCGCGCAGATCGAGCGTGCCGTGGATCTCTTCACCCTCGCCGGTCGAGGAATGTCGACAGCAGGATTTCGCCGGCCGAAGCCGATCGAGCTCGAGGCGACCGAAACCGGCTCGGCGCCGAGATTTAACGCAATGACGACGACGCCGCCGTCATCTTCGCCGGCGATAAAGCAGGATATCTCCTTGAGCCGCGACCGGCCGATAGGCGCCCTGTTACAAGTTGCGGCAATTTCCTTCGGAGCGTGATCAATGCCTTGTAAAGGTTGAGAATGGAACTGGTGTCGGCTTCCAGATTGGCGACATTTTCGTGGGCGTAATCGTCGGCCAGCGGCAGCCACGGCTTCGCTGTCGAGAAGCCCGCGTGCGCGCGTCGCGTCCCATTGCATCGGCGTACGGCAACCATCGCGACCGACGCCGATGCCCGGAACGTTCTTTTCGAAGGGATCGCGCACCTGGTCTGGCGCGATCGCGACCTGATGCATGCCGATCTCGTCGCCGTAATAAAGCGTGGGTGTTCCGCGCAGCGTCAGCAGCAGCATCGCGGCCACGCGCGCCTGCGCCTGCCCGACCCGGCTCGCGATCCGCGGACGATCATGATTGCCGAGCACCCAGTTCGGCCATGCGCCAGCGGGCAAGGCACTTCATAATCGGCGATGATCTTCTCGATCGATCGCGCGCTTCCATGGCGTCGACAGCAGCGCGAAATTGAACGGAATCTGCGCGCCCGTGAGATCGTTGCCGTAATAGGCAACCAGGCGATGCAGCGGCAGATAGATTTCGCCGATCAGGACGCGATCAGTCGAACTCCTCGATTACGCGGCGCATCTCGGCGACGACGTCGTGCACCTCCGGCTGGTCGGTCGAGTATTGCGTGCAGAATCTTCTCGTGCGGCGGCCGGCCTTCGACGATAGTGCGGGTTGGGCGGATTATCGCGAAATTCAGCATCCTTGATCAGGTGCCAGATCACGTCGATGCGGAAGCCGTCGACGCCCTTGCGGAGCCAAAAGCGCATCACGTCATAGATCGCTGCACGCACCGCGGGATTGCGCCAGTTCAGATCGGGCTGCTCGGCCAGGAAGGCATGGTAGTAATATTGCCCGGTCGCCTCGTCATTCTGCCAGGCGCTGCCGCCAAATTCCGACAGCCAGTTGTTCGGCGGCCCGCCGTCCGGCTGCCGGATCGCGCCAGATGTACCAGTCGCGCTTCGGATTGTCGCGCGAGCGCCCGGCTTTCGACAAACCAGGGATGCCGGTCGGAGGTGTGGTTCGGCACGAGATCGAGGATGATCTTGAGGCCGCTTGCGTGCGCCGCAGCGACCAGCGCATCGAAATCAGCCATCGTGCCGAATAGTGGATCGATGCCGGTATAATCGGAGATGTCGTAACCGAAATCGGCCATCGGCGAGGGAAAGATCGGCGATAGCCACACGGCGTCGACGCCGAGCGACTGCAAATAGGGCAGCCGCTTGATGATCCCTCGGATATCGCCGACGCCGTCGCCGTTGGTATCCTGGAACGACCGCGGATAGACCTGATAGAAGACGGCGTACCGCCACCAATCCTTCTTGTGATCCATCCCGAGCGACCGCCCTTATTCCATACAAGACAATGCTTGATGCGCCGGGCGGTTCACATGCTAAGTCATTGATATCAATGGTGGGCGCGACAGGGATCGAACCTGTGACCCCCTCGATGTCAACGAGGTGCTCTCCCGCTGAGCTACGCGCCCTAAAGGCCTGAGATGACGGGTGCGGTCCGTATATCGGCTCCAAAGCGGACAGGCAAGGAGGCTTGGCCGGAACGTTTACGGAGACTTTTACAAGGAGCAAGACGGCGAATCAGGCCGCCAGCATCTTGTTCACTTCGCTCACCAATTCGCGCAGATGAACCGGCTTCGACAGCACCTTGGCGTTCTTCGGCGCTTCCAAATCCGAGTTCAGCGCCACCGCGGCAAAGCCGGTGATGAACATGATCTTGATATCGGGATCGAGTTCTGAGGCGCGGCGCGCCAGCTCGATGCCGTCCATCTCGGGCATCACGATATCGGTGAGAAGCATCTCAAACGGCTCCTCGCGCAGCCGCTGATAGGCCGACAGACCGTTGTCGTGGGATGAGACCTGAAAACCGGCGTTCTCCAGTGCCTTGACCAGGAAGCGGCGCATGTCGTTGTCGTCTTCGGCGAGGAGGATCTTGTGCATGGCGTTTGGTCGTCGAAATCCCAGTAAGAGGATCAATTTGTTCACTAAGCCCGACAGAGGGTAAATTTCAGGTGAAAGGTGACTGGATGCGGTCGACAGCTTGCAACGCTATTTCAGTACCGGAACGCCTGTCAAATCAATGTGCGCCGGGCGTTTTCAATTGTTTTCCCGTTGGCAAGCGGCGTTCCAGCCGGCCTGAGACCTTTTTTCGCTTGGCAGAACGGTTGTGATTACCGACAATGGTTCTCATAAAACCTCCGTTTTTCTGGCAGAACTAACCTGTCCAGAATCGCGGATTCCAGGGACGGCGCCCGACGATGACCCAGTTTGATGGCGAACTGTCGCCTCCGTTCGAAATCGTCGAGCCAGCCGCATGGCGGGCGCCGATCATCTTCAATTCTCCACACTCCGGCTCGATCTATCCGCACGAATTCCTCAACGCATCGCGGATCGATCTCGGCGCGCTGCGCCGCTCCGAAGATTCGTTTATGGACGAGTTGATCGGCGATTTGAGCGACCACGGCTTTCCGGTGGTGCGCGTCAACTTTCCCCGCTCCTATGTCGACGTTAACCGGGAGCCGTATGAGCTCGACCCGCGGATGTTCAACGGGCGATTGCCGAGCTTCGCCAATACCCGATCGATGCGCGTGGCGGGCGGCCTCGGCACGATCCCGCGCGTGGTCGGCGATGGCCAGGAGATTTATCGCGAACGTCTTTCCGTCGACGACGCGCTGGGAAGAATCGAGGCGCTCTACAAGCCCTATCACCGCGCGCTGCGACGGCTGATCAACAAGACACATCAGACGTTCGGGACCGTGGTCGTGGTCGATTGTCACTCGATGCCCTCGATCGGCGTGTCGCGAGACGAGCCACGGCGGCCGGACGTGGTGATTGGCGACCGCTATGGAACCAGTTGCGCAGCCCTGCTTCCCGACATGGTCGAGGAAACCATGCGCGCGCTCGGTTATTCGGTCGGCCGCAACAAGCCCTATGCCGGCGGTTTCATCACCGAGCATTACGGCAACCCGGCGTCCGGACTGCATACCATCCAGCTTGAGCTCAACCGCGCGATCTACATGGACGAACGGCGGCGCGAACGCGGGCCACGGTTTGCGCAGGTGGCCGCGGATTTCGCGGCGCTGGCCGACGCACTGGCCGCCGTTCCGCTCGGCGACCTCGGGCCGTTCCAGACGGCCGCGGAATAGCGATTGAGTGCACCCAGCCATTCCATGACGGCTCGCCTGCGCTGAACGCGGCGTGACGACGAATGAAAGAATGACGGGCCAAGAAAGCAGGCCCGAAAAAGAATGACGGGCCGAAGAATTAAAAAAGAAAGAAACAAGAAAGAAACAAGAAAGAAAAAAGGGCCGCTTGCATTGGCAAGCGGCCCAAGTCTAGGGAGGAAACGCCCAAGGAGGGCAGCGATAGCGCGAGGCGCTACCGCACCGCAACAATATGCGACCGCGCTGCACAAAAAGCAAGAGCTTTTGAATTATTTCCGGTGCAAAATTCACCAGCACGGTTGGCCGGAACAAAATTCAGAATGTAAAATTTTTACCAATTGTTTCAGATGCTTGGGCCCAAAGAACGATCTTGATCGGCTTCTGCGCCGCGGCGCTATGGTCAAACTCTCGAATTCGTGATCGATGATGTCATCTGAAAATACACGGTTCCACCGGCTGATTCGAATATCGAAAAACAGCGAACTCTGGCCGCCGATCGTGTCCGTTATCCGTGCGCGGCTTGCCGGATTGGGCTAGGCAGGAGCCGAACATTCATCTTCCGCTCCGAGCAAGGAACAACCGTGACGGTCATCGATTTTACCGCCTTCATTGGCCGCCTCGCGACCTCCTCCGGCGAAACCATTTTGCCGTTTTTTCGTACGTCGCTGAGCATCGACAATAAAAGCACCAGTCACGATTTCGACCCGGTGACCGAAGCCGACCGCGCGGCCGAAGCGGTGATGCGGCGATTGATCAAGGCCAATTTTCCCCAGCACGGCATTGTCGGCGAGGAATTCGGCAGCGAGCGCGAAGACGCTGAATATGTCTGGGTGCTGGATCCGATCGACGGCACCAAATCCTTCATCGCGGGCTTTCCGATCTGGGGCACGCTGATCGCGCTGCTGCACAAGGGCACGCCGGTGTTCGGCATGATGCACCAGCCGTTTATCGGCGAGCGCTTTTCCGGCGACAGCGGCTCGGCGCACTACCACGGACCCTCGGGCGAACGGAAACTGGCAGTGCGACGCTGCGCTTCGCTGAAAGAAGCGACGGCATTCACCACCAGTCCATTGCTGATGAACAGCGACGACCGCACAGCCTTCGGCCGCGTCGAAGCAGCGGCGCGGCTGACGCGCTACGGCGGCGACTGTTACTCCTACTGCATGCTCGCCGCCGGACATCTCGATCTCGTGGTCGAGACCGAACTGAAGCCCTACGACATCGCGGCGCTGATTCCGATCATCACCGGCGCCGGCGGCGTCGTCACCACATGGGACGGCGAGCCCGCCCAGAACGGCGGCCGCATCGTCGCCGCCGGCGACCCGCGCGTGCACGAGGCGGCGCTGAAACTGCTGAACAGCTAAAGGGTTTTCGAACGAAACCGGGCGCCGGACGTGATCCGGATTGGATATCGGCGCGTAACGATAGTGTGGTCAGCAGCCCCTTACGGCGCCGCTTTGCGCAGAAATTCCACCAATTGCTTGGCCGGGCGCGGCAGCGTCTTGAAGCTGCGGGCGCAGATCGTCAGCCTGCGGTTGGCCCAGGGGTCGCGGACCCTGACCATCGCGATGGGCATCGATCGCGCGCAACGCCGCGCCGCAGCTTCCGGCACCACCGCGATGCCCACGCCGGCTGCGACCAACTGGCAAATAGCGTCGAAATCCCTCAGGCGCGCCCGAAATCTCAGATGGGCGCCAAGCCGGGCGGCGTGCTTTTCGATGTGAACCTGAAGCGCGGTCGAATGGGTCAGCCCGACGAAATCAAAACCGGTCACCTCCTGAAAATCGATCTGGCGGCGGCTGGCAAACTCGCTACGCCGTGCGGCCACCAGCGTCAGCCGGTCTTCACTGAATAAAAATCGTTCGACATTTTCGGGCAGAGCATGCTCGGCGGCGAAGCCGAGATCCGCCGCACCGGTCGCGATCGCCGCGGCGATATCGGTGCTTTCACGCTCCTCGACATCGACACTGATATCGGGATATTCCCGCAGAAATGCCGCGAGCGCCTTCGGCAGATGCTCCGACAGACCGGAGGTGTTGGCCAGCAAATGGACGCTGGCCTTGGCGCCGCTGGCATAAGCGGCAAGATCGCCGCGCATCGCATCGACATTGTGCATGACGATCCTGGCATGACCGAGCAGGTTTTCGCCCGCCGCAGTTGGTTCGACGCCGCGGCGGCCGCGCTTGAGCAGCGTCACGCCGAGGGCGGCTTCGAGGCCTTTGATCCGCGCGCTGGCGGACGCCAGCGCCAGATGGGCGCGGAAAGCACCCCGCGTAATGCTGCGCGCGTCGGCCACGGCGATAAACAGCTGAAGGTCGACCAGATCGAACCGCATGGCCATTTCCATCACTCCTGCCTTCGCCTTCTCCGAAGGCTAACTGCATCATCTCCAGATTGTGCCGATCGACCCGATCGGTCAATCTATCCCGATGTTCGAACCTTTTCTCATTCTCATCGCCGCGGCGTTCCTGATTGCAGGTTTCATCAAGGGCGTGATCGGACTTGGCCTGCCGACGGTCTCGATGGGCTTGCTCGCGGTGTCGATGCCGCCTGCCCACGCACTCGCGATCGTCATCGTACCTGCGATCATCACCAACATCTGGCAGACCTTTGCCGGCCCCTATTTGCGCGACATCATCCGGCGGCTGTGGCCGCTGATGGCGAGCACGGTGGTCGGCATCTGGTTGAACGCCGGAATGCTGACGGGCCCCTATGCGCGCTACGGCACCATCGTTCTCGGGATACTGCTGGTGATCTATGCCGCCGTAGGCTTGAGCAAGTTCAGCTTCCGCGTCGCCCGCCGCGATGAAAAATGGATCGGCGGGATCGTCGGCCTCACTACCGGCATGATCTCAGCGGCGACGGGTGTGCAGGTGGTTCCATCAATGCCGTATATGCAGGCAATCGGCATGGAAAAGGACGAGCTCGTGCAGGCGCTCGGAGTGTTCTTCACCGTCGCGACGGTAGCACTTGCCTTTAATCTCACCGGCGCAGGATTGCTGAATGCGTCGACCGCGCTGCCGGGCGCGGTGGCGCTGGCGGGCGCCTTTATCGGGATGTTGATCGGGCAGGCGGTGCGCTCGCAGATGCAGCCGGAAGCCTTCCGCCGCTGGTTCCTGATTGCGATGATCCTGCTCGGGATCTATCTCGCCGGCAGCGCCATTTATAATGTGCTGGCGTCGTAAGGTTGCGCGATCGGATGCCGCCGCCCGCTTTAGAGCGGGGCATGACGGCTAGCCAACCGCTCCCCGCGGGATTTCGTCGTTTGCCACCGGCACGTCCCGAATTTGTCATCTCGGACGCTTAAGATTCCTCCCGTCGAGACCAATAGCCGCACCGCAGTTGGCCATGCGGGCGCATCGAATTACCTCTTCATCGGGAGACGATTTTCGATGGGAACCGTGTTTTTAAGTCATTGGATTTGGTGTGCTAACCACGTACCCTAGCACCTGAAAGTTCGGAGCCTCGGAGATGGAAAGACGCCTAGCCGCCATAGTCTGCGCCGACGTCGCGGGCTACTCGCGACTGATGGGCGCCGACGAAGCAGGTACCCATGCCGCGTTCAAGGCCCATCGGAGCGCGATGTACCCGATCATTCTCAATCATGGCGGCCGGCTCGTGAAGAACACCGGCGACGGTTTCATGCTGGAATTTCCGAGCGTTGTAGGCGCCATCGAGTTGGCGATCGCGATGCAGGCGCTGATGGCCGAACGGAACAAGCAACTCCCCGCCGACCGGGTCATGCAATTTCGTTTGGGCGTCCACATGGGGGACGTGATGGCCGACGAGGACGATTTGTTCGGGGACGATGTGAACATTGCTGCCCGCCTCGAATCAGTTGCGCTCCCCGGCGGCGTGGCCATTTCGGCAAAGGCCTGCACGGAGGCCCGCAAGCACCTCAGCGCCACCTTCGTTGACGCCGGCACTCACCGTTTCAAGAACATCGCCCAGCCGGTCAATGTCTGGTCGTGGAACCCGGGCGGGGCCGGTCTTCACGGCCCGGACCGCAAGGACGCATCAGAACTGGCGGCGCAATACCGAACGGCGATCGTAGGCGTGCTTCCCTTCGCCAATCTCAGTGGCAGCACCGATGAATATTTTTCAGACGGACTAACCGAGGACCTGATCCACGCGCTTTCGCTGCAGTCATTTTATCGGGTGCTGAGCCGAAGCTCGACTTTCCCATTCAAGGGCAAAACCCTGAACACGCGCCTGATCGCGCGCGAGATCGACGCGACATATCTGATCCAGGGTTCCGTGCGGCGGGCTGGAACCAAAATTCGCGTGACCGCCGAATTGATCGCTCCGGAGAATGGCGAGCAATTATGGACCGGCCGGTATGACAGGGACATCGGTGATCTGTTCGCGATGCAGGACGAAATCGTCACCAGTCTTTCTGCTGCGTTGGCCCCGGAGATATTTCGCGCGGAAGCTTCCGCTCCGACCCGGTCGTCGGCCACCGAACTAACCGCCTGGGATCGGTTCCTAAGGGGGCTTTCCCATTACTATCGGCAGACAAAGGACGATTTCGAAGCCTCGATTGCCCTGTTCAGGGAGGCCATCGCGCTCGATCCGGCGCTGGCGATCGCGCGCGCCTATCTCGCCACCGTCCTGGTGCAGGGCGTGCAATACGGATGGCTCAGGAGCACCAGCCAGTTGTGGGCCGAGGCGATGTGCCTCGCCGAGAGCAGCGTGCGGCTCGATCCCCGTTCATCGTTCGCGTTTTCGATACTTGCCTATTTGCACGCCATGGATGGGCATCACGACGCCGCGATGGATGCCGGGAAACGGGCGGTCGAATTGAATCCATACGATATGGGCGCGCGCGGCGTTCTTGGAATTTGTCACCTCGTGAGCGGTGAGCATCGGCGGGCCGTCGAATTATTCTCGATCGCGGTGCAGCCCGGTAACAGCGACCCCAGATACAAGTGGGCGGCATTGAACGCGTTCAGCCACTATTTGCTCAGACAATATGATGCGTCGCTGTCCTGGGCGCGCGAAGCGCTCTATGTGAATCCCAACCATCTCCAAGTGCTCGCGGTGCGCGCAGCGGCGCTCGCGCAATTGGAGCGAACCGAGGAGGCGGCCAAGGCGGCCGAAGTCCTGCTCAGCAATTTTCCCGGACTGACCGTTGAACGGCATCTGAAGAATTTCCGCTGGAAAATGGCTGATGATACCGCCCACTACCGTGAAGGGCTGTTGAAAGCCGGCGTGCCCTTGAGAAAACTGACCCTGGTCGAGTTCCTCCAAGCGTTCGGCTTAGAGCTGCCGGTTTTCTCTCGGGCCAAGCGTTTGCGCGACGATCATGCTCACTTGAACAACGGCGTGCCCGGCACGAACGCATCGAATGCCGCCCAGAATTGGGCGCGAAAGCGATCCTGCTCCTGCAGGATCTCATGTTTCGAGCCCGCGATGACGAGATGGGAGCCGGCGCGCAAATGATAGGCGAACTCCTCGATCGCCGATGTCGAGACGATGGTGTCGTTGCTGGCAGCCAGCATCAGGATCGGCTGGCGAATTTGCGTGGGATAGTCGGAGGCGCGGAAGCCGCGCATCGCCTTAAACGCTGTATCGGCCCACGCCACCGTCGGTGAGCCGATGCCCAGCGTCGGGTCCTCTTCGAGTATAGCGGCATTGCGGGAGTAACGCACGGCATCGCTGGTCAAAGGATTGCCGACGAACGACGACGCTTCGGTCAATTCGCCGCTGCCGCCGGGAACGTAGCGGCCGCCTTGCCCGGCGAGCCGCAACACCCGCAACAGCGTGCGCGAAAGAAACGACGTGCGATAGCCGGGAAGATCGATCATCGGCGCCGAAAGCACCATGCGGTCGAACCAGCGCTTGCCGGCATGGGCGACCCGCAGCATCACCGCCCCCCCCATTGAATGCGCCAGTGCAAAATACGGCGGCGGGCAATCCGGCAGCACCACCTGCTGCACGAAGGTTTCGACGTCCACTTCGTAATCGGAGAAATCGCGGACATAGCCCTTGCGCGGATCACGCAGCCGCCGCGACGAGTGGCCCTGCCCGCGCCAGTCGATCATCGCTACCGCGAAACCGCGATCGCGCAGGTCGCGCACGGTCTCGAAATATTTTTCGATCTGCTCGGCGCGGCCGGTGAAGACGCAGACGGTGCCCTTGCGATTGGCCGGCGGCGCCCAACGCGCGAACCGCAATTCCGCGCCATCCGGCGTCTTGATGGTGCCGGACACGACATCTTCAGGAACCGGATTGGCGGGGATCGAGACAAGCGTCATGGCGGGAACCGAATAGGTGAAAAGTGCTGAAAATCAAGGACGCGAACATCAAAAAAGGGGTTCGTTCCCACCCTCTTGAACGCCCCGCAGCCTCTCCCATATCACCTTCGTGCAGGCCGCTACCAGTATTTCGGAACCGAACCATTCTGTGTTTCGGGTTTGGAAACAAGGCTGCACACTGACGAAAGCCCGGCCCAATGGCGGGCGGGTTTAATTAACAGTCGCTCAATGGAGGACTATCCCATGCGTACTAACGATCTCGCCCCGTTTTATCGTTCCACCGTCGGCTTCGACCGGTTCTTTTCGCTGCTCGACCAGGCCGCCTCGGACGGCAGCCCCGGCTACCCGCCCTACAATATCGAACGCACCGGTGACAACACCTACCGCATCAGTGTCGCGGTCTCCGGGTTCTCGCAAGCTGAACTCTCGATCGTTGCGAAGGAAAACACGCTGACGATCAAGGGCGAAAAATCCGCCAATGAAAACGGCAAAGGCAAGGCCGAGGTGCTGTATCGCGGCATCGCCGCGCGCGCCTTTGAACGGGCGTTCCAGCTTGCCGATTTCGTGCTGGTGAAAAATGCCTCGCTCGAGAACGGCCTGCTTCATGTCGATCTCGTTCGCGAGATTCCCGAGGCCAAGAAGCCCCGCAGCATTCCGATCACGACCACCAACGCGGCAGCTCCGCAGGTTGTCGATGGCTCGGCTGAGAAAGCCGCCGCGTAAACGCGGTTCTCTCTCTCCGATCCTTGAATGCGAAAGCGCCCCGGCACGACCGGGGCGCTTTTTTGCTTGATCTGGCTCGCTTGGCTGCGACGGCTCCGGAGCTGCCGCCTATTCCAGACCCTGCACCTTCGGCATCTCTTGCGTCGGCTGGATCGACGGCGTGGCAGGCTTCGCCTCGAGCGGCGCGGGCGATGCGACTTGCGGGGGCGTTTCCGTCTCTGCCGGCTTGACCTGTACGGCCGCGGATTGCTGCGTCGGCTCAGGCGCGGGGCTCGCTGCGACCGGCTTCGGCTCGCTGGCACGTTGCGGCGCCGCTCTGGGTACCGGCACAGACGGCGTGCGGCTTGCCACGCGCGGGATCGAAGCCGGCGGTCGCGGTACAGCTCTGACCTCGCTGACCGGCGGCAACGGCCCGGCCGGAGCACGCCTGTCCGTCAGCTCGCCATTGAAATTGTCGCCCGTCCGGCCCGCCGGAATAAAGCGGATGATCCGCCCGTCGCGAGCGTCGATCACCAGCCGACCGTCATCGCCGCCGCGATCGATCACGGCAATCGTATAGACAAAGCCGCGCTGCTGCGGAATTCCGAGCGGCGAAAACCCGTTCTCGCGCACGACCGTGTAGACCTCCCGCGCCGGCAGCAACATCGGTCCGTCGCGCGGCGGCGCTTCCGGCGGCATCGCTGCGTAAGGACCTGCAACATCGGATGCGGCCGCGTACGGTGAACCGCCGGTATCCTTTGGCACTCGATATCTGAGCATTCGCGGCGCCGGCCATCAGGACCCATCCGGCCAGCATCACCCATCCTGCCAACAGCTTCATCGCCCATCGCTCCTGTTTAGCGCCCCGAGCCTTTTGGCTCTTTTGTCCCGGCGGTAGCCTCACCGCTGAATCCGGCGGTCCTTGGGCCGGATCGCGGCGCGTTTGCTTCAAATCCGGGGCGACGCGACTCCCGCGATTGCCGACGCGCAACGCAACCGGCGACTCTCACGCGCTTGTGTGATAGATAAAAATTTGGCATGGTCGGAGTTAGGACAGTATCACTGTCTCATTTTGCGGCAAACCCGGCACGGGGATTGCAACGAAAGTCGGGTGCTCCGGCGCCAGAAAGTAAAAAGGCAGGGCCGTTCCTCGGGGACGTTGAACGCCAGGCCTGAATTCTGAAATTGCGGCTCGCGGAGGACGAGCGGTGGCCCGGTGGGTGCCGCAACGCCCAAGGTGCGCCGACGACGATGAGGCCCTTAGCCTTGTAGTGAGAGGACTGAGATGAGTGGGTCGGAGTTCGAGCGCGAAAACATCGTGACGGATGCGCTGTCAGCGGCCCCGGCCTCGGAACCGGTGCAAATTCCTCAGCGCGAACACAGCTGGCGTCCGCCCGCCGAGGGTCTCTACGACCCCAGCCTGGAAAAGGATTCCTGCGGCGTCGGCTTCATCGCCAACATCAAGGGCAGGAAGTCGCACCAGATCGTCTCCGACGCCCTCAACATTCTGTGCAATCTCGAGCATCGTGGCGCGGTTGGCGCCGATCCGCGTGCCGGCGACGGCGCCGGCATTCTGGTGCAGATTCCGCACGCCTTCTTCGAGCGCAAGGCCGCGGAGATTGGCTTCCAATTGCCGAAGCCCGGCGACTACGCGGTCGGCGCGTTGTTCATGCCGCGCGAGACCGCATGGCGCAACGTCATCAAGAGCATCATTGCCGATCAAATCAGGGACGAGCAATTGATGCTGCTCGGCTGGCGCGACGTGCCGGTCGACAATTCCTCGCTCGGCGAAACCGTCAAGCCGACCGAGCCTGCCCATATGCAGGTCTTCATCGGCCGCGGCGCGCATATCAAGACCGACGAGGAATTCGAGCGGCGGCTTTACATCCTTCGCAAGTCGATTTCGCAGGCGATCTATCAGCGCCGCGACCGCGGCCTTGCCGGCTACTATCCGGTGTCGTTGTCGTGCCGCACCCTGGTCTATAAGGGCATGTTCCTCGCCGATCAGCTTGGCAAATACTATCCCGATCTCAGCGAGCCGGATTTCCAGAGCGCATTGGCGCTGGTGCATCAGCGTTTTTCGACCAACACCTTCCCGGCCTGGTCGCTGGCGCATCCCTATCGCATGATCGCGCATAATGGCGAGATCAATACGCTGCGCGGCAACGTCAACTGGATGGCGGCGCGGCAGGCCTCGGTGCATTCAGAACTGTACGGCAAGGATATCAGCCGCCTGTGGCCGATCTCCTACGAAGGGCAGTCGGATACCGCCTGCTTCGACAACGGCCTCGAATTCCTGGTGCAAGGCGGCTACTCGCTGCCGCATGCCGTCATGATGATGATTCCGGAAGCCTGGGCCGGCAATCCGTTGATGGACGAGGAGCGCCGCTCATTCTACGAATATCACGCCGCGATCATGGAGCCGTGGGACGGCCCGGCGGCGATCGCCTTCACCGATGGCCGCCAGATCGGCGCCACGCTCGACCGTAACGGGCTGCGCCCAGCGCGCTATCTCGTTACCAGCGACGACCGCATTGTGATGGCGTCAGAAATGGGCGTTCTGAAGATTCCCGAGGATCAGATCGTCACCAAATGGCGGCTGCAGCCCGGCAAGATGTTGCTGGTCGATCTCGAACAGGGTCGCCTCATTCCGGACGACGAGATCAAGGCGCAGCTGGCGAAAAGCCATCCCTATCGCCTGTGGCTCGACCGCACCCAGATCGTGCTGGAGGAATTGCCTGATGCCCCGACCAAGGGCATGCGCTCGAATCTGCCGCTGCTCGATCGTCAGCAGGCCTTCGGCTATACCCAGGAAGACGTCACCATCCTGATGACGCCGATGGCCTCGACCGGCGAAGAGGCCAATGGCTCGATGGGCAACGACACGCCGATCTCGGCGCTGTCGGACAAGCCGAAGCAGCTGTTCACCTACTTCAAGCAGAACTTCGCCCAGGTCACCAATCCGCCGATCGATCCGATCCGTGAGGAACTGGTGATGAGCCTGGTTTCGATCATCGGGCCGCGGCCGAACCTGTTCGATCTGCAGGGCCTGGCCGGCACCAAGCGTCTCGAAGTGCGCCAGCCGATCCTGACCGATGCCGATCTGGAAAAGATCCGGTCGATCTCGGAGATCGCCGACACCCATTTCAAGTCGCGCACGCTCGACACCACCTTCCATGCCGGATTCGGCGCCGCCGGGCTCGAGCAGGTGCTCGACGAATTGTGCGCGCGCGCCGAAGCCGCGGTGCGCGAAGGCATCAACATCGTCATCCTGTCCGACCGCATGGCCGGTTCGGACCGGATTCCGATTCCCTCATTGCTGGCTTGCGCCGCCGTGCATCATCATTTGATCCGCACCGGCCTGCGCACCTCGGTCGGGCTTGTCGTCGAATCCGGCGAGCCGCGCGAGGTGCATCATTTCGCCTGTCTCGCCGGCTACGGCGCCGAAGCGATCAATCCCTATCTGGCGTTCGAGACCATCATCGCGATGAAGGACCGGCTGCCGGCTGCGCTCGACGATTATGAGATCGTCAAGCGCTACATCAAGTCGATCGGCAAGGGACTGCTCAAGGTGATGTCGAAGATGGGCATCTCGACCTATCAGTCCTATTGCGGCGCGCAGATTTTCGACGCGGTCGGGCTGAAGGCGGATTTCGTTGCGAAATATTTCGTCGGCACCCACACCCGTATCGAAGGCGTCGGCCTCGCCGAGATCGCCGAGGAAACCGCGCGCCGCCATGCCGAGGCGTTCGGCGATGCGCCGGTGTACAAGACCGCGCTCGACGTCGGCGGCGAATATGCCTACCGCACCCGGGGCGAGGATCATGCCTGGACCGCCGAGTCGGTTTCCACGCTGCAGCACGCGGTGCGCGGCAACTCGCTGGATCGTTACAAGGCTTTTGCAAAAATTCTCAACGAGCAGTCCGAGCGGCTGTTGACGCTGCGCGGCCTGTTCCGGATCAGGACCGCCGAGGACGAGAAGCGCAAACCCGTTCCGCTCGACGAGGTCGAGCCGGCCAAGGACATCGTGCGGCGCTTCGCCACCGGCGCGATGTCGTTTGGCTCGATCTCGCGCGAGGCCCATACCACGCTCGCGATCGCCATGAACCGGATCGGCGGCAAGTCCAACACCGGTGAAGGCGGCGAGGAGAGCGATCGCTTCAAGCCGATGCCAAACGGCGATTCGATGCGCTCGGCGATCAAGCAGGTAGCCTCGGGCCGCTTCGGTGTGACCACGGAATATCTCGTCAACGCCGACATGATGCAGATCAAGATGGCGCAAGGCGCCAAGCCCGGCGAAGGCGGGCAACTACCCGGCCACAAGGTCGACGCGACCATCGCACGGGTACGGCATTCGACGCCCGGTGTCGGTCTGATCTCGCCGCCGCCGCATCACGACATCTATTCGATCGAGGATCTGGCGCAGCTGATCTACGACCTCAAAAACGTCAATCCGGACGGCCTGGTGTCGGTGAAGCTGGTCTCCGAAATCGGCGTTGGCACCGTTGCGGCCGGCGTTGCCAAGGCGCGCGCCGACCATGTCACCATCGCCGGCTTCGAGGGCGGCACCGGAGCGTCTCCGCTCACCTCGATCAAGCATGCCGGATCGCCGTGGGAAATCGGCCTTGCCGAAACTCACCAGACCTTGGTGCGCGAGCGGCTGCGCAGCCGCATCCTGGTGCAGGTCGATGGCGGCTTCCGCACCGGACGCGATGTGGTGATCGGAGCGTTGCTGGGAGCCGATGAATTCGGTTTTGCCACCGCTCCCTTGATCGCAGCCGGCTGCATCATGATGCGCAAGTGCCATCTCAACACCTGTCCGGTCGGGGTTGCGACCCAGGATCCGGTGCTGCGCAAGCGCTTCACCGGCCAGCCCGAGCATGTCATCAATTATTTCTTCTTCGTCGCCGAGGAAGTCCGCGAGATCATGGCCGCCCTCGGCTACCGCACTTTCAACGAGATGGTGGGCCAGACCCAGATGCTCGACCAGTCGACGCTGGTGGCGCACTGGAAGGCCAAGGGCCTCGATTTTTCAAAGCTGTTCGTGCGCCAGAACGAGCTGCCCGGACAGAAGATCTATCACGCCCAGAGCCAGGACCATCATCTGGAGGCTGTGCTCGATCGCACCCTGATCGACAAAGCACGGGCCGCGATCGACCGCGGCGCGCCGATCAAGATCGAGATGGAGATCAACAACACCGACCGCAGCGCCGGCGCGATGCTGTCCGGCACGGTGGCGAAGATCTACGGCCATGCCGGCCTGCCGCACGACACCATCCAGGTCAGCTTCAAGGGCACCGCGGGCCAGGCGTTCGGCGCCTGGCTGGCGCGCGGCGTCTCCTTCGAGCTCGAAGGCGAAGGCAACGATTATGTCGGCAAAGGCCTTTCCGGCGGCCGCATCATCGTCAAGCCGCCGCGCAATTCCGGCATTGTGCCGGAAGAATCCATCATCGTCGGCAATACCGTGATGTACGGCGCGATCGAGGGCGAATGCTATTTCCGCGGCATCGCCGGCGAGCGCTTTGCGGTGCGAAACTCCGGCGCGATCGCGGTGGTCGAAGGCGCCGGCGATCATTGCTGCGAATACATGACCGGCGGCATCGTCGTGGTGCTCGGCAAAACCGGGCGCAACTTCGCCGCCGGCATGTCGGGCGGCGTTGCCTATGTGCTCGACGAGGCCGGCGACTTCGGCAAGCTCTGCAATATGGCGATGGTCGACCTCGAGCCGGTATTGTCCGAAGAGATGATCAACGAAAACGCTTATCACCAGATGGGCGACCTCGAAGCCCACGGCCGGGTCGATGTGTTCGAGAACCTGCTCGAATCCGATGTCGAGCGGCTGCACATCCTGATCACGCGGCACGCCAAGCTGAGCGGCTCGAAGCGCGCCGCCGACATCCTGGCGAACTGGACGACGTATCTGCCGAAGTTCCGCAAGGTGATGCCGGTGGAATACCGCCGCGCGCTGAAGGAATTGAAGGCCAACGCCGACGCCGAGCCAAAGATCGCGATCGGGGCGTAGCTAAGGGGTTTGAGGCCATCATTGCGAGCGAAGCGAAGCAATCCATAGCTCGGATACGACAATTCTGGATTGCTTCGTCGCTACGCTCCTCGCAATGACGTGGGGAGGTGAGAAGTGATCTGGTCGAAGTACAGGTAGCAGGTTCAGGGGCGTCAGGTTTAATGGGCAAGATTACAGGTTTTCTCGAAATCGAACGGCACGATCGCAAATACGCGCCGGTCGACGAGCGCATCAAGAGCTATCGCGAATTTGTCGTTCCCCTGAGCGAGAAAGACACCCGCGACCAGGCCGCACGCTGCATGAATTGCGGCATACCCTATTGCCATGGCACCGGCTCGGTGGCGCCGGGCACGCCGGGCTGCCCGGTCAACAACCAGATTCCGGATTTCAACGATCTGGTCTATGGCGGCAATTGGGAAGAAGCCTCGCGCAATTTGCACTCGACCAATAATTTCCCGGAATTCACCGGGCGAATTTGCCCGGCGCCTTGCGAAGCTTCCTGCACCCTCAACATCGACGACAATCCCGTCACCATCAAGACCATCGAATGCGCCATCGTCGATCGGGCCTGGGACCATGGCTGGATCAAGCCGGAAATCGCTACCCACAAGAGCGGCAAGAAGGTCGCCGTGGTCGGTTCCGGTCCCGCCGGCATGGCCTGCGCGCAGCAGCTCGCGCGTGCCGGCCACGACGTGCATCTGTTTGAGAAGTTCGCCAAGGCCGGCGGGCTGCTTCGCTACGGCATCCCCGACTTCAAGATGGAGAAGCAGGTCATCGACCGCCGGGTGGCGCAGATGGAAGCCGAGGGCGTCACCTTCCATTACGGCGTCCATGTCGGCGGCGCCGCGAATGGTAATGCCGCGCTCGATCCCCGCGAAATGCTCAGCGCCTATGATGCGGTGGCGCTGACCGGCGGTGCCGAAGCCGCGCGCGACCTGCCGATCCCCGGCCGTGAATTATCAGGCATTCACTTCGCGATGGATTTCCTGCCGCAGCAGAACCGCCGCGTTTCCGACGAGCCGCGCGGCAACGCCGCCGATATCCTCGCCGACGGCAAGCATGTGGTGGTGATCGGCGGTGGCGACACCGGTTCG
Source organism: uncultured Pseudomonadota bacterium (assembly GCA_963725555.1). Lineage (GTDB taxonomy): Bacteria > Pseudomonadota > Alphaproteobacteria > Rhizobiales > Xanthobacteraceae > Bradyrhizobium. Next base: position 258,152 of record CAVRYV010000006.1, on the reverse strand, counting down.
GATTGCATCGGCACTTCGTTCCGGCAGGGCGCCAAATCCGTCACGCAGCTCGAGATCATGCCGGCGCCGCCCGAGCACGAAAACAAGGGCCTGACCTGGCCGAACTGGCCGCTGAAGATGCGAACCTCATCAAGCCAGGCCGAAGGCGCGCGGCGCGAATTTGCGGTGCTGACGCAGAAATTCTCGGGCGCCGACGGCAAAGTGGCAAAGCTGCATTGCGTGCAGGTCGACGACAAGTTCAAGCCGATTGCCGGCAGCGAATTCGATCTCGATGCGGAACTGATACTGCTGGCGATGGGTTTCGTGCATCCGGTGCATGAGGGCCTCTTGAAGACGCTCGGCGTCGATCTCGACCCGCGCGGCAATGTCCGCGCCAACACCTCCGACTATCAGACCTCGCTGGAAAAGGTGTTTTCGGCCGGCGACATGCGGCGCGGCCAATCGCTCGTGGTGTGGGCGATCCGCGAAGGCCGGCTCTGCGCCCGCGCCATCGATCAGTTCCTGATGGGATCGACGACTTTGCCGCGGTAGCAAAGATCTAATTCTGCACCCGCACTCCGAGCATCATCACGGTCGAGGCCGAGCTCGAGCCCGGGAAGTTGGAATTGAGAATGTCGCGGCGCAGTGTGCCCTTGATCCACAGACTACGGGTCAGCTTGTAAACGAGGTCGCCCTCGATCGAGTAAATCTTGTCGAACCGTCCGTCGCCCTGGTAGTCCAGCGTGCCGTAGGTGAATTTCCCGATTGCCGTGAGCCAGCGGCGGAAATCGTGATCGACTTCGACCGTGTAAAGATGCGTCAGGACGCCGGAGACCCCGGGCACCACGGTCTCATCGATCGAGGTGGTGGAGATGAATCTCGCCGTGGTCAGCGGCGTCGCCGTCCAGACCAGCGAGCCCGCGGTGAGCAGGCCATCCAGCCGGGCGAGGCGCGGGTCGACATAGTCGCGCGCCGCGTAGCCGATCGAGACTTCGCCGATCAACAATCGCGAGAATTCGAAGGTGGTGCCGCCTTTGGCGTAGCCGCCGGTGGAATCGCGCGCATAGCCATTGCGGTCGAGCGGCAGGTCGTGCACGCGGCTGTCGCCCTCGACCTCGACGAACGGTCTCACCGCCGGTGTCAGCTCATAACCGAGCCGGCCGACGCCGCCATACTGGTTGAAATTGCGGTCGTCATTGGTGGAGGTGGTGCCGTCGGTGAGATTGGAGACCTGATAGACGGTGCGATCGACGGTGGCTCCGGCCCAAAACTCCAGTCGATTGAACCTCTGGTCGACGCCGAAGGTGCCACCGAGCGTGGTATAGACCGGATATCTGGCAAGGCCGGCCAGGATGTTCGGACTGCCGGGATTGTCGGTTGCCGCCAGCAGCAGCACCTCCGCGGTCAGGTGGGTGTCTTCGGTGACATCGAGGCGGCCATCGATGTGGCCGTTGAAATTTGGCCGGTCGATGTTGGTCGGCGCCGGCGAAGCCGCCCCATCGACGATCGCTGGAAGGTTGCCGCCATAGCCGGTGTACGATCCTCGGAGATCGGCGACCAGCGCGTGGCGCTCCCAATCGGAGATGGCTAGAAATTCCGGCGCCACCACCCAGAACGGCAATCCTTTCGTCTCGGGGAGGCGGCCCGGATTTGTGTCATAGCCGCCGCTGAGTTCGACCGCTGATTTGATCAGGAAGCCGCCGGCGTAATCGCCGACGGCGCCGAACGGATCGTCATCGACCTTGAGGCGCTTGCGCAGCGGCTGGCCGACCACGGCGCCGGCCATCGCCGGCGCCAATGGCGTTTTGTTGGCGGATTCGGACGGCGGAATTGACAGCCGGAGCGGCAATTTTGAATCGGCAGGCGGCAAGCTGCCGGGACCGGTCGGCGGCTTCGGCCTGGGCTGGCCCGGGTAGAGTTTGGGCTTCTTGCGTGTGCGATTGAGCGAGTCGAAGCCGGAGTCCGATGCGCCGCTGGCTGCGGGAAGGCCATAAGTTGGAATTTGGCCGATCCGCGATGGCGCGCGGGTGTCATTGCCGCGAAGCCTGTCGTTGTTGGCTGGATCGGTGCTGTCGCCGAGGTCGTCGCCGGCGTAGTCGCTGGTCTTTCGCAGCAGCGAATCCCGCGGCGACAAAAAGCCGTCACGCACCGGCCGCAACAAATCGGGCGTCAGCGTTTGGGCTTGCGCCAGCCCGCCATCGAGCGCGATCAGCGCAAGGCACGGCCATAGCGCGCGTAACGTCGTTGCGCGCTTGCGGCGGCCCCTGGCTGGACCCGACATCACGATTAGAAAACTCCAACAAATTCAAATACTTGACGATACGATTCCGCGAATTCGCGGAAAACGTCGTTAACGGAGTTAAAACAATTATGGTTAATGAGCCGTTGAGAACCGGGGGCTACGTCGCATCGCCGAGCTGGCCGTGCTAAGGATAACGTCACCGGCGAAAGCCGATGCCCCATTCCCTGGAACCCGACATGGCCAAGCCTAGACCGCTGATGACAAAATCATCCGGGACCGATCAAGCGACTGCCGCCGTTGCGTCGGCGCTGCGCACCCTCGAGGCCGATGGCAGCGGCATCGCCACGCTGGCTGCGGCACTGCAATCCGATCTCGGGGTCGCCTTTGCCAGCGCCGTCGACCTGATCCGCAATGCCAAGGGACGCTTGATCGTCACCGGGCTCGGCAAATCCGGACACGTGGCGCGCAAGATCGCCGCCACGCTGGCCTCCACCGGAACGCCGGCCTTCTTTGTCCACGCCGCCGAAGCCGGCCACGGCGATCTCGGCATGATCACCGCCGACGATGTCATCATGGCGCTATCGTGGTCCGGCGAGCAGCCGGAGATGAAGCTGCTCATCACTTACGCCAAACGTTTCCGTATCGCGCTGATCGCCATGACGGCGGAGCGCGATTCCACCCTGAGCAAGGCCGCCGATATCGCGCTGACCTTGCCGAAGGCCCGCGAAGCCTGCCCGCACAACCTCGCGCCAACGACTTCCTCGCTGATGCTGCTGGCGTTGGGGGATGCGCTGGCGATCGCACTGCTGGAGGGCCGCGGCTTTACCTCGATCGATTTCAGCGTGCTGCATCCGGGCGGCAAGCTCGGCGCGATGCTGAAATATACCCGCGACCTGATGCACAGCGGCGATGCGGTGCCGCTCAAGCCGCTTGGCACCCGAATGTCGGATGCTCTGGTCGAGATGTCCTCGAAGGGATTTGGCTGCGTCGCCATCGTCGACGGGCGCGGACAGATAGTCGGCATCGTCACCGACGGCGACTTGCGCCGCCATATGCGGCCGGACCTGATGACCGCGCTGGTCGACGACGTGATGACCAAGAATCCGAAAACGATCGGCCGCGACCTGCTCGCCAGCGAGGCGCTGGAAATTCTCAACTCCTCGAAAATCACCGCGCTGGTCGTGACCGATGGCAAAAAGCCGGTCGGCATCGTACATCTGCACGACCTCCTGCGCGCCGGGGTGGCGTAAGGCGCCACCGGAGTGGCGAAGGCGCCACCGGAGTGGCGAAGGCGCGGATCGTTAGTTGATCGCCGCCGGAAACCGCGCTGCCTTGGATTCCAGCGGCAAGTCCAACCCATTCGCGAGATATGATACGGTGCGATAAAAGCCGCAGAGCAGGATGATCTCGAAGATCTGCGCCTCGTCGTAATGCGCCGCCAGCGCCGTGAACTGTGCATCCTCCAGCGTGGCGGCGTGATGAAGCGCGTCGACGGCCGCGAGCAGCGCCTGCTCGGCCGCCGACCAGCACGCCGCGTCGGCTCTGCCCCTTACCGTCGCGCGGATCTGCTCCTCTGTCAGATGGGCCGCACCCGCAAATGTTGCGACATGCACGCCCCATTCGTATTCGCACCCGGTCAGGGCGCAGGTCCGGTCGATGACGATTTCGCGGTCCCGCAACGACAGCGGCCCCCGGTCCAGCAGGCCGCCGGCCCGGAACTTCTCCCAGGCGCGAGTGTTGCCAGCGATGACGCGAAACAAGGTCAGGGGTGGAGCGCCGCGCATGATGCGGTCGAACTGCTGCTGAAGTTCCGGCGCATAGGGGGGTTGCAGCGCTGCGATTCGTGACATGCCTTTCTCCTGTGCTACCATTAACGTAGCAAAGACGCTACATTATCTGTAGCACAATGCAAGGAAACCCGCAGGTGCCAAAACAGACCTCAGCCATGAAAAAACGCACCGTGCGCGGCTCGACGTCAGGCCGGCCGATCATGGCGCTGCTTGACCTTTTGGGACGGCGCTGGACCCTGCGCATCCTGTGGGAGCTGCGCGAGCAGCCGCTGACCTCACGCGCCTTGCGCACGGCCTGTGACGAAGCCTCCCCCACCGTATTGCAGGCCCGGCTCTCGGACCTGCGGCAGGCGAAGCTTGTCGAACTCGTGCCCGCCAGCGGATATCAGCTTACGGCGATGGGCCGGGAGCTTCGCGAAACCTTCCTGCCCCTGCACCGTTTTGCCGAGCGCTGGAGCAAGCGGCAGCAGAAGAATTGAGAATCTTTCTTTGACGCGTTTTCCAAGCGCGAACCGGTATCCACCCCGCATCAAGTGCGTGGCAGGCTTCGCTGGAAAGCGCTTTAAGCCGCGGCCACCGTCAGGCTCGCGCCGTCGGCCTGCACGATCCTGACCCGGCTGCCGGCAGGCGTATCCGGACCGGCCACGCGCCAGATCGTATCGTCGATCCGCACCGTGCCGGATCCGTCGATGATCGGCTTTTCGAGCGTAAACACCCGGCCGACCAGCGCATCCGCGCGCCTGTTGAGAAACGGATTGCTCTTGCTGACGGCGGTGCCGCTGCGCGCGACGCGCCGCCACAGCGGCACCGCGGCGGCGGCGAACACGGCGAACATCAGGATCTGCACCTGCCAGGATGGATGGAGTGCGAATGACAACAGGCCGACCAGCAGGGCTGCGAGCCCGAGCCAGAACAGGAAGACCCCCGGCGCGATCAGCTCCAGCGCCATCAGCACGATGCCGAAAATCAGCCAGTTCCAGGTGCCGAGCGTGGAGAACATGACGGTCATGCGTGACCCTTTGCTGCTAAACCGCTTCCATGAAGGGGCTCATTCTCATTGACGTCAACCTCTGGCGGGTAGCCTGCGACGCCGTCCTTGCCAACGCGGGCATCGGGAAGCGCGTGCTGCAGGCGGAGACCCGCCCCGTCTCGCTGGATCGCCGCCTGGTCTCCCCTCACGATCTTGCTGCCGACGGCGTTGACATCGCACTGGATTGGAGCAGGCGTTCTAGATCAGATATTACGCCATGCTATTTCTAGCCTAAATCGGTTGGAGTTCCTCGCAGCCCGTCGCACAGGCCCAGCTACAATTCGTCGAAAACGTCACCGATCGGTGGGTGGCCTATAGGTAACGCCGTATGAATCGAAAAGACGCTGTATGCTTCCGTCCGCTTTCAGGTCCGCCAGAATGGCGTCAATTCGCGTTAAAAGCCCGGAATCCGTATTCCGCAGCGTAATCGCAACGTTGTAGTCAAGTTCAGGATCAAGCACAAAGGACTCTTCGATTTTTAGTCCAACTTCGGGATGGGTTCGCAAGTACCACCCGGCGTACCAATCGCCGACGACACCAGCCGACATTTCCTTGTTAGCGATCGCGGTGAGTATATCCCCTTCAGTTGGATACAACGTCCGAACCGGAACATTTCCTTTATTAAAGAGATAGTGCACCAAACTACCATGCATCACCGCCACCGAACGGCCGCGCAGATCCTCAAGCGACCGAACCGGAACGCCACCATCTCCCGTCACCACTCTCGTCGCCTGCCGGGCATATGGTCGGGTCAACGCGATGCGTAGCACCTTACCGGGCGGGGACTTGCGGGTGTCATCGTTCTCGTCGTCCGTTAGTTCGGCAGATCCCATTATTGCATCGCAATTGACGCGACGCGCGGCCCTTCGCAAAGCCACCCAGTCGATATCGAGTCGCACGCCAAGTCGATCGACGAGGATTCTGGCAAGGTCGATTTCCAACCCCTCGGGTGCGCCCGCGCGCGTGGAGTAAGGCAGTGCATCAGGGTCGGCGCAAATTGAAAAAACTCCGCGCTCGCGAATCTCAGTAAGCGTGTGGCCGTCGGCACCGCACGCCCCCAAGAAAAGCAGCATCGGAGCAACCCGAACTGAAACTCGCATACCTCGGCGCATTATTGGGCGTCCCGCAAAGAGACTATGTAGGCGGTAAGCTGCCAAATCGTCTCGTCAGTCAGACTGCCTTTCCATGAGGGCATAACTTTCGATGATTCGCGCCTGCCATTCGCAATGGTCGCGTGAATTTGCTCCGCGGAAAGATCGGGCCGCCTTCGAAGTTCGGGACCGCGCCCGATGCGCCCATCCTTTCCGTGACAGTATTGTGTGCAGGTTGCGTTGAACGTCTGCAGACCCGCGGCAATTTGCTTGGGATCCCTCAGGTCGAATGGCGGCGCCTCGCCGGCTTTCGCATGATTAAGGCCAATCGCGAACCCAATTAATCCGGCTGTGAAGAAGGCGGAGCTCCTCAGCATCTTCTCATCCAATTTGGAGTTCTGCGACGAGACCTCGCCGCAGAACTCCTGGGGAAATGCGCTACTTGAGACGGAATGCAATGAGCGTAGAGGCAGCCGGGTAATTCGCCAATTCCGGCCAAAGCTGCGCGACAAGACCGAGGCCTAACCCTCCAATCCCGCTCGGATACAAAATATACTGGTGACCTCCGGCCTCATAGGTCACAGGCCCGCCCTTGATCCCGGAACCGGTATTGAAACTCCAGAGTTGCCTACCGGTCGCCGCATCATACGCAAGCGCGTTCCCCTTCAGATCGCCGGCGAACAGCAGACCTCCTGCGGTCGTCATAAGACTGCTGTACATAGGTTGATCAAACTTCAGTTCCCACTTAACCTCGCCACTTATTGGATCTCGAGCGTCGAGGTGCCCATAGGCCTTACCATCCGGGGGATTCTCAGCTGTGGGAACGCCGCCGTAGTACAGACCGTTGAGCGGCACCTTTTCGGGCTGCACCTTTTGCATTTCGAACGAATTGCATGCTTCAACAACATTTTGATACAGCAACCCGGTATTGGGCTGTAGGAAGGCAACTCCCAGCTCCCAACCAACCAAGGACAGGTGTGATTCGTAACGCCGAACTGCGGGGTTTTAACGCCCTTCATCTCCCCGGTCTTTGGATCGATACTTTCGACCCAGTCAATATTTTTGTTCATCCGCCAGACATTCTGGATCTCCCCGCTGTCCGGATCATAGACGTAGACGAAGCCTCCCTTATTATAGTGTATAAGGAATTGCTTGCCCCCCCGTTCAACGAAGGTGAATTGACCAGTAGCGGAATCATAGTCCCAGTTGTCATGCGGGACTTCTTGGAAACCCCATTTCAGAGTGCCAGTTTCCACATTCAGCGCGACGACAGAGCTCGTCCACTTGTTATCTCCCGGACGAACCGTGCCGTCTTCATAATCCGGCGCGGCATTTCCGGTTCCATAAAAGACAGTTCTTGTACTCGGGTCATAGGCGCCAGTCTGCCAGGCGCCCCCACCGCCATATTTCCGAGAATCGCCACCCCAACTCTTCGGATCGTCCTTCAGAGTCTCGAACGCCCACCGTGATTTACCCGTAGCCGCATCCACGGCAAAAATCTTGCCTTGATCTGCCATGTCGCCGCCGGTTTGCCCATAAACAATCACGTTGTCCGCGACAACGGGAGGCGAGGTAAAATTACAACCAGCGCATTTGCGGGGGTCCACTATCTGAACGGCCCAAAGTTCATCACCCGTCTTTGCGTCCAAAGCAATTCCGCGCCCGTCTGTCGTGCCCAGATAGATGCGTCCGTCGCCAAATGCCAGGCCGCGCGATATTGGTGTAAAAAAAATTTCATTCACAACATCGTTCAATTTTGGAAAGTAGTGCCAAATTTCTTGTCCCGTTTCCCCGTCGAACGCCTGAACGCGGTCATTCGCGGCAATCGAGTACACAACGCCGTCAATGACGAGCGGCGTTTCCTGCAAACCAAGAGTGATGTCGCCCGTTTGCGCGATCCACGCAACCTGCAAATTCTGCACGTTTGCTGCGGTGATCTCCTTGAGGGGGCTGAAGCGTGTCCCGTCTAGCGTTCGATTATAGATTGGCCAATTCGCGGGATTGTCCTTACCCATCTCGGCCGCCGACGCAGTATCTCCGGCACCAACTAATCCGAGTCCAGCCAGCGCGCTTAACGCCAACACCGCGACCACTTCTGAAATAAGGCGTGTCATGATTTCACTACCTCCCTTTGTGATCCCACTCGAAGTCTGGGCTATCGTCGTTCGCGGACTTTTTGCCGCTTGTTTTCACGGCAGCGGCAAGCCGATGCTCTATAGCCGCGGCGGTTTTGCCGGCTTGGCGTGTCAGGCACTCGACAAGTTTGGCGTTAAATCGGATCCAACGGAAGCCGAACGCGCATACAATGAGGGCCGCTCGACGCAGGAGCCGGTGAACCCGGTCGTGCTGCTCAAGGGCCGCTTCTCGCGTCATTTACGGTCCCCCAACGCGGTGCTTGTGCTTGAGGGCTGCGAGCCCGAGCCAGAGCAGGAAGACCCCCGGCGCAATCAGCTCCAGCGCCATCAGCACGATGCCGAAAATCAGCCAGTTCCAGCTACCGAGCGAAGAGAACATTTCAGTCATCGATCCATCTCTAACCCGGCGGAGGGACGGACGGAACCACGCCAGATCCGGTGCTCGGCACCGACGAACGGCGCGCCGCCGCCTGCGCCGATGCCGCGCTTTCGCCGAACGTTGCTTTCGCGATTTCGCCGATGCCGGCCAGCGATCCCAGCACGCTCATCGCTTCGATCGGCAACATGATGATCTTCTGGTTCGGCGAGTCAGCTAGTTGTCCGAATGCCTTGATGTATTTATCCGCGATAAAATAATTCAGCGCGGCGACGTCGCCCTTGGCGATGGCTTCGGAGACCATCTGGGTTGCCTTGGCTTCCGCCTCGGCGGAGCGTTCGCGCGCCTCGGCGTCGCGGAAGGCGGCTTCGCGGCGGCCTTCGGCCTGCAAGATCTGGCCCTGTTTCGCACCTTCCGCTCGCAGGATTTCCGATTGCCGCTGGCCTTCGGCCTGCAGAATATCGGCGCGCTTGACGCGCTCGGCTTTCATCTGACGCCCCATCGCCTCGACCAGATCGGCCGGCGGCACGATGTCCTTGATTTCGATGCGGTTGACCTTGAGCCCCCACGGCGAGACTGCGGCGTCGACCACACGCAGCAGCCGCTCATTGATCTCGTCGCGATGCGACAGCACCTGATCGAGATCCATCGCGCCCATCACCGAGCGAATGTTGGTCATCGTCAGCACGATGATCGCCTGATTGAGATTGGAGACTTCGTAGCTCGCCTTGGCGGCGTCGAACACCTGGAAGAAGGCGACGCCATCCACCGTTACCGTGGCGTTATCCTTGGTGATGACTTCCTGCTCGGGAATGTCGATCACCTGCTCCATCATGTTCATCTTGCGGCCGACGCGATCGAAGTAGGGAATGATGAGATTCAATCCCGGCGCCAGCGTGCGGGTGTATTTTCCGAAGCGCTCGATGGTCCAGTCGTATCCCTGCGGCACTGTCTTGACGCCGGCGAACAGCGTAAGAATAACCAGCAGCACCAGCACAATGGCAAAAATATCGAAACCATCCATGAAAAATCTCCTGAGAGCGCGAAAAGCCTGAAACGCAAATACACCGTACCGCAACGGTGTGTCACGTTGCAGTGCGGTTAAATCTTCATTTGGTCGCCGCTTTCGGATGTAAGGTTCGACGCGCGTAAAAGGCCAGCCGTGGCGCCGCGTTCAAATCCAGCCCTGAAGCTCGCGCAGTACCAGTTGGCGGATGACGTCCATGCCGGCGTCGCTGTCGTTCAGGCAGGGGACCGCCGCGAACTGCTCGCCGCCATTATGCTTGAAGATCTCGGCGTTTTCCTGTGCGATTTCTTCCAGGGTTTCCAGGCAATCGGCGGAAAAGCCCGGCGTAACCACGGCGATGCGGCGTGCGCCGTCCTTCGCCAGTTGCGCGACGGTCTTGTCGGTATAAGGCTGCAGCCAGGCGTCGAAGCCGAACCGCGACTGGAAGGTGAGCACCAGCTTGGAGGCGTCGAGGCCCATACGCTTTCGCAAGGCATCCGTTGTCGCGACGCATTGCGCCTGATAGGGATCGCCCTTGTCGATGTATTTTTGCGGCATGCCGTGAAACGAAGCCACGATGAGTTCGGGCTGGAACGGTAGCGTCTTTAGATGCGCGTCGATCGAAACCGCCAGCGCGTCGATATAATCCGGCTTGTCATAGTAAGGCGGCGTCACCCGCAAAGTGGGTTGCGCGCGCATCTCGCCGAGCACGCGGAACACTTCATCGCACACGGTCGCCGACGTCGCGGCCGAATATTGCGGATAGAGCGGCACCACCAGCAGCCGATCGCAGCCTTGCGCCGTCAGGGCGTCGATCCGCGACCGGATCGACGGATTGCCGTAGCGCATCGCCCAATCCACCGCGACATGGTCGTGGTCGGCGATCGATGCGGCGAGCTTGTCGGACTGCGCGCGGGTGATGGTCTTGAGCGGAGATTCGTTTTTCTCGTTGTTCCAGATTTTCCGGTAATCGCGCGCCTTGCGCGCCGGGCGGGTGCGCAAGATGACGCCGTTGAGCGCCAGCTTCCACAGCAGCCCCTGATTTTCGATCACCCGCGGGTCGGACAGAAACTCCTTGAGATAAACCCGCACACCCTTGGTATCCGCGCTGTCGGGAGTACCGAGATTGACCAGCAGCACGCCGACGCGGTTCGGCCTGACGCCAGGCGCAGGTTTTGCTCTTTCGACGGGAACGACGACTGTCATGAGACCCGTGGCTTCGCGCGTTGCACCAGCCTTGTCAAGATAATGGCCGGTTCGATACTGTCTGGGATCGCCGCGTCGCGGGGGGAACCATGACGGTCGCCGAATGGTGCGTTTTCGGAACGCTGATGCTTTATCTGCTGACGATCGCCCCGATCAAGTGGATCGGATTTCGCCATTTCGACAATGCCAAACCGCGCGATCCCGCATTCTATGAGGACTCCATCCGCGCCCGCGCCCTGGGAGCGCATCAGAACGGCATCGAGGCGTTTCCGTTCTTTGCGACAGCGGTGTTGCTGGCGGAATTTCGCGCCGGACCGCAACGTCTCGTCAACGAGCTTGCGGTGCTGTTCCTGATCGTGCGGATTGCCTATGTTTTCACCTATCTCGGCAATCGGCCCACGCTGCGATCGATCCTGTGGAGCATCGGCTTTGCGATCAATATCGCCATCTTCTTTTTGCCGGCGATCCGAAGCCATTTGCCGATTTAGGTTCGGATTCAATTTTGCGATCGCGTCGTCCCTGCGAAAGCAGGGACCCAGAACCGCTGGCCGCCGTTCGGCAACGCGAAGGTCCAACAAGAACACTGATGCCACCCGGAGCCTCGACCGCACGCTGTATGGGTCCCTGCCTTCGCAGGGACGACGAAAAGTCGAGCAGCGCGGGGCGGCCTTTTTTCTGGAGAAATGCCCCGTTTGTGACATCGTTCAATCCAGACTATCGCATTTCGATAGCGCAACTCGGCAGCTGGTCGATTTGGCCGTTACGACGGAGACTTCTCATGACAATCGATCGGCGCCGGCTGCTGCAGGCCGGAGGAATGACAGCGCTGTCGGCAGCATTCCCCGAATCGGTCCAGGCTCAGTCTTCTGGTATTCCATCCGGATCGCCCCAAGACGCGGCAGATCAGACGATCCGGATCGGCAGTGGGCTCGTTGAACTGGCGCCGGATCGCATCATTTCCACTACCACCTACAACGGGCAGTTTCCTGGCCCCCTTCTGCGCTTCAAGGAAGGTCAGCGGGTCGTTGTCGATATCCACAACAATACGGATACGCCAGAGCAGTTGCACTGGCATGGACAGACCATTCCGGCGGATGTGGATGGCGCATCCGAGGAGGGCACGCCGTTTATTCCAGCGCATGGCATGCGCCGCATAAGCTTTATCCCCGGACCAGCGGGACTGCGTTTCTATCACACGCACCTCACGCCCGGCGCCGATCTGTCCGGCGGACAATATGGCGGTCAAGTAGGCACGGTCTACATCGAGCCGAAACACGAGCCGGGCCGCTACGATCGCGAGATATTTCTGATGCTCAAGGAATTCCAACCGGCGCTCAGTCGCGGCGGTGATATGGCGATGGGCTTTTTGGCACCCGCGCAGCCCATCAAGGAGCTCGAAGACACCGGCGAGTCAGCCATGCGCGCGTCATTGGCCAAAGGCATGCCGCATGGTTTCGAGGTCGGGTATAGTTCGTTCTCGATCAATGGCCGCATGCTGGGACATGGTGATCCGATTCGCGTGAAGGCTGGTGAGCGCGTCCTGTTCCATATCGTCAACGGCAGCGCGACTGAAATCCGCAGCCTCGCTCTGCCAGGGCACAGTTTTGAAGTAATCGCGTTGGACGGCAATCCCGTGCCGGCCCCGAAACTGGCGCCAGTGCTCTGGCTTGGGACCGCCGAACGGATATCGGCGGTGGTTGAGATGAATCACCCAGGTGTATGGGTGATGGGCGACCTGGCGGACGACGATCGCACGAGGGGCATGGGCGTCGTGATCGAGTATGCCGGGAAAACTGGAAAGCCCAAATGGACCAAGCCGGCTCCGTATAGATGGGACTACACGCTGTTCGGAAGGCCCGGGGCTGACGGAAAGCCGGATGAAACCATCGAAATGACATTCACCAAGAACAACGCGGCCAACCAGGGTTTCAACGAATGGCGCATCAATGACGTTGCGTTCTCAATGGCCAAAATGGAGCCGATGTTTCATCTGCACCAAGGGAGGCGTTATCGGCTGCGCATGAGCAATGCCAGCGACGATATACATCCGGTTCATCTGCACCGTCACAGCTTCGAATTGACCCGGATAGCAGGAAGAGCCTCACGCGGGATCATGAAGGATGTCGTCATGCTGGGTGGCTACCAGCAAGTGGAAGTCGACTTTGTGGCGGACAATCCCGGCCGAACCCTGTTTCACTGCCATCAACAGTTGCATATGGATTTCGGGTTTATGGCGCTGTTTGACTACGCCTAGCCCATGCCACTTCGATATTTCAATAATTACTGAAATATTTTATTGACGCCGCCTTTTTATTTCGATAATCGTTGAAATATGAAAAAAGCTGATGTCGTCGCAGCGCTGGCCGCGCTCGCCCAGGACAATCGCCTTGATGTCTTCCGTCTGCTGGTGGAGGCTGGGCCCGAGGGCATGCCGGCGGGTGCAGTTGCAGCCGCACTCGACCTTGCACCGAACACGCTGACGTTCCATTTTGATCGGCTGCGGACGGCTGGCCTCGTCACCGTCCGCCGCGATGGCCGCTCCATGATCTACGCGGCCGAGTTCGAAACGATGAACTCCCTCCTTGGCTATCTCACGGACAATTGCTGCGGCGGGGCTCCATGCACGCCAGCCGCCGAATGCAAACCGGCACGCTCCCATGCGGCTCGCCGCACGAATCGCACCAAAATTCCAGCTTGAAAGGAAAGACCATGAAGCGTCTACATGTTCACGTCGCCGTCAAAGACATTCCGCGATCCATTGGCTTCTATTCCGCGCTGTTCGCCGCTCAGCCCGCCGTCGTCAAGACGGACTATGCCAAGTGGATGCTCGACGATCCGCGCGTGAATTTCGCGATCTCGACCCGCGGTCGCGAACCCGGGCTCGATCATCTCGGGATTCAGGTCGAGGACACCGGCGAGTTGAATGAGGTCTATGCGCGCCTGCGGCAGGCTGGCGGCAATATCATCGAGCAGGGCGAAACCGCTTGCTGCTACGCCAAGTCGGAAAAGTCATGGATCGATGATCCAGCTGGCATCGCATGGGAAACCTTCCTGACGACAGGCGAGAGCATCACCTACGGCGATGGCACGGGCGAGAACACCGCGCGCGTAGCGCATGAAAAGCAAAGTGCATGCTGCGCTCCGCAGCCTTCGGCCAAGGTTTCGGCGTGCTGCTAAACCATGGATGTCATCATCTATCACAATCCGGATTGCGGTACGTCACGCAACACCCTCGGCTTGATCCGAAATGCGAGTATCGAGCCTCATGTGATCGAATACTTGAAGACACCGCCGACGCGCGCACTGCTTAAACAACTGATTGACCGTATGGGCATGCCCGTGCGGCGCGCGTTGCGCGAGAAGGGCACTCCGTTCCGTGAGCTTGGCCTGTCCGATCCGGCCCTGACCGATGATCAGCTTTTGGATGCGATGATGGCGCATCCGATCCTGATCAATCGGCCAATCGTGGTAACGCCAATGGGCGTGCGCCTATGCCGACCCTCGGAGACAGTCATCGAATTGCTGCCTGCTCAGCGCGGTGAATTCGTCAAGGAAGATGGCGAACGGGTCGTCGATCAACGCTCTGCGGCACCCTGATGCCGTCACTGGCGCGTCGCATCTTCGCGGAATGGCTGGGCACCGCGTTCCTGCTAGCGGCTGTCGTCGGCTCGGGCATCATGGCTCAGAAGCTCGCGGGCGGGAACATCGCGCTGGCGCTTCTATGTAACACGATACCAACGGGCGCAATCCTCGTCGTGCTGATCTTGATTTTCGGGCCGCTCTCCGGCGCGCATTTCAATCCGGCCGTCAGCGTCGCATTCGCGTTGCGACGGGAATTGCCGTGGCCGATTGCCGCCGGATACATTGGCGCGCAAATCGTCGGAGCCGTTGCCGGCGTATGGGCAGCCCATCTGATGTTTGAACTGCCGGTGTGGCAGTTCTCAATCACGTCTCGCGCCGGCATCGGGCAATGGTTGGCTGAGGCCGTCGCCACTTTCGGGTTGCTGCTGACAATCTTCGGATGCGCCGCACGGACGCCGGCTGCCATTCCCTACGCGGTCGGTCTTTATATCACATCGGCCTACTGGTTCACGGCTTCTACATCATTCGCCAATCCGGCGGTGACGATTGCCCGCTCGCTGTCAGATACTTTCGCGGGCATCGCGCCCGCAGGAGTGTTGCCTTTCATTATCGCCCAACTCGCCGGAATGGGCGCGGCGGTATTCATCGGCCGCTGGCTCTGGACTACCCACTGAAGCTCGGGCGGCGCTGGAGCCCCGCGCGCTCGAATGAGCCAGACTCTATTTCAGCGGCAGAAAAAGTTCAGCGACCGTTTCATGCTCCGGCACCCGGAAAAAGCTGAGCCGTTGGCAATAGATCGGGAAGTCTCCCGCCTCTTCGCCACTCGCCGGCAGCCAATCCCGATAGAGGTAGAGCGCCGCGGGCTCCAGATTGTCGGTATTGCCGACGACACGCAGCACCGCGCAACGTCCGCCGGGAATCACACCGGTTTTGATCTGTTCGCCGTGCGCCTCAACCGGCCCGTCGGTCCCGACACAGAGGTCGTTGCGATAGTCGGCCGGGGACGCAGGCTGCTTCTCGGAACGCCAGACGTTGAAGGTCGGACTTGTCTTGGGCGACAGGCCAGCGGCCTTGCGCCACGCGATGAACCGCTGGATTGTGGCGCCGAGCGTGGCCGGGTCGCCCCGATGCTCCATGATCGCCACCGGCGTGGGGAGCACATCGCGAATTGTCACGTCATCAGTGGTAAAAGTCTTCTGCATCAGCTTGCTCCTAGCGTTGTCGAGAGGCCCGAAGGCGGCAAGCCACGGCTCCCAGTCGGGAGACTTCCGGAACGACGAAACCACGTCATTTGATTTTGGCACGGACGCGTTAGCGCGACTTCCGGCTACCGCGGCGTCACCGCGGTAGCCGGAATGCACGCCAATCTCGCAGCGAGGGAGATGATCAGTTCGCGGCGAAGCGTGGCGAGGTGCAGCCGCCGCAAACCCACGGCCATGCCCAATCCGCAACCTTGCCCTTGTTGGCCTCGACGTAGGGGCTCCAGGCTTTCGGCGGCAAGGCTTTGCTCTTGTAGACGATACTGAACTGTCCGTCGGCCTGGACTTCGCCGATCATGACCGGCTTGGCCATGTGGTGATTGCTGCCCATCACGACCTCGAAGCCCGAGGGCGATTTGACCCTCTGCCCGATCATCGCCTGGCGAACCGCTTCCACGTCGGTGGTTCCGGCTTGCTGCACCGCCTGTACCCACATGTGGAACAGGATGTAAGCCGACTCCATGGGATCGTTGGTGACGCGCTTGGGATTCTTGGTGTAGGCGCGCCACTTCGCGATGAACGCCTTGTTCTCCGGCGTGTTGACGGACTGGAAGTAGCTCCAGGCTGCGAGATGCCCG
Organism: uncultured Pseudomonadota bacterium; assembly: GCA_963725555.1. Classification (GTDB taxonomy): domain Bacteria; phylum Pseudomonadota; class Alphaproteobacteria; order Rhizobiales; family Xanthobacteraceae; genus Bradyrhizobium. The sequence continues at coordinate 241,878 of CAVRYV010000006.1, read as the reverse complement.
ACCAGCGGCTTGGTGTCGACGCCAGCGAGTTCTTCCTCGCCGACCGAGAACGCAATCACGGGGATTTCGGTGGCTTTGATGCCCTGGTTGCCGAGCTCCTTGTAGAACGGCACATTGGCGTCGCCGTTGATGGTCGAGATTACCGCCGTCTTCTTGCCGGACGATCCGAATTTCTTGATGGCCGCCACTTCGGTCTGCCAATCGGAGAACCCGAACGGCGTGTAGTTTTCCATGATGTCTTCATCCTTCACGCCCTTGGTCTTGAGAAAGGCACGGATGATCTTGTTGCTGGTGCGGGGATAAACATAATCCGTCCCTTCCAGCACGAAGCGCTTGGCTTCGCCGCCTTCCTTGCTCATCAGATATTCGACGGCCGGGACCGCCTTGTTGTCGGGCACGGAGCTGCCATAGAAAATATTGTAGGACGCTTCCTCGCCCTCATATTCGAGCGGATAGAACAAGAGGCCGTTGAGCTCCTCAAACACCGGCAGCACCGACTTGCGGGACACCGAGGTCCAGCAACCGAACACCGCGGCCACTTTGTCCTTCGTGAGCAGCTCGCGCGCCTTCTCGGCGAAAAGCGGCCAGTTCGATGCGGGGTCGACGACTACGGGCTCGATCTGCTTTCCGAGCAGACCGCCCTTTGCGTTGACGTCGGCAACTTCCATCAGCATCAGATCCTTCAGGATCGTTTCGCTGATCGCCATGGTGCCCGACAGCGAATGGAGTATGCCAATCTTGATGGTATCCTCGGCTCTTGCGCTATTCGGGCTCAAGCCAACGATGGCGAGAACGGCGGCGGCGGCCGACAGCCAGCGGATTCGTGCGGTGCTCATAGGATCTCCTTTGGTTCGAGTTGCCGGGAGCATCGCGGCGCGGCTCTCACGGCCAGTGCGGCAACGCTCGCACGAAGCAACCGGCTGACATGAGAGCCGCCCGCGGTAAATGCGATGGCTCCATCGGCTGGCATCGCGACCGGCGCGGGATTCCTCGCATTGCTCAGCAGATAGCCGGTGGTGCAGGGTTTCGGGCAGAACCTGCACGAGTGCTGGGCAACCGCCGGCGTCGAGCGGCCTCGATAGGTCCAGTTGCTGCTAAACCGAGGGAGCCAGTCCAAATCGAGCGACAAACTGGCTGACATCGACAGAAATCACGTCGAAAATCGACAAACTGGACCCATGACTGGCCCAGCCCTTGCTCTGTCGACAAACAAGACAGAGCCCACAGCATCACGGCTGACATGCAGATTTCCGTTCTCCTGGATCGGTCCCGGCCAGAGTCGCTGACGACGCAGATGGTGGACCAAATTCGCGAAGCGATCCGCTGCGCGCGGATTGGACCGGGCACACGCTTGCCGTCATCGCGGAGATTATCCGAGCAACTGGCGATATCCCGCAACACCGTCGTACGCGCCTATGACCTGCTGTTGATGGAAGGCATCGTCGAGTCGCGCCCGGCATCGGGAATCTACGTCGCCGAACAACTCCCGGGCAAATCGGCGCCCATGCAGGCGTTGTCCGATCCTCGCGAAAATTTTCTGCAGCCGCGAATGCCGATGCCGCTGCGTCAAGCGCGGGCGCTGAGCTCACCGCATGCGCCCGGCAATCGCCTGCTGTACGATTTCTTCCCGGGCCGCCCCAGCGCGGAACTGTTTCCGCTGAAAACCTGGCGCCGCCTGTTGCAGAACAATCTGTCGCATGGCGGCGGAACGGGTCTGACCCAGTATGGAGACCCGTCGGGATTTCCGGCGCTGCGCACCGCGATCGCCAATCATCTGGCGGTGGCGCGTGGCATCGTCGCCGATCCAAGCCGTGTCGTGATCATTTCCGGAGTCCAGGAAGGCCTTGCCCTCGCGGCGCGGATGTATTTGGCGCGCGGCGCGCTCAGCGTGATCGAGGATCCCTGCTATCAGGGTGCTGCGCTGGTCTTTGAAGCCGCGGGCGCCGAGGTTGCGAGTGTCGCCGTCGATCAGGATGGATTGATCCCCGATTACCTGCCGCAGCGCACAGCGTCGCTGCTCTATACGACGCCCTCGCACCAATATCCCACCGGCGCCACGTTGTCGTCGGAACGTCGTACCGCGGTCATCGACTGGGCCCGGCGATATGGCTGCTATGTGATCGAAGACGACTATGATTGCGATATACGCTACCAGGGATCCCATCTTCCGCCGCTGGCCGCGCTGGCGCCCGATTGCACGATCTACATAGGGACGTTTTCCAAATCCCTTGGTGCCGGATTGCGCCTCGGTTACATGGTGGTGCCTGAACAGATCGCCGAAGCCGTCTGCAACGAAAAGCGCCTGCTCAACAGCGGCAATCCGTGGCTGGAGCAGGCTACGCTGGCCGACTTCATGCACAGCGGCAGTTATGCCACTCACCTTCTGCGCGTGCGCTCGCACTACAAGGAAAACCGCGACTGCCTGGTGGCCGCGCTCCGGCGTAATTTTGGCGACGTTCTTGTCGATGGCGACATTGGCGGCCTGCATGTCCTCTGGCATCTGCCGCCCGGCGTCCCCGATGCGGTAACCGTCGAAGCGCTGGCGTTGCGGGCGCGGGTAGGCGTGTATTCGCTGGCGTCGGCGCGGGTGCATTTCCGGAGACAGAACGCGCTGACGAGCCGCGCCATCATTCTCGGCTATGCTGCGCTGTCGCTGAAGCAAATCGAGAAGGGCATCGCGCGGCTGTCGGATGCGGTGGATGACGCCATCGACGATCCGGCGACGGACATGACTGCGTTGTTCTCCGACCAGTTTGCGCTGCCTCGCGCGATCTCGCCGGCGAAGCGCAATCTGGCTCCACGACTTCGGCAGCAACCGGCTCTACGCAATCCGTCACCCAATCGTGCATTTTCCGTCAAGCTGATCGCACGACAAGGTAGCGCGCCGATGCCCGTTCTGAAGAATATCTACCGCTATCCGATCAAGGGACTGAGCGCTCAGCAGCTGACGCGCATTGACATCGAGGCAAAGAAGCCATTCCCGCATGATCGCATCTTCGCCTTGGTGCGTCCCGGAGCGCCATTCGACGCCAGCGAGCCGAAATGGGGCAAGAAGGGCTTGTTCGTGATGCTGATGCTCGAGGAAGCGTTGGCGCAAGTCAGAACAACGCTGGACGTCGAAACCCTGCAATTGACCATCACCCGCGACAATCATCGCCTGATCGTCGCCGATCTCAACGATGAAGCGGCGCGCGGCAAAGTCGAAGAGATTTTCTGGCAGCTGGTTCCGGCGTTCCGCAGCGCGCCGACGCTGGTCCGGTCCCCGGACGGGCATTTCATGGACAAGCCGGACAATGTGATCTCGCTGATCAATCTGGCAACGGTGCGAAGCCTCGAGGAAAAATGGGGGATCAAGATCGATCCGCTGCGGTTTCGGGCGAATCTCTATATCGACGGCGCAAGGCCCTGGGAGGAATTCGATTGGGTCGGCGGCGATATCCGGATCGGAGGGGCGCTGTTTCGTGTAGACCGGCGCAACGGCCGCTGCGGCGCCACCAACGTCAATCCGGAAACCGGCCGTCGAGATCTCGATTTGCCCGGCTCGCTACGCGCGTCGTTCGGGCATAAGGAACTTGGAATCTATCTCATTGCACGGGAAGGAGGCCGCCTCGCTGTCGGCGACCAGGTCGCAACGCCAAGGGCCGTCGAAAGCGCTCATACCTGGCTTCCGGTCGCGGCCAAGCCACTCACCAGCCACCAGCGATTTATCTGTGGCGGATGTTATTTCATCTATGAGCCCTCCTCAGGACTGCCTGAGCAATCGATCGCCTCCGGCACGCCGTTCGCTAACATCTCGCCAGACTGGCGTTGTCCGGATTGCGGAACGGAAAAGACAACGTTTCGGCCCTATGTTGAGCCAAATCACCACGAAAGCATCGGCAAAAGGCAGACCTTGTAGCGTCAGAGCCAGCGCTGATAAATCTGCGAATTCGTGCCCAGATAGGCCCCGCGCATGATCTTTCGGGAAACCGATTTGTCCTGAAGTTAAATCGGTTGCCGCTTTTTTCGACCACGCTTCAGGCATTTGAAGAAAAAGCAGGCCACGCATTTAATGCGGGGCGCGCGCCCCTTCGGTTCGCGAAGAAAATGCGTCGAAACAAAGACGCTACCCCGCGAGCGAAGATTGCATTGCGCTGATGACAAACAAAGGACGCGGCAGTAGCCTCCGAGAAAATAAAATACATGGGAGGAATGACATGTCAGACGCAAAGGTCGAATCATCTGCTTTGGAAGCGAAGAACGACGGTGCGACGCAACAGGTCGACGTCGCGGTGGTCGGCGCCGGGTTTGCCGGTCTCTATCTTTTGCATCGGTTGCGCAAGGCCGGCTTTACGACGGTGGCGCTGGATGAGGCCGACGACGTCGGCGGCACCTGGTATTGGAACCGATATCCCGGCGCGCGTTGCGACATTCAGACCATCGACTACAGCTACACATTCGATCCGGAGCTGGAGAGCGCGTGGAAATGGTCGGAGAAGTACGCAACCCAGCCCGAAATCCTGCGCTACCTGGGCTTCGTCGCCGACCGCTACGATCTGCGGCGCGACATCCGCTTTCACACCAAAATCACGGCGGCGACCTGGGATCAGGCCGCGGAACGCTGGCGGCTCACGACCGACCATGGCGCGACGGTATCATGCCGCTACTACATCATGGCCACCGGCTGTCTCTCCTCGCCGAAGCCGCCGGAGATCGCCGGGGTCGGCGATTTCAAGGGCGAGATCTATTTCACCGGGCGCTGGCCGCATCACGAGGTCAAGCTCGCCGGCAAGCGCGTCGCCGTCATCGGCACCGGATCGTCCGGGATCCAGGCGATCCCGTTGATCGCCGAGCAAGCGGCACATCTGACCGTGTTTCAGCGCACCGCAAGCTTTGCCCTTCCGGCCCATAACGGGCCGCCGGCAACGGATCGCGTCGCCTTGCTGGAAGGCGACCGCGCCGGTTACCGCGAGCAGGCGCGATGGTCGATGGCAGGCGTACCGTTTCCGCCGGCAACAGCCGTCAGCTGGCAGCTGAGCGATGCCGAACGCCGCGAACGCTTCGAGAAGGCGTGGGCAGCGGGCGACCTCGTCCACATGCTGACCCAGCTCTGGGCCGACCAGGGTGTCGACACCGACGGCAACGCACTGCTCGCCGAGCTGATCCGAGAAAAGATCCGTAACGTCGTCAAGGATCCCGAAACAGCGGCAGCGCTGAGCCCTAACGACCATCCGTTCGGCTCCAAACGTCCCTGCCTCGATACCAACTACTACGCCACCTACAACCGCCCCAATGTCACCCAGGTGAACCTGCGCCAGGAGCCGATCAGGTCGATCACGGCCTCCGGCATCAAGACCGACAAGCGCAGCTTCGACGTCGATGTCATCGTGTTCGCCACCGGCTTCGACGCCATGACCGGCGCGATCATGGCGGTGCATCCGATCACAGGCCGCGGTGGAAAGTCGCTGTCCGACGTCTGGGCCGGCGGCCCGCAGAGCTATCTGGGGCTTACCGTGGTCGGCTTTCCCAACCTGTTCATGATCACGGGCCCAGGCAGCCCTTCGGTGCTGTCGAATATGGCGGTGTCGATCGAGCAGCATGTCGACTGGGTCGTCGACCGGCTGCAAGCGATGCGAGAGGCCGGTTTCTCCGCGATCGAGGCCACCGCAACGGCGCAGGCCGGCTGGGCCCAACATATGGCCGACTGTTCATCGCTGACGCTGCATCGGCTGGCGAATACCTGGTACACGGGCGCCAATGTTCCCGGCAAGGCGCAGGGTGTGATGCCCTATACCGGCGGCGTCGGTCCCTACCGCAGCATCTGTAACGAGGTGGTCAGCCGCGGCATGCTCGGTTTCAGGCTCACCGGCCCCAACGTCGCCGAGCAATGCAATGATGGCGAGGTCGTTCGCCTGCAACCGGATGTCCGGTTGGTGCTGAACATGTTGGCGGAGATGAACTTGCCGCCGATGGAATCGATGGGAGCCGAGGGCGCGCGCGCCTTTTTGGCACAATTCAATGCCGGCCGCCCTGCCGGCCGGCCGGTCGGCGAAATTGTCGACGCCACTCTCCCCGGCGCCGACGGTCCGCTGCCTTATCGTCTCTATCGGCCGGCAACGGCGGGACCGCATCCGATCGTGGTCTATTTCCACGGCGGCGGCTGGGTGCTGGGCGACGAGCAGTCCGACGATCCGTTCTGCCGCGACCTGTGCCGGCGGACCGGGATGATCTTTGTCAGCGTCGGCTACCGGCACGGACCCGAACATCCCTTCCCGGCGGCGGCGGAAGACGGCTATGCGGCGACGCGGTGGATTGCCGAGCATGCGGCCGACCTCGGCGGCAGACCGGGACCGGTGATGGTCGCGGGCTGGAGCGCCGGCGGCAATATCGCCGCGGTGACCTGCCAGCTGGCGCGCGACCGCGGCGGGCCGCCGATCTCAGGTCAGCTTCTGGTCTGCCCGGTCACCGACTGCGATTTCGACCGCCCGTCTTACAACGAAAACGCGGAGGGCTACTTCCTGACGCGCTCGCTGATGAACTGGTTCTGGGACATGTATTGTCCGCCCGCCGACCGCACCGATCCGCGCGTCTCGCCACTGAGGGGCAAACTCTCAGGGTTGCCTCAAGCGTTCGTGGTGACCTGCCAGTTCGATCCGCTGCGCGACGAGGGCATCGCTTACGCGCAAGCGCTGGCCGCAGCAGGCGTGCCGGTCGAGCAACTTAACGCGCGCGGCCACATGCACACCTCCTTTACGATGGTCGACGTCGTGATCACCAGTGTCGGCGGTCGCGTGAAGATGGCCGAAGCGTTGCGCCGGTTCGCCGGGCTTGCCGGGGAAAGCAGCCAGGGTGACAAGGGGGCCAGATCGGACGGCCTCGCGGCGTAAGATCGCCGCGGCTTGTCTCGAGCTAGATTGCTAGAGACAAGTCGCTCGTTCGGCGGCGACGTAGCCGAACAGCAGGCCGACGCCGAACAGCAGCACCAATGCCGCGGCGCCGAATTCGACGCCGCGCATGACCAGCGCGCCGCCACCGTCGGTAGCGCCGCTCAAGCGTTGCGCGAGACCTCTCGCGGATACAGCGACGACAGCAATGGTCGCTACCGTGATCGCGGTGCCGAGCCCCATCACGAAGGTCGCCGCGACGCCCGGCCCAGAATAGCCCTTGCGCCAGCGCGAACACCAAAACCAGGATCGCACCGGAGCAGGGCCTGATGCCGACGGCGAAAATCGCGCCAAACCCGCGCCGCCAGCCGCCGGGACCGGCAAGCTCACTGGGGTCGGGACCATGGAAATGGCCGCAATGCTCGTCGTGGACATGGCCATCGCTCTTGATTATGCCCGTGAGCGTCGTTGCGATGCCCGTTATCATCATGCGCCACACTGGCATGAACATGGCCGTGATGGTCGTGGTCGTGGTCGTGGTCATGATCGTGATGGTCATGATGATGCGCAACCGCCATCGCGGCACCAGTTGCGGCGTCCGCAGCGCGCGGAAGAATCCGCCGCCCTTGGTCCAGACCAGCCGGGCGCCGAACGCCGCGATCAGGGCATAGCTCGCGATCTCGATCACGCGTTCAGCCCCGCACATGGTCCTGGCGGTGGCATTGAGCAACCAGGCGCAAATTCCGACAATCACCACCGCGACCAGCGATTGCATCAGCGCCGAGGCAAACGACAGCACGATGCCGCGCCGAGCGGTTTCCTGATTGGCGACCAGATAGGAGGATATCACGGCCTTGCCATGGCCCGGCCCAGCGGCGTGAAAGATGCCGTAGGCGAACGAAATCGCGAGCAGGGTCCAAACCGCCGACCCGTCGGACTTCGCGGCGCGAATGGTCGAGGACATCTGGCGGTAGAATTCCGATTGCTTGGCGAGCAGCCAGCCGACGAGGCCGCTCGGCGGCGCCTCGGCGCCGCTCGGGCGCGGGCCGCCGAACGGCGTCTGCGCCATCAGGAGATGGGCGGCGCCGTCCAGCATCAGAACGACCAGCACCAACGCGACGCAGGCGGCCAGGAAACGAAAACGGAATTCGGATCTCACGGGCACTCCACCCTGACCTTGTTGGCGAACATCGCGCCGTAGTTCGAATTGTCGCCGCTGGTGAAGTTCTGCTCGCCGAGCTTCTGGGCGTTGGCCGAGCCGTCGCTGGGCCGTTGAAACGTCATCTGACAGGAGGCCGGGGCCCCGACCAGTTTGACCGGATCCTTGTCGGCGAAGGTGAAGTCGATGAAGAATTCCGGATCGAACACATCCAGCACCAGTTCCCTGGGCTTCACCGGCACCTTCAATGGCAGGGTGAAATGTAGCGTCAGCCTGCCATCCCTGTATTCAAGGTAGTAGTCGACCGGCTCCTGGAATTTCGCTTTCTTGCCGTCGGCCTTGGCGAAAGTGAAGAAGCCGTACTCCTTGAGCAATTCGACATTGGTCTGCGCCAGCGGCTCCAATTCCTCGCGGCTGTAGGCGCCTTTGGTCTTGGTCTGGAGGCCCTGCAGGGCGTAGGTCGAGAACATATCGTCGAAGGTCCAGGCGTGGCGCACGCCGGTGATCGAGCCGTCGGCGGCGTAGATCACTTCGCTGGTGGCCGTGATCCAGACATGCGGATGCGCCTGTGCCCGCTGTCCGCCAAGGATGAGAGCGCCCGCCAGCAACATCAGACCGAGCAACCGGCGCAGGGCTGGATTCACGTCAGGCGACCTTTCACGTCACGCGGCCTCGGGCGTTTCCAGGAGGCCGCGGCGACGCAGCAGCGCGTCGGGCTCCGGCTCGCGGCCGCGGAACGCGACATAGGCGTCTTCGGGATCACGCGAGCCGCCGGACGAGTAGATGTCGTCATGCAGGCGTTTGGCGACCGCGGGATCGAAAATATTGCCGGCCTCCTCGAACGCCCCGAACGCATCGGCGTCCATCACCTCAGACCACATGTAGCTGTAATAACCCGACGCATAGTGATCGCCGGAGAAAATATGGCCGAATTGCTGCGGCCGGTGCCGCAGCGAAATCTCCGCCGGCATCCCGATTTTCTCCAACTCGTTGCGCTCGAATGCCCGGACATCCCGGCTCGCCGACGCCGGCTGGGTGTGGAACTCGAGATCGATCAGCGCCGAGGAGACGAATTCCACGGTGGCAAAGCCCTGGTTGAATTTGCGCGCGGCGATGAAGCGCTTCAGGAGATCGTCCGGCAGCGGCTCGCCGGTCTGGTAGTGCCGTGCGAATTGCCGCAGCACCTGCGGCTGTTCCTGCCAGTGTTCATAAAGCTGCGAGGGCAGCTCGACGAAATCGGTGAACACGTTAGTTCCGGACAGCGACGGATACGTCACCTCCGACAGCATCCCGTGCAGGCCATGGCCGAATTCGTGGAACAGCGTCCGCGCATCGTCCGGAGACAGCAACGCGGGCTGGCCTTCGGCGCCCTTGGAGAAATTGCAGACATTGATGATCAGGGGAGCGACCTCGCCGTCGAGCGTCTGCTGGTCGCGCAGCGAGGTCATCCAGGCGCCGGAGCGCTTCGAGGGCCGCGCGAAGTAGTCGCCATAGAACAGCGCCTTGTGCTTGCCCGCGCGGTCCTTGACTTCCCAGACCCGGACATCCGGGTGCCAGACCGCGATATCCTTGCGCTCGGAGAAGCTGAGGCCGAACAGGCGGGTGGCGCAGTCGAAGGCGGCATCGATCATGTGGTCGAGCGCGAGATAGGGCTTGATCGCGGCATCGTCGAAATTGGCGCGGCGTTGCCGCAGCTTTTCGGCGTAATAGCGCCAGTCCCACGGCGCCAGCGCGAAATTGCCGCCCTCCTCCGCCACCAGCGCCTGCAAGGCGTCGCGATCCGCCAGCGCGCGGGCGCGCGCGGGCTTCCAGACCCGCTCCAGCAGGCCGCGCACCGCATCCGGCGTCTTGGCCATTGAATCCTCCAGCCGGTAGGCGGCGAAGGTGGCAAAGCCCAGCAGTTTTGCGCTCTCCTCGCGCAAGCTCAGGATTTCGACAATGGTCGCATTGTTGTCGTTGGCGTTGTTGTTGTCGCCGCGCGCGGTGAAGGCCCGGAACACCTTCTCGCGCAGGTCGCGGCGGCTGGCGCTCTTCAGGAACGGCTCGACAAAGGACCGCGACAGCGTCATCACCGCCTTGCCAGCCATGCCGCGCTCGTCGGCGGCAGCTCGTGCCGCCGCGACAAAGGTCTCCGGCAGGCCGTCGCAATCGGCCTCGCCAAGCTCCATGAACCAGTCCTGCTCGTCGCCGAGCAGATGGTGGCTGAAGGCAGTGCCAAGATGGGCCAGCCGCTCGTTGATGTCAGCCATCCGCTTCTTGGCCGCCTCATCGAGCCCGGCGCCGGCACGATGGAAGCGGGTGTAAGTGCGCTCCAGCAGGCGCATCTGCTCCGCGGTCAGGCCGAGGCTGGCGCGGTTGTCGTGCAGCAGCGCGACCCGGCCAAACAGCACGGCGTTCATCATGATCGGGTTCCAGTGCCGTGCCATCCGTAACGACACTTCCTTGTCGATCTCCAGTAGCGCCGGGCTGGAATGCGCCGACACCAGATCGTAGAACACCGCCGAAACCCTGGAGAGCAGCTTGCCCGAGCGCTCCAGCGCGGTGAGGGTGTTGGCGAAGTCCGGCGTCGCCGGGTCGTGCGTGATGGCGGCGATCTCGGCAGCGTGATCGGCGAACGCCTGCTCGAAGGCGGCAAGGAAATGCTCGGGCTTGATCTCGTCGAATGGCGGGGTCTCGCACGGCGTCTGCCACGCCATCAGCAGCGGGTTGGCCTGAGCCTGCGAGGTCACCGTCGTATCCAAGGTATCTGACATCAAAAAAGTCCCGTTTGCATCTCGAATGAATAGAGCAAGTTATATCACGCGATGGGGCTTTTTTGGGCCTTTTGCGCTTGATAGAAGGGGCCTTTTCGGAGAGATTGCGCGGCTTAACAGGATCCTTGCCCGATGAGCTTACAGCCCTCCCCGAGCGCCCGCCAGATCGTCTGGCCGACCGTCATCACCGTCATCAGCGCCGCGATCCTGATCGGCGCCGAAGTGTTCGGCGCGGCGTTTGCCGGAGGATGGGCGCTCGCGATCCTGTTCGGTCTCGACGACACCGGCGCGCACATCCTGCAGGCCGTGCTGTTTGCGCTCGGGGTCGTCATCATGGCGGCGTTCATTCGCGCCGCCCAGCGCGTCGAGCCGTTCACGCGGCGCGCGTAACTGCGCCGAGCGACGCAACACCGCGCTGACACGCGCGCTTCGTCAAAAAACTTAACGTCTGTTCACATTCAACACCGCTGCAACATCGCTGACACGCGCTGAGCACGACGCAGCAAGCTTGTGTTAGGGAAATTTATCGTTCGCTTAAAAAAAATGTTGCACAGCGTTAGCAAACGCCCTATTTGCATTCTTGCCCAATTTCGCACGTGCCTGTGGTCGTGTGTCAGTCGGTAGGTATCCGGACAAGAGGCCGGACAGCCGCCAAGGGATGAAGAACCGAGGGTCGCTCAAGTCTTCCGGGAATGAAGTCTTCCGGGATTTGAGAGTCCAGCCTCTCTCTCAAGAGAGGCCGTTGAAGGTCTCTTCGCTCCTTGCAACCGTGACTGGCAGCCGGAGGCGAACCGGCGCACCTCGTTCTCAACGGGGGACGCGACTTAAAGCAACGACGGATCGGGCTTTTTTGGTCTCTGCCGGCTTTCCACCAGCCGGCGCGAATACCGAAGAGGCTTGTCCTTCATTGCCAGGTGTGCGGGCGGGATCCTTCCCAACCAATCCACGGCAGCACAATTCGGTCTGAGCTTTTTGGCCCCCTCGCGCCTCCATCGCGTGACGTGGCCGAAACGCTTTGATCCGAGATCATTTTTGAACGTGTCCCGTCGCTGGGCCGTTTGGGAGGGTGCTATGACCGAACGTATTCAGGAATTCCTGCGCAACCGCCGCAACGAGGGCCAGGACGCCGAGCCGTGTCTCGTCGTCGATCTCGAGGTCGTGCGCGACAACTATCAGAGCTTCTCGAAGGCGCTGCCGGACAGCCGTGTGTTCTACGCGGTGAAGGCAAACCCGGCGCCGGAAGTGCTGTCGCTGCTGGCATCGATGGGCTCGTGCTTCGACTGCGCGTCGGTGGCCGAAATCGAGATGGCGCTGGCCGCCGGTGCGACCCCGGAGCGTGTCTCCTATGGCAATACGATCAAGAAGGAGCGTGATATCGCGCGCGCCTTCGCGCTCGGCATTCGCCTGTTTTCGGTCGATTGCACCGCGGAGGTCGAGAAGATTGCCCGTGCTGCGCCCGGCGCCAAGGTGTTCTGCCGCATTCTCTATGATTGCGCTGGCGCCGAGTGGCCGCTGTCGCGCAAGTTCGGCTGCGATCCAGAGATGGCTGTCGATGTCCTCGATCTCGCCAAGCGTCTTGGCCTCGAGCCCTATGGCATCTCGTTCCATGTCGGCTCGCAGCAGCGCAAGGTGAAGGCGTGGGATCGGGCGCTGGCGATGGCCTCGACCGTGTTTCGCGACTGTGCGGAGCGGGGTATCAACCTGTCGATGGTCAACATGGGCGGTGGGTTTCCGACCAAATACCTCAAGGACGTTCCTCCGGTCGTGCAGTACGGCCGGTCGATCTTCCGTGCGCTGCGCAAGCATTTCGGCAACCAGATCCCGGAAACCATTATCGAACCGGGCCGCGGCATGGTCGGAAATGCAGGGATCATCGAAACCGAAGTCGTTCTGATCTCAAAGAAGAGCGACGAGGACGATGTGCGCTGGGTGTATCTCGACATCGGCAAGTTCGGCGGCCTCGCCGAAACCATGGACGAGTCGATCCGCTACGCCATCCGCACGCCGCATGACGGCGCGGACATGACGCCGTGCGTGCTCGCAGGCCCGACCTGCGATTCCGCCGACGTGATGTACGAGAAGCTGCCGTATCCGCTCCCGGTTACGCTCGAGATCGGCGACAAGCTGCTGATCGAAGGCACCGGCGCCTATACGTCGACTTACTCGTCGGTGGCGTTCAACGGCTTTCCGCCGCTGCGGACCTACCACATCTGAAGCGCCGGGCAGGGGGAAGCAGCGCCGCCCCCACCCCACCCCTCCCCTCCACGCAAACGGAGAGGGAGCGAAAGAATCGGGAGCCGGTGCGCCGGCTCCCATCCTTCTCACCTGCGAACTAGCTGACAACGCTTCCTTCGGCTTCATCGTCGTTGGACGCGAGGACTGACGTGCCATGACTGCTTTGCGAAAGACCCCTGTTGCCCTCAACTCCGATGCCGCTCCGTTCGTGATCCGCGCGGAACGTGCCCCGGACGTCGTTGCGCGTGAAGCGCTGCTCGATGCCTGCTTTGGCGCAAATCGCCATGCCCGCACCTGCCAGCGCCTGCGCGATGGACGTACGCCCGCCGAAGGCCTCGCCTTCTCGGCGGTGCAGAACGGCCGCCTGGTCGGAACGCTGCGGTTGTGGCACGTCAGCGCCGGGGGCACGCCAGCGCTCGTGCTTGGCCCGCTCGCGGTCGATCCGCTGTGCCGCAAGCTCGGCGTCGGAGCCGCGCTGATGCAGCACGCGCTGGCGGCCGCGAAGGCGCGCGGTCATGGCGCGGTGCTCCTGCTCGGCGACGCACCCTATTACGCCAGGTTCGGCTTCTCGGCCCTCAAGACCGGCGAGCTGTCGCTGCCCGGCCCGTTCGAACGCGACCGCCTGCTCGGCCTTGAGCTGCGCGACGGCGCACTCGACGGCGCTTGGGGCATGATCGCATCGACCGGCGTTTCGGTGCTGAAAGCGAGTACCGCCCGCGCCGGAAAGGCGCTGGCATCCATTCCGCACGCGGCCTGAGCGCCATCATGCCGGAGTCCATTCCCACCATTCGCGATGCCGCGCGTCCGCGCCTTCGCAGCATCGTCACCACAATCCTGCTGCTCATGATTTCGATCATGATCGTCAGGGACATATTCGTGCGCCGCTGGAGCGCCGCGCCGCCGCCGTCGTCCGACATCACCGAGCGTTCCCGCTAGATCGCGCAAGGGGTTGCGTGCGCCTGAAAAATGCGCCTAAACCGCGCGAAACCGCTCAATCGAAATCCCGAGGTCCGAATGTCTCGCCGCCTGATATCCACCGGCTCGCCTTTTGAGAAAACCGCCGGCTACAGCCGCGCCGTCGTCGACGGCGATTTCGCCTTCGTTTCCGGCACCACCGGCTATGACTACGCCACCATGACGATGCCCGCGGATGTCACGAGCCAGACACGAAACTGCTTCAAGACGATCGAAGGCGCGCTGAAGGATGGCGGCTTCACGCTCGCCGACATCGTCCGTGCGACCTATTACATCACCGACGCTGCGGAAGCGGACGCCGTGTTCGCGGTCTGCGGCGAGAAGCTTGGCGATATCAGGCCGGCCGCAACCATCCTCGTGGTCGCGGGGCTCTACAAGCCCGAGATGAAGATCGAGATCGAAGTGACCGCGAAGCGACGCACCACCTGATTCCCTCCTTGTCGCCCCGCGCAGCCTTAATCAGGAGACGACCCATGAACTCGCCCGACCGGCAAATCCACGCGACCGTTTCCGGCCCGATTGTCATGATCGGGTTCGGCTCGATCGGCAAAGGCACCTTGCCGCTGATCGAGCGGCATTTCGAATACGACAAATCCCGTTTCGTCATTATCGATCCGCACGAGGACGGCGAACTCGCCAAGCAGCACGGCGTGCGTTTTATCAAGCAGGCCATCACCAAGGACAATTACCGCGAGGTGCTGGTGCCGCTGCTGTCGGCGGGCGGCGGCCAGGGCTTTTGCGTCAACCTGTCGGTGGACACCTCGTCGGTCGATATCATGACGATGTGCCGCGAGATCGGCGCGCTCTACATCGACACCGTCGTCGAGCCGTGGCTCGGATTCTATTTCGACAGGAGCGCCGGCCCCGAAGCGCGCTCGAACTACGCGTTGCGCGAAACGCTGCTCGCGGCCAAGCACAAGAGCCCGGGTGGCCCGACCGCGGTTTCGACCTGCGGCGCCAATCCCGGGATGGTGTCGTGGTTCGTCAAGCAGGCGCTGCTCGATATCGCCCGCGACACCGCGACGCCCTACAACGAGCCGAAGAGCCGGGAGGGCTGGGGCCAGCTCGCCCACAAGCTTGGCGTCAAGGGCATCCACATCGCCGAGCGCGACACCCAGCGCTCGAAGAAGCCGAAGCCGATGAACGTGTTCGTCAACACCTGGTCGGTAGAGGGCTTTGTCTCCGAGGGGATGCAGCCGGCCGAACTCGGCTGGGGCACCCATGAAAAATGGATGCCGGACAATGGCCGCACCCACGCGACCGGATGCCAGGCCGCGATCTATCTGTTGCAGCCCGGCGCCAACACGAGAGTACGTTCATGGTGCCCGACGCCAGGCGCGCAATACGGCTTCCTTGTCACCCACAATGAATTGATTTCGATCGCCGACTACTTCACGGTGCGCGACGGCCAGAAGGTGATCTATCGCCCGACCTGCCACTACGCCTATCACCCCGCCAACGACGCGGTGCTGTCGCTGCACGAGATCTTCGGCGCCACCGGCAAGATGCAGCCGAAGTGGCACATTCTGGATGAAAACGAAATCGAGGACGGCATCGACGAACTCGGCGTGCTGCTCTATGGCCATGGCAAGAACGCCTATTGGTACGGTTCGCAGCTTTCAATCGAGGAAACGCGGGCTATTGCGCCCTACCAAAACGCGACCGGCCTGCAGGTGTCGTCAGCGGTGCTCGCCGGGATGGTGTGGGCGCTGGAAAACCCGACCGCCGGCATTGTCGAAGCCGACGAGCTGGATTTCCGCCGCTGCCTCGAAATCCAGACGCCGTACCTCGGCCCGGTGAAAGGTTTCTACACCGACTGGACTCCGCTCGCCGACCGGCCCGGGCTATTCCCGGAAGATATCGACACGTCAGATCCCTGGCAGTTTCGCAACGTGCTGGTGCGGTAGACGCGGATAGTGCTTCTCGCTGGGACGCACGCACCAGCGACAGGCGTCACCGTTCCTTGATAGGTGCCGCGGTCTTCTCGGCTGGAGCTGGCGGCAGCGCGGGCATCGACGCCATCCTTTTGCGCCTGCGCATCCGGATGGGCGGGTTCGGGTGGCACCTCGGCCGGCCGAGCGCCGGTGGTCGCGGGCTCGGCGGGCGCCGAGGGCTTGCTTTCCGCGCCCGGTGTCGATTGCAATGGCGGCGTCGCTTGCGCCACCTGCGGATTGTGAAAGGCAATCCTGGCCAACGAAGTCCCGGATAGCATAAGTCCCGCCGCAACCATGGCGGAGGCGAGTACCAGATCGGTCCTCAAACTGCGCTTTTTGTCGTCAGGAGCCATGTTGTTCACCGCGATTGTTGGGCGGGATTAACGGACGCCGCCACGCATAGTTCCCGGGGGAACCGGCAGCTACGCCGGATCAAGTCCGGAGAGCCAAGCTTTCGCAGGCGAACGCTCTACAACTCCAGCAGCCCGGCATCGCCCTCCTCGTCGGCAAACGCCAGCATGGTGCCCTTGCTATTCCAGGCCAGCGCCGAGACCTGCGGGGTGCCATTCTTGCGCACCAGAATTTCCGCGCCGTCATTCAGTCGCACCATCAGGATGGTGCCGTCGCTGTAGCCGGCGGCCAGGATATCCTGCTTCGGATGGCAGGCGACCATCGAGACGCGCGCCTGCAGCGGCGCCAGCATCGCGGGCTCCTTGCCCATCGGGCCATCCTTGCTGGCGAACGGCCACATGATCACGGTATCGGCGCCCGAGGTCGCGAGCGACTTGCCGCCGGCGCTCCACGACAGCGAGCGGACGCGCCCGGGATAGCCGGTCATGCGCATGTGCCGGTTATCGGCCAGCCGCCAGCCGTGCAGCGCCGGCTCATGCATCGACGTCACCACAAACTTGTTGTCCGGGCTGAACACGACACCGAGATGCGATCCGGCCCATTCCAGAAATTCGGGGTTGGCCGCCATGTTGGGAAACCATAGCGTCACGCCATTATAGTGCGCGACCGCGAGCCGCAGGCCCTTCGGCGCAAACGCCAGACCGCCGACCGTCGAGGGCATGTCGAAGGTTTTTTCCTCGGCCTTGCCGCTGCGGACAAAAGCGGTCTTGCCGGCCGACCACGCCACCGCCCCATCGGGATGAAGGGCCACATTGTCGATCCAGCGCCGTTTTGCATCGGTCGCGAGCAACGCGACCTCGCCTTTTTTGTCCAGCGCGACCAGCTTGCCGTCATCGCCGCCCATGACGATGCGCTGGCCGTCGGATGCCACGCACAGGATGCCGCCGCCATGAACGGAAACTGGCGAAATCTCGCACTGCCCATTCACCACGGCAACGTTTTCCTCAGCGCCGACAAAGGCGACATTGTCGCCGAGGAAATGCGCCGCGATGACCGGCATGCCGAGCGAAAGCCGGCGCACCTTGTCGGTGACCGAAACGATGGAGGCGGACTTCGCCCGGATCGAATTCCTTCATCACGTGGTGATACAGCGCTCGAAGCCGTCGCGGATGGTCTGCTCGGGCAATTCGCGGCCGATGAAGACAAGACGGCTCTCACGCGCCTCGCCGTCTTTCCAGGCCCGCTGGTGGTCGCCCTCCAGCATCATGTGCACGCCCTGAAAGACGTAGCGGTCGTCATCGTCGGTGAAGGCGAGAATCCCCTTCGAGCGCAAAATCTTCTGGCCCTCGCTGGCGACGAGGTTTTGCAGCCATGGCATGAATTTGGTGGCATCGAGCGGCTTGTCCGACCGCAGCGACAAGGATTGCATGTCCTCGTCGTGATAGTGCTTGAGGCCGCCATGGCCGTGATCGTGGTGATGATGGTGATCGTGGTCATGACCGTCGTGGTGATGATGGTCATGGTCGTCGCCGGCGTCCAGAAACTCCGGTTCGATCTCCAGGATACGATCGAGGTCGAACGCCCCGCGCTCCAATACGTCCGACAGCGCAACCTGGCAGCGTTCGGTGCGGTGCAGTTTGGCATAGGGGTTGATGGCCCGAATCCGCGCCTCGACTTCGGCGAGTTCAGCCTTGGAAACCAGATCGACCTTGTTGAGCACGATGACATCAGCGAACGCGATCTGGTTCTTGGCTTCCGGCGCGTCCTTGAGCCGGTCGCTCAACCATTTCGCATCGGCCACCGTCACCACCGCGTCGAGCCGCGCATTCTTTTGCACGTCCTCGTCGACGAAAAAGGTCTGCGCGACTGGCGCCGGATCTGCCAAGCCCGTGGTCTCGACGATGATGGCGTCGAATTTGCCCTTGCGCTTCATCAGGCCTTCGAGGATGCGCACCAAATCGCCGCGAACGGTGCAGCACACACAGCCATTGTTCATTTCGAAGACTTCTTCGTCCGCGCCGATGATCAGATCGTTGTCGATGCCGATCTCGCCGAATTCGTTGACGATGACGGCGTATTTCTTGCCGTGGTTTTCCGACAGAATGCGGTTGAGAAGGGTAGTTTTACCGGCGCCGAGATAGCCGGTCAGCACGGTTACGGGAATTTTTGAAGACGTCAGTTCTGGCATAGCGACTCCGGGACGGGACTTCAGGGCGTACCGATAGCAGGGAGGCCCCTGCCCTATTTCGTCAGCGCGCTCGTCAGCGCCTTTATATTGTGCCTGACCAGTTCAATGTAAGTGGGGGCATCGCCCTTTTCATCGCTCAGACTGTCGGAAAACAGCGTTCCGCCGATGCTGGCGCCGGTCTCGGCCGATATCCGCCGGATCAGCCTGACATCGCTGATATTTTCAAGGAACACGGCCGGGATTTTCTCGGCCCGGACCTGGGTGATGATACGGGCGATATCGCGGGCGCTGGCCTCGGATTCGGTGGAAACGCCCAATGGTGCGATGAATTCGATGCCATAGGCGGCGGCAAAATAGCCGAAGGCGTCATGGGTCGAGATCACCTTGCGGCGTGCGGGCGGGATTTGCGCCACGGCCGTCCGCACCTCGCGGTCCAGCGCATCGAGTTTCGCCAGATAGCCGGTCGCATTGGCGCGAAAAGTCGCGGCATCCGTAGGGTCGGCGGCCGCCAGTGCGTCGCGGACATTGGTAACGTAAACCTTGGCGTCGACCACCGACTGCCAGGCATGCGGATCGGCGGCCGAGTCCATTTTGAGCGGCGTGATGCCATCGGTCGCGGTCACGATCATGGCCTTGCTGCCCGAGGATTGCACCAGCCGCGGCAGCCAACCTTCCAGGCCGAGACCGTTGACGACAAGCAGCTTGGCGTCCGCGATCTTCTTGGCATCGGCCGGCGCCGGCGTGTAGACGTGGACGTCACCATTGGGACCGACCAGGGTCGTCACGCTGACGCGGTCGCCACCGACATTGCGGACGAAGTCGCCGATGATCGAAAAGCTGGCGACGACATTGAGATGGTCTTGCGCGCGCACTGGCAGAGCCGATGTCGCGAGCGCCAAACCGACCAGCCAAAGTTGAAGATAGCGCATCGCGTCGACCGTTAGGCTTCGAGGTGGCGGCCGGGAAACATCTGCCTGACCAGGCCGCCGACGCTCCCGAACAACATCGAGGCAATGTTGAGCACCGCCGCCACCAGAATAATCGCAGGCCCCGACGGGATCCGGGTTTGAAACGACAGCACCAGTCCCGCATAGCCCGACAACATGGCACTCACCACCGCAATGCAGATCATGCCGGTGATATCGCGGGACCAAAACCGGGCGATGCCGGCGGGCAGAATCATCAGACCTACCGCCAGCAAGGTGCCGAGCGCATGAAAGCCGTTGACCAGATTGACCACGACCAGTGCGAGAAACGCCAGATGCGCCGGCGCGCCAGCGCGGCTCACGGTGCGCAAGAACACCGGATCGACGCACTCGATCACCAGCGGACGGTAAATCACCGCCAGCACCAGCAACGTAATCGTGGTGTTGAACGCGATCACCAGCAGGGTTTGGTCGTCCATCGCCAGGACGTTGCCGAACAGTACATGCAGCAGATCGATATTGGTGCCCTTGATGGAAACGATGGTGACGCCGAGCGCCAACGACACCAGATAGAAGGTGGCGAGCGAGGCGTCTTCCTTCAGCTCGGTGTTGCGCGCCACCAGGCCCGCCAAAATCGCAACGGTGAAGCCGGCGATCAATCCGCCGGTCGTCATCGCGAACAGATTAAGCCCTGACAGCAGAAAGCCGATCGCGGCACCCGGCAGGATCGCGTGCGACATCGCATCGCCGACCAGGCTCATCCGCCGCAGCATCAGAAACACGCCGATCGGCGCGCCGCCCAGCGCCAGTGCGATCACCGCCGCCAGCGCCCGGCGCATGAATTCGAATTCGGTGAAGGGCGCGATCAGCGCGGCATAGATCATCAGATTTTGGATCCCTGGGGTTCAGGCGGCCCGCGAGGGCAGATCATGGACCGCGCAGGCGGCGGCGCTGTCGTCGAACGCTTCGCACATCCGCCGGGCTTGCAGGAGATTCTCAGGCGTTAACACCTCAGCGGTGGCGCCCCAGGCCACCGGCCCGCGCGCCAGCAGCAGGGTTTCGGGAAAATTGGCGCGCACCAGATCCATGTCATGCAGCGCCGCCAACACCGTGCGTTTCTCAGCGTGCCAGCGCCGTACCAGCCCCAATAGATCGGCCGAGGTCTTGGCGTCGATGGCGTTGAACGGTTCGTCGAGCACGATCATGCGCGCGTCCTGCAACAGCACCCGCGCGAACAGCATGCGCTGCATCTGTCCGCCGGACAGCGTTCCGATGGTGCGGTTCTCGAAGCCGTTGAGGCCGACCGCCGCGAGCGCCTGGGCGATTCTGTCGCGCGCGGGCTTGCCAATGCGGCCGAAGAACCCGGTGACGCGCCAAAGCCCGGTGCCGACAAAATCGAACACTGAAATCGGAAAGCTGCGGTCGATATCCGCGGTCTGCGGCAGATAGGCGATATCCCTGACATCGAGACCGCCGGTCAGAATCGTGCCCGCCAATGGCTTGAGGATACCGACCAGCCCTCGAAACAGCGTCGATTTCCCGGCGCCGTTGGGGCCGACGACCGCCAGCAGCGCCCCCGAGGCGACTTCACCATTGAGGTGATGCACCGCCGGATGCCGGTCGTAACCCAGCGTGACATCACGAAATTGCAGTTGCGCGGCCATACCTCACCTCATCGAAAGCCACACCACCGCCCACAGGCCCGCGCTGACGGCGAGCGCCGCGCCGAGCCGGGCGAGGACAGTCATTCGCAGGATCGACCATGGAGCCGGTTGCGCCGGATGCGGCGAAGCCGGCCCGTGGCTGTGGGCGTGCGTGTGCCCATGATCGTGGCTATGGCTGTGGGAATGATCCATCCAGGATGTTATATTATAACATAACGAGCGACTACAAGGCCCGCGCCAGCCTTCCGACCGGCCGACCGCCATGTCCTTCGGCTGCCAGATACGGAATTTACCGGGATCAGTCCGGATTTCAGGTCAGGTGGCGCACCAGCGCGAGGCCGGCGAACAGACCCGCGATGGAAAGCACCACCGAGCCCAGCACATAGAACAGCGCGAGCCAGATCTCGCCCCGCTCATAGAGCGTCGCGGCATCGAGTGAGAACGCCGAGAAAGTAGTGTAACCGCCAAGAATGCCGGTCATCAGGAACAGGCGCCAGGGCTGCGACGCCTCACCCTTGAACGCGAGATAGCCTGCGATCAGACCCATTACGATCGAGCCGGTGATGTTGATGATGAAGGTGTGATAGGGGAAAGCCGTACCCAGATAACGCGCGCACACCACGTTGATGGTGTGGCGCAGCGACGAACCGAGACCGCCGCCGATAAAGACCAAAAGGTAGTTCATCGTACTGTTCCGCAACGAAAGATCAGGTTACCGGCATTGCACGTTTTGCAGCAAGCGCGCTGCCCCCGCAAGCAACATTAGGCAACGCAAAACGGGCGGCAGTTGAAGCTGCCGCCAAAGGGTCAATGCCAAAGCTCGATGCGTCGTGTGCGTCAGGCCTTCGAGAACAGCTGGTCGACATATTCCCAGTTCACCAGATGATCGACGAACGCCTTCAGATAATCCGGACGGCGGTTGCGATAATCGATGTAATAAGAGTGCTCCCAGACGTCGACGCCAAGAATTGGGATGGCGCCGTGCACCAGCGGGCTTTCGCCGTTGGGCGTCTTGGAGATTTCGAGCTTGCCGTTCTTCACCGACAGCCAGGCCCAGCCCGAACCGAACTGGCCGACACCAGCGGCAGCGAAATCGGTCTTGAACTTCTCGAGCCCGCCGAGGTCCTCGGTGATCTTCTTTTCCAGACGGCCGGGCAATTTGCTGCCGCCGCCGTTCGGCTTCATCCAGTTCCAGAAATGGGTGTGGTTGTAGTGCTGTCCGGCATTATTGAACACGGCCGGATTCTTCCCGAACGAACCCTTTACGATCTCCTCAAGGGATTTGCCCTCGAATTCGGTCCCTTTGATCGCGTTGTTTCCGTTGGTCACGTAAGCCTGGTGATGCTTGTCGTGGTGGTATTCCAGCGTTTCCTTCGACATATGGGGCGCCAGGGCGTCATGGGCGTAAGGCAGATTGGGAAGCGTGAAGGTCATGGGATGATGTCCGCGATGATGGGAGAACTGGCTTTATGAGATCGGGCTTAACGGGAACCCTTATAGAAGGTTCCATCGGTCTTAAATACCGCAATCTGCGGAATGCCGCTCTCCCATGCCGGACATGCCGTCAAAGCTCCGCTACGTCGAAATGAAATCCAGAATCAAGATGTTGTCGGGAAATTGAATGGCGGGGCTCGCTTTTCCGGCGTGACGCCGGCGGACAGCCCGCGTTTGTCGTCGGCGCGCTTGACCTCTATAGAATTTGCCGCAGCGAACCGTCACCGGTATGGGCGCAATGAGCATCGAGATCGACGTTTTGAACGGAGACGCATCGTGGCCGACCGCCAAACCGGTGTTCGATGCGGTCTGGCCGCCTGAGGTCGTCGCGAAGCTGCCCTGGGCTGGGATCGTCTTTGCCCATGCCGAATTGCGCGTATTGGTTCAGGATGAACAGCAAGGCGTGGTCTGCCATGTCGGCGTCTATCGCCGCGAGGTCAAATGGAATGGGCGCAAGATGCGCGCCGGCGGCATCGGCGGCGTCGCCACCCTCCCCGGCAGCCAGCGCCGCGGCTACGCCAGCATCGCGCTCAACGCAGCGATCCAGACACTGAAGGACGAAGGCGCAACAGATTTCGCTTTGCTGTTTTGCGAGCCCCACAACGCGCCGTTCTACGCCGGCCGCGGCTGGAAACCCTTCGAGGGCGAGATCTACGCCGATCAACCCGAAGGGCGGATTTGTTTCGAAGCCATTGCGCCCTACGTCTACAAACTCAAGAGCGCGCCGCTGCGAGGGGTGATCGACCTCTGCGGTCTGCCCTGGTGACCCGGCAAACGCTTTGAGAAGGCCTCCGGCGCATTGGCCACACTCGTATGCGGCATTGCACAAATTTGACTTGTTGCTATGCAGACATGTTTCCGCGGGAGGACTCCATGGCTTGCAGATTTTTCGTCACGCTTGCGCTTCTGACGGCGGTGCTGGGCGCGCCGCTTGCGAAGGCGCAGGCCAGCGATCCGGTGAGCGGTATCTGGCTCACGCAGGCGGGGGACGCAAAAGTGCGCGTCCGCAAATGCGGCGCGGCGGGAATATGCGGCGTCATCGTCTGGCTGCGCGACCCCATCAGTCCGACGACCGGAAAGCCGGAGGTCGATGACAAGAATCCCAACCCGGCCTTGGCCAAACGTCCGATGATCGGGCTTGGCCTGTTTAGCGGGATGCGGCCAACCGGACCGAACAAATGGTCAGGCCAAATCTACAACGCTGATGACGGGCAGAGCTACGCCAGCAACATCTCGCTGTCGGGTCCGGACAGCTTGAGGGTCGAAGGCTGCGTCGGCGCGTTCTGCGGTGGCGAGACCTGGAGCCGGGCGGGACGATGACGCGCTGACTTAAGCCGGCGTCGCCTTCAGCGCTGTTGCCGCCGAGGCATAGCCGCCGCGCGCGCCGTCGATGAAATGGACGTGGTCGCTGCGGAGCGCCGAGGGCGTAAAGCAGGTCATCATCGCCGCGTCCTGCCGATGCAGGCCATAACGCGCGATTCCGGCCGAAGCTGCCGAGGTCAGACGCTG
The DNA here is from genome assembly GCA_963725555.1 of uncultured Pseudomonadota bacterium. Lineage (GTDB taxonomy): Bacteria > Pseudomonadota > Alphaproteobacteria > Rhizobiales > Xanthobacteraceae > Bradyrhizobium. The sequence continues at coordinate 217,827 of CAVRYV010000006.1, read as the reverse complement.
CGTCAGCGCGCGCTCCAGCTCCGGCGTGCAGTCGAGGATCATGCGCAATCCATCGTCATATTTGCGGAAATCGGAATTCTCCACCACCTGCTGCACATAGGTTTTCGGCACGAAGCCGCCGACACTGATACCAAAGCGCATCACCAGATAGGCAAACAAGGTGTTGGCCAGCACGAACGCCCGCCGCTTCAGCAGCGACCCTCCGCGCGCGGCGCGGGCCTCGAAATCAGCTCCAGCCGGCGGCCATCGAAGCGGCGGTCCACCCGACGGCACCGGCCGTCCCGCATCCGGACTGCGTTCGACCAGCGCGACGACGTCTTCGATCAACTTGCGAAAGGCCTTGGGATCAGCAGCCGCAGCCGGCACCACCAGTACCGACAGGATCAGCCCCCGCGCCGAGGGAATCTCCTCGAACCGGCACGATAGCCCGGTGAGATCGGGCTGTGTACCGGGCGGCGCCACCGGCACGGCGAACTCGCCGCGTTTCATCGCGGCTTCCGCCCAGCCGAGGCCGCCGCCGGAAAACATCGCGTAGGACAGATTCGGCGACGGGCCGAACCGGGCCACGCGAACGTCGAGACCCTCCGCCCGAATCGCGGTGACCGGCACAAGTGCCACCCGCATCACCAGATTGAGACTTTCCTCGACCCAGGTCGCGGTCGCCGCCAGCGCCTCGCGAGCGCGATCGAGATCATCGGCAGCCACTGCGAAGCTGGCGCCATCGCCGCCGAACACGAACGGAAATTCACGTCCCTCCAGCGCGTTGGTGGCCGCCGCGATCACCGAAGCGCCGGCCATGTTGACCGCCTTGTAACGTTGCTCCGCGATCGCCCGGGTCGATTCCACGATATCGGCGATGCCGATGCTCCAGTCATCCGGCAACGGCGAATAAAGCGCCGGGTCCATCAGGCTGGAAAAGCCGCGAAAGACCGGAATGCCGTTGTAGAATGTGTCGACCGGAGCGGTCATTGGTGCGGGATGTCCAGATTTTCGGAATTGTCGAACAGATACGTTCGGCCCTAAAGATTGGGTTCGAATTCCAAACCTTGAACGTCCGGAATCTCATCAATGAGGCGCGTGTGGTCGGCCCTGACGAAGGGTCAGTATTTGGACTTGCGACGCCGTCGTCTAGCCGGTCTCCTTCGGTATCCCGCGCAGCACCAGCTGATTGAGCCGATTTGCAAATGCGGCAGGATTTTCCGGCAACTCGCCGTCGAGGATTTGCGCTTGCTCCAGCAACAGAAACGACAAGTCCGCGCTTAAGTCTTTCGCGCTGGAAATCGCCGTGACCAAAGGATGCCGCATGTTGATCTCGAGGACCGGCTTGGTGAGCACGCCCCGATTTTGCTGCGCGAGCAGGCGCTCGAGTTGCTGGTCCCGCCCCTGACCGCCCGCAACCAGGCAGGATGCGCTGGTGGTCAGCCGCTGCGATACCCGCACATCGGATACCCGGTCGCCCAGCGTATCCTTGATCACGGCGATGGTCGCGGCCTCGTCGGCGCCGGATGGCTCCTTGTTTTCGGCCTTGTCGTCAAGCAGCGGGATCAGCCCCAGATCGAGATCGCCCTGGCTCAGCGATTTGAGCGGCTTGCCGCCGAAATCCAGCGGCGCGGAGGTCCAGAATGCATCGACCGGATCGGTCAGCAACAACACTTCAATGCCGCGGGCATTCGCCGACTCCAGCTTGGGGTTCGACTTCAGCCGTTCAATGCTGTCGCCGACGAGATAATAGATCTCGGTCTGGTTCGGCTTCAGGGTCTCGGCATATTGCTTCAACGACCGCTTCTCGCCGGCCGTGGTGGTGAAACGCGACAGCGCCAGCAATTTCTCGCGCCGTTCGAAATCCTCCCAGATTCCTTCCTTGATCACCGGCCCGAACGCGTCCCATAGTTTTGTGAAATTCTCAGGCTCTTTCTCGCTCAGGCGTTCCAGTTCGCCGATCACCCGGCCTGTCACCGCCTTGCGAATTTGTTCCAGTTGCGGGTTGTTCTGCAGCATCTCCCTGGAGATATTGAGCGGAAGGTCCTCGCTATCGATCACACCGCGAACGAACCGAAGGTAGGCGGGCAACAGATCGGCATCGTCGGCAATGAACACGCGGCGGACATAGAGCTTCACTCTTCCCTTGCGCGACGGCTCGAACAGGTCGAACGGTTTGGTCGACGGCGCAAACAGCAGCACGGCATAGGACTGACGCCCTTCCGCGCGATAGTGCAGCGTCATCGCCGGTTCATCGAAGGCGCCGGCGATCGCCCGGTAAGCCTGCGTGTAATCTTCCGGCGACAGTTCCGATTTCGAGCGCTGCCACAACGCACTCGCCGAATTGATCTGGCGCGGTTCTCCCTCTTCCGGCTGCAGCTCGATCGGAAACTGGATATTGTCGGAGTAGGCGCCGACGACGCGCTCGATTTCATAAGTCTCCAGATATTTTGCGGCCTCCGGCTTCAGGTGCAGAACGATTTCCGTGCCGCGCGTGACGCGCCTGGCGTCATCCTCGCCTGCTGGCGCGATTTCAAATCCGCTTCCGCCCGATGACGACCAGGTCCAGACCTGATCGGTTCCGGCACGATGGCTGGTGACGACGATGCGGTCGGCGACCATAAAAGCTGCGTAGAATCCGACGCCGAATTGGCCGATCAACCCGGCTCCATCCTTGGCCTCGGTAAGTCGGGAAAGAAAGGATTTGGTACCCGAACGCGCGATTGTTCCCAGATTGTCGATCAGCTCCTGCCGGTCCATCCCGATGCCGCTGTCGATCACGGTGAGCGTGTTCGCCTTCTTGTTCGGGACGATGCGGATTTTGGGCGCTGTCCCGTCGACGATCAGATCGGGCGCCGCGATGGCCTCGTAACGCAACTTGTCACAGGCGTCCGACGCATTCGAAATCAGTTCGCGCAGGAAAATATCGGTTTCCGAATATACCGAATGCACCATCAGGTGCAGCAGTTCGGCAACTTCGGCCTGGAATGGCTGTGACTGGACAGATGTATCGGCATCCATGGTCATGATCTGGCTCGCGGTCCGACTTGTGGCGGGTCTGGAAACCCCCGATATAGCGTGGCCATCCGCGGTAGCAAGCTTCCTTTACACGCATTCGGCGATTGGAGCCGAGCCAGAACCCCGTAGACCGCGATCTAGCGGCTTTAGATCGATCCTCGGATTCCCCTAAATGCTCCGCGACCGGCAAACCCGCGGACATGTGCTGGTCGATGAGCTGGCCTCAATTTGCGCAAGTTGCCACCTTCTCCGACTATCAATAATAAGGAATGAAAAGGCATCGAGAGTGGCGATCTCTCGTCGATCGCAGCATTCCGTAAAAGAAACCAAGGGTCAGGACCACGTCTATGGAAGCCAAGACAAGCACCGTGTCCGGTTCAGCCGTCAAATGGTCACCCTCGTCCGACGCAAGCGATATCGTCAAAAGCATTCATGCGATGCTGCATCCGCGCAATATCGTGCTGGTGGGTGCAACCGACAAACCTGGCAACTATGCCGAGCGTATCTGGAACAATCTGGTCAAGTACGAATTCGCGGGCGGTCTCTATCCGGTCAATTCAAAGCGCGAAACCATCTGGGGCGTTCCTTGCTACAAGGATTTCACCAGCCTGCCGGACAAGCCCGATCATGTACTGGTACTGGTGCCGGCACGCTTCGCGATTCAGGTGATCCGCGACGCCGCGGCCGCCGGCGCCCGCTCGGCGACCATCGTTACGTCAGGCTTCAGCGAATTGCAGGACGATGAAAGCCAGAAGCTCGCCGCCGAGCTGCAACAGGCCATTCGCGAAACTGGTCTTGCGGTCACCGGCCCGAATTGTCTCGGCAATCTAAGTGCCGGCGAAAACCTCTTCACCAACATCGACGACCGCGTCGTCACAATGGAGGCAGGCCCGGTCGCGGTGGCCGGTCAATCCGGTGCGATTGTGATGGCGATCCGCCAGGCCTTGGACGATCGCGGCGTCGGCGTCGGCTACATGGTCACCACTGGAAACGAGGCCGGGCTCGAGACCCCCGATTTGATGGCCTATTTCGCGGCCGATCCCTCGATCCGCGTGATCGTCGTCTATCTGGAAGGCGTACGAAACACCGAGGCTTTCCGCAGCGCCTGCAAAGCCGCGCGCGCGGCAGGCAAGCCGGTGATCGCGTTGAAGCTCGGCACGTCCGAGGGCGGGCGCGCCGCCGCCATGGCCCACACCGGCGCCCTCGCCGGCTCAATCGAAACCTTCGACGCCATCTCGACGCGGGAAGGCGTGATACGGGTGCGCGGTCTCGACGAATTGATCGAAACCACCGAATGCTTCGTTCATGCCGACCCGCCAAAGGGCAATCGCCTCGCCGCGGTGACGCTGTCCGGCGGCAAGCGCGGCCTGCTGATCGATGCCTTCCATTCGGCGGGGCTGAATTTCGCGGATCTCGGCGCCGATGCCAGCGGCAAGCTCGCAAAAATGCTCGGCCCCGGCAGTATCGTCGGTAACCCGCTCGACGCCGGTTTCGCCGCGGTGGTCGATCCTTCGGTCTACATGCAATCGATCCAGATCATGATCGACGATCCCGACACCGACATCGTCATCATCGACTCCGAATTGCCGAAAGCGCCGCACGAATTGCGCGAAAAAAATCTGCGCATTGTCAACGAGAAGGCCGGCGCCGCCAGCAAGCCGGTCGTCTATATCAGCACCATGTCGGTCGGTTTCACCGAATTCACCAAGACGCTGCGCAAATCGCTGCCGCATATCGCGGTTATGCAGGGCCTCGATCGGGCGGTCGGCGCCATCAAGGCGTTGATCGACTACGCCTCGCTGCGCAAGGAAGTGCCGGATGCAGTATCAAGCTCGAGCGCTTCGGCGCGCGCGACGCTGGAGCGAACACTCAAGAGCGCCGGGGGTGCTGCGCTCGACGAGGTCGCGTCCAAGAAACTGCTGAAGGCTTACGGCATTCCGGTCTCGAAGGAGGCGATCGCACAGACCGCCGCCGACGCCGTGAAGATCGCCAAGAAGATTGGCTTTCCCGTGGTCGCCAAGGTGGTCAGCGCGGACATTATGCACAAATCCGATATCGGCGGCGTGGTGCTGAACCTCAATAATTCGGCCGAAGTCAAGAAGGCCTTCAACGATATCACCGGACGGGTGAAGAAGCTGAAGAGCAAGCCGAAACTGGAAGGCATCCTGATTGCGCAACAGGTCAAAGCCGACCTTGAGCTTGTGGTCGGCGCCTCGCTCGACGCCGAGATGGGGCCCGTTGTTTTGTTCGGAACCGGCGGCGTCGATATCGAGCTGATGAAAGATGTCGCGCTGGCCGGGGCGCCGCTCGATGCGGATGAAGCCAGGGCGTTGATCAATCGCACCAAGGCCGGCGTCAAACTGAAAGGCTATCGCGGCAAGCCGGCGCTGCACGAGGCCTCCGCCATCAAGGCGATCGTCGGCCTGTCGAATCTGATGGCGGACGCCGGTACGCGCATCGCGTCGATCGATATCAATCCATTTTTGATCAATGCCAGGACCGGTGTCGCGGTCGATGGCCTGATCGTTCTCAACAATGCCGCCGCCAACCGCGCCGCGAAGCATTGATGCCGCAATCGCTCGCTACATGCTGCGAGCGAAGGCCTGGAACGCGGGACTGCTTCGCAACGCATCCCGCCCCGCCGCGATCACATCATCGACCTGATCCGCAGGCAACCGGAAGCGCGTCGGAACAGCCTCGAGCACCTTGGCGCGCGCTGGATCGAGTTGATCGAAGCCGAGACGTCCGACAAAGAACTTCAGATCGCGGCAGTTCCAGCCCGGACGCGCGCCGTATTTGGCGCGCTCCGCCGCCGACAGGCCGCAACGCCACTTGATCAGGGAACTCTGCCAATCGCCCATCGCGCCATTGAATGCGGTGAAACTCGTACCGACGCTGGCGTCGATGGCGGTATCCGCCGCGGCCTTGACCAGATCGACGCCGCTGGGGCCTTCGACAGAATTGATCCAGTTTCCGGAAACGCCGGTCTTGGCATCGACGACCAGAAACATGCCGCGCCGCAGTTTGACCGCCTGTTGCGGCGATAGCGGACCATAGGGCGTATCCGCCGAAAGCCGCGCGATGGTGAAACCGGAGAGGCCGAAATTGTCGACCAGCCCACCGTCGAGCAGCTTGATGTAGGGGATCTCGCCATCGTGATAACGGCTGATCGCCTTGGCAAAGGAACTCAGCATCGGCGGCGCATTGCGGTCGTCGCGCGCCTTGATGATCCATGCGGGTAGCGGATCGTTGCATTGCCGCGGGAAGGTCTTGATCACCACCGGCGCGAAGGCGACCGGCACGGCGGCGGATGCGGCGACGGCATTCGCCAGCGGGTAGCTCGAAAGATCGCTGCACATGGCGCTGAATGCGGTCGCGCCGAACACAAACGGTGTGCGGTTGTAGATGTCTGATGCATTGATCCAGACGCGCGGGCGTCCGACCTCGCGAAACTCGCCAAAGGTGGCGCCGTGGAAAAGATTGGCGTCAAGCCAACGCGGGAAGCCCGTGGAATTGTTGATGCCACCGGCAAGCGCTCTGCCGATCGTACTGATGTTAAGATCAGTCTCGAGCCCTTCCTCGGCATTTCGCAGCAAAAAGCGCTCGCGGAAATCGTCCAGGGCGGCGCGCTTGCGCAAACCGTAATAGGCGGCGGTCACCGCCCCGCCCGATACTCCCGAGATGAAGTCGATGCGATCAAGCATCGTGGCGGTCGTGCCGCGCACCGGGGTGTGCTCCATTTCGGTCAACACGCCGAACGAGAACGCCGCAGCCCGAGTCCCGCCGCCCGAAAAAGACAGGCCGATCAGGTCGTCATCCTCCTGCGACCGCTCTTCGAAATTGAGGTGAACCTTGCCGGCCAGGCCAATATCGCTGCCGGGCTGGTTGACCGGGTCGTTCTGAATCGATGCGCAGCCGATAAGTGCGGCGCAAAGTGCAATGATGAGAAGCGCGGAACGCATGCGTTTACGAACACCGGTCAATTGTGGGCAATTCCGATCCTCAAACCCACCCTTGGGATGTCAGACTGCAACGCACGATACCGCATTTGTAAGTCGTCAAACGACAATTTAAAACCTGCAGCGCGACATGGTTTATCAAGCCGCTCGACCGGTGCATTAGAAACCGCAGGACATCGATATCACGCGCGGTAGGCGGTCTTGCCGGTACCGCGATAAAGCACTTTCACCTGTTCTTCCGAAACTTCCTTGTGAAATGCCAGGGCCTCGGGCTCGAGGTCACGCTTCGGCACATGAGCAGGCTGAAAGTGATGGTATTCATCCTTGCCGCGCACCAGCGTCGCCCAGTCGCGCTGGCCGACCGCCTGCTTGAGATGGGTCGGAATATAGCGAATCGCGAGGCCGATACGCCGGTCCTCGGAGCGGTTCGGTTCCGATCCGTGGAACAGCAAGACGTGATGAAGCGAAGCCTGGCCCGGCTGTAATTCCACATAGACCGCCTTGGTCTCATCGACATCGACCGCGATCTCCTGGCCGCGGGTGAGGAGGTTGTTGCGATCGAACGTATCGGCGTGCCGGACCTGTTGCTGGTGGGTGCCCGCAATGAACTTCATACAGCCGGAAACTTTATTGGCTGGTGAAATGGCGATCCATGCAGTCGCAACGTCGGACGAGCTGAGGCCCCAATAGGTGGCGTCCTGATGCCAGGAGACGAAGCCGGGATCGCGGGCTTCCTTGATGAAGAAACTGGTGTTCCAGCACAGGATGTTCGGTCCCAGCAGGTCTTCCATCGCGTCCAATATCTTGGGATGACGGACCATCTCGTCGATCCAGGTGAACAGCACGTGGCTTCGGTGGCGCATCTCCGCCCTGATCGGGCCACCGGTTTCGGCTTCATAATCCTCGAGGCTGCGGCGAAAGTCGGCCACTTCGCTGGCGCTCAGGGCATCGAGCGGAAAGTGGTAGCCGCGGTCGCGATAACCGGCGACTTCATCCTGGCTCAGCAATTTTTGCATGGCTTTCCTCCTATCCTCTAGTTTTTCGTTATTGGGCGAGCCGGCCGGAGCTTGACGACGGTGACCTTGCGGTTTGACGCTGTCAAGAATCTCGGGTCAGTCTTTCGCCCGGCTTGTTTTCGCCGTACAATCGACCAATGGCGAAGCACAGCAGTTCTCTCAACCCAGCACATCTCGGCCGGATTCCGGGATGAGAGCGCGGACGAGCAACCTCATGATCGGAGCCTTGGCGCTCGCGGTGATCACCGTGGCGTTGGTCGGCTTTCTCGGAATTCGGAAGATCCATAGCGTCCAGCAACGTGGTCCGCTCCGCATCGTTTTCGAAGGTTCCGCCAGCGGTCTGCTTAAAGGCGGCAGCGTGAACTTCGATGGCGTCCAGGTGGGCGAGGTGACGTCGCTCAAGCTGGAAAACCCTCGCAAGATCGTCGCCCTGGTGATGCTCGAAAACAGCGCCCCGATCCGCAAGGACACCATTGTGGGCCTGGAGTTTCAGGGACTGACCGGTGTGGCGGCGATATCGCTGAAGGGCGGCGCTGCCACGGCACCTCCGGTGCCGCTGGACGAGGACGGCGTTCCGACCCTGAAGGCCGATCTGACCGAGATCCAGTCGATCCGCGACACCCTGCACAATGTCGACCGCATGCTCGTCAACAACCAGACGACGATAAAGGACGGACTGCTCAATTTCGAGACCTACACCGCAGGTCTGGCGAGCAATGGCGACGCGCTCGACAGCATGCTGCACCAGGCCGACACTGCCATCGACAGCTTCGACAGCTCGGTGGCGAAGATCGACAATATCATACCCGGTCTCGGCAACGGAAAGGACGGCGAACTGTTTCAGAAGATGAAGACGCTTCGCGAACTGGCCGAGAGCTTCAACAAGCGCTCAGCGGTCTTTATGGAAGAAGGCCGTCGCACGCTACTCGATGTCAGCGAGGGTGCCAAAAAGGTAACCCGGAAATTCGTCGGACAAGCCGGAACCGACGACAATGTCGGACCCGGTCCGAGGCAAAAGCGTCAGTGAGAGTTTCGGGCTCCATGTGCCGGCTGGAAAAATACTCCAGACGAACCAGCTAATCAGTTCTGCTTTTCTGAGACGTTGCCAAGCCCCCGGTCGCGGTGTTCATATCCGCGACGATCGAGGCTGTGCCTGAATACAAAATCCGGGAGATATCGGACGTGAAAAACATTGTGTCGCTGGAAGGCAAGACCATTGTCGTAACCGGAGGTGCGCAAGGAATTGGCCGGGCCCTGGTCGAGCTCTCCGTCGAGCTCGGCGCCAGGGTCGTCGCCGTCGACAAGAACGCCGAGGGCCTGGCGTCGCTGGATAAATCCCGCGGCGACATCATGACGCTTCAGGGCGACGTTTCCGAGCCGGCATTCGCGGCCGATGCGGTGGAGCAGGTTACTCAAGCCTTCGGCCCGATCCATGGCCTGGTCAATAATGCGGGCATTACCCGCACGGCGATGATCGAAAAGATGAGCTTTGTGCAATGGAACGAAGTGTTGAATGTCCATTTAACCGGTTCGTTTCTCTGGACCCAGGCCGTCGGCAGAAGCATGCTGGCTCGCGCGAAGGCCGGCGAGAAGCGACCGGGCGCCATCGTCAATATCTCGTCTGATGCGGGGCGCGCCGGAACCGTCGGCCAGATCAATTATGGCGCGGCCAAAAGCGGCATGCTGGGCATGACCATGAGTACCGCCAAGGAGTGGGCAAAATTCGGTATCCGCGCCAATTCGATCTGCTTTGGTGTCGTTGAAACCCCGATGACCGAAACCATTCGCGGTGACAAATTCCGCGACGGGATTCTCGCGCGGATTCCGATGGGATACTGGGCCCAACCCAATGAGGTCGTGCAACCGGTTTGTTTTCTACTCTCGGATGCCGCGTCCTACATCACCGGCCAGCATCTTGCAGTGGACGGCGGATTTCACATCTCGATTTGATTATTAGAGCGTTTTCCAGCGAAAGCCTGTCCCCCGACATGATCCGGGGTGGATACCGGTTCGCGCTTGGAAAACGCGTCAAATAAAGCAGTAGAGCCTCGGCTCCGATTCGATCCGAACGGGAGGGCTCTAACTTCGCTCCAGACGCCATGCACTCTCGGAAAGGGCTTCACGATACTGCGGCGCGGCGATGGCAATCAGGCGCTTGGCACGCTCCTTCAACGCACATCCGCGCAATTCTGCCACGCCCCACTCGGTGACGATGGCGTCGACATCGCTACGCGGTGTCGTCACCGTTTCAACCCTGGCCACGATCCGGCTGCCTCCCTTCGGCTCGGTTGCCGGCAATGCGATGATCGCCCGTCCTCCTGGCGAGGCATTTGCGCCGCGCACGAAATCGAGCTGTCCGCCGATGGCGCCGACCGCAACGCCATTCAACGTTTCCGCATTGACGCTGCCGTCGAGGCCGACTTCCAGTGCCGAATTGATCGCCACAAGCCGGTTGAGCCGGGCAAGAACCTGCTGGGCATGCGTGTAGGACGCCGGGCGGACCGAGACCGCCTGATTTCGATGCACAAACCGATACAGCCGTTCGGTGCCGATCACCTGGTTGGTGACCGTGATGCCGGCATCGATGCCTTTGCCCGCATTGGTCACCGCGCCGCATTCGATGAGATCCACGACCGCATCGTTGATGAGGCCGGAATGAATGCCGAGATCGCGAACATGCGACAGCGAAGACAGGATCGCATCCGGAATTTTGCCGACGCCGAATTGCAGCGTACTGCCGTCCAAAACCAGGCCGGCGGCATGTGCGGCGATGCGGCGCGAGATGTCGTCAAGCTTCGCCGCCGGCAATTCCAGTGGCGGCCGTGTCGCGGCGATACGCCGATGCAGTACGATATCCGCCGGCCAATCCGCGCCAAAAGTCCAGGGCGCGTCCGGATTGATTTCCGCGATCACCACGCGGGCGCGGCGCGCGGCGTCGATCACATAGTCGTTGGACAGACTGGCGCTGAGCCGGCCATTTTCATCTTCGGCCAGTTGGACCAGCACCACGTCGGCGCGATGCCGCCCATGGGCAAAATCGGCACAAAAAGCGCTGTAGTTGCTGGGAATCACGTCGAGCTGTTGTGCCTTGGCCAGCGCGCGGGCGTTGCCGATCACGCCGTAGCTCTGAAACATGATCCCGGAGGTTCGTTCCGGCGCAAACGTATCGGAAAATACCGGACCCACGACCACGGTGAACGGCGGCAATCGGTCTTTCTGCGCGACCAGCGCCTCGGTCAGCGTGCGCGGCTCGGCGGTCGCCTGCCCGCACACCACGACATCGCCAGCCCGGATGATGTCGGCAAAGTCGAGCGATGACGCAGCAGCTCGCTTACCCGTCACGACAAGATCCGGTCCGCATGGAATATCAAGCTCCGCCTTCTGCGCTACTAGTAGGACTTGGGCAGGCCGAGCACCTTCTCGGCGATAAAACTCAGCGCCAATTGCGGGCTGATGGGCGCAATGCGCGGGATCAATACCTCACGCAGATAGCGCTCGACGTGAAATTCCTTGGCGTAACCAAAACCGCCATGGGTCATCAGCGCCTGCTCGCAGGCCTGGAAGCCCGCTTCTCCGGCCAGATACTTCGCCGCATTGGCGGCCGCACCGCAAGGCATGCCCTTGTCGTATTGCCAGGCGGCCGACATCACCATCAGCCACGCCGCTTCAAGCTCGGTCCAGTTCTTCGCCAGCGGATGCTGGATCGCCTGGTTCTTGCCGATCGGTCGGTTGAATACGATTCGGGTCTTGGCGTATTCGGCGGCGCGCGCCAGCGCCAGCTTGCCGAGCCCAACCGCTTCAGCCGCGATCAGGATGCGCTCGGGATTCATCCCTTCCAGAATATATTCGAAACCGCGCCCCTCCTCGCCGATGCGATCCTCCATCGGAATCTCGAAATCCTCGAAGAACAGTTCATTGGAGTCGACGATCTTGCGGCCCATCTTCTCGATCTCATGGACCTTGATCCGCTGGCGGTCGAAGTCGGTGTAGAACAGGCTGAGGCCGTGCGTCGGCTTGCGGACTTCCTCCAGCGGCGTGGTGCGCGCCAGCAGCAAAATCTTGTGCGCCACCTGCGCGGTCGAGATCCATACCTTCTGGCCATTGACCACGTAGCGATCGTTCTTCGCCACCGCACGCGTCTTCAACTGCGTGGTGTTAAGGCCGGTGTTCGGCTCGGTGACGGCAAAGCAGGCCTTCTCGCGGCCTTCGATCATCGGCGGCAGCATCCGCAGGCGCTGCTCCTCGGTCCCGAAAACCACCACCGGATTGAGCCCGAATACGTTGATGTGCACGGCGGATGCCCCGGACATGCCGGCGCCGGATTCGGAAATCGTGCGCATCATGATCGCGGCCTCGGTGATGCCGAGACCCGAGCCGCCATAGGCTTCCGGCACGCAGATGCCGAGCCAGCCGGCATCTGCCAGTGCCTTGTGGAAATCGTGCGGGAAGCCGCCTTCGCGATCCTTCCTCAACCAGTAAGCATCATCGAAGGGGCTGCAGATTTTCGCGATCGCATCGCGAATCGCTTCCTGATTGTCCGTGAGCGCGAAGTCCATGTCCGGGTCCTGTCTTTTTTGCCTTATTGATCTTCAGGTTCTTGCGTTCGGTTGGTCACGCCGAAGCGTGCGTGACGGCGCCCTTTTCGCCATAGGGCGGCGTGTAGATCACGAGCACCCTGACGGGCTCTTCGCTGATCGCCGTAAAGGTATGAGGCATGTTGGCGGGGAAGAAGCAGGCATCGCCTGGACCCAATTCGTCGCGCTCACCGCCGATCTCCGCGACGGCGCGTCCCTCGATCACATAACAGACCTGATCGATATCCGGATGGCTGTGCGGAAGTGCGCCATGCGACTTGCTGACGACGCCGAGCAGCACCTCGAGGTTTTCCGATCCGGTTTCCTTGGGCCCGATCAGCCGGCGATTGACCGTACCGGTGTGATTGAGCGGCGAATAGGGTGTCACTTCGCTTTCCTTCACAAAGAACTTGAATGGCTTTGTCATGTCGCGCTCCTTATCCGAAATCCGATCGTCAATGATCCGCGAGCGCCGCCTGCAGCGCCGATCTCCAAACCCTCAAGGCCTCGCTGCCGGGCTTGCCGCGGCCATCCAGTCCGGCCGCCCAATCCTGGCTGACGGCTTCGAACACCGTCTCCATGGTCTTTTCATCGTCCGGCGAGAAATGGATCAGCTTGATGCCCTTGTCCCTGGCTCTTGCCAGCGCCTGTTCTTCCGCGTGAGCGAACTTCGCACAGCTCTCGCGGGTGATGCGCTCGCCCTCTTCCGCGAGCACGGTCTGGACCTGCTCCGGCAGCGTCTTCCACTTCGCGGTACTGATCGAATAGGTGATGACCACCGACGACAGCGGTTCGTTCAGGGTACCGGTCTTCAACAGCCCGATGAGGTCGTAGGAAACCGCGCTCTGGTATCCGAGCATCGCCCCATCGAGGGTACCACGTGACATCAATTCATAGATTTCCGGCGGCGACATCCGGATCGGCACCGCCTTGATGCTGCGCATCATCAGGTCAAGCGCCCCGCCCGCGGTTCTGATCTTCAGGCCCTCGATATCGGCGAGGTTGTTGACCGTCTTATGTGTCGACAGCAGGATCTGATAGGTCGGCAGCGCAAAGGTGATCAGCGGCCGAATGCCGTTGGGTGCGAATTCCTTTTCGGCAAGAAAATTGCCATCCCGCGTCAAGGCCCAATAGGCCGCAGTGCCCTGACACGCATTGCGAAAACCGCCGGGCAATTCAGCGACCGCGGTCAGCGGCATTTTGTCGGAGGCATAAGACGGCACGATATAGCCGATGTCGACCACGCCGGACTGGGTCAGCCGCAGCAGGTCCTTCGCCTTGCCGAGTTGCTCGGCGGGGAAATGCGTAATCTTGACCTTGCCATTGGTGCGCTTCTCGACCGCCTCGATGAACGGCGTGGTCACCGCCTCGTGGATGATGTGCCCGACCGGCAGACTATCCGCCAGCCGCAACGTGATGGCCGGTTCGTCGGCGCGCGCAGCGCTCGACGCCATCGCCAGCAAGGCCATCAAACCGCTCAGGATGGACTTCATGTATCCTCCCGTTGAGAAAGCCGCGCAAGCTCTCCCACATGTCAATTTCCCATATGCGACGGCAGCCAAAGGATGATGCTCGGAAACGCGACGAGAACCGCGATCGCGATCAGGTGCGCGATGAAATGCGGGAACGTGCCCTGAAACACCTCCGCGACCGGCCGGTTGGCGTAACGCGCCACGATGAAGCAATTGAGCCCGACCGGCGGCGTGATCATGCCGACTTCCGCGGTGACGATCTTGATGACGCCGAACCAGATCGGATCGAAGCCAAGGGTCTTGATCAGGGGAATGACGATCGGCACCGTCAGGACCAGGATCGCGATCTGGTCCATGAACGAGCCGAGCACGATATAGCCGCACAGGATCAGCGTGATGATGACCCAGCGCGAGGTCGGAAGCGATCCGACCCAGGCGACGAGGTCCTGGGTGACGTGCGTCAGCGTGAAGAAATATCCGAAGATCGATGCGCCGACCAGGATCATCACGATCATGCAGGTGCCATGCGAGGCACGCAGCAGCGTATGATAGAGCGTGGCCGGGGTTATCTTGCCCTTGACGATCGCCAGCAGAAACGCCCCGAATGCGCCGAAAGCCGACGCCTCGGTCGGCGTCGCGATGCCGAGATAGATCGTGCCGGTGACCACCGAAAACAACGCGACCATCGGGCTGACCTGCCACAATAGCGCGAAGCGCTCGGACCACGGCACCGATACGGTGCGCGGCGCGCGGGATGGATCGAGCCAGACCAGAAGATAGATCGTAGCCATGATGGTGATCGTAATCAGGATCGCGGGAATGATTCCGCTGATCAGCAGCTTGCCGATATTGACCTCGGCGAGCAGCCCGAAGATCACCAGCGCGACGCTGGTCGGCAACAGCATCGACAGCGTGCCGGAAATCGCAACCACGCCGGCCGCCATCTTCGGCTCATAGCCCTGACGGATCATCGCGGGCAGGCTGGTCGACGACAACGTCGCGGCTGACGCGGTGCTGGTGCCGCAGATCGCGCCAAATCCCGCACCGGCCAGCGCGGTCGCCATGCCGAGACCGCCCGGAATCCGGCCGACCCAGGCGGATGCGGTTTGAAACAGATCGTCGGCGACACCCGAAAGCAGCACGAGATCCGCCATCAGCAGGAACATCGGGATGGTGATCAATTCGTAGGACGACACGGTCGATAGCGGCGCCGTCTGCAGGATGCCAAACAGCGCTCCGGTTCCGCCGACGATCAACAAGCCGATCGAGCCTGAAAACGCCATCGCGAATCCGACCGGCGTACCGATCGCCAACAGGCCGAACAGCAAGCAGAGAACGAGAATCGGGACCATCGGATACCGCCGCTATTCGAATGTATTGGCTTCACCGAGCCCGGTGATCGGCGGCAGCGGGTAGAGGTCGCGACCGGAAACAAGACTGAGGAGGTTTCCAACGAGTTGCAGCGCCAGCCGCAACACCAGGACGCCGCAACCGAACGGCACCAGAGCCGCGGATATCCAGGTCGGCCAGGGAATGGCGCCGGCCAGAACATCGCTCTGCTGATAATTGTCGAGGGCGCGGTCGAAGCCGACTTTTGATATCAGCACGAACACAAACAGCCCGACCAATGCCGTGACGATCTCCGAGAGGCGCCGTCCCGCGGGCGAAAAGCGATGCAGCAGGATGTCGACGCCGACATGCGCATGCTCGCGAAGCGCATCCGAGAGGGTGAGAAAGAACACGCCGGCCAGCAGATACAGTCCGATCAGGTCGTAGGTAAAGCTGAACGGCCGATTGACGGCATAACGCATGAACACATCGGCCACGACGAGTACCATGATCACGAACAAAAAGAACACCGCGATCACCGTCAGTGTCCGTTCGATCGCGGCGAGAATATCGCTTGCCCGCTTGATCATTGGCTTGGCTTCCACATGATCGGACGCCCGACCGCTGAACCAATCCGTGTGGCCGTCATTTCTTGGCCTCGCCTTCGGCGAGCAGCGCGCCGAACTCCTCGAGCGCAGCCGACGCCGGCTTGCCGCGGCCGTCGAGGGCGGCGGCCCATTCCTTGCCGACGACTTTCAGCTTCTCTTGCATCTGCGTGCGCGTTTCCGGCGGGATTGGCTCGAAGGTAACGCCGGCCTGCTGGAGCTTTTGGCGGGAGTCGCCCTGCTCCTTGTCGACTTCACCACAAACGCTCGGCTCGATGGCCTCGGAAGCTTCGTCCATCGCCTGCTTCACATCGGCCGGAAGACGATCCCAGACGGACTGGCTGATCGAGTAAGCCACAATGAAGCTGCCGAAACTGACGCCCTCGGTCGCATGCTTGACGAGCTTGTCCAGTCCGTAGGAGCTGACGCTTTCCATCGGAAACACCAAGCCATCCATGGTGCCACGTGAGAGAAATTCATAGGCATCCGGCGCGGACATGCGGACAGGCACCGCTTCGAGCGCGCGCAAGGTGAGGTCCTGCGCGCCCCCGGTGGTGCGCAACTTTAATCCCTGAACATCCTTGGTGGTCTCGATCTTCTGTTTCACGGTGAAGATCTGATAAGGCGGCAGCACCACTTCCATCAGCAGCTTGATCTTGTTCGGCGCGTATTCCTGCTTGGCGAGAACGCCCTGCCGCGCGCTCTTCCAGTAGGCCAGCGTTCCGGCGCAACTGGTGTGGAAGGCTTCCGGGAGCTGGGCGACTTCCGACAGCGGCATCTTGTCGGACGCGTAGGATGGCGCGATGTAACCGATATCGACGACGCCGGATTGTGTCAGCCGCAGCATGTCGGCCGCCTTGCCGATCTGCTGGTTGGGATAATAGCTGAACGTGACCGCACCATTGGTGCGCTTGGTCACGTCATCCATCCACGGCTTCAGCATCAGGCGAACCAGATAGTGTCCGGCTGGAAAGGAGTCCGCGACCTTCAGCTCCAGCGCCCGCGCCGGACTGGAGACAAGCGAACCCGCCAGCGTCAGCGCGGCAACCGGGCCGATCATTGCCAATGCTTTTTTCATTTCTTCTCCCTGACGTATTCGCGCACCGATATTCGGATTGTCGCGTCGATTGGAACCGGCTGCTCCGCAAGAAACCCGAACCGACGCTGATCGGGCGTCGCGTCTCCTTCGTTTTTCGTTTTTAATCGGCCAAAATTCTGTGTATAAAAAATACAAGAGCATGAATTAGTATGTCAACACGCAAAGCCAGCAGTGCTGTAATCTCGGATATCGAGGTTGACAGCTCACAATTGTGAATTTTATATACACATATAGGAATAATGTCTTGCCAGATGGCAGGCTATGTCACGGAACCGTCCATGGGTCCTCTCGCCGGTCTTACCATTCTCGACCTGACCACCGTCCTGATGGGGCCGTATGCCACCCAGATCATTGCCGATATGGGCGCGAACGTCATCAAGGTGGAAAGCCCTGACGGCGACATCGTCCGGCAGATCGGACCGGGACGGACGCCGGGCATGGGCGGAATGTTTCTCAACGCCAACCGCGGCAAGCGCAGCATTGCGATCGATCTCAAGCATCCCGACGGCCGCGACGCGCTGCTGCGCCTCGCCGCCAACGCGGATGCCATCGTCTATAATGTGCGGCCGCAAGCGATGGCTCGTCTCGGTCTCGACTATGAGACCCTCGCCAAGGCAAATCCGAAGATCGTCTATGTCGGCGTGTTCGGTTACGGCCAGAACGGTCCCTACGCATCGAAGCCGGCCTATGACGATCTGATCCAGGGCGCATCGACGATTCCGACCCTGATGGCGATGGCCGGCGACGGCACGCCGCGATACGTTCCGATCACCATGGCCGACCGCGTGGTTGGGCTGATGGCGGTCAACGCCATCCTGGGCGGATTGATGCATCAGCAACGCACCGGCATCGGCCAGCGCATCGATGTGCCGATGTTCGAAGTCGATGACGGACTTCGTCCTGATCGATCACCTCGGCGGCCTGACCTACGATCCGCCGCTCGATCATGGCGGATATGCGCGGCTGCTGTCGCGCTACCGGCGCCCCTATCAAACCAGCGACGGCTACATCTGCGCGCTGATCTACAACGACAAGCAGTGGCGCAGTTTCTTTGCGGCGATCGGCCAGCCGGAATTCCTTGAACAACCGCGCTTTGCCAACCATGCGGCGCGGCATGCGCATATCGACGAAATTTACGAGGAGGTCGGCCGGATCTTCCTTGGCCGCACCACCGCGGAATGGCGCGAATTGCTGGAGCGCGAGGATATCCCGGTCATGCCGATGCATACGCTGGAAACCATCCTCGACGATCCGCATCTCGCCGCCATCGGATTCTTCAAGACCGTCGAGCATCCGGTCGAAGGCCGCATCCGGCAAATGCAGGTGCCCTCGAGCTGGAGCGCGACCCAGCCTGAAGCGGGCGGCCCGGCTCCCACGCTCGGCGAGCACGGCAGGGACATCTTGCGGAAGCCGGCTTCTCCGCCGATGAAATCGACCAGCTTGCGGAGCGGAAGGCCGTGCACCTGGCGGCGGCGTCATGACAGGGCTCGGCATGCCACAGAAAGGCCGCCTGATGCGCTCGATGCTGTTTGTCCCGGGTGACAGCCCGCGCAAATTCGAGAAGGCCTCGCAGGGCAACGCCAGCGCGCTGATCATCGATCTTGAGGATTCGGTCGTGCCCGACAAGAAGCAGGAGGCGCGCGGATTGACGCGAACCATGCTCGGCGGCCATCGCGGCGGTCCAAAGCTCTATGTGCGGGTCAATGCGCTCGACACCGGAATGACGCTACAGGATCTCGCGGCGGTGATGCCGGCCGCGCCGGATGGCATCGTGCTGCCGAAATGCCGATCGGGCGACGATGTCCGTCAGCTCGCGCTGTGGCTCGATGCCTTCGAGGCCGCCGCCGGCACCGCAGCGGAGACGACGCGGATCGTTGTCGTCGCGACCGAAACCGCCGAGTCGGTGTTCGGGCTCGGCACCTACAAGGACTGTTCGGCGCGGCTCGCCGGTTTGATGTGGGGCGCGGAGGATCTGGCCGCATCGCTGGGCGCCACGGAGAACGGCAGCGCCGGGACCTTCCACAGCCCATACCGGCTGGCGCGGGACATGTGCCTGATGGGCGCGGCGGCGGCCCAGATCGCCGCGATCGATACCGTCTATACCGACATCGAAAACCTGGCAGGCCTCGAACTCGGAAACCCGCATTGCGCGCCGGGATGGCTTTTCGGCGAAGGCCCTGATCCATCCCAAGCACGTCGACATCGTCAATGCCGCGTTCGAGCCCACCGCGGCGGAACGTGAATGGGCCGAGAAAATCGTTGCGGCCTTCGCGGCCAATCCGGAGCTCGGCACGCTTCGTCTCGACGGCAAGATGATCGACAAGCCGCATTTGAGGGCGGCCAGGAAAACACTTGGGATTTAAGCCGTTTCGAAATTAGGCCGTTTCGGAATTGACGACAGTCAGGGATCACGGAGCGCATCGCCTCATATCAGGACAGACCATGATCGTTCGACAGGCCGCGTATGTATTGGACATTTTTGAATATTTCGCGCGGACCCGGAAGCCTGCCACGCTTGCGGAGGTCGCGGATCATTTCGGATGGCCGCGCTCCAGCACGTTCAATCTTCTGAGCACGCTTGCGGAGAAGGGCTATCTTTACGAGCCGCGCCCGCGCGCCGGATATTATCCGACCCCGCGCTGGCTGGCGCTGGCACAGGACGATCTCCGAGGTCGAACCGCTGCCGGAATGGACGCACGTCCTTATCGCCGAGCTCTCGGCCGAAACCGGCGAGACGGCGGCGATCGTCGCGCCGGCCGGCGCGATGGCCGTGTTCATCGATGTCGTGGAATCGAGCGCGGCGATCCGGTATTTCGCGCAAATTGGCCATCGCGTGCCGATCCACGCCACCTCGAGCGGTCGCGCGCTTTTGCTTCAATACCCGCCCGAAGAACGCAACGCGCTCTACCGCAAGATCGAATTCAAGCAATATGGGCCGACGACCCCGATCAGCATCGATGCGGTCGAGGCCGAACTGCGGCAATCGATCGAGCGTGGCTATGGCCAGAGCTTTGCCGATTTCAGCCGCGACCTTGCCGGGGTCGCGATGCCGCTGCCGATCGGGGATCGCCGCCTGTCCGTCGTGGTGGCGGGTCCTGAATTCCGCATGGCTTCGAAAATGGCCGATGTCGCCGCCATCATGACCAAATCGATCCAGCGGAACTGCCCGGGCCCGGAACAATTGAAAGCGATCCTGGGAGTGTTCGGCCGGGAATGCTGGCGCGCTGAACGCGTGTTCGGCATTGCCAAACGCCCGACGTTCCGCAAAATGGCGAAAAGCTGATCGCTCGCGGACTTAACCGTCGAGAAAAAGGGGTGGAGATTCATGGCATCGGCGGCATCATCCTGGTTACCGGCGGCAGCCGCGGCATCGGCGCGGCGACGGCAGAACTGCTGGCGCAAAACGGCAACCGCGTCGTTATTTGCGACATCGCGCCGGAAGCCCTGGGCAACAGCAAAATCACGCTCTGGCCGGAGCCTTTCGACGTGTCGCGCGAGGACAGCGTGGTCAGCGGCGTGGCGGCGATTGAAGCGGCGCACGGGCCCATCAACGGGCTGGTCCACGCGGCCGGCGTCTACGGCAAGATGCACAGCGTCGAACGCATCCGGATGGAAAACTGGGATCGCGAGGTCAATATCGATCTGCGCGGCACCTTTCTGGTCGCCCGCGAAGTCGGCGTGCGGATGGCCGAACGCGGGCACGGATCAATCGTCAACATCGCCTCGGTCGCCGGCATGACCTCCGGTCCGATCCACGCCTACACCGCGGCCAAGGCTGGCGTGATTCAACTGACCCTGACGCTTGCCGCCGAATGGGGCCGGTCCGGCGTTCGCGTCAATGCGATTTCTCCCGGCTTCACCCGAACGGTAGCGTTGCAGGCCGGGATCGATTCCGGCGCAATGAATGAAGAGCGAATGTCGCGCAATGCCGCGATGGGCCGGCTGGTCGAGCCGATCGAAGTGGCGCAGGCCATCGCCTGGCTGCTGGGACCGGCAAGTAGTGCGGTGACCGGGATCAATCTTCCGGTCGATGCCGGATATTATGCCGGCGCGACCTGGGATGCCTATGGCGGAATGCCGCGGCCCGAAAGCAAAATCATAATCGGAGATTGGCGGATGCAAGCCGACCACGCCGGCGAGGCCGATGGCGCCGCATTTGCGGCGATCGAGCTGATCTATCACTCTTATCTCACCGGTCTCATCTTGATGCTGGTCTCGCGAGCCGGCGCAGCAAAGGCCGCCGAGGTGGTTTTTCGTACCTTTCGCCGTCAACAACTGGCCAGATTCCTGCCCGGACTCCGCAAGCTCGGCCTCGCCGACTTGCCGCACGCGGTCGCCTGCGCCCAGTATCATTATTTGTCCAATCAGGTCGGTGGCGTAAAGGTCGAATACGTCTACGAAAATGATCGAAAAGCCTGGGTTCGATATCCGCCGCCACGATGGATCTGGTCGGGCACCGCGATCTGCGGCATCCCTTCGGAAGTGTCACGCGCGATGCTGCGCGGTTGGCACGCCAATAATGGCATCGTGCTCGGCAATCCGCGGCTGGGTTTCGTATGCACCGGGCAAACCGTCGACGGGCAACCGGGGCTTGAGGGTTATTACAAAGAGTGGGACCACGACCTTGCGCCCGAGCAACGACTTCAGTTCTCTCCCGGTGAAACCTGTCCACCCTTTCAGATCGAGCAAGCGCCGCGGCTTGCGGCGACGAACTGGCCAAAGGAACGGCTGCAGAAGGTGCTTCGCAACTATTCGATGGAGTACATCACTTCGATCGTGCCGGAAACCATCGCGGTACTTGGCCCCGACGAAGGCAAGCACCTCGCTTCCGCGGCCGCCCGGCTGGTTGGCATGCATACCTTCGATGACGTAGCCGCCCTGCTGGGAGGCGTTCCCCCCGGAGCTGCCGGGTTCAAGGCCGCGATGTTGCGCCTTGCCAAAGCACAGGGAGACGACGCAGTTCTCGACGACACGACCCAGCCGTCGACGATCCGGCAGACGACCTGGAAACTGATGGCAGAACGAACGTCATTGTCTCCGGCGGTGTTCGATGCATGGAACGAATTATGGGTTGGCGCAGCACTCGCCCATGACCGCTTTATTCGCCTCGAAGTTGCGCAGCGCCGCGACCGCGGCGATGAATTCTGGGAATGGCGGATCAGGTAAATTGGCTCCTGCGCGACGTCGGCGCAGCGATCGCACCCGTTCTTCTGTCCTGATCTAGATGATCTCCCGCTTTTTCAGCGCGTCGAATTTTGCGTCGTCATATCCAAGCCTCGACGTCAGCACTTCCCTGGTATTCTCGCCGAGCAAGGGCGGGGCGCGATAATCCTTTACCGGCGTTCCGGAGAAGGTGATGGGGTTACGGATCAGCGACAGCGCCGGTTCGAACGGGTGCTCTACTTTGATCTCCATGCCGCGCTCGCGCACATGCGGATCGGCAAACACCTGCTCGAAATCGTTGATCGGCCCGCAAGGCACGCCGGCCTTCTCCAGCTCTTCCAGCCAATAGGCCACGGGCTGCTTCAGGAAAAGCCCGGCGAAGATCGCCATGATCTCCTTGGCATAAACGACCCGGTCGTTGTTCTTGACGAATCTTGGATCGGTGGCGAGCTCCGGGCTCCCCAGCACGGCGCAGGTTCGCGCGAATTGCCCATCATTGCCGACCACCAGCATTAATTCGCCATCGGTGCAGCGAAACGCGCCCGCCGGCATGCCGCCATTGCCCCAGGTGCCGCGCCGCGGCGGTGTCTGGCCGTCGATCAGGTAGATTTGCGCATAATGCGACAGCGAGGCGATCACGGTGTCGAGCAGGCTGACGTCGATATGCTGCCCGGCGCCACCATTGACCTTGCGATGGTAGAGCGCGGCGAGGATGCCGATCGAGGTATTCATGCCGGTCATGTAGTCGACGATGCTGGGACCAACCTTCATCGGACCCGCACCGGGTTCGCCGTCGATATGACCGGTGACGCTCATCAAGCCGCCCATCGCCTGGAAAATCGCGTCATAGCCGGCGCGGGGCGCGTAAGGCCCGGTCTGGCCAAAGCCCGTGACCGAACAATAGATGATGCCGGGATTGACGGCACGGATCGAATTCATAATCGAGCTTGTAGCGCTTGAGATCGCCGACCTTGAAATTCTCCATCATGATGTCGGATGACTTCGCCAGTTCGCGAATGATCTCCTGGCCTTCCGGCTTGGCAAGATCGACGGTGACCGACTTCTTGCCGCGGTTGGCGCACAGATAGAACGAATTGTTGTTGTTCTCCTTGCCCTCGGGATCGACCAGATAGGGCGGCCCGAAGGCGCGCGCGTCATCGCCGCCACGCGGCCGTTCGATCTTGATGACCTCGGCGCCGAGATCGGCCAGCATCTGCGACGACAGCGGCCCCGCCAGCACACGCGTCAGATCAAGAATTTTGATGCCCGAAAGCGGCAAACCCGACATGAACCCTTCCTCCAAAGCTCGCGGCGTTGCCGGTTGGGAATAAACCCGCCGGTGCCGGATGAGACCTGCCGATACACTATTTTTCGGCGACGAGCATTGCATTCACGGCATGATACCATCCCTTTGCCGTAGGCAGGGGACGGGCTGGCAACGATCGCCGTTCGATTTTTCGGGCTGGGCCCTTGGCATGATCGGGCCGATTTGCCGCTTCGCACGCAAATCTGCCCGAAGGCCTCAAGGCGCGAGATATTGCAACAGCTTGGGATCGTTGCGAACGTCCTGCGCCGATCCGGCCAGCGCGACCGCGCCACGATCGAGCACATAGGCGCGACTGGCAACCCGGAGCGCCAGATCGAGATGCTGCTCGACGATGACGACGGCGATCTCCTTGGCCAGCAGGATCAACCGCTCGGTGATTTCCTCGATGACACCGATCCAGACGCCCTCGGTCGGCTCGTCCAGCAGCAGCACCCGCGGGTCCGACAACAGCGCACGTCCGATCGCCAGCATCTTGCGCTCGCCGCCCGATAACGTGCCCGCGACCTGGTCCATCCGCTGGCCGAGTTTCGGAAAGATTTCCAGGATTCGGTTGACGGCCTGACTGTCGCGGTTGGTCAGCGCGCCCACGGCGAGATTGTCCCGCACCGAAAGCCGTCCAAACACCGAATGCTCCTGCGGAACGTATCCGAACCCCAGCCGAATGCGCTGCTCGGTCGGCAGCCGTCCGACATCGCGGGCGTCCAGACTGACCGACCCGCCCAGCAATGGCAGCTCGCCGATGATGGCCTTCATCAACGTGGTCTTGCCGGCGCCGTTGCGGCCGAGGATCGCGACGCCACCGCGCCATGGCACGCTCATGGTGACGCCGAACAGGACCTGGCTGCGGCCATAACCGGCATCGAGATTCTGGATATCGAGATATTTGTCGTCAGGCACGGCGGAGATAGACCTCCTGGACCTTGGGGCTCGACTGGATGTGCCGGCACCGAGCCGCAATCGAGCACGCTGCCCTGATCGAGCACGGTCAGCCGGTCGCAGATGTCGCGAATGAAATCGAGATCATGCTCGACGATGACGAGCGAGCACCGCTTCTTGATCGGCTGCAGCAGCTCGCCGGTGACCCGCCGTTCTTCCAGGCTCATGCCGCCGGTCGGCTCGTCCAGCAGCAACAGCTTCGGCTCCGGCGCCAGCGCCATCGCGATTTCAAGCCATTGCTGCTGGCCGTGCGACAGCGCGGACGCCGGCTCTGCCGCGTGGTCCACCAGGCGGAATTGTTCGAGCATGGCCATGACACGATCGTGCAGGATGCCGCGGGTGCGGGAGAACAACAGGCGGGGCAGCGAAGTCTGGGCCTGCAGCGCCAGCAGGATATTGTCGTACAGCGTCAGCGCCGGCAGCACGCTGGTGATCTGGAACTTGAGGCTCATGCCGGCGCGGGCCCGCTCCGCCGGAGGAGCTTGCGTGATATCGCGGCCGCCAAACGTGACTGTGCCGGCCGTCGGGACTTCGGCGCCGGCGACGCATTTCATCAGCGTGCTCTTGCCGGAGCCGTTCGGGCCGATCAGGCCGTGAAATTCGTTTTCCGCGACGGTGAGTTCGGCGCCGTTCAAGGCCGTCAGCTTGCCGAATATCTTGGTGATCCCGCGCGCCTCAAGAAGAGCCATGATGTCTCTCCTTCGGCGGCCGGCCGAAACTGCCGACGCGTTCGCGCTCGCTGACGATCAGGCTGATCAGGCCGGCCGGACGGAACAGGATCACCAGCAGCAGCAGCACGCCAAGGATGATCGGCCAGATGTCCTGGTAGCTGTTCGACAGCCAGAAGCTGACCGCCTCGATCACGATGGTGCCGATCACCGCGCCGATCAGGGTTCCGGCGCCGCCGAACAGCACATAAAGCACGACCTGCGTCGACATCACCACGCCCAGCATGTTGGGCCAGACGAAGCCTTCGTGGAAGGCATAGAGGCTGCCGGCGAGACCGGCGATGGCGCCGGCGAAAGAGAAGATGATCGCCTTGAGGCGCTGCACCCGGTAGCCGAAGAAGGCGATGCGCTGCTCGTTCTCGCGCAAGCCGGCGAGCGCCAGTCCGAATTGCGACCGCACCAGGAAGCGGCACAGAAGATAGACCAGCAGAAGAATACCGAGCGCCAGATAATAGAACGCCACGCCCTCGTCGAGGTCGTAGCTGCCGAGCCTCATCGACGGGATCGAGGGGATGCCGTTCTGGCCGCCGAGATAGTACCAGCCCCGTGCCAGCCGATCGGACGCATATGATCCGGTCAGCGTGCCCAGCGAGACGAAGATGACGCTGGATGGATGCCGTCCGAGCAGCAGGAAGCCGCCGAGCAGCAGAGCGAATGCGAACCCGATCAGAAGGCCCGCCGGCAGCACGATCAGCATGGAAGTGACGCCGAGATCGCGGGCGATCAGCGCCACGCCGTATCCGGCGGAACCGAAGAACACCGCCTGGCCGAAGCTCATGATTCCGGCGTAGCCCCACACCAGATCGAACGAGAGCGCGAACAGGCAGAGGATCAGGACGCGCGTGGCGTAGACGGTCAGATAGTCCTGCAGCACGAGCGGCAGCAACGCGCCGATCGCGAGCACCGCGATTTCCATGACCGGCAGCAGCCGCCATCGGCGCGAACGATCAGCTATAACGGGAAGCCTCAGGGCAGACGGCGTCGTTTCTGTCATCAAGTTGCCAGCACATTAGCTCCAGATACCACGCCGCGGATTTGCTGCCGCTGCGATACGCTCAGCATTCCTTTGGATCGACCAGACCGGCGCTGCGCGCGACGATCTCGTAATTGCCGCCCTTGGCGACCGCCGTGTACATCTTCATCTTGCAATGCCGCTTGCCCGGAACCATTTCGGCCGGCCCGCCGGGGCCTTCGGCGATCTTGGCATGATCGAGCGCGGCGGCGACCGCGTCACGGTCGACCTTGCCGGCCTCCTTGACCGCGGCTTCCCACAGCTTGAGGCCGCGATAGGTGCCGGTCGCGGCACTTCCCGCCGCGAACAGGAACTTGCCCGGGAATTCCTTGTCGTAGGCCGCCTGGATCTTGGCGCTGACCGGATCTTCCGGCGTCAGCGCCTTGAAATAGTCGAGGCAACTCGCCAGTCCCTCGATCTCGGCCGGCTGATTGATGTTGAGCGTGTTCTCGTCGTAATAGACGCAGGACAGCCGGCCGCCGTTCTTGAGGAAGCCCGCTTCGTAAAGCTGCTTGAAGAACGGCCCGACGCCCGGCGGGATCACGGTGTTGAACACCACGTCCACCTTGTTGGAGATGATCCGGTTCACGGTCGCGCTGAAATCGATCTGGTCGAGCGGATAATATTCCTCGAACACCACCTCGCCGCCGTTGGCCTCGATCACCTTGCGGGCATAGACGTTCAGCGTATGCGGCCAGACGTAGTTGGCGCTGGGCAACGCGAACTTCTTGCCGCCGTTCTTGATCAGCCAGGGAATGAATTCGTCGCACTGCTGCGCCGGCGTAGGACCGGTGCAGAACAGATAGGGCGTGCATTCCTTGCCCTCGTAGAGCTGCGGGTAGATATAGAGCGTCTTGCCGCGCGCGACGATCACGTCCTTGATGGCGTTGCGCATCGAACTGGTGATGCCGCCGAGCACGAGATCGACCTTGTCGCGCTGGATCAGCTTGCGGACGTTGCCGACCGCCACCGACTCGTTCGATGCGGTGTCCTCGATGAACAATTCCAGCGGCCGGCCGAGCAGGCCGCCGGCGTCGTTGATCTCCTTCACCACCATTTTCGCGACATTGGCGTCGGCGTTGCCGGCGTAGCCGATCGGGCCGGTCAAATCGGTGGCGATGCCGACCTTGATGGGATCGGCGGCCGCATTGGCCCATTCGGGACGAATGACCCAGCTGCCGACGCCGGTCGCGAGCGCGGTGCTGGCGAAGGCGAAATTGACAGAAAGCGGCGCCGGCTCAGTTTGGCTGTGGTCGCTGGACATCGGACTAAACCCCTTTTCCTGAAACGAGGCCTTGCGGCCGGAACTTGATGAAGACGATGGCGAGAACGAACACGAGGACGTCGGCGATGACCGGCGGGATGACCCAAGGCAGCGCGGCCGCGAGCGTCCCGATGACGCCGGCGCCAGCCACCGGCCCCGCGAACGAGCCGACGCCGCCGACCATCACAGCCACGAAACCCTGAATCAGAAAGCGCAGGCCGAGATCGGCGAACAGCGAGAACACCGGCACGATCAGCGCCCCGGCAAGACCCGCCAGCGCGGCGCCGAATGCAAAGGTCGCGCCGTAGATCGCGTTGGTCGAAATGCCCGATGCGCGAGCCAGCGCTGGATTTTCCAGCGAGGCCCGGATCCGCAAGCCAAACGCGGTGCGCGCCAGCAGCAGATAGCTGCTCGACCATCACCAGCGCCGTGATGACGATGATCACGAGCCGCCACGAGGAAAAGTGCATGGCGCCGAGATCGACCGATCCGCCGATCGGTTCCGGCACCGAGATATACAGGCCGCCGATCAGGCCGCGCACGATCTCGCGGATGATCAGCCCGAGCGCGTAGGTGCCGAGCATCGCGACGATCGGCGCGGCGTAGAACCGCCGCACCACCAGGCGCTCCAGCACAAAGCCCAAGGCTCCGACCGCGAACGGAGCGACCGCCATTCCGACCCAGACCGGCGCGCCCGCGTGATGCACGAGATAGGTGATGTAGGCGCCGAGCAGAACGAACTCGCCCTGCGCGAAATTGAAGATGCCCATCATGCTGGCGATGATTCCGAGTCCCAGCACGACCAGAACGACGATCGCGCCGAAACTCATGATCTCGAACAATGCGGTGAACAGATTATCCATGCAGCATCACCAGCAACCCCCGCAGCCTTTCGCCTACCTACATCTTCTTCCAGTCGCCGGACTGTTCGAAGGCGTGCGCGGCACGATAGATCGTCGGCTCGTCGAAATGCCGGCCGATCAGCATCAGCCCGATCGGGCAGGCCGTCGACCATGCCGCACGGCAACGACATCGCCGGGTGATGCGTGATATCGAACGGCGCGGTGTTCGTGATCATCTCGAAGGCGCGCCCGATCTGTTCTTCGCGGCTTGCTCCCGGAGCAGGCAACGGCGTCGCCTTCATCGGCGTCGTCGGCATCAACAGCAGGTCGTAGGTCTCAAGCGCCTTGTCATAAGCCGCCGTCAGCCGGCGCGAGATGTTCAGGGCCTTGCCGTAATAGCGCGGACCGAAATTGTTGTTGATATAGGTGCCGAACATCAACATCATCTTGGTGGTCTCGGACAGCGAATCCGCCTGCCCGCGCCAGCCGCGATGAAAATCCATCAGCGATGTCGAATAGAGATCGGAGCGGCTCAGGCCGTAGCCGTCGCCATACATCATGGTCTGCGTCATGCCTTCGGTGCCGATCGGCATCCAGATCGCCGGCGCCACCATATGCATCGGGAATGGAGACCTCTTCGACGGTAGCGCCCGAGACTGGCCAGCCGCTTCGCCGCCTCCCTGACGCTCTCGTTCACGGCGGCTTCGGCGCCTGTCTGCTCGAAACCTTCCTTGACGATGCCGATCTTCATTCCCTTGATCCCGGCACCGAGCGCCTTGGTGTAGTCCTGCACCTTCGGCGACTTGATCCTTGGATCGTAGCCGTCGTCACCGGCCAGCACCTCGAGCAGCAACGCATTGTCGGCGACGTTTGCGGTCATCGGCCCGGTGTGATCGACGAAAATCTCGATCGGCATGATGCCGGTATAGGGCACAAGGCCCCAGGTCGGCTTCATGCCGTAGGTGCCGCTGAAGGATGACGGCATCCGGATCGAACCGCCCTGATCGCCCCCGATCGCCATATCGACTTCGCCGAGCGCGACGACGACGGCGCTGCCGGAGGACGAGCCGCCGGCCGAATATCCCATCTTGTGCGGATTATGCACCGGACCGGTCGAATTGGTGTGGCTGCCGCCGGACATGCAAAACGACTCGCAGTGAACCTTGCCGGCAATTTCCGCGCCGGCGTCCAGCATGCGCGTGACAATGGTTGCGTCGAAATCCGGAACGTAGCCTTCGAGAGTCGAGGAACCGTTCATCATCGGCACGCCGGCCAGCATGATGTTGTCCTTGAGTGCGACGACCTTGCCTTTCAGCTTGCCGCGCGCCGCACCTTTGACGGTGGACTTTCGATACCAGGCGTTTCGCGGATTTTCCTCCGGCCCCGGCCGATAGCCCGGCGTGCGCGGATATTTAACGACCGGAACTTCGTCGGGCATCGCGGCGACGACATTGTAGGCATCGACCGAGCCCTGCATCAGTCCACGGAAGGAGGTGACGTCCTCATCGGTCAATGCCAGGCCGCAATATTCGGCGACGGCACGCAGTTGATCGGGGGTCGGAAGCGCTACTGACACGATGTTTCTCCTGTTTCTTGACCGCTTGAGATCTGCCGGCCCGACCACCGCGGCGCGCAAATTCGGCTACGAACGGAAAGAGGCAAATCTCGTCCGCATCAATAGAAACGGAAATATTTTCCTTTTCAAGTATTATTTCATGCGTCGCCGCCTGGCAGCGGCCCTGTGCGCCGTCAGAATCTTTTGATCATCCGGAAATCAAGGCCGTCGGCCTCGGCAAGATAGATCGGCATCGAGGCGCTGCCGCGGCGCATCGCGATGCGGCCTCGTGCGCCGTGATAGTCCACGTTGATCGCGTCGGAGAGCAACGGCTCGAAGGCCAGCGATCCTGCACGCGATGCGACCGCATCGAGAAAACGAAGTCCCTCATAGTTCGACTGCCCGACCGAGCCGGGCGGCGGCGCGTAGCGGCCGAATGAAGCCTCGTATTGGCAGCGAAAGGCATCGTTTTCGCGCGAGGCCATGATCCACGAAATAGCCGGATGCGCAGAACAGATTTTCGGTGTTGTCGGCGCCGATTCCCAACAGCACGGTTTCATCCATCGCGCCGGCCAGACGAAGCATTTTCGACGCCAGGCCCTGCTCGGCAAAGGCTGCGATTGAAAACAATGCTGTCGGTGCCGATCAGCGAAATCAGAACAACGTCGGGCTTTGCGGCGCGGATCCGCGCGATGTGCGCGCTGTGATCGTGCTCGCCCATCCGGACAAATTCTTCGCCGACCACGCGACCGCCTGACGCCGGCGATATATTTCTTGATCGCGCGGTGGGAGAGCCAGGGCCAGACGTAATCGCTGCCGATCAGGTACCATCGCGCCGCCTTCTTGACGTTCGCCAGCCACTCGATCGCCGGGCGCCACTGAGCCCGCGGCGTTTCGCCGATCGCCATCACGCCCGGCGTTCTCTCGCCGCCCTCGTAGACGGGCGTGTAGATATAGGGAATGCGGCCGGCGACGACTTTTCGAAGCGCAACCCTGACCGCGCTGATGTGGGATCCCATGATGATATCGGCGTCATCGGACGCGACGACGTCGGATGCCGCCTGGATGACATCCTCGATGGCAGCCTCCGGTATCATGGAAGACGATCTCGATTTCGCGGCCGAGGATGCCGCCGCGCCGGTTGATCTCCGAAGCCGCCAGCAACGTACTGTTGGTGGCGGAAGGCCCCCAGATTCCCGCAGAACCTGTCAGCGACAGTGAAATTGGCGATCCGGAGCTTCTTGCGATCGCGGCGCTGCCGAAAGGGATCCAGCCGCGGTGTCAGCGTAAATGCGTCGCCGCCCGACCAGGTCGGGCCCTTGAGCAGCCAATCTGCCGGCATCGGCATGCCGCCGATCATTCCAATCTGCGTGGCTGAGAGCACCTCGCTCTCTCCTTTCGGCTTTCCCGGGTCGGCACGAGACCAGCGTATCTCGACAGTCGAAATATCCTAGTGGAAAATATTGAATATTCAACGATTCGCGTGCATACAGAAAGTGCACCGTAGCTCAATAATCATCCAGAAACCGGGAACAAAGTCAAAAGCCGTGGCTAGATCGCCCAGTAAACCCATCACCGAACACCTCGCTTATCTGCTTGCGCAGGCCAACCGGGAAATCAATCGACAGCTCGACGCGCGGTTTCGCGCCGAAGGCGTGCCGGTCGAGCAGTGGCGCATTCTGAAGGTGCTCTCGGACGGCAAGGGGCATTCGATGGGTGAGCTCGCCGAAGCGGTGCTGCTCAATCATCCGACCCTGACGAAGATGGTCGATCGCATGGTGTCCGACTCCCTGGTTTACCGCGTCCAGGATGCCGACGACCGGCGCAAGGTGCTGATGTTCAGTTCCGACCGTGGAAAGGCGCTGACGCAGCGATTGAATTCGCTTGCGCTCAGCCAGGAGAGCTACATCGCTGAAAGTTACGGCAACCGGGCCACGGCGGAGTTGAAACGGCTTCTCGAAAGCCTGATCGAGAAGGCGAACTAAGCGCTCGTGGTCCGAGCGCGGCGCGATCGATTTGAGCTGACGCAGGCCGCTTCATTGCTCATATTCATCTGCGACTCTTGCGAGATCCCTGAGCCTTGCCCTTGACGCTCGCTGAAGCGCCATCGCGATTTGCCTTCACGCGTCCGCCGACATCGCTTTGCACGCAAAGGCCATCGACGAGAACATCCATCAGTCGCAAGACGCTTGCCTGCCAGCCGGGCTGGTCGTGCATGTAGCACATGCCGACAAGGGCGCGCAGCAGATCCTCAGGACCGACATTGCGGCGTATCTCGCCGGCCGCGACAGCGCGGTCCAGCAACCCGCCGACAGCTTTGGTGAGACGATCGAACGAATAGGCTGACAGTTCCGAGGTGCCGTGCGCGGCCAGTGCCAGCGCAGCCGACATGCCTTTCTTGGTCGCAACGAATTCGACATTGGATCGCAACCACCGCCGCAGCGCTTCGACCGGATCGGGTTCGCTCTTCAGCTGTTCGGCCAGATCGCCGAGCTGGTCCACTTCGCGCCGATAGACCGCTTCATACAGAGCCTCGCGCGTCGGGAAGTGGCGGTAGAGTGTACCGATGCCGACTTCCGCGCGTCTCGCCACCGCTTCGAGACTGGCGTCCGGACCGCCGGCGCTGAACACCGCCTTCGCGGCCTCGAGCACCCGCTCGCGATTGCGAACCGCATCGGCACGGGGCTTTCGCGAGGTTCCTGCAGACCGATCCTTCATCCGCCTCGTCCGGTTTTCCTTGCCTCTTGAAAAACGGAGGCATCCTCCGTATAATACAGAACGCGACTTTCGAATGCCCGTCGCCAATTCCGGCGGCGGCTTTCGATGGGATCGATTGAGCCGCCGGTACGTTGCCTTATGGCTGGTGTGACGCCCGCGATCCAGTTTGACAATAGTATTGATCGGAACACTGCATGAGCCTTTCCATGAGCCTCACCATTAACGGCGTGCGGCAGGACATTGCGCTGGAAGACCCGCGCGTCACGCTGCTCGACCTTCTGCGCGAGCGTCTCCACCTGACGGGAACCAAAAAGGGATGTGACCGCGGCCAATGCGGCGCCTGTACGGTGCTGGTGGATGGCCGGCGCATCAATTCGTGTCTGGCTCTGGCGATAAGCCTCGATGGCGCCGACATCTTGACGATCGAGGGCGTCGCGCGCGGCGATGAACTCCATCCGGTGCAGGCCGCTTTCATCGCCCATGACGGCCTCCAGTGCGGATTCTGCACGCCCGGACAGATCATGAGCGCGATCGGCCTGCTTCAGGAAGGACAGGCTGGCGACGACCCGGAGCGCATACGCGAAGGCATGAGCGGCAATCTCTGCCGGTGCGGGGCTTATTGTGGAATCACGGACGCGGTGCTGGACGCCCAGAATAGCCTCGCCGAAGCCAATCAGGGGCGCGCCGCATGAATATCTTCGACTACGTAAAACCCGCGACCGTTTCGGACGCCGTTGCGGCCGCCGCCGCACCAGGGGCAGCCTATCTCGCAGCCGGTACGAACCTGCTCGACCTGATGAAGGGCGGGATCAGCCGTCCGACCCGTCTCGTCGATGTGTCGCATCTGCCCGGGCTCGACCGGATCGAACGCCTGAGCGATGGCGGCCTTCGCATCGGCGCGCTGGTTCGCAATGCCGATCTCGCGCACGACAGCGATTTCGTCCGATCTTATCCCGCGGTTGCCGAGGCGCTGCTGTCCGGCGCTTCGGCGCAGCTTCGCAATGCGGCGACGGTCGGCGGCAATCTGCTGCAGCGGACGCGATGCGGATATTTCTACGACGTCGCCAGCTCGTGCAACAAACGCCAACCGGGCACAGGTTGCGATGCCCGCGGCGGCGAAAACCGATCGCACGCGGTACTCGGCTGGAGCGAGGCCTGCATCGCCACCCATCCGTCGGATTTCTGCGTACCGCTCGTGGCCCTCGACGCTGTCGTGGAGATCGAAGGCCGATCCGGACCGCGCGAGATGGCGCTCGAGGCGTTGCACCGTCTGCCGGGCGACACACCCGAACGCGAAACCGCACTCGAGCCGGGAGACCTGATCGTCGCCCTGCGGTTGCCCAGCGAGGCGCGCAGCTTCGCGGCGCATGCCCGCTATCTCAAGGTCCGCGACCGCACGTCGTTCGCCTTCGCCGTGGTGTCGGCCGCCGCGGCACTGCAGATACAACACGGCGTGATCAAGGAGGCGCGACTCGCGCTCGGCGGGGTGGCCGCCAAGCCTTGGCGTGCCCGCGCGGCGGAGGACGTTCTGAAAGGCGCCAGATCCGGACCCGACGCCTTCGGCCGCGCGGCGGAGGCAGCACTCGCCGACGCAAAACCCTCCGGCGACAACCAATTCAAGATCGAACTCGCGCAGCGGATTGTGCTGCGCGCCCTGACGCTTGCCGCAGCGGGAACGCCGGCGCGCATTCCTGCCCTGCCAGCCTCGCCTTTTTCCTCCGTCCCTGGAGCGCTCGTTGATGCCTGAGATCAACCTCACCCAAAATCCCGCCCATCTTCGTCACGGCTCCAATATTGGACAGCCGCTGACCCGTCGCGAGGGCGTACTGAAGGTCACGGGACGCGCCCGCTACGCGGCCGACAATCACCCGGCCGGGATGCTCCATGCCGTGCTCGCCGTCAGCAGCATCGCGCGCGGTCGCGTGACCTTCCTTGACGTGCAGGCCGCCAAGGGCCATCCGGGCGTCGTCGAGGTCATGACCCCGGCTAACCGGCCGCCGCTCGCGGAGGACCCGGACGCCAAAACCAATCCGTTCATGTTCCGGCTCGATCTCTTGCAGAACGACCTGGTGCGTTATGCCAACCAGCCGATCGCGGTGGTGATCGCCGAGACGCTGGAGGCTGCAACGGAAGCAGCAGCGCTGCTGTCACCGCGATACCAGGTGCTGCCTGCCCGCGTTGGTCTCGATGCCGGCGAAAGTTTCGTGCCGCCCGCCATTGGCATCGGTAATCCGTCCGAAGTGCGACGCGGTGATGTGGAGGCGGGTCTGGCGACCGCATCGAAGCGCATCGATGCGATCTACGAGACGCCAACCCAGTATCACAACGCCATGGAGCCGCACGCCATCGTGGCGGCGTGGGACGGCGATACACTGTCCATCGACACGCCGAGCCAGGGCCTCGCCATGGCCCAGGGACGGATCGCGGGGCTGTTCGGTATTGCGCCCGGGGGCATTCACATTCGAAGTCCTTTTCTGGGCGGTGGCTTTGGCTCGAAGGGCTTGATCTCCGGTCCGCAGCTACTCGGCATTTTGGCGGCCCGGATGGTCGGCAAGCCTGTCAAGCTCGTGCTGCGTCGTGAACACATGTACGGCCCGGTGGGCCATCGCTCGGCGTCCCGCCAGCGGCTTCGTATCGGCGCCGACGAGAACGGCCTGCTGACCGCGATCGATCATCACGCCAGGATCGCATCCAGCAGTTTTGATGATTTCTTCGAACCCGCCGCCGACGCCTCGCATACGCTTTACGCCAGCCCCGCCATCGCCACCTCGCACGACGCGGTCCGGCTCGATATGGGCACGCCGTTGTTCATGCGGGCACCCGGCGAGGCCACGGGATCGATCGCGCTGGAGAGCGCGATCGACGAGGCGGCACACGCTTGCGGAATGGATCCGCTGGCATTCCGGCTGAAGAACTATGCCGACGTCGAGCCGATTTCCGGCAAACCGTTCTCATCGAAGGCCTTGCATGAATGCTACGCGCAAGGCGCCGAGCGCTTCGGCTGGTCCAAGCGCCCGCTCGCCCCGCGACAGATGCGCGACGAGGCTGGTTTCCTCGTCGGCTGGGGAATTGGCACCGCCACATTCCCGGCGCTGATGTTCCAGGCCGAGGCGCGCGCGGTGGTGCGAAGCGATGGTTCCGGGCTAATGGAAACCGGCGCGCACGACATGGGTCAGGGCGCCTGGACCGCGCTCGCGCAGATCGCGGCCGACGGATTGGCGCTCGACCTCGACCAGGTGGAATTCCGATCGGGTACCTCCGACCTGCCGGACGCGGGCATCGCCGGCGGCTCAGCCCACACCGCCACCGCAGGCATGGCGCTGCATAATGCGGGAGCTGCGGCGATCGCCAAACTCGCGGATATCGCCGCGACCGATCGGCGTTCGCCGTTGTTCGGCGCGGGCAACGCCGGCGTGATCGCGCGCGATGGCCGCCTGTTTCGTCGCGACGACGAAAGCCGAAGCGAGAGCTATGCCGATATCCTCGGCCGCGCCGGCCTCGCGCAGATCGAAGCCCGCGGCAAGGGCGCCGCTGATCCCGCATCGCAATCCACTTACGCCATGCACGCGCACGGCGCGGTTTTCGCCGAGGTCAAGGTCGATCCCGATCTGGGTCAGATCCGTGTCACCCGTGCTGTCGGCGCGTTCGCGGCGGGCCGCGTCATCAATCCGCGCATGGTGCGCAGTCAGATCCTTGGCGGCATGATCTGGGGCATGTCGTTTGCGCTGCATGAGGAAGCTGTCATCGACCGGCGCTCCGGCCGGACGATGAACGCCAACCTCGGCGAATACCATGTCCCGGTGAACGCCGACGTGCCGCGCCTGGAGGCCATCATGGTGGACGAACACGATCCGCACGTGAACGCGCTCGGCATCAAGGGAGTTGGCGAAATCGGAATCACCGGATCGGCCGGCGCCATTGCCAACGCGGTTTGGCACGCAACGGGGATCCGGGTGCGTCGTTTTCCGATCCGGATCGAGGATTTGCTGGCGCCGGCTTCGCATTGATCTGGCGTTCTACTTGCTGGCAAACGCCTGAACCAGCGCTCGGATCGATTCCTCGGCGCGTTGCAAGGGCTCGAGGGATTGATAGGTGCGCGCCAGCAGCAGCGCACCCTCGAGCTGACTGAGCGCCGCCGTCGCTAGTAGCTTGGCGCGCTCGGCGTTGAAGCGGAACGACTGCAGACCGGTCGCGATCTCCTGCTCCCAGCTCTGAAACGCAGCACGGGCTGCCGCCGTCAATGTTTCCGATGCCCCCGATATCTCGAGCGCCGTGGGCGCGATCGGGCATCCCTCCCTGAAATCGGAACGCTCCAGATCAGCCCCCATGCCGCGCGCGATCCGGATCAGGAATTCATCCGCCGACTTCGATGTCTTGGCGGCTCCTGCGATGCCCTGGCGGACAGCATCCGCGGCGTGGGTCAGGGCGGCGACCGCGATCTGTTCCTTGCCGTTCGGGAAATGGAAATAGAGCGAGCCGCGCGGCGAGCCGGCGGCGGCCAGAATGTCGCTCAGCGCGGTGCCGTTATAGCCATGCCGGCGCAGCAGCTTGGCCGCCGCGAGGATGGTTTTCTCTTTGGAATCAGGCTTCTCGCTCATAGCAAGCAAATAACAGTTGACGATCAGTATGTCGACCTACATAGTGACTATGTCGGTCGACATACTTACAGGGAGGGCGCGGGATGCGTAAAGCCATCGGGTTATCGCTACTGTTTTTTATGGTGATAGGCGGAATTGGGGGAGCCGCGGCGCAGTCCCCCTCTGATCAACCAGGGACCAACGGCATGGAAACGGACATAGCGAAAATCAAGCAAGCAATGCTCGGAGACTGGGCGAGCATCGCTCCGGAAGTACGCCCGAGCAAAAACCCGGACGGCTCGCTCAAACCGTTCTACCTCAAGCGCACCTTCAAATATCTGCCATCGGATCGATTTGAGCTCGAGGTCGTCAACTCGGCCGACCCCTACGGGGCTGTGCCGCTGGCGCGGATCAAGATTGGCGGCCACATGCTGTGGCAAGGCCCGCACCCGATCGCGCCGGGAGCGCAGAAGGTGAACTTCGTTGCCGACGAGAGCTATGAGGTCACGCCGATCGCGCAGGGGTTTGCCGATGTGCTCAACAAGGTCGCCACGGCCGGATACGCGCCCTGGGCGGCCAACACGCCGCAGAGTATATTCGGAAAGAACTTCGCTCCCTTCGCGTTGAAAGAAGGAACCAACTTCATGGAGTACGACCTCGTCTATCTCAGAGGCGACCTGCTGTTCTGGGGCGCGCGCAATATCGACGGCCGCGGGTTTGATACGGAAGCGAACCGCCCCACCAACCTGCAGATCCCATTGATCCGGAAGTAAGCTGCAACCCAGATGCAACTCGCCAAAAACGTCATCGATCTCGGACTTTCGACCAATAATCTGGAGCCGATGCTGCGGTTCTGGCAGCAGGATGCCGGGCTTCGCTTCGACCATATGCTGCCGGTTCGCCGCGGGCAGAAACAATACCGGCACGACGCGCTGGGCTCGGTCATCAAACTCAACCATCACACCGAGCCGCTGCCAGCCGCCACCCCGAGCGGCTATCGCGAACTGATCTTGGCGAGAGCGGGCGTCGAGCAACCACGCGCCATGGTCGATCCCGACGGCAATCGTTTCCGCCTGGTGCCGCCGGGACATGATGGCATCAACCAGATAGCGATCACGATGGGGGTTCGCAGTCTCAGTGAACACCGCAGGTTCTATGGCGACCTCCTCGGCTTCGCCGAACAGCCCTGGCCGGGCGGTCTCGCCTTTCGCTTGGGCGACAGCCTGCTTGTTCTGGAGCAAGACCGCGCCGCGACGCTCGATCCGCCTCGTCAAGCATCCGGCTGGCGCTACATCACCCTGCAGGTCGCCGATATCGACGCCGTCCACAATGATCTGCGAAGCAAGGGCGTGCGCGAGGGTCTTGCGCCGATCACACTTGGAGAGGTGGCGCGGATTTCGATGATCCTCGATCCCGATGGCAACTGGATCGAGCTATCGCGACGGGCTTCGATTGTGGGCAGTGTGGCTTGAGCCGCTGTTTGATGTTGCGGGCCACCCGGCTGGATTAGCTTCCCGATTCGATTGTCAAACAGCTCGGACAAAAGTCCGCATTCCCGCGGCGCGTCGCGCCCGAGTTGTTGCTGAATCCTTCACCCCATGAAGGGTGTGGCGCTACCCCAGGGGAGCGGGCGCTACCCCAAGCGGGGAGCGGGGAATGCCGGGTGCTCGATGCACCCGCAGCCGCGCGTGTAGTGTAGAAAGCACGCGCGTTAGTCACCACGAGCGCACCGGGACCACCCGGCATTCCCGCACGCGAAATGGTTTTAACGGTTTCCTTCGTACTCTCCCCGGTGATCGGGCTTTCTTGTCACCGTCGCTCCCAAGAAGCTCGCTTCTCAAGAACTTGACGCCAGCGTCGAGGCGTCAGGACCATACGACTTCGCCGTCCGCGTCAGCGCCGTTCGTCAAAAGCGCAACTCGCGTCCATCGCATCCCAACCCTACGTTCGTGACGATCGCGAAACGCCCCTTTGTGTGGGCCGGGATGGCGAGAGGTGATGAAGTGATTTGGTTGAAAAGTGAACCGAAATATTTTTGCAGAGGGGGACTGGACTGGTAGAATTGGCTTAATCCGGTTCAATAAATCGCGCTGAACGCGCATGACAGATTAGCCCAGCGGATCGCGCCTGCGGGCGTTCGATGACGGCCTCCCCGCGATCCGGGATCGATATACGATCTGGGATCGCGACAGAGATAGGGCTGGCCATGCGGCAGGGCGCCCCGCGCAGGGACGCCCATCAGTTAAGTGCACTGTCACCCTAATTCCGTAATTCCCCGTAATTCCCTAGGTCGCGGCGACCGTCTACTTCGGATGCTGTTTCAGTCATTTATCTTTACCGGCGTGCTCTGTGTCTTTTTGCGGCTGAAGTACCTTTTTTCTTTCTTCTTCCAATTCAGCGACACGGTTTGCGGCAGTTGTCATTGCCTCGGCGGCAACATTGTAACGATCCACAGCGCTTTGAACTGCAAATATGAACTCACCGTTTACTACCTTGTAGGCCCCGAAATTACTGACCAGAATACCTAGATAATTTTCGTAAGCGCGATAATATTCGGTGCGCGCCAATAACATTACGGAAATTAAAGCCGTGATTTTCGCGTGCCGCTTGTCAATGTCGTCCAACGCCCTGCTGACGGAATCTCTGTCTGCGCGATGCGATTGAGCGTAATTTTCAACTTTGTCGTGCTCAGTTTTGAGTAGAGCGATGTACCGCGGCATAAACGCCGCCGCTCGGGCTTCAGCCGTTTTCAACTCGCTGCGAAGTGCCTCAAGATCAGTGCGGCTCGCCGTGCTTGAATTGACGTCTTTAGAGAGTGTCGGCGGTTTAAATTCATTTGATAATTTGTCGATAGCAACGCTAGTTTCGTTCTCCGCCCGGGTTGCCATTGCCGCGAGGTGTTGTGTTTCGCCAGCAGCAATCATCTCCTTAAACTTGCCAAGACCGGGTACAAAATTACCCCCGACTGAAAGAATAATCAAAAACAAGAACAAGAACGCGAAGGCTATCGGGACGCGCCATTTTGCTTTCTGCTCCACGGATGTTTTCACAAATCTGCCTCCTCTCTAACTTGCGATGCCAGCGCCATGCACCAACGCGCAGCGCACCCCACCGGGAGCCGGACTTACCTCCGATATCATCGTCGCGATGCGACCACGGATACGGCGTGACCACCGCTGCGGCGTGAGCTTCACCATGTGAACAGGCGGCGTGCAGCGTGGCAAGGCTGCCGCTGCATTCCGGTCGCTCGGGGATCCGCTCTGGGACACGTCGTCATCGCAAGGGCGGCTTCTCTCGACGCTGTTGGCGGCCATCGCGGAGTTCGAGCGCGACCTCATTCGCGAGCGCACTGGTGAGGGCCGGCCGCCGGCGGACGTGGTGGCGATCTGACAAACAAACTTCGACGCGCCGGCTGACGGCGGAGTTAGCACTCGCCTCAGACAACTGTGCACCAGCGGCGACGGATTTTCTATGTGTCCTCGTTGTCCTTCGTGCCCAGCATAATGCAGGCCGCTCGGTGCTTTTGGTACAACTCTAACCACCGTGCTTGATTGTGCGGAAATGACTTATCGCTGGTTTCCCAACGTAAGATTTGACGTGTTCGTCAACCGGCGGCTCGGCGTCGAGCCGTTCGAACTCTCCCGTTTCGGCGAAAGTGAGTCCGATTAAAATGCGCCGCCTGAGACTATCCAAACTGTACGAAGGTTTACCAATAACCACGTTGAAACCGGCTGCTGAAAGCGACCAGCTTTAAAGACCGACGCGGGATACGCAAACGCAAACGAGCATTAACCTCAAATCGCAACCCTAACGTCGTGCGACGAATGCGCGATGTCTTGCGTCCGCACGCTGTCGAATTACGGTGACAGAGAATTACGGTGAGAATTACGGTGACAGTGCACTTAACTTCTCGACAGCCAGCTGTCGTCCCCCTTGACGACGTATCAAGTCAATTAAGTGCACTGTCACCGTAATTTTTTCTTTCGTGGCCTAGGAACTGGTGTGATAAATTCTGATCCACGTCTGCCACTACGCGGCGGCTCATTGAGCGGCTGACCATCAGCGTCGAGCGCGTGATAGCGCTGCGGCTCCTGATATGGCGAATTGAAAATCGGTTTCTCGAGAACGTTGGCGAATCCAAAGCCATCTAACTAATATACCCCCAACCCGAAACCTCGACTTCTCAGAGCTTCCGGGCAACTAACAGTAGCGAAGCGTCAAACTTACACCAACCTTCAAGTCACGCTAGGTTTGTGCGCTTGCGCGGTCTCAGATTTTGGCGGCCAGCCGAACTCTGTGTTGTTTGGAAAACACGCGAAGCTTGACCTCGAAAGCTCTCATTTCATCTCTGTCCAGCGTCAGCATGCGGTTATTTTCCTGTATCACTGCGGCGAGAGGTTCAACGAACGCCAAAAGCAGATTGTGCAACAAGTCTTCAGCCAACCGTGACCCATTGGGTCAGCGCTCCGAAGTCAGAACCGTGGGCAAGCGCGGACCGACCGTCGTTGAATACCAAGTTCACAATGTCTTCCAGTTTCCGGCCGTCCTTCGTGATCGCGGTGTCTGGCTCGCATCCAAGAGCCGCAGCGACGCATCTCGCAATTTTTGTCTTATTTCCTTCTCCGTCGGTGAGGATGTCCATGCCGCATCCATATTTAACGATCGCCATAAAATCGGACGGCTCCCTTAGCGCCTGTCCGTACCAATGCAGGGCGTTAATCCAGCGCTCAATCAGACGAGAAGCTGTTCCTGAACTTATATCGCTGTCGAAGCGGCTCCGAATTACACCCGCCGCTTTCCGAAGACGTAGCGTTTCCTTCAGACTTTTTCCGCAAAACCCGGGCGGCCACCCAAACCAGGTTTATTGATCTTCAGCCTGTCAAATAGCTTGCCTTCCACATTCGAAAACAGGTTTCAGTTCGCCAAAAGGCACTCTAAAAATTCAGCGATCGACAGTCGTGCGCTGTCTGCCGGATCAAGCAGAAGGCCCAAGATGTCCGTTGCCAACAGTACAAGCATGCTACTCTTCTTTGAACCTTGTATTGGTTCATGGTCAGCGACGGTGACCACAGCAATCCATTCA
Organism: uncultured Pseudomonadota bacterium; assembly: GCA_963725555.1. GTDB lineage: Bacteria > Pseudomonadota > Alphaproteobacteria > Rhizobiales > Xanthobacteraceae > Bradyrhizobium. The sequence goes on along the minus strand of CAVRYV010000006.1, from coordinate 175,571 downwards.
TGATTGCCGACTGTGGCCACGGCAGTATGAGCTCCCCGAATGGCGTCGGATGCTCCCTTTGCGTACGCCCTTTTCTGAAGCTCATCCGAAGATAAAGAGAGCCGTTCCATGCCTTGCGCACGGAATCCTTTCTTCACAGCCGCGGCTTTGAGAGTTTTAGAACCACTGATCACGCGGAAAGAAAGTCACCAAGCCGATTTTGAATGACGGCGCCTTCTGGTCTGAATCGAATAGATGACAAGGCAAGAAGTGGATTTGGGTGCGTCTTGCAGCATCGAGTCGAGTGGTCAGCTTTTCTTTAAAAAGCGCCACCATCGGTTCGACCCATTCATCCTCCTTGACGCCATTGAATGGGCTGTCACGCAAGCCAACAATCGCGTCGCCGACTGCATAAAGAACAGCTTTGGCGTACGTATCTTTTGAGATTTTACTCCTCAATGCGGCTGGTTCGAAGCTATACAAACCCGCGAGTTTCCCGATCTCTTCAAAACCCTTCTGGCTAGTCGAGATCTCGTTCATTCCAATCGGAATCGCGGGCGGGAACAGCGTCCCAGGTTTTAGGTCAGCCATTCTCTGATCGAAGGACAACTTCGATACGCGAACGCATTCTTCCATGATTGTCTCGATCATTGGCCCGATCGCTGGAACCGTTTGAGTTCGAGGCTTTCGTTGCCCACCGCTTCCCTTTGACAATATCGCTCCCAATTTTGCTTCGGCTTTACCTCAGCACCAATAATTCGTTCAACACACGACGGTACACCCGCGCCCATATTCGGCGCAAGGGTTAAGTTGCAGCGAGGCACCTTTGCATCCACCGCGACAACCGCGTAGCGGGTGATGACGTGCACGCAGCGAGACCAAATTTATCGCTGCGATCGGGCGAGGAGTTTCCGCTTCCATGTCGCATGGAGCGGCCGGCAACGTTTTACGATAATTCCTGGCTGGGGCGGGAGGGGGAGGGTTCGAACCTAAAATGCGGTGCCGAGGTAGCTTTGTTTGCCTGGATGGCCAAAAGGAAAAGGGCGACAAGCACGCATGGCTTTTTGTCCTGAAATTGCGCAGATATCCGAATTTAAACATGCAGTTTTCGCCAGAATTTTTGTGCCGTTTTGTGCCATTTTTGTGCCGTGGAGTTTTTGAGAATCTTGGCACTCGGTGTCGGAAATCGATCTAACCCATTGTCAAATAAGGGTTTTCTGTTGTACTGCATTGGGAATGCTTCGTAACAAATGAAAAAGCCCGCCAGAGGCGGGCCATCTCACTGATATCACTATCAAATCTTGGTTGCGGGGATAGGATTTGAACCTATGACCTTCAGGTTATGAGCCTGACGAGCTACCGGGCTGCTCCACCCCGCGATAAACCATTGCGCGCCTTCGCAAAAAACCAGCGCCGAAACGGATTTGGCCCACGCCCAAGGGCGCCGATCAATCCCATCCGGAGGCTTCCTGAGAAGGCAACCCGGGCAAAGGCCCCTGGGTGCGAGCGGTATGTACCAATGCAAGGTGGCTTTGGCAAGGCGGCTTTGAAAAGGCCCGTGATCGATCTTTTCGCGATTTTATGACCGCCAAAATCGGCCAAACCGGCGCTGGCGGCGGCTCTTGCCAGAAAGCACGCAAAAGGTCAGCCTTGGCGCATAAGCAACTGGGGGGTGGCCGTGGCGGATTCGTTCGATTTTGTAGTCGTGGGTGGTGGTTCCGGCGGCTGTGCGGTGGCCAGTCGGCTGTCCGAGGATCCCAAGACCTCGGTGGCGCTGCTGGAAGCCGGCGGCCGGGACGACAACTGGATCGTCACCTCGCCGGGCGCGATGATCCTGATGATCTCCGGCAAGGTCAACAACTGGGCCTTCAATACCGTGCCGCAGCCGGGCCTCAATGGCCGGATCGGCTATCAGCCGCGCGGCAAGGGGCTGGGCGGGTCGTCCGCGATCAATGCGATGGTCTATATCCGCGGCCACCGCAGCGATTACGATCACTGGGCTTCGCTCGGCAATACCGGCTGGTCCTATGCCGACGTGCTGCCGTACTTCAAGCGCTCGGAGGATAATTCCGAACTCGACGGCGAATATCACGGCAAGGGCGGCCCGCTCCACGTCACCGGATCGCGATCCGACAATCCGGTGCGAGAGATCTATCTGCAGGCCGCGCGCGAGGCGCAATTCCGCATTCGCGAGGATTTCAACGGCGAGGAGCAGGAAGGCCTCGGCAGCTATCAGCTCACGCAAAAGAACGGCGAGCGCTGGAGCGCGGCGCGCGGCTACATTCACCCCTTCATGGCCAGGCGCAGCAATTTGCGCGTCGAGACCGGCGCGCACGCCACCCGCATCCTGTTCGAGGGCAAGCGCGCGGTCGGCGTCGAATACCGGCAGGGCAAGGAACTCAGGCAAATTCGCGCCCGCCGCGAAGTGATCCTTTCCTCCGGCGCGTTTCAGACGCCGCAACTTCTGATGCTGTCGGGGGTTGGCGACGGCGCCGCTCTCGCCGAGCATGGCATCGCCTCCACCCATCATTTGCCCGGGGTCGGACAGAACCTGCAGGATCATCCGGATTTCGTATTCGGCTTTACCTCCGACTCGCCGCACTTCGCCGGCCTGTCGTTCGGCGGCATCGCGCGAATCTTCAAGGGCATCGCGCAATACCGGCGCGAGCGGCGCGGACCGATGACATCGAACATCGCCGAATGCGGCGGCTTTCTCAAAACCCGTCCCGACCTCGATGTGCCCGATATCCAGCTGCATTTCTGCATGGCGATGGTCGAAGACCATGGCCGCAAGCCGCGCTGGGGCACCGGGTTTTCATGTCATGTCTGCCTGCTGCGTCCTGCGAGCCGCGGCAGCGTCTGGCTGCAAAGTGCCGATCCGGCGCAAGCCCCCGCGATCGACCCGAACTTTCTCGGCGAGGAAGCCGATCTCGATGCCATGGTCGCCGGTTTCAAGACCACCAAGCGGCTGCTGGACGCGCCGGCGCTGAAAAGCTTGCAAACCTCCGACGTGGCCACCGCGGGCATCGAGACCGACGCCGATATCCGCAAAGTTCTGCGCGCGCGCGTCGATACCGTCTACCACCCGGTCGGCACCTGCAAAATGGGCAGCGGCGATCCGCTGGCGGTGGTCGATCCACAGCTGAAGGTCCATGGGCTCGAGGGCCTGCGCGTCGTCGATGCCTCTGTCATGCCGACCCTGATCGGCGGCAACACCAATGCGCCGACCATCATGATCGGCGAGAAAGCCGCCGACATGATCAAGGCCGAGATGCGGGTGGGTTGATTTGTTTCTTCGTCATCGAAGGTAGTCATCGAAGGTAGTCCATGAACAGCTTCGATGCCGTGGTCTATCTCGGATTGGTCGTGGCCGCGGTCACCGGATTTAACGCCGGATTGCTGCGCAGCGCGGTGACGATATTGGCCTATCTGATGGCGATGCCGATCACGGTGTGGGCGACGTCGCTGATCTCGCCCCGGATCGAGGGCGATTCCAGCGCCGTGCTGCCGCACAATTCGCTTTTGTTCTTTGGAATTTTCCTGGTGGCCGGCATGGTGCTGGGAAAGCTGATGCGCATGGCTGTCGATGAGACCATCGGACCCGATTCCGGAATCGGCGACCGTCTCGCCGGCGCGGTGCTCGGCGTCGTGCGCATCGGCCTTGTCGCGATCGTGCTGGTGCTGGTGTTCGATCGGCTGCTGCCGCCCGATCGCCAGCCGGCGTTCCTGAACGGTTCGCAGCTGCGGCCGCTGCTGTCGGCGGCCGGGCAAAAAGGTTTTGGGTCGCTGCCGCCCGATGTCGCGGCGACGATCGATCGGTTGAAGAAGGACCGTCGGATATGAGGCTTCTCTAAAAGCCAAGGCTTCTGTAAAGGCCGAACCTTCGCTCGGTCGCAGCACCGTATCCCTTCCCTGATATGCATTTCGGCCGTGCATCGCGCCTTATCAGGGCGGCCGGGGTTGGCTACAGTGATCGGACTGGACTTTAAGAAAACTGAGAACGGGAGCGAGACAGTGGATCTTGGGATCAAAGGCCGCCGCGCCATCATATGCGCATCCAGCAAGGGGCTCGGACGCGCCTGCGCGATGGCGCTCGCCGCCGAAGGCGTGCATGTCACCATCACCGCGCGCGGCGCCGAGGCGCTGGCGAAAACCGCCGCTGAAATACGCAAAGCCAGTCCCGGCGTCACGGTGACGGAAGTCGCCGGCGACATCACCACGCCAGCCGGCCGCGAGGCTGCGCTGAAGGCTTGCCCCAACCCGGATATCCTGATCAACAACGCCGGCGGTCCGCCGCCGGGCGATTTCCGCAACTGGACCCGCGACGACTGGATCAAGGCGCTCGACGCCAACATGCTGACGCCGATCGAGCTGATCAAGGCGACGGTGGACGGCATGATGGCGCGCAAGTTCGGCCGCATCGTCAATATCACTTCCGCCGCGGTAAAGGCGCCGATCGAGGTGCTTGGATTGTCCAATGGCGCGCGCACCGGCCTCACCGGCTTTGTCGCCGGTCTTTCGCGCAAGACCGTGATCGCCAATGTCACCATCAATGGTCTGTTGCCGGGTCCGTTCGATACCGATCGGCTGCGCGGTCCGGTTTCGAAGCTGGACGCCGACAAGCGCGGCATAACGGTGGATCAATTGCTGACGGAACGCGCCAAGCTCAATCCCGCCGGACGCTTCGGCGATCCCGAGGAATTCGGCCAGGCGTGCGCGTTTCTCTGCGGCGCCAAGGCGGGCTTCATCACCGGACAGAACATCCTGCTCGACGGCGGTGCATTTCCGGGCACGCTCTGAAACCAAGCGATCTGGAACGCAAGCGATCTCGAACGAAAGCGATCTGCCATGAAAGCGGTCTGGTATGAGCGAACGGGTGCCGCACCCGATGTGCTGGTGTTCGGAGAGATGCCGGTTCCGGTGGCTGCACCCGGCGACGTGCGAATTCGGCTGCAGGCCTCCGGCGTCAATCCCGCCGATGTCGGCCGCCGCGCCGGCAGCTATCGCGCGATGGAATTCCCGCGTGTGATACCCAATAGCGACGGCGCCGGCATCGTCGATCAGGTCGGCGACGGCGTCACGCGCCTTCAGGTCGGTCAACGGGTCTGGCTATTCAACGGACAGCGCAACGGCCGCGCCTTCGGCACCGCGGCCGAATATATTTCGCTGGCCGAGCACCTGGTGACGCCATTGCCCGACAATGTCTCGTTCGCCGCCGGCGCCACGCTGGGAATTCCGGGCATGACCGCGTGGTGCTGCCTGTTCAGCGATGGGCCGGTCGCGGGCCAAACGGTTCTGGTCACTGGCGGCGCCGGTGCGGTCGGCCATTATGCGGTGCAACTGGCGAAATGGGGCGGCGCTCGTGTCATCGCCACCGTTAGTTCAGAGCTGAAAGCGGAGCAGGCCCGCATCGCCGGCGCCGATCTGGTGATCAACTACAGAAACGAGGACGTCGTCGCCAAGACGATGGCCTTTACCGGACAACGCGGCGTCGATCGCGTCATCGATGTCGATTTCGGCGGCAACATCGCAACCACCCTGAAACTGATGGCGATGAATTCGACCATCGCGCTTTATGCCACCAACGGAAATCGCAGCCCCGTGCTTCCGATGCGCGAGCTGATGGAGAAATGCATCGCGGTGCGTGCACTGGTGCTGTTCGCGCTGCCGCCGCCTTTGCTCGCGGCGGCCCAGGCCGATATTTCAAAATGGCTGGCGGCCGGCGCGCGAACCCACAATATCGCCGCGCAATTTGCGCTGTCGGAAACAGCGCAAGCACATCTGGCGGTAGAGAAAGGCGACAAGCTCGGAACCGTCATTGTCGATTGCGCGCGGTAGGCCGACACAACAGGAAATCGAAGACTCAAAGGGAAACGCCAAATGCACTGGAATGTAGGCAAGGTCAAAATCACGAAAATCGTCGAGCTCGAAACGGTCGGCAGCACGCGGTTTATCTTGCCTTTGGCCACCAATGAGGAAATCCAGAAATTGCCGTGGCTGATTCCCCATTTCGCCTCCGAGGAAGGCCGTCTCAAGATGTCGATCCATTCGCTGGTGGTCGAAACGCCGTCGCGCCGGATCGTGGTCGACACCGGCCTTGGCAACGACAAGGAAGGCCGCAATGTGCCGACCTGGAACCATCGAAAAACGCCATTCCTCGAAACCATGCGCGAGGCCGGTTTTGCGCCCGACAGCATCGACACGGTGATTTGCACGCATCTGCATGTCGATCATGTCGGCTGGAATACAAAGCTTGTCGGCGGCCAATGGGTGCCGACCTTCGCCAATGCGCGCTACGTGTTCGGCAAGACCGAATATGAGCATTGGCGCGATCACAGCGACGAGCCTGACAAATTGGCGGTGTTCAACGACTCCGTGAAGCCGATTGTCGATGCCGGCAAGGCCGACCTCGTCGCCAGCGACAGCAGGCTAAGCGACGAGATCACCCTGATCCCGACGCCGGGCCACAGCCCGGGCCATGTCAGCCTGCACATCCAATCGAACGGCGAAGAGGCCCTGCTCACCGGCGACGTCGCCCACCATCCCTGTCAGATGGCGCATCTCGGCTGGTCATCGACCGCGGATTCCGATCAGGTGCAGTCGGCGCGGACGCGGCGCGAATTGTTCGGGCGCTTTGCCGATACGCCGACGCTGGTCATCGGCGGACATTTTGGCGCCGCCCGCATCAAGCGCGATGGCGACGCGTTCAAATTCATCGTTTAAGGCATCACCGCGAAACGCGATCATCATGCCTAAACCCCCACCCTGCAATGCAACGCGCAGTCTGCAGTTGAATTTCGTCGGTCCCTGATCCATGAACCATCCAAGCAACAAGAACCCCAAGGGAGTGTTGAAACATGAAGCTTGTTCGTTACGGGGAAATTGGACGGGAAAAGCCCGGCCTGATCGATAAATCCGGCCAACTGCGCGATCTGTCCGAACATGTAAGGGATCTCAATGGCGAGGCTTATGCGCCGGCCTCGCTGGCAAAACTTGCCGGTCTCGACACCGCCAAGCTCGGCGCCGTCAGCGGCAATCCGCGGATCGGCGCTCCCGTGACCGGTATCTCGAAATTCGTCGCCATCGGCCTGAACTACGTCGATCATGCCAAGGAGACCGGAAATCCCATTCCCGCAGAGCCGATCTTCTTCCTGAAGGCCAATACCGCCATCAGCGGCCCGAACGATCCGGTGGAAAAGCCGCGCGGCTCGACCAAGCTCGACTGGGAGGTCGAAATCGCCGCCATCATCGGCACCCGCGCCAAATATGTCTCCGAGGCCGACGCGCTGAACCATGTCGCGGGCTATTGCGTCTGCAACGACGTCTCCGAGCGCAATTTTCAGATGGAACGTTTGGGCCAATGGACCAAGGGCAAGTCGCACGACACGTTCGGCCCGCTCGGCCCCTGGCTGGTCACCAGGGATGAGATAGCGGACGTCCAGAAGCTGTCGTTGTGGCTCGACGTCAATGGTGAGCGCCGTCAGACCGGATCGACTTCGACCATGATCTTCACCATGGCCAAATGCATTTCCTACGTTTCGCAGTTCATGACGCTGCTGCCGGGGGACGTCGTCACCACGGGCACGCCGCCGGGTGTTGGCACCGGCATGAAGCCGCCAACGTTCCTCAATGTGGGCGACGTGGTCACACTCGGCATCGAAGGGCTCGGCGAACAACGGCAGCAAATCATTGCAGCGTAACTCGTTGCGAGGAACGCCAGCGAATTTCCTGTCTAGGCATTATCCAGGGACGTCACCATGAAACTCACCTTCTCTCCGGCCTCGCCATTTGCCCGCAAGGTGCGCATTGCTGCGATCGAACTTGGCCTGATCGACAAGATCGAATTCGTGCCGGCCACGGTCGTACCAGGCCAGCCCAATGATGAGTATTCGCAGATCAATCCGGTGAAGAAACTGCCGGCGCTGATCCTGGACAATGGCGACGTCATCGTCGATTCCTACGTGATCTCTGAATATCTCGACGAGCTCGCCGGCGGCGGCAAGCTCGTTCCGGCGTCAGGTCCTTCGCGATGGAAGGTCAAGAGCGATCATTCGCTGCTGCAGGGCATGCTCGATTCGATGCTGCTGTGCCGCTATGAGAAGTTGGTGCGTCCGCAAGGGCTGCAATGGCAGGCGTGGTCCGACGACCACTGGAACCGGGCGTGGAACGGCATGGCCCGTTTCGAGAAGCATCCGGACGCGTTGTCGCGACCGCTCGATATCGCGCAAATCGGCCTTGTATGCGTGCTCGGCTATGCCGATTTCCGCTTTGCCGATTGCGGCTGGCGCAAGGCCTATCCAAAGCTTGATGCATTCCACGAAAAAATGCTGACCCGGCCATCGGTCAAGATCTCAGTGCCGCCGCCCGCCTAGCATAGGAAGTTGTCATGAGCCTCAAATTCACAGTCGGCGATCTCATCATTCATCGCGTGATCGAGCAGGAAACCACTTTCCTGCCGGCGCTGGACCTGTTGTCCGGCCTGACACCGGATCTGCTTGCGGAACACAGGCCATGGATGCGCGAGACTGGCGCGATCGACGCCGAGGACGTGTTGATCCTTTGCTTCCAGTCCTATGTCATCAAGACACCGCATCACACCATTCTGGTCGACAGCTGCATCGGCAACGACAAGCCGCGACCGTTACGCCCGAAATGGAATATGAAGACCGATGACACCTATATGCGCGCGCTCGCGGCATCTGGCTTTTCCGTCGGCGACATCGACTTCGTGATGTGTACGCATTTGCATGTCGATCACGTCGGCTGGAACACGCGGCTGGAAAACGGCCGCTGGCTACCGACATTCCCCAACGCTCGCTATGTGTTCGGCAAAAGCGAATTCGATTACTGGACCGAACAGAACGCAAAGACACCGGTGCCGCCATTCGTGGATAGCGTGCTGCCGATCGTCGAGGCCAACAAGGCCGAGATCGTACGCAACGACCATCAGATCGGCGATCATGTCCGCATCTTGCCGACGCCAGGTCATACGCCCGGCCATGTCGCGTTCACGCTGGGCCGCGGCAAGGACGACGCCGTATTTAGTGGCGACCTGATGCACTCGCCGCTGCAGACGCGCTATCCCGAACTATCGGCGAAGTTCGATGTTGATCTGGCGCAGGCCGCCTCGACCCGGCGCGATTTCCTGGAGCGTTATTGCGACACCGATACGTTGTGTTGCACCGCGCATTTTCCTTCGCCCTCGACAGGAAAAATCCGTCGCCGCGGCAACGGATTTTCCTGTGAGGCTGTCGAGGCGAGCTAAGGCAATTCAGTCGAACAGATTCGGCGTGTGATTGACGACCGCGCCCTCGATCGCCAGCATCTTGAGCTTGGTGGTGACACCGCCATTGGCGGAGAATCCGCCGGGCTTGCCGCCGGCGGCCAGCACGCGATGGCAGGGCACCACGATCGGACAGGGATTGCGCCCCAGCGCCTGGCCGACATCGCGCGACAGCTCAACGCCGCCCAGTCGCTTGGCGATGTCGCCATAGGTCAGCGTCTTGCCAGGCGGGATGGTGCGGGCGATATCGTAGACGCCACGGTTGAATTCCGGAACACCTTCGAGATCGAGAACGACGGCGGTGAGGTCGTTCGGTTTGCCGGCGAGCAGCTCGACAATACCATCGATCGCGTGCTGCACCTCGGCCGGCGGCGGCGATTCGGCGAGATCGCCATAACGCTGGCGGATGCGAGCGCGGGTCTTTTCTTCGCTCGACATGGGTAACTGGACCGCATTGATGCCACGCGGCCCCCAGGCGATGCCGCAGCGGCCGATCGCGGTGTCGAATAGTGCAAAGCTATGTTCGGTCATGGCTGGCTCCAAATCCTGCAACATCAAAACCCTATCCCCTGGCTCGATGATGCCTAACGTTGGCGCGGAATCTAGGCTTGGAAAATGTTGCGATCCACCCGGATTCCGGCAAATCGGTGCGGCCGGAGAACTTCAGGCGCGACGATAGCCCGGAAGCGAGGCGTCCTCGATGTCGGGGAGGTTCACCACGATGTTCTCCGGCGAGCGGCAGGCCAGCCACCAGAGCTCTTCAGTCGTGCTCATATTGGCTTCAAGATGAGGGAGGAAGGGCGGAACGAACATGAAATCGCCCTCCGACATCTCGACATATTCCTGGTAGTCCTTGCCGAAATAAATGCGGGCGCGGCCTGACAGCAGGTAGGCACCGGTTTCGGCCTCGCCATGATGATGCGGCAACGAGCGGAATCCAGGCGGATTGCTGGCCTTTCCGAACCAGATTTTGGTTGCCGGCGTATGCTGCGGCCCAACCCCCGTCATGAGTTTCAGGCCGCCCGATTGGGCTGTGTTGCCATGCTCCTGGCCTTTCCTGGTGACCAATGGCCGGCCGTTCGCGGTCATGTCGGACTCCCCCTTGGGCCGGCCCTGCGGCTGCGACCTGCTTTCGAAGCGACACTGCAATCGAAGGATCGCCATGGCAAGCGCGGCACCGGGCATGTTGATCACACGAAGGCTGGTCCGAGCGACGGGCTGGGCAGGATTTCATGCGTTTTAAGTCTCGATTTGACGGAAGCTGCGCCTAACAACCGCCGTCCCACCTCCTTGACGCCGCACCGTCAGTTCGCTAGGTTTCTACATTCGGAATTCCGTATTCCAATGGATAACGACATGATCCCGCTGGAGCCGCTGCCGAACCTGATCGATCAGGTCTATGCGCGGATTCTCGAGGCCATCACCGACCGCACCCTGCCGCCGGGCCACCGCATTCGGCAAAACGAGCTCGCCGAAAAACTTGGCGTCTCGCGCCAGCCGGTCAGCCACGCACTGCATCTGCTGCATCGCCAGGGTCTGGTTGCCGACAGCGGCCGCAAGGGTTTCGAAGTCACGCAGCTCGATGCCCAGCGCATTCGCCAGCTCTATGAGGTGCGCGGCGCCATCGATGCGCTGGCGGCCCGGCTTGCGGCCGGACGCAGCAAGCGCCGATGCGGCCGGGCGCGCCCATCTAGAGGCGGCGCTGCGCGCCGGGCGCGCGATCGACAAGGAAACGTCGTTGTCCCGGTTGATCGCGCTCGACGTCGATTTCCACGGCGCGATCTATCGCCTCGCGGACAATCCGGCGATCGAGGAAATGATCGCGCCGCAATGGCCGCATATGCGCCGCTCGATGGCGACTGTGTTGGCCGAACTGGATTATCGCGCCAATGCCTGGGCCGAACACGAAACCATCGCCGCGCATATTTTATCCGGCGACGCGAAAGCCGCGGAGGGCGCCGCACTCGCGCATGCGATGAGCGCGGGACGAATGACGGAAGAGAAACTGAACGCGACGAGCCGGGCCGCCTAGCAGGCATCAGGCCTGCCGATCACGGCGTTGCAAGACAAACCAAAAGGAGGAACCATCATGAAACTGACCCAGCAACAGATCGAAGACTTCAACCGCGAGGGCTGGCTGTTCCTGCCCGAATTGTTCAGCCGCGAGGAAGTAGCCCTGCTGGCGCATGAGGCGGAGGGCATCTACGACACCGACCGCCCCGAGGTGTGGCGCGAGAAGAGCGGCGCGCCGCGCACCGCCTTTGCCGCGCATCTCTATAACGAGGCGTTCGGCCTGCTCGGCGCCCATCCGCGCATGATCGATCCGGTCGAGCAGATCTTCGGCGAGAAGGTCTACATGCACCAATACAAGATCAACGCCAAATCGGCCTTCACCGGCGACGTCTGGCAATGGCACCAGGATTACGGCACCTGGAAACGCGACGACGGCATGCCGCAGCCGCGGGCGATGAACATCGCGATCTTTCTCGACGAGGTGATGCCGATCAACGGGCCGTTGATGCTGGTGCCGAAGAGCCAGACCGCCGGCGATCTCAAGGCGGCGCACGACCTTGAGACCACATCATATCCGCTGTGGACGCTCGACGAGGAAACCGTGACGCGGCTGGTGAAGCAGGGCGGCATTGTCGCGCCGACCGGCAAGGCCGGCGGCATGCTGATGTTCCACGGCAATCTGGTGCACGGCTCGGCCGGCAACATCACGCCGTATCCGCGCAAGATCGTCTATCTCACGCTGAACGCGGTTTCGAACTTCATCCGCACGCCGACCCGCCCGGAATTCATCGCCCATCGCGACTTCACGCCGATCCAGACGGTGGATGACGATTCGCTGCTCCGGCTTGCCCGCAGCCAGCGCCAGGCGGCGGAGTAGTAGCGCTTGCTCTTTTGAGCATGATCGCGCGCAAACGCTTCGCGTTCTGCCGCAAGGCAGAAAAAGAATTCCGGCTCGACGCGAAGCTGCGTCGAGCCGGAATCGTCCAATACTTCAAATGCCGGCGTTTGCGAGCGAGCCCGTGCTTACTGCTGGTCGCTGCCCATCGCAGGCGGCGAGCTTGTCGTAATATTTGGTCACCAGATCGATATTGCCCTTGTTCTCGATCGCCGGCGCCGGCGTCTTCAGCGCCTCGTTGAGGTCGGCGAGCGCTTCCTTCTTGTCCTTGGCCGACATCTTCTTGTCGGCCTGGACCTGGGCGATCTGCGCCTTGATGACGGCTTCGGTGCCGACATATTTCTTGGTCGCCGGATCGAAGCCCGCCATCACCAGGCTGATGTTGTCGATGACGTTGTTGTATTCGTCGTAGCTGGCAAAGCCGTTCTTCTTGGCGACGCCTTCGAGCTGCGCGATGATCTTGGGATCCGGCTTGGCGTTCTCCGGCAGCTTCTCGGTGATCGCATCCATGTCCTTGCCCGCCGCCAGCACGCCCTGGATCTGCTTTTCGGTCAGCGCCATCTGCTTCACCGGCGGCGGCCTGCGGCGGCGCGGCCTGAGCCGGCGCCATCTGCTGCTTGGCCTGCGCCAAGGCACTGCCGGTCGGAAACGATGGCCATCGAGGCCGCGAGGCAGGCGATGCTCAACGCGGCGGCGGCGGGACGAACGAACTCACGCATGGGAAGTCTCCTCGGGTTGGGGACGGTTTGAAATCTAGGGCAGGACTGCGTACGGATTTTGAAATGAACGGGCATGAATGAACTGGACTGGATCCGGCATGCTGGCGGCCAATCATGGCCGAAAATCGCGCGCCGGCGATCGCCGAAGCCTGAGCACCAGGCACAAAAAAACGCCGCCTTCC
>CAVRYV010000006.1:0-160000 GCA_963725555.1 uncultured Pseudomonadota bacterium | reverse complement strand
GAACGTATCTTGGGCTCCATCTGTTTGTAGGTGTCCGGTTTCAGGTCTATTTCACTCCCCTCGTCGGGGTGCTTTTCACCTTTCCCTCACGGTACTGGTTCACTATCGGTCGCTGAGGAGTACTTAGGCTTGGAGGGTGGTCCCCCCACGTTCAGACAGAATTGCACGTGTTCCGCCTTACTCAAGGACACATCATCGCATTACCCGTACGGGGCTATCACCCTCTGAGGCCCTGCTTTCCTGACAGGTTCCGGTTGTCTTTGATGTGTCACTGGCCTGGTCCGCGTTCGCTCGCCACTACTAACGGAGTCTCTGTTGATGTCCTTTCCTCCAGGTACTTAGATGTTTCAGTTCCCTGGGTTCGCTTAAAACCTCCTATTTTATTCAGAAGTCTCATACCTTCACTTGATAACTGGAAATCCAAAACCTCACGGCTTGGTCTCACACATTGCTGTACGAACCCCAAGACACAAGGCCTTGGAGTTCCAGCTATCGAAGGTGGGTTTCCCCATTCGGAAATCCGTGGATCAAAGCTTCTTCGCAGCTCCCCACGGCTTATCGCAGCGTAGCACGTCCTTCATCGCCTCTCAGCGCCAAGGCATCCACCGAACACCCTTAAGGCACTTGATTGCTCTCATTATCAATGTCCACACACTCGGCAGAATGTAGTCCGCACACTTGCCTTGAAGTCGAAACCTCAAGACGCGCACCCTCGATGAATGCTGCATGCGGCCGGACACTGATTAGAAAGACCAGCTTGCTTCGTAAGATCAACCCGATAGCGAGGCGGTCAAGCTTCGCTAAAAAGGATCATTTACAACTCGCTCATCTTGCGATGAACGAGCGCCGAAATGATCCTGGAGATAGTGATTGAGAGCCCGCGAATTGCTTCGCAGATCCCAAACTCGGATCAATCTCCTCTTTACGATGTCAGAAATCCCGCACGCGCGTCCGTAAGGACAGCGCATGCGAAGTGATGTTTCGCGGACGATGTATTCAAGAGCAGACCTTGCAAGATCAGCGTCTTCGATCTTCAATTCCATCTGGTGGAGCCAGACGGGATCGAACCGACGACCTCATGCTTGCAAAGCACGCGCTCTCCCAGCTGAGCTATGGCCCCGTACCAGAAGACGAATGCTTCACGTCGGTTAGTTGAGACGCAGCTCTCTTTCGAGAGAAAACGCACTCGATCAAAGTGGTGGGCCTGGGAAGACTTGAACTTCCGACCTCACGCTTATCAAGCGCGCGCTCTAACCAACTGAGCTACAAGCCCCTAACGCTTATCCTTGAGAAGGATCGGGCATGCTCGCGCGCAACCGGCGTCAGCGCCGGATGCATCGCACAAGCGCAAGCCCCTGGCGCGTGTTCGTCCGCGAAGAAAGAGAAACGAAGACGGCGAAATCCCGCCAATGGAGCTCAACAATCCTGACAATCGTTGGCCCCTGATGTTTCTAAAACGATCCGATAGATGAGCGTGAGCTGTCTGAAGGATCATCCTTAGAAAGGAGGTGATCCAGCCGCAGGTTCCCCTACGGCTACCTTGTTACGACTTCACCCCAGTCGCTGACCCTACCGTGGCCGGCTGCCTCCTTGCGGTTAGCGCACCGTCTTCAGGTAAAACCAACTCCCATGGTGTGACGGGCGGTGTGTACAAGGCCCGGGAACGTATTCACCGTGGCATGCTGATCCACGATTACTAGCGATTCCAACTTCATGGGCTCGAGTTGCAGAGCCCAATCCGAACTGAGACGGCTTTTTGAGATTTGCGAAGGGTTGCCCCTTAGCGTCCCATTGTCACCGCCATTGTAGCACGTGTGTAGCCCAGCCCGTAAGGGCCATGAGGACTTGACGTCATCCCCACCTTCCTCGCGGCTTATCACCGGCAGTCTCCTTAGAGTGCTCAACTAAATGGTAGCAACTAAGGACGGGGGTTGCGCTCGTTGCGGGACTTAACCCAACATCTCACGACACGAGCTGACGACAGCCATGCAGCACCTGTCTCCGGTCCAGCCGAACTGAAGAACTCCGTCTCTGGAGTCCGCGACCGGGATGTCAAGGGCTGGTAAGGTTCTGCGCGTTGCGTCGAATTAAACCACATGCTCCACCGCTTGTGCGGGCCCCCGTCAATTCCTTTGAGTTTTAATCTTGCGACCGTACTCCCCAGGCGGAATGCTTAAAGCGTTAGCTGCGCCACTAGTGAGTAAACCCACTAACGGCTGGCATTCATCGTTTACGGCGTGGACTACCAGGGTATCTAATCCTGTTTGCTCCCCACGCTTTCGTGCCTCAGCGTCAGTATCGGGCCAGTGAGCCGCCTTCGCCACTGGTGTTCTTGCGAATATCTACGAATTTCACCTCTACACTCGCAGTTCCACTCACCTCTCCCGAACTCAAGATCCTCAGTATCAAAGGCAGTTCTGGAGTTGAGCTCCAGGATTTCACCCCTGACTTAAAGACCCGCCTACGCACCCTTTACGCCCAGTGATTCCGAGCAACGCTAGCCCCCTTCGTATTACCGCGGCTGCTGGCACGAAGTTAGCCGGGGCTTATTCTTGCGGTACCGTCATTATCTTCCCGCACAAAAGAGCTTTACAACCCTAGGGCCTTCATCACTCACGCGGCATGGCTGGATCAGGCTTGCGCCCATTGTCCAATATTCCCCACTGCTGCCTCCCGTAGGAGTTTGGGCCGTGTCTCAGTCCCAATGTGGCTGATCATCCTCTCAGACCAGCTACTGATCGTCGCCTTGGTGAGCCGTTACCTCACCAACTAGCTAATCAGACGCGGGCCGATCTTTCGGCGATAAATCTTTCCCCGTAAGGGCTTATCCGGTATTAGCACAAGTTTCCCTGTGTTGTTCCGAACCAAAAGGTACGTTCCCACGCGTTACTCACCCGTCTGCCGCTGACGTATTGCTACGCCCGCTCGACTTGCATGTGTTAAGCCTGCCGCCAGCGTTCGCTCTGAGCCAGGATCAAACTCTCAAGTTGGACTTGAAACTTCAAACCGGCTGATCACAACGTTTGACGAGGTCCCACCATATTTATCATGAAGCGTGCGATTCACATCGCGGACAACGATGGTGTAACCTATGTAAACGTGTACCGCCGAAGTCTTTCGTCCAGCCTCGATACCTGAAAACCGAAGTTTTCAAGTATTCGAGACTCGCAAGGACTCCGCCGTCCACGTTTCTCTTTCTTCATCTTCACTTGTCAAACAGCCCGGGGTCCGAAAACCCCTCTCCCATCGCTGGGAGCGTTCCATCTCTGGAACTCTTCCGAAGACCTCATTCGACGGCAAATGACAACCGATTGCTATCGGCTGTTGATTCACTCATCTTAGTGAGGAGCTTCACGGGCACGAAAACTTGCCTTGGCCAAGGGCCAAGACAGCGCCGCGCTCAGTGGGCGGTTTATAAGCCCGCCCGATCGGCGTTGTCAACGGTTGTTGTCAACAAATCGTCGCATCATGACACGAGAATCTTCGGACCGCGAAGAAGTCTCGATTTTTAGGGACTTTACGCCGTACTTGAGCCACAATCCTGCGACGTTCTGACTAGAACGTAAGCATTGAATCGCCGGGTGCCAGTGGGGGCTGCCGGCGGTTATCCACTTAAGGGATCGGCGATCTTCCATGAACCCGTCGCCTTTTCCTTGCGGCCGAGAAACATCGAGAGATTTGCACACCATTGTTGTTCGTGATTCCGGCCAGCCTTTTGGCCTTTGATTCCCGAACATCCATGCGGCACGCCGTGCTCCCGGATCTCCCCTCAAGAGGGCGAATGCGGGTCCAGGCATGAGCGAAGGTCTTGTCGAATGTTGATGGAATTTGGGGGGACGGTGGTTTGAACCACAGGACGTCACGCGGGGGCGGCTACGGACGCGAGACCGGGATCATCGATCTTGGTCACGAGCCGCCGCTTTCCGTCGATGGCTCCGAAGCCGCGGTGATCGATCGCCGCCGCGTCTCCGTGCAATGGTTTAGCGGCACCATCCTGACCGGTCTGTGCGGCGCGGCTCTGATCGGCGGCGCCGTTTTTGCGTCGCTCGACGGCGAAATGACCTTTGCCAAGGTGCCGGAACGCGTCGAGGGCGCGCTGCGCGGCGCGTTCGGCGCCAACGACCGAACCGCCAGCCTGCGCAAGAGCGATCGCCTGCCGCCGCCCGGCGAATCGACCGCCGCGCGCAACGTGGTGCGGGTTTCGACGGTCACCCGCGTCGGCAACCGCGACGTGATGCGGGTGCGGCCGTTCATCCGGATCTCCGGCAATCTGTCGATGACCACCAGCGATCTCAGCGCCAAGATCCCGCCGTTCAACGCCCAGCGCATGCTGACCGATGTCGGCGACGCCGCGCCCGCCGCCGCCGACGATGCCGAATAACGCCGACGCCGCCGAACCCGATGCCGAGGTTTCGTTCGTCACCAAGGATCTCGCGCCGATCCTGCCCAAGGCCAAGCTCGCCGCGGTGGTCGCGCTCGACGAGGTCCTGATGCGGGTGCGCGATGCCTCGAACTGGCGCGGCAACGCAGCGGCGTGCGCTACGCCGCGCTCGCCAACGCCACCGCCGACGTCAGCGGCGCGCAGCCCGACCTCAAATTGGCCTATGCCACCGAGGGCACCGTCGCCGATCCCTATGCCGGTTTCGAAACCCGGGTGGTCCCGGAAAACGTCACGCTGCTGCCGAAGACCAAAGACCAGGTCACCGGCGGCAATCCGTCCGGCGAACGCGTTCACATGGTCAAGAAGGGCGATACCGTCACCTCGATCCTGCGCGATCAGGGCGCCACGCCGGAAGAGGCGAAGGCGATCGCCGCGACGCTCGGCGCCCGCGGCCGCGACGGCGGACTGAAGGAAGGCGAGAAGCTGCGCATCCTGATGGCGCCCGCCGGCCCGGGCCCGGCCAGCGGCTGCAGCCCTACCGGGTGATCGTCGCCAACGATTCCGCCGTCGAAGCCGTCGCCGCGCTGTCCGATCTCGGCAAATACGTCGCCGTCGACGTGCAGAGCATGAACACCGTCACCGAGACGCGCCGACAACAACAGTGACGACGACGACGATGACGATGGGACCGGGGTGCGGCTCTATCAAAGCATCTACGAGACCGCGCTGCGCAACAAGGTGCCGGCGACCGTGATCGAAGACATGGTCCGGATCTACTCCTACGACGTCGACTTCCAGCGCAAGGTGCAGCCCGGCGATTCCTTCGACGTGTTCTTCGCCGGCGAAGACGAAGGCTCCACCATCACCGAAAAGAACGAGGTGCTGTTCGCCTCGCTCACGGTCGGCGGCGAGACCAAGAAATATTACCGCTTCCAGACCCCCGACGACTCCGTGGTCGATTACTACGACGAGACCGGCAAGAGCGCGAAGAAGTTCCTGGTCCGCAAGCCCGTCAACAACGCGATCATGCGATCCGGCTTCGGCAGCCGCCGCCATCCGATCCTCGGCTACGTCAAGATGCACACCGGCGTCGACTGGGCCACGGCCTACGGCACGCCGATTTTCGCTTCCGGCAACGGCGTCGTCGAAGTCGCCGGCTGGGAAGGCGGCTACGGCAAATACGTCAAGCTGAAGCACAACAACGGCTACGAGACCGCCTACGGCCACATGTCGGCCTTCGCCAAGGGCCTGGAGGTCGGCAAGCGGGTTCGGCAGGGCCAGGTGATCGGCTTCGTCGGCTCGACCGGACAATCGACCGGCGCCCACGTCCACTACGAAATCCTGGTCAACGGCCGCTTCGTCGATCCGATGCGCATCAAGCTGCCGCGCGGCCGCTCGCTCGAAGGGCCGCTGCTGGCGGGCTTCGAGAAGGAACGCGACCGGCTCGACGCCATGATGAACAACCGCAGCAGCGGCGCGCGCATCTCCGACGCCGCCGGCAGCCGCTGCGGCGTCAGCAATCGCTGAGCCAGGTCAGCCAATCGCTGAACGCGATCTAGCCGCGAGCTGACGTCCCGGCATGCGAACTGGCCGGCCCGTCTCGATGCGACCGGGCCGTTCGTTAGCTTGCGCTCAGTTCAGCTTCCGCTTCGGCACCGGCGTTTCGAACTGCGCGATCTCGGCGGTCTGCGGCGCCTTGCCGTTGAAAGTCAGCACGTTGCCCTTCGCCGAGATCGCGACGCTGATCGCCGTCCTGACAATGTCGCCGGCCAGGATCATCTCGGCCAGCGGATCCTGCACATTGCGCTGGATCACCCGCTTCAGCGGCCGTGCGCCATAGGCGGGATCCCAGCCCTTGGCCGCAAGCCAGTCGCGCGCCGCCGCATCGAGCGTGAGCACGATCTTGCGCTCCTCCAGCAGCTTCTGCAGCCGGGCGAACTGGATCTCGACGATCCGGCCCATCTCGCTCTTCTGCAGGCGGTGGAACAGGATGATCTCGTCGACGCGGTTGAGGAATTCGGGGCGGAAATGCGCCCGCACCGTGCCCATCACCTGCTCGCGCACCGCCGAGGTGTCCTCGCCTTCCGGCTGGTTGACCAGGAATTCCGAACCGAGGTTCGAGGTCATGATGATCAGCGTGTTGCGGAAATCGACGGTGCGGCCCTGACCGTCGGTCAGGCGGCCGTCGTCGAGCACCTGCAGCAGCACGTTGAAGACATCGGGATGCGCCTTTTCGATCTCGTCGAACAGCACCACCTGATAGGGCCGCCGCCGCACCGCTTCGGTGAGCGCGCCGCCCTCGTCATAGCCGACATAGCCCGGAGGCGCGCCGATCAGCCGCGAAACCGAATGCTTCTCCATGTATTCGGACATGTCGAGGCGCACCATCGCGGTCTCGTCGTTGAACAGATATTCCGCCAGCGCCTTGGTCAGTTCGGTCTTGCCGACGCCGGTGGGGCCCAGGAACATGAACGAGCCCATCGGGCGGTTGGGGTCCTGCAGGCCCGCGCGCGAACGGCGCACCGCGGTCGCCACCGCATGCACGGCTTCGGCCTGGCCGACGACGCGGTTGCCGAGGCTGTCTTCCATCCGCAGCAGCTTGTCCTTTTCGCCTTCGAGCATCTTGTCGACGGGCACGCCGGTCCAGCGCGAGACCACCTGCGCGATGTGGTTGGCGGTGACGGCCTCCTCCATCATCTCGCCGGAGTTTTCCTTGGCCTCGATCTCGGCGAGCCTCTTCTCAAGCTCGGGAATCCGGCCATAGGCCAGTTCGCCCGCGCGCTGATATTCGCCGCGGCGCTGGGCGTTGGCGAGTTCGATGCGCAAGCCGTCGAGCTCGCTCTTGAGCTTCTGCGCGTTCGACAGCTTGTTTTTCTCCGCGCTCCAGCGCGAGGTCAGGTCCGCCGAGCTCTTCTCGAGCTCGGCGAGTTCCTTTTCCAGCGTCTGCAGGCGGCTTTTCGAGCCGGCGTCGCTTTCCTTCTTCAGCGCTTCCTGCTCGATCTTCAGCCGGATGATTTCCCGATCCATCGAATCGAGTTCTTCCGGCTTGGAATCGACCTGCATCTTCAGCCGCGCCGCGGCCTCGTCCATCAGGTCGATCGCCTTGTCGGGCAGGAAACGGTCGGTGATGTAGCGGTTCGACAGCGTGGTCGCCGCCACCAGCGCCGAATCGGTGATGCGCACGCCGTGATGCTGTTCGTATTTGTCCTTCAGGCCGCGCAGGATCGAGATGGTATCCTCGACCGTCGGCTCGCTGACGAAGATCGGCTGGAACCGCCGCGCCAGCGCCGCATCCTTTTCGACGTGCTTGCGATACTCATCGAGCGTGGTGGCGCCGATGCAATGCAATTCGCCCCGCGCCAGCGCGGGCTTCAGCAGATTGGACGCGTCCATCGCGCCGTCGGCCTTGCCGGCGCCGATCAGCGTGTGCATCTCGTCGATGAACAGGATGATGCTGCCTTCGGCCGAGGTGACTTCCTGCAGCACGGCTTTCAGCCGCTCCTCGAACTCGCCGCGGTATTTGGCACCCGCAATCAGCGCGCCGAGATCGAGCGACAGCAGCTTCTTGTCCTTGAGGCTTTCCGGCACGTCGCCGTTGAGGATCCGCAGCGCCAGACCTTCGACGATCGCGGTCTTGCCGACGCCGGGCTCGCCGATCAGCACCGGATTGTTCTTGGTGCGGCGGGACAGCACCTGGATGGTGCGGCGGATTTCCTCGTCGCGCCCGATCACCGGATCGAGCTTGCCGTCGCGCGCCGCCTGGGTCAGGTCGCGGGAATATTTCTTCAGCGCGTCATAGGCGTTCTCGGCCGTCGCGCTGTCGGCGGTGCGGCCCTTGCGCAAGGCTTCGATCGCGGCATTGAGGTTTTGCGGCGTGACGCCGCCCTTTCTCAGGATGCCGCCGGCCTCGCTGTCTTTCTCCAGCGTCAGCCCCAGCAACAGCCGCTCGACCGTGACAAAGCTGTCGCCGGCCTTCTCGGCGGCCTTTTCCGCGGCGTCGAACGCCCGCGCCAGTTCCGGCGCGAGATAGACCTGCCCGGCGCCGCTTCCGGAAACCTTCGGCAGCTTGTTGAGCGCGTCCTCGGTCGCCTTGAGGATCGCGCGCGAATTGCCGCCGGCGCGGTCGATCAGACCGCCGGCGAGCCCCTCGCTGTCGTCCAGCAGCACTTTGAGCATATGCAGCGGCGAAAACTGCTGGTGGCCGTCGCGCATCGCGAGCGATTGCGCCGACTGGATAAAACCGCGCGCACGCTCGGTGTATTTTTCAATATTCATGGTTCATTCCCTCAGCCTGCCGCTCCGCCCCGAAGGCACGGAAACAGCATCTTCATTGGGTTTCCGCAGGCCGCGTTGACATTCCTCAACCGGCCGGCGGTCGGTCGCCGACGCTCGCGCCGGCTTGAGGCAAATGTGGGAACAGGTTTCCGGAAACGGAAGAGGCGACTTCACAAATTCGTGTGCGGCGGCCGCCGGCCGCGGAACCTGCCGAGAGGGCCGCATGTCTCCGATCCAACCAGCAGAAATCGGAACACCCATTGGCCTCTCCCGGCGCCAAGCGGGGAGAGGCCAATGAAGCGTCAGCCTGTCGGTACGACGTAGGCGTAAATCCGGCCGCGCGAGATCGGAGCTTCCCTGACCCGATTGCCATTGTTGCCCGAAACCACGATCGGATTGCCTTTGGCGTCGATGCCGCTGACCACGCCGACATGTCCGCCGCCCCGCCGTCCCATCACGGCAATCGCGCCGACCTGCGGACCGGATGACCCGCTGGCCGTAACGGGCAAATGAACTCGCCATGTCCGAGCCGGTGCCGTGAAAGCCGGAACGCTGCAAAACCATGTTCATGAACCGCGCGCACCACAGGCTTCCCCGACCGGTGGGATTGCCGCCGAGATAACGGCGCGCCTCGGCAACGACATTCGAAGAACCGAAGCCGGCCGACGTCGCAGCCGGAAACAGCACCCGACGACAGGCTGGCATGGGTGTCGGCAAAGCCCCGCGCCTGCATTTGCGCTATTCCGCGCTCCCAGCGCGACGTGCGCGCGATGTGCCGATAATGACGAGATGCAAAGTGCCTACCGATGTGCCGGCTGGCGTGGCGCGAATAGTGACGCGCATGAGCATATCGCCCCGCGCCGTGGTGAGATCTTGCCGAAGCCGGGCTGGCCGACGCAACGATCGCGACCGAACACAAGGCCAACGTGACAGCGCGAAGTGACGAGACGCGAAGCAACCGAAGAAACGCACGCAACTGAACCATACTCAATCCTCTTTGACACCCCCTACTCCCATCGGCGCGTAAACGAACCGACATCCGGGGGCGTATTGCGAGTTTGGGTATGGCGAGAGCAAGACGTGATGCGGCAGTGCGGAATCGGTTTCGAGGTCATTCCGCGATGATTTCCGTGACGAAAAAGAAACGATCGTCGCCTCATTGCAGCCGCGAATATTAACTGCGATTTACGGGGCCGGCCTACGAAGAGGAACAGCAAATGCCCTATGCCGTCACCGACGATCGTGTCCGCCTCTATTTCGAAGAGGCCGGCAGCGGGACGCCCATCATTTTCCTGCACGAGTTCGCGGCCGACCACACCAATTGGGAGCCGCAGATGCGCTATTTCTCGCGCGCGCACCGCTGCATCTCCTATTCCGCGCGAGGCTATACGCCGTCGGAGGCTCCGCCCTCGGCCGAGGCTTACACCTACACGCACTTCTACACCGACGCGCTCGCCGTTCTCGATCACCTCAAAATCGCAAAGGCGCATTTTGTGGGCCTTTCGATGGGCTCCTATTCATCGTTGCAGATCGGGCTGAACGCGCCCGAACGCGCTTTGTCGATGACGCTGGCCGCGGTGGGCTCCGGCTCCGACCTTGGCAATCTCGACGCTTTCCGCAAGCAATGCCGGGATACCGCCGAACAGTTCGAGACGATCGGGTCCGCCGAGGTCGCGAAGGTCACCCGCGAAGCACCGAGCCGGATTCCGTTTCTTCTGAAGGACCCGCGCGGACACGCGGACTTCTATGCGGCGCTGGCGCGGCACGATTCGAGGGGCTCGGCCAACACCATGCGCGGCTTCCAGGGCGGCAGGCCCTCGATCTATACCCTGACCGACGCCATCCGAAAAGTCCCGACGCCGGCCCTGATCATTTGCGGCGACGAGGACGACAATTGCATCGAGCCGAGCCTGTTCCTGAAGCAGCACCTGCCCGCCGCGGGACTCGCGATATTTCCAAAGTCGGGCCACGTGCTCAATCTCGAGGAGCCGGCGCTGTTCAATGAAACGGTCGAACGCTTCATCAGCCCTGGTCGAAGCCGGACGCTGGCCGGTGCGAGACCCAAGGTCGATGGTCGCTGATTAGGAAAGCCTGTCATAGACTAGCAGGATAGTCCGAACACGAGACCTCAGATGCGCAAGTGCGCATCGGGGAATCTCAGGAATCCCGGGCTCGCGTCTTCGACGCGCCCCGGAATGACAACCAAAAATTACCGCGCTCTTCCCGGCGCGGCTGAGCAGGAACACGCCCTGCTCGCCGAACATATTCCAGAACCACCAGGGCGCGTTGAGCCGCAGCGGCCGGCCGTAGAGATCGAGCGCGACCGCGCGCTCCATCTTGACGTTGATCTCGTCGCAGAGCTGCACGAAATCCTTGATGGTACAGAAGTGGATATTCGGCGTGTCATACCAGGTCGCCGGCAGATTTTCGGTCCGCGGCATATGGCCGCCGACCAATAATTGCAGCCGCATCTTCCAGAAACCGAAATTGGGGAACGACACGATGGCGCGCCGGCCGATCCGCAACAGATTCTCCAGTACCACCCGCGGCTGCCGCGTCGCCTGCAAGGTCTGCGACAGGATCACATAATCGAAGGCATCGTCGGGATAATTGACGAGGTCGGTATCGGCGTCGCCCTGGACCACCGCCAGACCCTTGGCGACGCACCGGTTGACGCCCTCGCGCGACAGTTCGATGCCACGGCCGTCGATGCCCCGGCTCTCCAGCAATAGCAACAGATCGCCCTCGCCGCAGCCGACGTCGAGCACCTTGGAGCCGCGCTCGACCATCTGCGCCACCAGCAGATGATCGCCGCGATAGTTCTCACTGCCGCGCGCAGCGGCGGCGGCCAACGGCATGGTCCGTTGCTGCGTGGTCATGTCAGGTGCCTGTCCCGGTCAGGCCGCGCGCGGCGGCGGCGGATTCCAGAAACGCGCGCGAGATGTCGAGAAACTCAGGGACGTCGAGCAGGAATGCGTCGTGTCCACGATCGGTCTCGATCTCGGCAAATGACACCCGCGCGCCGCTGGCGTTGAGCGCATGCACGATGGCGCGCGACTCGGATGTCGGAAACAGCCAGTCGCTGGTAAACGAAACCACGCAGAGCCGCGCCTGAATGCCGCGGAACGCTTCCGCGAGCACGCCATCATGATCGGCGGCGATGTCGAAATAATCCATCGCCCGCGTCAGATAGAGATAGCTGTTGGCGTCGAACCGCTCGACAAAGGAGGAGCCCTGGTAGCGCAGATAGCTTTCGACCTGGAAGTCCGCGTCGAACGAGAATGTCGGCAGCTCGCGGTCCTGCATTCGCCGCCCGAACTTGCGATGCAGGGCGGCGTCCGAGAGATAGGTGATATGCGCAGCCATCCGCGCGACGCCGAGGCCGCGATGCGGATAGGTGCCCTCTTCGAAATAGCGGCCATGACGCCAGTCCGGATCGGCCATCACGGCCTGCCGGCCGAGCTCGTGGAACGCGATATTCTGCGCCGAGTGTCGGGTGCTGCATGCCACCGGCAATGCCGAGAACACCCGTTTGGGATAGGCGGCGATCCACTGCAGCGCCTGCATGCCGCCCATCGAACCGCCGACCACGCAGAACAAGGTCTCGATCCCCAACCGGTCGATCAGCATCGTCTGCGCGCGCACCATGTCGGGGATTGTGATGACCGGAAAATCCAGCCCCCAAAGTTTACCGGTGGCAGGATTGGTCGAGGCCGGCCCGGTAGAGCCCATGCAGCCGCCAATGACATTCGCGCAAATGATGAAATACCTGTCGGTATCGAGCGGGCGGCCGGTGCCAACCATGGTTTGCCACCAGCCGGGCTTGCCGGTTAGGGGGTGGACGTTGGCAACGTGCTGATCAAGCGTCAGCGCGTGGCAGATCATAATGGCGTTGGAACGCTCGGCATTGAGCTTGCCATAGGTCTGGTAAGCGATCTGGAACGGCGCGAGATCGATGCCGCAATCGAGTTTCAACGGCTGGTCCGTTCCAAACGCCGCCAATAGCGAGTTCGGATGGTCCGCCTCGTGCGCGCGCTCCTCCGCATGGATCGCCGGGCTTGGTATTGACTGTACGCCTACCATCGTTACCGACCTCTCGGGAGGTTTCCAAACCACCGGAAATCAGGCCATAAAAAACCCGGCCTGAACATAGGTTCGGCCGGGATCACTTGTGTCCCCGGCCTGTTTAGCGAGTTGTTTAACGTGGCTGCAAGCCGGCCGGCTCAAATGACCACGGAATAAGATAAAGCTAGTCCCGATGACGGTTTTCGTCAAGATCGTCCGGCCATTAACCTAACCGGATACTTGATCGAGAATGGCTTCGAGGGCCTCCTGGCAAGGAGCCACCCTTGCGCCGTCTCAAACCATGAGACAGAACGGGTTTTCATCCTTCCAGGCAGGGCTTAAGCCACGCTCCTGAGGGTGAGTGAAATGTCGCCGGGTTCGAACATGTCCAAACCGCCCCCCGCTCCGCCCTCGCTCGAGGTGCTGCGCAAAGAGATCGACGCCATCGACGAACAGGTCCACGGCCTGCTGATGGCGCGCGGCGACATCATCGATCGCCTGATCTCGGTGAAGCAGACCCAGGAAGTCGGCTCGGCATTCCGTCCGGCGCGCGAGGCCGACATGATGCGCCGGCTGGTGCAACGCCATCGTGGCATCCTGCCGCTCGACACCGTCGAAAGCATCTGGCGGGTCATCATCTCCACATTCACCTACGTACAGGCGCCGTTCTCGGTCCATGCCGATATTTCGCTCGGCGAATCCGCGATGCGGGATTCGGCGCGATTCCATTTCGGCTTCACCGTCCCTTACGTCTCGCATTTCAGCGCGACAGCCGCGGTCGAGGCGGTCGCAAAATCGAAGGGCGATCTTGCGCTGGTCTCCGCGACCTCCAGCCGCACCCCGTGGTGGATCGCGCTCGAAGCCGATGGCGCGCCGAAGATCATCGCACGGCTGCCCTTTGTCGAACGTGCCGACCATCCGGCAGCACTGCCGGTGTTCGTGGTGTCGCGCGTTGCCGACAGCGCCATGGTGACCGAAGTCGAGATGTGGAGTGTGCGGGTATCCGGCTGGAACGCCGAGATCGCGCGCGCGGTGTCGCCGCTAGCGGAAATCGTCGCGGTGCCGGATACCGCCTTCGACGGCGCCGCCCTGCTGGTATCGGTAACGGGCCCCACCAGCCTTGAAAAGATAAAGTCGGCGTTGATCGAGGCCGGTGCGTCAGTGCGTTCAACGGCTCTCGTCGGCAGCCACGCAACGCGCTATACGGTGCCCCCAAAAGGGGCGGCGAAGTCCGAAAAGTCGCCTCGATAATCCGGAGTTGAAGATGTCCCGCCCCGTGCCGAATCCCGGCATCCTCGATATTGCGCCCTACACCCCGGGCAAAAGCCCGGTGCCTGGGCCGGGCCGCAAGGTGTTCAAACTGTCGGCCAACGAGACGCCATTCGGGCCCTCGCCGAAGGCGATGGAGGTCTACAAGAAGGCGGCAGCCCACCTCGAGGACTATCCGGAGGGGACATCGCGCGTGCTGCGCGAGGCGATCGGCCGCACCTTCGGACTCGACCCCGACCGCATCATCTGTGGCGCCGGCTCCGACGAAATTCTTAATTTGCTCGCGCACGCCTATCTTGGTCATGGCGACGAGGCCATCAGCACCACCCATGGCTTTCTGGTGTATCCGATCGCGACCAAGGCGAACGGAGCCATCAACGTCGTCGCTCCGGAGACCCATTTCACCGCCGATGTCGATGCGATCCTGAAACTGGTCTCGCCGCGCACCAAACTGGTCTGGCTCGCCAATCCGAACAATCCTACCGGGACCTATCTTCGGTTCGACGAGGTCAAGCGGCTGCGGGCGCAGTTGCCGCCACATGTGCTGCTGGTGCTCGATGCCGCCTATTCCGACTATGTGTCGCGCAACGATTATGAGATCGGCATCGAACTGGTGGCGACAACAGACAATACCGTGATGACCCACACGTTTTCGAAGATCCACGGGCTCGCGGCGTTACGGATCGGGTGGATGTTCGGCCCGGCCGAGATCGTCGACGCGGTGAACCGGATTCGCGGACCTTTCAACGTTTCGACGCCGGCGATGCTGGCGGCGGTCGCCGCGATCGAGGACACCACGCACCAGCAAATGTCCAAGGCGCACACCGAAAAATGGCGCAACTGGCTGACAGAGGAGGTCGGCAAGCTCGGCCTCAAGGTCACGCCGAGCGTGACCAACTTCATCCTGATCCATTTCCCGCTGCAGAAAGGCAAGACCGCGGCCGATGCCGACGCTTTCCTGACCAACCGCGGCCTGGTGTTGCGCGCGTTGAACAATTACGGCCTGCCGCACGCATTGCGCATGACCATCGGCACCGAGGAGGCCAATCGCCTGGTGCTTGACGGCTTGCGCGACTTCATGGCGTGCAAGTGAACGTCGCACCGCCGTTCAAAAAGATCGCGCTGATCGGCTTTGGGCTGATCGGCGGCTCGATCGCGCGTGCCGCACGCGCCCAGGGCCTTGCGGGAGAGATCGTCACCACCGCGCGCTCCGCCAAGACCCGCGCGCGGGTGTCGGAGCTCGGCATTGTCGACCATGTCGTTGGTAGCAATGCCGAAGCGGCGAGCGACGCCGATCTGGTCATCCTCTGCATCCCGGTCGGCGCCTGCGGCGCGGTCGCGGAAGAGATCGCGAGCTCGCTCAAGCCGGGGGCGATCGTATCCGATGTCGGCTCGGTGAAAGGCGCGGTGGTGCGGGAAATGGCGCCGCATCTGCCGGAAGGCGTGCATTTCGTGCCGGCGCATCCCGTCGCCGGCACCGAGCACTCCGGCCCAGACTTCCGGATTCGCCGAACTGTTCATCAATCGCTGGTGCATCCTCACGCCGCCGGAAGGCACCGATGCGAACGCGGTGGAGCGGTTGCGCGCATTCTGGACATCGCTGGGCGCCAAGGTCGAGGTCATGACGCCGGACCATCATGATCTGGTGCTCGCGATCACCAGCCATTTGCCGCATCTGATCGCATACACCATCGTCGGTACCGCCGACGAGCTCGGCCAGGTCACCTCGTCGGAAGTGATGAAGTTCTCGGCGGGCGGCTTTCGCGACTTCACCCGCATCGCGGCCTCCGATCCGATCATGTGGCGCGACGTGTTCCTGGCCAACAAGGACGCCGTGCTGGAGATGCTCGGCACCTTCAACGAGGATCTCTCCAAGCTCACCCGCGCCATCCGTCGCGGCGATGGTGAGGCGCTGTTCGAGCATTTTACCCGCACCCGTGCGATCCGCCGCGGCATCGTCGAGATCGGCCAGGATTCCGCGGTGCCCGATTTCGGCCGTCCGCACGAGCAGCTCGGGAAGAAGCCGGAGTAAATCCATCGTCGTCCCCGCGCGCGCGGGGACCCATACGCTGCGACTTTTCGTTTTGGTGCGCCGTTCAAAGACTTTCGCAGAACTCCACTTGCGGTGGTTATGGGTCGCAGCTCGGAGGCCGGGATGACGAATGGGCCGAGATGTGCGCTCGGATTTAATTTCAGAAAGCCAAGCCGTCATTGCGAGCGAAGCGAAGCAATCCATGGGACTGGACGACCCAAATCAGGTTGATCCCACGGCGGACTCTTTCCTCAAGGCACGCATCCTGGTCAATTGCGGTGACAGTGCAGTGGTGGACTGCACCAATACTGTCAGCGCAATTCAAAGGCTGGCCGCGAACATTTCCTAGACCCGCCGGCCGGGTACGCACCACTGATATTCCCCAATCGAGATGGTTGCGGTTTCGGTCGGGTGTCGGGCTTCCGCGGCCTGCGCAAGATCACGCTTTTCGACCAACTCCACGAAGCGGAACATGTCGCCACCGGCTTGCTGAAGCAATTTACCAAGCGCAACGAGGGTGATAACTGGCACGCCGGCGTACTCTCCGAGTCCATAGGTGCGGCGTGTTACGATAACTGGGACAATTCGGCGAGGCTTGGTGCCGGATTTGAAAATCCGCTTGAAATGCGCTCCGTCATTCTCATTCAAATGATTTACTACCGTGGTCAATTGATCGCAGGCATCTCTCACCGTAGCTTCAAATGAATTGATGTTACGGACGTCCTGCAAGCGGGTGCTTTTGAATTCGAAACAAACCAATAGTTCGTTCGTCTCGTCGTAAACACCAAGATCAATATCGACGAGGTCCTTGCCGTTCGGCCCTTTTAATTTTTCGTCAACGACGGTCCGGAGATTGCCAAACTGCGAGAAGGACTTGCCGGTTTCCGCGGCCACCGAAGCCTTGGCCCTGCCTACCACGCCATGGAAAGCCTTCGAGTCAATGACCTCGATGAATCTCTGCATTGTTTCGGAGTCCGCTGTCGATAACATGCCCAACGAGGGAACCAGCAGGAGCCTCAACGGCGCGAGCTCGATCAATGCCGAGAACATGTTGTCTGCGGACGGAATCGCTCCCGGCACCAAGCGGTAGATCATCCGATCGAGCAATCCACCGGCCTCAACTTGACCGATTGAAATGACCTTCGTTGCAAGGTCAATCAATGTCGAGGGTGAGGTGAAGCACACCAGGTCCGTCAGAGTTGCGGCGTGGACAATAAAATCACGTTCGCCCAGCGCACCTGGCAGAGAGAGATACGAAGCTGACGGATACCTGGCACGAGGCTCTCTTCTCAGAGCATACTCACCAAGCGCTATTGTAAAATGTTCCTGGCATAGTGCGTAGTGAAAGTACCAAAAGGATCGAAGCTCCCGCCATGTTGTATTTCCAATGCGGGTACTTTCGCCAATTGGAGGCAGCGTTTTGAGTGCCAGGTTTTGGAAGATGTTCATCAACCAGCGGAGCGCGTCGACGTAGTCATTCAACCCCGCATAACATTCCGCGATAAAGTCACGACGATACCTAAGCCGAATGTGATCGAGCGGGGGACTGGTCTTCGGCGTGAGCTTACCGAAATGATCCGGCAAGACTGGCGCCGGTGGGAGCAAGGGTTTCTGCGCCGGTAACCCCTGCACCATGTCGGCGAGTTCGTCCTCGGTCTGGATCATCGAGCCCGCACTAAGCCCGTGGAGGTCCTCAAAGCTTAGCGTATTTCCGTTGGCGCTCACTCTGACGCGGTTTTCGCCGATCCGGACCGCGAACTCACGTAAGGCGTGAACCTCGAAGGCCAACTGAAGCAACGGAGGGACCGCGTGAAGGAAGGCTTCAGACACGGCCAGCTCGGTTCCCTCGGGGGTTGCCGGCAGATGACGCGCCAGCAATTCCAGCGAGACAATGTAGGCTCTTACGCAGTTTTCACTTCTGTGTACCGCCGCTGGGGTACCTGCGCTCGCCCCGTACCGCAGCGTCAGGTCACGCATCCATGCCTGGAAGTATAACGATAGAACGAGTGCCGCCGAGGATAGATCCGTCCCGACGCATAGCGCCAATTCTCGGGATTTTTCAAAATAAGCCAGCCGAATTTTCCGTAGAAGTTCGGCCGCAGCTGAATCGACGGCGTCACTTGGACGAAATGGAATCAGCTTTTCCGGCACGTCTCTCTCCGCAATGCGTCGAGACCCAAAAGGAAGAAACTCGCTCCGTGTTATCGGCAGAGCGCTAAAATAGCTTCACCGCCACTTGAATTCAATCACAAGTAGGGTAGTTTTATCGGACACTTGTGACACTCAAATTAGCCAAGACACGCGCAGCTATTATATCAAATTGAGTTGGGGTTGCGATGTTTGCTCGATGGTGGGCGATTGCTCTCTTTGGCACAATCATCGTCAACACTTGCACTTTGAGCGGTTTCGCAGCGCGCGCAAACGACGCAACACCGAAACAGGCAGCTTCACTCGACGTCAACCCCTCGACGGTCGAGGGACGAATGCTGTCGCTGGCCGACCCCATCTTGGTGCAAGTACGCCTTAAGGCGGCTGACAACGATCTTTGCGATATCGCGCTATCGGCCTTCTCGAACGACGATATTGCAGCCACCGTTGAGCAGATGCCCTCAGCCGCCGATTTGGCCAAACTTCCCGAAAACGCGGAACGTGTCTGGATGTTGCGGCTAGTGGGGGCCAACATTCATGCGCTGGAGCCAAGGCCACGCGCCGTCAACATAACGGTCGCTTTCAAGGACGGCAAAGACCCGTCACGGCAACACTACCTGTTCCAGTCTATCAAGATTGCCGCACCGGCACAAAATGTTGCTGCCTCGCTGGACGTAAGTCCGACGAGTATTGATGGCCGAACGGTGTCGACCGCCGAGCCGCTCCACGTGCGAGTTCGGCTGAAGGCCGGAAGTGAGGAGCTATCCGACGTCGTGATGTCGTTGTTCTCCAACGATGGCATTACGACGACAATTGACGGTCCTCCGTCAATTGCCGGCGGCGGCCAGCTTGCGGCAAACGCCGAACATACCTGGATGCTCGAACTAAAGCCCAGCAAGGACAAAGTGCTCGCCCCCGAAACTCTTAGCGCGAATGTCACCCTCAGCTTCAAGGAGGGCAAGGAAGCCCAGCGGCAGCGTTACTTGTTCCAAACCGTCAAGATCACCCCGCCATCTGCCGCAACGACGCCGGGCCTTGCCGAAATCGATATCAAAGGATCCCTGGACGCGCTTTCGCACGAACGGCCGCGCCAACTATTCGTGGTTGTCACCAATAAATCTTCGCAAGTTTTGAATGTGACCGATGCCCGGATTCACGGACCGAACTCGATCGATATCAAGGGTCCCGGCGCTAAAGACTTTCAAAATCCGGCGGACTTGGAGTTGCCTTATGGCGGCACCAAACTGCTTACCTACAGCGTAACGCCCGCTGATCAGGTGGTACCCGGGAAATATCCGCTGGTCGTGGTCGTGTCGGTGGCAGCTGCTGACGGGACTACCTCCGTGATCGCAAAGACCCAGGACATTGAACTTGCTGTTCTCGGCGAATCCGATTTTCTCGGCAAGATTGGCGTCCCATCCTTGCTTTTTCTGCCCGGCGTTTTGTTCTTGTTCACTTGGCAGCTGTTGTGGTCGTTCGGCAAGTCACAGCCGCAGCGCGACGCCTACCCTCTAGCCGCAACGACCGGCAACTTCTGGGTCGTCGCAGTGGCGCTTTCCATCATTTTTGCTTTCGCTTATCCAACGATGATTTCTTATTTAGGGATGGTTTCTTATTTAGAGAAGATTTTTCATTTTAATACCGGACATCGAGATTATCTCTCTGGATACGGACTAAGAGACTACCTTTATACATTTGCGATCACGATGATCTGGGCGTGCGTGTTCTATTATGCGGGTTGGTGTGTGCTTAAATGGCTCGCGCACCGGGCGGATGCCTGGTGGCTGTGGTGGATAACCCCGAACATCAACGATACACCGCAGTCTATCTTGAGAAAACTGGGCCGCCTCAGACGCACGACCTTGTTGAAGCAAGCACACCTTGCTGGCGGCAACGCTGCTGAGCGAGTTTTTGTTCTTGATGCGTGGCCAGAGACAGATCAGCTTTGGATCATTCCGCCCGCTGTATTACAATCCGAGAATGCTGCGCCCGAGGCAGCCCTGGACATCGTGCAGCGAATTCAAGATGGACGGCTCACCGACGCGAGCGAGATTCTCAAGAAACTAAAGCCTGGCCTGAGATGGTGGAGACCGGGGAAATGGTGGCGCATCGATTGGCGGCCGGTGGCAAACGTTACCAGGCCACGCAAGGTACCCAGTGCTCAATGGACGCAGCTTCCAGACGAAGGGCGCTTCGTAATAGTCCCGTAAGCGCTGTTAGGAGCACCGTCGTGCCAAAGAAAATGCGCCAAGGAAACATGTGCAAGGAAACATGTGCCAAGGACAATTTGCCAAGGACAATGAACGGCGGTCGAAAAAGGTGAGGCAGCCCGTTGGGGCTGCCCCGGTGCCTTCGGTTGGTGTGTAGAGCAGAAGTCCTTCCAGGACTTGGTCACTCCTCAACAAAAGGCGGGGGGTCGTGAGACCCAGTCACCTTCCCGCTTATCATCGCTACCTGGGAAAGGAAAGCCCAACTTGACGAAGATATCCATCTTTCGAACCACCTTCATCTGGGTAGAGACCGTGCCAGCTATTCTGGACGACCCCACTCCGGTGCCCGCGCCCTATTCGTTTCTCGGGCGGTACGGTGGCTACGCGGCGGCATTCGATGATTGCATGGCGGGCAGACCGGCCATCGCAGCGCTTAAGCTGCCCTGGGATGGCCCCCAGGGTAATTTCTTTTGGAAATACTATTTTGAAGGCAAGCAAGCTGGCGCGATGACCGGCGTCCAGGCGTGGAGAAAACTTGTTCCCTTCAGATTGGACCAACAACCAGTGACCGTCGTCAGCGGCGGCGAGGCGAAGTTCAACTTCGAAGCATTTTACTTTCCACATGGGATTGCCGTCGTGGCGCGGGCAAATTATCGCGGTCAGCCCAAATCCGCTCTGGAAATTGCACAACTCGCTACTTCGGCACGCTACGATTATAAGTTCGCGGTCGAGGGAAGCCCCGGCCCGGCGACGGGCGTCAATCTCGACGCGGCTGCGGAGAGGCTGTTGGCATTCAACCGCAAGCGCGATTTCGGAAATGCTGACGGCTTCCCGGGCGACAATCAGCCCTTCAGCGTCACGACGTTCCTTGTTGGAGAAAACGTCACTCCGTTGCAGCAGGGCTCGGATGAACATTTCCTGCTTGAGACGGTCACGAGTTGGAATAGAAACTTGAGGCCCGCAGATTTGGCCGGAAAGCCCCTTGCCGATGCATCGCTTGTCATCCGCGGCACCGACAACGAAAACATCATGTACTCACGCGATCGCGGGCGCGCCATCTGGCTGCCACGCATCTTCGCAAACGATCCTAACACTTCGACGCTGGCGTGCTATCACCGCAACGTTACGCAGGCGAGCGTACAGACGTTGAGCCTGGGTGAATTTGTGTCCTGGGTCGCGGCTCAATTTGATTTAGGGGTTCCAGTAGCGCTGCAACATAAAGATCGCGCAAAACGCGCTGCAGAATTATTGCGTTTATTAAGCGACGGTAGAACGCAAGTCGGCAAGAAGGTCACCTATCGGACGGCGAGTGTTCTGGCTCAAATAGAAAATGCGGGATGGACCAGGGCGATGGACTTCGTCAAGGCGCTGCCCTGACCAAGGCCAAGCGGGTTAACCCTGTGAATTGTGACACGGCATGTTGCGTCGTACGTTCGGTCGATTAAGTGCACTGTCACGGTAATTCCTCAAACCGGAAGTGGACGGCGCAATGTCAAAGCGACGCGAATGACCGGAACGAACTCCGTGCATTTTTACAACACCGCGCGATATTCGTTCCGTCTGTCACGCCAGCGGCTATACGAGCTAATCGATCGCATTCAGATTGTCGTAGAACAAGCTTCAGAATCGAAGCAGGCGTTTAACGTGGGTGCGGTGATATTTTCGCCGTGGTGCGAATGACTTTTGATTGGGTATTTGTTGGCGTTCGTTCAGGCAAATTCGATTCTCTGGCGCGGCATCGCTCACTGAGAGCGACGGCACTCGCTGCGACCCTGGCTTTCCTGGTCGCGGCAGGCAGCGCCTTGGTTCTCGGCCCGCTGATGGCGACGCCTGCGATGGCGGCTGATGGCGATGGTGGGGCCAGTTCCGTGGGCGCTGTGCTGGGCGGGACCGGTGGCGGGCCAGGGTTCAACGGCACTTCGGGAACTGACGGTGGATCGGGTGTCTCCAGCGGTAATCCCGGTGGTGGTGGCGGCGGTGGTGCCTCTGGTACCGTTACGGGTGGTCTCGGTGGCGCGGGTGGCGCCGGCGCAGGTGACTCAATAACGGGCGGCACATCCGGCGCGGCAGGTACCGGGATCGCGGGCAATGGCGGCGCTGGCGGCCCTGGCGGTACCGAACAGCTTCTCGAACGGCGGCGGTGGCGGCGGCGGCGGCGGCGGCACTGCCGGAAACGGCGCGAGCGGCACCATCGCGGGGGGAGCGACAGGGGGCGCTGGCGGCAATGGCGGTGGCGGCGGTTTCGGGCAGGAAGGTGGTGGCGGTGGTGGCGGTGGCGGTGGCGGTGGCGGTTATGGCGCCGTTGTCAGCGTTAACGGTCTGAACAATACGTTCGCAATCACAGGCGGTGGCGGCGGCAATGGCGGCCACGGTGGCAGCGGAACGGAAAACTTTGGCGGGAATGCCGGCATGGGCGGCCCGGGGGGCGCCGGGGTCGCGCTCAGCGGGGTAACGACTTTCACTAACACCGGTGGCATCATTTCGGGCGGTGCAGGCGGCCTGGGGAACGTCGGCGGATTCGGATCCGCATCCCTACCCCAATTCAATGGCAGTGATGGCAGTGGTGGGACCGGCGGCGCCGGTATTCAGGCGTCGGGAGCTGCGATCACAAACACCGGAACGATTCAGGGCGGCGCTGGTGGCGCCGCAAATGGCGGCTTCGGAGGTGTGGGGGGAGCTGGCATCGTCGGCTCCGGACTGACGATCGTCAACAGCGGCTCGATCGCGGGTGGTCTTGGCAATGGCGGTACCGGGGCGCAAGCCAATGCTATCACCTTCACGGGCGGCACGAACGCTCTCGAACTGCAAGCCGGCTTCAGCATCACCGGCAGTGTGGTCGCCTTCAGTACCGCCGACACATTCCGGCTTGGTGGTGCGGCCAACAGCAGTTTTGACGTTTCGACGATCGGACCCTCTGCGCAATATCAAGGCTTCGGCGTTTTTGAGAAAGTGGGCAACAGCGCCTGGACGCTGACCGGGACCAACACTGCAGTGTTGCCCTGGTCGATCAATGCCGGCTCGCTGCTGGTGAACGGGACGCTGGCCAATTCGACCATGATCGTCAACAACGGCGGTACACTTGGAGGCACTGGCGTCGCTGGTGCAGCAACGGTCAACGCCGGCGGCACCTTCGCGCCCGGTAATGGCACGCCGGGCTCGTCGATGACGGTGGCAAGCCTGGCGCTGGTCTCCGGCGCCGTCTACATGGTGCAGGTTAATCCGGCGACCTCTTCGCTTGCCAACGTCACGGGCACCGCGACGCTGGGCGGCGCGACCGTCAACGCGCAATTCTCGCCCGGCAATTATGTATCGAAGCAGTATACGATTCTGACCGCCACAGGGGGGCTGGGCGGGACGACGTTCTCGGGCGTGACTAATATCGGCCTTCCGCAAGGCGCAAGCGACAGCCTGAGCTACAGCGCCGACGACGTCTTCCTGAACCTCAAAGCCGGCTTCACCAACTATGCCGGCCTTAACGTCAACCAGCAGAACGTCGCCAATGCATTGACCAATTTCTTCAATGCGACCGGCGGCATTCCGTCGGTGTTCTTTGGGCTAAGTCCGAGTGGCTTGACACAAGTCTCAGGCGAACTGGCGACCGGTTCGCAGCAAACCACCTTCGATGCGATGAACCTGTTCATGGGCGTCATGACGGACCCGTTTGCCAACGGTCGCGGCGATGGCGGCACGGCAGGCGCGGGTGCGGCAACGGGTTATGCTTCGACTCAAAAAACCGGCGCGGCGAGCGATGCCTATGCGATGTTCACCAAGGCTCCGCCGGTCGTGCCCTTCGAAGCGCGCTGGAGCACATGGGCGGCGGGTTTTGGCGGCTCGCAGACCACCGATGGCAACGCAACGCTCGGCTCCAACAACACGACCTCGAGCGTCTATGGCACCGCCGTTGGCGCCGACTATCGCATCTCGCCCTACACCATCGCAGGTTTTGCGCTGGCCGGCGGCGGCACGAATTTCAATGTTGCGGGTAGCGGCTCCGGGCATTCCGATCTGTTCCAGGCCGGCGCGTTTGTCCGGCATGATGTGGGCGCGGCTTACGTCTCGGCCGCCCTCGCCTACGGTTGGCAGGACATCACCACCAACCGCACCGTGACCGCGGCCGGCTCCGATCAATTGCGCGCGCAGTTCGACGCCAATGCATTTTCGGGGCGTCTCGAAGGCGGCTATCGTTTTGTCGCGCCATGGGTCGGCGGCGTCGGCATCACGCCTTACGCCGCCGCGCAGTTCACGACATTCGATCTGCCGGCCTATGCCGAGCAGGCGACCGTCGGCTCAAACGCCTTCGCGCTGGCCTATGGTGCCAAGGACGTCACCGATACGCGCAGCGAACTCGGCATCCGCACCGACAAATCCTGGGCGATGACCGACGGCATTCTCACGTTGCGCGGACGCCTCGCCTGGGCCCATGACTACGATCCGGATCGGTCGATCGGAGCTACTTTCCAGACGCTGCCGGGTGCAGCCTTCGTCGTCAATGGCGCAGCGCAGGCCGCTGACTCCGCACTGGTCACCGCCTCCTTGGAAAAGAAATGGATCAACGGCTGGTCGGCGGCGGCCACCTTCGAAGGCGAGTTCTCCGACGTCACCCGCAGCTACGCCGGCAAGGGTGTGGTGCGGTACCAGTGGTAACGCGCCCCTGCTTCTAGGAGTTCATTGCAGTTAAAAGGTGTTCCGAAAATCAGTGGTTTCAGAACATGCAATTTTGGAGACGCCAAACATCAAGTCGTTGTTAGGTTTCTGAGCCCTCGTTTTCGGAGGGTTTTCGGAACAGCCTATCTCGCCCGAGAAGCGTAGACCGCTCGAACGGCAAGCGCCGCCAAGCATGTCCGCTCATCGGAGCGGACCGGAAGTGATGGGCGCACGGTCAAACCGACGCGAATGACCCAACTGCGACATCGACGCCTCGCGCGGTATTCGTGGTAGGCCTCCAGTTTCTGCCGCACGCACCCGCAGCAAATCGGACGGCCCAGCATACGTCCACGGTTGCGACTGATGCCACGCTGCAACAGACCTTTGGAAAAGGATCTGTTCTGCCTGGTAGCAGCCTCGCGGTCATTGACAGTGATTGCAGCACCCTATCGATTAAAATCGCTTCCAAAGTCGGGGGCTATCGGGGGCTCAGATGATTCGGCCATGGGGAATTTCTCCACGGCGGAGAGGCGCGGTACTGTCCCTTGACCTCAAGAGCAGGCGAGCGATCGACGACGCCGCGGAGCCCGTAAGCGCACCGGTGTCCCAACGGCGTGATCTGTTCACTTGGATTGCTTGTTTTGGCGCAATAGCCATCGACGTATTGCCAATAATTGTGGTTGGGACAGCATTCGAAAGCATGACGGTTGGTACTGCCTTCGCAGGCGGGGGGCAGGGCGGTCCCAACAACGTCGGAGGCGGAAACACCGGCGGCAGCGGCGGAGATGCGGATCAGCCTGGTACCGACCCCAATGCTGGGGGTGGGGCTGGCGGTATTGCTGGAACATTTGGGTCGCCGAACGGCGGCAATGGCTCCGCCAATGGGCTAGGCAGCGGCGGCGGCGGCGGCGGTTACTCCAACACGGCTCTCCCTAACGGTACATTCACCCTCAGCGGCGGAACTGGCGGGATTGGCCCCAATTATTTTAGCAACGGCAGTGGCGGTGCTGGTGGCGGCGCGGGCGGCAATGGTGCTGAACTGGCCGGTACGGGCCCCTATTTAGTCGGCGCGACCAGCACGGTGCGTGGCGGCGCTGGCGGCAACGGCGGCAACGGCAACTCCACCGTCGCTCCGGCGACAGGCGGCGGCGGCGGCAGCGGCGGTATCGGTATTGATTTCTCACAAACTGGCGCGACGCTTCAAAACGCAGGAACGATAACAGGTGGCAACGGAGGTACTGGCGGAACGGGCGGAGCAGCGAACGGAGCAAACGGGGTTGGAGGCGCCGGCGTCGTTGGCGCCGGTCTGACGATCGTCAACAGCGAAGTTTTTATCGCCGGCGGTCTCTCGGGTGATACGATTCCGGTGCGAGCCGACGCAATCACCTTCACCAGCGGCTCGAATTTTCTAACGCTGTCTTCCGGTGCCACGGCCGGCACGCTAACCGGCGGCATCAGCATCAGTGGATCGCTGACGATCGATCCGGGTGCGGCGAACGGCGGTAGCGCTACACTTTCGAATGTCATTCAAGACGCGGCCAATGGGGCGGGTTCGATCACCCTCAATACCGCCCGAACACTCACGCTGACCGGCGCAAACACCTATTCCGGCGGCACCACGATTTCAGGCGGTGGCACCATCGTGGCCGGCAATCCGGGCGTGCCGAATGGTTCGTTAGGGCAGCGGCGCGATCACGCTAAACAATGGCACGCTGGTAAACGACCAAGGCACCGACCTCATCAATAACGTGATGGTAGCCGCTGGCGGCGGTACGTTTCGCGGCAGCTCGAATTACGGGCTAGACGGCAACATCAGCGGCGCCGGGCAAGCTGACCTTTCAAAATACCGGTGCTGCCAACAACAATCTGACCATACTTATAGGAGACAACAGCGCTTTTACCGGAACAGCACCATCGTTGCTTCCGGTGTCGTCCGCTCCGAATTCTGCATGGTCTTTCTCCCAACTCGGCCTATCAGGTCGCCAGTGGCGCAACTCTTGACTTGGGAGGCTTCTCCGCGACCATCGGTTCGCTGTCAGATTCCGGCGGCGGTGGCGGCGTTGTCTCCGGCGACGGTGTCGTGCTCACGACCGGCGGGAACAACAGCAGCACAACGTTCTCTGGCGTGATTCAGGATGGGACGTTGGCCTTTGGTCTGATCAAAGCCGGCAGCGGCACGTTCACGCTCGCGGGCACCAACACCTATACCGGCGCGACCACGGTCAACGCAGGCGCCCTTATCGTCACCACCTCGATCGCTATCGTCGAGCGCTGTCCACTGTGAACAGCCAACGGTACGCTAACCGGCACCGGCGCCGTCGGCGCCACCCAGATCAACACGGGCGGCACCCTCGCGCCGGGCTCGGGCACGCCGGGCTCCTCGATGACGGTTATTGGCCTGCTCGGCTTTACCGCGGCATCGACCTATGCCGTCAATATCAACCCGACCACATCGTCGTTCGCTCATGTCACCGGCGCTGCGTCACTGGGTGGCGCTACCGTCCATGCGACGTTCGCCAGCGGCAGTTATATTTCGAAGCAGTACACCATTCTGACCGCGGGCAGCCTCAGCGGTGCGTTCGGTTCGGCTGGTCAACACCAACCTGCCGGCGAACTTCCGCTCCACACTGAGCTACGACGCCAAGGACGCCTATCTCAATCTGGCGCTGAACTTCACCCGGTCACGCCAGTTACTCCGTCCGGACCTTCGGCTCCAAACTTTGGCGGCGGCCTTAACGTCAATCAGCAGAATGTCGCCACCGCGCTAACTAATTTCTTCAATACCACCGGCGGCATTCCGCTGGTGTTCGGAGCACTTACGCCGGGGGCCTGACGCAGGCCTCAGGCGAACTGGCGACCGCTTCGCAGCAGACGACGTTCGATGCGATGAACCTGTTCATGGGCGTCATGACGGATCCATTTGCCAACGGGCGTGGCGATGGCGGCACGGCAGGCGCGGGTGCGGCAACGGGTTATGCCTCCACTCAAAACGCTGGTACCGCGCATGACGCCTATGCGATGTTCACCAAGGCTCCGCCGGTCGTGCCCTTCGAGCAGCGCTGGAGCACATGGGCGGCGGGCTTTGGCGGCTCGCAGACCACCGATGGCAATGCAACGCTCGGTTCTAACAACACGACCTCGAGCATTTACGGCACTGCCGTCGGCGCCGACTATCGCATCTCGCCCTATACGATCGCGGGCTTTGCGCTGGCCGGCGGCGGCACCAATTTTAGCGTTGCCAACAGCGGCTCCGGGCATTCCGACCTGTTCCAGGCCGGTGCGTTTATCCGGCATGATGTGGGTGCGGCCTATATCTCTGGCGCCCTGGCTTACGGCTGGCAGGAGATCACTACCGATCGCGCCGTGACCGCGGCCGGTACCAGTCAGCTCCGCGCCCAGTTCGACGCCAATGCATTTTCGGGGCGTCTCGAAGGCGGCTATCGGTTTGTCGCGCCATGGGTCGGCGGCATCGGCATCACGCCTTACGCCGCCGCTCAATTCACCACATTCGATCTGCCGGCCTATGCCGAGCAGGCGACCGTCGGCTCAAACGCCTTCGCGCTGGCTTACGGTGCCAAGGACGTCACCGATACCCGCAGCGAACTCGGCATCCGCACCGACAAATCCTGGGCGATGACCGACGGCATTCTCACGTTGCGCGGACGCCTCGCCTGGGCCCGTGACTACGATCCGGATCGGTCGATCGGAGCTACTTTCCAGACGCTGCCGGGTGCATCCTTCGTCGTCAATGGCGCGGCGCAGGCCGCCGACTCCGCACTCGTCACCGCCTCGGTGGAAAAGAAATGGATCAACGGCTGGTCGGCGGCGGCGACCTTCGAAGGCGAGTTCTCAGACGTCACCCGCAGCTACGCCGGCAAGGGTGTGGTGCGGTACCAGTGGTAGCTGCGGCTTCCGGTTTTGGCACATCGCGTCGTTTCGCTGCATCTCACGGCTGAACGCAATTGTGTTGATCCCGGGAACATGTTGGTGCGGCGCGCGGTCTCAAAACAGCGGCGGGGTCTGCGCCACTTTCAGCGGGCCCAGAAATACCGCGCCGTCGACAAAGCGCAGCGGAAACGCCCGCGCCTTCTTGCCTTCCAGCATCGCTTCCTTGCCGAGCGCGTTGATGCCGGCGGCGGCGGCGATGTTGGCGTTCTGCTTCACCGCCTTGCCGAGACCGGGAATTGCACGGTCGAGCGCGCCGAGCAGACTGTTGACGTCAGCGGTTTTCACGCCGGGCGCGACCCGATCAAGGGTGGCCTGCGGCACGCCCTCATCGAGCATTTTTTCAATGCCGAGCGCCGCGATTGCCTTGTCCAGGCCGACAACCGTCATCTGCAATTCACCATCCAGACGCCCCTGCGCGCTGAGGCCGAGAGAACCTGAGGCAACCGCGATCAGGTCGCCCTGCTGAATCCGGGATTGCACGATCTCGACATGGCCGCCAGCGGCCTGGATTTCGCGAAACCGCTGCGGCCAGGGCTTTGGCGAAAAATCCTTCAAACCGGTCAGTATCGTTCGCACGTCGGCATCGAACGGCTCGGCGAGTAGTGGATGCACTTCCTGCACGCTGCCTTGCTCGATCCGCAACACGGTTTCGATATCGGGATGATCCTGCGAGCCTTCGACAAGGCGGCCATGCAATTCGATATGCCTGGCACGCGCCAATGGCGTCTGAGGCGACACATCGGTGCGATCGATCGAGGGATCGTCGAACACGAGAGAGACTCGCTGCGGCACCGCCGGCAATCCCGCCACGCTGCTGCGCGCCTTGCTCCAGTTCGCAATCATCGAAGGCTGGCCGGGACCGGAGATCGTCGCCGGCGAGGTGAATTCGGCAATCAGCAATTTCGGGTCGTATACCTGCGCCACCACCAGAATTTCGCCGAGCTTGGCGGTGATCGGTGTCCGTGTCGCGGCCTGCTCCGCGGTCTGCGCCAGCAGCGACACGCTGGCGCCGTCGCAGCGGACTTCAAGGCGGAACGGGTAACCAGCCACAGAACGCCGGGCACAATCGTAGACCCGCCCGGATCGAGCTTCCTGCGCACGCCAGGCGTCCGCGGTTTCGTCAACCTTGGAGGCGGAATAGAACCAGAACGCACTCCACGCCGCCGCCGCGATCAGAAGCAGCATAGGCATGAAGAAAAGGCGCCAAAGCGGGCGCCGGCGCGGCGCGAGGGTCATGTCGGACATGGCTGAGCTTTGACCAATGATTTTGTCAATTAAGCGGTCGGGCCGACCGCCAAACGTTAGCGCATGATCCGGAAAAATCGGAACCGGTTTTCCGAGAAAGACCATGCGCGAACAAAAGGATAGAGCGAGATGGCTTTCGGCGAAGTGCCATCTGGCTCTATCGGATTTTCGAGGCGAACGGAAATTCCGCTTCGCCTGAAAACCTTCTTCTGATAGCCGTCCCGGCGATGCCAAGTAAAATCCTGTCCGAAGCGGAATTCTCGAAGGGCGACCTGTGGGTGTTCGGCTACGGTTCGCTGATGTGGCGGCCGGGCTTCGAATTCCTCGAACAAGTGCCGGCGCGCCTGATCGGCGAACACCGCGCGCTCTG
This sequence comes from uncultured Pseudomonadota bacterium, assembly GCA_963725555.1. Classification (GTDB taxonomy): domain Bacteria; phylum Pseudomonadota; class Alphaproteobacteria; order Rhizobiales; family Xanthobacteraceae; genus Bradyrhizobium. The sequence goes on along the minus strand of CAVRYV010000006.1, from coordinate 129,413 downwards.
CGTCTATTCATTCGATCATCGCGGGACGCCAGAAAAGCCGGGCCTTGTGCTCGGCCTCGACCGCGGTGGCGCCTGCCGCGGGGTGGCATTCCGGGTCGCGGCGGCGCAATGCCGCGACACCGTCGACTATCTGCGCAGTCGCGAACAGACCACCAGCGTCTATCACGAGGTGATGCGATCGGTCTGGCTGGAAAACGAAAGCCGGCAGCGCGTCAGCGCGCTCGCTTATGTGGTCGACCGCGGCCACGTTCAATATGCCGGACGGCTCTCACTAGCCGAACAGCTGCGCTACGTGCAGCAAGGTCACGGGCGCTCAGGCAACAATCGCGACTACGTGCTGTCGACCGTAAAGTCGATCGAACAGCAGGGCTTTCGCGACAAGCAATTGCATCAGCTCGCATCGATGCTGCACAACGACACGCCGCACCGTGGCGAGCGACCTTGAGCCGGAAACTCCCGTGCCGGTGGACACGCAGGACGGAAGTATCGGACATGTTGGCTCGACCCGGTCGTGACTGACCCTGAACGGAAGTCATGCCTCCCGAGAAATTGACCTCGGTGGCATTCGATTTCTTCTATCCCGTCGCGATTGACTGGTAGCGTCGCGACAGCCTGATCATCCGGGAGGCGTTCATGCAGCGACGTGAATTCATCGCTTTTCTCGGTGGCGTTGCAGTATTCTCGCCGGGATCCGCTGGCGCCCAGACACCAGGCACGCTCTATCGCATCGCGGTGGTCAGCCCCGGCGGACTTGTCGCCGAATCCAGTCCGAACGGGAAGCTCCTTCTCGGCGCGCTTGCGCGATTAGGCTATGTGGTTGGACAAAATCTGGCATTCGAAGCGCCTCGTAGTACCAGCGCCCCGCCCATCCGGCTTCCGCAACTGATGGAAGAATTGAAGGCGAGCAAGGTCGACCTGATCGTCGCCTGGGGCTATCCGACGGCAGTGGCCGCAAAGATCGCCGGGATTCCGACCATCGTCGCTTTCGGCGTTGGCGATCCGGTTGCAACCAATCTGGTTGCCAATCTTGCGCGGCCGGGAGGAAGCATAACCGGCATATCGGACGTCGCGACGACGCTCAGCACCAAGCGTCTGGGCCTGCTGAAGGAGTTGCTGCCGAAGCTTAATCGGGTCGCGATGCTTTGGAACAAGGACGACCTCGGAATGTCGTTGCGCTACGATGCATCGGCAAAAGCGGCGCAAGCGATGGGAGTTGAAGTCCAGGCGGTCGGGGTGCGCGAACCGGACGACTTCAACGAGGCATTCGTTGTGATGGATCGTGACCCGCCGGACGCTATTCTTATGGTTTCCGACTCGCTCACCGTACTCAACCGCAAGCGCGTGTTCGAATATGCCGCCGCGCATCGCCTGCCGGCGATTTACGAATACGACCCCATGGTTCGCGAGGGCGGCTTGATGTCCTATGGGCCGGATTTACGAGAATCGTTCGAACGCGTTGCCGCCATGGCGGATCGTATTCTCAAGGGCGCCAAGCCAGCCGATTTGCCGTTTGAACAGCCGACGCGCTATTTGTTTGTGGTCAACCTCAAAACTGCAAAATTGATCGGTCTCGAACTTCCGCCAACGCTACTTGCCCTCGCCGACGAGGTCATCGAATAAGCAAGCGATCGCTGCGATGCCGAAATCCGCTTGTGGCGCGAAGCGCTCGCCATGCCAATGAGGAAACAGATCGATGAGCGCGCCGCTCGCCAGCGATTCACTTGACACCCCAACCAATGACCTGCGCGATACCGGTGCCAGCAACACATTCTTCCAGCATGACTTCGGATCCGTGAAGCTCAGCGGCCCGCTGGTCGCAACCTCGATCATCTCCTTCCCGCGGATCAACGCCCAATCAAATGGCCGTCCTGTGTAGGGATCCAGAAATTGCAGACAGCGATGGCGCGCGAGATCCTAGGGATGCTTGGGTTTGCCGTATCGCTTCAGATAGCGCGGCGCAGCCTGGTCAGGATCGGCGCCTCGATCAGCTTGCGTGAGACGAGCGTCGGAGGCGCGGTTGCCCGAAGCGGATAGCGAGGTCGATGCCTTCCGATACCAGATCGCCGACATGTTCGCTCGTCACGAACTCGATCGTGAGCTCCGGATACCGTTCGCAGAAGACGCCGAGCCGACCGGCCAGGACCAGCGGCAGCAAGAACGGATCGATGTCTATCTGAGGCGGCCGCGCACGGCCGAGACCGCGCCGGAGGCGATAATCGCCGCGTCCTCGATGGCATTGAGGTGCGGCTTCACTTCCTCATAGAAGCGCCGTCCCTCGTCCGTCAGGGACGAACGCGTGGTGCGATCTAGCAGCCGCACACCAAGCCGGGCCTCCAGCCGGCCGATCGCACGGCTCACGCCGTAATCAGTGAGCCCGATCAATTCCGCGGCCCTCACGAAGCTTCCGCCATCAACGACGGCGGCGAGGACGCTCACTCCGGACAATATCCTTCCATCGAACGGCACGAGCTCAACTCCTGATATTTAGTCAATAATCATCTGACATAAGGTCACTTAATTCAAGTCTCTCTCGGAGCCATAAAGGCTGCAGCCGCAATCTCGTCAACCGTACCGAAAGGACTTGACCAATGAGCAGCCAAAAGAACCGTCACCCTCTTCAAGAGCGGCACCATCGTAACGATGGACCCCAACATTCCCAATCTCTCGACGGGCGACGTGCTGGTTGACGGCGGCCGGATCGCAGCGGTCGGCGTGAACCTCGAGGCGGATGGCGCTGAGGTGATCGACGCGACCAGCAGCATCGTTCATGCCGGGCCTCGTCGATGCCCACCATCATATGTGGCTCGGCGCGATGCGCCGCATGATGCCCGATGTCGACGATCTCTTCGCCTATATCGACGTGGTTGCCGAAACGCTGGGCGCGCACTACCGCCCGGTCGACATGTATCTAGGTACGAAGCTCACGGCGGTCGCTTCGCTTGATGCCGGCATCACCACGATCATCGATGCCTGCCACTCGTCGCGTACTCCGCGTCATACCGATGCGGCGCTCGACGCGCTCGACGATGCTGCATCCGCGCTTTGCACATGGTCGGCGCTGCGATGGACACGAAGGCCTCGGCGGCCCATTTGCCGGCGGACCTCCGGCGTCTCGCCGACAACCGGAATCATGGCGACGGCCTGGTTCGGGTCGGCTTGTTCGGCCAGCTCAATCTCGACTGGTGGAAGGCCGCGCGCAGCCTCGATATGCGTATCCTGACCGAATTCATCGGCGACCTCGCCAAGCTTGGACCGGAGTTCGCCGAACCCGGCGTGCTGGCCCGCACAATATCTTCAATCACTGCACCCGGGTGCCGCAGGAAACGTGGAAGCTGCTTGCGGACGCAGGCGTCAATGTCACTGTCAACCCGCGCTCGGACGCGCTATTCGGCTTCGACGATGAGAGCTTCGCTTACCAGCAGGCGATCGACCACGGCCTGACCCCGGCGCTCGGCATCGACCTCGACACGGCATTCGGCAGCGATCTGTTCGGGGAAATGCACGCCTTGTTCTGGCAGCAGCGCTCCGCAATGCGCTACCGCCGCTCCGGGGCGAAAAGAATGTGCCCACGCCGATCGCGGTGGAAGCAGTGCTCAAGGCAGCGACCGTCAACGGCGCACGCGCCGCCGGTCTCGAAAGCGAGATCGGTACACTGACGCCCGGCAAGCAGGCCGACATCATCATGGTGCGCACCGATGGTGTCGCTGTGTTCCCGGTAACCAATGCTGTCGGCACGATCGTGCAGGCCGTCGAGCGCTCCGATGTGGACACGGTGATGGTCGCAGGCGAGATCCGCAAGCGTGCCGGCAAGCTGGCCGACATCGATGTCGCCAAACTCACGGCCGATGTGACCGCCTCGCGCGACTATCTGCTTGAGGTGAGCGGCTATCGCCCGGATTTGTTTGGCTCATCCGGTGCCGCGAAGGTCGCGGCCTGACTAGAAGTCGCCGTTCGATGAACGAGCGGCGACGTCATCCCTTCAATCGAATTTCATGGAGGCTGTCATGTCAGCACTTGTTGCAAAGGGCCAGAGTCGGTCAGAGGCCGCACCGGTTCACCTTTCTCGTCCCGCGCCGGGCATCATCGCGGCGCTTTTCTGCGGCTATCTCGCCGTCGGATTGCCGCTGCCGGTGATCCCCTTTTCGTCCACGAGAATTAGGCTTCAGCAATCTGATTGTCGGGCTGACGATCGGCGTCCAGTTCCTCGCGACCGTGCTGACGCGCGGCTATGCAGGAAAACTCACCGACCGTCATGGCGGCAGCGCTCGGCGCTTCAGGGAGCGGCGGTCTGCGTCGGGACAGCTCTATCTCGTCGCCGCCATGCCGGGGTTTTCCCCGACGATCAGCCTCGTCATCATTGTCGTCGGCCGTGTAGTCGCCGGCTTCGGCGAGAGCCAGTTCGTCACCGGCTGTGTCTCCTGCTCGATTGCCTCGGTCGGGCCGCAGCGCGCCGGCATGTCGATGTCATGGACGGGCGTCGCCATGTTCGGGCGCTCGCCATCGGCGCGCCGATTGGCATGGCGCTCTATCAAACTCACGGGCTCGAGGCCGCGATGGTCGCCTGTATCGTTGCGCCGCTCATTGCCGCGGTTATCGCCTTTCGCGAACTGTCCTACAGCAGCCCGGCCGGGCAGCGTCTGCCCTTCGCCAGGGTGATCCGCCAGATTTGGCGGGAAGGTCTCGGCCTGATGCTGCAGGGCGTCGGATTGTCGGGTCTGACGGCGTTCGCATCGCTCTACTTCGCAGCGCGCAGCTGGTCAGCGGGCCTCGTCATGACCGCCTTCGGCATCGGTTTCATCTTCGTGCGCCTGGTCCTCGGTCTCTGCCGGACAGGATCAGCGGCTATCGCGTCGCGCTGTGGTCGCTGCTCGTCGAGGCGATGGGCCAGGCGATGCTGTGGGGCGCTTCCCACGAGTTCGTCGCGCTGGCCGGTGCGCTGGTCACAGGCCTTGGCTGCGCACTCGTTTTCCCGGCCCTCGGAGTGGAGGCCCTGAAACGGTGCTGCCGGCCAATCGCGGCAGCGCGATGGGGGCGTTCGTTGCGTTTCTCGACATCGCCTACGGCCTGTCCCGCCCAGCGGCGGGCGTGATCGCGGGGCAGTTCGGCTACGCGGCCGTTTATCTGTTCGGCGCCGTCTGCGCTCTACGGTGCCGTGCTCGTGGTCACCACCAGAAGTCCCCAGTCCTAATGATCAACCTTGCGTCTAGTGGATACCGATCCGCCGTCACTAACCCATGGAGAATTCCTATGTCACGCATCTTCATTTCCGGTTCGTCCACCGGGCTCGGCTTCATGGCAGCCGCGCTGCTTATCGATCAAGGTCATCAGGTCGTCCTTCATGCTAGTAACGCCGCCCGCGCCAAAGTCGTCCAGCACGCGCTACCTAACGCCGAAGCTGATCGTGGCCGGTGATCTTGAAACCATCGCCGGTGCTAAAGACGTCGCTGCTCACGTCAATGCGCTCGGTCGCTTCGACGCCGTCATTCACAATGCCGCGGTCGGCTATCGCGAAGGCCATCACCTCACCGTCGATGATCTGCCGCACGTCTTCGCGATTAACACACTCTCCGCCTATATCCTCACCGCCCTGATCGAGAAGCCAAAGCGATTGGTCTATCTGAGTTCGGGCATGCATCACCATGCTGACGCCCATCTCGACGATATCCTCTGGCACAAGCGTCGCTGGAACGGATCCACGGCCTATGCCGAGAGCAAGTTGCATGATGCCATGCTGGCCTTCGCCGTCGCCCGCCTGCTGGCCCGGTGTGCTGTCGAATGCGCTTGAGCCCGGCTGGGTACCTACCAAAATCACATCGCGTCCGTTCGCTGCGGCACCGGGCCATCACGCCTTTGGCCAAGCCCGCGCCAATCAAGCTCGATTGATAGGTAAGCACTTCTTGACTTAAAGACGTTGCTCGCTCGCCGATGCTGAATTCGGCACCCGGCCGAACAATTGCGCCTGCTCCTGCCGCGCCGTCGCCACCAGCCGGCTGGTGGCCTCCTCGATCACGGCGCCGATGCGCGCGATGAATTCATTGCGCGAGAGACCTGGCGGCAGCGGATCGAGAAATTCGACCACCAGCGTTCCCGGATAGCGCATGAACGTCCGGCGTGGCCAGAACAGCCCTGAATTCAGCGCTACCGGCAAACAGGCCACGTCGCTGCCGGCGTAAATCAGGCCGACGCCGCTCTTGTAGTTCGGCGGCGCATCCACCGGCGTGCGCGTTCCTTCCGGAAAGATGATAAACTGGCGGCCTCGGCGAACCGCTTCGCCGGCCCGGCGCATCGTCTGTATCAGCGCGCGGCCACCGGCGCCGCGGTCGACGGCGATCATGTCCGCCTTGATCAGGTACCAGCCGAAAAACGGAATCCATGTCAGCTCACGCTTCAAAATAAAAAGCGGCTGATCGAAGAACTGCAGCAGCGCGAAAGTTTCCCACATCGACTGATGTTTCGATGCGACGATCAGCGGGCCTTTCGGAATCTTTTCGAGTCCGCGATATTCCACCTTGGTGCCGCAGATCACCCGCATCAGCCAAATGCTGCTGCGCGCCCAATATCTGGCGACATTCAGGATGGCCCAACGCGGCATCAGAAAGGTCGGGATCCCGACAATCACCCAGAACACCAACAGCAGGTAAAACAGCACGTTGTAGACCAGCGAACGCAAGAAAATCAAAGCCATCGAAAACCCGATCAATTGGCTTGAGCCGTCGCCGGCTTATGCGGCAGGAGGGATCCGGTCGACGGCTGATCCGCGACCTCGGGCGCAAGTTCGAGACCGACATCAGCGAGACGCACCCGCAACTCGGCCACGACGTATTTAACATATTCCGATAGCAGCAGACGCAATGTCGTACCACTCGTCCACCACGGTTCATCGCGCCATTTGTCGCCGACCACCGAGAATGGTATCAGCGCGATTTCGGGCATCGCATGCGAAAGTTCGACGATCGCCCGCGGCATATGATAATTCGATGTCACCACGATCAGCGATTTGAAGCCGCGGTCGTGCGCCCAGCGCCGCGTTTCCGCTGCGTTGCTCCGGGTGTTGACGGCGGAGCGATCGAGATCGACGCAGCAGCTCAGCAACGACTCATTGTCCGGCGGCGAGTTGTCGGGCAACGACCGTGAAATATCGCTTGCCGCATTGGTCGGATGCACGCCGGAGATCAGCAAGCGCTTGCCGTAGCCACCGGCCAGTAATTCCATCGCATCGGAGACGCGCGATGAGCCGCCGGTCAGCACCACAATGCCGTCGGCATTGCGGGCCGGCTTTACTTCGGCGCCGCGCAACTGCGAGAGAAACCCGACGAAGCCGACCGCGGCAGCAACGAACACAATTGCCAGCGCCGCAACGATCGCCGCGGGCAGCCAGCGCCGCGGCGCCCTCGTCGGCGCTTTCGGCTGTCTATCGTCGGGCTGTTGGCTCATGCGCTCGCAACTCTAGAGGGTTTTGCAACGAAGTGGAGTCCGGCCGGCGCGGCATCACATCCGGACCACGTCAGTCGATGTCGTTCAGCGTCGCGAACAGCGTTCGCCGCGATGCCCAGGCAGTGATCGCCGCAATCAGAACGGCTTGCGCTGCCAATGCCAGGTAGCCGGACGGGCGCAGCGAAAATGTCCCTAGCAAAGCAGCAAATTGATCCCCGACGGGAGTACCCGAGAACCAGCCGGCGATCGATTCCGAAAATCCGAACGCCAGCATCGCAAAACCGCCGCCGATCACGCCACCCTGCAGCCCAAGCCGCAGAAAATGCCGCAGGAATCGGTTGGCGATATAACGGTCTCCGGCGCCCACGAAATGCAGAACCTCGACGATCGGGCGATTGGCCGCCATCGCACCGCGCGTCGCAAACGATACTGAAATGATGGTCGCGATAATCACCAGAATGAGGATACCGATGCCGGCGAATACGGTCGCGCCGGTCATCGACCGCATCCGCTCGATCCAGGCGCGGTGATCGTCGACGCTGGCGGACGGTGTTACCTGCGTCACCCGATTGCGCAGCGCCGCCAGATCGAGCGTCGCGCCCGGTTGAACCCGGGCGACGATGACGCGCGGCACCGGCAGATCGTCGAATGAGAGACCGCTGCCAAGCCACGGCTCCAGCAGTTTGGCGGACTCGGCCTTGGTGAAAGGTCTGACCTCGAGGATGCCGGGCTGCGCGCGTATCGTTTCGACGACCGCCGCCGCATCGCGGTCCAGGTCGCGCCCCGCCGAAGGGCGCACCTGAATGGTGATTTCGCTGGCGATCTCCGATTGCCACTCCGCCGCCGACGCGCTCACCAACAGCACCGCGCCCGTGGTGATCGATGCGAGGAATGTCATGATGGCGACGACGGCGACCAGCGCACGGCCGGCGATCGAGGCCCGCGGCACGATCGGCGACAGATTGCGCGCCCTCGCCGGCACCTGCGGGCGCTCGCGTCCGAGATCGACCAACGGGCCGTGTTCTGCGTCGGGTCTATTCATAGATGTGCAACCGACCCTGATGCAGCACCAGCCGCCGCGCTTCATACTGGTCCATCAGGGTGATGTCGTGAGTTGCGATGATCACCGCAGTGCCGGACTTGTTGAGTTCGATAAACAGCCGCAGCAAGCGCCGCCCCAGCGTCGGATCGACGTTGCCGGTCGGCTCATCCGCCAGCAGCAGATGTGGCCGCGAAATCACGGCGCGGGCGATCGCCGCGCGCTGTTTCTCGCCGCCGGACAGGATCGGTGGCAGCGCATCCATGCGCTCGCCAAGCCCGACCCATTTCAGGAGATCGATGACCTCCTTGCGATAACTCGATTCGTCGCGGCCCATCACCCGGAACGGCAACGCCACGTTTTCGTAGGTGGTCATATGGTCGAGCAGGCGAAAGTCCTGCAGCACGATGCCGATCCGCTTGCGGAGATCGGCGATTTGATCCTTGCCGAGCAGGGAGACATCGTGGCCGAACAAATTGACGAGGCCGCGCGTCGGCCGCAGCGACAAGAACAATAACCTCAAAAGCGAGGTCTTGCCGGCGCCGGACGGCCCGGTGAGAAACTGGAACGAGTGCGCGGGGATCAGGAAGCTGAGGTCGCGCAGAATCTCCGGGCCAAGCCCGTAACGCAAACCGACATTTTCGAACCGAACCAAGCTCAGCTCCGTTCGAGGGAGGACGCGACCGGAAACCTGAAACCCAACGCGCGCAATTCGCCGGTTTCGGCGCGGCTGCGAACCGAACAAAACCGTTGTGCTTCGGTTATGGTTTCCGATTCGTTAACGGTCGCCTTGTAGCATCTGCGCAGCATCATTGTGGAGATTGGCTCCATGCACATCGTTTGTCCCCATTGTACAACGTCCTATGCCATTGATTTGGCTACCCTGGGCGTGGCTGGCCGTACCGTCCGCTGTTCCCGCTGCAAGGAAGTCTGGCTGGCGCGGCCGGAGGATGCGGTCGACGCCATGGCTCCGGCCCGGGCGATGGCGGAAGCCGACGAACGGCCGCGCGGCCGGGACGCCCCAGCAACACGGAACACGGGCGTCGGCAGGGAAGACAGCCGGGAACAGGAAATCCCGGTCGTCGAGAGCCCGTCAATATCGGGCGACATGCCGGTCTCCGCTGACGGCGACGGCGCGCCCCAGGCTGCTAAAGCCGATTGGACGTCGGCGGCTGCGAACGACATGCCGGATGCTGCAGTGAACCGCCCGCCACGGCCGTCGCGGTTGCGGAATCTCTTGAAGCGGCCCGCGTTGCTTCGGGCGTCGGGCAAATCATTCGTGAGCCTTCCCACGGCTTGCGCCGCCATGGCCGCGCTGGTGCTGGCGCTGATGATCTGGCGCGTCGAGGTGGTGCGGCTGCTGCCGCAGACCGCCATGTTCTACCAAATGGTCGGTTTTGACGTGAACGTGCGCGGCCTCGCATTCAAGGACATGAAGGTCACAACCGAAACCGTGGATGGCAAACCGGTGCTGGTGATCGAGGGCGTCATTGTCGGCGAAACCCACCGGCCGGTCGAGTTGCCGCGGCTGCGTTTCAGCGTTCGCGATGCCCATGGCACCGAGATCTATGCCTGGAACGCGGTATTGGAGCAGCCGGTTCTGAAGCCAGGCGAACGAGCCTGGTTCAAGTCGCGGCTGGCGTCGCCGCCGCCCGAGGCGCACGATATCGACGTGCGCTTCTTCAGCAAACGCGATATTCCCGCCGGGAACGTCTGAACGGGGCCACCCGGCTCCGCTTGCGAAAGACCATGCATCGATGCCGCGCGTGCTGATTGCCGACGACGAAGATTCCATGCGTACGCTGGTGGCGCGCGCCATCGCCATCGACGGCCACGACACCGTCACCGCCGAGGACGGCGCCGAAGCGCTGGAGATTTTGAGCCGCGAGCAGGGCAAATTCGATCTGCTGCTCACCGATATCCAGATGCCCGTGATGGACGGAATCGCATTGGCGCTGGCGGCAGCCCGCGATTTTCCGGATCTGACGATATTATTGATGACGGGCTTTGCCGATCAGCGCGAGCGCGCCTCGGGTCTCAACGCCATCGTCCACGACGTCATCACCAAGCCGTTTTCGGTGGCCGATATCCGCGCCGCGGTGGCCGGTGCGCTGGCGACGCGGAAATCGGATTAGCGAAAGCCGCAATCACAGCGGCGTCACACTCCGCGAAAGCGGAGTATTCAGTAATCGCCGACGCTTGTGAAAATCTCTGACGCTCTGGAATACGGGATCACCCGCTGGAGCCTGTCATCGGGCCCGCCGGAGGCGAGACCCGGTGGCGGGTGCCGACGGTCCGAATTGACGCGCTAATAGTCCTTCAGCAGCCGTTCAATGTAATCGAGTTCGATCTGCGGGCGCTGCGGATCGGCCAGACGGCGGCGCAGCTCCTCCAGAATCCGGCGAACCCGCTGCACATCGATTTCGCCCGGAATCTTCACCGTCAGGTCGTCGCCGAATTCGCGCCCGTGTAACGGCCGTCCCAACGGATCGTTGGTATTGCCGCCGTTCTGCTGCCGGCCGGTGCGATTGCCCGGGCCGTCGCCCTGTCCCTCGCCATCGCCCGGCTGCATTCCTTCGGCGAGCTTCTGGGCGCCCTTGCGCATTGCTTCCAGCGCCTGGCCTTGCGAGTCCACCGCGCCATCGGCGTTACCCTCGCCCAGCTTGCTGCCGGCGTCGTCCATCGCGCTGTCGGCATCGCCGAGCCCATCCTCGCCGTCGCCTTGCTGCTGATCGCCGTCCTGGCCCTTTTGGCCCTTTTGTCCCTTTTCGCCACGCTGGCCTTGCTGTCCCTGTTGTCCCTGCTGGCCCACACCGCGCTTGGCAAGCTCCTGCTGCAATTTCTTCAGCCGGTCGCGCAGGCCCTGCTGATCCTGCTGCAGATCGCCCATGGTTTGCTCGCCCTGCTTGCCGTGCGCGCGATCGCGCCGCAAATCCTGGCCTTGCTTGAAGGTCTTGTCGCGCAGTTGCTGCTGCTTGCGGATCATGTCGCCAAGTTCGTTGAGCGCCTGCTCCATGTCGCCGTCGCCGGACTGACCGGGCTGCGCCATCTGCAGATTTTCCAGCATCTCCTGCAACTGCTCGAGCAATTGCTTGGCGGCATCCTTGTCGCCGGAGCGCGATAGCCGCTCCATGCGCTCGATCATGTTATTAAGGTCCTGCTGGCGCATCACCTTGGTATTGGGATCGAGCGGCCGGGCCAATGCTTGCGGATTGTTGCGCTGCTGTTCGGCGAGCTGACGCATGAAATTATCCAGCGCCGCGCGCAGGTCCTGGGTGAGCTTCTTGATTTCCTCGTCGCTGGCGCCGCGTTCCAGCGCCTGTTTGAGCGCGTCCTGGGCGGCGCGCAGGGCCTTGTCCACATCGGTAATGTCGCCATCCTCGATGGTAACGGCAAGCGACCACAGGCTCGCGACCACTTCGCGCATCGCGTCGTCGGTGCGGGCCGCTTCGAGCTGCCTCGCGACGCTGTACACGCCGAGATATTGGCCCGTTTCGGGCATGAACAGTTCCGGCGCGATCATCAGCGCGTCGAGCGCGGTGTAGACCTGCCCGTTCTGGTTGGCATCGAGCGCCAATAGGCGGCGCTGTTCGATCAGCGCCCGCGCCAGCGGTTTGGTGAACAGCCGCTCCGGAAGCCGCATCTCGAACGGAGCGCTGCGGCCTTCATTGCCGGCCTCGTCCCGCGCCGTCAGGGTCAATGTGACATCGGCGCCGGCATACGGATCCTCGCTGAGATCCTTGACGGTTTGCCCGACGCCGTTGCGCGTTCGCGCATTCGGCAGCACCAGCGAAAATTGCGGGGCATCGAACAGCGGTCGCGGGGCCACCGCGCCTTTGGATGTCTCGCCGGGACGAACCGCAAAATGCGCCTGCGCTTCGGTAACACCGTAGTCATCCTCGATCTTGTAGGACATCTGCAGCGAGCCGCGGGCCTGACGCTCCGGATCCTTTGCAAGCGCAATGGTCGGGGCGCGGTCGGGAACCGCGCTGAACTTCCATTGCGGCTGACCGGAGGGGGCGCGGACGTGGACGGTGCCATCACCGACGATGGTGAAATGCCGTTCGTTGGTGCCCTTCGGCGCCTGCTCGGTCGCGGCAGCTTCGGTCACTCCGCCCGCGGCAGCCACATCAAGGGTGCCGCCGCTCGAGCGCACAATCAGCTTGCTGCCCGCCGGAACCGGCAGCGCACCTGCGATGGGTAAGGCGGCTTCCTTGTTCGCCGCCGACAGGATGATCGGGGGTTTTCCGGTGTAGACCGGCGGCGTCACCCAGGCGTCGACCCTGATATTGGCCGGCGACAGCACACCGTTCCAGTCGAACGCTGCCGCGGTGCGCATCATGCGCTCGTCGCCCGCGGCGACATAGGCCGCTACCATCAGCACCACGACCAGCGCCCGCAGCGCCCAGGGATCGTAAATCGCAAGCCGCGGGGACGGTAGGCCCGCACGGATGCGCTTGATCGATGCCAGGGTACGCTCGCGCTGGGCCTGCCATAGCGCCAGTGCGACCGGATCCTTTGTGGTCAGCGAATCGGTCAGCGCGGTCGCGGGGCGATGGCGAATGCCGGAACCGCGGTCCAGCCGGCGCAGTCCCTCCTCGCGGGTCGGCCAGCGAAACCGGACCAGTGGAACCAACGCACCCAGCGCCAACAGCACGAACAGCCCGAGACCGACGGCGCGTGCGACGAATGGCAACGCCAGCCACAATCCGACCCAGGACACCACCAAAAACAGGCCGACGACGGTCAATAGCCGCGCCAGATGCGGCCAGCTTCGCTCCCACGCAATCGCGTATCTTGCCCGCTGCAAGGCTTGCGTCAGCCTCAGCCGCGATACGGCATCAGGCTCGCGGGCTGGTTCTGGCGGGTCGAAAGTGGCGCCGCTCAACAAACTCTCCGGGTTGTCGAGAGACCACCCTAGCACAACGGCGGCAATGAGGCACTCGCGCCGGGGCGGTAACCCACACTGTTAGGCGCGCATAGCACGAAGACGTGACCGGGGCGGGCAGCCTCGCAACGCCGGCAAAGCCCTCACAGCCATGGCGCTTGTCTGTCCATCGCAATCAGGGCATCGACCTCGATCCGAGGCCGCACCACCGCATATTGGTCGCCGTTGACCAGTACTTCCGGCACCAGCGCGCGGGTGTTGTAGGTGCCGGATTGTACCGCGCCGTAGGCGCCGGCGGTCATCACCGCCAGCAGATCGCCGGCCTTGGGCTCGGCGAGTTCGCGATCAAGCGCGAGATAATCGCCGGTTTCGCAAACCGGTCCGACCACGTCGGCGACGATGGTGCGCGCGCCCGCGCCGGCCTCGCGAACCGGCAGGATATCGTGGTGCGCCTCGTACAGCGTGGGGCGGATCAGGTCGTTCATCGCCGCGTCGATGACGACAAAATTCTTGGCGTCGCCGGGTTTCACATAGATCACGCGGGTGACGAGGATGCCGGCATTGCCGACGATCATGCGCCCCGGCTCGAACATCAGCGTGCAACCCAGGTTATGGGTGACGCGCTTGACCATGGCGGCGTAGGAATCGGGCGCCGGTGGCGCTGCGCGATCCCTGTAATAGGGAATGCCGAGACCGCCGCCGAAATCGATATGCGAGATGGTGTGGCCGTCGGCACGCAGCGTCTGGACAAATTCCGCCAGAATCCGGAACGCGGTTTCCATCCGGCTAAGGTCGGTGATTTGGCTGCCGATGTGCATATCGGTACCGGTCACTTCGATCCCCGGCAATTTGGCCGCGCGGGCGTAGACCGCACGCGCCCGGGCGATCGGCACGCCGAACTTGTTCTCGGATTTGCCGGTGGCGATCTTGGCATGGGTGCCGGCGTCAACATCGGGATTGACCCGAACCGAGATCCGCGCGGTTCGGCCGGTCTCGACGGCCAAGCGCGAGAGCAATTCGAGTTCGGGCTCAGATTCGACATTGATGCAAAGGATATCAGCGGCCAGCGCCGCGCGCAGCTCGGCTTCGGTCTTGCCTACGCCCGAGAACAGGATCTTCTGCGGCGGAATGCCGGCGGCCAAAGCACGTTTCAACTCACCGCCCGAGACCACGTCGGCGCCGGCGCCGAGTTTCGCCAGCGTTCGCAGCACCGACTGGTTGGAGTTGGCCTTCATGGCGTAACACACCACCGCCTTCGCACCGGCAAAGGCCTCGGTGAACACCCGGTAGTGGCGCTCCAGGGTCGCGGTCGAATAACAATAGAACGGCGTGCCCACCGCATCGGCCAGATCGATCAGATTCACCGCCTCGGCATGGAGCACGCCGTTGCGATAGCCGAAGTGATTCATGGTGAGTTTTCCAGTTCCAGCATTCGCATCCCTACGGAGCAAACACTGGCAAAATAGGATCCCAATGCAGCCCTGGATTTGACATTCGCAGCCCGGACTCGCGGAAAAATATTAGCGAGCGTCAAATCCACCGCACCGGCTTTAATTGTTCAAAAGCGGGTCGAGGAGGAATGGTTGTTTGGTGCCCTTTGGAGCGACCGGGCCCGCATTGGCTCCATAGGACGGATCGAACAGGCTCGGTTTCGCTGCCGGTCATGGTCGGCATTGGCTTGCGCCGCGGCGACGGCCTCCGGCGACGCGCTCGGCGGCAGTTCGAGCGGACCCTTGCGCCCGCAGCCGGCCAGCGCCAGCGCGGTGGCGGTGAGCAGAACGACAACCCATCTCGACGGCAACGGGCAAGAAATACGATTCACGGCGATATCCCCAAAGCGGCGGCACCATACAAAGATTGCATCGCTCTGGCGAGACCCGGAAATCGAGGAAATTGCCAAACAAATCGCGGCTCAGCCCAATTTTCGCTCTTTTTCCAGTCGCTTGAGCCACCCCTTGGCTTGCGCCCGGACATTCCTGGGCGCGGTTCCACCATAGCTGGTCCGGCTCTTCGCCGACGCTTCAACCGAAAGCACCGCCATGACCTTCGCGGTGATCTTCGGCTCAATCGCCTGCATGTCCTTCAACGGCAGCAGGTGCAATGGCACGCCCTCTTTCGACGCCTTGGCGACAATACGGCCGGTGACGTGATGGGCATCGCGGAACGGCATTTTCAGCGTTCGCACCAGCCAGTCGGCCAGATCCGTGGCGGTGGCGTAGCCTTCGCCGGCGGCTTGCTTCATCCGCGCCTCGTCGGGCACGAGGTCGGCGACCATTCCGGTCATCGCCCGGATCGCCAGCGAAAGCGCGCCGAACGCTTCCATCGCACCCTGCTTGTCCTCCTGCATGTCCTTTTGATAGGCCAGCGGAAGGCCCTTCATCACGATCAGCAAGGCGGTCAGCGCGCCGATGATGCGGCCGGTCTTGGCGCGAACCAGTTCGGCGGCGTCGGGGTTGCGCTTCTGCGGCATGATCGAAGAGCCGGTGGTGAATTTGTCGCTCAATCGCACCAGCCCCACCAGCGGCGAGGTCCAAAGCACGATTTCCTCGGCGAAACGCGACAGGTGTACCGATGCGATCGCCGACGCCGACAGGGTTTCCAGCACGAAGTCGCGATCCGAAACCGCATCGAGCGAATTGGCCATCGGGCGATCGAAGCCGAGCGCCCTCGCCGTCGCGGTGCGATCGATCGGGAATGAGGTACCGGCCAGCGCCGCGGCGCCAAGTGGCGATTTGTTCAGACGTTTGCGGGCATCGGCAAAACGGCCGCGGTCGCGCGCCGCCATCTCGACATAGGCCAAAAGATGGTGCCCGAACGTCACCGGCTGCGCGGTCTGCAGATGGGTGAAGCCCGGCATCACGGTCTCGGCATGTTCCAGCGCGCGCAGCGCCAGCGCATGCTGGAACGCGGCCAGCGCCGCATCGGTCGCGTCGATGGTGTCACGCACATAGAGCCGGAAATCGGTTGCGACCTGATCGTTGCGTGAGCGCGCGGTGTGCAGCCTGCCCGCGGCAGGTCCGATCAGCTCGCCAAGCCGGCTCTCGACATTCATGTGAATGTCCTCGAGGGTACGTTTGAAATCGAACGTTCCCTTGGCGATTTCTGACAAGATCGTGTCTAGACCCCTGGCGATATTTTTCGCATCGTTCGCGGTGATAATGCCTTGCGCGGCGAGCATTGCGGCGTGGGCCTTGGACGCGGCGATGTCCTGGGCATAAAGGTGGCGATCGACGTCGATGGAGACGTTGATTTCCTCCATGATCGCATCGGGGCGTTCGGTGAACCGGCCGCCCCACATCTTGTTGCTCATCTTGTGCCGCTCATATTGACTCTTCCCGGTCAGGGTCCTGCTTGAGACGCCCGCCCGGCCGGTTGCAACCGAAGCCCTGCATAGCCGTATATGATACAGGATGACAAACGATATGCCCGACGCCCTGCCGCCGAGAAATTTCGTAACCCGCCGCGTCGCCACGGTACTGGGCACCGTTTTGGCCGGTAGCGCGGCCGGATTGCTTGCGATCTACGGGGTCACGGGATCCGTGCGCCATGCAAGGGCCGACGTACCCTGTGCTGCGGCGCTGGAGACGGCAAAAAAGATCGCGCCGTTGGCGACGGGCGAGGTTGCCGCCCTGACCATGGCGACCAAACCGCTGCAGCTGCCTGATCTGGCCTTTGTCGATGGGACCGGCCAGCCGAAAAAGCTGTCGGACTGGAAGGGCCGCACCGTTCTATTGAACCTGTGGGCGACCTGGTGCGTGCCGTGCCGCAAGGAAATGCCGGCGCTGGATGGTCTGCAAGGCGCCCTCGGCAGCGACAAGTTCGCGGTCGTCGCGGTCAATATCGACACCCGCGATCCCGAAAAACCCCGGAAATTCCTCAGGGATAGCAACCTGACCAAACTCGGCTTTTTCGGCGACGACAAGGCCAAGGTGTTTCAGGACCTGAAAAGCAATGGCCTGGCGCTGGGGATGCCGACCTCGGTTCTCATCGACGGTCAGGGCTGCGAAATCGCCAACATCGCCGGCCCCGCCGAATGGGACAGCCCGGACGCCATCAAGCTGATTACGGCCGCGACCACGCCTTAGGACGAAGGCGATCCCGCCGTCACTCTAGGCCGTGACGTCGAGATTGCCGCCAATGCCGGCGGCGACATTTGCCAGCGATGAGGCGTTCTGTTCGCCCGCTCCCAACAGGGTCATGACCGCGGATTTCTCCGCATCGAGGTTCGATTTCAGGACCGTGGCGGCGACCTGCATCTGCATGCCGCCGGCCTGAGCGGCGAGCATGCCGCTGACCAAACTCATATCCATACGCAAATACTCCGACGCGGGCAGGTTATCCGGCAGGAATTAAGGATTTGCTTTCCGGTCGGCGCGAGAAAGCGCAAGCACCGCCGCCGTGAGGCGCTACCACAACCGGACAAATCACCGCGTCGGGACCGGCTTTTCACCGCGATAGTCGTAGAAGCCGCGTTGGGTCTTGCGGCCGAGCCAGCCGGCCTCGACGTATTTGACCAGCAGCGGACATGGCCGATATTTCGAGTCCGCCAGGCCCTCGTGCAGGACCTGCATAATCGACAGACAGGTGTCGAGGCCGATGAAATCGGCCAGTTCAAGCGGCCCCATCGGATGGTGCGCGCCAAGCTTCATCGCCGCGTCGATCGCCTCGACGTTGCCGACCCCTTCATACAGCGTATAGATCGCCTCGTTGATCATCGGCAGCAAAATGCGGTTGACGATGAAGGCCGGAAAATCTTCCGAAACCGCGATCTGCTTGCCGAGCCGCGTCACGAAGTCCTTGGATGCGTCGAAGGTCGAGTCATCGGTGGCGATGCCGCGGATCAGTTCGACGAGTTCCATCAACGGCACCGGATTCATGAAATGAATACCGATAAAGCGCTCGGGCCGGTCGGTGGACGCCGCCAGCCGCGTGATCGAAATCGACGACGTGTTGGAAGCAACGATGGCTTCGGGCTTCAGCACCGCGCAGACATCGTGGAAAATCTTGCGCTTGATCTCTTCCTTTTCGACGGCGCTCTCGATCACCAGATCGCAATCGGCAAGCCCATCCATGGTCTCGGTTGAAACGATCCGGCCCAGCGCCTGCTTGCGCGCGTCTTCGGTGATGATTTTCTTGGCGACCTGACGCGACAGATTGCCGTTGATGGTCGCCATCCCCGACTTCAGGCGATCGGCGGCCACATCGTTGAGCACAACGTCGAAGCCGGCGAGCGCCGCCACATGCGCAATGCCGTTGCCCATCTGGCCCGAGCCGATCACGCCGACTTTCTTGATCATAACCGCCATCTTGTCATCTCACCGGGAGCGACGCCCATCATGCGTCGGCTCCATCCCTTGCATCAACACCGGCCGAAATACGCTTCATTCAGCCGGCCGTTTCAATCGTGGTCACTTTCCAAGCTGGCCGAGCGCCTCGGTCAGTTCGGGAACCGCCTGATACAGATCCGCGACCAGACCGTAATCGGCGACCTGGAAGATCGGCGCGTCCTCATCCTTGTTGATCGCGACGATCACCTTGGAATCCTTCATCCCGGCGAGATGCTGGATCGCGCCGGAAATGCCGATCGCGATATAGAGTTCGGGCGCCACCACCTTGCCGGTCTGGCCGACCTGCCAGTCGTTCGGCGCATATCCGGCATCGACCGCGGCGCGCGACGCGCCGACGCCGGCGCCGAGCTTGTCGGCAAGCGGCTCGATATATTTGGCAAAATTCTCCCGGCTCTGCATGGCGCGGCCACCGGAGACGATAATCTTCGCCGAAGTCAGTTCCGGACGATCGCTCTTGGCGACTTCCTCGCCGACAAAACTGGACAGGCCGGGATCGGCCGCCGGCGCGGCATTTTCCACCGCCGCGTCGCCGCCATCTCCGGCCGCGGCGAAGGTGGAGGTCCGCACCGTGATGACCTTCTTGGCGTCCTTTGATTTCACGGTCTGGATCGCGTTACCGGCATAGATCGGCCGTTCGAAAGTGTCCGGGGAAACCACCTTGATGATTTCCGAAACCTGCATCACATCAAGCAAGGCTGCGACCCGCGGCATCACATTCTTGAAGCGCGAGGTCGCCGGCGCGACGAAGGCATCGTAGGACGGCGCCAGCGCCACGATCAGGGCGGCCAGCGGTTCGGCGAGATCGTGGGCATAGGCGGCATTGTCCGCCAACAGTACCTTTTTGACGCCGGCAAGCTTGGCCGCGGCATCCGCCGCAGCCTTGGCGTTTTCGCCGGCGACCAGCACATGCACCTCGGCGCCGAGCGCGGCAGCGGCGGTCAGCGCCTTGTTGGTGGCGTCCTTGATCGACGCATTGTCGTGTTCAGCAATCAACAGCGTGGTCATCAGAGAACCCCGGCTTCGTTCTTGAGTTTCGACACCAGCTCAGCGACGTCCTTGACCTTGACGCCACCCTTGCGGCCCGGCGGTTCGGAGGTCTTGAGGACCTCAAGATGGGGCGTGAGATCGACACCGTAATCGGCAGCGCTCTTGTCGGCGATCGGCTTCTTCTTGGCCTTCATGATGTTGGGCAGGCTGGCATAGCGCGGTTCGTTGAGCCGCAAATCGGTGGTGACGATCGCCGGGCCTTTCAGCTTGATGGTTTGCAAGCCGCCGTCGACTTCGCGCGTCACCGTGAAATCGGTTCCATCGACTTCGAGCTTGGAGGCAAAGGTCGCCTGCGACCAGCCCAGCAGGGCGGCCAGCATCTGGCCGGTCTGGTTGAAGTCGTCGTCGATCGCCTGCTTGCCGAGGATGACGAGGCCGGGTTT
This sequence comes from uncultured Pseudomonadota bacterium, assembly GCA_963725555.1. GTDB lineage: Bacteria > Pseudomonadota > Alphaproteobacteria > Rhizobiales > Xanthobacteraceae > Bradyrhizobium. The sequence continues at coordinate 109,274 of CAVRYV010000006.1, read as the reverse complement.
TTCTTCATCGACAATGGCCTTGAGGATCTTGGCCACCGCCAGCGGTTCGACGTTTCCTTCCGCCTTGACCAGGATGCCGCGATCGGCGCCCATGGCAAGACCGGTCCGGATGGTTTCCGCCGCTTGCGCGGGACCGATCGATGCCACCACGACCTCGGTTGCCTTGCCGGCCTCTCTCAGGCGCAAGGCTTCCTCGACCGCGATTTCATCGAACGGATTCATCGACATCTTGACGTTGGACAGCTCGACGCCGGATCCATCGCTCTTGACGCGGACCTTGACGTTGTAATCGACTACCCGCTTTACCGGTACCAGAACCTTCATCGATCCTCTTTCGCGTGTATTTGTCAGGTTTGATCAGCTTGGGCGCGGAACCTAAAGGTCCGGCCAACCCCGGTCAACGCGCGAACGGCAAAAATCGCTCCCCGTTTTGTGCCCCTAGCGATTCTGACCGGGGACCCACAGCACGTCCCCCGCGCCGTTATTGTTGACGGATCGGCTGGCGACGAACAAAAAGTCCGATAAGCGGTTCATATACTGGATGGCGGCGTCGCTAACCGGTTCGTTAGGCTTTGCGGCAAGTTCCACCATCATCCGTTCCGCCCTGCGGCATATGGTGCGTGCCAGATGCAGATGCGCCGCCGCAGGCGTGCCGCCGGGCAGCACAAACGAGGTCAGGGGCGCCAGCTGCTCATTCAGGGTGTCGATGTCGCGCTCCAGGCGCTCGACCTGGCTGGACAACATCCTCAGGCGTTCCGCCTTGCCCTCGCGCTGGGGAACGGCAAGATCGGCGCCGAGATCGAACAGATCGTTCTGGATCAGGCCCAGCATCGCATCGAGATCGCGCGCATCGGCGAGATGAAGCCGGACGATGCCGATGGCGGCGTTGGTCTCGTCCACGGTTCCGTAAGCGCCAATGCGCAGATCGTATTTCGGGCGGCGTTCGCCGCTGCCAAGCGCCGTCGTGCCGTCATCGCCGGTTCGCGTGTAGATACGATTGAGGACGACCATGGCCTAAACCCCTCTTGATTCCGGTTCGCCGGAACATCTCAGCGGCCCATCGCCCAGACCGTGAGCATCGTAATGACAATGGCGACAAACTGCAGCAGCACCCGCCATTGCATCAACTTCTGCGACCGGTTCGGCGATCCGCCCCGCATCATGTTGATGAGACCCAGCAGCAACACCAGTGCGACGGCGCCCACGGCCACGGGAAGTACGAGCATGCTCAGGAATGAAACCATAAGCGGTACATAACACCGGACCTGTTGCCGCGCCATTGCACCCGCATGGCCACTTCGCGTGCGTATCGATCTGGCTTTTTACTCAATAATATCAGATGGTAGCTGGCTCGCCGATAAAATCCGTCTGCTCCAGATCAAGGTGAAATGTGAGGCAGCTTCGCTACGTCTATCTTGTCGGCATGGACGCGTTTTACACGTTTCTTGCCGATGACGGTTGGGCGATCGCCAGCCATATCGCGCTATCGACGTTGATGGCGCTGTTTCCGTTTCTGATCGTGCTGACGTCGCTGGCCGGCTTCTTCGGCTCGAAGGAGCTCGCCGATCAGGCCGCGGGACTGTTGCTGCAGGTCTGGCCGAGACAGGTCGCCGAACTCGTTGTCCGGCCAGATCCACGACGTCATGACCACCAGCCGCGGCGACATACTGACCATCGGCGCGGTGCTCGCGGTCTATTTCGCTTCCAACGGCGTTGAAGCTCTGCGGGTCGCGCTTAATCGCGCCTATTCGATGGTCGAGCCTCGGCGCTGGTACTGGCTGCGGCTGGAATCGATCGGATACACGCTGATCGCCGCCGTCACCTCGCTGGCGATGGCGTTCCTGATCGTGCTCGGTCCCCTGATCATCGAAGCGGTGCGGCGGCACATTCCACTTGTCGTGGAAACCAACGAACAATTTCTCAATGTCACGCGCTATGGCATCACCATTGCGGCCTTGATCGTCGCGCTTTTGATTTTGCACGCGTGGCTTCCGGCCGGACGCCGGGGATTTCTGCAGATCCTGCCCGGCATCGTCTTCACCATTGTGGCATCGTTGGCATCAGGTATCGTGTTCGGACAATATCTCACGCGCTTCGCCAACAATTACGTCACGATGTATGCCGGCCTCGCATCGGTGATCATCGCGCTGGTATTTCTGTATTTCATCGCCGCGATCTTCGTGTATGGCGGCGAACTGAACGCGGCGATCATCAAGTCGCGGCTGCCGCACGGCGTCTCGCTTCAAGCAGCGCAGTCGCTAAAGCCCTTGGACTCACGGGTTTGACCAAAAAAGCGTCGGCGCCGGCCGCGCGCGACGCCGCTTCGTCATCGCCTCGGCCCGACACCCCGATGATAGCAATGCGGCCAAGCGGCGAGCCCAGGCGCCGGATTCGCCTGATCGCCTCGATACCCGTTATGCCCGGCAACACCATATCCATCAGCACCGCGTCAAAGTCGCCGCGTGCGATCCGCTCGGTGGCCGCCTCGCCTCGCCCGATGAATTCCGCCTGGTGACCGAGTTCGGTGAGGATCGCGTTGAGCACGACGCGGCCGAACGGATTGTCCTCGACGCTGAGAACCCGCAGCGCCGGCGCGGGGCCTGACGGCAGATCGGCGGCCATCCCTGAATTGGCGGCTTTCGCGGCCCTGGCGCGGGCTAACGTGACGCTCAAGGTGAAGCTGGTTCCGCCGCCGCGCCGTTGCGCAATGACGATATCGCCGCCCATCGCACGCGCGAGCTGCTTCACCGACGATAGTCCGAGCCCCGCGCCGCCGAAGCGCGACGCGATACTGACATTGGCCTGGGAGAACGGGCGGAACAGGCGTTTGATCTCGTTGAGCGTCAAACCGATGCCGCTGTCGGAAATCGAAAAGGCGACGCCGATCTTGCCCTTCACCCCGCGCGTCGTCGATACCGCCAGCGCGACGCCTCCCTGTTCGGTGAACTTGACCGCATTGTCGATCAGGTTCTCCAGCGCGGCGCGCAGACGGACCGGATCGCCGACCACAGCGGCCGGGAGCTTTTCGGAAATATCGACCGAAGCTTGCAGACCCTTCGCCGCCGCCCTGCCGGCCAGCGAATCCCCGGCGTTGCGCGCCAGCGCCCGCAGATCGAACTGATCCTGGCGAACTCCGATCCCGGCATTGCCGCTTCGCGCGGCGTCGACGAACAGTGTGGCGAGACTGGCGAGGTGCTCCGCGCCCGCCTTGATGGTGTCGACCCAGCGCCGCTCACGCTCATCGAGGTCGGATGTCGCCAGCAGATCGCTGATAGCAAGGATCCCGGTCAGCGGCGTGCGGACCTCGTGCGCAAAGGCCGCCAGAGCCGCTTCGACGATGCCGGGCGCGACCTTGGCGGCGGCGCGCTTGCGCGCCTTGCCGCCAGCAACGTCCGGACCGCGCTTTATCCTCGGCCGCCGCTTGGGCGACCGCGTGGTGCGCTGTGAGCGCGATTTCGACGCCATGATTCCCCCGACCCTGGCCGGTCCCACCATGCCACGGCCGGGCTCCGGGAGTCACGTCGAGGTGGATTTATCCGCTTGAAGTTTTCCCTCGACGGGCCGAACCGCAATTACGGCAGGCCTACCAGGCGGCGGACGTCGGCCGCGGTCGCGCCGCCGGCGCGGAGCTCCCGCAAGCCTGTGGCGGCGGCCGATTTTGAGAGCTTTTGCCCGGCGGCATCGAGCACCAGGCGGTGGTGCCGATAGGCCGGCTCAGGCAAGCCAAGCAACGCTTGCAGTAGTCGATGGACGCTGGTCGACCAGAACAGATCCTGGCCGCGCACCACCTCGGTGACGCCTTGCAGCGCGTCGTCAATCACGACCGAGAGGTGATAGCTGGTCGGCGTCTCCCGGCGCGCAAGGATGACGTCGCCCCAGGCCTCCGGCCGGGCGGCGACCGCGCCGGTCTCGCCTCCGGGACCTTCGCCGCGCTCGATCCAGGCCAGATCGCCCGCCATCGCGTGCGCCGCCGCCATATCGAGCCGCAGCGCAAAAGGCGCGCCCGACTGAAGCAGCCCTGTGCGCTGATCGTCAGCAAGCAATTTCGCAGCACCCGGATAAAGCGGCGCCCCGTCGGGGTCGCGCGGCCATCGCCCGTTCGCCTCGTGCTGCTCGACCAGTCTCGCAATCTCGGCGCGGCTTTCGAAACTCGGATAAACGAGACCCTGAGCCGCGAGGTTGTCGACCGCATCGCGGTAGTCGGCCAGATGCCGGGATTGCCGGCGCACCGGCTCCTCCCAGGCGATACCAAGCCAATCGAGGTCTCGATAGATCGCGGTTTCGAATTCCGGTTTGCAGCGCGTCGGGTCGATATCCTCGATCCGCAGCAGAAATCTGCCGCCGGCCCGTTGCGCGGAATCGAAATTCAGCAACGCCGAATAGGCGTGGCCGAGATGAAGATAGCCGTTTGGGCTCGGCGCAAAGCGGAAGACAGGCGGCGGCATTGATCTCTTTCATCGGACATGATGACTCTAAGTCGCAATGACCATCCATCTCAACACCCAGGCCGAGCTCGAAAGCGCGATCCACGCGCTGGTCGAGCAGGATCCGCGACTGCGGCCGGTTTTGAAGCTCGCGGGCATGCCGACGCTGCGTCGGCGCGACCCCGGTTATGCCGGCCTCGCGGCGATTGTCTGCGGTCAGCAATTGTCCACCGCGAGTGCCGCTGCCATCTGGGCCCGCGTCAGCGCCGCGTTCGATCCGTTTCACCATGACGCGTTGCGCCGCGCCCGCGCCGACCGCCTTGGTCGGCTCGGATTGTCGGCAGCCAAGATCAAGACCCTGAAGAACCTGGCGCGCGAACTCGCCGCGGAACGGCTCAATCTTGAAGCCCTGGCCAACCAGGACGCCGACGCGGCGCACAATACGCTGACGGCGTTGCACGGGATCGGTCCCTGGACCGCGGACGTCTATCTGCTGTTTTGCCTCGGCCATGGCGATGCATGGCCCGCGGGCGATCTTGCCGTGCAGGAAGCGGTCAAGATCGGTCTCGGGCTGCAGACGCGGCCGAATGCGAAGGAAATGGCGCCGCTGGCGGAGCCATGGCGTCCCATACGCGGCGCCGCGGCGTATCTGTGGTGGACCTATTACAGGGCGCTGAAAAAGCGCGAGGGCGTGATCGGGGCACCGGCAAAAACGAACGCTGTTTTAAACAAACTGCCCGTCGCAATACAGACATCAACGACGAGAAAGATGGGGAGAGGAAAAAAGCCGGGATCGAAAACATGAACTCCACCGACTTCGTCGTCGCGCGTAACGATTTGCAGCAATGCAAGGTGATCGACACGCGGCTGCCCGATGCCTCCGAATTGCCCGATGCCGCGTTGCTGATCAAGATTGATCGCTTCGCGTTCACCGCCAACAACATTACCTACGCCGTTCTCGGCGACCAGCTGAAATACTGGCAGCTGTTTCCAGCGCCCGAAAGTTTCGGCAACATTCCGGTGTGGGGACTGGGCAACGTGATCGCCTCGCGCCATCCAGGCATCGGCGAAGGCGAAAGCCTGTTCGGCTATTTTCCGATGGCGACCCATCTGGTGATCGAAGCCGCCGACGTCAGCAAGCGCGGCTTGCGCGACGCCGCCGCGCATCGGCAGGGCGTGGCGCCGGTCTACAACGCCTATGCACGCGTTAGCGGCGATCCTGCGTTCGCCGGCCGGCAGGGGGATTATCAGGCGCTGCTACGGCCGCTGTTCATGCTGTCCTTCCTGGTTGACGATTTTCTGTCGGAGAATGAATTCTACGGCGCTCGCAGCGTGATGCTCACCAGCGCCTCCAGCAAGACCGCATTCGGTCTCGCGCATCTGTTGCATAAGCTGCGCAAAGGGATCCGGGTGATCGGGCTCACGTCGGCGGCCAACGCCGACTTCGTTGGATCGCTCGGCTGCTACGACGAGGTGGTCCCCTACGACCACGTGACATCGCTGCCCTCCGATCGGCCGGTGGCGCTGGTGGACATGGCCGGTAATAGCGAGTTGCGCGCCAAGCTGCATCTGCATTTCGGCGATCAGATGAAATACTCCGGCCGTATCGGGCTCACCCACCGCGGCGCGTTGCCGGACGAGCCCGAATTGCCCGGCGCCAGACCGACATGGTTCTTCGCGCCCGACCAGATTCGCAAACGCGCGAAGGAATGGGGCCCCGGGGGCATCGACACCCGATTCGGCAACGCCTGGTTGGGGTTTGTCCCGACGCTCGATCGGTGGCTGAAAGTGACCGAAGGCCGCGGACCGATCGCCGTGAAACAGGTTTATCTCGATACGTTGAACGGCCGCGTCGCGCCGGATCAGGGTCACATCCTGTCACTGGCGGAATGACCGGACCGTTTTCGAGTATCTTTCTGCGCGATCTCAAAGCGTATAGGCTTTGAGACGGGAAAGCGCCGCGAAGACGGCCGATGCAGAGAAACGCCGATGCTGGATAAAACCAACGATAGTTCGACCATTACGGAGAACTGGCTGGCGCGGTTCGAGACCGCCCTCACCAGCCGCGACGGCATCCAGCTGAAAAAACTGTTTCATCCCGACAGCTACTGGCGCGACGTGCTGGCGTTGAGCTGGAACATCCAGACCATCAACGGCGCCGACGCGATCTTGAAAGAATTGAAGATCCATGCCGGCCGCGCGGCTCCCTGCGGTTTTGCGATCGATCCCGATCGTGCAGCGCCACGCTCGGTAATGCGCGCCGGCGTCAGCGCCATCGAGGCGATTTTCAAATTTGAAACCGCGGAGGGCCGCGGCAACGGAATTCTGCGGCTGATCCCCGACGCCAATGACGGCCACACGATGAAAGCGTGGACGCTGCTGACGGCGCTCGACGAACTGAAAGGCTTCGAGGAACAGCAAGGCATCTCGCGGCCGCGCGGCCAATCCTATTCGCGGGATTTTCGCGGGCCTAACTGGCTCGACCTGCGCAAGGCCGACGCCGAATATGCCGACCGCGATCCCCAAGTGCTGGTGATCGGCGGCGGTCACTCCGGACTTTCGATCGCCGCAAGGCTGAAGCAATTGCAGGTCGATACGCTGATCGTCGACCGCGAGGCGCGCATCGGCGACAACTGGCGTCATCGCTACCATGCGCTGACGCTGCACAACCAGGTGCAGGTCAACCACCTGCCCTACATGCTGTTTCCGCCGAACTGGCCGACCTACATTCCCAAGGACAAGCTCGCCAACTGGTTTGAGGCCTATGTCGAAAGCATGGAGCTGAACTTCTGGACCGGCACCGAGTTCGAGGGCGGAGCCTATGACGAAAAGCAGGAACGCTGGACGGTGACGTTGCGCAAGGCGGACGGCAGCAGGCGCCAGATGCATCCGCGACACCTCGTGATGGCCACCGGCGTCAGCGGCATTCCGAATCTGCCCGACATCCCCGGCCTGAAGAACTTCACCGGCACGGTGCTGCATTCCAGCCAGTACACCGACGGCGAGGACTGGAAAGGCAGACGGGCGATGGTGATCGGCACCGGCAACAGCGGTCACGACATCGCGCAGGATCTGCATTCCAGCGGCGCCGAGGTAACGCTGGTGCAGCGCAGCTCGACGCTGATCGTCAGCATCGAACCGTCGGCACAGCTGGTGTACGCGCCGTATAACGAGGGAACGCTCGACGACAACGACCTGATCGCGACGTCGATGCCGTTGCCATTAGCGCGAAAGAGCCATCAGGCCCTCACGGAACTATCGAAGGACCTGGACAAGGATCTGCTCGATGGCTTGCAGCGCAGAGGTTTCAAGCTCGACTACGGCGAAGACGGCACCGGCTGGCAATTCAAGTATCTCACCCGGGGCGGCGGTTACTATTTCAACGTCGGGTGCTCCGATCTGATTGTCAGTGGCGAGATCGGACTGAGGCAGTTCTCGGACATCGACGGTTTTGTCGCCGCCGGTGCGCGGACGAAGAGCGGCGAGACGATCGCTGCCGATCTGATCGTGCTGGCGACCGGCTACAAGCGCCAGGAAGAATTGATACGCAAATTGTTCGGCGACGAAGTCGTCAAACGCATCGGCGTCATCTGGGGCTATGGTGAAGCCCAGGAGCTGCGCAACATGTATACGCGCACCGCGCAACCCGGCCTTTGGTTCATCGCCGGCGGGCTGGCGCAATGCCGGATCAATTCCAAATATCTCGCGCTGCAGATCAAGGCTTGCGAGGAAGGCTTGTTGCCGCGGGTTCGCGCTCCCGAGTTAGCGCGCCCAAATCAGCAGGCATCGCATCAGGAAATGCGAGCCTGACTGAATACGGTCGGGTTGGCATAGTGAACGATACGCACCGCCGTCTTGACGACGATGAAACAGAATATGGCAATCATGAAATATCTGAGCATCATGGTTCTCCTCGAACCCACCATCTCAGACCTGGACAGGACTTTATGTGAGCTTTGTCACGCCGCTCGCTTGACCAAGGTCGCGTGAGGCAGCTGGGCAAAGTTTGCATCTTCGTGCGCAACCCACAGCATGAAACCTGAGACGGTTAGCGCGAAGGCGACAACGGCGACTTTGAACATGGCGATCTCCTTCATGGAGATAGATCTCCATCCCGAGATATATGTCGTATCCGCGCTGGTTCCAGATCGAAGTTCCCGATGTTTTCCGCCGGATCATCGCCAGTCGTTCATGTGATGCGATTGTTGCCGGCGCGGCTGCGGTCCGGCCCACTCGATGTTTCCTCATGATCCAGGATCTTCCGGGCGATGAAGGATTCCGCGTGGCGCCAAGCGATGGCGTCCGGCATGCGCTGGAGACCGCTCCGGGCGGGTCGATCAGACTTCACCGACCGCCTCGCGCCGACGCCGTTCGGATTCCTCGGCGTAGCGCCGCATCGCATGGGCTTCGCTAAGAATTCCGATCGGCCGGCGTTGCTCGCCGGTTTCGACCACCGCCAGCGATTCGGCTTCCGCGGCATCGAACACCGCGATGGCCTGCTGGATGTTCATGTCCGGATGCAGCACGACATCCCGGTGATGAAGAATGCCGAGGAGACTGCGCGTCGCCTCAAGATCCGGCGCGTGCGCTTCAGCCACCAGCGCCAGCCCGAGATAGTGGCCGGTGGCATCAACTGCGACCACCTGGGTCTTCGAGCCGAGCGGAAATTTGCCGCGAAATTCCCCGATCGGCATCTCGGCGCTTACCGGCGCCCCGTCCGTCCGCATCAGGCGCTGTACCGTGAGATCGCGAATCCAGCCGACATCGGCGGCGCTGCGAATGGTTTCGCCGCGCAGGTGGAATCGCCAAGTCGCAAATGAATAGCCGAACAATTCGCGGGTGATCTGGGTCGAGATGATGACGGCGACCAGCACGGCGGTGGTAAGCCAGAGATTGCCGGTCGATTCCAGCGCGATGAACGACATCGTCAGTGGGCCGCCGATCACGGACGCTGACAGCGCGCTCATGCCGACGATGGCGTAGACGTTCGGATCGAGGTGGAGACCCGGCCATATCCGGTCAAAACCGGCGGCGAACAGATGACCGCCGAGCGCGCCGAGCAAAAGCGTCGCAAAAAACAATCCGCCGCGAAAGCCGCTGCCCAGCGAGATGATGGAAGCGATCGCCTTGAGGATGAACATGGTCGCAACGACCGTCAGCGGAATTGAAACAAATCCGGCGAAATGCACCGCGCCATGACCCGATGACATCACCTGTGGCGTAAGCAATGCGAGCAGTCCCACCGCGAGACCGCCCAGCGCCGGGCGCAGTGGAGGCCAGATTCGGGTTCTTGACAGCAGCACCTCACACAGCGCCACGCCGCGCATGATTTCGATGCCAAACAGCGCCGAAAGAATTCCGAGCAGGGCTGCGATCACAAGGTCGCGCCCAAGTATGTCGCCGACCTGGCCGACGCCGACACCGAGCGACAGCACGGTGAATGCATGGGCGACGAAATAGCCCGCTACCGCGGCGACGCCGACCGGCGTCAGGCTGGCCGGTGTATAGCCCCCGATCACCAGCTCAAAGGCATAGAAGGCGCCGGCCAGCGGTGCCCCGAACGCGCCCGCAATCGCAGCGGCGGCGCCGCAGCCGACCATGATGCGCTGATCGGCGCGGCGCAGATGAAACCCGCGGCCCAGCGAAGCGCCGATCCCGCTGGCAAGCTGGGTATATCCCGCCTCGAGCCCGACCGAGGCGCCGACGCCGCTGGACCAGACCGTCTGCAAGGCCACAATGACGCTGCCGCGAAACGACATCCGGCCGCCATGCAACGCGTTGGCCTCGATCGGATCGATTTCACGCGCCGGCCGCCAGCGCAGCAGCAACAGGAAGGCCACGCCCAGCACCAGCCCGCCGAGGCTCGGCACCAGCAACGCCCGTAGCGGGTCGAGTTCGAACTGGCTGGAAAGACGATCGCCCATTTCGAGGTTGAACAACACCACGTGCATGAGTTCGACCGCAGCGCTCATCGCGGCCACGACCAATCCGCCGATGATCCCGATCAGCGCCGCCAGGACGACCAAGCTTGTTTCATGGGCGCGAACGAAGGCTCGCAGCCGGCGCGGCGCCTCAAAATAGCGGGACTTGGTCAGCATTTTGCCGGGTCCGTAGACGGCCAAAAGGCGCCGTCCGCCCCGGTTTAGCGGTCTTCACGCCGGTCATGCAATCCGGGCGCGAACCCGGCGCGGTGGCGGATAAGGCCGCGAACGCTCTTCACAATCCCGTCACGCTGCCTGTAGTATGTCAACTCATGCTGCTTCGCAGCTAAAACGGGGGCCAGGAGCGTTACTTGAACGCACATGTCTCGCAAGGCGGTTGGCCGGTACTGGTGCTGAATGCCGACTTCCGGCCGCTCAGTTATTATCCGCTGTCTCTTTGGTCGTGGCAGGACGCGATCAAGGCGGTATTCCTCGATCGCGTCAATATCGTTGAGCATTATGACCGCGCGGTCCGCAGTCCCTCGTTCGAGATCCAGCTGCCCAGCGTGGTGTCGCTGAAATCCTTCGTCAAGCCGACCACGCATCCCGCCTTTACCCGGTTCAACGTGTTCCTGCGCGACCGCTTCGTCTGCCAATATTGCTCCGCCGATGACGATCTCACCTTCGATCACATCATTCCGCGCAGCAAGGGCGGCCAGACCACGTGGGAAAACGTGGTCGCCGCATGTTCGCCGTGCAACCTGCGCAAGGGAAACCTGACCCCGCAGCAGGCGCGGATGTTTCCCAAGCAACCGCCATTTGCGCCGACGGTGCATCAGCTGCATCGCAACGGCCGGCTGTTCCCGCCGAACTATCTGCACGATAGCTGGCTGGATTATTTATACTGGGATACCGAACTCGATCCGTAGGTTTTCGAGTGTATCGGTGCTTCGAGCTGGCGGCCTGCTGGACGCCACGGCGCATTGACTCACAACATCCCCTGGTTGATGAAGCAAGCGCGCAGGTCGAGAGCTGTCTCGTCTTTCGCAGCATAAAACCGGCTTCGAAAAGCCGGACTCACGGGAGGACTGCATGCTGATTCCGATGGCCGACGTGCCGCGCTGGTATGCCGAACGCAAAAAGGACGCCGTCGCGGTAAGCCATGGTGGCGACGCGCTGACCTGGGACGCAGCTGGAGCGCGGCGCCAATCGGCGCGCCCGCGCCTTTGCCGCCAAGGGCGTGAAGCCAGGCGATTTCGTCGCTATCGGCCTGCCCAACAGCAATGCCTTCTTCGAGACCAGCTTTGCGGTCTGGAAACTCGGCGCGACACCGACATCGCTGTCCTGGCGGTTGCCGCGCGGCGAAGCCGCCGCGGTGCTCGACATTCTCAAACCCGCTTTGGTGGTCGGTGGCGAAGCCGACTGGAATGCGCCGAATTCGGTACCGCTTAATTTTACGCCCGAAGGCGTGTCAGACGAGCCGTTGAACAGCCCGGTGGCACGCTACTGGAAGGCGATGACCAGCGGCGGCTCGACGGGACGGCCCAAGGTGATCCTCGATCATCAACCCGCCGTCATCGACACCGCGGTCCCGTCGCTGGGAATGTCGCAGGGAGTAGCGCTGCTCAACCCCGGCCCGCTCTACCACAACGCCCCGTTCATCGCGACGCATCTGGCGCTGTTCGCCGGCGGCAGCGTCACCGGGATGGTGAAATTCGATGCCGAAGAGACGTTGCGCCTGATCGCGGCCAATCAAATCCAGTGGGTCAACTTCGTACCGACCATGATGCATCGGATCTGGTCGCTGCCCGAAGCCGTGCGGAACCGCTACGACGTCTCCAGCCTGCAGATCGTATTCCACATGGCCGCTCCGATGCCGGCATGGCTGAAGGAGAAATGGATCGACTGGCTTGGTCCGGAGAAAATCTACGAGCTTTATGGCGGCACCGAGCGGCAGGGCCGCACGGTGATTTCCGGCGTCGAATGGCTGGCGCACAAAGGTTCGGTCGGCAAGATCGACGAAGCCTGCCGCTTGAGAATCATCGGCGAGGACGGCAACGATGTAGCGCCCGGCGAGAGCGGCGAAATCTATTTCCTGCCCAACGATGGCGCCGGCAGCACCTACCACTATCTCGGCGCCGAGCCGAAGCGCCGTCCCGACGGCTGGGAATCGCTCGGCGATATCGGCCGGTTCGATGCCGAGGGTTATCTCTATCTTGGCGATCGGCTTGCGGACATGATCCTGCGCGGCGGCGCCAACATCTATCCGGCAGAGATCGAGGCCGCCGTCGTGGCGCACCCGCAAGTCAGATCCTGCGTCGCCGTTGGCTTGCCCGATCCGGAGTTAGGACAACGCGTCCACGCCATTCTCGAACTCACCAGCGCGGCCGATGCCCAATCGGTCATCGACGGTATGGGTGGCTTTCTCGCCGACCAGCTCAGCCGCTACAAACATCCGGAGAGTTTCGAAATTGTCGACGTCAGCCCGCGCGACGATGCCGGCAAGGTCCGCCGCACACTGTTGCGCGACCAGCGCGCGGCGTGGCTGAAAGAGGGCCGCGCATTTCGGATCATGCCAGCTCATGGTGCAGCCAAGCGCTCGATCGGGTGAGACGCGTACGCCCGCGCGCGACAGCCGGCTCGACAGTCCCTTCGCGATAACGTGTTCGGGCCGTGGGAATTTTCCGCTATCCTTGGCATCGGGGCTGGAATCCGGCCGCGCCGCATCCCAGATCATTTGATATGTCGTATCGCCCCGACTTGTGATCCAATCGGCTAAATCATGGCACTTACGAAAATCGGAGGACCTCTATGCCCTCTTTGACTGAGTGGAAAGTACCGCCGGCGAACCAGCCCCGCGCGGGCGACTACGGTTTCGATCTCGATCGCGCGCTTTCGGCGGTGGTCGGTCTACATTCGATCATCCCCGCCGATGCCTTCAGCGCGGACACGCTGGGCACCGAGCGTGCCGGCAATGGCGTGCTGATCGACGACGGATTGGTACTGACCATCGGCTATCTGATTACCGAAGCCGAAACCATTTGGCTGCATCTCGGCGATGGCCGCGTGGTCGAAGGTCACGCACTTGGTTTCGATTCCGAAACCGGCTTTGGCCTGGTGCAGGCGCTTGGCCGTATTGATCTCGATCCCATGCCGATCGGCTCCTCTGCCCTTGCTCAAATCGGCGACCGCGTGGTGCTGGGCGGCGCCGGCGGCCGCACCCGATCGGTCGCCAGCCACATCGCCGCCAAGCAGGAGTTCGCCGGTTACTGGGAGTATTTGCTGGATGAGGCGATCTTCACCCATCCCGCGCATCCCAATTGGGGCGGCGCCGGACTGATCTCTAATCGCGGCGAGTTGATCGGCATCGGCTCGCTCCAGCTCGAACGCGAGCGCGCCGGCAAAAGCGAGCACGTCAACATGATCGTGCCGATCGATCTGCTCAAGCCGGTGCTTGACGATTTGCGCAAATTCGGCCGCGTCAACAAGCCGGCGCGACCCTGGCTCGGAATGTACTCGACCGAGATCGACAACAAGGTGGTGGCGATCGGCATCTCCGAGAAGGGGCCCGCGGCACGCGCCGAACTCAAGGCCGGCGACGTCATCCTGGCCGTGAAGGGCGAAAAGATCTCAAGTCAATCCGGCTTCTACCGCAAACTCTGGGCGCTCGGGCCGGCGGGCGTCGACGTGCCGCTGACGGTCCACCATGAGGGCGTCACCTTTGACGTGGTGCTGACCTCAACCGATCGGGCGAAACTGCTCAAGGCGCCGCGGCTGCATTGACGCCCCGGGAGAACGCACGATGAGCGAGGCCGTGGTCGAAGACATCGTGGCCGTGCTGCCGCCGCTGCTGCAATCGCTGGAAGCGCTCGGCTTCATCGCACGCCATCTCAACCCGCCGGATTTCGGGAAGGTTATGGAAGCCGCCGGCACTCCGGATCACGCCTTGCAATCGGTGCGACCGCGATTGGCGAATTGGCCGGCGGAATTTTCAGACGTGCGGGCCTCGCTGGATACAGCGAGCGACGCCGTGCTGGCGGCGTTTGCCGGGTTGCGCGCGGTGCAGGACGGGAACGGCGATCTGATTGCCGTGTTTCGCGCGCTCCGCCACGTCCCACGCGCGCAGGAAGCGCTGTACCCGCTTGCCGCAAAATTGCCGCCGGTGAGCGAGTTTTTTGTCGATCCTGCCTTGCGCGACGACGCCGATCTGCTGGCGCGCCTTGCCGAACCGGCGCGCCAAGACACCGGAATCATCCACGACCATAACGAACCCGGCAGCCGCGGCGGCTTCTCGCTCTACGTGCCGGAATATTACAGACCCGACCGCGCCTGGCCGCTGGTAATGGCGCTGCATGGCGGCAGCGGCAATGGCCGCGGCTTTCTGTGGAGTTGGCTGCGCGATGCGCGCAGCCACGGCGCCATCCTGGTCGCTCCCACCGCGACCGGAAACACTTCAAATAAAACCACTTGGGCATTAATGGGCGAGGATACCGACACCCCGAACCTGGTCCGCATTCTCGAGCTCGTGCGACAACGCTGGAACGTCGATCCGGCCCGGATGCTTTTAACCGGCATGAGCGACGGCGGAACGTTCTGCTACGTCACCGGGCTCGAGGGCGTATCACCCTTTACCCACCTCGCGCCGATCGCCGCCACCTTCCATCCGCTGATGGCGGAAATGGCCGATGCGGAACGGCTCCGGGGCTTGCCGATCTATCTGGTGCATGGCCGGTTAGACTGGATGTTTCCGGTGCAAGTGGCGCGGCAGACGCAAGCGGCGTTGTCCGCGGCGGGCGCCGATGTCACCTACAGGGAATTGGACGATCTCAGCCATTGTTATCCCCGTGAAATGAACCCGGCGATCCTGAGCTGGCTGCGCGGTGAACCGATGATTGATCGCTGCCATACGGTTCAACGACGGAACCATCCGGTCCCGATCGCGTTGTTCGGCATCATCGGAGGCTTGCCATGCGCGTTTTTCTGGGAATGATTTTGGGTGCGCTGCTGCTGGTCGCCGGCGTCTACATCACCGATTCGATGTCGACCTCAACGGTCGCCAATGGCGAAGTGGCGCAGGCCAATCGCACCATCGTGAACTGGGATGTCGCGGCGACCGACTGGTCCGCGGTGAAACATCGTGCGCAGAACGACTGGATCAAGCTGTCGTCGAAATAGCCGCGGGCCTTTGTCTGAGCATGATCGCCGCGCAGACGCTTCGCGTTTATCGCGAGGGAAAACCGGTATCGACTTTTCCGGATCATGCTTTATTTCTTTGCCGCGGCCTTTCGCGCATCCGCAATGGCCTGATCGAACTCCGCCATGGTCAGCGCGCCCGGCACGCGAAATTTTCCAACGATAAAGGACGGCGTGCCCTTGAAGCCGAACGCCTAGGCCTGATCGCTGTTACGCGCAAGGATCGCATCGATCACTTTGGCTTTGGTGGTCAGGTCGCGCGCCAAGCGATCAACATCAACCCCCGCGCCGGCCAGCAACTCGCGCAGCCGCGGTTCGGTCAGCTTCGAATTGACCCCGATCAGCGCTTCGTGCGCCTGAACGAATTTGTCCTGGAATTTACTCGCCAGCGCCATCCGCGATGCGACGACGGATATCTCGCCCGAGGATCGGCCAGTCCTTGAGCACCAGCCTGACCTTGCCGTCGTCCTGCACCACCTGGCGCAGCTCGGGCGCGATCTTGCGGCAATACGGACACTGGTAGTCGAAATATTCGACGATGGTGATGTCGCCTTCGGCATTTCCGGCCACCGGGATATCCGGGTCGCGCAACACCAGGGCTTCCGTCAGCACATTGTCGCCGTCGGCACCTTCGCCTAGCGCCGATCCTGGCGCGATGCCCATGCCGAGCATGACCGCACCCGCGCCGAGCAGGCCAAGCGCCTCGCGACGGCTGCGTGATGGGGACAACCGGGCCGGATCGTTCGATTTGGTCATGTCTGCTCTCCGGGCCAACCGCACAGGGCGCACCGATCAGCGCTCAAGGATAAAGATAGATTGCGGTCCGACGGTCACGCGAGGCTACCGGTGCCTGCCCGCGCCATTGGCAGACGATCAGCCAAAAGGGCAATACGGGCGAAGCTATGACGCCTCGCCCGTGCCCGTCAGGCCCCGATCAGGCGCCTTTCAGCTTCTTGTTGCATTCGCTGTAATAGCCGCCGCCCTTCTGGATCCATTTCAGACCGCCATTTTCGTTGCTGGCCTTGTTGGCGTTATATTGATCGACGCAGGTATGCATCCGGGCCTTGCCAGCGGATTCCTGGGCGTATTTCGGAGCAACCGCCGACGGGAATATCGCGTTGCCGACCGCAGCCGGCGCGGCGGCTGCGGGCTTCGGCGCACGAGCCGGCTTGGTCTCTGCGACCGGAGGCGGCGCAGCCGGCGCGGCGGCCGGTGTCGCGGCGGCGTCCGCTCCGCATTCGGCTTTGCGGAAATCGCCCCACTTCTGGCCATTGAGCGTACCAGCAGATTTAGCTTCCTTATATTTCGCGCTGCATTCCGACATGCTCAACGCTTGCGCCGGCATGGCCGCGAACGCGGCAAAACCCGACACCGCAACTGCACACAATAACTTTGCTCGAATGGTCATCCTTGGTCTCCCTGGGGCGTGGCGAACTAAAGAACCCCCATCCTAGCGCAGCGATGGCCGGAGACAAAGGCGATCCATCGATGCTCCGCAATATCGTGGTCCGGAACCCGACAAAACGCGATCGGACCGACTTCATTCATCCGCGGTTCAGCATGGCAGCGCAACGTTGCGCACCTATTCAACCCGAGGTGCTTTCCCATGATGACACTTTCTTCCCGCGCCGCCGCGATCGCCATCGCATCCCTGTTTCTGATGGGTTCGGCCTTCGCCGAAACCCCCGCTCCGGCCACGGCGGCTCCGGCTGCGAAAGCGCCGGTCGTCCACAGCGCCGCCTCGCTGGAATGCTCCAAGGAAGCCGATGCCAAGGGACTTCATGGCAAGGAACGCAAGAAATTCCGTTCCGAATGCAAGCGAGAAGCAAAGGGCGGCGCTGCCAAGCAGTAATTTCGTTCTACCCCTGCCTCGCCCTTCCCCCACGCGGGGAAGGGCTTAAGGCGGGGTCTTTGCAGATTTGATTTCTCCCTCTGTTAGCTGCGCGGCGCGCGAAGAGCTCCACGGTAGGGTGGCTGTCCTCGGGACCGATCCTTCAAGCGGAGGTAAAAGCCGCATTGCCGGGGTTCG
Organism: uncultured Pseudomonadota bacterium; assembly: GCA_963725555.1. Classification (GTDB taxonomy): domain Bacteria; phylum Pseudomonadota; class Alphaproteobacteria; order Rhizobiales; family Xanthobacteraceae; genus Bradyrhizobium. The sequence continues at coordinate 91,707 of CAVRYV010000006.1, read as the reverse complement.
CATTGCGCATTTGTCCCCTGCGCGCGGATTTGACATAAGACGGCGTGAGCCTGCTTCCGACATCGATGGCGTCAGCCGTTCCCCGCCGCACCAAAACCCTGCACGTGCTCGAAACGCTGGTTATCGGGGCCGCCGGCGGCGCGCTGTTTTTATGGGCTCACCTTCCGGGCGGCTTGATTTCCGGCGCCATGATCGCGGTTGGCATCGCCGCGATCGCAGGGCGGCCGCTCACCATGCCGCCGATCCTGACCCAAATCGTGCTGGTGCTGCTCGGGATCTCGCTGGGGTCGCTGGCCTCGCGGCAACTGCTGCAGCATATCGGCGCCTATCCGTTGACCATTGCATTGTTGGCGCTCGCCACCTTCTGCTCGACTTTCGGCAGCAGCCTCTATCTGCAACGCTTCCACGGCTGGGACCGGACCTCGGCGTTTCTGGCCGGAAGTCCCGGCGCGCTGTCGCAAATCACCATCCTCGCCGCCGAGAAAGGCGCCGATGTGCCGGCGATCGCCGTGGTGCAGACCATGCGGGTGATCATTCTCACCGCCGCGCTGCCGATGCTGCTGGCGCTGACCGGGATGGCCCCGGCGTCGCCGCCGGCGGCGGCGGTGGCGATCGCTTCGCCGCTCGAACTGATCGAACTGGTCGCGGCGTCGGTCGCGGTGGCGCTGCTGTTGCGGCTGATCAAATTCCCGGCGAGCTGGATGTTCGGCGCGATGATCGGGTCAAGCGTGCTGCATGGCGCGGGACTGGTCGAGGGCGGCCTGCCGCCCTGGGTGCGAGGGGTGGCGCTGGTCGGGATCGGCGCACTGATCGGCGCGCGGTTTGCGCGCATGAAAGCCCGGACCCTGCTCAGCCACGTCAATGCCGCGCTGGGATCGTTTGTCATTGCCATCATCATTTCCGCGATCTTTGTCGGCGTGATCGTCATGACCACCCATGTGCGGTTCGCCGATATCGTCGTCGCCTTCGCACCGGGCGCGATGGACGCCATGCTGGCGCTGGCACTGACCCTGCATATCGATCCGATCTTCGTCGGAGCGCATCATTTGTCGCGCTTCGTGTTCGTCACCATCGCAACCCCGGGGATCGTCCATTTGTTCGGACGCCCGCAGGAAGATGTCGACGATTAGGCTCGTTTCCCGACGATGCCCCAGGCCGCGATCGCGGCCATCAAAAGCGAAATCAGGACGTTGTAGCCGGCCAGCGACAGGCCCAGAAAGCGCCATTGCACTTCGTCGCAGCGAACGACCTTCACGGTGTCGAGACGCTCCAGCAAATTGCCGGCGCTGCCGAGATTTCCGATCGGCCCGGTGCATTCGGTCGGTCCCTGCCAAAGACCCCATTCGACGCCGGCGTGATAAGTGCCAAGCACGGCATTGCCGAGCGCGGCCGCCGCGAGAAGGGCGAGGCCGGCAACCAGCACCCCGCGCCGGGCATCCTTTGCCGCGGCGATCGCGGTCAGCGCGCCGAGCGGGATCGCCAGATAATAGGCGTAGCGCTGCTCGAGGCAGAGCGGACAGGGACGGATATCGAGCACCAGCTGAAAGAACCACGCGCCCGCCAGCGTCGCCACCGCAATGGCCGTGATCGCCAACGCCGCCGTCAACGCCGGATGGCTGGCCTGGCCGGCATCGGAGGGGCTCGCGGTGGCGTCGAGTGTCACGTCGATCTCCTGTATAAGCCGTCGTATCCCGCGCGCCCGATGCTGTCGAGACGGACCGCGATCACACTGGAGTGTCTATTGGGGGTATTTTTGGGAGTGTTTTGGAGCACCGGCGAGGCAGGCTGGACCATCGGCATTTTACACGTCGATAAAGAGCGAACGCGCGGGTTGACCGGCAGGGCGCGCCCGCTATATTCCGCCCGCTTCGCGACCTCGGCCCTTTCGGCCGAGATCCGAAAGCCCCTGTGGCGGAATTGGTAGACGCGCTCGACTCAAAATCGAGTTCCGCAAGGAGTGCTGGTTCGATTCCGGCCAGGGGCACCAGAAGCCTGTTCGACTCCATCCGCCAAAATACAGGGATAACTATCGATTTCCTGTATCGTGCACCCAGCGTTCGCATACCCCCTCATCGGACAGCCCGTAAATGTGCTTGAGCAACAAAAGCCCGATCATGAAGCGGGTGTCTATGCCCGGTCGGCCGTTCTCGCTGTAGAGCGGCGCGAGCGCTTGTGCGTTCTTGGAGACGATACCTTCCCAGTTCAATTTCGCGGCGTGCTCGAACATCTCTTCTCCGTCTCCGGTGAGGTACTCGGAGTAAATGATCGGGAGCTCAATATCGTTCTCACCTAGAAGATTCGAGAGCGCCTGCTTTCGCTCAAGCTGAGGTATCCGGCAGAAGAAGTCGGGACCCGCCTAAACCCAAAGTGGCGAGCTGGCCGAAAGCCCTCTGGCAACCTGAAATCACGAAACGTTCTCAATGAACGAACAACGATCGGATTTTCCCCGGATGTATATGGTTTAACGAAGTCTCTAAGCTGCGCTACTGCCAGACTTTCGGCACTCTATTTTTTGCAGGCTTCGGTACCCCAGTCCATGTCGCAAACCACAAGCTCAGACTACCCGCGCCCATGCAGACGAGCGCTACTCCTAATTTCGATGAGTGCCGCAAGGAATTGCTCGCCGGCACAAGGAGACTGGCGATACTCAGCAAGACCTTCGCCAGGCCGAAGCCAAGGTTGAAATGCCCAAGGCCAGCGATTAATTTTACAGCCTCAAACCCAATACTGAGGCGGTCATGGCTGGCGAGGAGTCCAAGCTCCCCAAGCACCATTACATTCCGGTCTTTTACCTGAATGAGTGGACGCGCGCTGATGGCCGCCTGACTGAGTTCAGTCGCCCAAACGGGAAGGACGTCAAGGCCAGGAACACCGCGCCAAAGGGCACAGGATATGTGCGCGGGCTTTACCGCCTCGATCATTTGACCGGCGATGCGGCAGAGGCTTACGAGCGTCTGTTCTTTGCCACGGTCGACAACACAGCAAAGGATAGCCTCGACATCCTGCTGGGACGCCGGCAAGTCCGCTTTGATGACAGGAGCCGCAGCGCGTGGGCCCGGTTTGTGCTGGGATTGCTCTTTCGGAATCCCGAGCGCATCGCGGCTACCCGCAAGTACATCGAAGACTTTTCGCTCGACAATTTCGACACGGACAAAGTCCAGTATGATGCGCAGAAGGGAGATGATGACCCCGAATATCTCGATTACCTGGTGAGGCAAGCGACCTATCTGGCTGTCGACTGGACCAAGGACATGCTGCAGAGCCCAAGGCTTGGGCCACACCTCAACAACATGCTCTGGGATGTGAGGGATGTATCCGGGAGTGGACTGACGCTTTTCACGTCTGACCGCCCGGTAGTTATGACCAACGGCGTCGGCTACAATTGGTCGAACATCGCCGTGCCGCTAAGCCCCACCAAGTGCTTCGTCGCAACGAACACGCGCGAGGTGATGCACGCGATCATGACGATGCCAGCGACGCAGTTCATCATCGAGTCCAACAGAAGAGCGCTACGGTACGCGCAGAGATACGCCTGGGCCATCAACAACGAGCAAATCAATGTGGCTAACCGACACCTGTCGCTCGAAGCGGATGTGAGCAGGACGTTTTTTGACGGCCCTCCTTACCGTCCGCCGCCGGCACCGGAAAAGGTTGCCGTCTAGTCTAGGCCGTCTACTCATAAATGAGATGATTGCCGGAGGGCGGTGTGGATATTGGAGTTTTGATCTCCGCGACAGTGTAAGGTTCGCCCAGCGCTGGTGGAGACCGGTGGTACTGGCCGACAGGCCAGTACCAGACCGGTTCAGATAAGGGAAAGCCGATGGCAACATCGCTCTACGACCTCAGCGTTCCAACCTTCCTGCAGACCGTGAGGGCTGTCGGAGGCTTTCTTAACCGCGCGGCCAAGCACTGCGCTGAGACCGGCGCAGAACCGGACGCCTTCGTACAAGCTCGGCTCTTCGATGACATGGCGCCGTTCCACTTTCAGATCGAAGCGGCGGGGCACCATTGCGTGTGGGGGTTGGAGGCCGTGAAGACCGGCGTGTTCGCCCCACCGGCCCTGGTCGGTCCGGTCCCCTTCAACGGCTTACAGGCCATGATCGCCGGCGCGGAAACGGCGCTGGAAGCGCTCACCCCCGATGAGGTCAATGGATGGGCGGGCAAGGATCTGGACCTTCAGATCGGCCCGCGCAGGCTCGCCTTTACGTCCGAGACCTTCATACTCTCATTCTCGCTCCCCAACTTCCATTTCCACGCCGTCACCGCATACGACATCCTGCGCGCGCGCGGCGTGCCGCTCGGAAAACGCGATTACGAGGGACATTTACGCACCAGACCGCCCTAGGCCACCGCCACATGAAGCGCACCAGATGCGCGCGCAGATGAGTTTGACGGCGGCGAGGTAAAAGAACCACGCGTAAGTAATTTGGATATGTGAATGCCAAGCTTCCGACTGAGAGCCCCGTACAGCAACGAATATCGACGTTCCGGCGCAGAAGAGGGTCCCTCTCTCTTGCGCTTGATCGGTCGCAGGTAGATCGCGATCGTCGCGAAAACCGGCTTTGGCGGCGCATTCCGATCGCTCGGCCCGTAACCGAGCGGCAGCATCTTGCTTATTTGATCTCGGGAAAGCCGAGATCGGCGGCTTCCCGCTCATATTCCGCCAGGCGTTCGTAGGCGGCAATATCGGGCACAGAAAGAGCGGCGAGTTCGAGGATGCCGCGCATGTTGGCGGTATGCGGGTCGCCCATGATCTCATGCAGTGCCTCGGCGATCGCCACGGCCTCGGATTCTGTCGTGTTTATCGAAGTAATAAACGGTAACGACGAACTCGATGCAGTCTCGTCAAGTACCCGGAATCGTTCGGCGGCGGAAGGGCGAAACTTCTTGAAAAACCCCCAAGTCACGTTGTCGATCGAGCAAATATCGATACTGCCCTCGTCAAGACGCTCGAGACTCGCGACATGCGCGCCCGTCATGACGACGGAAGAAAAGAAGGGCTTGCCACCAGCAATCCGGGCCAGCGAAAGGCGCGGCAGATTCATTCCGGAGTTCGATAACAAGCTGTTGCAGCCGAATATTCGACCGCGCAAATCCTCCAGACGCTCGGCGGCATCATCGGCTCGGACCATGAAGAAAGCACGATGGGTGGATCCTACGCATCCGGGCATCGCATAGTGCGGCGCGGCAAGCAGAACAGCCTGTTCTCGGTAATGCTTGAACAGCGGATAGCCGCAAATTTGCGTGAAGAAAATCCTCGGCCCAATGCCAGGCGGCACCGGGTCTGTTTCGCGGTCTAACTTGATTCCCGCCGTATCCACGCCCCTGGCATGAAGCCTGTGTTTCAATGCCGCCCAGAAGGCGGAATTGGCGGCTTCCATCTCGGGAAGAGCGTACATCGGCAAGCTTGCCGTCCGCTGCGTCATAAAACTGATTTGAGCGCAGCCGGAGGAGGACGGCAATTCCTATTAGCGAGGCTGGGTGGGTGAACCGGAATGAAATGTGGCGTTACGAGCCATCGTCGCGCGATCTCGCCATAACCTCGAAACACGAAGCCGCCATTGTGCGCCAATATTCGCTTGCGATGCTGGCGCCACACGAGAGGTACCCTCCACCATGGCAACGTCGGAAAGCTGTGGTGAACGGCATGAAGGTTGTTCCATAGAAACAGCAGACCGAACACCCAGTTCGATTCGACCACCGCGGTGCGTTCGCTGGGCCGCTCGCCCCACCGATGCTCGGTGAAGCTACGCATCATGCCAAAAACGAGACCAGGGTAGACGAACCCGGCAAGATACAGCCAAATAGGTATCTCGAACACTTCTGACACAAGCAGCAGTATCAATGCCACGCCGATGAAGTGGCCAACCCATATGCCGATATTCCCCGTGTCCCCGCCGATTATTCTTCCGGCTTCTTTCAAGAAAAGACGAGGCGTCCGCAGAAATGGGCCAATAAACAAGCGGCCAAGGAATGTTTGGTTGACGATGAGAAGCCATCTCCAGAGATCGCCATAATCCTCCCAGTCCTCCTCGTCATGATAGTACGATTCGGTGTCCTCCCCCGGATAGGTGAGATGACTGTTGCGGTGATGCTGCGAATGCGATTGGCGATAAAGCTCAAAAGGAAACCAGATACCGATTGGCGGCCAAACCAGCGCGCGGCGCAGCCACTTCGGTATACCTCGCATGCTGTGAATGGCCTCATGCTGCAAGGAGAAATGCAACTGCACGACATAGCCCGCGAGCGGCGTGGTGACCCACCAAGGTACATATTCATGGCAAGCTAGCAGCAGGAGCCAGCTCGCATAGATCGCGAACGCGACAACAAGCGTTGGCCCATCATGCCGCTCGAACCACGATAGAGAATTTGGCTCGCCGGCAACAGCGAGCATCAGGCGCTGTGCCGCACCTTCCGAACCGCCAACCGATCCGGTAGTGCCAAGCCTGCCATAACCATCCGGAACGAAGCTTGAGGTCAGCGACATACGTCCTCCCCGTCATGACCATGGCGGGTCGTCGGCAAGCCGCGTAGCCCTCACCTCCACATCATCGCCAATTGTTCGCAGCGCCAGACGCCCCTGACGAGGCGCAAAACAACCATGTGGCTCTGATCTAGCCGGGTCAACGAAATGGATTTTTGAATATAACGCCCAGAAGGGAAATTCTCTCCACAACTTCAGTCGCATCTAGTCGATGATTTGTACGCAGGAAAATAAGGCTCGCGCGGATGAAGGATCAGAAAATAATTTTCTCGCCTTCATTCTGGCGTACTGGGCGCTCGTCTGTCCCGTCAGTTGCTGGCGGAAGAACGCCCAACAATTCGTCGAACCCCTACGCGGTCGAACAGATGAAAGGCTGCTTGCACGACATTTCGGGATTGCAGCCTATCGTAGACATCCGTCGCTCAGAGTCTCGGAGAATCCCGCAAGCTTGAATCTTGGCGCCAGCCTTGATCTCAGTGCCTAAAAATCCGGTCAGCGTGCGCGAACAGGAACCAAAGCCAATAGGCGGTCACGGCAACCAGGACCGCTGAAAAGAAGAGTTTGGATAAGCGCTCCTGCGTCATCGGCGGCAACTCGTGATGGCGCCCCGATGCAAAACAAAGCCGCCGAGCGGAATATGATCGCCCGACGGCTTTGCTTTGGGGTAGGCCGGACGTGGGGCAATGTCCGGTGCGGTGAAAGTATCTTGTCTACGCGATGCCGCAACCAAACTCGCGTATTAAGCTTGATGTCCGCGCTGCGGGTTAATTCTGGAACTCGGAATGCGCGCTACTGGCACAATCAGATGTTCGAGAAAAACCCAACTGACTGAAATTGCGAACATCAATCAAAGGCCGAGGGCAATTGGCCATTGCGGAATATGACGGTCGGCTCGTCATCATAGTCACCCGTCTCAGCATCGCCGGTGGACGAAAATGCGACAACACCAAGTTTGCTCAGCGCTAATCGCTCCGCCGTACGAACGGCCCCGGTTGCCGATTTGCACGCAATCGGGGTGTCGGCTTTCAGGTTACCTCCCTTGCCGGCGTTGAATGCCTGCACGAAGTAGGTCGTTTCGCGAGTCATTGTAACCTCCAGCGCCGGTATTGAGGGTGGCCATCAGTTCCGCATCGCTTGCATCAAGGATGAAATCCGGATGGTCGCGAAATTAGAAAAGGTATCCGAGACGGCATATGGCAAAATGATTTGATCGTTATGCTTCATCGCCCCGCAGGTGTAGACGACGTTGGGGACATATCCTTCGCGCTCGGACGGTTCTGGCCGCAGCAGCGGCTCGCGCGAGCGGGCAAGCACCTTGGAAGGGTCGTTCTTGTCGAGCAACGCCGCACCAATCGAGTATTTGCGCACCGGGCCGACGCCGTGCGTCAGCAAAAGCCAGCCTTCATCGAGTTCGATCGGCGATCCGCAATTGCCGATCTGCACAAACTCCCAGGGAAATTGCGGTTTCAGAATGGCTTGACCGCCGTTCCATCGGTAAAGATCGCTGGAATAGATCAAATAGAGGTTCTCATTATCCTGCCGCGCGATCATCGCATATTTGCCGGCGATCCTCCGCGGAAACAACGCCATCCCCTTGTTGCGCGCTGCCGCCCCTTGCAGCGGCGTCATTCGAAATGAGACGAAATCTCTGGTCTCGATCAGCTCCGATCGGATCGCAGCGCCGCTGTAAGCGGTATAGGTCGCATAATAGGTTTTCCGGCCACCGTCTTTGAATTCGACAAAGCGGGCGTCTTCGATTCCGTGCGACTGGGATTCGGTGACCGGAAAGATGATACGCTCGCTGATATCTTCCTCCGGCTTGAAGATCACCTCGACATCGTCGCCGATCGGTCCGGATACCCGATATCCAATCCGCGGACTCGAGGCCAGCCGAGTTGTCGGATCAACACTGAGGCTCCCGTCAGCTCCGATGGTGCCAGCCCGAAATGTCAGTGACGAGACATGCCCTTCGCCGACGGCGCGGAGACTTAGAACGAACCGCAAGGCACCTTTCGGCATGCCTGACTGGTCGGGGTGCGGCACGATGCTCGGATTGAACAACGCTGAGGCCTCGAACGAATATTCGTTGAGAAAATAAGCGCCGATCAGCTGACGCTGGACTTTGGAAAAACTGCCATGAGCCGCGAAAGCCCCTTCCATTTCGTCGGCACGGGCTTCGAATGTCGCCAGCAGGTTGCGATGGCGGCCGAGAAAGTTCTCGAGGACGTCGGCGAGTTGAGCGGTCGCGGCTTCGGAATCGAGTGCGAGAACCCGCTCGACGATATGGTTGGCGCGTGTCTTGTCGGTCGGGTTGAGATCGCGCGGCTCGGTCGCCGGCTTGAACGGCCGCACGATCACTCGCGCAGGGTCTGGATGCAGATAGAGCGCCTGCCGGTTCAGGAAGGTAGGTTGCGACACGGTGCCCTCGGCCGGCTGGAGTGGAAACCAAATTCAAGCGACGACGGCGTGAAGTGCCGCAGGCTTCGCCAGGCCGGCGCTGGCGCGCGCTAGCTGGCGAATCTCGGCAAGACCGAGAAGATAGGAAAGGACCGACTCGCCTCCGCGATTTTCATTGGCACGATCGGGATGCAGTCCGTCGCGGCAGCTTCCGGTCTGCAGATCGACCAGCGGCACGGATAGGTCGTTGCTGCCGAGGAACCACGCAAAGGCGCTTTTCGCCATGGCTTTCCACTCGGCATCGTCATCCGCCCGCCAGGCCGTGAGGCAGGCGGCAATCGTCGCGGTGGCTTCTACGGGTTGCTGATCGAAAGCGCGTGCCTGCTTCCGCTGCTCACCAAAACTGGCCGTGCCGACGGGACGGAAATGACCCGTCGACGCCGTTTGTTGTATCATCAGCCAGCGCAAGGAGCTCAACCCGGCATCGACGTAGCCTCGCGTTTGCGTCGCCATCCCTGTCACCATCAACGCTTGCGGCAACCGTGCGTTATCGTAAGCAAGGCCTTCCTCGAACCAAACCCATTCCGGCGTCTCCACCGATGCGAGAATGGCCATCAGTCGGTCCGCCAGCGCAGCCCTGGCTTCCCGGGCGCGCAAATCATCTGGGACCACCGCACAATAAGCGTCGAGGCCCAGCAGCGTGAATGCCCACGCGCGCGGCGAACGAAACGCTCCCGCGGTACCAAGCGCCTCCGCAAACAAGGAGGCGGCCCACCGCCGGCGTGACCCACTGGAATCGCCGCGGGCGCACTCGCCCAGGGCCCATAGCGCTCGCGCGTGACTGTCCTCCGAACCGCTGGCCTCAAGCCATATGCGATTAAAGCCCATGAAGTTGCGAAACCGCCTGGTGTCGGGATTCCAGGCGTGCTGCACGAAGGCGGCAAAACGGGCGGTCAGGACTTCGGGGAGGCGTTGCTCGCCCGGATTGTTGAGCGCGCAGGCCAACAGCAGCGCACGGGCGTTATCATCGATGCAATAGCCGTGGGCGCGATCCGGCACCGAATGAACGGCATGCTGGAACAGGCCGGTATCGTCGCACATCGACAGGAAATGACCGATTCTCATTTCGGGCGCCGCGGCGCTTTGCGGTTCGATCGCGCCCGGATCGGTGCGCGCGATAACCTTGAGCCAGTGACCCTGCCGCGCGTTCTCGAAGGCGGCCATATAACGTTCGGCGATGCGTTCCCAGGTCATCGATCGGCTGACGGCATAGGCGCGCTTGCGCATGGCGAGTCGGCGATCATCGTCGGTCAGCAATTCCGCGATTTCATTGCCGATTGCCGCAGCGTCACCAAAAGGAACCAGAACGCCCCGTCCGTCGGCCAGCAGTTCGCGCGCATGCCAGTACGGCGTCGATACCACGGGCTTCCCCAATCCGAAGCTGTACGCCAGGGTGCCCGACGTCATCTGTGCCTCGTTGAGGTAGGGCGTCACGTAGACGTCGCACATCGAGATGAACTGTAGCAGCGTGGCATGATCGACAAACCGGTCAAGGAACACCACGTGATCCTCGACGCCGAGTTCGCGCACGCGCGCGGTCAAACTCTCGCGATAGGCCTCGCCCTGATCCCGAACCAGGTTGGGATGCGTCGCCCCGAGCACGACATAGACCGTATCCGGGCGGCGTTTCAGAATCGACGGCAAGGCGTCGATCATGACTTCAATGCCTTTGTTGGGCGACAACAGGCCGAATGTCAGAATGACCGACCGCCCCGCAAATCCGAGCTTGGTCTTGGCCGCGTCCGGCGCGACAAACGCAACGTCGGGTATGCCGTGGGGAATGACCTCGATCTTGTCATCCGGGACCCGATAGACGCTGCGCAGCAGTTCGCGTCCTTTATTGGCCATCACGACTACTTTTGAAGACGCCTCGACAATTCGCTCCACGACTGCGCGCTGGACCGCGGTGGGCTTGGCCAACACTGTGTGCAGCGTTGTCACCACCGGCATGGTGAGGCGCGACAGCAGCTCCAGAATGTGGGCGCCGGCCTCGCCACCGAAAATTCCGAATTCATGCTGCAGGCACACGGCGTCGAACCGACCGGCGTTCAGGAAATCCGCCGCGCGCACGTACTCAGCGATATTGTCGTCCTTGATCTGCAAAGCGACCGCCGCGGGATAATCATAGACCTGACCGTGATCGGTCATCGCCACGACGCAGGTCTCCAGGTTCGGCCGTGATGTCGATATCGCCTGCCGCAGGTCGGTCGTAAACGTTGCAATTCCACAACGGCGGGGCAACGAATTTCCGATAACGGCGATACGGCGCAGCGGTGTCATGTCCGTACCTCGGTAAAGCCTGAAAATTGCGCGACGGTCGGAGCGACCGGAATGGGCATTTTGGTCGAATGTTCACTGAGATTCCGCAACAAGGAATCAATCGGGGCCGGGCCCGGATAGGCGATCAGGCCACTCATTCCATTGGGTCCAACTTCGATGCTGGTCCGATCACCGCCAACAAAGATCACCTCACCAATGGACGCGCCGGCCAATCCGATCGCCGCCGTGGCCATCCAGCACGAGAATCCAGGTCTCCTGCTCGGCAAGCAGCGCCCAGCTCGAAGTCTCCGGGAAGACTGATCCGCTCCATAACAAGATGCTGACCCGCGATGAGAAGTGTTCGGTTGTCCGTAAGGAATCGTGGACCCGACTGGGTCTGCGCCGTCCCCGCATCGGCAGCGGCGACGGCGGCGTCTTCGTTCAACTCGCGCTGCCGCCCGTAGTCGAACATGCGAAAGGTCGCATCGCTGTGTTGCTGTATCTCCGCAAGCACGATACCGCCCCCGATGGCGTGGATGGTTCCAGCAGGAATCAGTATGGCGTCGCCCTTCGAAACCGGGCGCCATTGAACGAGGTCGGCAATCGAACCGTCCCTGATCGAGCCGCGCAATTCGTGGGGTGTGATGCGACGCTTCAATCCGACGGCGACCCTCGCATCCGGCACCGCCGATAGAATGTACCATGCCTCGGTCTTGCCGTTCGGCAGACCCATCGAACGCGCAAAAGCGTCGTCCGGATGTACCTGGATCGACAATGGCTCGCTGGTAAACAGTAATTTGAGCAACAGAGACGGGGTCGGCGCATTTCGATCGGCGCGTTGAAACCATAATTCGCCGATGCTGTCGCCAGATCCGTCAATGCCACTCCAGGGATGGAGATCGACGACCCCCCAGGGCTTGCGCACCACCCGCACGGAGGCATGTTCGATGGCCATAGGTTGTCCTGACCCGTGACGCACACATCGAAGCGATATGCCGTTGGTCGATACCGTCTTAAGATTTGGCGAAGTCGCGCTTCGGGCATGGAACGCAAGCGATCCGAATACGCTCTTTGGTGAGATGGCTACTCCGGCGCCTGATTACAACCTTGGCCGGGTCCCAAAGCCGAGTTGGCTCTCCAATGGGGCTTTGGCGAATTGATCACCCGATATCGGTCCAAGTCACGCCGCCGCCGAGGAGCGGTTTCGCTAATCCGGACGCCGAGAAGTACGCGCTGAATACAGCGTTCTGAATGGGTGCCTACGAAGGCATCCTCGATCACGTCGCCGATCGGCTGCCACGCGGTTCCGTCAAACTGCACCAGACGCATCGGCTTGATCGGATGGAAATCGGTCGAGCCGGTGTTGATCGTGATGCCCGGCAGCACCACCGGGTTATGATAAACCTTCAAGGAAGCGGCCTGTTTCATCACGTTGGCGCGGGAGAGATCGTCTCTGTTCCGATGATCGAACAATGAAGCGAGGGCGCGATGTCCCGGATTTTCGACCTTCGGCCTTTTGCGTCGACCCTCACGAGCGGGGCGGATCATTCCGCCGGCGAAACAGAAGATTGCTTGTCCCAATCCGGTGAGTTGGGTTGACGACATACAAGTCAGACACCGGATTTCTCAAGACGTTATAGTTTCTGAGATATAACCATACCGTCCATTTGACTTGCTGGCAATACGCAAGTCACTTCCCCAGACACATCAAGCAGACACTTCAACGGCCGGCTGCAAAAGGAACCGCACCGCCAATTCTTCCGTGCCAGCCCCGGGCGAACCTTGAACGAGGCAAGCAAGGACTTCAGGTGCGGCCGAGCGAGACCTGCAACCGTTACGTCTTCGTGACGGCTCGATGTATTTTTTCTAATATAATGCATAAGCGGCCATTCAAATTGTCACAAGACAGCAGTTGTGAGCAGGTTCCTGCTTTTGTCGCACTGCGGCACGCCCGCTTCGAAACGTCACGCTTTCAAGTTTTCAAACGGTGGCCTAGGATTGGACTATCGGACTAGTTCTGGCTGCCATCGTTGGATCGCAGTCCTTCCCTGCGCAATCGCGCCGAGCGAACCGATGGCTGATGATGATCAGCCCCTGAGGCATTGCTTCATCAAACTCACCAGGAATCCAAATCATGAATCAAAAACGCAGCGTTCCTATAAATTCGCTGGCACAGGGAGAGTTACTCAAGAGCCGTTGCGTGCATGCGCTCGGCACGACCGGCCTGGCACTTATGCTTGGCGTCGCCTTTGGCGGCGTGGCGCTCGCCCAGTCCGCACCGGTCGGCGTTCCGGACAAGAGCTTTCCGGAGAGCCTGACATCCACCAAAGACGGCACCCTGTATGCGGGCAGCTTTAATCTCGGTGGTGTGGTCAAAGCCGCGCCCGGCGGCAAGGCGGAGCAGTTCGTGAAGCCTGGCGCCGGCGGTAGCCGTTCGGTGCTCGGTGTGCTTGCCGACGAGAAAAGCGGCATGTTGTATGTCTGTTCCAATGACATCACCGGCTTCGGCGTTCGCGGCCCGAGCGACACCAAGGGGGCCTGGCTGAAAGTCTTCGATCTCGCCAGCGGCGCACCGAAGGGCAGCTTTGGACTCCCCGATCCAAAATCGCTGTGCAACGACATTGCCGTCGGCAGTGACGGGACTGCTTACGTCTCCGACTCGTTCACGCCGAACGTTTACAGCCTGAAGCCAGGTGGCACTGCGCTCGAGGTCTGGGCGACGGATCCAATGTTGGCACCGGCGAAGGATGGTGTCGGCCTCGACGGCATCGCGGTCGGAGCAGACGGGAATGTCTACGTCACGACGTTCATTCCCGCCAAATTGTTCAAGATCGCATCCAAGGACGGCAAGGCCGGTGCGGTTACCGAGCTGAAAACGTCTCGCGCCATCGACCATGCCGATGCGATGCGCGCGTTCGGTGACAGCTTCCTCTTGATCGAAGGCGCAGGGCGGCTGGACAAGGTGACGGTGAAGGGCGACGAGGCCCAGGTCGATACCATCAAGGATGGCCTGACCGAGCCGGTCTCGGTAACGCAGGTCGGCAATACCGGATGGGTCGCGGAAGGCAAGTTGTCCTACATCATCGGCGAAAACAAGGGCAAGGACCCGGGTCCGTTCACGCTCAAGCCGATCAGCTTGTCGAAGTAAGACACGTTTTGCGAAGTTGGAGCGCCGGTTCTGATTGAATCAGAATTCGGCGCTTTATCTTTTCGTTTGAGCAAGAAGTTGTGACCTCGCGGGCAAGCGCCTGCGGTGCTTCGGATCAGACGTTCAGGTTCATCCAGACCGCCTTCGGCTCGGTGAAGTTATCGATCGCCGCGGTGCCATGCTCGCGGCCAAGGCCGGAATCGCGCTCACCGCCCCACGGCAATCGCACGTCGGTATAGCCATAGGTGTTGATCCATACCGTGCCGGCTCTCGCCTTTTTGACGAAGCGCTGCACCCGTCCCATGTCGCGGCTCCAGACACCCGCGGCCAGGCTGTAGGCGGTGCCGTTGGCGATCCGCAAGGCGTCGGCTTCATCGCGAAACTTGATGACGCTGACCACCGGGCCAAAGATCTCTTCCTGCGAGATTCGCATTTCGTGTTCGACGTTGGCAAACACCGCCGGGCTGATGAAGTATCCGCGATCGCCGACGCGCTGGCCGCCGGTCGTCAGCGATGCGCCCTCCTTCTGGCCGATGTCGACATAATCAAGGATGCTCTTCATCTGCTTTTCCGAAATCACCGGACCCAGCACCGTCGCGCGATCACTGGGATCGCCGATGCGGAGCGCCTTGGCGCGCGCCGTCAGCCGCTCGACAACCTCGTCGTAAGCCTTCTCCTGGACCAACACGCGCGAACCCGCCGAGCACACTTGCCCGGCGTTGAAGAAAATACCCGCCGCCGCAGCCTTGGTGGCGGCATCGAGATCGGCATCGTCGAAGATCACGTTGGCCGATTTACCGCCGAGCTCGAGCGACACGCGTTTGAAATTGCCCGCCGCTCCCCGCATGATCCCGCGGCCGACACCCGGCGATCCCGTGAACGTCACCTTGTCCACATCGGGATGATTGACCAGCGCGTCACCCACGATCCGGCCGGGACCGGTGACGATATTGAGCACGCCCGGCGGCAGACCGGCCTCGAGCGCGAGTTCGCCGATACGAAGCGCTGACAGCGATGTCAGCTCGGCGGGCTTCATCACGATGGTGCAGCCACAGGCGAGGGCCGGCGCGAGTTTCCACATTCCGATCATCAGCGGGAAATTCCACGGCACGATGGCCGCCACCACACCGACCGGCTCGCGCACCGTATACGTCAGTGCATCGTCCCGTGTGGACACCACCTCGCCGCTGATCTTGTCCGCCCAACCCGCATAATAGGTCAGCGTGTCGATTGCCGCGGGGAGATCCTGCCGCAGCACGGCCGAGATCGGCTTGCCGGCGTCGAGGCTCTCCAACTCGGCGATCTCGTCGGCGTGCTTTTTCAGAAGGTCCGCCCATTTGAGCAGGATATGACCGCGCTCGGCGGCACGCATGGTGCGCCACGGCCCCTCAAAGGCGCGGCGCGCAGCTTGCACCGCACGGTCGACATCGACTTCGTTGCCTTCCGCGATGGTGGCAAGGACCTGTTCGGTCGCAGGATTGAGGGACTTGAAGGTGCGCCCAGAGGCCGACGCGACGCGCCGGCCATCGATCAACAGCAAATGCGGCTTGTCAGAAGGCGCGGCGGCGGAACTGTCGCCGAGAATAGTCATATGCAATTGACATCATATCTCCTCCGGCTTCGTCCTGTAAAATACGAGGATTTCTGCCTTACAAAATATGATATGGATTGCCGATGGTTCAAGATGATATGATCTGGATTTCATAACTTGGACACTCTCATGCTGCGGATAGAGATCGAAACCGTCTGGCGTTTTCACAGGGAAGGCAGCCCGCAGACCGTGGTGGTGATGCTTGGGATCCTCAACGAGATCCGCAAAACCGGAAAAATCACCAACGCGGCGAGCGAAGCGCATCTGTCCTATCGGCATGTCTGGAACCTGCTCGAACAATGGTCCGGCTTTTTCGGCGTCCCGCTGGTGGAAACCCACCGCGGCAAGGGCACGAAACTCACGGCTTTCGGCGAGAAGCTGGTCTGGGCCGGTCAGCGCATGCAGGCGCGTCTTGGGCCACAACTGGAAAATCTCGCGCAGGAGCTTGCCACCGAGATCAAACCCTTGCTGCATCAACGCCCGTCCGTGATCCGCGTCCACGCCAGCCACGGCTTTGCCGTCTCGAAGCTGCGGGAGTTACTGGACCGTGAGCCCGGTATCGGCGTCGACCTGCGTTACGTCAGCAATCAAAACTCCCTGGTCTCGCTGGCGCAGGGCGCTTGCGATCTTTCCGGCGTGCATGTGCCGCGCGGCGAATTACGCGCCCAGGGCATTCGGGCTTGCAAGGAGTGGCTCGATCCGCGCGAAGACCGTGTGATCCGTTTTGTCACGCGTGAGATGGGACTGATGGTCAAGCGCGGCAATCCGCTCAAGATCACGTCGCTAAAAGACCTCGTCGACCGCAAGGCCCGCTTTGTCAATCGCGACCATGATTTTGGAACGCGGCTGCTGTTCGACCAATTATTGGCGCTGCACAACATCGATGAAGCCAAAATTGCCGGCGGACAACAGATGGAGTTCACCCATGCCGCCGTTGCGGCTTACGTCGCCAGCGGCATGGCGGACGCGAGTTTCGGCGTCGAGGCCGCCGCCCGGCAGTTTGGACTGGATTTCGTCCGGCTGCTGACGGAAGATTATTTTTTCGTCTGCAAGCGTACGTTTCTGGAGACCGAACCGATGCAGCGCGTCCTCGACATCATGAAGGGCAGCGAATTCCACGAGGCCGTTGCAACGCTGCCGGGATATATCGCCATCGAATAGCGGGGCGGTCAGTACCGTAAAAGAATTCCTGGAGACAATGGACGCAAGCCGGTGATTAGATCGCCGCGTTGACATCTACGCAGCGTAGCGCACACATGCGCTGCCAACGAACCACCGCAATTGCCAATCCTTCGAGAGCCCGCCTGAATGATCCAGCATCGTCGCTCCGCGGTCGCGCTCCGCCATGTTGCCTTCGAGGATTTGGGCCTGCTCGCACCCGTGATGGAACGCGAGGGCTGGGATGTTTCTTTCTGCGAAGCCGCCGTTGACGACTTGCGTCACGACTCGATCAGAAACGCCGACCTGCTGGTCATTTTGGGCGGCCCGATCGGCGCGTATGAGGTCGACGCCTATCCGTTCCTGAAATCCGAAATTGCGTTGATCGAGCACCGGCTCTCCCGGGAATTGCCGACGCTGGGAATTTGCCTGGGAAGCCAGCTGATGGCAAAGGCGCTTGGCAGCCGGGTCTTTGCGGGTCACGTCAAGGAAATCGGCTGGGGCCATATCGAGCTGACGAGCGAGGGTGCCGCTTCGTGCCTGAATGTGCTTGAGGAAGCGGATTCGGCAGTTCTGCACTGGCACGGCGACAGTTTCGATCTCCCCAGCGGCGCTCAAAGGCTGGCGTCCAATGCGCATTATGAGAATCAGGCATTCGCCTATGGGCGCAACGCGCTGGCGCTGCAGTTTCACCTCGAGGCCGATCCGCGCCAGCTCGAGGAATGGTATGTCGGCCATGCCGTCGAACTCGCCGCAGCGAAGGTTTCGGTTGCGGAACTGAGAGCGGCCACATCGAAACGCGCGAGCGGACTCGCAGATCAGGCGAACCGTGTTTTCAGCCGCTGGCTGGGTGAGATCGCCCAGCCCGCGTTATCGTTTCAGCCGAAAGTAAAGGCGTAGGCCTGGACACCGGGATCGAGAAACCGGATTTCAAAAGTGTGATCCGCCACCGCTCCGGGACTGCGAACCAGCTGATAGAGACGCTGCGCCGTCACGACACCCTGTCCCACAGCATCGACGTCGACCCCGTGTGAGACGCCCGGGGCTTTGCCATCGACGGTCACGACAAAGCGCACCGGCTTGCCTTCGGCCGACGGCCCGAGAACCAGATGCAAATCGCGCGCGCGAAAGCGATAGACGATACTGCCGTCCTTGTCGTTCAGGAGCGCGCGCTCGTTGCCGACGGTGAATAAGGGCAAGATAAGGGGCTCAGATGGTCAACACGCCGCCGAGATAAGCCAGTACAAAAAGCAGCATGCTTGGATATCTCTCTCGTATGCCGTGGCGCAGCTAAGCCGCCAATGGAGTAGTCCAGGCGTCGTAGGCGTAGACCCAATCGGTGTCTGTCTTGTCCTTGAGCCAGGTGTTGGTTCGCGACGTTTGCTGGACACGCGTCGTTCGTTGCTTCCGGCTCGCCTCAAACCGTCGGTATGCAGGGGCAACGCCGTCACGCTCGACGCCATCGAGACAGCGCGACAACACAGCGGCATCCTCCATCGCCATCGCGGCACCCTGCGCCATATAGGGCGTCATCGGATGGCAGGCGTCGCCGAGCAAGGTCACGTTGCCTTGCGCCCAGCGATCAAGGGAATCGCGATCGACCAGCGCCCATTTGTGCACGTCCGGACAGGCGGCCAGCACATTTCCGACCTGGCGGTCGAAGCCCTCGAAGGCCGCGCGCAATTCCTGGATGTTTCCCTTGGCTGACCATGATTTGATTTTAAATTCCGGCTCCGGCTGGCTGGTGACGAAATACACTTCGCTGCGATCCGGCTTGACGTAATAAATGACGATATGCCGGTCTTCTCCCCACCACTTGGTGCAATCGTCGATTTTATTTCCCTGCAGTAGCGCGGCCGGGAACGTCGTTCGATAGGCAATACGACCGGTAAAGTTCAGCGGTGAGGCGCGAAACAATATGTTCCTGACGGTCGAATGAACGCCATCTGCGCCAATGACAGCATCCGCGACCGCCGTGGCGCCGCCGGCAAAAATGAGGCGAACCCCGTCACTGCTTTCATCGAGACCGACGAGTTTGTGCCCCAACTTGATGCAGTTGTCCGGAACCACACTGGCCAGAGCGGCGTGCAGATCCCCACGATGAGCCAGCAAATAAGGCGCGCCAAATTTCTTTTCGGCTACCTCGCCGAAAATCATGTCGAATTTGACTTCGCCGGTGCGCCAATCCCTGTTGTTCCAGGAGCGCGGGTAAAAGGACTGCTGGCGCAATCTCGATTCGAGTCCAAGCTCGCGCAGAACCTTCATGGCGTTGCAGCCAATTTGAATTCCAGCGCCGAGCCTGCTGAACTGCGTGGCCTGCTCGTACACCGTGACGTCGATACCGACGCGCCGCAACGCGGCCGCCGAGGCGAGGCCGCCCATGCCAGCACCAACAATGGCGATCGATAAGGGTCGCGTCATCGAACCAGAACCGCCCGGCACGCTGTGCAGTGAACATCACCGCGCTTCATCGCGGCCTTCCGCTATATTCCCGGCATGGAAGCCTGGCATCAGAAGCCCGATATGTTGTGCGGTACGTAAGGCCGTTCGAGCGAGGTTATCTCTTCGGCCGTCAGCTTCAGCGAGAGCGCTGCCACCGCATCCTTCAAATGATCGGTTTTCGAGGCGCCGACGATCGGAGACGTCACGCCCTTCTTCTGCAGAAGCCAGGCCATTGCGACCTGAGCGCGAGGTACGCCTCGGGCACCTGCGATGGCGCTTACCTGATCGATAATCAGGCGATCGGAATCCGGAAACTGGGTATAGAGCTTCTTGCCGAATTCATCGGTCTCCTGACGTGAGCTGGTTTCATTCCAGGCGCGCGTCAGGCGCCCGCGCGCCAGCGGGCTCCACGGCATCACAGCGATACCCTGGTCGGCGCAAAGCGGCAGCATTTCGCGCTCCTCTTCCCGATTGAGCAGGTTGAGGTGATTTTGCATGCTCACGAACTCAGTCCAGCCGCGTAAGCGAGAGGTGTAGAGGGCCTTGGAAAACTGCCACGCATACATGCTGGAAGCGCCGATATATCGGACCTTACCGGCCTTCACGACGTCGTGAAGCGCTTCCATCGTCTCCTCGATCGGGACGGCCGGGTCCCAACGATGAATTTGAAAGAGATCGACGAAGTCGGTACCGAGGCGGCGCAAGCTGTTATCCAATTCGCCAAAGATCGCCTTGCGCGACAATCCCGCCCCGTTCGGACCCGGCCGAACCCGGCCATTGACCTTGGTCGCGATCACGACGTCCTCTCGTCGCGTGTACTCTTTGAGCGCGCGGCCCAGAATTTCCTCGGAGGTGCCGTCCGAATAAACGTTGGCCGTATCGAAGAAATTGATCCCGAGCTCGACGGCCTGCTTGATCAGCGGCCGGCTTTTTTCCTCTTCGAGCGTCCACGGATGCGGTCCGCGATCCGGAATGCCGTAAGTCATGCAGCCAATACACAGCCGCGATACGTCCAGGCCGGTCTTGCCGAATTTCACGTATTCCATGGTTCCACTCTTCATCTGAGGTTTTTGCTACCGCCGAAATCTTCGCGGCATCTATTGGGCAGCGAATTCCCGCATACAACCATCTTCCTAGTTCGGTTGTGCGGTTGGCCGTATCAAAATCTCGTTGACGTCTACATTGCTGGGCTGCCCGATCGCGTAAGCCATCGCAGCGGCGATAGCCTCAGCCGGGATAGCCATCTTTCGATAGTCCACAATACGCTGCTTGACGTCAGGATTTGATATCGTTTCGGCGAGTTCGGATTCCACAGCGCCGGGCGAAATAATCGTGACCCTGATCTTGTCGCCGGCCTCCTGCCGCAGGCCTTCGCAAATGGCCCGCACCGCGAATTTAGTGCCGGAATAGACCGCGCCATTCGGACCAACGCGATGGCCCGCGACCGACGAGACGGTAACAAATTGACCGCTGCCTTGCTTTCGGAACACCGGAAGCGCCGCGGCTATTCCATACAGCACGCCCTTGATATTGACGTCGATCATCCGATCCCACTCATCGACCTTGAGGTCGTCCAGCGCAGACAGCGGCATCAAGCCTGCATTGCCGATCAATACGTCGAGCCGGCCGAAGCGATCTTGTGCCTTCTTGACGAACGACACCAGGTCTTGGCGCTTTGTCACGTCGATCGCCTGAACATCGACGTCGCCTTTGCTTTCGCGAATGTCGTCGGCAATGGCCTTTAGCCGATCGGCACGCCGCGCACCGAGGATGACTTTGGCTCCCGATGCCGCCAGCAAGCGCGCAGCGGCTTCCCCGATTCCACTGGATGCTCCGGTGATCGCGACAACTTTTCCCTTTACGTCGGACATTTTCCACCTCTTGTTGCAGCGTTTTGTGACCGCATCGACATCGGCCGCGCCGCGTCACACGTTATGTCTACGACAATATAACGCAATCAAGCGATAACAACCGCTTGACGATCGCCTTGCGAAATCAGCGAGATGGATCCCAGCGCGTTGGTCTAAATCTGCGACGCGACCTGTTCAAGCCCGATCAAGCGGGCGAGCAGCCGCACTTCGCGCTTTTGGTCTTCGCGCAGCTGAACCAATAGCGGCATCGCGGCCGATTTCAGTTGCTGGACTTCCGTGGCATCGGGATCGATCGGCGCGCCGGTCGCGTGCGGATTGGCTTGCCGCGTTTCGTGAATCTTCCGGGCTACGGCGCGAAGCGCGTCTTCAACCGCCGGCCAGTACGACTGTTGCGCCGCCGAAAGCTTGAGCCGCTCCTTGATGCCGGCGATCTGGGCGTCGCTAAGAAGCGCGTAGGGTTTCTGCATCGCCTTGCCGGCAAGCTTCTGCTTTTGCGGCGTCGCCGCTGGCGCTGATCATCGCAGGCACCTGGATGTCGGTCGGGCCGGTCGCCGCAAACGCCTGCCGCAGCTGCGGGTCACTCAGGGGGCCGGCCGCTGGCCGAGGTGTCGAGCGGCGCCAGCGCGGAAGCCGCGACGGCCAGCTTGTCCGTCTTGCTTTGCCGGTTTGCGATCGGGCTTTGAACGGCGACTGAAGCCAGTTCCGGCGGGGCCGCCGACAGGTCGCCGCGCCCGAGGATGCTGGCGACGGCCGCACCGACGACGAGGAAACCTATCAGCGCGGCGATCGTAACGGCTCGCGTCAAGCAGTTCTCCGTGTCCAGCGACGAACCAGCATGACTTTCCCCAGAACTGGGCATTAATTAAGGCTTAACCGTACCAATCCCCGCGGCGCCGTCAAATGCGGCGGCGCGAAGCGACGGCGGCAAGCCTTAAAATCAGGCCGCGACGGCCAGATCGTAGGCCTCCTGGATGTCGGCGACAATATCGGATGCTTCCCACAGCGCATCGGGCGCCACCGACTGCAGGCTGATGGTCCAGTTGCCCCCCTTGCGGGTCCGGGGCGTGCTGATGATGTCGAATTGCACGCTGCGGCACAGCGGATGCCGCTCAAGCGCGTAAGCGACGCGGGTCCTGATCTCGTCCAGGGTCGCGGGGGTTTTTGCAAAGAATGTCTCGAATTCCATGATCCTGTCCCCTTCAGCAGCGGTTCGGGCGCGATTCGCCGCGGAGAGCGGCGGGCGACCTCGGATCTGATTGTTGGGACGAGATTGGTTAACGGCGCGTTAAGGCTGATAATGCAACCAGCTATCGCGTGGGTTCACTGGGCGCATGGTACTCGGCGGCGGTGCGCGCGACGAGATCGTCGACGGCCAGCACGCCCGTTACCCCCGACGTGGAATGCCCCGCGCTCCAGATGTCGCGCCAGCGCGCGGGACGGGTCTCGCGGGCGCCGATGTCGATGTCTTTGCCGATGTCGATTGCACCGCGCTGCGGCAGATCGTCAGGATCGAGGCCGGCGGCGGTGATGGAGGGTCGCAGCATGTTGGTCTGCAGGCCGGTAAAGGCCGTGGTCAGAACGATGTCATCGGCGCTGCTGCCGACCAGCATCTCCTTATATCTGACGTCGGCCATGCTCTCGCGGGTCGCGATAAATTTGGTGCCCATATAGGCAAGATCGCAGCCAAGCGCCCGCGCCGCACGCAATGCGTGGCCATCGCCGATGCCTCCCGCCAGCACGATCGGGCCGTCGAAGAACGCCCGTACCGCGCGGACGAACACGAACGGGTTGAGCCAACCGGTCTGGCCGCCGGCCCCTGCCGTCAGCAGCACGAGCCCGTCGGCGCCGGCCGCGACCGCGCGCTCGGCGTGGCGGATGCTGGCGACATCGGCGAACACCAGCGCGCCGGAATCATGCAAGGCCGCGAGCACCGGCGCCGGCGATCCGACTGACGTGATGACGATCTCGGGCTTGTGCCGCAGCAGCACCTGCAGATCCTGTGCAAGCCGGGCGTTGGAACGATGCACGATCAGGTTCGGGCAGATCGGCGCCGAAGGTTTTCCACTCGAAGCGGAATGGCGATGCAACTGGTCTTCGATGTCGGAAAGCCAGCTGTCGAGTTGTTCGGGACTGCGGCAATTCACGGTCGGAAACGCGCCGATGACGCCGTTGCGGCAAGCCGCCACCACGAGGTCGACACCGGAGACGAGAAACATCGGCGCCGCGATCAGCGGCAGGCTCAGGCGATCGCGAAAGCGCGCCAACGGGTCGACGGAATTCAAGATGCTGTTTCCCTGATCTGATGGCGTTTGTGGTCCCGCGCCCGGGTTTCCATGTGCTAGCGTTTGGCAACATTGGCACGACCGAAGGGCCAAGACAAAGCCACAAGCAAGCGACCCAAACCTGCTGGAGGAAAAATGTCCGAACCACTGTATGCCTTTCCGACCGCCTGCGAGCAGGCCTTGCGGGCGCTGGCGCGCTATCCGTCGCGGGTGGCGTTCAGTTGGCCGGGCGGATCGATCACCTATGCCGGCGCCACCGAACTGATCGGCCGCATCCAGAAGGTGTTCATGCAACTGGGCCTGGAGCCGGGCACGCGCGTGGCATTCCTCACCGCCAACCGCGCCGACACCTGGTGCGCCGGCGTCGCCGCGCAATTATCCAGGCTCGCGATCACCTGGCTGCATCCCCTGGGATCGCTCGACGACCAATTGTTCCAGATCGAGGACTCGGAAACACAGGTTCTGGTCATTGACGCCGATGCGTACAGGGATCGCGGTGGTGATCTCGCCACCAAGGCATCCAACCTGCGGGCTATCTTCACGTTCGGCGCCGCCGGCTACGGCATCGATTTGCTGGCTGGGATTGTAGCTATGGGCACCGCGACGCCGCGTTGCCTGGCCGGTCCCGACGATATTGCGATACTGAACTACACGGGCGGCACCACCGGGAAATCCAAGGGCGCGCTGCGCACCCATCGGAGGGCAGCCGGCTCCTCCAATGCGATCCTGTCCGACTTCGAAATTCCCGATACGCCGAGTTATCTCGCGGTCGCGCCCATCAGCCACGTCGCAGGCACCAAGGTGTTACCAACGCTGATGCGCGGCGGCACTGTGCACATGCTCAGGGGCTTCGATCCGGACGCGGTGCTGAAGACCATCGCGCGCGAACGCATCAATTTCACGCTGCTGGTGCCGACCATGATCTACGTGCTGCTGGATCATCCGGCGCTCGACAAAGCCGACCTCGCCTCGCTCGAACTGTTGCTGTACGGCGCATCGGCGATGTCGCCGAGCCGGCTGATCGAAGGCATTGAGCGGATCGGTCCGGTGTTCTCACAGCTTTACGGCCAGACCGAATGCTATCCGGTCTCGGTCTTGCGCAAGGCGGATCATGATCCGAAAACTCCAGAACTGTTTCTGTCCTGCGGATTTCCGATTGCCGCCTGCGACGTCAAAATTCTGAACGACGACGACCGGCCGGTCGAACCCGGCGAGGCCGGCGAGATTTGCGTGCGCGCGCCGCATGTGATGTCGGAGTACTGGAAGCGGCCCGAACAGAACGCCGAAACCCTGAAGAACGGCTGGCTGCATACCGGCGATATCGCGCGCGCCGATGAACGCGGGTACATTTTCATCCTCGACCGCAAGAAGGACATGATCGTCAGCGGCGGATTCAATATCTTTCCGCGCGAGGTCGAGGACGTACTGTCCCAGCACGCCGATGTCGCTCTGGTCGCCGTGGTCGGCGTTCCCGACGACAAATGGGGCGAGGCCGTCACCGCGGTAGTAGTGCCGCGCGAAGGCGCGAGGCCGAGCGCGGAGGAGTTAATCAATCTCGTCAAGGCGCGCAAGGGCTCGGCCCACGCGCCCAAGCACATCAGGTTCGTCAGCGAGCTCCCGATGACCAGTGTCGGCAAGGTCGACAAGAAGGTGCTGAAGGCCGGCTTCTGGGTCGGTCGCGAGCGGATGGTCGGATAGCGGCTGGCGTCAACGACTCATCGCTTCTCGATCACGAGGCTCTGGACGGCGCGGCCGAAATAACCGTGGCCGTCCGCCAGCCGCGCCGAGGCGAGACCCGCCCCGTCGGGTCCGATCCATGATTCACCATCGAGCAGAATCCATTCGCCGACCGGTTGGCGGGCAAAGCTGACGGTGAGATCGGCATTGATGAACGTCCATTGCCGGAAATCCAGCGCGGCCGAGGTGCCGTTGCAGAAATCCGCGGCGACCACCACACGCATCGCTTGCGAAACCGGCGATGCCTCGACCAGCGGCCGGTCGACCCGGTACCAGATCGCGCCGGGACCGGGCACGCCGAACCGGCCGCGGACAGCGCGCATCGAAATGCCCGTTACAAAGGGACTGCCGGAAAAATCCGGCTGCTCCTCGCGCGCCTGGCCGGGACCGGGAAGCGTCAGCGCAACGCTCCCGACATCCGGCGGCAGGCTCAACGCCTGGGTCTTGATCTTGAGCACGGTCGCACCGACCACGACGACATTCTCGGCGCGCAGCGTGACGGCGCATAACTGGATTTTGCGTCCCTCCCGCAGCACTTGGGTCTCGAACGTCAGCGGCGCAATCGGCACCGGCCGCATCAAATCGATGGTCACGCGCGCGATCCGCATCGGCTCTCGCGTCGGGATCGCTTCGGCCGCCCATACCACCAACGCCGCCGGCGCCGAGCCGTGCTGCATGTCGGAAGCCCAGGGTCCGGCAGCGTCGGGACTGGTGACGACACGATTGCCCTGCACGCGATAAATTGCGTCCATCAATTGATCCCATTTTCTCGGTGTTTGCGTTCCCCGGAATCGGCGCGGCGCGCGATCGGTGCGCTGCTGATCCGGGACACAATGATCACAGCGCCGGATCCACGGCCTCGTCGTATTCTCGTTTTAACCGCGCGATCAATTCGGCGGCGGGCAGGATTTTGCCGACGCTGCCGACGCCCTGACCGCTGCCCCAGATTTCCTTCCAGGCTTTCGGCTTGGCGCGTTCACCGGATGCGTCGGTGCCGAAGCTCATTTTCGACGGATCGGATTCGGGAAGATTATCCGGATCCATGCCGGCCGCGACAATCGATGGCTTCAGGTAGTTGCCGTGCACGCCGGTAAACAAATTCGAATAGACGATGTCTTCTGCCGATGAGGTGGTGATCATTTGCTTGTAGCCCTCCACCGCATTGGCTTCGGTAGTGGCGATGAAGGCGGAGCCGATATAGGCAAAGTCCGCGCCGAGCATCCGCACCGCGCGGATCGCACGGCCATTGCCGATCGCGCCCGACAGCGCAATCGGCCCATCGAACCATTGCCGGGTTTCCGCCACGAACGCGAATGGCGATATTTCGCCGGCATGGCCGCCCGCGCCGGCGGAGACCAGGATCAGGCCATCGGCGCCTTTCTCGATCGCCTTGTGTGCGAATTTCTGGTTGATCACATCGTGAAAAACGATACCGCCCCAGCCATGCGCGGCTTGATTAAGCTCCTCGCGCGCACCGAGCGACGTGATGATCATTGGCACCTTGTGCTTTTCGCAAAGCGCGAGATCCTGATCGAGCCGATTGTTCGACCGATGCACGATCTGGTTTACCGCGAACGGCGCCGAGGGACGTCCTGGATTCGCCTTGTCATGCGCGGCAAGCTCTTGCTTGATCCGCGCCAGCCACTCATCGAGCAGCGCCGGCGGGCGCGCGTTCAGCGACGGAAACGATCCCACGATTCCCGCCTTGCACTGCGCGATCACCAGATCGGGCACGGAAATGATGAACAGCGGCGCTCCAATCACCGGAATCGACAGACGGCCCTTGAACAAGGCAGGCATGGACATTCATAAAATCCTTTTTGTCATTCGGGGAGGTGGTGCGAGACATGATGCATTGGCCCGAAAGATGCCAGACATCATGCAAACAACGCAATCGCACTTTTGGCAAGCCGGACATCACAATATATCAAGGCATTACCGGCATAGCGTGGGTGGCCGCTATCCGCATTCTCGACGGTGCGAAGACCTTGTCGGACCTATCGGCATGACAGCGACGTCATCCGAAACGACGAACTGGCAACGCAGTTCACAGCCGCGCTCAGAACATTCGAAATGCGACGATGAAGCCGAGCACAAGAACGCCGGCGCCCAGCGACACCCACAGCCCCAGATGCTTCTCGATCCTCGCCCGGATCCATTCGCCGTAGCGGTTGAGCAGGATCGCGACTATGAAGAAGCGTCCGCCACGTGCGATCACCGACAATGCGACGAATAGCCAGATGTTGTAATTGGCGAATCCGGAAGTGATGGTGACGAGCTTGTAGGGGATCGGCGTCAATCCCTTCAGCAGGATGATCCAGGCGCCATATTCGGCATAGCCGGCGCGGAAAGCCTCGACCTTGCCGCCAAGGCCATAAAATTGGATCAGCCAATGTCCGACGGAATCATAAAGCAGCGCGCCGATGGCATAACCGAGAAGGCCGCCCAGCACCGACGCCGCCGTGCAGAGCGCGGCGTATAGCCATGCCCGCTGCGGTCGCGCCAGCGACATCGGGATCAGCATCACATCCGGCGGCACCGGAAAAAACGAACTCTCCGCGAACGCCACGGCTCCCAGGATCCAGAGCGCATGGGGTCTGTGCGCGGCGTCGATACACCAGTCGTAAATCCGTCTCAGCATG
Source organism: uncultured Pseudomonadota bacterium (assembly GCA_963725555.1). GTDB lineage: Bacteria > Pseudomonadota > Alphaproteobacteria > Rhizobiales > Xanthobacteraceae > Bradyrhizobium. The sequence goes on along the minus strand of CAVRYV010000006.1, from coordinate 63,636 downwards.
GCGCGATGAACCATCCCGGGAGGGATTTGTCCATGTCGGCAATTGGCTGGAATTCGAAGGGAATCCGGGTAGCCCTACCCGCGCTTGTGCAGGTTGCCGCCCGCGAGCGCGACAATTGGTCGCCGTGCGACCCGGGGTGTCGAAACCTTCGCGATGACCTTGGGCATTTTGACCGCCGATTTCGGCAGTTTCTCGGCAATTCCGAGCATATGCTCGCGCCGCTCCATTTCGCGCCATACGTCATCGGGCCGCACACCGGCCGATGCCCACAAGACGGTCAGATTGTAAAGCAGATCGGCGCTCTCGCGGACCACGGCGTCGGAATTGCCGGCAACGGCGTCGATCACGACCTCGATGGCTTCTTCGGCCAGTTTCTTGGCCATTTTGGCCGGGCCGCGCTGAAACAGCCGCGCGGTTCGCGACAGGGCCGGATCGAGATCCTTGGCCGCGATCACCGCTTGATAGAGCCGTTCAATCGAATCACTCATACCCCAAAACTAACCGAAACCCATGGCCAGCGTGTTAACGCCGGGAGCCCATTTCGCCAGCTTCGCAAAATTATCCGACAGGCACGGCAACCCCTTGGAATGTCGTGCGGATCCCGCTCCGACAGGACCGCCGCCGCAAGCCGGTATCGAGCTGAGTATGCTTTCGCAATCCGGGGCACATTGAATGCCGGGCAACAAAATCGTGGCGGTCACCGGCCATTCAGGTTTCAGCTGGCACAACTGGCCATCCGCCGCTCCGGCGTCACGAAACCAACATACCCGGCGCGGCAAATGGTATGCGGGCTTTTTCCGGTATGACCTTCATGCGCATAAATCCGGTAATGGCAGGCCGCTGCTGGCGGGCTTTGCTGATGGGCCTGCTGGGGTTTGCATGCGTCGGCGCAGGAAACGGCCGCGCCGAGGATCGGGTTCGGCAACCGACCGCGATCCAGTTTTCCTTTGACCGTCCGATCGATGCAAGCGCGGCCCCTTTCGTACTGGCGGCGGCCGATGGCTTGTTTGGCTCGGAAGGTCTCGCGGTCACCACCAATATCGCCAACGGATCGCCGGATGCGATCGCGCGCGTCGCCACCGGCAGCAGCGATTTGGCGCTGGTCGACATCAACGCGCTGATCCGCTTTCATGACAAGGCCGCCGCGCCGCCGGTCAAGGCAGTGTTCGTGCTGTTCAACGCGGCGCCCTACGCCATCGTAGCCCGCAAGAGCCGCGGCATCCGCGCGCTCTCCGATATCGAAGGTAAAACTCTCGGCGTCGCCGAGGGCGATCTTTCGATCCGGTTATGGCCGGCGCTCGCGCGGCGCAACGGCATCAAGCCCGCTACCGTGAAGCAGGAACGCATCGGCGCCGCGGTACGGGAGCCGATGTTGTCGGCGGGCCAGGTCGATGCGGTGAGCGGGTTTTCGTATCTATCCGCGGTCAACCTCAGGGATCGCGGCGTTCCGGCCGACGACCTCGCCGTGCTTCGATATGCGGACTATGGCTGCGAGGCCTATGGGTTCGCGGTGATCGTCAATCCCGCATTTGCGGCCGCCAAGCCCGAGGCGGTGAAGGGTTTCCTGCGCGCGGTCATTGCCAGCACGCATGCCACTATCCAGGATCCAGCCCGCGCGACGGACGAAGTTGTCAGCCGGATGGAGGACGGATCGCGCGATCTTGAGCTGGAACGCCTGCGCATTGTGATCCGCGACAACATCCTCACCGGCGAAGTGCATCGCAACGGTATCGGCGGCATCGATCCGGCCCGGCTGGATCGGTCGATCGACCAAATCGCCGAAGGTTTCGAATTCCAGAAACGGCCCTCCGCGGCGGATATTTTCGACGACGCATTCCTGCCGCCGCTCGGCGACCGCCTGATCAATTGAGCAAAACTTCAGCGGATGCTGTATCTCCCTGGCGATCCCTGCTTAGAATGCCGGTGTCAACGAGCGTTTGTCCCGCTGAACCCGAGCCCACGGCATGTCCCTGCTCCGCCTTTATACGCGCGTCCTTGAACTGCTTGGCAAAGAGGCGCGGCTGGGCTGGATTCTGGCCGGCGCCAACCTGCTGTTGGCCGGGGCCCAATTCGCCGAGCCGGTGCTGTTCGGCCGCATCGTCGATGTGCTTTCCGGCAAACCAGCCGGCGGTTCGGTGGAGTCATCGGGAGCGTGGCCGCTGCTGGCGGCCTGGGCGGCGTTCGGCCTGTTCACCATCGGATGCAGTGCTGCGGTCGCGCTGCACGCGGATCGGCTGGCGCATCGCCAGCGCCAGGCGGTGCTGACAGGTTATTTCGAGCACATCCTGCAATTACCGCTGAACTTCCATACCGGCACGCATTCCGGCCGACTGATGAAGGTCATGTTGAACGGCACTGATGCGTTGTGGCGGCTATGGCTCGGATTTTTCCGCGAGCACTTCGCCGCGATCATGTCGCTGGTGGTGTTGCTGCCGCTGGCGTTTTATATCAACTGGCGGCTCGCCATCTTGCTGTTTGTTCTGTGCGTGGTGTTCACGGTGCTGACCACGCTGGTGGTGCGCAAGACTTACGGCATGCAAAGCGAGGTTGAGGCGCATTACAGCGACCTCTCCGCGCGCGCTTCCGACGCGCTCGGCAACGTCGCGTTGGTGCAGAGCTTCGTGCGCATCGATGCCGAGGTGCAGGGGTTGCGCTTTGTCGCCGACAAGCTGCTGGCGGTGCAGATGCCGGTACTGTCGTGGTGGGCGCTGGTCACCGTCATCACCCGGGCATCGACCACCATCACCGTGCTGGCGATTTTCACCGTCGGTATCGTGCTGCACGAGCAGGGCCTCACCACCGTCGGCGAAATCGTGATGTTCGTGAGTTTCGCCACCATGCTGATCCAGAAGCTCGAGCAGGTGGTCAGCTTCATCAACAGCGTTTTCATGGAGGCGCCACGGCTGCAGGAATTCTTCAACGTTCTGGACGCCGTGCCCGCGGTTCGCGACCGGCCCGACGCGATCGATACCGGACGGCTCTCGGGTCTGGTCGAATTCAACGACGTCTCGTTCTCTTATGACGGCAAACGGCCCGCGGTCGAGGATCTCTCCTTCATCGCGCTGCCGGGCCAGACCATCGCGCTGGTTGGCCCGACCGGCGCGGGCAAATCGACCGCTATTGCGTTGCTGCACCGGGCCTTCGATCCGCAGTCGGGCTTCATCAAAGTAGACGGCATGGATGTCCGCGGTCTGAAGCTGACGGCGCTGCGGCGAAATATCGGCGTGGTGTTTCAGGAAGCGCTGCTGTTCAATCGTTCGATCGCCGACAATCTGCGCGTCGGAAAACCGGATGCCACGATCGAGGAAATGGAGATCGCGGCAGCGCGCGCGCAGGCGCTGGAATTTATCGAGCGCAGCGAGCAGAAATTCGACACCAATGCCGGCGAGCGCGGGCGCATGCTGTCCGGCGGCGAACGGCAGCGCTTGTCGATCGCGCGGGCACTATTGAAGGACCCGCCAATCCTGATCCTCGATGAGGCGACCAGCGCACTCGATGCCGTCACCGAGGCCAAGGTCAACGCCGCGCTCGACGAGGTGATGAGGGGACGCACCACTTTTGTGATCGCCCACCGGCTCTCGACCATTCGCAACGCCACGCGCATCCTGGTCTTCGACGGCGGACGGGTGATCGAAAGCGGAACGTTCGATGAACTGGTGGCGAAAGGCGGCCGTTTTGCAGAACTGGCAAGAGCCCAGTTCATGGTCCAGGAGAATGCGCGGGCTGGCGCACCCGCGCAGGAGAAGAGCAGCGACGCTGTCAATATCTAGGCATCGCCGAACTTCGGCCTATTTCCTCCATGATTTAATCTCACAGCCTCTGTTCCGGGCCGACGAGCCGGTATAGGTTTGCCTCCGCCTTAACCGACGGTGCCGGATGCGCCTGAAACCCGAACGTCAAACGCAGGACCCGCTTTCAAGGGCGGATCTCAAAGGACCGGAATTCGGATAGTGCACTTTCTTCACGCGTTGCTTCGCAAATCGTCGTTGAACTGGATCGTCCTCATCACGGCGCTGGCCCTCGGGGCGCCGCGCCTTGCGCATGCAGAAGCGCTGCTCGTGGTCGAGGCCGATACCGGCAGGGTCCTGCAGGCCGAGAACGCGACCTATCCCTGGTATCCCGCATCGGTGACCAAGCTGATGACGGCCTATGTCACCCTTAAGGCGGTGAAGGATGGACGCATCTCGCTCGATACCTTGTTTACGGTATCGCCGGTCGCGGCTTCGCAGTCGCCATCGAAGATGGGTTTCCGGCCGGGGACCCAGGTCACGGTCGATAACGCGCTCAAGATGATGCTGGTGAAGTCGGCCAACGACATGGCTGTGGTGCTGGCCGAGGGCGTCGGTGGCTCGATCGACGGTTTTTCCGCTCAAATGAACCAGGCCGCGCAGCGGCTTGGCATGACGCAGACAAGCTATGTCAACCCTAACGGCCTGCCCGCGGACGGCCAGATCACGTCGGCGCGCGATCTTGCGATCCTTGCCCGCGCGATCATTCGCGATTTACCGGAATACGAATATTTCGTTCACATTCCCTCGATCCGGTTCGGCCGCAGGGTTACGCAGAACTTCAACAAGCTGATCGGACGCTATCCCGGCGCCGATGGCTTCAAGACCGGATTCATCTGTGCGTCAGGCTACAATCTGGTTGCGTCGGCTACGCGTAACGGCAGACGGCTGATCGCGGTGGTGCTCGGCGCCTCATCGGGCCAGATGCGCGCGGTCAGAGCCGCGCAATTGCTTGAGCGCGGCTTTTCCAACGACTCGCTGTCGTGGTTGCGGCCGTCGCTCGGCACCGTCAACAATCTGGCGCCGATCGACGCCTCGCCGCCGAACCTGCACGAGGAGATGTGCGGCAGCAAGCACAAGCGGCCAGCCAGTGACGAGGACGAGGAAAGCATCGCCAGCGGCTCACCCAGTGGCGCATCCGCTATTACGTTTTTCGCGGCCGGGCTTCAGCCGCCGATGATAAAGCCGTCGGAGCTGCTGGCGGCGCCGGCTGCAGCCTCTGAGCCGATCCCGGTCTACACCGGCCCGACCAGAACCGGCGCCGCATTGATTGCCGCCGTTGCCGCGGACGTCGAACAACAAACGCCGCAGCATCGCGGAAAGAAGTCGAAGGTCGCGGCGAAAAAATCGGACTCCGCGGCCGAGCCGAACGCCGACGGCAAGGACGCCAAATCCGAAGCCGCTGCCAAGCCGGCAGCCGGCAAACACGCCAAGGCCAAGCCGGAAGCAGCGCCAAAAGCCAGCGAAAAGTCTGCGGCTGAGGCGGATACGCCCACTGCCAAGCCGACAAAGCCCAAGGCTGCCGCGAAGCACCCGACCAAGCCTGCGCCCAAGACCGGCGAGGCCAAGCCCGCCGATCAAAAGACCGACTCCGCGCCACATACTTAAGCGGCTTCAGGCCGGCGCGACCGGCTTTTCAGTCGACGAAGCGCCCGCCAAGCCCCGCCGCTTGCCATCGGCCGCGGCATCCCTCAATACTGCCCAAAATTAGTAACGCCCAAACCGGCGTCCCGGCCCGGGAGCGGGAAATCAACCGAAGGGGTAATGATTATGGAGCGGATCTGGCTCAAGCAATATCCGGCTGGCGTGCCCGCCGATATCGACGTGACCCAATACGGATCCCTCGTCGAATTGCTGGAAGAGAGCTTTGCGAAGTTTCGCGGCCGCAAGGCCTTCATCTGCATGGACAAGTCGATCAGCTACCGCGACCTCGACGAGATGTCGCTGGCGCTCGCGGCCTATCTGCAAAGCAAGGGCCTTCAGAAAGGGGCCCGCGTCGCGCTGATGATGCCGAACGTCTTGCAGTATCCGATATCGACCGCCGCGGTGCTGCGCGCGGGCTGCGCGGTGGTGAACGTCAATCCGCTCTACACTCCGCGCGAACTCGAACACCAGCTCAAGGATTCCGGCGCCGAGGCCGTCATCGTGCTCGAAAACTTTGCAACCACTGTGCAGCAGGTGTTGGCAAAGACCGCGGTGAAACATGTCATCGTCGGCAGCATGGGCGACCTGCTCGGTCTGAAGGGCGTGATCGTTAATCTGGTGGTCCGGCGCGTGAAGAAAATGGTGCCGGCCTATTCGATTTCGGACGCGGTTTCCTTCAACGATGCGATCGCCGCCGGCCGTAACATGAAGTTCAACAAGCCGAAGATAGCGCCCGACGATGTCGCCTTCCTGCAATACACCGGCGGCACCACCGGCGTTTCAAAGGGCGCAACGCTGCTTCATCGCAACATCCTGGCCAACGTACTGCAGAACGATGCGTGGCTGCAGCCGGCGCTGAAGAAGCCGCCGCATGTCGACCAGTTGTTTATCGTCTGCGCACTGCCGCTCTATCACATCTTCGCGCTGACGGCCTGCTTCCTGCTGGCGATGCGCGCCGGCGGTGTCAATCTGCTGATTCCCAATCCGCGTGACATGCCCGGCTTCATCAAGGAGTTGATGAAGTACCAGATCAACAGCTTCCCGGCGGTCAACACGCTCTATAACGGACTGCTGAATTCGCCCGGCTTCGACAAGGTCGACTTCTCCAAGCTGAAGACGTCATTCGGCGGCGGCATGGCCACCCAGAAGGCTGTTGCGGAAGCCTGGCTGAAGACCACAGGATGCGCGCTGTCGGAGGGCTACGGCCTGTCGGAAACGTCGCCGACATTGACCTGCAACCCTGCGGATACCGACAAATTCTCGGGCTCGATCGGAATTCCGGTTCCGTCGACCTATTTGTCGATCCGCGACGATGACGGCAAGGAAGTGCCGCTCGGCGAACCCGGCGAGATCTGTGCCAAAGGCCCACAGGTGATGGCCGGCTACTGGAACAGGCCTGACGAGACCGCCAATGTGATGACCCCGGACGGCTACTTCCGCACCGGCGATATCGGGGTGATGACGCCGGATGGCTACACCAAGATCGTGGACCGCAAGAAGGACATGATCCTGGTGTCGGGCTTCAACGTCTATCCCAACGAGATCGAGGAAGTGATCGCAAGTCATCCCGGCGTGCTGGAATGCGCCGTGATCGGCGTCCCGGATGCGCGGTCGGGCGAAGCGGTCAAGGCGTTTGTTGTCAAGAAAGATCCCAACTGTGACCGCCGAAGACATCATCAAGTTCTGCGGCACGCAGCTGACCAACTACAAGGTGCCAAAGCAGATCGAATTCAGGTCCGACCTGCCGAAGACCAATGTCGGAAAGATCCTGCGCCGCGAATTGCGCGATGAAAAAAAGGCCGTGGCCGCCTGACGACCGCGAGGCCCGGTGGCTCGGGCTGATGACAGAACGGTGAACATGTAAGGTCTGATTGCCGGCACTGAATATTGTGCCTGCTGGCTGTCCGGTCTAAAACATTCCGGGACATGGCAAGGAGAATTGACGATGACGATCAAAGTTGGCGACAAGCTGCCGGAAGTCAAATTTCGCGTGATGACGGCGGAAGGTCCGCAGGTCAAGACTACCGACGATATCTTCAAGGGCAAGAAGGTCGCGTTGTTCGCGGTGCCCGGCGCCTATACCGGCACCTGCCACAAGATGCATGTGCCCAGCATTTTTCTGAACGCCTACGCGATCAAGGACAAGGGCGTCAACACCATCGCGATCGTATCGGTCAATGACGTCTTCGTCATGAACGCCTGGAAGCGCGACACCGATCAGCGCGACGAAGCGGTATTCCTCGCCGACGGCAACGCCGAATTCGCCAAGGCGATCGGCATGGAGCTCGACGCATCCGGCAACGGCCTCGGCATCCGTTCCCACCGTTATTCGATGCTGGTGGATGACGGCGTGGTCAAGAAGCTCAACCTTGAACCGAATCCCGGCAAGGTCGAGGTCTCCGGCGGCGACACATTGCTCGGGCAGCTCTGAGCCAGGCGATAACCTCATCCTGAGGAGCGCGCTGTTCGCGCGCGTCGCGAAGGATGGAGAGCGAAATTCCTCATGGTTCGAGACGGCGCGAGGGCGTCTCCTCACCATGAGGAACACTCAACTCCAGCCTCGTCTTCAACCGCGCCATCGCGACACCCTCGCGGGCCAATTGGTCGGCGCGCTCGTTCTCGTCATGGCCGGCGTGACCCTTGACCCAATGCCAGCGCACCTGATGCTGCTGCAGCGCCGCATCCAGCCGCTGCCAGAGATCGACATTCTTGACCGGCTTCTTGTCGGAGGTGCGCCAGCCGTTTTTCTTCCAGCCATGGATCCAGCCGGTGATGCCCTGCCGGACATACTGGCTGTCGGTGTAGAGATCGACGGTGCAGGGCTTCTTCAGGGTTTCCAGCGCGGAGATCGCCGCCATCAGTTCCATGCGGTTATTGGTGGTGTGCGCCTCGCCGCCCTTCAATTCCTTTTCGACGTCACCGAATTTCAGGATCGCGCCCCAGCCGCCCGGACCGGGATTGCCGGAGCAGGCGCCATCGGTGTGAACGGTGACCGACGGAAGTGAACTCACGCCACCAGCCCCGAGGCGGCGACGCCGTAATCGCGGATGCTGGCCACGCCCTGCTGGAATCGCAGCTTACGGACGTATTCAAGCGGATCCTTCGGCCGCACCAGCGCGCCCGGCGGGACGTTGAGACAATCGACCAGCCGCGTCAGCAGAAAGCGCAACGCCGCGCCGCGCGCCAAAAGCGGCAGCGCGTGCTGTTCGGCGTCGGATAATTCACGCTCGCGGCTGTAGCCGTTGAGAAATGCCCGCGCCTTGGTGACATTGAACGAATAATCGCTCTCGAAACACCAGGCGTTGAGGCAGATCGCGACGTCGTAGGCCAGCATGTCATCGCACGCGAAGGTAAAATCGATGATGCCGGACACCCGCTCGCCGAGAAAGAAAACATTGTCGGGAAACAGATCGGCGTGAATGACACCTTGCGGCAAATCCTTCGGCCAGACATTGGCCTCCAGGTAATCGAGCTCGGCGCTGATAAAGGCGCGCAGTCCCTGCTGCACTTCATCGGCGCGCGGGGCGGCCTGTTCGAACAGCGGACGCCAGCCCGACACCGACAGCGCATTGGCGCGCGACATGGCAAAATCGCGTCCCGCCAGATGCATTTTCGCCAGCGCCTGACCGACACCGGCGCAATGCGCGGCATTGGGCTTGCGTGGCCAGACGCCTTCGAGAAAATTGATGATGGCCGCGGGCCGGCCAGCCAGCGTGCTCAGCGTTTCGCCACTTTTATTCTTCACCGGTTGCGGGCAATTGACGCCATGCGAAGCCAGATGCGCCATCAGACCGAGGAAGAACGGCAGATCGCCTTTCGTGACCCGTTTCTCGTACAGCGTCAGGATGAAATGGCCGGCACTGGTGTGCAGCAGGAAATTGGAATTCTCGACGCCCTCGGCGATGCCCTTGTAGGACAGCAGTTCGCCGATGTCGTAGCCCTCGAGAAATTCCGCAAGCTCGTCGGCGGCGACGTCGGTATAGACCGCCATATGGTTTACGCCGCGTCGGGCCGCAGCGAACGCGGCAACGGAAAGAACTCGTTCTCTTCCGCGGCCGAGACCGTCTCCACATGCAGTTCGTAGCGCTCGGCGAACGCACCCATGATTTCTTCGACAATCACCTCCGGCGCCGACGCGCCCGCGGTGATGCCGAGGCTCTTGATGCCCTCGAACATGTTCCAGTCGATATCGCCGGCGCGCTGCGCCAGTACCGAGACCGGGCAGCCCTCGCGTTCGGCGACTTCGCGCAGCCGCTGCGAGTTCGACGAGTTTGGCGCCCCCACCACGATCAGGGCATCGACCACCGGCGCCACCTTCTTGACCGCGAGCTGGCGGTTGGTGGTGGCGTAGCAGATGTCTTCCTTGTGCGGCCCGGAGATATTGGGAAACCGCTCCTTCAGCATCGCGACGATTTCGGCGGTATCGTCGATCGACAGCGTGGTCTGGGTCACGAAAGCAAGATTGTTGGGGTCCTTCGGGGTGAAGGTCGCGGCATCGTGCGCGGTCTCGATCAGCGTCACCGCGCCTGGCGGTAGCTGCCCGAGCGTGCCGACGACTTCCGGATGATGGGAATGCCCGATCAACAGGATCTCGCGGCCGCGCTTGAAATGGATCGCCGCCTCGCGGTGCACCTTGGTGACCAGAGGGCAGGTGGCATCGAGCGAAAAGAAATTGCGGGCGCGGGCGTCGGCCGGCACCGATTTGGGAACCCCATGGGCCGAAAATACCACCGGCGCGTTGGTATTGTCCGGGATTTCAGCCAATTCCTCGACGAAAATCGCGCCCTTGGTCCGCAAGCTGTCGACCACATAGCGGTTGTGGACGATTTCGTGGCGGACATATACCGGGGCACCATAGATGGCGAGCGCCCGCTCCACGGTGTCGATGGCCCGCACCACCCCGGCACAGAAGCCCCGCGGCGAGCAAAGCACGATTTTCAGAGCTGGTTTGGCCTGCATGGAAAGGGCCCCGGACCGAATCACCCCATGCCGGCGGGCAGGGAACGGTCAAATCAAATAAGGAGTTTACTAATAGGGACTTGGGACTGCTTTCGGGCGCTGTCAAGGCCGTTTATCAAACCATTGCGCCGCAGGCCCCCGGCGGCTTATATAGGGCGTAATTCCCGTCATCGCTGATGACCACGGCTTCGCCTCCAAAAGAGGTGGGCGAAGCGCAAAGGAGATTTGCCATGAGCAATGCACCGCTGATGCCAAAGGCGACTGCCGTGTGGCTGGTCGACAATACCGCGCTGACATTCGATCAAGTGGCGGATTTCACCAAGATGCACCCCCTCGAGGTTCGCGCCATCGCCGATGGCGACGCCGCCCAGGGCATCAAGGGCATGGACCCGATTTCGACCGGCCAGCTTTCCCGCGACGAGATCGAAAAGGGCGAAAAAGACCCGAACTACCGCCTCAGGCTCGGCGAGAGCAAGGTGGCGCTGCCTCCGCAGCCCAAGAAGAAGGGCCCGCGCTATACCCCGGTTTCGCGTCGCCACGAGCGGCCGAGCGCGATCCTGTGGCTGGTGCGCAACCATCCGGAATTGAAGGATGCGCAGATCATGCGGCTGGTCGGCACCACCAAGACCACGATCGCCAGCGTACGCGACCGCACCCACTGGAACGCCTCGACCCTGACGCCAATGGATCCGGTGACGCTCGGCCTGTGCTCGCAGATCGAACTCGACTTCGAGGTGCAGCGCGCGGCCAAGGAGAAGCCGATCGATACCGCTTACGGCGGCGCGACCTTGTTGCCGGCCTCCGAGACCACCCGCAAGGAGCCGGAATTCGAGCCGTCCGAGAAGCAGCGCGACGATCTCAATGTCGACGCGGTATTCGCCAAGCTGAAAACCATCGGCGGCAAGAAGCCGGACGAGGAGTAGGATTGGGGCGTAGTCGGGGTAACGGACCCCGGTCTACCAGGCAACCGATTCGATTTTCAAACAGCGCGCTGTCATTGCGAGGAGCGAATGCGACGAAGCAATCCAGACTGCTTTCGCGTTGGGTTTCTGGATTGCTTCGCTTCGCTCGCAATGACGGCAAATCAGAATACGCCTTCGCGACCTCGCCGCATGTCTGCGCGAGTTTTGCGAACAACGTCTCGCCTTCTGAAGATCAGAAGGCGCAGTGCTACCCCCAGAGGGAGCAGGGAATGCCGGGCGCTCGGCGCACCCGCAGCCTCGTGTGCAAAGAAAAGCACACGAGTTAGAAACCACGGTCACGCCGGAATCACCCGGCATTCCCCGCGCAATGGTTTTAACGGTTTCCTTCGTGCTCTTCCCGGTGACCGGGCTTTGTTGTCACCGTCACCTCGCGAATACATCCGCGAAGCTTGACGCCAGCGTCGGGGCGTCAGAACCACACGACTTCGCCGTCCGCAAAGCCAAGCGCCTTCGTCAATGCGCCGCTCGCGTCCACCGCATCCCGCGCCAACGTTCGTGACGATCGCGATACGCCCCTCTGAGTGAGGCGGGACGGCGGGGGATATGCAGGTGATTTGGGTCAGAAGGGAATGGAAGAATTTTTGCGAAGGGGGCTGGACACACCCCCCACCGGCAAGCTCGGTGATTTGCCCGTCGGGCAAACTCTACAAGCAGTAGGCGATCTTCAAGACCAGATAGTTCAACTACCGAAACGCGACTTTTAGACGCACGATCCAACCCGCGCGTCGGCCCGATTGACGATGGCGAAGTGGTAGCGTTGGGGCCGCACAACATCTGATCTCAGGCGCGCACGCTACGACCCGGTTTCACCTTAAGCTGCCGCGGCGACCTTGCCGCTTGTTGCGTGCGCGCAGCGGCTACCGGTGTTCGGATTTCGCAATGGCTGATCGCCTGACGTCACGTTGCGACATTGTGCGGTTCATTGAAAGCGTGGAGGCATAGTCATGAAAGCGATTATCCGGGCGGCATGCATTGCACTCGCTTGCTCGCTCCTCCCGAATGCAACGGCTGTCGCGCAATCCGCGACCATGGGATGCTCGTCGGAGAGTACGACCTTGACCACGCAAACCATACGCTGCAATGGGGGCGTGACCATCGTTGTTGAGAATGGTGCCCGATATATCCTGCGTGATCGTGAGGGAAACGGCCGTGTTGATTCAGTAGAGCTAAACAGCAAGGCTTTGCTGCTTGAGGTCCCAAAGGGTCGGAATGAATTCAAGGTTATTACGCCGCAGGCAATAGCGGCGGTGCGTGGTACAAAGTGGGCGGTTGATGCCGCCGAAGACCAGACCTCGGTTTTTGTCGTCACTGGGCAGGTCACCGTCGGTCGGCGAGTTCGCAGCAACAGCATAACCTTGGGTCCGGGCGAAGGCGTGGATGTCGCAGCGCAAGGCACATTGACCGTGAAGCGGTGGCCTCCAGCCCGTGTGGCTGCGCTGATGGCGCGTCTTGGGCAGTAAGGCATGGAATGAGCGGCCGCCATCTCCAAACCATGATTGCGCTCGTTCTGGCCGGGTTTTGGGGTGGTGGCGTTTATTTTGCGCATTCTCATGGTCACCTGCGATTTCTCGATCGCGCTGAGTCGGCAATGACCGATCTTCGAACCCAGGTTCGTGGCACAAGGGCGCCGCCCGATCTTGTGACGATTGTCGCGATCGACGATGCCATCGTGGCGCAGAAAGGCAGCTACCCCCTCGCGCGTATCGATCTTGCCAGAATTGTCGGGGCGATTGCACGGCTGGAGCCAAAAGTCATTGCGGTCGATCTCCTGCTCGTCGACAAGGCAACGGACGAGGGCGATGAAGCCTTGGCGAGATCGCTTGCGGAACGCCCCGCGGTCATAGCGGCCGCCGCGGTATTCCCGCAAGCCAGCCAGTCGGTCTTTGCGGACAATGATGCGGGTCCGCTCGCCCTGCTGCCGAGAGCCGATAAATTCCTTCTGCCTCTGAAGAAATTCTCCGATCACGCGCAAATCGGTATCGCCAACGTCGCGACTGATCAAACCGGGACGCCGCGGGCTATTCCGATGCTGTTTCGAACGAGCGACAGGATCGAGATGTCATTTCCACTCCGGGTCGCCGCCTTGGCCGCCGGAAAGGAGCCTACCATAGAACCAAATCGTCTGATTCTCGATCAACGATCGATCGCCACCGATGTCGATCACGCTCTTTCGATCGCTTATTATGGTCCGCGCCGGACGATCCGAACGATCAGCGCGGCCGCGGTGCTTGCCGGCGAGGCCGATCCTGATGCGATTCGAAATCGAATTGTTGTTGTCGGCGCGACTGTCACCGGCGGCGGAGATTTTTTTCCGACCCCATTCGAGCCCGTGATGCCGGGCGTGGAGATCCTTTCCACCGCCATCGCTCAACTGATGGCCGGGAATATCCTGTCGCGAGGTCGGTTCGTGCGGATCGCCGATGGGATCGTTACCGTCACGTTGCCCATGGTGCTCATAAGTTTATTGGCGTGGCGTCGAAGTGCGCTGGGACTTGTTGCGGCTGCCGCCGTCGTTCTGATCTGGGCGGGGGCCATTTTCTTCGCGTTCTCGTCGGGGGTATGGTTGAGCGCGGCTGTGCCGGTCGCCGCCGCTGCGCCACCAGCAGCCTTGTTCGTGGCCGTTCAACTCTGGTCGGGCCGGCGTCGGGCAAGTTATTTCGCCGCGAAAATCAATTGCTCGAACAATTTCAAGCCCCGGGCCTGCAGAAATGGTTGACCGAGAATCCCAACTTTCTTGCTGAGCCTGTAAGCCAGAATGCGGCAATCGTCTTTATCGATCTGTCGGGCTTCACATCACTGAGCGAACGACTCGGTCCGGACAGGACCCGAGAGTTGCTAAAGGATTTTCACGCGCTGGTCGATAAGGCGACGGTCAGTTGCGGCGGAACGATCACGAGTTTCCTGGGTGACGGCGCCATGATCCTGTTCGGTCTACCCGCACAAGCGACTGACGATGCATTTAGAGCAGCAAAATGCTCGGTCGAGCTCTGCACTGGCGCCGAACTATGGTTGACCTCGCTACCCTCATCGATCTCGTTAAATCTTGGATTCAAGGTAGGCGTCCATTTCGGGATCATTGTCGCTTCCAGACTCGGCGGAGAAAGTTATCACCACATCACGGCGACCGGCGACACGGTAAATGTGGCGAGTCGCTTGATGGAAGTGGCGGCAAATCATGGCGTGCAACTTGCGTTGAGCAATGAATTGATCCGCGCGGCGGGACAAGAGTGTGCTGTATTCAAATCCGGTGTTGTTACCGGGCCTTACGAGACGTGGATTCGAGGCCGTTCCGGCTCGCTCGCGATCTGGCTATGGCGCAGTCATCCCCACCCGTAATGCACGCGAGGCGTGGCGTGCCCGCAGCGATTGTTGAAAAACGTAAGGCTTAAAAAGGCGCTGATCTACTCAATGCGTCGGATTGTTCAGCATGTATTCAGCGAGACCACGCTGCTTGTCGTCGGCGCGCGCCGCGGCGTTACCGCGCTGAACGTCGCGGTCCTTGCGGCAGGCGACATATTCAGCCGAGCCGGCCTGAACATTGTTGGCGCGACAGAACGCATCGTCGTCGCCGATATTACTGGACATCGGGACATCGCCGCGGTGCGAACAGGCCGCGAGCGCCAGTGCGGCCAGTGTCAACGCGACGGGAAATCTCAATTTCATGAGCCTATCTTCCGCGCCTTAAGCAAATCCGTGAAACTTCAATCGAGGACGCGCTCGTCAGATTCGAATGCAGCCCACGAGAGAGTTTGCCAGCAAAGCGAAGCAATCCAGCTTTTGCGTGGCGAAGGTGGATTGCGTCGTCGCTTCGCCCCTCGCAGGTCTTAAACACTTATTTCCAGTCCGTGGGCGGCATTTTCGATCGAGCTTTGAGGACAAAATCCAGAAAAATGCAGCCTATTCAAGAAGGACAAATCACACCCTCCCCTTCAGCGCTTCGCCGATTTCATCCAGCACCTTCGGATCCTCGATGGTGGCGGGCATGGTCCATGGTTCGCCATCGGCGATCTTCTTGATGGTGCCGCGCAGGATCTTGCCGGACCGCGTCTTCGGCAGCCGGCCCACGATGATCGCCAGCTTGAACGCAGCGACGGGGCCGAGTTTGTCGCGGACCAGCGCCACGATTTCCTTTTCGATTTCGGCCGGCTGGCGCGTGACGCCGGCCTTCAGCACCAGGAAGCCGCAGGGCACCTCGCCCTTGATCGCATCGCTGATGCCGAGCACCGCGCATTCGGCGACGTCGGAATGCGAGGCGAGAATCTCTTCCATGCCACCGGTGGAGAGGCGATGGCCGGCGACGTTGATGATGTCGTCGGTGCGGCCCATCACATAGATATAGCCGTCCTCGTCCTTGTAGCCGGCGTCGGATGTTTTGTAATAGCCGGGAAACTCGTCAAAATAGGCTTCCCTGCAACGCTCGTCCTGCTGCCACAGGGTCGGCAGGCAGCCGGGCGGCAGCGGCAGCTTGATCACGATCGAACCCATGGCGCCCGCCGGCAGCGGCTTGGCGGCCTCATCGACCACGTCGACCTGATAGCCCGGCATAGGCACCGTCGGCGAGCCGTGCTTCACCGGAAGCATGCCGAGCCCCATCGGATTGCCGGCGATGCACCAGCCGGTCTCGGTCTGCCACCAGTGATCGATCACCGGTACTTTCAATTGCGCTTCCGCCCACTCTACCGTCGGCGGATCGGCGCGCTCGCCTGCCAGAAACAGCGCGCGAAATTTCCGGAGATCATGCTGTCGGATGAATTTTCCTTCAGGGTCTTCCTTGCGAATGGCGCGGAACGCGGTCGGCGCGGTGAACAGCGCCACCGCCTTGTGTTCCGAAATCACCCGCCAGAATGCGCCGGCGTCCGGGGTGCCGATCGGCTTGCCCTCATACATGATCGAGGTCGCGCCGTGAAACAGCGGCCCGTAGATGATGTAGCTGTGGCCGACCACCCAGCCGATATCGGAGCCGCACCACCAGACTTCGCCCGGCTTGACGCCGTAGAGATTGAACATCGACCATTTCAACGCGACCAGATGGCCGCCATTGTCGCGCACCACGCCCTTGGGTTTGCCGGTCGTGCCCGAGGTGTAGAGGATGTAGAGCGGATCGGTCGCGTTGACCGGTACGCAATCGGCGGATTTCTTCGATGCGATCGCGTTGGCGCGCAACTCGACCCAATCGTAATCGCGCCCCGCGACGAGATCGCAGCCTTGCTGCGGCCGCTGCAGGATGATGCAGGCCTGCGGTTTCTCGCTGGAGAGTTTGATCGCCTCATCGAGCAGCGGCTTGTACTGCACGATGCGGCCGGGCTCGAGCCCGCAGCTCGCCGAGAAGATCAGCTTCGGCGTGGCGTCCTCGATGCGCGTCGCCAACTCCTTGGCCGCAAAGCCGCCGAACACCACACTATGCACCGCGCCGATCCGCGCGCAGGCCAGCATCGCGATCATGGCTTCCGGCACCATCGGCATATAAAGGATGACGCGGTCGCCCTTGGCGACGCCGAAATCCTGCATGATCGCGGCGAGCGTCTTCACCTCATGCAGCATCTGCGCGTAGGTCAATTTGGTGACCTGGCCTGTCAGCGGCGAATCGTGGATCAGCGCCAATTGATCGGCGCGTCCGCCGGCGACGTGGCGATCGAGCGCGTTGTAGCAGGTATTGACCACGGCGCCGGCGAACCAGCGGCCATAAAGTCCCAATGTGGGATCAAAGATCTTTTTCGCCGGCTCGATCCAGTCGATTTCCTCCGCCGCCTCGCGCCAAAAGCCTTCGGGATCGGCGAGCGAGCGGGCATGGACCTGGTGATAGCGGCTGTTGTCCTGAAAGTTCATGGCGTCACTCCCGGCTGCCGCCTCATCGCTCGTCATGCCGGCTTGTCCTGGGCATGACCACAAGGGCGACAGTCAATTATTCGCCCGCCATTGTCACGGGAAGCAGCGACAGTTCAAGGCGAAAACGCTGCGTATTTCGGCTAACGCAGTGTGATCTCATAAAATTAGCGGCGTTCGCGAATGTCCGCTTGGCGCGTATGACCGACCAAGGGTCCGAGATCGCGCACCATCCGGAGAGCGCTGGAAGCGGGAAGTGACGGCCCGTCGCGATGACGGCAGCATCGCGCGTGGAACTCAGAGCATCGCACGAATTTATATGACACCCAGAGATAGAAAGTTCGCCGTATTTCGCTTTCGCGCAAACGAGCTTCCCTGTTGGGCAAGTTTCCCCTCTCCGAACCGAGTAGGATGCTAACAACAACAATTAGGTTGGGAGGACTGGCTATGTGCGCGGTTCCGCTCGTTAGCGGTCCAAATCTTATTGCGACGCAGGGATGGGCGTCGCGCGCCTGATCATTCATTTGCGTTTTCACGGCTCGACCACCGATTCCGATTAGGTACGACATCGGTTTTCGACGCGCCGATCCGATTCGGCGAAATCCCACGCGACACGCGTAAGGCATCGAGGGGCTAAAGACGATGGGCGTATTTTCTGGTCCTATATCGGGCGCGGGATCGGCGTCCCAGCCCATAGACGTGGACGCGCAGCTGCCTCTGTTGCGGTGGATGATTTTCACCGGACTGACATTGTTCGCAGCAGTACTGATGTGGCGATACGGCTGGTTCAGTCTGATGCTTGCGTCGGATCGGACCTATATTTCAAGCGTCATTGTGTTTCTATACGTCTGCGCGTGTTTGCACTGCCTTTGGCGAACGGTTGTGATATCGCGTGAAGAAGAGGTCGCGCGCGCGGACGAAGTCCTCCTGGACGCGGATGAGGACGACCATGTCTTGTCGAACTCTGCTGGCAGTCTGCCCGCCGGTTGCGTAACGGAACATATCCGTAAATTGATCGATAAATCTCGCCACCAGGGCGGGGGAAAGATCGATCAGACGCTTCTTCTGCGTACGCTGGCGGATCGGCTGAGGGGGTCCAACGGGCTTGGAGCCTTCATCTCCGATACGTTGATGAAGCTGGGGTTATTGGGAACAATCATCGGCTTTATCATCATGCTCGCCCCGATTGCCGGGCTGGACGCTTCCAACAAGGAAATGATGAAGACGTCCATGGGCGTGATGAGCGATGGCATGGCGGTCGCCATGTACACGACCTTGGCTGGCCTTGTCGGCTCCATACTCCTCAAGACGCAATATTACATGTTGGACGCGGCTACAAACCAGGTTTTCTCGCGCGCGGTTACTTTGACCGAAACGCGCGTCGTGCCGGCCCTGGAGCGGCAACATGCTGGATGAATTCCCGCTTTATCAGCGCGAGGAGCCGTTCGACCCCTTCAGCGTCATGCTCTTCAAGGCGCTTCAGGTCGTTTCCTTTCTATTCTTTCTCGCGCTGCTCGCAGTCTCTCCCGACTCCAAGGACGGAAAAATCGACTCGAAAGCCGAGTTTTTGATCACGATGGATTGGCCCGACAATCACCCCGACGATCTGGACCTCATGGTTCAAGACCCGCGCGGGAGCATAGCGTGGTACCGACATAAAGAGGCGGGCTTCCTGACACTCGACCGCGATGACCGAGGTGGCCTCAACGACTCCATCGTCGTCAACGGCAAGAGAATTCACTCACCAATACGCGAAGAGATAGTCACGGTCCGCGGGATCGTCGCGGGCGAATATCTGGTCAACGTTTCGCATTTCCTGGCAACGACCGGCCAACCGGTGCCGGCCGTCGTCAAGGTCCAGAAATTGAATCCGACCGCGCAGGTGATCTTCGACGATACGGTGACGACCAATCACACCGGCGACGAAATAACGGCGGTGCGCTTCACGCTCGATGCCGATGGCAAGGTCATCGACGTCAGCCGACGAGCGAAATCTTTGACTGAAACCCTGAAAATCATTAACCCCGGCGGAGGCGTTGGCCTTGCCCGTAAATAACCTTCAGTCCGTCATTGTCGCCATTGCGACCGCTTACGCCCTGCTCGGGGTGTTGTTGCTCGTTCTTCTGACGTATGCGCGCTTGGATTGGCGCATCAAGGCTGCGGCCGTCACCTTAACAAGCGCTTTCTATATCTCTAATTTTCTCGCGTCGCGAAATCTGCTGGGCTGGGCGTCTCCAGAAAAATTGCCGCCGTATTTCAAACTGCTTCAGGCGCGCATCGTCGAACCGAACTCCAGCGACCAAGACCCGGGATCGATCTATCTCTGGGTCGAAGCTCTCGGCGAGGACAACCGCCCCATCTCCGCGCCTCGCGCTTTCCGACTTCCCTATGACTCCGGCGTCGCGGACAAGACAGCTAAAGCAACTGCCGAAATCGCGGCGGGCCGTCCGCAAGGAGGTTTGAGCGACAGCTACGGCAACGGGGAAGGAGGGACGACGGAACCGATAGCTCCTAGCCTGAGCCCACCGGTAGATACGTCGGGAGGCGATCCGTCAAGCGGTGGCGGCGCGATGGTCCCGAGCACCGTAGCAGAAGGCGGCGTTGCCTTCACGCCGCTCTTGCCACCGAAAATGCCGGCAAAAGACCGATGATAATCTGCGCAGCCAATTCTTCAATACCGATGCAGGCGCCCGCCCCGAGGAGATCTTTCCATGCATGCAATTGTCATTGGCGCCGGAATGGGCGGATTGTTTCAGGCTAAAGTCCTGGCTGAATCATGTTCCAAAATTACGGTACTGGAACGAGATAAACTATCAAATGACCTCGCTGCGCGCCGCGGGGTCCCTCAGGCCAATCACAACCATGTTCTCGTCTTGGGAGGATACCGTGCTGCGGTCGAGATTTTCCCCGGGCTCGATCAAAGTCTTGTCGCCAATGGGGCGCTCGCCGTCGATTGGTATAGAGACTTGAAGATGTACCGGAATGATGGTTGGCGGCCGAGATACGTTTCCGGTGCAGCAGGAATAACCAGCAACCGCGTCACACTGGAAAAAACGGTCAGGGCAGAACTCTCGAAAACTCAAGTCGAGATTATCGATGACTGCGAAGTCCAGGGTCTGTTTCACGACGCAAAACAGAACCGCATCACCGGCGTTGCCTACAGCAAGAATAATAAATCCCACGAATTGGCATGCGAACTTGTGGTCGACACCTCGGGTCGCAACGGGGGCTCGAGAAATTGGTTGTCGGCCCTGGACTATCCGCCACCATGGGAAACCCGCGTCGATCCGCTCTGCAGCTACTCAACGAGATGGTACAGCCAGTTGTCGCCAAGTCAGCGCGACTGGAAGCTCTTTAAGGTAGCAGTAAATCAAGACTACGGACGCGTTGCTTCGATCGTTCAAACGCAGGTCGATGAATGGGTAGTGACATTACAAGGCTTTCTTGGCGACTACCCTCCAGCTGATGAAGCCGGCTTTCTTGAGTTTGCGCGAAGTTTGCCGGTAAGCGATGTGTATGATGCGATAAAGCATGCAGTTCCCAAGTCACCCATATTTCCCTACAGGCGCATGCACAACGTATGGAAGCACTTTGAACGGGCTAGAAAATGGCCCGAAAACTATATCGTGGCGGGCGACGCCAACTGCATTTTGAATCCCGCTTATGGTCTTGGAATGGCGACGGCAATTAAGTCAGCCCAATTGACCGGGGCGGTATTGAGAAAGGACGGGCTGAAAGCTGGATTTTCAAGACATTACCAAAAGTGCCTGGCGAAAACTCTGGTAGCGCCTTGGTTGATTACGACTGAGGAGCCACTTTGGTACCGATCCGACTTTTTGCCATTTGGCGGCTTCGCGTACGACCTGCAAACGAAGTACTACAAGCTGATTTCCAAAGCCGCAAATCGTGACGAAAAAATATGGGACATCTTACAGGAAGTCCTGCAACTCGCGCGTCCAGCCCGCGATCTTCTTAGGCCGTCAATATTAGCACGGGCGCTGAAACACGCACATGGATTTTCCTGAGTACTGTCCATGTTCAATGTACGAATACACGCATATCCAGTGACCTCGCTGTGGAGCGGACCTTGCTGCTAGAATCAATCGGAAATACACCGATGACGCAACTGGCGCGTATTGTTCCGCCAAATTGCGCGAATGTATGGTTGAAGCTTGAATATGCAAATCCCGGCTTATCGATAAAAGATCGCACCGCCTTCGCGATGATGCAGGATGCCCAGGACAAAGGCGTCATTCGTCCGGGCATGACCATAATCGAACCATCATCGGGAAATACCGCCATTGGATTGGCCTGGATTTGCCGGAAGATGGATTACAAATTCGTCACTGTCATGCAGGAACACATGTCGATCGAGCGTAGAAATACGATTCGAGCGTTTGGCGGCGAGGTTATAATTGTTCCGTCCGCTACGACGCCAGACGAGGCGATTTAATTGGCCGAGGAACATGCGAGAAAAACAAATGGCTGGGTGCCCAATCAATTCGCCAATCCGTCAAATCCGAACATCCATTACCGCACCACCGCGCCCGAGTTGTGGCGCCAAATGAATGGGAAAATCGATGCGTTCGTCTATGCGACGGGGACAGGGGGGACAATTTCGGGAATTGGGCGTTATTTACGAGAGCAAAACGAGAGTATTGAGGTGATCGCCATCGAGCCTGAAAGTTCAAGTGTCTTGTTGGGCGGCTGCCCCGGTGCCCATAGATTTCAAGGGATGGGACCTGGCTACAGGCCACCGAATTTGAGCCTCGATGTTGTTACCAGAGTTGTACCGGTCTCCGAAAAACGAACATTCCCGGTTGCAAAGAAATTGCTCCGAAATGAAGGCATATTTGCAGGAATGACGACAGCAGCGATGGTGTATGTAGCGATTGAAGTGGCCAAGGAGCTTGGGTCGGGAAAGACCGTTGTTACGGTGGCGGCAGATTCCGGATTTCGATATCTATCGACAGATTTATTTACATATTGAATATGGACGATCAAAGATCAGAGCTCGCTGGACTTGTCTCTGAAAGAGAAAACGACTTCGTCTTTCCGTTTGGCGACGATTTACTGCACAATGTGCTGAGGAAAGACGTAATATCATTTGCGACGGGCGAACCGGATTTTGGCGAACTAAAATTCGATATTCAATCGCTCATCGATAGCACCCCTAGCAGGACAATTAACAACTATAACAGCCCGGTGGGGGTACCCTCTCTGGTCAACGCCATCGAACGATGGAGGCCGGACGTTATCGGCCCCGGAAACCGCGTTAACGTCGTTACGGGCTCCCACCAAGCTATTGATGTGCTTTGCCGCATTTTCCTGGATAAGAACGACGCGGTGGTGGTAGCGGAGGCGACTTATTTCGCAGCCTTGGCGACATTTCGCTCATACGGAGCGAATGTTGCCCCCGTCAAAATGACAATCGATACGATCGACGAACTATTTTTACGCCTCGATAGAGACAACATAAGACCAAAATTATTTTACATCGTATCGAATTATGCAAACCCGACAGGATCGTCGATCGATTCCGAAATAATGACGCGTGTTATTGAACTATCGAATTCCTACAAGTTCCTCATATTGGAAGATGATCCATATGGTTACTTGGGTTATCATCAAGAAAAAAACGCGACCATCAAGGAACTTGAAAATCGGAACAATGAGAATTTCAAGAGATGCATTTACATTTCGACATTCTCGAAAATCCTGGCGCCGGGATTGCGGCTCGGATGGGCGTGTCTGCCGGACTGGATTGCAGAGCGCTTTGCCAGGGTGATCTTGCTATCCAACGTATGTTCGAACGGACTATCTCAAGTTATTTTAGAAGATTTCATCACGTCAGGTCAGATAGACCGGTTTGTCCACCGTGCAGCGAATTTGTTAAGAGCACGATCTGCCGCGATGACCATCGCACTTCGATCATTGCATTCTCACAATATTAATTTTGTCGAGCCTCGCGGCGGCTATTATTTTTGGATCGAACTTCCGAAGCATATTGATGCTGATCAATTTCTCTCGGCCGCCGTTGGCAATGGCGTCAATTTCTTTCCTGGGCGATATTTTTCGGCAGATGGATGTTTCAATAACTTCATTCGACTTTCTATTTCTTCAACGGACGAGGAAATTATCCATCAAGGGGTCGAACGATTGTTCAAGACGTTCAAATAGGTCGTTTGGCTGGTGATTTAGTGCTGAAGTGGAACCTGTGTTGGCAAACTTGCGCAAAATCGGGGTCGAGTAGCGGCAAACCAATATTTTAATGCTGTGCCAATAGATGGTCCAGCCGTTCTCTCATCGCCTTCTGCAAATCGTAGTCCGGCCGGCCGAACGCGGCATTGCGGCGGGCGATGAAATCATCCTGCTCGCGCTGCAGGGCGCGGCCCGCGCCGGGATTGTCGCTGCCGGCCTCGCGGACCGCCTTGGCGTTCGCTACGCTGATCTGGCGGTCGAGATTGGCGAGATCCGGGTTGGCACAGATCGCCTTCTCGACCGCGCGACGGGCGCTGGCGCAATCGAAGCTCGGCCGGTTGTTGACCGCCATCTGGGCGCCGATCCGCTCCACCTCCAGCGCCAGCGATTTGTAATTGCTTTTTGCCGCGAGGTGATCAGGCTTCAGCTTGATCGCGGCGGCGAAATCGGCCAGCGCGCGCGGCCGGTCGCCTTTCTTGCGCCAGAGCTCGCCCCGGGCATTGAAGATATCGGCCAAGGTCGGGTCGAACCGCAACGCCGCGTCATCATCCCCGATGGCGCGGTCGATCATGTCTTTGCGATCGTAGGCGCCGGCGCGCGCGATCAGCGCCTTGATGCGGTCGGCCTTCGACGTCTTTTCATTGTCAATCAGCGGGCCGCAAACGGCGATAATCTTGTCGTCGTCGTTGGCCTCGGCCGCGGCCACGCAGGGCGCGGGATCGAGCTGCGGAATGGTGGCGGGCTCGGCGCCGGTCGCCCACGCGCCGCGCGACCAAAGAAGCAAGGCGACCGCTCCGCACCGGACCACCGTTGAGAGAGCGAGACGCATCGAAGCTTTCCGAGGTCGTCCCGGCGAAAGCCGCGACCCATACGCCGTGTCCTCTCGTTTCAGAACAGCGGTAGACAAACAGCCTGCCATCGCAAAAGCCGGTGATTATGGGTCCCTGCTTTCGCAGGGACGACGGATCAACTCACCTTCAGCGTAATTCCGCCATCCACCACGAGCTCGATCCCGGTGATGTATTTGGATTCGTCGGAGGCAAGAAACAGCGCCGCGTTGGCGACATCCCAGGCCTCGCCCATATGCCCTATCGGAACCTGCGCGTCGCGCGCGCGCCACATCGCCTCGACGTCGCCTTTGGCATAGCTCGCCGCCAGCCCGGCGGAGTGCTCCACCATCGGCGTTTTCATCAGGCCCGGAAGAATGGCATTAACCCGGATATTTTTCGGCGCGTATTCGACCGCCGTCGCGCGCGTCATCTGGTTGATCGCGGCTTTGGTCGTGGCATAGGTGACGTAGGACACGCCGAGATGACGAATCGAGGCGATAGACGAAATATTGATGATCGAGCCGCCGCCCTGCCGGATCATCACCGGAATGACGTGCTTCATGGCGAGGAACGCGCTTTTGAGATTGACCGCGAACACGCGGTCCCAATCCGCCTCCGACACCTCGACGACGCTGCCGATTTCGGCGATGCCGACATTGTTGTCGAGCACATCGACGCGGCCATAGGCCTTGAGGCAGGCCTCAACCATGGCCTCAACGTCGCCGGCGCGGGACGCATCGGCGGCAAACGCACTTGCCGTGCCGCCTTCGGCGGCGATGATCTTGACGGTTTCTTCCGCGGCAACCGGATTGCGATCGACGCAGAACACCTGCGCGCCCTCACGCGCGAAGGTCACGGCGGTCGCCTTGCCATTGCCCCAGCCAGGCCCGATCGAGCCGGCTCCGACCACCAGCGCCGTCTTGCCCTTGAGCCGTTCCATCGACCTCTCCCTTTTACGATGGAGCCTCGTAGCCCGGATCAGATGCCGGCCGGGACATCCGGCTTCGGCGCGTATGAGCCACTGGTCTCAATTCTTGCTCTGTGCTTTTTCATCACGCGAACCGGATGCGCGACCATCAAATACGGGGGCAGGCTTTCGTTCAAAACGCCCTCAACATCCTCACTGAAACGTCATGTCGAGGCATTTCGAAATGTCGGAGCCGAGGCCGGAGCTGATGATGATGCAGCCGCGGACTTTCTGCGCGGTGGTGTCGCTGGCCCACACCGCATAGCCGCCGGGACCGAAAAACGAATTGGTGTTGGCCGCCTCGGTTTCGGTGGCGTCGAACGAGTAGTTGGAATCGGTCTCGAAGATGCGGGGCTTTTTGGTGCAGCCGCCGTCGGTCTGGACGTTGATCACTTCCTTGTTGTCCCGCGTCAAAGCCAGGCTGACCGAACACCTGAAATATTCCGAGGTCTTGACGTTGAAGATGTAGGCGTAGGATTTGCACGTTGCAGTATTGAGCTTCCCGGCGCTGAGGCCGCGGCTGCAGGAGATCCTCTGGTTGTGGCTGAGCTGGAATTCATCGGCACGGGCAACCGGGGCCAGGGTCAAAGACAGCAGCGCTGCGCCTACCAAACTCTTCATGACGTGCTTCATCCGAATCATCCCTGTGACCTGTTTCGCCAATCCTGTTTCTAGAGCCTTTTCGGTTCCGATTGAATCGGAACGGAGCTCGATTTCCCTATTTTGACACGTCCCCTGATGTGAACCGGCGTCCCTCGCCGGAATCGGTGGCGGCAAACAGACGCATCGTATTGACGGGGGAACGGCGTTCGTGATTTGTTCGAGAAATTAGTTCTCTCGTTGGGAGCATGCACGATGATCCGAGTTTCGACACCGGGACTTTTCTCGACAAGGGCGCTTTTGATCGCAGCCGCGCTGACGGTAACGACGACATCGGCGTTTGCGCAGACCGCCACGCCGACGCCCTGGGTGTTGGCGCCGGACATGGGCTATGGCTACGACAAGGAAGGCAAGACATTTTCCTACAAGATGGGCACCAGCAACGCCAAGCTGCTGCTGAAGGGCGCAAAGAAGGTACCCAAAGGCACCCTGTTTTTCATCGGTGAAAACGGCCAGCTCT
The DNA here is from genome assembly GCA_963725555.1 of uncultured Pseudomonadota bacterium. Classification (GTDB taxonomy): domain Bacteria; phylum Pseudomonadota; class Alphaproteobacteria; order Rhizobiales; family Xanthobacteraceae; genus Bradyrhizobium. The sequence continues at coordinate 37,321 of CAVRYV010000006.1, read as the reverse complement.
ACATGCGGACCGGCCCGTTCCTGGAAAACGACGGCAAGTTCATGTTCGGACCGGGCTGAGCGAAAGACGATGCGCTAAAACGCCGCCGCGAGCACCTTGGCGCCGGCTAAATTGCTGTTGCTGTCCATCCGCGCATCGGTGACATCAAGCAATTTCGCCACCGTGTTATGGCGGATCGCCACCGGGTTACGTTCGTAGCCGCCGCGCTGGAAGAAATTCGAGGTCGGGACCTGCTCGCGCATCGCCGGCGGCATCGTCACCATATCAAGACCGGTGCCGTCGCCGGTGAGGTTCATCATTTCCAGCTCGGCGGCCGTGAGCGCGCGGGTATAACCCTTGGCGCGGGCGAAGATGACGGAAGTCAGGAGCTTGTGGGTCTGCAGCAGCGGACCGACGTCGATATCCAGCACCATGGCATGCATCGCCCAGCCCTGCGGCGTGTCGCCGATCTTCTCGTGCTGCGCCCATTCGTCCGGCACCGAGCGCGCCAAAGCCACCATTTGCCTCAGCACCGTGATCTTGCGATCCATCGCCTGACGCGGTGCGCCGGACAATGATGCCGCCTTTTGCATCAGCGCCCTGATGAATTCGGGTCCCTGCTCGGCCAACAGCTCCACGGTATTTGTGGTGAGCAGCTGATTGTAACCCATCGCGGTGGAAATGGCCCGCGTGCCGCCGTGCTCGATGCCCGATTGCACATCGTAATTGCCGGTGCCGCCGGTCTCAAACGAATAGACCCGCACCGCCTGCTCCCGCGTCAGCCCCGCCGCTGCCGCGACCCGGGCATAGGCTCGCTTGAACTCGACTTCGCTACTGGGCCGCTGCGGCGTAAACTGGAAATGATCCGCGGCGGCCTGCAGGAGATCGGCGACCACCGGGATGTGTTTGTGCTCGCGGGGGGCGTGATCCGGCTCGGACGGCGCCGGACCAGCCGGCCGCTTCGGTCCGGTGTAGACCGGCGGTTGCGTCAGCACATAGTCATCGAGCGCGATAGGCTGGTGATCGCGCCGCTTGGCATTGCGGCCCCGCCGTTTCTCGGAAATCGCATTCCAATAGGCGCTTGCTTCCTGCTCGAACGCCGCGCGCGCTTCAAGATATTGCTTCAGCCTGAAGCGGTAGTCGCCGTCCTCGGACCCGAAGGACATCTGCGCCATCGCATCGAACGTCGTTGCCGACCCCGCGCCCGCTTCCGTGGCGGGTGCCGGCGGCGCGGCAAGCAGCAGCGCGAGCGCGAGATATCCGGGGCGGAGACGAATCGCTTGGGGGCTCATGGCCTGTTGTAGCAAGCGCATCGCGCAAGTCAGCCCCGAAACGAATACCTCGCCTACTTCCAGGCGAACACCGGCTGTTCCAGCTCGGCGACGCGGGTATCGCGACCCGCGAGCACCTCGCGAAACTGGTAGATCAGCGCCGCCGTCGGCGCGTGGATCAGCTGGCCGGCAAGATGGAAGCGGATCACGCGCCGATCGCTTTCCGGAATCGCGGTAAAGTCGAACGCATCCGCCGGTTCAATATCCGCAAGCGCGATGCGATGTACCGACGCGACCTCCGCAGGATTGGGCGACAGGGCCGCGCTGTCGGCCGCCCACGCCATGACCGGCGTAATCAGATAGCCGGACCGGGTCGGATAATCGTCGAGCAAACCCAGAACATCGTCTGGACCAAGCCCAAGACCAAGCTCTTCGTGGAGCTCGCGCAGCGCTGCCGCCATCGGTGTCTCGCCTTCGTCGCAGCGCCCGCCGGGCAGCGCCCATTGACTGCCATGGGACCGCAGGTCCGCTGCGCGCCGGGTCAACAGCAGCGCCGTTCCACCGCCGGCTTCGACGAGAGCGATGGCGACGGCGGCCCGCTTCAGTGCAGGCGCCGGTTCGTCGGCAGGCAGGCGCGAAAACGCCGCGCAGCGAGCTGCGATATTCCGCCGTGTGGCATCATTGAATGGCCGGATCATCCCGCTTGACTACAACACGTCGGCGATCGATGAAATGACCGGAAGTCTCAAAAGAACGCATCGGGCGACGGAAAGACCTGACATGAACGACATGGCCACGGAGCACCTCACATCCTCCGGCTGGACCGTCGTCGACACCTCCGGCTTCCTGAGCCTGGTCGGGCCGCTGTGGCATCGGGTCGTGAACGAGGAACATGAATATGCGCTGATCGCGCAGGACAAGCACCATAATCGCCGCGGCCTGGTCCAGGGCGGCCTGTTGATGACATTCGCGGACCGCACCTGCGGCATGACGGCGCGATTCGTATCGGGACGGCCCACCCTCGCCACGGTGCAGATGGACACCCATTTTGTCGATAGCGCGAAAATCGGCGAGATCCTGTTGTCGAAGCCGCGCGTGGTCCGCAACACAAGCAGCCTGATTTTCATGACCACCGAGGTCACCGCCGGCGACCGCTGCATCGCTATGGCCAACGGGGTGTTCAAGATCCTGAAGAACGATTGAGCGCCGCTCAGTTCGTGGCCATTATTCGTCGCTCAGTCAACCCGTCCTGCAGCGGACAAAACCGGACATCCGCAGTTCCGCGATCATCCCCTAACCGGACGTCCGCCAGACATGCCGAAACCGACGCGAATGACCCGTTTCGGAAGCCGGCTCTAGTCGGGCGACGGCCCGATATGCTTTGATGCTCGGGCTAGAGGCCAGTCTAGGGGCTTTTTTTGACCGGCGAACGCGTCCAACGGCGATTAGCAGCGGTACTGGCGGCGGACGTCGCTGGTTATAGCCGCTTGATGGGAGTGGACGAGGAAGGCACTCTGGCCCGGCTGAAAGCGGTCAGAAAAGCACTTGTCGACCCGGCTATCGCATCGCATCGAGGCCGCATCGTCAAGACGACCGGTGATGGCATGTTGGTGGAATTTGCAAGTGCCGTAGATGCGGCTCGATGCGCCACAGAGGTCCAGCGCAACATTGCCGAACAAAATGCCGATGTCGCTCGGGAACTCAGGATCGAGTTTCGCATCGGAATACATGTCGGTGACATCATTATCGACGACAACGATATCTTTGGCGATGGCGTCAACATCGCAGCGCGTCTTGAGGGAATTGCCGAACCCGGGGGGGTCTGCATCTCTGACGACGCGCAGCGCCAAATTCGCGGGAAGGTCGACATCGTCTTCGATGATATGGGACTGCAGACGCTGAAAAATATAACCGAACCGATGCGCGCATGGCGATTGGGTGTAGGCAACGTCTCGATAACATCGCCGATTTCAAAACAAGCCGTTGTGGGTGCTGCCTCGCCGCTCGCACTTTCAGATAAACCATCTATCGCCGTCCTGCCATTTCAAAATATGAGTGGCGATCCGGAGCAGGAGTATTTCGCCGATGGAATGGTCGAGGAGATCATCACCGCGCTTTCCCGATTCAAGTCGTTGTTCGTCATCGCGCGGAATTCGAGCTTCACATTCAAGGGCCACGCCGTCGATATCAAGGAAGTTGGGCGTAGACTCGGCGTCCGTTATGTACTCGAGGGCTCTGTACGGAAGGCATCAGGCAAGGTCCGGATCACCGGACAGCTAATTGACGCGGGGACAGGAGCGCATATTTGGGCAGACAGATTTGAGCGCGATGTGTCCGACATCTTTGCGCTGCAGGACGAGATCACTGTCGCCGTTGTCTCAGCCATTCAGCCAAAGCTGTTTCTGGAAGGAATGGCGATGGCGACACGGCGGCGACCGGAGAACCTAACCGCTTACGATTTCTATCTCCGGGCCATGCAGCAGTATTACAGGGCAACCCCCGAAACGCTGGCCGAAGTGATAAGGTTGGCTCGTCAGGCCCTGGAGCTAGACTCCAGGTTTGGGTTGGTCGCCGCTGTGGCAGGTGCCGCTCACATGAACAATGTCATTTGGGGTTATTCTGCAGATCCTCAGTTCGATCGGAAGGAAGCAGTTCGGCTTTCTCGATTGGCATTGAGCGTCGACGATGGTGATCCTGAGACATTGGCGATCGCTGCCGTAACTTCCGCGTATATGATCGGGGACAGTGACAATGAAATCGAGATCGTAGACCGAGCGGTCGCTCTCAACCCAAATTCATATCAAGCGTGGAACTGCAGAGGCTGGGTCTATAAAATTGCTGGCTTGCCGGAGGAAGCGATCCGCAGCTTCGAACGCATTATTCCCATGAGCCCGGTGGACCCGACGCTGTTCGTAGCGTTTGGGGGTATGGGATTGGCCTTTCTTGAACTTCGTCGTTTTGACGAAGCCATTGTCGCGGGAAAGAAAGCCCTACGTCTGAACTCTTCCTATGCGGCAGCTTACCGTTGCCTTGCTTCAGCGTTCGCTCATCTCGGACGCGACGCTGATGCGCGTGAGGCGACGATGCGGCTGGTTGAGCTTGATCCGACCTTTACGATATCCGGATATGTTGCTCGGGGTGGGCAATCAAATTCCAAGTTGTTGATCGATGGTCTCCGGAAGGCGGGCTTGAATGAGGATGCTCGTCCGCAATGCTAGAGTCCGGATCTGGCACGAAACGGACCAGTCGGCCCTGTCTACGAATGTCTGTTCATAGGGGAAGACCGGAAGTGATCGGCGCGCCCACCGTGCCGCTCGGCGCAGCCACGCCAGCGCGTCCAGCACACCGGGCGGTGCCATCGGAGCGTGAGGCGGTCGGACTCGTTAGCGACGTCCCCCGGTCTTCAGCGGCCCGCGCGGACCGGCGGCCCGGCAAAGCGAGAGATGGGAACAGCGCGAATTAACTAAAGGGGTCGGTGCCAGTGCTTCGTCGAGCGCGGCGATGCAAAACCCGTATCCATCGTGTTCGACAGCCCCACGCCAGAACCGCCCGGGTGGCCCAGTCGATGATCGCCACCAGATACAGAAAGCCAAGCGCCATCGGAATATAGGTGATGTCGCTGGCCCAGACGTGATTGGGCTCGGTAATGCTCACGCCGCGCAGCAGACAGGGATAGATCTTGTGGCCGGGCGCAGCCTTGCTGGTGCGATGCGCGGGGCCAGCGCCTCGATTCCCATCACGCGCATCAGCCTTTGCACGCGCTTGCGGTTGGCCTGATATGAAAGAGGCCGCGCTAACTGAGGCGGCCTCACTGAGCCCCAATCACGGAGCGCAGATTTGTACCTGATTTACAAAGTAATCAGCTCCGGCCTTGGGGGCCGCGTCCATGAAAGCAGCCAAGCACTTTTCAACTACGGGATTCGACAGATTGGTCAGACCGCCAGTGACGGCGTTGAGATCATCGTCTGACAAAAATTCGATTTCAATATCCAACGCATTCATGTTCATCTCCTGTTATCGCTAGAGGCAGCCCGACTGAGCCCGCGTAATCGAGCGAAGTCCGGCTTCGGGGGCGTATGCAAGAAAGCCACTGACGAATGACCCAATAAGGGTCTTCCCGCCAGCAACTGCGTCGAGTTCTCCAATCGTGAGCTCAGTCGTTTGCACATTCATGGCCTCGATGTCCTCAGTGGTATCCATGTCAATCTCCATATGTTGCGTTCATTCGGCATCACACAACTTCAGGGGGCTTCTCAGTGATGTAGATCACCTTCACGCCACTCGGCGGACAAAAGGCCCTCTTCACGCGCATCATCGTGCCAATGATATGAGCTGCCGCCTCGAAACCGTACCCGGGATAGGCGTGATCGGGGCCGGCCATCGCTTCCACTGTCGCAGACCCGAGTGGCTTCAAATCCGGCCGGGATTTTGCAGCATGGATCGGACTTGTGCCGCGGCAGCACTCGACGGGTGGCAAGGAGCGGCTCGGCGGCATCTCCAAGCAGGGAGATCGCTATCTCCGACGGTTGCTCGTCATCGGTGCAACAGCCGTTGTTCGACAGGCCCGGCTGCATCCGCAAAAGCATCCTTGGATTATGAAGCTGCTGGCGAAGAAGCCGGCCAAGCTTGTCGCCGTTGCGGTGGCTAACAAAATGGCGCGCATCGCTTGGGCGATTATGGCCAAAGGAGGACACTATCGAGCGCCACAACTTGCTGCAGCCACCTGAAGAAGCTTGGCAATGGGAGCATGAGGCGACGGCGGAGCAAGACAATCGAATTGCGAGGGTGACAATGGCGTGATGCGAAACGGTCGAGCCGTCGATTGGGACAACCCGCCTCTGGGTCATGGGCGTCAAAGCCCGGGCGATTGATTGGGACCTGATCCGCGAACTACATCAGGGCCAGCGGCCATGGTGCCGCGCAAACAGGCCGGACACATGACTTGCACCCGACCGCAAGCCGAACGTCAGAATCTCCTTGCAATGCGGGCGTCGTCCACACATGACCCAACCCGGACACTTGGTTATCCGGCATCCCGATGTAGATGCCTGTTGATATCGAAGGTCTTTGCAATTGCTCGACAGTGAGAGGGGCCGGTTAACCACCTGTATGGATGTTGCGATAATCGACGGCATCGGAGGTCTCACTTCTTTGCAAAGCCGATGGCGAGGTTCCCCTCAATTGAGGGTCGTTGGTACACGAAACGCCGGATGTTGCATTCTTTCTAAGCGCGACACGCCGCGTTAAACTTCCTGGCCTTCACGTGGGCGCAACTCGCTGTTATTTATTTGATCACCTTCGCCGCCTTCTCTGTCGGTGCAATAGAAAATGCCAGCCAGGTATTCCGCCGAGACATGTCCGAGTTCGGAGGCAAAGCGGAAGACATCTACCCAGGATGAGTATTTCGCACTTTGACCCCTTATGCAACATTCGGGACCCCTAACAAATTTCGTCGGATTGGCCCCCGACGCCTTCCAGACGTTGAGTTTGGCCAGTTACACTGCGGCGTTCCAAGCCTTGGGAGCGGCCATGCGAAGGCGTGAGTTTATTGGGCTTGTGGTGGGTGGTGCGGTGAGCTGGCCGCTCGCGGCGCTTGCGCAGCAGCCGACGTTGGGAGTGCTCAGCTCAAGTGAATTGGCCGATTGGGCAATCAAGCCATTTCGTGCGGGACTTGGGGAGGGCGGCTGCGTCGAGGGCCGCAACTTGACGACGCTCTACCGCTCGGCAGACAATCAATTCGATCGTTTGCCGGCGCTGGCGGCCGAGCTTGTTAAGAACCAGGTTTCTGTCATCTTCGCGACGGGATCGCCCGTCCCGGCGCGTGCGGCGAAGGCGGCCACGTCGACCATACCCATCGTCTTTGCCTATGGCGGCGATCCTGCCAGAGATGGTCTGGTTGCAAGCTTCAACCGGCCGGAGGGCAATGTCACAGGCGCCACCTTCATCGGAACCGAGCTCCTTTCAAAGCGTATGGCGCTATTGCGGGAAATGCTGCCCCAAGTCCTGGTCGTGGCGTTGCTCGTGAACCCGAAAGGGACGCTCGCCGCAGCACAAATCAGCGAAGCGAAGGCCGCAGCTCAATCGTTGGGGCTAACTCTTCATGTTGTGAACGCCATCAGCGAGAGCGAGTTCGACGAGGCGTTCGAGACGATGAGCAGATTGAAGGTGCGCGCCTTCCTCTTCAGCACCGATCCCCTGTTCGGCTTCAACGGCCGAAACCTGCACATTTCAAAGGGACTTGACCACGGGATTCCGCCCATTTGTGTGGGACGCGTCGACGTCGCAGCTGGTGGCCTTTTCAGCTATGGTCCCGACCTCTCGGACACGTGGCGTCAAGCAGGTGTCTACGTCGCCCGCATCCTCAAAGGCGAAAAGCCCTCGGAGCTGCCGATTATGCAGCCAGCCAAGTTCGAATTCGTCATCAACCTGGAGACCGCCAAGAAACTCGGTCTCGACATATCGCCCGCGCTTCTCGCCCGTGCCGACGAGGTGATCGAATGAAGCGGCGGGAATTCATGACGCTGGTGGCTGGTGCAGCGGCATCAATGCCGCTCGCGGCGCGTGCGGAGCAGGTCGAAAAATCATATCGCGTGGGCTATCTGGCGCTGCTTGCCGGGGAGGATACAACGTTGTTGAGGCCGTTCTCGCAGCGGCTTCAGGAGTTGGGCTACGCTCAGGATAAGAACCTGACTCTGGATTACCGTTCGGCCGAAGGCTCGCCAGAACGGCTGACCCAGCTCGCTGCAGAATTAGTGCAAGCCATGCCGGACGTTCTGGTGGCCGGATTCGGAACTGTTGCCGCCAAAGCAGCCGCCGCCGCGACCAAGACCATTCCCGTCGTTTTCACCGGCGTAGGCGACCCCGTCGGGGCGGGTTTGGTCGGAAGCCTAGGTCGGCCCGATGCAAATGTAACCGGCATGAGTGCGCTGGCGACCGAGACAGCAGCAAAGCAACTCCAATTTCTCGAAGACCTGGTCCCAGGCAAGCGAACATTCGCCGTGCTCTGCAATCCCGGCACCCCCTACACGGCGCTGGCGCTTCGGGAAGTGAGGTCGGCCGCCACGGACAGCAATCAGCCGCTGTTAGTCTTCGAAGCAAGAAGCGCAGACCAGATAACCGCTGGAATCGAGGCGGCGATCAAAGCTGGCGCGGCCGGCTTGCTCACGCTCGACGACCCCGTGCTCCTCAGCGCCCGGCGGAAGATTGTCGAACTGGTTACGGCCGCCCGGCTTCCGACGGTTGGGGGGATCAGGGATTTTGCGGTTGCGGGGGGACTGATGTCATATGGACCCGATCAACCGCAGATGAGCCGACGCGCCGCCGACTACGTGGACAAGATTTTGAAAGGCGCGCATCCAGCCGATCTCCCGGTCGAGCAGCCGACCAAATTCGAGTTCGTCATCAATCTTAAGGCGGCCAAAGCGCTCGGCCGCGGCATTCCATCTGCGCTGCTTGCAGCCGCCGACGAAGTGATCGAATAATCGGACCGGTGTTGCGATGTCCGTTGATCGGGCTAGACACGGAAGTGGCGGCCGGGACGCCAAACTGACGCGATTGACCAGGCGCAGACGTGAGGCTTCGCCGCGCCTGCGGGCACATCAGGATTTTCCTTCGCACGCACCGGAGGTAAAACCGCCTGGAAAATTATCCAGTCCCGTCAGGTCGTCCGCTGGAGCTGGCCGTGGAGGTATGATGCGAGATGATCACTGAGATCGCGGGCGTCGTCGCCAGCGCCATCGATCAATGTGGATTTTCGGCGGCGAACGAATGGTACGCCCATCAGATATACGCCCTGAGATGAAACCACCCCGCCGTCATGACGGACCATCCCCTTACGGTCGAAAACAGGAAGCTCAAGCCAGGAATAGTCGGGGCGATAGCCGGTGGCCCAAATGATTGTCCTGATCTCTCCGTTGGCGAGATCCAGAGCAAGCGGCGGGGCTTCCTTCACCTCGGTCGGCGGCAGCCGGTGCGGCTGCTCGACCATATCGTCAAAGCCGTTCGCCTGTGCCCACTCGTCGACTGCGTTCAAAAGGCGGTTCATCTTGAGATCGGAGAGCGCGCACATGTTGCGCAAGGATCCGGCGAACTGTGCCTTGCCGCTTTCGGTGATGCCAGCGAGACGACCGACCAGCCGCACTCCGATCCCGGTGAGAGCATTGAGGTCGAGCGTCGAGCGATCGGGTGTGCCGGCCAATTGCAGCGACGGCACCCGCCGCGCCCGCGCGATGTCATCGACCTTGTCATAGCGCTCGTCGAGGATACCGGCGGCATCCATCCACCACTCCAGGTCCTTGCCTCGATACATTCGGGGGGCTCGAATATGTTCACCCACCGACAGCGTTACCGGGCGGCCGGAGCGGTGTATTTCGTTGGCAATCTGCGTGCCACTCGACGAAGCGCCTACGACCAGCACGCCGCCAACGGGAAGCTGATCGGGATTTCGATATTGCTGCGTGGTGAACGTCGTCACCGACCGCGGTATGCGACCGCCAACGTCGGGTACGCAGGCAATGTTGAACGCGCCCGAGGCAATGACCACCGTGCGGCACGACCAGTCACCTTGGTCCGTTCGCACCAAATATCCAGTCTCGGTGCGGCGTACCGATGTGACCGTCGTGTGAGTTTGTACCGGTGCTGAAATCGCTTGGGTGTAGGCCGCGATGAAATCGATGACTTCAGGCAGCGTTCTGTAGCCATCGGGATCAGGCCCGCTATAGCCAAATCCCGGAAGGCGGCTCTGCCAGTTGGGGGTCAGCAGCCGCAGCGAATCCCAGCGCTCGGTACGCCAGGTATGGGCGACCTCCCCGCGCTCCAGCACGACATGATCGATCGCGCGGTCCGCAAGGCAACGGCTCATGGCGAGACCAGCGTGACCTGCGCCGATGACGACTGTCGTGACTGATTTAATTGGGTCGTTTCCTCAGAAGTAGCCGTCGATAGGTGCGTCGGCTCAATTCACCACAACCGTGACGTTCGTCGGGTTGGTCACGATATCATAGACCGCCGATCGCTTCTGCGATTGGGCAACGAGGGCTTCGATGTCTTCGGGCTTCGCGTCGGCATCGATGTTATAGGTTACCTTAATGCCCTTAAAACCGTTGCGGACCTCCTCATCGATGCCGAGGATGCCATAGAGGTCCATGTCCCCTTCGATGGTCGCCGTTACCGAGCGGAGCTGGATCTTCCGGTTCTGTGCAACCGCAGCGATGCCGGCGGTCAGACAGCTTGCCAGGCCCACCAGAACATATTCGACCGGCGTTGCTCCCTTGTCCGCGGCGGCGAAGACCTCCGGATGATCGGCGTCGAACGTGAACTTGGTCTTGCGCTGCTGTTCCTGGCCGAGACCATAAAAGCCTTCGACAGTCGAATTGCTATGCGTGCCATTCTTCCATTCGCAGGCGGCACGCCATTTGAACTGGGCGGCTTCCGGCGCGTTCGTCAGTGCCTCGCGCGCTCCAAGGAGAGCCTCGACGTTAACGCCATTGTCAACCGTACGCTCACCATCAGCCATCGCTGCCTCCTCATGTTGAAGCCTGAAAGGATGCTACGGATTTCGGATTTGAGCCTATCGCAAAACAAAATGCCTCGAAAGGAAAATGTCCCAGCGATGCCGTATCGGGCCTTTAGTTGGAAAATTTCTATCTTCCCCGGTCGACAAAAGAGGAAATAATTTTCTTGCCGCGGTTCGGACCGTAGCCAGCGCCGCTTCGCGCTCTACTTTGCGATCCCCTTGCGCGCATCTCGAACCATGGCGCCAGGAAGCGGAAATGTTTCAAGCGAGTTGAAAAAGGCCTAATGCGCGCCGCTGCCCGAAGCGGCGCCCTTTCTGAGCAACACCACTGGAACAACGGCGATGAGAAGGACGACGCCGAGTAATCCGAAGCTGTCGGCGTAACCCATGATGGTAGCCTGGGCGCGAATGGTCTGCCCGACGGCGATGATGGCGCGGTGCATGGCCCCCGCCGGATCGGGAAACCCATGCGACATGAAATATTGCTGTAGATCGGCGAGCCGATTGCGGGTCGCGGGCTCGAGCAGCGACACATGTTCATTGATGATGGCGGAGTGAAACTGCTCGCGCTTGGTAAAGAACGTCTCGACCGCGGCGGTGCCGATCGCGCCGCCGAGGTTGCGCATCATGTTGAAGAGGCCCGAGGCAGCACCTGCCTCTGCCGGCCCGATCCCGACCATTGCGATGGCGGAGATCGGGGTCATGACGATCGCCTGGCCGACCGCCCTGACGACATTGGGCCAGAACAACTGCGGCGCCGCATAGTTCTGGTCGAGATAGAGGTTCATGAAGGAGCTGACGGCGAAGACGAGGAGGCCTGCGCCGACAAGAAGGCGCGCATCCACGCGCTTCATCAATAGCGGCACCAGCGGGATCACCAACAGCTGCGGCAGCCCGGTCCAGGCCATCACCTCGCCGGCTTGCTCGGAGTCGAAGCCCTGCGTGACGGCAAGGTATTGCGGCAACAGATAGGCGGAGCCGTAAAGGGCGAAGCCGAGCAGAAAATTACCCAAGGTGCCAAGGCCGAAATTGCGGCGGCCGAGCAGTCGGAAATTGATCAACGGCTCAGGCGTCACGAATTCGAGCGCCACAAAAGCGCCGATAGAGATCGCCGCAACAAGGCTCAGTTTAACGATGAAGGCCGAGCCGAACCAGTCATAGACGTTGCCGTCGTCGAGCACCGTCTGAAAGGCGGCGAGCCCGACCGCCATCAAGGCGATGCCGCGCCAGTCGCCGCGGCGCAACAGCCCAAGCTGCGTCGCCGATTTTGGCAATGCGTACCAGAGCGCGCCGAGCATCACCGCGCCCGGGACGAGATTGATATAGAAGATGTAAGGCCAGCCGTAATTGTCGGTAAAATAGCCCCCGATGGTCGGGCCTATCGCCGGCGCAAAGGTTGCCGTGACCGCGAACCCCGCAAACCCCAGCGCCTGCTTCGAGCGCGGTAGCATCGTCAGCACGATGGTGAAGGCGAGCGGGATCATGACCCCGCCGGCGAACCCCTGCAGGATCCGCAGCACGATCATCTCGCCGAGGCTGCTTGCCTGGCCGCATAGCGTCGAGAACAGCAGAAACAGCGCCGTGTTGACGATAAGGTAGCGTCTCAGCGAAAATACCCGGCTGAGAAAATCGGTCATCGGAATAACGATGATCTCGCCGATCAGATAGGCGGTCGATATCCAGGTGCCGTAGACGCCACCGGTGCCAATGCCGCCCTCGATATAGGGCAGCGAGGCATTGGTGATCTGGATGTTGAGCACGGCGAGGAACGCGCCGAGCAGACCGCCGCCGACGGCAATCCAGGTTTTCAGCGAGACGGCGGGCTCTTCGCCGCGTTCGCCCGAGGCGGTCATGACGCCCGCCCCGATGATGACGCCAACGATACCGGCCTGGTGTCGATGGTCGGCTCGACCGACATGCCCGGACGCAGCCTGCCGAACAGAGGCTCATTTTTGTCGATCTCGATCTTGACCGGGATGCGCTGCACGACCTTGGTGAAATTGCCGGTCGCATTGTCCGGCGGCAGCAGCGCGAACTCCTGGCCGCTCGCGGGCGCGAGACTGTCGACGTGACCGTGCACGACGGCGCCGGGAAAGGTGTCGATATCGATGGTGACTGCCTGGCCGGGATGCACATCGGTGAGCTGCGTCTCCTTGTAGTTCGCGACGATATAGACGGCCTGCAACGGCGCGACCGCCATCAATTGCGTACCGGCCTGGACGTATTCGCCGACACGCAATGTGCGAACGCCGACCGTGCCATCCACCGGGGCCGTGATCGTCGTGTAGCTGAGGTTGAGTTCGGCCTGATGCTCCATGGCCCGCTGCTGGGCAAGCGTCGCGGTAGCCTGGGCGAGCTGTCCCTCAAAAACCCCGACCTGCTTCTCGGCGGCGGCGACAGCGGTGGTGCCGTGCTGGAGCGCTGCCTGTTTTTCGGTAATGTCGGCCTGCGCCTGCTGCGCTCTCTGTACGGTGCCGTAGCCGGTCGTGGCCAGATGGGTATAGCGCTGGAAGTCCTGCTGTGAAAACACCAGCGCAGCCTGATCCGAAACCACCTGCTGGCGGTCCTGCTCGACAACGAGTTTCTGCTGGCCGACCTGCTGGTTGAGAGTGTTGATGCTCGCCTGCGCCACCGCGACATTGGCACGCGCCTGATCGAGCGCCGTCTGGTAATCACGCGGGTCAATCCGCGCGAGCACCGCCCCGGCCTTGACCGGCTGGTTGTCGTCGACCGGCACCTCGGAAATATAGCCCGATACTTTGGGGCTGATCATCACCGAATGCGCCTTTATATAGGCGTCATCCGTCGACACCAGAAACCGGCCGGTGCTCCAGTAGTAACTGCCGTAGAGCCCGGCGGCCGCCAGCAGAGCGACCACCGCTGCCGCTTGGAGGACCAGACGGAGATGCAGCCGCCGACCGGGAACCATCTTCACCTTGGCGCCAGCGCTCGGTTTGAAAAGAAGGATTTGCGCTTCATCGGCGGTCAAATCCTCTAGGGTCAAAACTTCCTGGTCCATGGCAAATCTCCCGGCTGCACCGTCCTCCCCAAGAGGCCGCTGCTTCGTGCCCACTATATGCAACGTCGTCCGCCATGTGATAATCAGGTAAAAAATTGAAACATTATCCAGTAATAGAGGATAATCGAGGTTCACAATGGATCGGCTGACCAGCCTCACGGCATTCGTCCGGGTCGTCGACAGCGGTGGATTTTCCGCCGCCGGCCGCCGCCTCGAGATGTCGACGACGATGGTGAGCAATCACATCCGGGCGCTGGAGGAGCGGCTCGGCGCGCGGCTGCTTAACCGCACCACGCGAAAGGTCAGTCTCACCGAGGTCGGCAAGGTCTATTACGATCGCGCTACGCAGATCCTGGCCGATATCGAACAGGCCGACGATATCGCCGGCGCGCTGCAATCGACGCCGCGGGGCACGCTGCGCATCTATACCGGAACCCACATCGTCCCGTTTGTCGCGCCCGTGGTCGACGAATTCCTCAATCGCTATCCCGACGTCAAGGTCGACCTGAATATGGGCGAACGTCCCATCGACATCATCGACGAAGGTTTTGACGTCGCGATCCGGCTCACATCGCCGCCCGATTCAAGTTTGATCGTCCGCAGCCTCGCGACCTGGCGGCACGTGCTGTGCTGTTCGCCTTCCTATCTCGACACGCGCGGACCGCTGCGACAATTGTCCGAACTGACGGAGCATAATTGCGTTCGCCACGCGCTCTATCCGTTCGGTGACGAATGGCATTTTGTCGACCGCAAGGATTTGCCGGTCAAAGTGCGAGTCTCCGGCAATTTGATCACCAACAGCGCCGAAATGCTGCGCAGGGCTGTGCTGGATGGCATCGGTGTGGCGCTAATGGCGGGCTTTATGATCCACAACGACCTCGATGAGGGCCGGCTGGTTCGGCTGTTGCCGGAATATCGGCCGGTGGAGCTTACGATGAACGCGGTCTATCCGCATCGCCATCATCTATCCGCCAAGGTCCGGACCTTCATCGACATGCTGGTGCACCATAGCGCCGAGCAGCAGAAGCTGATCAATCCGTATTCCTGACCGCGATTGCCTCATCGGCGCCCCGGTCGAAGGAAAGCGCCAAAAGAAAATCATGGCTATTGGGGCTTAAAAGGCGCACTGCGTGTACCATCGCAGGATGTTCCCGCAGCGTGCGCACACCTGCCATCAAAGGAACCTCCATGCAAATTCTCTCCGCGCGTCATGTCCAAACCGAAGAGTCGCAGCGTCTCGGCGTGGTGTCCGGCTGGTACAGCACCAAGGTGAGCGGCACCTTCGTCACGGGCCCTCACACCACGCAGGAAGAATGTCTTTCGAAAATCGCCGAGCTCAACCCGCCGC
The DNA here is from genome assembly GCA_963725555.1 of uncultured Pseudomonadota bacterium. Taxonomy (GTDB): domain Bacteria; phylum Pseudomonadota; class Alphaproteobacteria; order Rhizobiales; family Xanthobacteraceae; genus Bradyrhizobium. The sequence continues at coordinate 22,190 of CAVRYV010000006.1, read as the reverse complement.
TGGCCCGGAAGAAGTTCTGACAACCGGGACGGACCGTCCGTGCAAACGAGGAGCCTTCGACATGGCGCTCACCCAAGGCAATTTTCAGGAATATGACTTCGACCGGATGGTGGTGCGCTTCACGATGAAGAATGACCAGGCCAACGTCGCCTGCGCCATCTCCACCGACGCCATGGATCAACTCGAAGGCTCGTCGCGAACCTCGCCCGCACAGCGCGAGCAACAGTTCTTGAGGCTGCGCGACCGCATCGAGGAACGCGCCGCACGGAAATTCAGCGATGTCGAACTGGAGGGCAATCCTCCAGGCGTGATCCTACGCGCGATCGATTTTCGTCCGCCGCGCTGAAAAGAGCCGGCGAATGCCTTGCCGAGGCCGGCAATGCGTATGTTTTGCATTTTCATCATGGCCGGCATGACGCATCGGCCTTTTTTTGCGAACGCCCGCGGTACCAATCATTACAGGTTCGAACAGATGGCCATCGCTCCAATGCGCGCGCAGGGCGAAGCGGCTGCGCGCGGCCCATAGCATCTCGGAGCATTGCTTGAAACAAGCGCCGTGACGGATGATGTTTTACAAGTCCGCAGAGATGCTGGTTCTGGGAACAAGCCATTTGCGCATTGCTGCCTCCATCTGATTGGAACAACTCAAACGGAACAGGCTTTCACGCAACAGGTTTGTACGGGCGTTTCCTATCGACGACTCTGTTCGGCGTCTTGTTGTCCTGGCGGATGATGATACCGCGTTCCGGGAAGAGCAAGAATCAATAGGCAGATGCTCGAAAAATGAGCGGCAAGAACGTTGGCCAAAAAGACGGCAGCGGTGGTTCGCTCAGGGCATGACGCGGCCGATGGTCGAGGGTTGGGAGGCGGCTACGGTCGCAGGCGCGACCAGATGAGTGGGCGGCTCCGACGGAGTTACGATTACGCCAGCCCGCTCCAATACCGCTGATGTGATCATGCCGTCGCCGCGGCCGCGCGGATCGCTGCTGAGGTCTGCCCATAGAAAGAATGTGCCGGCAATCGCGACAATGATGGCAATGGTTACGGAAATCAGGTCTCGGCGCTGGTCTTGAGCAGGCATGCGGCTGGATCTTCTCGCTTCGAAGGCGTCTCTTTTGCGGGAATTCGTTTCGAATTGGTTAGCGCGGCGATGCTGCCAGAGCATGACCAAAGCGACCCGCCGCACATCAAGATTTTTTGTTCGGCGCGGGTCTAAGCGTGTATCGACGGCCGCCGATCGAATCAGCGCGCCTGATTCCTCGATAGCCCGGGCAGCTGTATATAGTCTTGCTTTGGAAAACTGAAAGACCTGCCGAAACATCAGACCTGCTCGATCGCGAATCAGTTCGGGCCTGATGTGTGACCGAGATATGGACGTTTGGCTGCGAGGTGTTCAACCCGTGGGTAAAGTCAGTTGCCAGACTCTGAGAATTCGGCATCCGATTCACATGCAGTCCGATTTACATGTTGCATCTCGGCGAAAGATCCAACGACCTCAAAATGCTGCCCATGGCATCCTGCCGGCAGTGCCAGACTTCGGCTCTTGGCTTCGGCGATTTGGTACTCTCGCTCACTTTTGGCTCTCTGGTCATCGTGTGCCGATGAGACCGCTCTGAGGGAGCGATCCTGGAACCGCTTCCGTGCCTATCGGCTCGTATCGGAGGCTGTTCTTCCCTAACCGACGCGCCTTCTTCGCGCGAACCGATATCCACTTCGCCGGGAGAAGCCTTGGCGTTGGCATCCTGCCAGTGCCGGCCGGGAATCGTCTCGGGCTGGTCTCTGCGCGAATGTCAGGCAGCGGCAGCCTGTCGGATTTCGCCGATTTGTTCGGCGCCAGCACCAGATCTATCGGGTCTATTTTGCGTGGATGCGATCCGGGCTCGACGGAAGAAGCCGACGGCGCGGCGATCCTGATCGCGGCTCCCGCACCTAAAGTCGCCAGACAAAAAACGGCGACCCATATCGTCCTGGCCATTCTCGATTCCAAGGCTTTCTGGATCCCAAGGCTTTCTGGATTCCAAAGGCTTTCTGGACCACGGTTTCCGCATCGCGAAACAGGATGGAAGCGGACCTTCAAGACCGAATTCGGGCGGCCCCATGGCTAGCGAATGTGAATCTTAACGGCTGGTAAAGTCAGCGGTCTGCGCCCGAACGAGGGTTGATGGACATCAGCGCGGTTCACATGCGGGTCACTGCCAGCCGGGCGCGTCGGTGATTATTGCTTTTCGGAACAATCGCTTAGGAGGGCAATGGTGCCCAGGGGCGGGATCGAACCACCGACACTGCGATTTTCAGTCGCATGCTCTACCAACTGAGCTACCTGGGCAGGTCCCGGCGCGGGGCCGGGAGCGCCGGTTTATAGTCAGGCCGGGCAGCCCTGTCCACCACGCTTCGCCTTCGGCTACGCGTGGCGCGGCCACCCAAAGGGCGACGACGGGCCCCGTTCAAAGGGCGCTCGTAGCGTGAAACCACACAAAATTCGCTAATCGACGTCGTCGTCATCCTTCGCGCCCGGAATGGCGTAGGAATTCGACAACCAGCGGTTCAGATCGACATCCCGGCAGCGGTCGGAACAAAACGGGAGCGAGGCATCGACGGCCGGCTTGCCGCAGATCGGGCAAGGTTTTCCGGACGCCTTGCCAGTTTCCTTGCCGGCTCTGGCGGGCGGCTTAGCTGGCATTTAACCAGCCAAAGCGAACCGGAAAGCCTTCGCCGCCGAGCAGCGCGATCGATTCATATAATGGCAAGCCCACGATGTTGGTGTAGGAGCCGACCATCTTGACCACGAACGATCCGGCAATGCCCTGCACGGCGTAGCCGCCCGCTTTGCCGCGCCATTCCCCGGACCCGATATAGTTTTGGATGTCGTCCTCGCTCAGGCGCTTGAAGCGTACGCGCGTCTCGATCAGGCGTTGGCGAAACGTCTCCTTCGGCGTCACCAGGCAAATCGCGGTGTAGACGCGGTGGTTGCGCCCCGACAACAGCCGCAGACATTGCGAGGCTTCATCGACCAGGTTTGCTTTCGGCAGAATGCGGCGGCCGACCGCAACCACGGTGTCGGCGGCGAGAATAAAGGCGCCGCGCAATTCGTCATCGAGATGTACCGATTTGAGCGCGGCATCGGCCTTGGCGCGGGCCAAGCGGTTGGCGCAGGCGCGCGGCAACTCGCCGCGCTTCGGGGTCTCATCGACATCGGCCGGGCGCAACGCATCGGGCTCGATGCCGACCTGATTGAGCAGGCTGAGACGGCGGGGCGAACCGGAAGCAAGAACGAATTTGGGACGGCCTAACATGCGGGCTTGATCGGCGGGAGGGTAGGGAAGGCTCTTTTTCGGGCATGATCTTATTCCGAAAACCGGTAGCCACTTTTCGGAATCATGCCTGCGCGCGCGGAACCTATCGGAAGGCATTCCTGGAGACAACTATCATAGCGGGGCCATTTCCGCGTTCGCACACCGGGATGGCCTGGCTTTTCTAGCCATTCGCCGCCCCGACCTTGGAGAAGCGTTTGCGGATTCGGAGCAGGAGCCCGTCGCAGACCTCGCGATAGGCCTGCAGCTTCTGCTCGCGATTGCCTTCGGCGCCGGTCGGATCGTGCGTCGGCCAGTATTCGACGTCGGCCGCGAGCGTTCGCGTCAGCTCCAGCGCCTTGTGATGCGCCTCGGGCGCCAGCGTGATGATCAGGTCGAAATTGAGCCCTTCCCAATCGTCCAGTTCCTCAAAGGTCATCGGTTTGTGGCCCGAGATGTCCTGGCCGAGTTCCGCCATCACTGCGACCGCGAACGGATCGAGCTCGCCCTTGCGGGCGCCGGCGGATTTGACGTACAGGGCCTGGGGAAACATGTGCTGCAGCAGGCTCTCCGCCATCGGTGAGCGCACGCTGTTCAAGCCGCACGCGAACAGCACGGCTTGCGGAGAGCGGACCCGCGGCGGCGCCGCCATTTCTATCTTTCTTTTATTTCGGGCATGACCTGTTCGGAAAACCGCAGCCCAGTTTTCGGGATCATGCGCCTAGCCCTTCCAGTGCAGGACGGAGATCAGGGTGAACAGCCGGCGGGCGGTTTCGAAATCGACCCGCACCTTGCCTTTCAGCCTTTCCTGCAGCGTGCGCGAACCTTCGTCATGAATGCCGCGCCGGCCCATATCGATGGCTTCGATCTTGTCCGGCGTTCCGGTGCGAATCGCCTGATAATAGCTGTCGCAGATCATGAAATAGTCCTTCACGATTCGCCGGAATGGCGTCAGCGACAACAGATGCGCCACCACCGGCGCGCCGTCTTCGCGGCGGATGTCGAACATCAGCCGGTTGCCGGTGATCCCGATATGAAGCGTGAAGGGTCCCTCGCCCGCGCCTTCCGGCGCGAACAAATTCTTTTCGACCAGATCGTAGATGGCGATCGCGCGCTCGTGCTCGATGTCGGGACCGGAACGGCCGATCGATTCCTCATCGAGCGTCACCGCGACGATGCGATTTTGCGAATCCTGTTCTGCGGGCGGCTTGGTCATGGCAGGTTGAGACGCACTCCGACCGAACGCGCATGGGCATCGAGACCTTCGGCCTTGCCCAGCGTCATCGCCGCCGGTCCCAATGCACGCAATTGGTCCGGCCCGCATTTCAGGATCGACGTTCGCTTCATGAAATCCAGTACGCCGAGCCCGGAAGAAAACCGCGCCGAGCGCGCCGTCGGCAGCACATGATTGGAGCCGCCGACATAATCGCCGATCGCCTCCGGCGTATGAGGCCCAAGGAAGATCGCGCCGGCATTGCGGATTTGTGCCGAAAGCGCCTCCGGATCCGATGTCATGATTTCCAGATGCTCGGCGGCGATCGCATTCGCCAGCGTCGCGGCCTCGTCGAGACTCTTTACCAGGATGATCGCGCCGAACTCATTCCACGAGGACCGCGCGATCTGTGCCCGCGGCAGCGTGTTCAGCTGCGATTCCACCGCGCGTTCGACGTCATCCGCCAGCGCTTCATGGTCGGTAATCAAGATCGACTGCGCATTGACGTCGTGCTCGGCCTGCGCCAGCAGATCGGCCGCGATCCAGCCGGCATTGCCGGTGCGGTCGGCGATCACAAGCACTTCCGAGGGACCGGCGATCATGTCGATGCCGACCCGGCCGAACACCAGCCGCTTCGCAGCGGCCACATAGGCATTGCCGGGACCGACGATCTTGGCCACCGGCGCGATGGTTGCGGTTCCGTAGGCCAGCGCCGCGACCGCCTGCGCGCCGCCGACGCGATAGATCTCGGAGACGCCGCCGAGATGCGCCGCCGCCAGCACCAGCGGATTGAGCTTGCCGTCCGGCGACGGCACCACCATCACCACGCGTGCGACGCCGGCGACCCTGGCCGGCACCGCATTCATCAGCACCGAGGACGGATAGGCGGCGGTACCGCCCGGCACATAAAGCCCGACCGATTCGATCGCGCTCCAGCGCCAGCCGAGTTCGACGCCCAGCGCATCGGTGAAACGATCGTCCTGGGGCAATTGCCGGCGGTGAAAAACTTCGATCCGGTCCCGCGCGAATCTGAGCGCATCCAGCGTCTGGGTGTCGCAGGCTTTTACCGCCGTGTCGATTTCGGCCTCGGTGATGCGCAAGGCGCTCGCATCCAGATCGAGGCGGTCGAACCGGCGCGTCGCCTCGATCAGCGCCTTATCGCCGCGATTCGCCACATCGTCGACGATGGCGCGGGTCGCGCTCTCGATATCAGCGGATACCTCGCGTTTCATGGCGAGAAACCTCGTGAATCGCTCGGCGAAATCGGCGCTGCTTCTGTCTAACCGAACAGGCATGGTGGCTCCGGCAGGCGGGTCCGAATTAAAGGCCTGCCTACTGCTCAATGGCGCGGCGACAAATCGCCGTCAACCCTTGTGCTTGCTGATTAAGTTAATGATGGCGGACGGCGCTGCCGCTCAGGCATCCTGCCCTGACGGCTCGGCGCCTTCGCCGAGGTCGGAGGTGCCGAGATCGTCCGCGCCAAGATCGGCCAGTTCGCATTCGAGACATTCGACATCGAGCCGGAGCGCGCCACCCTGGCTGAACATCAGCACCGCACTGCCGCCGGGCGGCTCGCCGGGATGAAACTCGATCCCGAGCAGCTCCAGCGCGGTTTCCGGCGTCTCCATATCGATGCTGCGAGACTTGCACGACAGCACGCGGTCAAAGCGCAGCGCCGAGATCAGGTGGCGCGGGGCGGTTTCTCCCCCCGGCGCCTGCTCCCAGTCCAGCCGGTTCAAGCCGACCACCAGCCGCTTCTCACCTTGCCGCCAGATGATATCGCCGGTCTGCACGCGGGCATCCTGCACATGCGCGGAAATAACGGCAAGATCATCGGCATCGAGCGCAATCAGTTTCAGTTGTGCCGCCACCGCTCACCTAATGGTCCAGGCGTATTCTGCTTGCAAAACCGGCGATCCGGTTTTGCGAATACGCGCTTAAATTCAGTCGCTGATGCGCTCGATCGAAGCGCCGCACGCCGACAGCTTTTCCTCGAGCCGCTCAAATCCGCGGTCGAGATGATAGACGCGGTTGACCATGGTCTCGCCTTCGGCGGCGAGCCCCGCGATCACCAGCGACACCGACGCCCGCAGGTCCGTCGCCATCACCGGCGCACCGCGCAGTTTCGCGATACCGTCGATGGTGGCGGTCTCGCCGTCGAGATGAATCCGCGCGCCGAACCGCGCCAGCTCCTGCACATGCATGAAGCGATTCTCGAAGATGGTTTCGGTAATATGAGAGGAGCCCCCGGCGCAGGCCATCAGCGCCATCAACTGCGCCTGCAGATCGGTGGGAAAGCCAGGAAATGGCGCGGTCGAAACCGTCACCGGCCTGATTCCGGCGCCGTTGCGGGCAACCCTAATTCCTTCATTGTTGACAGTGATCACCGCGCCGGCCTGCGTCAGCACATCGAGCGCCGACTGCAGCAGTTCCGGCCGCGCGCCGGCCAATTGCACGTCGCCGCCGGTCATTGCCACCGCCATCGCATAGGTGCCGGTCTCGATTCGATCGGGCAGCACGGTGTGCCGCGCACCGCCAAGCTTGCTGACGCCTTCGATGACGATACGGGGCGTCCCGGCGCCGGAAACGCGAGCGCCCATCTTGTTCAGGCAGTCGGCGACATCGAGAATTTCCGGCTCGCAGGCGGCGTTGCTGATCACCGTGGTGCCCTTGGCCAGTGTCGCCGCCATCAGCGCCACATGGGTGCCGCTCACCGTCACCTTGGGAAAGTCGATCTGGGCGCCCCTCAAGCCGCCGGGCGCCTTCGCGATCACGTAACCGCCGTCGATGGTGATGTCGGCGCCGAGCTTCTCCAGCGCCATGATCAGCAAATCGACCGGCCGGGTGCCGATGGCGCAGCCGCCAGGCAGCGAGACTTTGGCCTCATGCATTCGCGCCAGCAGCGGCGCGATCACCCAGAAGCTGGCGCGCATCCGCGACACCAGTTCATAGGGCGCGGTGGTATCGATAATGTTGGCGGCGGAAATGTGCAGGGTCTGGCCCTGATATTCATGGTCGCCGGGCCGTTTGCCCGCCGACATGATATCGACGCCGTGATTGCCGAGAATCCGCTGCAACTGGGCAACGTCGGCAAGCCGCGGCACGTTGTCGAGAATAAGCGTCTGCTCGGACAGCAGGCCCGCGATCATCAGCGGCAGCGCTGCATTCTTCGCGCCGGAGATCGGAATGGTGCCGTTGAGCTTGCTACCGCCGACAATGCGAATGCGATCCATGCCGATACCTTTTTGCTCTGCACAAAGTATAAGACGATGCGGCCGTAATGGCAAAAGCGTGAAATTTGCGGCTATTTGATGGGATTTGGGGTCAGATTAGACCGCTAAACCGCGGCGATGTCTTCGCTTTCCAGCACCGGCCTCGGATAACCGTCGCGTGCGACCTTGATCATGGCGCGGCCGACCTGTTCGGTGGTGGTCATGTATTTCGGCGCGACGCGATGGAGCAAGGTCAATAATGGCGCGGCCACAACATAAGCCGCCTGATACCAGGCGGTCTTCGATCTGATGCCGTGCAGCGGCTGGATCCCGGCAGGACGAAACATATAGGCCGCTTTGAACGGCAGCTTGAGCAGATCGTTCTCAGTCTTGCCTTTGACCCTCGCCCACATCAGCGAACCCTGCTCGGTCGAGTCGGTGGCGCGTCCGGTGACGTAGATGAACACCATGCCCGGGTTGAGCTTTGAAAGCGTCGTCGCCGCGGCCAGTGTGATGTCATAGGTCAAATGCCGGTAGCGCTCCTCGCTCATGCCGACCGAGCTGACGCCGAGACAGAAGAAACAGGCGTCGAAGCCGGTGAGTTCGGATTCGATCGCGGAGAAATCGAGGAAATTGTCGTGCACGATTTCGCGCAGCTTGGCATCGCGTTGCCCGGTCGGGCTGCGCCCGACCACAAGCACACTTTCGATGCCGGCATCGAGCAGGCATTCGCGCAAGACGCCCTGCCCCACCATTCCAGTTGCGCCGAACAGGATGACCTTCATCCCTTGATGAACGCGAGCAGGTCGGCGTTGATGGTGGCCGCTTCCGTGGTCGGCATGCCGTGCGGAAAGCCCTTATAGGTCTTCAGCGTCCCGTTCTTCAAAAGTTTCGCCGATAACGGTCCGGCGTCGGCATAGGGAACGATCTGATCGTCGTCGCCATGCATCACCAGCACCGGCACCGTGATCTTCTTGAGGTCTTCGGTGAAGTCGGTCTGCGAGAAGGCGACGATGCCGTCGTAATGCGCCTTGGCGCCGCCCATCATGCCCTGGCGCCACCAGTTCGCGATCACGGCCTCCGAAGCTTTGGCGCCTGGCCGGTTGTAGCCATAGAACGGCCCTTCGGGAAGTACGCGATAGAATTGCGAGCGATTGGCCGCGAGTTGGGCCTGAAGTCCGTCAAACACTTCCTTGGGCAGGCCGCCGGGATTGGCCGCCGTCTTCACCATCAACGGCGGCACCGCGCTGATCAGGGCCGCCTTGGCCACCCGGCTCTCGCCGTGCCGTGCCAGATAATGCACCACCTCGCCGCCGCCGGTGGAATGGCCGACATGAATGGCGTTCTTCAGATCGAGATGCGCCGTCACGGCCGCGAGGTCGTCGGCATAATGATCCATGTCATGGCCGTCGCCGGTCTGGCTCGAACGGCCGTGGCCGCGGCGGTCATGGGCGATGACGCGATAGCCGTGATTGAGGAAAAACAGCATCTGCGTGTCCCAGTCATCGGCCGACAGCGGCCAGCCATGACTGAACACGATGGGCTGACCCGAGCCCCAATCCTTGTAATAGATCTCGACGCCGTCTTTGGTCTTGATCGTTGCCACGGTGGAGTCTCCTCTTGGATGGATCAGCGCGTCAATTGCGGGACACGCTTGCGCATGCCAGGCCGAACGCTCATGCCGGCCGAAACCGCCGCACCGCGCCGATGATCACGATCACGAAGAACAGCAGCACGAGGCCCTGGACCACGGCGAACACCGGTCCGGACGGCGGATTGCCCGGCGCCAGCGCGGTCAACGCCGGAATCTTGAGAAAGCTCTGGATCACCAGCACGAAGATGTTGAAATAAAGCGAAAGCAGCGCCGTCACCACATAGATCCAGCGCCACGCGCCGGACAGCTTCATGCCGTAAAGCGCAATACACGCGATCGCCAGCAGCACCAGCGACAGGATGCCGATCATGTGCGACGGCAGCAGATTGGTGAACGGAAACAGAAAGCCGGTTGCGCTGGTCAGAATCGTGATGAGAAGAAACATCGCGGTCCAGCCCGGCCATCCGGTTGGAGCCGAGCAGCCCGAACATAACGATAAGACCGGAAACGATTCCGACCAGGCTGATGATCACGTGCACCAAGGTGAATGTCGGCAGGCTCATACCCAGCATCATGACGCGCTCCCCCGTTTAAAACCGGGCGGATGCTACGACGTCTCAATCGCAAATGGCCATATGCAGCGGGCAGCGTCATGCGGCAATTCGCTGCTCGCGTCTTCAATAGTAGCGCGGGATTGGACCGTTATGCGGCGTTTTTCGGTTCGACAAATCGAACAGAACTTCGTCGATATAGCACCAGCCCCAGCCCTCCGGCGGATCGTATCCTTCGATGATCGGATGCCGGGTGGCATGAAAATGCGCGGTCGCGTGCTTGTTGGGAGAATTGTCACAGCAGCCGACGTGACCGCAGGTGCGGCAGATCCGAAGATGCAACCAAACGCTGCCGCTTTTCAGGCACTCCTCGCAACCGAGCGCGCTCGGCGTGACCTCGCTGATGCCGGAGATATGGTTGCAGCCCTTTGCCATGCTCTACCTGCCTCTACCCTGCTGCTAAAGCGGCGGCTTCGCAGCTGCCGCCGAGAAAATCATGCAGCGCCGCCACCACCTGCGCGCCCTCGCCGATCGCGCCGCCAACCCGTTTGACCGATCCCGAACGAACGTCGCCGACGGCGAACACGCCCGGCACCGAGGTTTCCAGCGCCGAGGCCAACTGCCCTTCGCTCTTCTTGCAGTGCGCGCCGGTCATCACGAAGCCGCCGCGATCGACCATGACGCCGCAGCCCTCGAGCCAGCCGGTGGCGGGATCGGCGCCGACGAACAGAAACAGATTGCGGATGTTCGTGGTGCTGTCGTCGCCGGACAACCGGCTGCGCCAGCGCACGCGCTCAAGCGATGCGTCTTCGGTGCCTTCAAGGGCTACCACCTCGGTGTTGAACACCAGTTCGATATTCGCCGCGGCCTCGATGCGCTCGATCAGATAGCGCGACATGCTGGCGCCAAGGCCGCCACCGCGGATCACCAAGTGAACCTTGCGGGCATGGCCCGACAAGAACACCGCGGCCTGGCCGGCGGAATTGCCGCCGCCGACCAGCACTACTTCCTGTTCGGCGCACAGCCGCGCCTCGATCGGCGAGGCCCAGTACCAGACCCCGCGGCCTTCGAAATCGGCGAGATTTTTGATCTCCGGCCGCCGGTAGCGCGCACCGCTCGCGACCACGATCGACCGCGCGCGCAACACCTCGCCATCGTCGAGTTTCAAACCGAATGCGCCGTCGGGGCGCGAACAATCGAGCGACGTCACCGTCACCGGAATCATGACGTCGGCGCCAAATTTCTGCGCCTGATTGAAGGCGCGCGCGGTCAGCGCCAGCCCGGAAATCCCGGTCGGAAAACCCAAATAATTCTCGATGCGCGCGCTGGCGCCGGCTTGTCCTCCGAACGCGCGCGCATCGCACACCGCGACGCTGAGCCCCTCCGAAGCGGCATAGACCGCGGTAGACAATCCCGCCGGACCGCTGCCGACGACGGCAACGTCGTAAACCTTGTCCTTGGCGAGGGCGCGAATCATGCCCATCGCGCGCGCCAGTTCGGATTCGCTGGGATTGCGCAGCACGGTGCCGTCGGCTGTCACCACCAGCGGCCAGTCGGTCGGCGACGGCGAATAGCGCGCAATCAATTCGGCGGCATCGTGATCGCCGGCCGCATCGAGCAGATGATGCGGAAAGCCGTTACGGGTGAGAAAGCCCTGCAGGCGAATCACGCCGCGCGAATTCGAAGGCCCGATCAAGCACCGGGCCGCCGGCGCCACCCCGGATCAGGTTAACTCGGCGAAGGATCAAAGCGCGCATGATGCGCTCGCCAAGATCGGCCTCGGCGACCAGCAGCGCCCGCAGCCGCTCGGGGGGAATCAGCAGCGTTTCGACCTCGCCTTCGGCATGGCCATCGACCAGGGCGACGCGGCCGGAGAGCTGGCCGATTTCGGCCAGAAATTGCCCCGGACCCTGATCGATCACCGGAGTGACATGACCGAAGCCGTCGCGCTGGGTAATCGCGACATGGCCGGACAGCAGGACGAACATGCCCAGCCCCGGCTTGCCGGTCTCGAACAGTCTTTCGCCATCCTTGTAATTGCGCAGCTCGCCGAACCGGCGCATGCGCGCGATTTCCTGCGGCGTCAGCGCCGGAAAGGTTTGCTCGTGACGCGGAAATTCGGACGCCACCGGCGCGCGTGCCTTTGGATTGTCACCTATCGCGCTGTCTACGCCCATTGCAGTCTCACATCATCGGAAGAAAACAGAACCTGTCGCGGGCATCGAAGCGAGGCCGATCAGTCACTCCGTTTTTTTCCGCTTTCGTCATATGGCGAGGCTTCATCGCCATGGGAAGGTGCTGAAGCCAGATCGCCTCGCGCCCGTGCCTGCGATTTTCGCCGCTTGAGATTCGCGCGCAAAGCAAGCTTCAGCCGATCCTGCTTTGATTCTTTGCTCAAATCCTTGCCTGATTCTTTCGCCGGCGTTCCGGTTTGCCCCGCGCCCTTATGCTTCTCATCCTTCATCGTGAACCCGTTGAATGCGCCGCCGGAGCGGAAGCGACCGGAAGCATCGACGCTGCGAAAAATACATGCGCTAGCCCCGTTGGTGCAACCAAACCTGGACGGCTGGCATCGCTTCGTTCGGCAGGGCCGGTGAGATGATCGAATTCGAGGTCATGGTCCGGCCGATCAAGGCGCGGGGCGAGGAAAAGGGGAACCGGATCGGTCCGCAACTGAGACTGCTGAACCAGGCGGCGGGAACTCTACGCTGATCGTAGCCCCTTTTGATGGCCTCGCCGCGGGCCGCGCGCTTGCGCCGATGGGGGCCTTGTGGCAAGGATCGGCGCGCCTCCTAGGGGCCTTTTTGGCCGATTCTCGTATCGGGCACGCTGCCGTAGCTCAGTGGTAGAGCACTCCATTGGTAATGGAGAGGTCGACAGTTCAATCCTGTCTGGCAGCACCATCCCCGCGCAAAAAACCCGGGTTTTGAACGCATCAATCGCGTCAGCGGGCGTCCTCATATGGAACTCGTTGGGCAGCCCAAAGTGTTGCCTGCCGCACGCCATCCCACCAAAAATTAAGGCATCATTTAGGTTTGATTAGGGCCTCATTAAGCATCAAATTTTGTTGTTCGCCAATAGGTTAGGGAACCTTCTTACTGTGACCTATCGGTGACAGCATTTTATGCAAAAGCTGTCTACATCCGCGCCAACAGCGGAGCCAATACGCGGCCCCGTCTGAAATAATCCCAGGAGAACAAAATGAAGAAGCTTCTACTTGCTACTGTGGCCCTCGTCGCTCTCGGCGCGACCGTGCCTGCACTTGCCGCCGACCTTTCGGCTCGCGCCCCTGCTTACACCAACGCTCCGGTTTATGCGGCGCCGATCTATAACTGGACCGGCTTCTATATCGGCGGCCACCTCGGCGGCGCGTTCGGGGGCGATAACAGCCTGACGGGCACCGATGGCCGTTTCCTTGGCGGTATCCAGGGCGGCGCTGATTATCAGTTCGGAAACAACTGGGTGATCGGTGCCGAGGCGCAGTACAGCTGGCTTGGCAGCAACAACACCGGCTTGCTGTTTCCGTCCGGGACCGTCGTGACCAGCAACAGCGACCAGCTCGGGTCGGTCACCGGTCGGCTCGGTTACTCCTTTGGCCCGACATTGCTCTACGCCAAGGGCGGTTATGCCTGGAAGGACGCCGACAATATCAGCGTCGTTTCTGCCGGTGGACCGGCAGCCTTCACCACCGACAGCAACCGTAAGGATGGTTACACCGTCGGCGGCGGTCTCGAATATATGTTCGCGCCGAACTGGTCCGCCAAGATTGAATACCAGTACTACAATTTTGGCAGTGGCACCTTCCTCACCGGTCCCTCCGACATTGTCGGCGCCCGGTTCACGGACTCCGAGAACACTGTAAAGGCTGGCCTGAACTATCGCTTCAACTGGGCCAACTCAGCGCGGTATTGATCTGCGTCTGACGACACCTCGGAAAAGGCCGGCTTTTTATGCCGGCCTTTTTGTTTTTGGGCCGGAAAGTCACGCCATCCTTCGAATGTTCCCGATTTTGTTAACGGTATATCGCGATACTGCCGCCCGACAATTCATCCCTAAGGGATGACAGCAGAAGCGAGGCGGGAAGCATGGCGTTGCGATCGATCCAAGACAAATCCGTTGGCAGATCTTGGGGCCTTGGCTTTTTGCGCCCGCGTTGGGGCGTCAGGGGCAGCTTGTTTGCCGCCTTCGCCGTGATCGCCGGCATGGTTATCGTCATCAGCGCCGGCGCCGGCATCGTGCTCCGACATCTCGGTGGAACGATGGTCGATCTCAGCGGGCGGGATATCCCCCGTCTCGCCGCCAGCCTGCAACTTGCTGCCCAAAGCGCGAGCCTTGCCGGTCAGGGGCCAGCGCTGCTGGCATCCCAAAGCCAGGATATTTTGAACGAACGCTCAAAAAAAATAAAAGAAACCCAGGACGTCACGCTCCAGAAGCTCGGCGAGATCATTGAACTCGGCGCCGACAAGGCCGTCGTCGCCAATCTCACCGAAACCATCAAGAATATCGACGATACCGTCAAAAGTCTGGTTGCAGCGGCTCGGGAACGGCTCGAAGTCTCGGCCCAGCATGAGAAACAGTATGATGCTTTGCGCAACGCGCAGGCGAACTTCGTGGCCGCCGCTCGCCACTCGATGATGAATGCCCGAACCCAGCTCAGCGCCACCTTGGGCGCCGCCAACCTCGCGGCCGACGATGCGACGGAGACCACGCGGAAGGTCGACCAAATCGGCAACGTCATCGCCGACGGCAATCTGATAGCCTTCGACATGATGGCTGCGCTCTCGGCGAACAAGGCCGATGCCCTCGAAGCGATCCAGAAGGATTTCCAGGTCACCAAAGAACGTGTCAGCTCGAACCTCGATCAGCTTCCCACAGATCCCGTCAACGTGACGGTCTCAACAACGGCGCAGAAGCTGCTGGCGTTGGGCGAAGGCAAAACCGGGGTCTTCAAGACCCGCCAGAAGGAACTGGACGCGAACGATTACGGCCAGGTCGTGCTTGAAGAGGCCGGCAAGCTAAATATCGGCCTCGGGATCAGCGTGCAACAGCTCGTCAACGGTGTGCAAACGGAGACCGACGCATCGACCTGGCATGCGCGCCAGGAGATTTCGTTCGCGACCGCGACCATGCTGGTGTTCGGTGCCTTGACCTTTGTGGCATCCGCGCTGTTCGTCTGGCTCTATGTCGGCGGCAATATCCTGCGGCGGATTGGCAATCTGCAACGCTCGATGCAGCTTTTGTCCAACGGCGATCTTGAAATCGGAGATTTATCGCAGCAGCCAGCAGGATGAAATCGCCGTGATGGCGAATTCGCTGGAGGTTTTCCGCAAGAGCATGATCGAGGCTCGCGCGCTGGGCGCCGATCAGGACAGGGATCGCATTGCCAAGGCCGAACGCGCCTCGCGTATGGAGGCCCGAATCATCGATTTTGAAGCCACCGTCCGCGGCGCGCTGGATGGCCTGCAGAAATCGGCCAATTCCATGCAGACCACGGCCCAATCGATGTCGGAGACCGCCGATCAGTCCAGTGCGCTGGTGAACGCCGTGGCGTCCGCCGCGGAGCAAACCTCTCTCAACGTGCAGACGGTATCCTCGGGTACCGAGGAACTGTCCTCATCGATCACCGAAATCGGCCGCCAGGTGGTCACTTCGGCGCAAATTGCCCGCAAGGCTGTCAACGAAGCGGGTGAAACCGACGCGACCATGCAGGGGCTTGCCGAAAACGCCAGCCGCATCAGCACCGTGGTCGACCTCATTCAGGTGATCGCGTCACAGACAAATCTGCTCGCGCTCAACGCCACCATCGAAGCCGCTCGCGCCGGCGAAGCCGGCAGGGGCTTTGCCGTGGTCGCCTCCGAGGTCAAGAGCCTCGCCAACCAGACTGCAAAGGCGACCGAGGAAATTCGCTCGCAAATTGTCAGTATGCAGGAGGTCACGACGTCTGCGGTCGGCGCGATCCGGAATATCGGCAATATCATCGGTGAGATCAACGACGTCACCACCGCGATCGCGGCCGCAGTCGAAGAACAGGGCGCTGCGACGCGCGAGATCGCCCGCAACATTCAGCACGCTGCCGGTGGTACCAGCGAGGTTTCCAGCAATATCATCGGCGTCAGCGCCGCCTCGTCCCAGGCCGGATCAGCCGCCGGCGAGGTCCTGACCGCGTCCGGCGCGCTCCGCCGCGAAGCCGACGTTCTGCGCGCGGAAATCGACGCCTTCCTGTCAAACATACGCGCGGCCTGAGGTATCGCCAGGCGCTGCGCGCAGGGCGGCCCGCAGCACCTGGATTATTTTATTTGGCGGACAATCCGAGCCGAATAGCCCGAACCGAGTTGCGGTCTACTTTCCTGGCTCCGTTGTCATCCACAGCACCGACTTTGCGTCCTTCTCGTAAGCCATACCCTTCGGGTAGCTGATCAATTCCATCTGCAGGCCCCAGGGCGCAAAGAAATACAGGATCGACTGCCCGGCCGCCGGACCTTCCTTGATCGGAATCGGCCCCTGCAACGTCCTGACATTCTTTTCCTTCAGGTAAGCGGCCGCCTTGTCGATATCGTCGACATACAGCGCGATGTGGTGGCCGCCGATATCGCTGTTCTTCGGCATATCCTTCGCCTGATCGGGCAACTCGTACTGAAACAACTCAATGTTGGAACCATAACCGCAGCGGACCATGCTGATCTCGTCGATCACGGCGCGCGGGTTGACGTTGACGACGTCCTGCATAAACGTTCCCTTGTCATCCGAGAACGGCCCGAACGACATCGCATGCGTGCATCCGATGACGTCTGTAAAAAACGCCGTGGCGGCCTTCACGTCCGGCACGGTGATGCCGGTATGATCATGGCCGCGCAGGCCAGGTATCTGATCCGCCGAAGCGGGTTGCGGCGAGCTACCCAGTGTCAGCGCGACGATGGCCGTGAGAAAAACTCCAGACTTGATCATGATGATCTCCTTGTTCTCGATTTTGCGATTGATGGTTGCAGGCACTCAGTTCGGCGATGCTAATTGACGCTCGACTCCCTTCGGATCCTTTGCCAGACCCTCGGCAAGGCCGCGCGCCATGTCGCCGACGTAAATCTCGTCCTCGCCGCTTTCGAAGCCATCCAGGATTTCCCTGGCAGCATCCGCCGGCGACATTTTCGGAATCGGCAGCCCCGCGGTCATTCTGGTATCGACGGCACCGGGCAAGGCCGCAGCGACGCGTACTCCCTTGGGTCCAAGTTCGGCGCGCAACCCCTGTGTCAGGCTCAGCGCCGCTGCCTTTGAGGCACAGTACGACCCCATCATTGGCAGATTGACCCGGGCCAGGATGGTCAGCATGTTCAGCACCGCGCCGTTGTTGGCGATCAGCGCGGGCGCAAAGGCGCGCGTGACGCGCAACGGCGCGATGTAGTTGCATTCGAACTCCGCGCGGGCGATCGACAGATCCGCGGCACCGAGGAATCCTGTGTTGTGGTTCAGACCGGCATTGTTGATCAGGAGCGTGATGTCGGTCGCGGTCGCAGCAGCCCTGCTCACGTCGTCATCGCTGGTTACGTCCATTTTAAGCGGCACCAGGCGATCGGATGCCGCCAGGGCGGAAGGGTCGCGCGCCGCCGCATAGATTTTCTTGGCGCCGCGCGCTGTGAGCGCCGCAATCAGCGCGCTCGCGATCCCGCCTGTCGCACCTGTGATAAGAACGGTGGAATCCTTGATCGTCTCTGTCATGCCGCTGATCCTTGCTGGTGGGGAACGGAAACTTCTGGCTGATTGTTGAGCCAGCCGGGCTCGACATCCGGCAACGGGATCGCCGAGAGCAGATCCTGCGTGTAGGCATGCTGCGGGCGTTCGAAGATCCTCGCGACCGGTCCGAACTCGACGATCTCGCCATGCTGGAGAATTGCGACGTCGTCGCAGAGAACGCGGATCACGGACAGATCGTGGCTGATAAAGACCAACGTAAGGCCAAGTCTTTTCCGCAACTCCCTGATCAGCAGCAGAATGTGGGCCTGTGTCGAGACATCGAGCCCGGAAACGATCTCATCGGCGACAATGAAGTCAGGCTCGAGCGCCAGCGCGCGGGCGATTCCGGCGCGTTGCCGCTGCCCTCCCGAGAGCTCATGGGGATATCGATCGATGAAACGCGGCGGCAGGCCCACGAGATCCAGGAGCTTCGCTGCGCGGTCACGCTGATCCCGCCTGCCCTTCAGGCGGCCAAACACCTGTAACGGCCGCGTCAGTGTGACGGCGAGCCGAAGGCGGGGGTTCAGCGACGACTGCGGATCCTGAAAGATCATCTGGATGCGCGCCCGCAGCGGCCGCAGCTCGGCGTCGCCGAGATCACCGATTTCAATGCCGTCGAACTGAATTCCCCCGGACGTCGGCCGCAACAGCCGCACCAGCAGCCGGCCCAGCGTCGTTTTGCCCGAACCGGATTCGCCGACCAGACCAAGCACCGATCCACGGGGAACCGCGAGATCGACATGCTTGACGACCTCGCGGAGCGCAGGACGACGGAACAACGCGGAAGCCCGCTCCGGATAAGCAAAGCTCAGGCTGCCCGTTCTGACCAGAATGTCGGTCATGCCCGTTCCCCACGGGCAGCCGATCGATCCGATACGCTTCGGCCCATAAACTCTCGATCAACTCGGATGGCACCGGACGCAGCGAGTCTGCCGGCCGGTCGGCGCGCGGCGTCGCGGCCAGCAGTGCGCGCGTATCGGGGTGCCGCGGCTTGGTCAGCACCTCCGCCGTCGCGCCCTCTTCGAGCACGCGTCCGGCATGCAGCACGGATACGGTTCGGCAGAGCTTCGCGACGACACCTAGATCGTGCGTCACGAACAGGATCGCCGCGCCATGAATTTGCCGGAGCCGCTCGACCAGCTGCAGCACCTGGCGCTGCACGGTGACGTCAAGCGCGGTCGTTGGTTCGTCGGCAATAATCAGGCTCGGGTCGCAGGCAAAGGCCATCGCAATCAACACCCGCTGCCGCATGCCGCCGGAAATCTCGTGCGGATAGAGATCGAGCACGCGCTGCGGATCGCGGATCGCGACCTCGGCGAGAAGTTCCACGGCGCGTTCCAGGGCCCGTCGTCGGGACAGCGCGAGATGGTGCCGCAGAACCATTGCGATCTGCGCGCCGACGCGCCTGACCGGATTCAGTGACGTCATCGGATCCTGCGGTATCAACGCGATGCGGCGGCCGAGCAGGCCTCGCCGCTGCGTTCCGGCATGCCCAAGAAATCACGCCCCTCGAACCTAATCGTTCCGTTGTCGATGTGGGCGTTGGCCGGAAGCAATCCGAGAACGGCCCGCCCAGCATCGATTTGCCCGCACCGGACTCACCAACCAAGCCCCTCGCCTCGCCGGGCTGGACCTCCAGGCTGACGCCACGCAGCACGTTCGCCGTGGTTGCACCCTCGCCGATCGTGACATGCAGGTTCTGCACCGAGAGAACTGCGGTCATTGGCGTTGTACCGGGTCGAATACTGCTCTTAATCCATCCCCTAAAAGATTGAACCCGACCACGCTGACGATGACGCATGCGATGGCGAGGGCCATGATCCACGGTGACTGGTAGACGATCTGGCGTCCCTCGGCGATCATCCCACCCCAGGTCGGGATGTCGCCGGCAACCGAGATACCGACAAACGACAGGATAACCTCGACCAAAATCGCGACACCCATCTCGACGGCCAAGAGCGTGACGATAAGCGGAACAAGGTTTGGCACGATCTCCAGGCGCAAAATCTGGCCCCGGTTCATGCCGATCACGCGTGCCGCCGTCGCATAGTCGCGCTGAAGCTGCACCATGGTCTCGGCCCGGATGATCCGGGCAAACCGCGTCCAGTCGACGACCACGATGGCAAGAATGACGGAGGTCAGTCCGGCGCCGATCACAGCCGCCAGCACGATCGAGAGCAGGATCGGCGGAAACGCCATCCAGACGTCGATCAGACGCGACGTCAGTTGATCGATCCAGCCGCCGAAGCTGCCCGCGACAAGACCCAACGCAATGCCGATCGCCCCCGCCAAAGATGCCGCAATGAACGCCACCGACACCGCGATCCGCGACGCGAAAATCAGACGTGAAAGCACGCAGCGACCGAGACTGTCGGTGCCCAGCGGAAAGCTCGCGTCGCCGCCATGCATCCATGCCGGCGGCATCTGCGCCGAAAGAAGATCCTGCTCGATCGGATCATGCGGCGCGATCAGCGGCGCAAACAGCGCAACAAGAAGCAGCAACGCCACGACCGAACCGCCAAGCCAAAGCCGCGGGCCGCCGCGCTTTAGTGCCGCCGCCCATGGCGAGCTAGGTTCAACGGGAGCGCTGACGGCGAGGTCAACCATTGCGCAGCCTCGGATCCAGCAGCGTGACCAGACCATCGACCACAAGATTGAGGGCGATGAAGAGAACGGCGAAGGTCAGGATCAGTCCCTGTATCAACGGGAAATCACGGTTGATCACCGCGTCGATCGCCATATTGCCGATCCCCTCATAGGAGAAGATACGCTCGACCAACACCGTTCCACCAAGCAGCAGCGTAATCTGAACGCCGCCGAGTGCAACCGTCGGAATCAGCGCATTCGGAAACACCTCCCGCAACAAAATCGTCGGACGCGCAAATCCCCGCGTTCGTGCGATCTGCGCGTAATCCTGATCCTCGGCCTCCGACAGCGACGCCTTGAGCAGGCGCGCGATCAGAGCAGCAAAAGGCAATGCGAGGGCGATCGCCGGAAGCATCATGTGGGGAGAGAAGCGCGCGCGTAACGTCGAGACGTCCGGTCACGAGGCTTTCAATCAGATAGAAATTGGTCCGGAAGTTGACGTCGAGTTGAGGATCGATCCGGCCCGACGTCGGCAGCAGTGGGACCAGCACGCCAAACGACAGCAGAAGGATCAAGGCCCAGAGAAAATCCGGAATGGCAAGAAAGACGCCAACCCCGCCGTCGATCGCCCATTCGGCCCGTCGCCCGCGAAAATAGACGCCGGCCAGGGCGACCGCCAGCCCCACCACAATGGCGATCAACGTCGCGACCAGCGCAAGCTCGAGCGTCGCCGGAAGCCGTGCCAAATCAGCTCGAACACGTTTTGATGCAAGCTGATCGAACGGCCGAAGTCGCCGCTGAAGACCTGGCCAAACCAAGAAATGAACTGTTCCGGGATCGAGCGATCAAGTCCATAGAACGCCCGCAGCCGGTCGATATCGGCCGGCGACGCGCCGGGAGAATCATCATGGCGATCGGATCGCCCGGGACGATGCGGAGCAGGACGAAGACGATGGCCGCGACGCCAACCAGCGTCGGCGGTATCGGGACGAGTCGTCTGACTAGCTCGCCCCATCTCATGATCGTCCCGCCCTGTCCGGACCCTAAGCCGATGTGATCAACTGCGGCAAGATCATGCCGTTGGCCTGCGCAACGACATTCAAACCCTTTTTGTGAATAATCGGCTGCACGTATTGGAACAGCGGAATGACTTCGCCTTCCTCGGCGATGTATTTGTCGACAGCCTTCCAGCCGGCGATCCGCTTGGCTTCATCCTTTTCTCCCCACAGCGGACCGATCCGCTCGACCAGATCCTTGCCCTTCCAGGCGCAATGCGGCGATGGGCCGAACATGGCGAACCCGGTGGAGGTCGTCGGATCGCCGATCGCGTTGCCCCAATTGTAGAACGCGGCGGGCGCCAGCGCGTGGCGGGCGCGAAGCTCGAAGTGCTGCGCGATCTCGTAAATCTCGATCGTCGCGTCGATGCCGACCTTGCGCCACATTCCGACGATCGCCTGGATCATCTCGTAATCCTTCGGCTTGAATCCGCGCGTCGTCTGGATGGTGAACTTCACCGGCTTATCCGGCGAGAAGCCGCTCTTGGCAAGCAGGGCCTTCGCCAGTTCCGGGTCGTAAGCTACCTTGATCGAGGGGTCGAAGGCTGCATAGCCCGGCGCCTCCAGGGTTGAGATCGGAACGCCGTAGCCCTTGAGCAGGCGATCGACGATCGCCTTCTTGTCAATCGCGAGATTGGCCGCGAGGCGAACGTTGCGATCGAGCATCGGGTCGATGTCAGTGATGAAGATCATCGCGATGTCGGACACCGGCTCGGTCGCCCCCTCAAGGCCGGGTTTCGACTTCAGGCGGTCGAATTCCTCATAGGGAATTTCGAACGTGACGTCGGAGCCGCCCGATTCGATTTCCGCGACGCGGCTGGTCGGATCGGTAACGAATTTGAATACCACGGTTTCGAATGCCGGCTTCGGGCCCCAATACTGGGGATGCGCCTTGAGCCGCAGGAATGCATTGCGCTCGAAGGCGTCAACCTTGTATGGGCCGGATCCGATCGGCGCCTTCTCA
>CAVRYV010000005.1:0-285077 GCA_963725555.1 uncultured Pseudomonadota bacterium | reverse complement strand
GTTGTGCCTGTTGCTAGCCGTTACGTATTTGTTGGCAAATCCGACGTCGAAGTTGGTGAATTGCAGCGTTGGGCTTTCTTTCAATGCGCCGGACAACGCGCCCGCCAGCGTGACCTCAAGCCCATCCAGAATCCAGGTGATGCCGAGTGCAAGTACGACGCGGGTGTGAAAGCCGCTCCAACGCAGACTATCGAGGCGGTAGGGAATGCTGGTTTCAATGATGCGATCATGGGACTGTTGCATCGGCGCCGACGCGACAGGTCTCAAAAGAATTGCCGCATCGTTCCGACCGGTCATGCCGCCTTGCTCCAGTGCTTGCCGTCCGCAAATTCCAGGAAAAACGAGGGCGATGATTTATCGCCGATTTGGCTGCGCATCCATTGCGGTCAAACCAAGCGGAAATGCCCTGAAAGCGACGCCCCAAGGCTCTGGCCAATTAACGCCGTCAGGAGGCTAGGGTTCCCGTGCGGTCGCAGGGAACCGAGCGCGGCCGCCGCCGTTTTTCGGTGCAAGGAGCCGATCATGGTCGAACTTCGTCGAAAACCAACACATTCGAAAAAACGGCCGCACGCAGGGTCAGCCGCAAAACTGGTCAAAAGGCGACAGCCCGCAGAAAAACTTCCGTGAAGAAATCTGCCTCGAAGCCATCGCCAAAGCGCTGGTCGCAGCGCGTGACGCAGGAAAGTGACGCACTCGATCTGAAACACGGCGTGTCAAACTAACGGATCCGAAGCAGATCGCGACATCGCTCAAGCGCTCGGCCGAACGCAGCCGGCGCCGCAAGACCAGCGCATATCAATCCGCGCTCTCGATGTTGACGTTTTATATCAACCGTGCCGGCGAGAATCTGCCGAAACCACAACGCGAGCGATTGCAGCGCGCCAAGACCGAATTGAAATATCAGTTCGGTCGCGGGGGAAGTCCGGTCAAGTCTGGACCCTGACACGGACACCTGCCTTACGCCGCGCGATATTGAACAGCACATGAAGCGGCTAAGTTCCTCGCGCAGCCGCGTGCTTTCGGTCGACAGGGTTCGCGCCGAATTCAGCACATCCGCCGATGCCAAGGAGCCGGTTTGCCGTGGCTTCCGCGATTGACCTGCGCGATGTTGGCGGCCGCTTCATCGGCTCCCCTGGGCCACGCTCTGAACGCTTCGCGCGATTTTCCTGCGTCGCCGAGCTCTGTTGCTCCACCGCGCCGGCGATCGTCGATGCGATGCTCGGATATCTGCGCCGATGGTGTCTGCCGATCTCCTTGATCGCCGCCACCAATATCCTCGTCGCACCCTGCATACCGGAAATGTGAGACGATATTTCGTCCGTTGCCTTGGCGGTCTGGCTCGCCAGCGATTTGACCTCGGAGGCGACGACGGCAGAATCCCCGGCCCGCCTCGCCGGCGCGGGCGGCTTCGATGGTTGCATTCAGCGCCAGCAGATTGGTCTGCTCGGCGATGGCCGTGATCAGTTTGACCACGTCGCCGATCTGCTGCGCCGCGCGCGACAATTTGCCGATACGTCCATCGGTTTGCTGCGCCTGCAGCACCGCCGCTTCCGCGATCCTGATTCGGATTCGCGCACCCGTCGTCCGATTTCATCGACCGATGCGGAGAGCTGCCTCCGTCGCCGCACGCGACCGACTCGGATATTGCTGGACGCTTGTTCCGACGTGCCGGCCACCTGGCTGGACAGGCTCTGCGTGGTCTCCGCAGTCCGCGTCAAGTTCCGGCAGCCGATTTCGAGCTGAGCGGCCGACGCTCGAAACGTTGGACAACGATGCGCGCCCACGGCCGCTTCGAATTCATCCGCGAAACGAATGAGTTCGGCGCGCCGCGCCGCGCTATTGCGCCCGGTTCTGGCCATCCTGAGCGGCGGCATCGCGCTCGGCCTTGGCGATGGCCTGCAGCTTGAATTCTTCCACTGCGCCCGCCATCTCGCCGAGTTCATCCTTGCGGCCGAGGCCAGGCAACACGACATCGAAATTTCCGTTGGCGAGTTCGCGCATGGCCTTGCACATCGTCGTCATCGGCCGGGAGATTCCCTTGCCCAGCAACAACGCCAATACTGCGCCCAGCAGCGAAGCCCCCGGCTGCGAGCATCACAATCAGGCGCTCGGTCCTGCCGATGATCGCGTCCAACTCGAACTTCAAGCCGTTGCTGATCGGAAAGCAGGTCCGCCCTCAACGCGCTTGAGCCTTGCATGATCGCGGTCGTAGACTTGGCCATCTCGACAATCAGTTGATCGACCGACTTCGAATTTTCGACCAGCGTGGTGAACGCCTGCCGGTATTCGGCAAGCATGCCGGACGCCTCCTTGAGGCCTTGCACTATCTTTTCGTCGGTCGAGGATATCGCCTTGCAGCGAATTCTCGACAAACTTGAGGCGGGCCAGCGCGCTGGTGGCGACGCCGGCGTCGGAATTGACGACAAATGTGTTGGCGAGCCCCATCACGGCCAGATATTGCGTCGCGACCTGCTTCGCGCCGAGTTCGATGGCGGGAAGCTCCGCGTCGGCGGCGATGCTCGCGAGATCGTCGAGCTTGTAACGCAGCATGGTGCCGCCGCGCGTGAGCTGGTTTTGCGTCACCAGCGCGCTCTCGCTCTTTGATCTTCATAATATCAGCAAAGATCCTGGTGAAGTCGTGAAATTCCGCAGGCGAGACGCGTAACCTGGTCGAGGCGCGCCGGATTCGCGGTACCCTTCATCGATTGATCGATGGCGTCTTTCAGACCGGCTTCGGCAGCTAGCGCCGCCTTGCCATCGTCTTCCTTTCCGGTGACCACATAATACCGCGCCAGCGCTTGATACGAGTTCAGCTCGCGGTCGATGGTTCGCGCCAGATCGGCTTCCGACACGCTGTTGCGGTACGACGCCACGCCGGCGGCGACGCGTTCAAATCCAAGATAGGCGATACCCATACTGACTGCCGAAATGGCCAGTACAACAGCAAAGCCGAGCATGACTTTCGCGCGAAACCGCAAAGTCGGGAGCTTCAGCGATCTCGATTGCGGCCGCCCATGCTTCAACAATCCCAACTCGAACTCCATCTTCTTTCGAAATCACCAAAATCGTGGAACGCGAGTTCCCCGATTCCAAAATACGAAACTAAAGCGAGAATGTATAAAAGGCCGTGAACCATACCGGGCGCCGATGAAATCAGCTTCCGATATGCAAAATGCAGCTTTTCGAGGTTGGATTTGCCGACGCTCGCTCACACCCGGCCGGGATCACAGCGATGGTGCAGTGCGTGATCGTCGCTTGCACACTCTGGCAACGCTGGACAATTCTGCCAACGCCGATGCCGGCAGCATTCGCAAAGCGGAATCCGGTTTGCTCACAAAATACCCCTTCCTATAATTCTGCGCGCATTCCGGTCGCAGAGCCGATATCCAGTTTCGCGAATACGCCCTCCCCTTTCATCAATGGAAAAACAACGTGCTCGATAAATCAGCCCCCCAATCGTCCACTCGCTCCTCCGGTCCGCTGGCAGGTTTTCGCATTGTCGAGTTTGCCGGCATCGGACCTGGCCCTTTTGCGTGCATGTTGTTGGCCGACATGGGCGCCGAGGTGGTCACGCTTGATCGGGTGGGAGCCGGGAAGAATCTGAAATCGGTGGCCGGTCGCGGACGAAAAGTCGTCGAACTAGACCTCAAGGACAAGGCCGCCGTGGCTCAAGCGCTGGATCTCCTGAGCCATGCCGACGCGCTGATCGAAGGGTTCCGTCCCGGCGTGATGGAACGGTTGGGGCTCGGACCGGACGTGGTGCACGCGCGCAATCCGCGCCTCGTCTATGGCCGCATGACCGGATGGGGTCAGGAAGGCCCGATGGCCCAGGCTGCCGGCCACGACATCAACTACATCTCTCTGACCGGTGCGCTGGCTGCAATCGGCGGCAAGGACAAACCGGTGCCGCCGCTCAATCTGGTCGGCGATTTCGGTGGCGGAGCGCTCTATCTCGTGGTCGGCGTGCTTGCAGCCCTGATCGAAGCGACGAAATCCGGCAAGGGGCAGATAGTCGATGCGGCGATGTGCGACGGCGCAGCATCGCTGCTGGCGATGTTCTACGACCTGGTGGCCGCGGGTCGATGGACCGTGCAACGCGACAGCAATTTCATCGACGGCGGCGCGCATTTCTATGGCGTCTATGAATGCGCGTGCGGCCACTTCATTTCGCTTGGCTCGATCGAGCCGCAATTCTACGCCTTGCTACGGCAACATGCAGGTCTCTCGGATCCCGCATTCGATCATCAGATGGACCAGAAAGCATGGCCCGAGCTCAAGCAAAAACTGGCGGAAGTGTTCAAGACCAAGACGCGTGAGCAGTGGTGCAGCATCATGGAGGGCACCGACGTCTGCTTCGCGCCGATCCTTACGATGAGCGAGGCGCCCAAGCATCCGCATATGGTGGCGCGAGGGACATTTGTCACCCGCCACGGCGTCACGCAACCGGCGCCGGCACCGCGCTTTTCCCGCACCCCCTCGGCGATCCGCGAGCCCGCCAAGGCGGATATTGCCGAATTGACGAGCGAGTGGAAGACGGGCCGGTAAAGCTATGCAATCCGGGTGGCTAGATGCTTCGCGCTGATGGGTCCCGGCTCTGCGGTTCAGCGCAATAGCGCTGCATTGGGATGCCTACGCCGCGCCCTTCAATGTCAGTACGCCCCGGCGAATCTGGTCTTCCTCAATCGATTCGAACAGCGCCTTGAAGTTGCCTTCGCCGAAGCCGTCATCACCCTTGCGTTGAATGAACTCGAAGAAAATCGGCCCGATCGCATTGGCGGAAAAGATCTGCAGCAAAACCTTGGTGCTCCCGCCATCGACGACGCCTTCGCCATCGATCAGGATGCCATCGCGCTTCAGGCGGGCGACGTCCTCGCCATGCTTAGGCAGGCGCGCGTCGATCTTCTCGAAATAAGTCTCCGGCGGCGGCGGCATGAACGGCAGGCCGTCAGCTCGCAGGGTCTCAACGGTGCGGTAGACGTCGTTTGAGCCGCAGGCTATGTGCTGGATGCCCTCGCCGCGATAGGTCTTGAGATATTCCTCGATCTGGCCGGAATCGCCGGCGTCCTCATTGATCGGAATCCGGATCTTGCCATCGGGGCTTGTCAGCGCCCGCGAGAACAAGCCGGAGGCGCGGCCCTCGATATCGAAAAAGCGAATCTGCCGGAAATTGAACAGCCTTTCATAGAAGCCGGTCCAGACGTCCATCCGGCCGCGATGGACGTTGTGGGTGAGGTGATCCAGATAAAACAGCCCGGCCCCTTCCGGCCGCGGATTCGATGCGCCGAGCCATTCGAATTCAGCGTCGTAGGCCGACCCCTTGGCGCCGTAGCGATCGACGAAATACAACAAGCTGCCGCCGATGCCCTTGATCGCGGGGACATCGAGTGTCTTTTGCGCAGATGATATATCGGCAGGTTGCGCGCCAAGCGACAATGCGCGCTCATAAGCCCGCTTCGCGTCGACCACGCGAAATGCCATCGACGGCGCACACGGGCCGTGCATCTCGACGAAGGCAAAACCGTGGGTGCCGGGCGTTTCGTTGACGAGGTAATTGATGTCGCCCTGGCGATAGACCGTGATCTTCTTGCTTCGGTGGCGCGCCACCGGCACAAAGCCCATGAGCTTGAATAACGCGTGCAGTTCTTCCGGCCGGGGATGCGCGTATTCGACGAACTCAAAGCCATCGGTCCCCATTGGATTATCGGCATTGATCGTCGCCGCCGGCGCGTCATGCGGAAATGGACCCATTTGCTGTTCTCCGTCATTCCTGAGCTTCTGATGGTCCGGATATTCAGTCACCGGCGCTGCAATGTGTATGCAAAGGGCAGAGAATCCGGATATATGGTGCACATCCTGTGCATCAATCAGGCTTGTATTGCATGATCCCTGTGGACGCCTTCGACCTCAAAATTTTAAGCGCGCTGCAAGATGACGGCCGCCTCACCAACCAACAACTGGCCGACGTGGCTGGCCTGTCGGCGTCGCAATGCTCGCGGCGGCGCATGCGGCTGGAAGAAGGGGGCGTGATATCGGGCTATCACGCCGACCTCGCCAGCGAAGCGCTCGGCTTCAACGTAATTGCGTTCATTCACATCACGCTGGCGACGCATTCGCCCGACAATGCCAAGCGGTTTCGCGCGCTGGTCAATCGTGTCGACGATATCCAGGAGGCCTATTCGCTCACCGGCGACGCTGACTATCTGCTGAAAGCGGTACTGCGAGACTTGAAAAGCCTGTCCGATATCGTCAACAACGTGCTGATGCCGCACCAAAGCGTGGCGCATGTACGCTCATCGATCGTGCTCGATCGCTTGAAGGAAAGCGCAAAGCTGCCCCTGCGGGCATGATCATGCGTCAAACAGAAATTCATGTCCGAAATCGAGGGAGATTCGTCCTTCGCGTGAGGCTTCTGATTTGCGATGCTCCGCCTCGCATTTAACATCAGAGACGGCCATGGCGCTGCAACTTCGACCGAACTGCGAATATTGCGACAAGGATCTTCCGCCGGGTTCGACGGAAGCGCGGATCTGCAGCTACGAATGCACATTCTGTGCGGACTGTGCCGAGAACAAGCTCCACAATGTGTGTCCCAATTGCGGTGGCGGCTTTGCCCCGCGGCCGATCAGGCCGGCCACACCATGGCGTGCCGGCATTTGCACCGAGGCGCACCCTCCGTCAAACAAGCGCGTCCATCTCAAATTTGGCCTTGAGGATATCGCCGAACATTCGGCGCGGATCCGGAAAATTCCGCCGCAGAAGCGCTGACGTGCTCAGGTCGCCGGCAGAATCGTGCCTTCGACTTCGCCAAAGCCGACGCGGTAGCCGTTACCCTGGCACCAGCCGCGCATGACAAGCGAATCGCCGTCTTCGAGGAATGTTCGCTTAACGCCACCAGGCAGTTCGATCGGCTCGGCGCCATTCCAGCTGATCTCCAGCAGACTGCCACGTTGATCCTTCTCGGGGCCGCTGATGGTGCCGGAGCCGAGGAGATCGCCGACGTTCATGGCGCAGCCGGAGGAGGCGTGATGCACCAGTTGCTGAACCGATGACCAATACATGTATTTGAAATTGGTGCGGCAGATGCTGGCAGGTTCGTTCATATTCGCCGCGCGCAGACCGACATCGAGCACCAGGTCGTAATTGTTTGGCCGAGCCTGCCGTAAATATGGCAACGGCGTCGGTTGCTGCACGGGACCATCGACACGGAACGGCTCCAGCGCCTCGCGCGTGACGATCCAGGGGCTGATGGACGTTGCGAAAGCTTTCGCCTGAAACGGCCCGAGCGGCACATATTCCCATTGCTGGATGTCGCGCGCGCTCCAGTCGTTCAACAGCGTGAAGCCGAAGATCATGTCCTCCGCCTGCCGCTCGGTGAGCATTTCGCCGATCGGCGACGGCTGGCCGATCACGACGCCCATCTCCAGCTCGAAGTCCAGTCGCTTACAGGGCCCAAAGCTCGGCAATTCGGCAGTCGGCGGCTTCAACTGGCCGCGCGGCCGGCGCACTTTGGCGCCGCTGACCACGACGGTGGACGCGCGTCCGTTGTAACCAATCGGGATATGCAGCCAGTTCGGCAGCAGCGGATTGGACTTGTCGCGGAACATGGTGCCGACATTGGTGGCGTGCTCCTTCGATGAATAGAAATCGGTGAAACCGGCGACCGCAATCGGCAAGTGCATTTTTGTGCTGGCCATCGGCACCAGCGCGCGTTCGCGCAATTCGCGGTTATCGCGCAGTTCCGCATTATCGTTGCGCAGCAATTCGCTGATCCGCGCCCGGGTGCGCGACCACACCTTGGGTCCCAACGCCATGAAAGGATTCAGTGTCGGCGCCGCGAACACACCGAGCTCGCCGACGTCCAAACGGCCGTCCTGTTCAAGTTCCCAGAGATCGAGCACGTAATCGCCGATCGCGACGCCAATGCGAGTTGCCAGTCCGTCCTTTGATGAAAACACGCCGTAAGGCAGATTCTGGATTGGAAAATCCGAGGCCGGATCGACGTCGATGAAGGAACGGAGTTTGGGGTCGTTGGGGTGGGGCAAGATTTTCGGTCCTTGTTACTCACGTCATTCCGGGCCTCGCGCGGCGAGGAGCCCGGAATGACGTGAAAGATATTACGGCCGATTCGGATCGAACCGCTTTTCCAGTCCTTTCCAGCAATCCGCATAATCATCCTGCAGCGTCGATGACTTCGCGGCATGATCGGTCACGCGCTGCGGATATCGTGTCTCGAACATGAAGGCCATGGTGCCCGTCAGCTTGACCGGCTTTAACTCCGAATTGCTGGCGTGATCGAAGGCCTGCCGATCCGGGCCGTGCGGCAGCATGCAATTGTGCAGACTGATTCCGCCGGGTGTGAACCCTTGCGGCTTCGCATCATAGACGCCGTAAATCAGCCCCATGAACTCCGACATGATGTTCATGTGATACCACGGCGGACGGAAGGTGTTTTCCGCGACCGCCCAGCGCTCCGGGAAGATCACAAAATCGATGTTCGCGGTACCGGCGGTTTCCGAGGGCGATGTCAGCACCGTGAAGATCGACGGATCGGGGTGGTCGAAGCCAATCGCGCCGACCGGCGAGAAGGTACGCAGATCGTATTTGTACGGCGCGTAATTGCCGTGCCAGGCCACTACATCGATCGGCGAGTGCGGCAGCTTTGTCACAAATAGCGAGCCGCCCCATTTAACGAACAATTCGGTCGGCGTGTCCTTGTCTTCATAGGCAGCAACAGGAGTAAGAAAATCGCGCGCATTGGCAAGGCAATTGGCGCCGATCGGGCCGCGCTCCGGCAGCGTGAAGGCGCCGCCGTAATTCTCGCAGAGGTAGCCGCGGGCGGGACCGCCGGGAATTTCCACCCGGAACTTCACACCGCGCGGAATCACCGCGATCTCGCCGGGCTCGACATCGATCCGGCCGAACTCGGTGACGAAACGCAGATTGCCCTGCTGCGGCACGAACATCATCTCGCCATCGGCATTGTAGAAATGCTGATCGACCATCGAATTCGTAATCAGATAGACATGCGCGGCCATGCCGGCCTGGGTATTGGCATCTCCCGCCGTGGTCATGGTCTGCACACCCTGCAGGAACGTCATGTCTTCGCTCGGTATCGGTGCCGGATCCCAGCGCAATTGCGCGATCGGCAGATTCGACCTCATGGCTCGGCGCCGTGCGCCATAGCCCGGCGTCGACCTTGGCAAAGCGCCCGGAATGCTTCACCGAGGGTCGGATCCGATACAGCCATGAGCGTTCATTGCTGCCGCGCGGTGCCGTGAAGGGCGAGCCGGACAGTTGTTCAGCGTAGAGTCCGTAAGCGCAGCGCTGCGGTGAATTGCGCCCGATCGGCAGCGCGCCGGGGAGCGCTTCGGTCTCAAAGCTGTTGCCAAAGCCCGACATGTAGCCAGGAGTGATATTGAGGGAGCTCCGGCTGATGGTCTCGGGAGAGGTATTGATATTCATGGTCATCCTCCTTGCAAGGCAGCCCACATTTCCTGGTCACGCTTGTCAGTCCAGATCACGGGATCGTCGATGCCTGATGCTTCGTCGAACGCCCGCGAGACGTTGAACGGCAGGCAGTGCTCGTAGATCGCAAAGCTCGAAAACTTCGGATCCATCACCTCGCGCGTCGCCGCCATCGTTTCCTTGAGGTTGCGGCCCTTGGCGACCGCGGCTTCGGCCGCGCCATAGAGCGAGCTGACGAAATCGCGCGTCATGGCGATGGCGTCGCGCGCCGTCGCAACGCCTTTGAGGGCATCGCCGCGCCCCGGCGCAATCGCCTTCGGATTGAAGGCGCGAATTTCGTTCAGCGTAGTCGGCCATTCGCGCAAATGCGCGTCACCGCAATAGCAAGCGGAATGATATTCGATCAGGTCCCCGGAAAACATCACTTCCGCATCCGGCACCCAGGCCACGATGTCGCCGGAGGTGTGCCCGGCGCCAAGCTGCATCAACCGCACTTCACGCTTGCCGAGGTAAATCGACATGTCGCCTTCGAACGTCAGCGTCGGCCAGGTCAGGCCCGGGATGCTTTCGGCATCCTGAAACAATCGCGGAAAGCGGCCATATTCGGAATCCCAGTCCTGCTGGCCGCGCTCCTCGACCAGCCGGTAGGTCTCTTGCGACGCGATCACTGCCTGCGCCTTGTAGGCGGAGGCGCCGAGCACCCGCACCGCATGATAATGCGATAGCACGACATACTTGATCGGCTTGTCGGTGACCGTGCGCACCCGCTCGATCACCTTGTTGGCCATCGCCGGCGTCGCCTGGGCGTCGAACACGATGCAGCCGTCGTCGCCGACGATAACAGCGGAATTGGGATCGCCTTCGGCGGTGAAGGCATAGAGATCGGTACCGATCTCGGAGAAGGTGATTTTCTTTTCCGCCATGTCGGTGGTGGACGCGAAACCCTTGGCCATCAATTCAATTTTCGCTTCGCTCGTTCAATGACCCTTGCATATTCATATTGTTGCTGCTGCTGTTGCTGTTGGCTGGCATCCGCCACCCGCCGCTGGGCGAGCGCGATCGCCTCACGCAGCACCGCGAGATCGCCGATGTGATTGGCAAGAATCAAAACCAGCGTGGCATCGAGATTTGCGCTCTGCTCGTCGCTCAACCCGCGATGGGCCTCCACAACGGCGCGAAACGCATCATCGGGCTTGGCGAAATTCGAGTTGGTCGAGAGTGCCATGATGGAAACCTCAGTTGAGACCGGCCGCGCGCGCCAGCGCGGCGTCGAGCGCGGTGCGGCTCGGGTGCCGGAAACGTGCGGCCACATAGCCATCGGGCCGCAGCAGATAAGCGGTCCCGGGCCTGGCATCATAGCGCGCACCAGCCAGCCCCGCCGAGTCGATAAACCCGTCATGGCCGCCGATACGGATTGTGCTGACCCCAGCGGGGGCGTCAACGCCAACCCCATTACTGAACTCAAGCAGCGTGAACCCCGCGCCTGCCTTGACGAAGGCTTCGGTCAAAAACGAAGCATTCCCGGCAGGTGTGGCGACCGGCGCATCAAGCATCGAAGCGCCCGGCCGCAGGCCGCCGCGCCATGGCTCGGAATCCGCGGTCAAGAGCGGCGAGTCATAGTTCGAAGGAACCGAGAGCCGTCCGCCGTTGATCATGCGCTTGCCGAATTCGGTTTCCTTGGCCAGCGACAGCACGGCCTTTCGCAACCGGGCTTCCTGGCGGGAGCTCGGCGCCATGAAATCGGTCGAGCGGGTCAATTCCCGGATATTCTCGTCAGCCGCCGCACTGCGCTCGGCGTGATAACTTTCGAGTAGCGCCTCCGGCGATATCTTCCGCAGCACGCGGTCAAGTTTCCAGGCCAGGTTCTCGGCGTCCTCCAGGCCGGAATTGGCGCCCCGGGCGCCGAACGGCGAGACCTGATGCGCGGCATCGCCGGCGAAGATCACGCGGCCATGAATGAATTTCTCCATCCGGCGGCACTGGAACTTGTAAAGCGATATCCATTCGAAGTCGAATTTGTCATGTCCAAGCATGCGGGCGATCCGCGGCCGTACGTTCTCGGGCAGCTTCTCGACGGCCGGGTCGGCGTCTGGACTGAGCTGCAGGTCGATCCGCCAGATGTCGTCCGGTTGCTTATGCAACAGCGCCGACCTTCCGGCGTGAAATGGCGGATCGAACCAGAACCATCGCTCGGTAGGAAACTCCGCCGTCATCTTGACGTCGGCGATCAGGAATTGGTCCTCGAACACCTTGCCGGTAAATTCAGCGCCGACCAGCCGCCGCAACGATGATCTCGCGCCGTCGCAGGCGACGACATGGTCCGCGCGTATCCGGTACGATCCCTCCGGCGTTTCGATCGTCAGTAGTGCATGGTCGTTGCGCTGTTCCAGTCCGATCACTTTGTTGCGCCAGCGCAGGTCGATCGCCGCAAGATCGTGGACGCGGTCCACCAGATAAGCTTCCGCATAGAATTGCTGCAGGTTGATAAAGGCCGGCCGCTTGTGCCCCTCTTCCGGCAGCAGGTTGAATTGATACAGCAGCGACGCGCCATGAAAAATCCGACCGACGCTCCACACTACGCCCTTGTCGACCATACGATCGGCGACGCCGAGCCGATCCCAGAACTCAAGGGAGCGCTTGGAAAAGCAGATCGCGCGCGATCCCTCGCCGATCCGGTCAGCATCGTCGAGCAAAACTACCGCCTGGCCGCGCTGCGCCAGATCGATCGCGAGCGACAGTCCGACCGGCCCGGCGCCGACCACCACCACGGGGTATTCGGCCACATCGGCGCCGGCGCGATCCTGATCGGGATGCCGCCGATAGCCGAACTGGATTTTGGACTGCGTCATGTGTTCATGCTGCTGTGGCCAGGGACTTCGCTCTGGCCAATGGGTTTGTTCCGCCCTAAGATAGTCTCACTTGCAACTATCTAAACGCCGACCACGTGTCGGCGTCAACTCAAATTGGAGCGATTTTTGCCAAAACCGTCTTCGAGCGAAGCCGGCCCGCGCGAACAGAGCGCGCCCAAGACAGACCGGCGACTGGACCTCTTCAGGTTCGTGCCGTTCCGGCTGAACCGGCTGGCGGCCGAGGTCAGCGCCGCGCTTTCCAGCGAATATCAAGAACGCTACGGCCTCGATATCCCCGAATGGCGTGTGCTGGCGACGCTCGGCTTTCGCAATGATGCCTGCAGCGCGCAATACATCGCGCATTGCACCCGAACCCACAAATCCACCATCAGCCGCGCCGTCACCGCGCTGATGAAACGACAGCTGGTGGAGCGGGTCGAGAACGAAGACGACCGCCGCGAATTCCGGCTGCGCATGACGCGCAAGGGCGAGACGTTGTACGAGCAACTAATTCCCCGGCTGTTGCGCCGGGAGCGGGAGATCCTGTCATGCCTCAGCGCGCGGGAGCAAAAAGATCTTGCCTTGATGCTCGGCAAGATCGAACAAAGCCTCCATCTTGTACAGACCAGCAGCGAGGCGGATGCGAAAGAAGCGTATTGAGCGCGATGGATCTATTCGTCATGCCGGGGCGCGCGTCAGCGCGAACCTCAGATGTGCAGTTGCACGTCTGAGAAACTCGGGATACCGGGTTCAAGGCTGCGCGATGCCCCGGAATGACAACGGTGAATCAATCCCGGTCGATATGCTTCGCGATCACCGGGAAATAGGCGCCCCCGGAACCGGCATCGATCGCTTCCTGCAGAACCTTGCCGATCAGTTCGGCGCCGCGGATTTTGACGCCGGCATCGTCGGCCAGTTCCAGCGCATAAGACAGGTCTTTCAGGGCATACTCCGTTGAAAAGGCGCGCTCGGGGAAATTCCCCGGCACGATCGCCTTCAGGCCATGATTGCGCAGCGCAAAACTGTCGGCCGATCCTTTCGATAGCGTATCGAGCAACAGCGCCGGATCGACGCCGTTGCGCCGCGCCACCGCAACGGCCTCAGCCAGCGCGTTGACGGTCTGAAACAGCACCATGTTGTTGAGGATTTTGGTCACCTGCCCCGAACCGATGCCGCCGCAAAGCGTCACATCGGTGGCAAAGCAGCGGATCAGGGGTTCCAGCGAGGCAAACAGCTGCGGCGACGCCCCGACCATCACGCTGAGGGTGCCATCCTGTGCGGCCTGACGCGTGCGCGCGATCGGTGCATCGGCCCACGATGCGCCCTTGGCCGCTAACTGCTGCGCGAAATCTCGGGTCTGATTGACCGATGAAGTGCCGAGATCGACGACGAGTTGCCCTGAGCGGATATGTTTCAGGATCCCGTCGCCTTCGAAAACGCCGCGCGCATGTTTTGAGCTGGGAAGGCACAGGAATACGATTTCACTTTTGCCGACGACGTCAGCCACAGAGCCTGCCATCGCGGCGCCTTCCGCGTGCAGTCGTGCCAGCGGCTCCCGCGACAGGTCGAATGCGACCACAGCCGCGCCGCTCTTCCTCACAAGGTTGCGGCAGATCGGCTCGCCCATCACGCCCAGGCCAATGAAACCGACCGTTCCGAACTGCGACATCGGTGTGCTCGCTCGACGCTATTTGACGAAGGAGCGCGAAGGCTTCCGGTGCAACGCAAACGCGTCGACCTTGTCGCTGGCGCGCGGATAAATCTCGCTGACAAGTGGATCGTGCCCGGGAATGACGCGGTCGGGATGACCGGCAAGACGCTCGACGATTTCCCAACCCTCGCACATGTCGCCGATGTTATAGACGATCGGAAACGGGCTGCGGCGATGGAGGTTGCCGTAGTAATGCGCCGCGTCCGACGCCAGCACCACCGGACCTCGGTCGGTCTCAACCCGCACGACCTGGAGACCGTCCGAATGACCGCCGACCCGATGCAGCGTTACGCCCGGCGCCACCTCGCCATCCCCCGAATGAAAAGTAACGCGCTCGCCATAGACGTGACGCACCATCAGCGTGACGTGCTCCACCGAAAAAGGATGCCGCAACACACCATGGCACATGCAGCGCCCGGTGGCGTAGCTCATCTCGCGATCCTGCAGATGAAATCGGGCGCCGGCAAAGCGATCGAGATTGCCGGCATGATCGTAATGCAGATGCGTGATGACGACATCACCGATATCATCGGCGCGCACGTCGAACTGTGCCAGCGCATCGACGGGATTGAGGGTGAGCTTGCGATTGCGCAGCTGCGCCTCCGCCGCGTTGAAGCCGGTGTCAACCAGAATATCCCGGCCGCCGCCCCGGATCAGCCACACGAAATAGTCGAGGTCCGAAGCCGTGGTGTCGTGGGGATCAGGCACGAGGTAATTCATCTGGGGGGTGCGCGGCGACATCGTCGCATAGCGGATGGCGTAAATTTCGTAGGCGTTTCCCATCGGTTCCACTTTTCTTGGTTGCGCGATTGGCCGACCGTGACAGCAAGCCATCGTCATCCGCAAAGGTCAAACCTGCCGGGCTTGCGCCGAACGCATGCGATCATTCTGGATTGACAGGGTTGACCATAAGCCGATGACGGCTGTTGCGCGCGGCTACATCAATGTGAGATGCATCACATTGCCGGCCCCATAGCCGCGGAAACTGGTCATCGATGAAATCGTCAAACCCGCGCGAACAGCGCGGCTATAGGGTGCATCAATTGCCATCAACATGCGTCGCGCGTGACCCGAAAACCTTGTCGTGAGCGGAAGCCATGTCGCGGTTAATTGTCGCGGTCTTCCATGGCTTTGGCTGACAGTTGACACAGCTCGCGCGCCCGGTTTGATAATGCTGTTTTCGTAAGGTAAGGTCGCCGAGGCGCAAGCTGGGATCGGCGCCTTGTTGGCTGGACTGACGTCAGATGAAATTCCGCCTCGTATTGCTTGTGATCCTGGGGTTGTCGGTCGCGCCGATCGTTCCGTCAGTCGCCGCTGACACTCCTGCGGACCGGTTTGCGGTCGTCATTGGCAATGCGAAATATCCAGACGCCGAAGCCCCGCTCAAGGAGCCGATCAACGACGCCCGCGACGTCGCCGACGAGCTCAAACGCGACGGCTTCAACGTCGAGGTCGGAGAAAATCTGACCGGCGATGCGATGCGGCGCGCCTTCGACCACCTTTACGGACGCATTAAGCCCGGTTCGGTTGTGCTGGTTTTCTTCAGCGGGTTCGGCATCCAGTCGGCTCGCCAGAGCTACATGATTCCGGTCGACGCGCAGATCTGGACCGAGCCCGATGTTCGCCGCGACGGCTTCAGTCTGGAGACGGTTCTGGGCGAAATCAACAATCGTGGCGCCGGCGTCAAGATCGCGCTGATCGACGCCAGCAGACGCAATCCGTTCGAGCGCCGATTCCGCAGTTTTTCCGCGGGCCTCGCCCCGGTGATTGCGCCAAATGGTACGCTGGTGATGTATTCGGCGGCGCTCAGCTCTGTCATCAGCGAGAACGGCAGCGACCACAGCCTTTTCGTGCAGGAACTGCTCAAGGAAATCCGTGTTCCTGACCTGATGGCCGAAGAGACGCTCAATCGGACACGTGTCGGCGTCACGCGCGCATCCCGCAGCGAACAGGTGCCGTGGATTTCCTCCTCACTGGCGGAGGACTTTTCCTTCATCCCCGGCTCGGGCGCACCGCCGCAATCACCCGGTCCGCAGGCGATGAACCCTCCTCAACCCAATCCCGAGCCGACACCGCCCCCGCGCTACGAGCCGCCGCCGCCGCCGCCACCAAAGCCATCCGAACTCCCAACTCCGCACGTCGACAAGGAGGTGGAGAAGAAGGACGCGCCGCCCGCGGCTCCACTTGATGAGGATCCGGTCATCAAAAAACTGAACGGGATACTCGCCGAAAATCCAAACGACCAGAATGCGCTCTATCGGCGCGGCCAGGTTTACGCCAGCAAGGGGGCGTATAGCCTTGCCATCAATGATTTCAACGACTCGCTGCGGCTAAATCCCAAGGATGTGGAAGCCTTCAACAACCGCTGCTGGGCGCGCACCGTGATCGGTGACCTGCAGGCTGCGTTGAAAGACTGTAATGAGGCGCTTCGGCTGCGCCCCAACTTTGTCGATGCCCTCGATAGCCGCGGCCTGGTCAATTTGAAGAGCGGGGCGGCCAAAAATGCGATCGCCGATTTTGACGCCGCGCTCAAGATCAATCCGAGATTGACGTCGTCGCTATACGGTCGCGGGCTCGCCAAGCAGCGCAGCGGCTCGGCTTCGGAGGGTGAACTGGACATTTCCAATGCGAAAGCCATGGACCCGAATATTGTCAAGGAATTCGCAAGTTACGGGGTGCATTGACGATAATTTGAATTGCGGGTCTGCGGTTCCTCGAACCGTTGGTCGAACCTCGGAGACAAAGCACCAATAGCCGCGGGCGTGAGCGCTCTGCGGCGGCCTATTTGCAAATCTAACCTATTCAGAGTGCGCGCGCAGCGCAGGAGGGACTGGCGATGCCTAAAATGTTTGGAAGGAAAAATCTTGCCACGATGCTCTCGATCGTAACGATCGGCGCAGCACTTTCCGTCAGCGCCGGAACAGCCACCGCCGCCAGTGACGATGTCACAGAAGGACAAATCCTCCAGGCGCTGACTCCAGCCAAGCCCCCCCTGACCAGGGGCCTTTCGGTGGGGCCGAAGACCGACACGGAAGCGACCTCCGCCGAGGGACGTTTCGTCCAGACTATCCGTAACCGCGCCACGCGCTCGCTTTCGGCGACCGAGCGCGAAGAAATCGCCACCATCGCCCAAAACAAGCCGAACATCGATCTCGAAATCAACTTCGATTACAATTCGGCCAATATCAGCAAAAGGTCCCTGTCCTCGGTTCAAGCGCTTGGCCGGGCGCTGACCAATCCGGACCTGAAAGGTTCGACCTTCCTCGTTGCGGGACATACCGACGCGGTCGGCGGCGACACTTACAATCAGGACCTGTCGGAGCGGCGCGCGGACTCGATCAAGCATTATTTGACCGAAAAATTTGGCATTGACGGCACCGACCTTGTGACCGTCGGATACGGCAAGACCAAGCTCAAGGACCCCGGCCACCCGACCGCGGAAATGAACCGCCGCGTGCAGGTCGTCAATATGGCGAACAAGACTACCGCGTCCCAGTAATTCCAGGTCCAGGTAGCTTCCAGAGTGAAACGGTCGTGACGCCGGATAAGGTTTTGCCGCTGCGTTGCGTCCCGCCACCTTGCGGGACGCTGCTTCATTTCAAAAGTCATTCTGACGTTTCCGACTTGCCGCTATTGCGGTTATTGCGTGCCAGATGAGACATTGTGAACCCCTGTCATTTTCGGCATTTCGGGTCATACTCTTGCGACACAAGTCTGGATTGATCGGGCGATGATGCTCTCTGAATATCTCAAGCCCGCGTTAGGGGTCGTCGTCGTCGCTGCTTTGGCGGGCGGTTATTATTGGATCGAGCACCGTTCCCATCCCGATGAGAAGGAGACTCCCTCCGAAGCCCTCGTGACCGTGACAAAATCCACCAATGCGTGCTTCTCTGACATGGTGCGGGTCACCGGCTTTGTCGTGCCACGCAGGGAAGCGGTTGTCGGCGTCGAGCAGGAAGGCTCCAAGGTCTCAGACCTTCTGGTCCATGAAGGCGACATGGTCACCGAAAATCAGGAACTCGCCCGGCTGACGCCGCCTCCGGCGCAACCCGGCGGCGCTGGCGCCGCAGCGAAGCCCGCACCCACATCATTGCGCGCTCCGGCCGCCGGACTGGTAACCCAGGTTAACACCATCGCTGGAGCGCCGGCCTCGCCGCAGTCTGGCCCGATGTTTCGAATTTCCGTTAACAATGAAATCGAACTCGATGCCGAGGTACCTGCCATTCACATGCTGAAACTCAATCCAGGAGCGACGGCGCGAATAAGCCGCGACGACGCACCGGACATCGTAGGACGTGTCAGGCTGGTTTCGCCGCAAATCGATCGCACCAGTCAGCTCGGCCACGTCCGCATAACGCTCAACAAGAACCCCTCGCTCAAGGTCGGCCTGTTCGCCCGCGCCAACATCGACGCCAAGCGCAGCTGCGGGGTCGCGATACCCCGTACCGCCATTGACCACCTGACCGTTCAGGTGGTCAAAGGAAATACGGTTGAGACGCGGAAGGTCCGGGTCGGACTGGTGTCCGACACGAGCACGGAAATTCTTGAGGGCCTCGATGTCGGCGAAATCGTCGTGGCTGACGCCGGCAGTTCGCTGCATGATGGCGACCAGATCAAGACCGTGTTCGCCGAGGACCTCGATCGAACACGGGTACGCTAATGGCTCTAAATATCTCGGCATGGTCGATCCGTAACCCGCTTCCTTCCGTCGTATTTTCGATCATCCTGCTAGTGCTGGGCTGGGTGAGCTTTACCAGGCTCGCGGTGACGCGGCTGCCAAGCGCGGATATCCCGGTGATCTCGGTCGCGGTATCGCAATTCGGCGCAGCCCCGGCCGAGCTGGAATCGCAAGTCACCAAGACGATCGAAGACGGCGTATCGGGCGTCGAGGGGGTGCGGCACATCTCGTCGTCGATCACCGACGGGCTGTCGCTGACGACGATCCAGTTTGCCCTTGAGACCAATACCGACCGGGCGCTGAACGACGTCAAGGACGCCGTTACCCGCGTCCGCAGCAACCTGCCGCAAAACGTCAACGAGCCACTGATCCAGCGGGTCGATGTGATCGGCCTGCCGATTGTAACCTATGCCGCGATATCGCCCGGCAAGACGCCGGAGCAATTGTCCTACTTCGTCGACGACGTGGTCAAACGCGCGCTGCAAGGCGTGCGCAACGTCGCCCAGGTCGAGCGTATCGGCGGTGTCGAGCGCGAGATTCTGGTCTCGCTCGACCCCGACCGGCTGCAGGCCGCGGGCCTGACCGCCGTCAATGTCAGCCAGAGCCTGCGCGGCACCAATGTCGACCTTGCAGGCGGCCGGGCCGAGATCGGAAAGAACGACCAAGCGATCCGAACCCTGGCCGGCGCCAAAACGCTCAACGATCTCGCCGGGACCATGATCCCGCTGTTCGGAGGCGGCGAAGTACGTCTGGACGATCTCGGAACCGTCACCGACACCATCGCCGACCGCCGGACATTTGCTCGCTTCAATGGCGAGCCGGTGGTAGCACTCGGCATCAAACGGTCAAAAGGCGCCAGCGACGTGGTGGTCGCGGCTGCCGTTCAGAAACGGATCGACGCCCTCAAGATTGCTTATCCCGACGTCGACCTCAAACTGATCGACACGTCGGTGGAATTTACCAAGGGCAACTACGAGGCCGCGATCTCGACGCTGTTCGAAGGCGCCATTCTGGCCGTCATCGTAGTGATGCTGTTTTTGCGCGACATCCGCGCCACCATCATCGCCGCAATCTCACTGCCGCTGTCGATCTTCCCGGCATTCTGGGCGATGGACATTCTTGGATTCTCGCTGAACCTGGTCAGCTTTCTGGCTATCACGCTTTCGACCGGTATTCTGGTCGACGACGCCATCGTCGAAATCGAGAACATCGTGCGCCACATGCGGATGGGCAAGTCACCCTATCGCGCCGCATTGGAGGCTGCCGACGAAATCGGGCTGGCGGTGATCGCCATCAGCCTCACCATTATCGCAATCTTTGCGCCGGCCAGCTTCATGTCCGGTATCGCCGGGCAATTCTTCAAGCAATTCGGCATCACGGTATCGGTGCAGGTATTCTTCTCACTGCTGGCCGCGCGATTCGTTACGCCGGTGCTGGCCGCCTATTTCCTGAAAGATCACCCGCATGACGACCCGCCGCCGGGGCGCGTGCTGCAAACTTATACCAGGCTCGTGACCTGGTCGGTCCGGCACTACCTCATCACGGTGCTGATCGGTTTCGGAATCTTCGCGGCTTCGATCTGGAGCATTACCTTGTTGCCGCAAGGCTTCCTGCCGGCACAGGACACCGCGCGCTCACTGCTGGCGATGGAGTTGCCGCCCGGTTCGCAGCTTGCCTACACCGAAAAGGTTACCGAGGAAATCGTCGCGCGCTTACGCAAGCGGCCTGAGGTCGAGAGCGTGTTCGTCGACGGCGGACGGGTGCCACCGGGGACCTTCGAAGTGCGACGCGCAGCGCTGATCATCAATTACACGCCGAAGAAACAACGCAAGATCACGCAGCGCGAGCTCGAACTTTCGATCGGCAAGGAACTCGAAGACGTACCCGATATCCGGTACTGGTTCCTCGACGAGAACGGTTTGCGAGCGGTCTCGCTGGTGGTGACCGGCGCGGACAGCAGCATCGTCGGCAACGTCGCCAGCGAGCTGGCGAACCAGATGAAGCGAATTCCGCTGATCTCCGACGTGATCTCCGAAACCTCGTTGGATCGACCCGAACTTCGGATCCAGCCGCGGGCGGATCTCGCAGCCAGGCTCGGCGTTTCCACCGAGAGCCTGTCGCAGACGATCCGCGTCGCCACCATCGGCGACGTCGGGCCGGCGCTGGCCAAGTTCGACGCCGGCGACCGGCTGGTGCCGATCCGGGTCCAGCTCGAAGACACCGCGCGCGGCGATCTGCCGCTGCTCGAGCAGTTGCGGGTGCCGCTGGGTGAACACGGCGAAAAGGGCGGCGTGCCGCTGTCGGTTGTTGCCGACATCAAGCTCGATCAAGGTCCGACCAGCATCAATCGTTACGATCGGGAACGCCAGGCCACCGTGGCTGCCGACCTCGTCGGGTCCGCGGCGCTGGGCACCGCCACCAAGAAGATCTACGAACTTCCCGTGATGAAGAGCCTGCCGAAAGGCGTGAAGGTGAGCCCTTCGGGCGATGCCGAAAGCCTCAACGAATTGTCGCAAGGCTTTGCCACCGCGATCACCGCCGGCCTGATGATGGTCTATGCAGTGCTGGTGTTGCTATTTGGAACCTTCCTGCAACCGATCACCATTCTGTTCTCGCTGCCGCTCTCGATCGGCGGCGCGATCATGGCGCTGCTTTTGACCGGCAAGCAGCTGACCACCCCGGTGTGGATCGGAATCCTGATGCTGATGGGCATCGTAACCAAGAACGCCATCATGCTGGTGGAGTTCGCGGTGGAATCGATCCGCGAAGGCAAGCCGCGCCATGAGGCGATCATCGACGCCGGCATGAAGCGCGCGCGTCCCATCGTCATGACCACCATCGCGATGGCAGCCGGCATGATGCCGAGCGCATTGGCATTCGGCGCCGGCGGCGAATTCCGCTCACCGATGGCGCTGGCGGTGATCGGCGGCCTGGTGTTCTCAACCGTGCTGTCGCTGGTGTTCGTGCCGGCGATGTTCATGATGATGGACGATCTCGGCAATTTGTTCTGGCGTTTCGGCAAGAAAGCCCTCGCCACAGGCGGCGAGACCGAGCTTCCGCCGGCCGATCACAAAGCCGGCCACGGCGAGCCGCCGGGGATAGTGCATTCGCCCGCGGCAGAAT
Source organism: uncultured Pseudomonadota bacterium (assembly GCA_963725555.1). Lineage (GTDB taxonomy): Bacteria > Pseudomonadota > Alphaproteobacteria > Rhizobiales > Xanthobacteraceae > Bradyrhizobium. The sequence goes on along the minus strand of CAVRYV010000005.1, from coordinate 263,251 downwards.
AAAACGCCGCCACCCAAACAGAGCAGCAACGCAGGGCGTGTCATCGCCACGCGGTTACTCGTTGCGCGCCACTGCGGTCAGCTTTGTCATGTTCTGCAGCAAGATGCGGCCGCGTTGCAGATCGAGAATGCCTTCCTTGCGCCAAAGCTGCAGCTGACGATTGACGCTTTCGCGCGCCGCGCCGACGAACACGCCAAGTTGCTCCTGCGAGATGTGCACCTCGGAGCCGAAATCGGATGCCAGCGCGCAGAGCCGGCGCGCCAGCCGAACCGGCAGCGGCTGCAGTACCGATTCCTCCATCCGCTCGCTCATCCAGCGAATCCGCTGGCATAGCAGCTGGATCAGCTTGACCGCCACGCGCGGCTCGCGTTCGAGATGGCCCAGGAAATCGTCGCGGCGCAAAACGAACAATTCGGTCGGCTCGCCCGCGGTGGCGTCGGCGGTACGGCTCTGGCCGTCGAGCACGGCTACCTCGCCGAACAGATCGCCCGGCCCCAGAAAATTCAGGGTCAGGCGGCTACCATCGGATGCGCCGGTTTCGATCCGAATCTGGCCGCGCCGCACCCCGAACAGGGCGTCGCCGCTGTCGCCCTTCTGGAACAGCATCTCGCCGACGCCGAGCTGCTGGGTATGGCAGAGCCCGGATATGCGCTGCAGCTCATCGGCCCCGAGGTCCGCGAACATCGGATTCATCTTCAGAATCACCGCAAATTCGGCCTGTTTACTCATGGCAATGCTCTCTGGAGCCCTCTCGAAATCATCGAATACTCCGTACACAGGTTCGCTTGCCCGGAAGTGTGTCATAAGTCACATAACTTTGCAGCACCTCCGGATTATTTTTGAGCTCCTTTGAGCGGGGTCGTCATTCCGGGATAAGCTTGGGCCATCGGCCACGGCCGCCGACGAATGGCACCCATCGATGCCGCCTGCCCGGCTTGGATTGTCGACATGAGAGCACTCAGAATCGCCGGCGCCACCATCGCTGCCGCAATTGTCATGGTCGTGTTGCTGCTCGTGATCGGCATCCCCTCCGGCTTCATGACGTCGGCGATCCAGGACCGGGTCGAGCGCACAACCGGGTATCGATTGACGATCGCCGGCGCGACCAGGATCGGCCTCTGGCCGTCGCTGAATGTGACGCTGCATGACGTCACGCTGCAGGATCCGGATCCAAAGGACCGCGACATCAGCAATCGCCTGACGGTCGGCAGCGTCAAAGCTGACGTGACGCTTGAGAGCGTGTGGTCGGGACATCCGCACATCACGGAACTCGTCATCGATCATCCGGTCGCGCACGTGCCGTTGCTGCGTCAACGCACGCCGCCGGCAATCGCTACGTCCAAACCGACGCCACCGTCGGGCGAAAAAGAAGCGAACGCGTTGGCGATCGATCGGGTGACAATTACCAACGGCGCCATTGCATTTTCCAATCCGCGCGACCGCGTCGACGATCGTATCGATGGTATCAACGCCGAAGCGGTGATCGGCGAGGATCGAAAGATCAAACTCACCGGCAGCGCGCACACCAACGACCATCCGCTCAAATTCGAGATCAAGGCGACGATGCCGGCGCCACCGCTGGCGCGACAGAACATCCCGGTCAGTCTCGCGCTTGACGCGCCCGGCGTTCTGCAAACCCCACTTTCGGGCAAGGCTGAAGTCCGGCTCAACGGTTCGGTGGTCATGATCAACGGCCTCACCGGCACGGTCGGCGATGGCGCCTTCAATGGATGGGCGTCGGTTGATATCGCGAGCAAGCCGCTCGTGAAACTGGACCTCGACTTCCAGCGGCTCGATGTCGCCGCCTCCACGGCGAGCGCGGCATCGCCGGCGCCGGGTTCGCCATCTTCCCAGCCTTCGCCGCCCTGGAGCAATGCACCGATCGACGTCACCGGCTTGAACTACGTCGACGCCCAAATCAGGGTTTCCGCCGCCGCCTTGAACATTGGCGAGGCGCAATTCGCGCCGGCCGCGATCGATGCGACCCTCGCGGGCGGTGTTCTCAAGGCCAGGGTTTCGAATCTCGGCGCCTATGGCGGTCAGGCCAACGGTGATCTCACGGTCGATGCGTCCGCGGGCATCCCGACTTACGCATTGCGCAGCGATCTCGTTGGCGTCCGCGCGCTGCCGCTGCTGAAGAGTGCGGCCGATTTCGACAAGCTCGACGGCAAATTGCAGGCGAAGATCGCGGTGCGTTCCACCGGCGGCAGCGCGCGCGCGATCCTGTCGAATCTGAGCGGAACCGTGTTCGCTAATTTTAGCGATGGCGCCATTCGCGGCCTCAATGTCGCGCAGATGATCCGTTCGCTGACGTCGGGCACGCTGTCCGGGTGGCAGGAGAGCAAGGAGCAAACCACCGACCTGACCCAGCTTGCGGCCTCGTTCCGGATTGAAAAGGGTCAGGCCACCAGCGGCGATCTCAATCTGGTGGGACCGCTGGTGCGGATGACCGGCGCCGGCACCATCGACCTTGCCGCCAAATCGCTGGCGTTTCGGGTCGAGCCCAAGCTTGTCATGACCACCGAAGGCCAGGGCCGCGCCACCGACCCGGTTGGTCTCGGCATTCCCGTGGTCATCGACGGCCCGTGGTCCGAGCCGCGCATCTACCCGGATATGGCCGGCATTCTGGATCATCCGGACGCGGCCTATGCCAAGCTCAAGGACATGGGACAAGGCCTGTTCGGCAGCACTGGCGCGCTTAATGGACTCGGTGGAATGGGCGGCAGCGGCGGCGGCAACGGCAACAATGGCGGCTCCGATCCGCTGGGCGGCCAACTCGGCCAGACCCTGGGCAATTTGATCCAGCAGAGCCTCGGCCAAAGCCGCAATATGCCAGCGACAAGCCCGGACAAGCCGGCTGCATCCGCGGCGCCGGCGCCGAGCGATCCGGCGACATCGCAGGACAGCGAGCCGATGAAGGATGTGCTGAAGCAGCTGTTCAACCACTGAGCGGCGTCGCTGGTCATTAGCTTTTCCTTTGTTGCACCCCCAAACGCGACACCGTTGCAGTCCAACACCGGCGCCTAACCCTGCAACCACGGCTAACCACGCCGGCAGAGGGCCGGCCAAGTCCCTCAAATTGTGCTAGAAAGGCCCCGGCCCAAGACGGCCACCATAGGCGCGGCTGCCTGCACGGGTGGCGCGCACGAGGAACTGGATGAACGGGGTCACGGACAAAATCTGGTCGCGGCGCGAGGGCCTGTTCGCCAAATACGTCATCGCCCTGGTCGGCCTGGTGGTGTTTGTGCTCGCGGTCAATGGCGCGGTCGAAACCTGGATCAGCTACCGCGCCACCAAGACCACGCTGACCGACGCGATGGGCGAGAAGGCCGAGGCCACCGCGCGGCGGATCGAGCAATCGGTCTCGGAGCTGGAGCGCCAGATCAGCTGGGTGACCCGCGCCAGCGCCGACACGGTGGACAAGCACCGCACCGACTATGCCCAATTGCTGCATCAGGTGCCGGCGGTCAGCCAGCTCTCCTGGCTGAGCGCGAGCGGCCAGGAGCAGCTTCGCCTGACCCGCAGCGCGATCTCGGTCAGCAGCGGCGAGGATTTTTCCCGCGACGTGCGGTTTATCGACGGCGTCTCCCGTGGCGCCAACTTCGCGTCGGCCTATTTCAGGGACGGCCGGCCCTATATGTCGATCGCGCTGGCGCATTCGGGCTTCAATGCCGGCGTCACCATCGCCGAATTCGATCTGCGCTTCCTGTCGGATTTCCTCGGCGATGCCGAGGTCGGCAAGGTCGCGGCCGCCTATGTGGTCGACAAGCGCGGCCAGGTGCTGGCGAGTTCGGCCAAGGGTCCGGCGGTCGCCAAGGATGTCTCGACGTTGCCGCAGGTCGCAGCTTTGTTGAAGCCGGACGGCCAGGCGCTGGGGTCGGGCACCGATTTGAGCGGCCAGGCGGTGCTGACCGCGTCCAATGTCGTTCCGAAACTCGGCTGGCTGGTGTTCTACGAACAGCCGACCGCGCAGGCGCTGGCGCCGATCCGCGATCAGCTGCTGCGCATCGCCCTTTTGATCGCGCTCGGCCTGTTGGTCGCGATCCTCGCCGGCACGCTGCTGGCCCGCCGGATGCTGATTCCGATCACCGCGCTGCGCACCGGCGCCCGGCGTCTCGGCGCCGGCGATTTCAGCCATCGCATCGATGTCCGCACCGCCGACGAGCTGGAGGAGCTGGCCGAGCAATTCAACAGCATGGCCGGCCAGCTGCACGAGACCTATTCCGGCCTGGAGTCCAAGGTCGAGGAGCGCACCCGCGATCTCGCGCGCTCGGTCAACGAGCTCAAGGTGCTCGAGGAAGTCGGCCGCGCGGTCGCCTCCTCGCTCGATCTCAACGCCGTGCTGCCGACGGTGGCGGCGCGCGCGCTCGAGATCACCCATGCCGATGCGGTGCTGATCTACGGCTATGATGCGACGAGGCATCAGTTCAATCTCGCCGAGGCGATCGGCATCGACCGATCCGCCGAAGGCCAGCACCTCGCCATCGACAAGGATGCCAGCGTACTCGGCGAGGCCGCGAGCTCCGGCGAGCCGATCGCGATCCCTGATTTGGCCAATGCCGGCGATCGTCTGCTGCGCGACGTGGCGATTGCGGCCGGATTTCATTCGGTGCTGGTGGTGCCGCTGGTCGACCAGAAGGGCATTCTGGGATCGCTGGTGGTGCTGCGCGCCAGCGCCGGCGAATTTTCGCCGAACCTGATCGGGCTGATGCGGACCTTCGCGCATCAATCGGTGCTGGCGATGCGCAATGCGCGGCTGTTCACGGAAGTGGACCAGAAGGGCCGCGAACTGGCCTCGGCGCATTCCACCGTGCAGCAGCAGGCCGGCAAGCTGCAGGAGCAGACCGATCAATTGCTGAACTGGAACAGGTCGCTGGAGGAGCGGGTCGAGAAGCAGCTCGGCGAGATCGAGCGCATTCGCCGGCTGGAGCGTTTTCTCGCGCCGCAGGTGGCGCAACTGATCGCGTCTTCCGACGGGCATGATGCGCTGCTCGACAGCCACCGCCGCGAAGTCACCGTGGTGTTTTGCGATTTGCGCGGCTTCACCGCCTTTACCGAGAGCACCGAGCCCGAGGAGGCGATGAATGTGCTGCGCGAATATCACGCCGCGTTGGGCGAACTGATTTTCCGCTATGAAGGCACGCTCGATCGCTATGCCGGCGACGGCGTGATGATCCTGTTCAACGCGCCGATCCAATTTGCCGATCATACCGAGCGCGCGGTGAAGATGGCGATCGAGATGCGCGACGCCATCGGCGCCTTGACCCAGAAGTGGCGCAACCGCGGCCATAGCCTGGGATTTGGCGTCGGCATCGCGCTTGGCTATGCGACGCTGGGCCAGATCGGATTCGAGCAGCGGCTGGAATATGCCGCGATCGGCAGCGTCACCAATCTCGCCTCGCGGCTGTGCGATGAAGCCAAGGCCGGGCAGATCGTGGTCAGCCAGCGCGTCTATGGCATGGTCGAGCGATGGGCCGAAGGCAACTCGCTCGACGCCTTGAACCTGAAGGGTTTCAATCACCCGGTGCTGGCGGTGGAGATCCTGCGCCGGCGCGAGGACGGCGAGCAGGAAGACAATCAAGCCGCGAGTATCGAGAAGGTCGAGCCCGCAACGCCGGCCGCGGCGCGGCGGAGGAAGCAGTAATTCATCATTCGTCCCCTCAACTCGTCGTCCCTGCGAAAGCAGGGACCCATACGCCGCGCCCTCTCGTTTTAGCGATGGGGCAGAGACCCTCTTTCATCATCAACGCCAGGGGTGATGGGTTCCCGCCTTCGCGGGGACGACGAAAGGTGGGTTTCCGGCGTGCAGACACACGCCCGCATTCCCGCGACGCCATGCGCCCGAGTTTATGCAACGAACCCGCCCAAAAACAGAGGGCGTGGGGAACGCCGGGTGCTCGCCGCACCCACGGCCTCGCGTGCAAAGGTAGAAAGCACGCGAGTTGGACCGCAGATACGCCGGTTCACCCGGCGTTCCCGCACGCAATGGTTTTAACGGTTTCCTTCGTGATCTCCCCGGTGACCGGGCTTGATTGTCACCGTCGCCGGCGGAATTAGCGCGCCTGATGCCCGGTTGGGCTCGGCACGCCTTCCGCCACCTTGACGCCAGCGTCGGGGCGTCAGGACCACACGACTTCGCCGTCCGCAAGCTGCATCATTCGTCCGCGCGCCGTTCGATCGCTCACAGGCCCAAAGGACCCGCCCTGCCATCACCTGCAGCGCTGACGCAGACCGCGTCCACCGCATCCCGCCCCGCGTTTCGTGACGATCGCGAGCGCCCCTCGGTGGGACGAGACGGCGAGGGATATGCAGGTGATTTGGGGGAAAAGAGAAGTGGAATATTTTTGGGAATGGGGGTGGACGGTAGAATCAGTTCGCCGACTCTTTTGCAAAATCGCGTCTTTCACTCATATCGCGCGCGACTGTTGGCCGAGATGAAGCGAAAGGAGTATAAGTAGACACATCACAGCTATGCATGAGTCAAGCCATGTTGACGACAAAACGCCGGCCAGCGACGATTGGCGAAATTCTGGTCGAGGAATTCATGAAGCCGATCGGCCTGACGCAAGGCGCGCTGGCTAACGCCATGTGCGTGCAACGCAAGCACGTCAATCAACTGTGCAACGATCGTCGCAACGTGACCGCGGCGACAGCGCTCATTCTCGCTCGCGTTTTCGGCAACAGCCCCGATTTCTGGCTCAATGTGCAGCGGCGAAGCGACCTCTGGGAAGCAATGCATTCACCGCGTGAGCGCAAACGAATTGAACGCGCGCGACCTCTGACGGCTGCAGCATGAGCTTGCCTTGACATAAGATTGCGATCACGAGCGCAGGCAACTTTGGCTTGGCTAGGAAGTCGTCCGTTAAGAAGCGGATTTGAGTTCGGTCTGGACACTGATGGTCTGGAGTAAGGCGATCAGCAAGAGGCACCAAAGAGCCCTCAGCCAAGCGAGGATGCGTCGGAAGTTGTAGCCGACGGCAGAGAGGATGACGTTGGCGGCATCGCCTGCGCGACCTTTGAGATAGCAGCGGCCGAGGTGGCCTTCGGCCTTCAGGTGGCCGATCACGGGCTCGATGGCGGAGCGGCGTCGGAGTTCGCGCTTAATGACCCCGAAGACGCCGCGTTTCTGGCCAGAGATGAAGACGCGGCGCGGATTCTCGGTGCGGTGGCCGCGGTACCCCTTGTCGACATAAGCGCGCTCGATCGCGCATCCGGTGAGTGTCTCGGTGTCCTCGATAACGTCCCGCAGGGTGTGACCGTCGTAAGGATTATCCGGCAGCGCCTTGGCGTGCAGCACGAACTGGCCGCCGGGAGCGGGCCGGTTGTTGGTGACGATGGAGACCTTCACTCCGAACTCGTAAGGCGCGGCTGCCTTGCCTTTGCCGATGCACTCCACCTCGGGGGCATGGAAGGAATAAAGCTTCCAGCCGCGCTGGCGCTGCTGCTGCGAGCGGATTTGGGCGGCGCGCCCGAGCGGAAGCGCGAACGCCTCCTCGAGCGTGGCCTGACCTTCGATCTTGCGGCGGATGTCGCGGATGATCCGGCCCAGCCGGCTGCGCAAGATACGCAACTGCCGCTGATGCCGCTTGAACTGCTTGGCGTGGGCGTAGCGCCCCGCCATCATCGCAGCATTCCTGGCGATGCGCAGATAGGATTGCCGCAGTCCGACCCCGTGCTTCCTCGCCAGGCGGTTCAGGCCCCGGATCGCCGCATGCAACAGCTTGGCGTCGGTCGGGAAGCTGATGGCCTTGGGCTGCACCGTGGTATCCACCGTCACCCGCTCAAGCTCGCGCGTGCGCAACGCGCCGGCCTCATGCGCCACCCTCAAGCTCTCGGCCAGCAGCCGTTCCAGCCTGTCGCCGAGACGCTTCCTCCAATGGCTGAGGTCGCTCCGCTCGTGCGGGAACCCATGCTGGAAGAACTCTTCGCCGGTAAAATACTGGAAATACGGATCGTGGACCCAGCGCTCGCATACCCCCTCATCGGACAGCCCGTAAATGTGCTTGAGCAACAAAAGCCCGATCATGAAGCGGGTCTCGATGCCCGGTCGGCCGTTCTCGCTGTAGAGCGGGGCGATCTCGCCGTCGATCCAGTCCCAATCGATCCTGCCGGCGAGCTGAACCAGCTCGTGCTTCAAATTGATGATCTGGTCGAGCCGGGCTCGGAACAGATCGTTCGAACCTGTCGTCTTGTGCTTCTTCGGCCGCATCGTCCGCCCTCCGATAGGGAGAGAGAATCATGCTTCGCTCCTTGAGGGAATCGCGAAATCGAATCTGCAAGGTTCCGATGCCCAAAGCACCAAAACCTTGCAATCTCAAACCCACCTTCCAACCAGAATGCGATTCCAGATCAGCCGCTTAGCCGTTCTTCACGGACGACTAGGAAACGACGATGGGCAAATCAGCGCTCCCTTACCAGAAGAACGATTTTATTGAGGAACACCTCCCCTACGAAATCACCTTGATGAGAGAGTCATACAAGTTGGCTCTCATTCCCAGACCTTGGGCCGAACACAATAGCGACATCGTAGCATTCTTGAACGCTAGTCGTAACTTAATTGAGTTTTTCAAGAATACCCGCGAGCCGCTCCTTTAGTCAGCTTCGTCCTCAATCTCGCGCCGAAGTTCGTCAAGTCGTTTGTCTTGGTATGCCCAAGCCCAGGGTCCAGAGACAGCAGGCCAATCATCGCCTATGGCAGCATGCGCTCGCTGTGCGGCATCAGAAAGGGAAGTAACATCGCCACGGAAATTGACTTGGTTTACGTCATCCACAGTGGTGCAAATAATGGTGGGGTCCTTAAGCTAAATAGAGTTCGGTTCCGGGTTTAATCCCGACCATCGATAAGCGAAAACGACTTCTACGCTTTGCAGCCTCAACTTCTGCCTTAACTTCTTTTGTTTCAAAGATTTCGTCACCTAATTTTACCTCTTTCAGAGCGCCAATATAAAGCGCAGCTCTCGCCCGCTCGGGCGCGAGACGAAAAAACTCTCGTCCTTTGCTAACCCGATGGTCACCAAAGGCTTCGTGTAGCCTGCCCTCTACAAAGTCTGCGTTGGACACTTCGCACGCATAGAAAGCTCGAAGGGAAGCGGCACGCCCGTTTGGTAAAGCGCTTTGATCCGTGTCGCCAAATCTGTGTTCGTGCGCCCTATCTTTATGAGACCGGGCATCGCTTCGTTGATCAGGATATAAACTATCTCGGCCATCACGTTTCGGCCCTATTTGATGCTGCGAAGATTGCGCGCCTCGAATTTTAATATGCTTCAGGAATTGAATGCACACGCAAAGCGGAGCCTACAAAGCCATCTCTACCGCAGCAAGCTGATCGTGCGGCGCTTGATCCGGTCTGTCGACCAGACACCTCTGATCAAGATTTGCCAAACATACCGGGTATCCGGATGCCGCTTGGCTCTGTCGCAAGCCTTCTGATATTGATGACCCCGAAAACGGACGGGAATGCCGATGAATCAAAGCGCCCCACTCGCCTCTTCACGCAAGCTCCTCGCCCCACCCTCCTCTGCCTCGCCTTGTCTTCCCCCACCCTCGCCGACGACGAACCCGACGGCCCGCCCAAAGGTGCCGCCGTCACCGTGCTCAAGGCGGCAAAGTCCTGTTTCGATGCGATTGTCGAGGTTTCGGGGATCGTGATTCCACGCGAAGAGACCGCGGTGCGGCCGGACCGGCCGGGGCTGAAGGTCGCGGAAATCCTGGCCGATGCCGGCGATACCGTGACGGCGGGGCAGACGCTGGCGCGGCTGACGCTGCCGGAAGGCGGCACCGCGCTGGTGCAGGCGCCGGTGGCCGGGCTGATCGCGGCTTCCTCGGCGGTGATCGGCGCGGTGGCGTCGGGCCGGGGCGAGGCGCTGTTTTCCATCATCGCGCGCAGCGAATTCGACCTGATCGGCCTGGTGCCGACCCGGGATCTCTCCAAGCTGAAGCCCGATCAGGCGGCGCGGATCAAGATCACCGGCGCCGGCGAGGTCGACGGCCGGGTGCGCCGGGTGGCGTCGACCGTCGAGCCCAACAGCCAGCTCGGCCAGGTCACGATCGCGGTGACCTCGGGCGGGCGCCTGCTGGTGAACTCCTCAGGGCGGGCGTCGATCAAGACCGGGCAAAGCTGCGGCGTCGCGGTGCCGCTCACCGCCGTGCTCTACGGCACCGCCGGCACCGTGGTGCAGGTGGTGCGGCGGGCGCGGATCGAGACCAAGCGGGTCGAGGTCGGGCTGATGTCCGGCGGCCAGGTCGAAATCCGCGACGGCCTGGTCGAAGGCGACGTCGTGGTGGCCCGCGCCGGCGCGCTGCTGCGCGAAGGCGATCCGGTGCGGCCGGTGATGTCGGCCGCGGATGTGAAGTAGGGGGAACGTCTTGCCCGTAATCTGGCGTCGTCCCTGCGAAAGCAGGGACCCATAGGGCGAGGACTTGATCTGGAGCACGAAGGCAAACGCCGTCTTTTCTCACAAATGCCAGGGATTATGGGTCCCTGCTTTCGCAGGGACGACCGGAAATCATCAACCAAGAAGCCGACGTTGAACTCCCATCCTGCTTTCGCAGGGACGACGACAGGCTGAGTCAAGGTCTTCCGCGCCATGTACTACGTCTACATTCTCGCAAGCCGACGTCACGGTACGCTCTACATCGGTGTGACCAATTCCCTGCAAAAGCGGCTGGCGGAACACCGCGACGGCGACGGCTCCTCGTTCGTTAAAACCTACGGCGTTCATCGCCTCGTTTATGTCGAATCCTACGATCGCCCGGACGAAGCCATCGCCCGCGAGAAGCAGCTAAAAAGCTGGAAGCGTGACTGGAAGATCGCACTGATCGAGCGCGAGAATCTCGAATGGCGCGATCTCAGCGATTTGCTGGTTTAGCGGGTCGGCACCACATTGAGCCGACGACGAACTCTCGACTTTCGTCGTCCCTGCGAAAGCAGGGACCATAGGGCGAGGACTTGATCTGGAGCACGAAGGCAAACGCCTTCTTTTATCACTCCCCTCAGGGATTATGGGTCCCTGCTTTCGCAGGGACGACGCATCGCCGCCTCCGCCCTAACCGCCGCTGTTGCGGCTGCCGAATTGCACGTCGTCGAGTAATGACGACGATACCGAGGGCACCTGTTCGCCTTCGGAGGCGCGGGAGATGGCGACGCGGGTCTTGTTGAACACGATCTCGGCGGCGGTGGCCTTGCCGGGTTCGCCGGCGTTGAGATTATTGAGCAGCTCGGCCACCAGCACGCTGTTGGAGCCCCGCGAATTGTCGGCGACCTTGCCCGGCGTGGCCGACGACAGCACCAGCGCGTTGTCCGGCGCGTCGATCGGCGCCAGCCCGTGCGAGAACGCCCGGAATCGGCGCTCATAGGGATTGCGTCGGGAGGCGTCGAGCACCACGAGCTTGGCGCGGGCGCCGGATGCCTTCATGTCCGCCAGCACCGCTTCGACGCTGAGGCCGTCGCGGCGGACGTCGGATTCCTTCCAGATCGCGGCATCGACCGGGATCATGTAGCTCTCGCGGCCGGCCTGAACGCCGTAGCCGCCGAAGAACAGCATCACCACGGAAGCCGGCTTGATCCTGGATTTCATCCGGGCGATGGCGCGGGTCATGTCGTCCTTGCTCGCGTCTTCCACCACATCGACGTCGAAGCCGTCGCGGCGCAGTGCGGCGGTCAAGGCGCGGGCATCGTTGATCGGCTGGGCCAGCGGCGCATTGGCGTCGGGATAATGACCATTGCCGATCACCAGCGCGATCCGCGAGCCATGGTTGTTGGCATCATTGTCCTGTTCGGTCGCAATCGCCTTGGCGGCGTCGAGCGCGCGCATGTTGAGCGCCGCATGGGCGCCGATCGCCAGCGACAACACGCCGGCCAACGCGGCGGCGGTGGTCATTGAGCGGGGCGAGATGCGAAACGGCTTGCCATTCATCGCGGTTCAATCCTGGTCGTCGTCAAAGGGGCGCGCGTCATCGCGCCAGCGCTGTCTAGGTCTAATGGGGGTGCCGGACGGTGTGTCGTCCAATTACGCTCAATTTGCGGCACTGCAGCAAACAAACCCTTAACCTCCAGCGGCCGGCACGGCAACCTCCTTGTGTCGCGCGAGGCGGGCTTATGGTTTTCTTTACCGTCTGCTGTTTCCCGGCTGCCACGCCCTACCGCCACCCTGCCGGCAAATGTTCCGGCCTAACTGTGATATACGTCACATTTGTGTTTCAGGCAGGTTTTCAATAGCTTGCGGATAACGGGTCAGCAGGTGGCGGCCGTTTTGCGGATCGGCGCGACCTGGCGGGAGGTGGGACGGGGCAGCGCTGGAACTTTTTCCATGATTTTCAGACGTCCATGACGTTTCAATATTTTGCCGGGGCGGCCTGCCGCGCTTTGACGGCCCGGAAGGACGGCCCGTCGCTGTTTGAGGTCTGCGACCCCCTGCTGCTGAGATATCGCGGCGGCGATCCGCATCTCGGTAAGTTCTACAGGACCGCGCTGGGCAATCCGGCGTTGCGACCGCTGCTGTGCCGGACCGGGCTCTCGGAATTGCGCGACGCGCCGCGCCTGCAGGGCTTGCGCGACGCACTGACCCGGGCGCGCGACGATGCGGCGCCGGACTGGCGCGCCATCGGCCAGCCGGTGGCGGACCTGCTCGACACCATCGAGCTGAAACACCCCCAACCGAAGCCGGCGCCTCGCTGCGGCCCCGCGCCCGGCATTGCCGAGATCGAGGCCGTGATCCGGGTCTGCGGCGCGCATCTGTTGCGATCGTTTGGCGCCAACGGCTTCATCCCGACCTATGCCGCCTTCAACCTGATCGGCGACGCCGATCTGCGCGGCCGCGAATTGCTGATGGCGCTGACCGGGCTTAATGCGCGCGGCTACAAGAACTCGACACTGCTGTTCAACCTGGCGCGGATCTTCATCGCGCGCTCGCCCGCTTCCGCCCTGATCAACCCGCCCTGGACCGGCATCGCCGAGCCGCTGTGGCAGCCGATGCAAATCCGCCACCGCTCGGCCTATTACGATGCGTTTTTCACCGAGGCGCTGTTGAGCCTGATCAGAACCGGGCTCGCCTCGCCTGATGAGACCGCGGCCGCCCGGCGCGCGATCGCCGACATGGTCGACTTTTGTCTGGTCACCAGCCGCGAGGATGTGTGCGCGCAGGACGGCCGCGCCGTCAGCGTCATTACGGCGCTGGCGCCGCTGCCGCATCCGCGGTTTTCGCGTTTTTTCTCCCATATCAAGCAGGATCTCGGCTTCGGCATCTATGTGCCGGATTGCGATACGACCGCCTGCGCCTTCTCGGCGGCGACCCAGGCCGGCTCCGACGATCCGATCCTCGATCAGCCGCTGCTGGATTTCTTCGCCGGCTGTCAGGTGGTCGGCGGCGCCAACGAGCCCAAGGTCACGGTGCCGCTCAACGACTGCATCGATTATGAAGGCGGCGTCGTCACCTGGATCGACAATGCCGCCGGCGAGCGGCCGTTCGGCAACGACCTCGATCCGACCCTCAATCTCGACATCCTCGAAGTCAGCTTCCGCAACCTCGCCCGCTGGAAAATCACCGAGACGCCGCAGCGGCTGGCAACCGTGCAGCGGATCATCGGCTTTCAGAAGCGGCTGGTCTCAAGCGGCGCGTTCACCGATCCGCGGTCGCATATCTATTATTTGCCGGAGCTTTATTGCGCCTATTTCGGCCGCTGCTATGCCGCCTTCATCGCGCTGTCGCCGGCCGCGCAACAGGCGGTCGACCCCGACGGCGCGTTCGATTTCATCCGCGGCCGGGTGCTCGGCTACGTCCAGGGCGAATTGATCGTCGCCGAGATGAACGTGTTCGATGCCGCCTTGGCGCTGATCGCGCTCGGCCATCTCGGCGCCGAGGTCGCGACCTTCACGCCGGCGCTGCGCTGTATTGCCGGCCATCTCGGCGAAGGCGCCCGGCATGGGCCGTTCCGAGCTTATGAATGGAACAAGATGAAGACCCCGACCCGCATCCTGGTCGGCGGCCCCGAGGTGACTTCGGCCTTTGTGCTGATGGGCCTGGCGCTGGCGCGCAAGGCGATGCTGGCGGGGGTGGGGAGCAGCTAGCGCCCAAGCCGTCATTGCCAGCGAAGCGAAGCAATCCAGCCTACCCTGGCGCCTCTGGATTGCTTCGTCGCTCACGCTCCTCGCAATGACGGTCGCGGTAAATTGAAGGTGGGCGCTGGCATATCGACCGAAACCGCACCACAATCGACCCGTAAATGGTCATGCGATCTCCTGGTCGAGACAACACGGCTTTTTGGATGTTCATGAAGTTCTTGGCTGCAATTGCCCTGCTGATGCTGCCTGCGATCGCGCAGGCCGCCGACATCAGCGGGACCCCGAAAATCCGCGAAGGCGACCAGATCCAGATCGGCACCGCCCGCATTCGTCTCGGCGGGATCGATGCGCCGTCGGTGGATCAGCTTTGCCTCAACACCACCGGCGAGCGCTGGACCTGCGGCATCGCCGCGCGCGACGAGCTCATTCACCACACCGACAACAAGAGCTGGACCTGTCACGTCACCCAGACCGAGCGGCGCGGCCGGCAGGTGGCACGGTGCGAGGTCGACGGCGAGGACATCCAGAAATGGATGGTGCGGAACGGATGGGCGCTGTCCTATACGCGCGCGTCCCACGACTACGATGCCGATGAGAAAGCCGCGCGCGAGGCCAAGGCCGGGATGTGGCAGGGCGCCTTTATCGCGCCGTGGGACTGGCGCGTCCGCAACAAGAAGACGGCGATTTTGGGATCGGTCAAGCCGCCGGAGAATTCCCACGCCATCCTGCTGGCGTCGGCCTCGGGACCCGTTGCACCCTCGCCCGAATGCACCATCAAGGGCAACGTCAACCGCGCCGGCGAATGCATCTATCATCAGCCCACCAGCCGCTGGTATGCGAAGATTAAGATGCAGATCAGCAAGGGCACCCGCTGGTTCTGTTCGGTCGACGAGGCCGAAGCCGCCGGCTGCCGCGAGACCAAACGTTAGCCGCTTTCCTTCCGTTTCCCTGCCGCGTAAACCGCAGAAGCGCGCAAGGCCATGCCAGTATGGCCAGCGGCACCAACAAGGAAGATCAACCATGGTCGTTCGCGCCGGGCGGGAATTTCTGGCGATCCCCGGGCCCACCACGATGCCCGACGAGGTGCTGCGGGCGATGCATCGCCCGGCGCTCGACATCTATTCCGACACCATGGTCGAGCTGACCGATAGCCTGCTGCGCGATCTCAGCCGGCTGTTTGTCACCAAAGGCCGCTCCTACATCTATATCGCCAATGGCCATGGCGCCTGGGAGGCGACGCTGAGCAATGTGCTGTCGCGCGGCGACAAGGTGTTGGTGCTGGAAAGCGGTCGCTTCGCCGTCGGCTGGGGCCATGCCGCCGCCGCGATGGGCGCCGATGTCGAGGTGCTCAAGGGCGACTGGCGCCGCGCGGTGCGGCCGGCCGACGTCGAAGCCCGGCTGCGGCAGGACAAGGATCACACCATCAAGGCCATTCTCGGCGTCCAGGTCGATACCGCTTCCGGCGTGATCAACGATATCGAAGCCATCGGCAACGCGATCAAGGCGGCCGGTCACCCGGCGCTGTTCATGGTCGACGCCGTCGCCTCGCTCGGCTGCATGCCGTTCGAGATGGACGCCTGGGGCATCGATGTCGCGATGTCCGGATCGCAGAAGGGCCTGATGGCGCCGCCCGGCCTCGGCCTCGTCGCCGCCAATGACCGCGCCCGCGAGGTGCACAAGACCGCGGGCCTGCGAACCCCCTATTGGGACTGGACCGAACGCGAAGGCGTCGAGCATTACCGGAAATATTCCGGCACCGCGCCGGTCCATCTGTTGTTCGCGCTGCGCCAGGCCATCGACATGCTGTTCGACGAGGGGCTCGGCAACGTGTTCCTGCGCCATCGCCTGCTGGCTGAGGCGGTGCGCCGCGCGGTCGCGGTCTGGGCCGAAGGCCAGGCGCTCGGATTTAACATCGCCGAACCGGAGCAACGTTCCGACACCGTTACCACCGTGATGATGTCCAACGGCTACGATCCGGCGGCGCTGCACCGCTATTGCAAGGAAAAATGCGGCGTCGTGCTGGGCGTCGGGATCGGCGAGCTCGCCGGCCGTGCGTTCCGGATCGCCCATATGGGGCACGTCAACGCCCCGATGATCCTGGGCACGCTCGGCGTCGTCGAGGTCGGCCTCCATGCGCTCGATATCCCGCACGGCAAGGGCGGCCTTGAAGCCGCGGTCGCGTGGCTCGGCGAAAGCGTCCACGCCTGAAGACTTGTAGTCTTGACGATATTCGGAGATCGGAGCGCCAGGTGACAAAACAGAACAAAACAAAAGGCTCGGCGCCGGTGGCGCCGCGCCGGCCGCATTCATTCACCACCCACGGCATCACCATCGTCGATGACTATGCCTGGCTGAAGGATGCGGACTGGCAGGAGGTGCTGCGCGACCCCGCGATCCTGAGCGGGGATATTCGCCGATATCTCGAAGCGGAAAATGATTACACCGAAAGCCTGCTCGGCCACACCGCCGACTTGCAGAAGACACTGGTTGCGGAAATGCGCGGGCGGATCAAGGAAGACGATTCCAGCGTGCCCTCGCCGGACGGTCCTTACGCCTATTTGCGCAAATACCGCGAGGGCGGCCAGCACGAATTGTTCGGCCGCTCGCTGCGCGACGGCGGCGAGGTCGAGATCATCCTCGATGGCGACCAGCTCGCGGCTGACCAGGAATATTTCAGGTTCGGCGGCGCCAGGCATTCACCCGATCACAGGCTCGAGGCCTGGAGCGCGGATATCAAGGGTTCGGAATATTTCTCGGTCCGGGTGCGCGATTGGGCCGACGGCGCCGACCGCGGCGACCTCGTCGAGGAGACGGAGGGCAGCGTGGTGTGGAGCGCGGACAGCTCCGCCTTCTTTTACGTCAAGCTCGACGACAATCACCGCCCGCTGCAGGTCTGGCGACATCGCCTCGGCAACCTCCAGGCCGAGGATGTCCTGATTTACGAGGAGCAGGATTCCGGCTGGTTCACGCATATCCACGAAAGCACCAGCGGGCGTTTCTGCGTGATCGCGGGCGGCGATCACGAGACCTCCGAGCAGCGGCTGATCGATCTGGCCGATCCCGATGCGTTGCCACGCCTGGTCGCCAAGCGCCAGGACGGCGTGCAATATTCCATCGCGGACCGCGGCGACGAGCTGTTCATTCTCACCAACGCCAATGGCGCCATCGACTTCAAGATCGTGACGGCGCCGCTCTCGGCGCCGGAACCTGCCAATTGGCGCGACCTGATCCCGCATCGCGAAGGCATCTATATTATCGATATCGACCTCTATAGCGGTCACCTGGTGCGGCTGGAGCGCGCCAACGCGTTGCCCGCCATCATCATCCGCGATCTCAAGACCGGCGACGAGCACGCCATCGCGTTCGACGAGACCGCGTATTCGCTGGACACCATCGGCGGCTATGAATTCGACACCACGAATTTGCGCTTCTCCTATTCGTCGATGACGACGCCCTCGGAAGTCTACGACTACGACATGGCGAGCCGGACCCGGCAGTTGCGAAAGCGTCAGGAAATACCCTCCGGCCACGACCCGGCGCATTACGTCACCACCCGCATCATGGCAACCGCACAGGATGGCGCGCAGGTGCCGGTCTCGATCCTGCATCGCCGCGACCTCAAGCGCGACGGATCCGCACCGCTCTTGCTTTACGGCTACGGCTCCTATGGCATGGCGATGCCGGCGTCGTTCTCCGCCAACCGGCTGTCGCTGGTCGACCGCGGCTTCGTCTACGCCATCGCGCATATCCGCGGCGGCACCGACAAGGGCTGGGGCTGGTATCTCGACGGCAAGCGCGAGAAGAAGACCAACACCTTCGATGATTTCGCAGCGTCCGCGCGCGCCTTGATCGAGGCGAAATACACCACCGCCAAGCGCATCGTCGGCCATGGCGGCAGCGCCGGCGGCATGCTGATGGGCGCGGTTGCCAACCGCGCCGGCGATTTGTTCGCGGGCATCGTCGCCGAAGTGCCTTTTGTCGATGTGCTCAACACCATGCTCGACCACAGCCTGCCGCTGACACCGCCGGAATGGCCGGAATGGGGCAACCCGACCGAGAGCGAAGCCGATTTCCGGACCATCCTGTCCTATTCGCCCTACGACAACATCGCGGCCAAAGATTATCCGGCGATCCTGGCGATGGGCGGCCTGACCGATCCACGTGTCACCTATTGGGAGCCGGCAAAATGGATCGCGCGGTTGCGCGCCACCATGAGCGGCGGCGGCCCGGTACTGTTGCGCACCAATATGGGCGCGGGCCATGGCGGCGCATCGGGCCGCTTCGACCGGCTCGACGAGGTCGCGATCGCCTACGCCTTCGCATTGTGGGCTGTGGGGTTCGCCGATCAAAGCCAAGCGTGAGCACCTCGTACGGCGCAGCGTTTGGCGAACCTATTCTCTGCGAAGGTTAGTTTTGTATTTCTACAAAACCGGAGGAATGATCGGTAATTGCTTCTGATCAGCAAGAAGCTGATAGCAGAAACGCATATGCCTGCGACCCGGCGAGCAAGGGGTTTGACGCGCAAAATTGCAATTTTACCCTGATCTGCTTTCTTGGCCCGTGCCCGTTTACGCATGACGATGCCCGCACCCAACGCGGTCCGTTGAAGCCAAATTTATGTCCAATGGTACCGGCCGATCGCATCGAGGATTATCTGCAACGGTTGACGCCGCAGGCGCGCGGCAGTCTCCTGAACGAGCTTGAGCGGCTGGAAGTCTCCGGCAACGAAATACCCGGTTCGGCGGAAATCCTGGCCAAGCTGCGCGCGGAATTCCCCAAGGACGCGTCCACTCAAAATCGCGGCAACAATGCCTCGCGGCATTTTTTCGCGCCGCTCGAGCCATTGCTTGTTGATGGCGCTCCCGAACACGCCAATTCGGGCCGCATCCAGCGCGGATCGCTGTCTTCGATCTGGGAATGGATCAGCCGCGATCTGTTGCCGAAGATGACGCGCGACTATATCACCGAGATCAGCGGACATATCGCCGCCAACGATCTGCGCAAAGTCCGTCAGATTGCCACGGCGTTCCAGACCAAGATCGTCAAGTCGCTCGAGGGCGCGCTTGGCTCGCCGGACGGCGCCGATCAAGCCCGAACCAAGCTCGCGACCTATACGGCTTCCCACGCGGCTTATGGCGATCTGAGCCGGATGCTGTGCGTGCTGCGCGCGCGCGATGCCTTGGCGAAGTTCAGCGGTGCACTCCCGGCCAAGATCGAAAAGTTCGATGACGTGTGGGTTTCCAACATAACGGCATTGCTGGATGCCCTCGGAAAAAAACACGCCGACGCAATCCCCTTTGCACTGACGTTGGTGGCAGGGCGGCTCAAGACGCCATGGCAATTGATGCGGCTCGCCACCAAAGCCGCGCCCGGCAAGAGCGCTGCCAACATCGCCGCCGCCCCCTATGCGATCACGGTCTCGATGGTACTCGACCGGCTGGACGACAAGCGGTTGGCGTTACGCGCGGCCCTCCGGAGCGAACGGGTGCTCGTCGCCAAGAATATCCTGATCGATATTTACACCACTGAACGCGAGTTGCGGGCCCGCATCGATCTACTCGGCCAATCCGACTTTGAGGAACGGCTTGATAGCCTGATAGGCGCGATCGCCGCTCTGGTTGAAGCCGAGGTCAGTCGGTTTCCCGACAATATCGGCCACGTTCTGGGATCGCGAAGCCTACGCGGGCGTCAATCCGCTGCTGGACGCCTGACCTATCTGGCGTGGAAGGGACGCGATGCCGTGAGCAACGGAGTGGTCTTTTGCAAAAATCTGATCTCGCTGGCTGAAAAATCCCGCGCCTAGAGCCTCCAGCATCCGCTTCGCTGCAAAACGCCCTGGGAAAATGGTGGGCGGCCGTCATCCGGCTTGAACGCGATCATTCCATTGTCGAATGCTCTCGCGACAACCGCGTTACGAACGCCTGGGGCGGGACAGATTCAGAAATTTCGCGATGAATCGCCCTGACACGACAAACCTCAACCACCAATACACCAACCGCTGCGTCTTCATCCGTTTGATCCTCGGTGCCGAAAGTTATGACCACCGAAGGGATAGCGCCTAACTCGGCGATCGGGTGTGAAGCGTTTCACACTCCTGGCAGCACGGCCACCATCAGGCCTGCGAGCGCCGGCGGGAACCGGAAGACCGGCCGTTCCCTTGCCGAACAATTCAGATAAGCTTCAAAAAAAATGACACCGCCTGGGAGGCTTGTTTTATGACGACATCGAATGTCGACGCTATCGCCCTCACCGATTCCGAACATGCGGTTCAGCTTCGCCGGGCCGTTATCGCCTCTACCATCGGGACCTCGATCGAGTGGTATGATTTTTTCCTCTACAGCACCGTTACCGGCCTCGTCTTCGCCAAGCTGTTTTTTCCGCACTCGGACCCATGGGTCGGAACGCTTGAAGCGTTTGCCATCTATGCGGTCGGTTTCATTGCCCGCCCGGTCGGCGCAGCCATTTTCGGGCATTACGGCGACCGCATCGGCCGCAAGTCGACGCTGATCGCGACCCTGCTGCTGATGGGGCTTGCCACCTTCGCGGTGGCACTGGTCCCGACCTATGCGAGCATCGGCATCTGGGGCGCGATCATTCTCACGGTGCTGCGCTTCATCCAGGGCGTCGGCGTCGGTGGCGAATGGGGCGGATCGGTGCTGATGTCGATGGAGTGGGCACGTACCGATCAATCGCGTGGGCTGATCGCCTCCTGGCCGCAATTTGGCGTTCCATGCGGGCTCTTCCTCGCTAACCTCGCCGTGCTTGCTTTCAGTCAGATGTCCGGCGAGCAGTTCCTTGCCTGGGGCTGGCGTATTCCGTTCGCCCTGAGCTTCATTCTGGTCGGCGTCGGCCTCTACATCCGGCTCGGCATCCTGGAGACGCCAGTGTTCGCCAAGCTACTGGCCGAGCGCAAGATCGATCGTACCCCGATGCTGACGGTCATCCGGCAACATCCTAAGGAAATCCTGCTTTCGGCGTTGGCGCGGATGGCCGAACAGGCGCCGTTCTACGTCTTCACCGCATTCATCTTTTCCTACGGCATCGGTACGCTGCACGTCTCGCGCAACTTCCTGCTCACGGCTGTGCTGGCAGCCTCGATGTTGTCCTTTGTCTCGATTCCGCTGTTCGGACATTTATCCGACCGTATCGGCCGCAAGAACATGTACATGATCGGCGCCGCCACGACCGGGGTGTTCGGTTTCATCTATTTCGCGATGCTGGACACCGGTTCGGAACCGATCATCTTTCTGGCGGTGATCCTCTCGCTGATTCCGCATGACATGCTGTATGGCCCGCAGGCCGCGCTGATCGCCGAAAGCTTCACCGGCCGGCTGCGCTATAGCGGCTCCTCGCTCGGCTATCAGCTCGCCTCCATCATCGCCGGCGGTCCGGCGCCGCTGATCGCGACCTGGCTGTTCGGGACCTATCAATCGCCTTATGCAATCGCGATCTATATCGCGGTTTGCGCCGTGATCACCCTGGTCGCAACCGCGCTGATGACCGACTACACCGGCAAGGACATTTCCGGAGAATATCGATCCGGATGATTTAAAAATCAAAGCCCGCCGACTGCGCCGGCGGGCTTTAATCGCATCTCGTCAAACGCGAGCTATCTGGGGATCCCGGTACATCCGCGGTAATCCCAAAATAGGCGCTATCAACAATGCACGCGTATCAGACGGCGCGGAGGTCTTCCGCGCTGGTCTTGCCGCGCTTGCTGTCGAGCTTTGCTTCGAATGAAACCTTCTGGCCTTCATCGAGCGAGCCCAAGCCTGCACGCTCGACGGCGCTGATGTGCACGAACACGTCGTTGCCGCCATTGTCCGGCTGAATGAAGCCGAAGCCTTTGGTTGAGTTGAACCACTTTACTGTTCCGGTAGCCATTTTAACTTCTCCAAGATGCGCAAATGCGCGCTGCGCCCGCACGACCTTCGCGCGGGCTTGATCCGATTTCAGCGATGTCTTGGGGAGGAGAGCCGGTTCGGCGCGTTCAACAAGGCAAATCGATTATTCGAATGCGCGGCGTTTACACCACCTCGCGCGATAAAGCAAGCAATAAGAAGTGACGCCATCAGTGGACGGCCGGTGCTGGTCCGGTTGCGCCAATATTGAAGCGGTTAGCGCATCGCGATCTCGACTGTTTGAGGGAAAAATTTGCAAGGATTCTATTCTCATTGTGCGGTTTAACGTTACTCGGATAATTCAATTCTGCGCACCGAAGTTCTCCGCATTTGAAACCATGTGCAGCGCTAAGACACTCCCGGCATCGGGAGGGATTAGCGAATGGCACGTCAATTGTACGACAGAAATATAACGGGACCCACGACGTTTGGACGCCGAAAGGTGGCGCCGCTGGTCTGCGTGGCCGACAGCAAGAAACATCTTCGAACATTCCTGATCGAGGTGCTTGAGGATCTCGGCTTCGTAACCAGCGAATGCGCAAAGGCCGATGACCTGGCAACGGTGCTTGAAACCCAGCTTCCGGATCTCGTCCTGCTCGGCGTATCGGTCGACGGAATAGAGGCCGGCAAAATTCTTGAAACCCTTGTGCGGCGGCAGTTCGCCGGCAAGGTTCTTGCCATCGGCGCCCGCGATTTGATCATCGTCAAGGCGGTGCGGCAGGTTGGCGAGGAACACGGTCTTGCGATGCTGCCGTCGCTCACCACGCCGTTCGGCGCTGGCACCTTGCGCGAGCGAGTAGCTACGCTTCTCCCCGAAGAATCAGCGCCGAATCCGGCGGTCAATGTGTCCGAGGCATTGCACGCCGGCTGGCTCGAATTATGGTACCAGCAGAAGATCGATGCCCGCACCCTGGTTCGCTGCGGTGCCGAAGCGCTGGTGCGGATGCGGCATCCGACCTGGGGCGTGGTGCCGCCGGCCTATTTTATCCCGGAAGACGACGATCCGCATTGCCTGCGTTTATCGGAGTTCGTGATCGACCGTGCCACTGAGGATTGGCGCTATCTGCTCGACCAGCAAAGCCCGACCGATATCTCGATCAACCTGCCGGTCTCTTTTTTCAAAAAGCCGCAGGTGGTGCGCGATCTCTGCCGACGGACGCCGGCGCATCCGGCGTTTGGTGGACTCCTCATTGAGATCAAAAGCGCAGAGGTCATCCACAATCTGGACCTGATGATCGATTTCACACAGCAAGTGCGGCTTCATAACATTGCAATCTCGATCGACGATCTTGGTGACGACTGGCCGGCGCTGATGGGGATCGAGGCCTTTCCGTTCGCCGAGATTAAGGTCGATCGGCAATTCGTCACCGGCTGCGCCAACGACCGGCTGAAGCGGACGGTATGCCGTCGCATCATCGAACTCGGCAAGGGGTACGGCGCCCGCGTCGTTGCCGAGGGAGTTGAGGACCGCGCGGATTTTGTCGCAGCGAACGAGATGGGTTTCGATCTGGTCCAGGGTTATCTGTTCGGCAAGCCGATGGGACTGAAGAAATTCGCTCGCTCAGCCCTGACCCATCCGGTGCATGTCTCGAGGTGATGCGGATCAGCGGGCCAGCAAAAATTGGCATCACAAGAGCGCGGCGGGCCCGGAGGCCGCTTTGACGAGGGAGCCCGGCCGTTGGCGTTCGAGCCTGACTTTCACTTCAGGAGCGTGCAGGCGGCGCCGCATACCAGCCGACCAAGATTCAGTCCGGTTTTGCCGATGGCAGCGCCGAGCGGATCAATCCAGCCGGCTGATCTGCTCCTCGGTCACCACGCGCTCGATGTTCTCGGTCTTGCTCTTGATGCGATAGCGCGGGCGTCCGTCGGCCTCGATCGGCAGGCAGGTGACAATGGTATAGACACTGCGCTGCTTGACGACGGCGCGGCCCTGCGGCCCCTGAAGCTGGTGGTGGACGTCGTCGTTGATCGCGTAATTGTGGGCCATCTCGTTGTTTTCCGTTGAAGAGGGGCTTTTAGTCGCAACCGCCCTGCGGCGCAACACATCTAATTGGTTAATAGGGCTGCGGTTAATAGGGCTGGAGCGGCTTCCGGGCGGAGGTTCCACACCCCTGCAAAAACAGCGCTGCGCAGGCGCGCGCCCGGGCCTCGATCTGGGCCCGCGACGGCAGCGGCACGCCGCCATAAATCGCGGCGCGCTGCGGCGCCGAGGCGACCATGCCCAGCAGCATCCCGGCGGCCTCCTCGACATCGTCCAGTTCGATCAAGCCGCGCTGCTGCTGCACCGCGCAGCCAATCCGCGAGCGTTGCCAAGGTGCGCTGGATGCCGTTTCTGTAGAACGTTCCGGCGATGTCGGAAGACTTGCCGGCCTCCTGCAACACCATCCGCTGTAGTGCTACGACTTCCTCGTCGAGGGAGAGGTCGGCGCACGCCATCAGCGCCGCGTACAGCGCCTGTTCGATTTCGGCGTGATCCACCAGCTGCAGATTGACGCTGGAAAGAAAGCGATCGAGCCGGTCCGACACCATTCCTTCGAACAGCGACGCCTTGTTGGGGACCAGGCGATAAAGCGTCCTCGTCGAGATTCCGGCCCGCCGCGCCACGGTCTCCATGGAGGTTGCGGCATAGCCGCTATCGGCGAACTCATGCCGTGCCGCCTCGTAGATGACCTGGCGGGTCTCATGGTCGGGACGGACCTGCGGCCGGCCCCGGCAACGCCGGTCTTCCGAAGCGCCTTCGGCGCTTTCGGGGGTTTCCGGGTGAGGTGCGATCCTAGCCATGCTTTTACATGATGCCTGTCATTCCATTGACAGTCCAAACATAGGCGCTATTTTGGAAAATATCAAGTTTCCTAATTGAGCACAAAGTTCCCCGCCCGGCGCCGAACCCGCGAAGGCCATCAGGAGCACCGATCATGACCCGCCATTCCACCGCCTTCGAGATCGAGCGTCCGGTTCCCGCCGACGAGGCTAGGATCTGCTGCCGGCCCCATCCGAAACCGCCATCGCGCCTGAGCCGGCGCCGGCGACAAGAAAAAAGCTCAATTTCCGCAAGATGTTGATGACCGGCGCGGCGATCGCGGCGCTGGCCGGCGCGGCATGGTATGGCTGGGATTACTGGACCGTCGGTCGATATCTGGTCTCGACCGACGACGCCTATGTCAAGGCGGACAACACCACCATCTCACCCAAGGTCTCCGGCTATCTGCGGGAAGTGCTGGTCGGCGACAACGAGCGGGTGGGCGCCGGACAGGTGCTGGCACGGATCGACGAGCGCGATTTCCAGGTGGCGCTCGACCAGGCGCGGTCCGACGTGGCGGCGGCCGAGGCGGCGATCGCCAGCAAGCAGGCCCAGCTCGGGGTTCAACAGGCGGTGATCGATGCCGCCAAGGCAACGGTCAATGTCGACGGCGCCACCGTGACCTTCGCCGCCCAGGAAAACAAACGTTACACCGATCTGGCCGCTTCAGGTTATGGCAGCGTGCAGAACGCCCAGCAGGCGCAATCGCGGATCGCCGGTGCGCAGGCCGCGATCCAGCGTGACAATGCCAACCTCGCCTCGGCGCTGAAGCAGATTGATCTTCTGAAGGCCGAGATCGCGCAGGCAACCGCCGCGCTGGCGCGCGCGAAGGCGGCGCAGAATCAGGCGGAGCTTAATTTCGGCTATACAAGCATCGTCGCTCCGATCGACGGCATTGTCGGCAATCGCACGCTGCGCACCGGGCAATTCGTGCAGGCCGGAACCCAATTGATGTCGGTGGTGCCGGTGAGCGGCGCCTATGTGGTGGCGAATTACAAGGAAACCCAGCTCACGGACGTGCGCCAGGGACAACAAGTCGATATCGCCGTCGACATGTTCCCGGGCCGCACCGTTCACGGCCATGTCGACAGCATTGCCCCCGCCAGCGGCCAGGAATTCGCGCTGCTGCCGCCGGACAATGCCACCGGCAATTTCACCAAAGTGGTGCAGCGCATCCCGGTGAAGATCGCGCTCGACGCCAACAATGACGCAGCGGTCGAATTGCGTCCTGGCATGTCGGTGATTCCCACCATCGAGACCAAATCTCAAGCTGGCGTCCGTATGGCGGCAGCCGCATCCAGATAGCGAATAATCTTTCGGGAGGATCGTGCCGTGTCCCAACGCATCCTGTCAGCTTCGATATCCGCGCTTCCAGCCCCTCGCACCGGATCTGAGCGCACCAAAGTGGATCCGGATCGCGCCAGCGTCACGACCTGGATCGCCGTGCTCGCGGCCATGATCGGTTCGTTCATGGCGATCCTCAACATCCAGATCACCAATGCCTCGCTGCTCAACATCGAAGGTGGCATCGGCACCGGCGTTGACAACGGCTCGTGGATCTCGACGTCGTATTTGATCGGCGAGATCGTGGTGATCCCGCTGACTGATTATCTCAGCCGGGTGTTCTCGTTCCGCCGTTACATGCTGGCGAGCGCCGCGTTGTTCGCGGTGTTTTCGGTGGCCTGCGCCTTCACCCACGATCTGCCATCCATGATCGCGATGCGAGGCCTGCAGGGATTTGCCGGCGGCGTGCTGATCCCGATGGCATTCACGCTGGTCCTGACCCGGTTGCCGAAGCCGCAACAGCCCATTGGCCTTGCCGTGTTTGCGCTGTCGGTGACCTTTGCTCCGGCGATCGGTCCCACCATCGGCGGCTACCTCACCGAAAATTACGGATGGCAGACGATTTTCTTCGTCAATGTGCTGCCGACCGTGGTGATGGTGTCGGCGCTCTATCTGACGCTGGAGCGAACGCCGATGCAGCTCAAGCTTTTGAAAGAAGGCGATTGGGCCGGCATCGCCACCATGGCGATCGGACTGTCGGCGCTGCAGACCGTGCTCGAAGAGGGCAATAAGGACGATTGGTTCTCATCGCCCTTCATCCTGCGTCTGGCGGGGGTCGCGGCGGTCAGCCTGGCGCTGTTCGTCTGGATCGAACTGACCATCGAAAAACCGCTGATCCGGTTGCGGCTGCTGACCCGGCGAAATTTCGGTTTCGGCACCATCGCCATGACGATGCTCGGCTTCGCGCTGTTCGGATCGGTCTACATCCTGCCGGCCTATCTCGGCCAGGCGCAGGGCTATAATGCCGAACAGATCGGCAGCGTTATGGCGTGGACCGGGCTGCCGCAACTGATCCTGATTCCGCTGGTGCCGAAGCTGATGCAGCGGTTCGACACCCGCTATATCGCCTTCACCGGGCTGATGATCTTTGCCTATAGCTGCTTCATGAATACCGCGATGTCGCCGGACTATGCCGGCGATCAGCTCTGGATTCCGAATATCATACGCGCGATCGGCCAGGCGATGGTGCTGACGCCGCTGACCTCGGTGACGACCGGAGACATCGCCCCGCAAGACGCCGCGGCGGCATCCGGCATCAGCAACATGTTCCGCAATCTTGGCGGCGCGATCGGCACCGCGGTGCTGGCCACCGTCATCACCAAGCGCGAACAGTTTCACTCCAACATCATCGGCCAGTCAGTGACGCTCGGCCGCGACGAAGTCCGCAACCGCATCGCGCAGATGACCGACTTCTTCATGAACCATGGCGTACCGGATCCCGCGGCCGCGCATCAGCAGGCCATCATCGCGCTAGGCAATAGTGTCAAACGACAGGCCTTGGTGATGGGCTTTAGCGACACGTTCGCTGTGATCGCCGGCGTGCTGGTTCTCGCCGCCATCGCGGTTTTGCTGACCAAGCGGACCAAAGCGAGCGGCGCGGCCGCGCATTGATCGCAGCCGCACCGGAGGCGTCTGGGCGACGATCCTCCTTGAGCGACACTCAAAAAACTGCAGATACCCCGGAAGGCTTCTGATAAGGCTTACGGCCAAAGACCGCCTGCTTGCGTCGCGATAGGAAAACAGCGGGACGCAAATCCCCGCGCCCCGCTCGGGGCGCGATGCAGGCTGACGGGGGGAGCGATGCGGTTGAAGCTTTTTAGGGGCCTGCAGCCTTTCAGCCGCGCCGCGGCAATACGCGACGTTCTTGCCGGCGTGACGCTGGCGTCCATGAATATCCCGCAAGTACTGGGTTATGCTCGCATCGCCGGCATGCCGGTGGTCACCGGGCTCTATACCGTCCTGCTGCCGCTGGTTGCGTTCGCGGTGTTCGGTTCTTCCCGCCATCTTATCGTGGCCGCCGACTCGGCCACTGCCGTCATCTTCTCCAGCCAGCTGTCCCGCATGGCAGAACCCGGCAGCGAGAAGTATCTCGCGCTGGTCGGCATGGTGGCGCTGCTGACTGCCGGGCTTCTGTTTCTGGCGTGGATCTTCAGGCTGGGGTTCCTCGCCGACTTTCTCTCGCGAACGGTACTGATCGGATTTCTCACCGGCGTCGGGTTTCAGGTCGGGATAGCGATGCTGGGCGACATGTTCGGTGTCACGGTCCACGCGCACAACACGTTGCTTCAGGCCTGGGAGATCCTGCAGAATCTGTCAAAGGCCAATCTCCCGACTTTGGCGCTGTCCGCGCTGGTCGCAGGCAGCATCCTGCTTGGCAAACGCGTCGTCCCGCGAATTCCTCTTTCGCTGTTCGCGGTGGTAGGGACGATCGCGGCCAGTGCCGCGTTCCACTTCGCCGAACGCGGCATCGCCGTGATCGGCCCGGTCCCCGGGGGATTGCCCGCGCTCGGGCTACCGAACGTGGCCTGGAGCGAAGCGCTGGCGCTGCTGCCGGTGGCCGCTTCATGCTTTGTGATGATCATCGCGCAAAGTGCTGCGACATCGCGCGCTTTCGCCATGCGGTACCATGAACGCCTCGATGAGGACGCCGACATCCTCGGGATATCGGCCGCGAATGCGGTCGCCGCCGTCAGCGGAACGTTTGTGGTCAACGGCAGCCCGACCCAGACCGCGATGGCGGATCGCGCCGGGGCGCGCAGCCAGATCGCGCAACTGGTATTTGCAGGCGTGGTGCTGCTGGTGCTGCTGTTCCTCACCGGCCCCCTGCAATATCTGCCGCGCTGCGTCTTGGCGAGCATCGTATTTACGATCGCGACCGGGATGATCGACGTGAAGGGTCTGCTTGATATTCGCCGCGAAAGCCCGGGCGAGTTTTATCTCGCCGTCATCACCGCCGCGGCAGTTGTCGCGATCGGCGTCGAACAAGGTATCCTGCTGGCGATCGCCCTGTCGCTGTTCCGGCATGTGCGCCACAGCTATAACCCGCACACGATTATGCTGATGCCGAACGAAACCGGCCGTTGGGCTCCAATGCCCGCGATGCCAGGCAAGGAGACCGAACCGGGGCTGATCGTCTATCGCTTCAATTCGGATTTGTTTTACGCCAACGCCAGCTGCTTCGCCGACGAGGTGCGCTCTCTCGTGAAACACGCCCCGACGCCGGTCCGCTGGTTCATCGTCGATGCGGGCCCGATTACCGATATCGACTATTCCGCCGCACAATCGCTGCGCGATTTGCTCGAAGAGCTGTCGCATCAGGGCGTCGGCATTATCTTCGCCCGTGTCAGTCCGTACCTGCGCTCCGACATGGACCGGCACCGGATCACGATGGTGATCGGCGAGACGCGGGTTTTTGCGACCCTGCACGAAGCCCTCAGAGCGGTGCTTGACGATGTGCCCGGAGTTCACACGTTCACGTCTCCGGACGGCGCCGGTTCGGACCGCATCGCCTGATTATTGCTGTCGCTTCTCGCAGAGAATGACCACGTCGGGGATTTCGGATTCGCCCGGGCGCGGATCGCACGCCGCACCGGTGTCGCTGAGCGTCTTGGGAGATTGATTGACCGCGCCAGTTTTGGAAAGGCAGGTCGCGCTGACCATGACTTCGTCGGTGCCGCACAGCGCGGGCTTCGACACCACACCGTCGGGAGACGCTCTCACGACCCTGAATTGAGCCGGCGGTGATACGCCGTTCTCGCCGTTTTTCCCCGCCGGACCTTGTGGACCTTGCGGCCCGGCTGGGCCAGTCGGACCGGCGTCGCCCTGGTCTCCCTTTTGACCCTTGTCGCCCTTGTCACCTTTCGGACCCGAACAGCCCGCAACAGCCAACGCCAGAACCAGCCCGCAGGCAACCATATAGGATTTTTGCATGTAAGATCTTCGCATGTAGGATTTTTGCATCTGAAATCCGCAGCTGAGCCCGGAGCCATCAACGTCTTTGCGAACCAATGGTTCCACATCGGTTGGTAATGCTGCGGCCGGGAGCGCGGCTTCCTTTCCGGCATGAGAGCAGCTTGCCTTTTCGGGCAAGGCAGGCAAGCTCCAAAAAAAGACCGAATAGCAGCGCTCAGCCACGAATAAAGTTGGTCGGCGCATGGGGGCAAAAAATGCACACCAACTATTTGGCGTTGGCCATCGTCGTTGGATACATCATCTGTCTCGGCCTTCTCACCAGCGTCATCCAACGCTCCGTCGCCACGGCGGCGACCTTTACATCCGGCACCAGCGGCCATTCGTCTATCCCTGCCGTTCTGGTTGGCCTGATGTTGCTGTCCGAAGCCATCGGAACGTCGATCAGTGTCGGGACCACACAGGAAGCGTACCGGGTCGGTATCTCCGCCTCGTGGGCCATCATCTCGCTCGGCGCCGGCTTCTTGTTCTATGCTTTTTTCCTCGCCGGGAAATACAAGGCATCGGGTCACAACACGATCTCCGCGGTGTTCGCCGACGTTTACGGGCCACACACCAAAATCGCCACGTCGCTGGCGATGATCTTGGCCCTGCAGATCCTCGCCAGCGCGATGTATGCGGGCGGCGGCGCGATCTTGAGCGCGTTGCTCGTCGTTGATCGCACGCTTGCCACCATCATCTGCGGCATCGTCGCCGTTCTCTACGTCTTCATGGGCGGAATGAGATCCGTCGTCTACACCAACGTGATCCATTCGTTCGTGAAATACGTCGGCATCGGCGTCGCAGCGTACTTCGGACTTTCCAGAGTCGGCGGCTTCGGCGAATTGCAGGCGCGTCTTCCCGACGAGATGTTTTCCTGGACCTATGTCGGCTGGAACCAGATCTTTGCCTGGTTCATCGCCGGGGTCGGCGCCACTTTCTCCACGCAATATGTGATTCAGGCCATCAACACCGTTGAAACCCCGCAGAAGGCGAAAGTCGCGAGCCTTTACGCCTCTTTGCTGATGGTGCTGTTCGGAATCGGAACCGCGCTGATCGGGATGTGCGCGCTCGCGCTGTACCCCCACATCAAGTCGATCGACGCTTTCTCTACCCTGATCGCTGACATGAACGGCGTGATGGCGGGCGTGGTCGCAGCAGGACTGGCGGCGTCGCTGTTCGGCACCATTGCCGCGACCAGCGTTGCAACCGCGACGCTGCTCTACAAGGATTTCTATACCCGGTTCGCGGCGAAGCAAGCCGACGAGCGGCGATCGCTGAATTTCATTCGCGCCACGACGATGATCGCTGGTTTGTTTCCGGTCGTGCTGGCGATCTACACGCCGGACATTCTCAAGATGGCGTTCCTGGCCAAATCGATCAGAGCATCGCTTTCGGTGCTGGTGCTGCTGGTGTTCTACGCGCCATGGTTCGGCACCAAAACCGGGGCGCTGTTCAGTATCCTGGGCTCTCTGGTCGCCACCATCGCGTGGTTCATGATGGGCAACCCGTTCGGCATCGACAATGCCTATGTGGCGCTCTCGGTGCCGCTCATCGTCATGGCCCTGAGCTCAATGATGGAGCGAATCCGAACCGGCAAGGTCATGCCCGAATCGACCTAGAGAGTGACGGAGGACGCCGTGGATCACATATGGACTTGCAGTTGCTGTGGTCGGACTTTCGACACTCTCCCTACGGACTACGCATTTACCGCGCCGCGCAATTGGTTTGGACTCCCGGAAGCCGAACGCGCCACCCGTTCCAAGCTCAGCGATGATATCTGCACCATTGACGATACTGAACACTATGTTCGGGGTTGCTTGGAGATACCCGTTTCCGAGAGCTACATTTTTTCGCTGGCGGCGACGATCAGCTCCGATTGAGCGATCTGCGCTTTGAGATGTTCGATTTCTGATCGGGTCTCCGGAAAGACATCGCCGCCGGCAGTATTGCCGGCCTCCAGCTCTTCGAGAATGGTGCGGTTCTTTGCGATTTGCTCTCGATGCCACGCAATTTCAGTATCGTCCGTCATGTATCGATCCCTGTTTTGCCGTTGGCCGATCGATTGAACGGCGAACTGGGTCTAGCGCCCTATGGCGGCCAGAAATTATTTAGAGCCGGATTTTCGGGGATGGTCATCAAGGTTGGGATCGCGCGTCGATTCGTGCGAAGCCGACTTGTCAGGTGACGTTTTATGCGCGGCTTGCGCCCGGTCTTTGTCTGAGGCCTGCATCTCGCCTTTGTGCTGATCGATGCCTTGATGGGAGTTGCTCATCTGTCTCCAAAGCTTGAATCCATACCCAACGCGAATGGATACCTGCTTGTTCCGAAATCCGGGAACCTTGGAGCTGCGTTTGGCGTACCAGCAAAAGCCCCGGCATCTTGGGTTGCCAGCTTGCCTGTGTCCCCGGGCTGGACGTTCCGGGGAAGGGTGTAAAACCGTTCGTCGTTAAAGTTGTACAGATGATCAATAACAAACTGAGGTTGGCACCGCGGTTGCTAAACCGGAGATTGAAAACGCGCGGTGTGTCGAAAAGGGACCTCAAGTGGAAAGAACAACGTAGGAGCGACAGGCGGAACGTACCTTGCTGGCCGGATTGCATTCAACGGGCGATCCTCGACCATGGACTGCCTGGTTCGGAACCTGTCCCGAAATGGCGCGATGCTGGAGTTTTCCGAGCCAGTTATTCCGCGCCATGAAGTCGATCTTTGTATTCTCAGCAGAGCGGAGAGTCTGAGAGCACGCGTTGTTTGGTGCACCGGCGCGCGTGTCGGCGTTTCCATTGAGCCGCTAGATACCGGCGCTGTCATCACCATTGAAACAGCTCGCCTGATCAGAAAGCTTAAAGCGGACCGTGAGGCCTTGGCAAAGCGTGTTGCCGAATTAAGGGAGCCGGTCTGATGCTAAAGTCAGTCGCAACGACACTATTGAACCGTCTGGTTTTGTTAACTGCCATCGTGCTCGTCGTGAACGCGTACACGCGAACCAGCTGCTCCTCCGGGGATGGTCCTTTTACTCAAATTGAGAAGGCCATATCGAGCATCAACGAACTTGCAACGGCACTCCAGAAGTTCGCGAAATAACCATCAAGCTCAAGCATTATGCAGCCGCCTTCGTCGATGGTCGCGATGGTCAGAAGACCCGCCAGCGGTCCCTTGGGCTGAAAATGCCTCTTGAATTCAGCTCATTTTCCGCGTCCTGCTCTCCCTGACCTATGGCTGGTTCCCGAGCGGCCACAAGACGGCCACAAGATGGCAGATCTGATGCAGGCTTGGGACGTATGGATAGCGTGAAGCGATTACTGTTAGTATCGCTGGCGCGAAACCTCGCCATGGTGTCCAGAAAGACGGATCGCCCGGTCTGTACCTTGGGCACTCATTCAAGCGAACAGGATTAGCCCACCCGGTGGCTTCGAGCGACCTCATACCAAGCGATCGAGACAGGCCAGAACCGGCGTCCCTTGAGGTCGAGTTCGCGCTGGTCCTTGCGCGCATGATCGACTCGCTAAAGAATAATCCGGAAGATATGCGGCAGGCGATCTATGAACTCGCTCGTCATAAGCTTCAAGAGCAGTTTCCAGATGTTAGCGCCGAGGAAAAAGACCGAACGCAGCAAGCATTGGAAACTGCTATCCGCGGTGTCGAAGCCTTCACGGAGCAGCGCGACGGTGTTGTTGCCCCAACCCGCCAACTGCAGCTCAATAGTCCGCGTAGCGCGCCAACGGCGCGCAACCTTGTTGTCTCCGAGCTCGTTCCTCACGTCGAGCCACGCCCGCCTTTGAATGTGGTTGCTGAGCGCGACGCCCGCGATTCGAAACAGACGGGCACCCGGTGGTCCCATCTGCGACGAGCCGCCGCCCTGATTGCCGTTCTCGTAGCCGTATTGGCGGCTGTTCAGCAGCGGGAGCGGCTGCTGTCGCTGGTCCATATCCTGCCGAAGCCCGAACAGAAGGCTACCATTGAAGAGCGGATCGCACCTTTGCAGGCGGGCAACCACGCGACGTCCGCCCTGCCACCGGGGGGGCCAGCGCCACTGCGGCCGACAGACTATGGTGTCTATGCAGTCGGCGACGATGCGGTGATCGGATTAAGCCTGTTGCCAGGCCGGCCACCCGATATTCGGGTCGGGGTATCCGCCGCGATCATGACACCCAGTCGAACCATCCTGACGAATGGGCATCCAAAATTTATTGTCTTCCGCCGCGACATCACCAGCATCGCAGACGGCGCCGAGGTGCGAATTGTCGCCAAGATCGAGCACGAATTTTCGACCGGCGTGATCAGCGCGAAGCCGGACAGCGACGCATGGGTGATGAGAAACATCTCATTTCCATTTCGTGTGTCTCCAGTGAATGACAATCCCGAAATGCTGGAACTGCATAGCGAAGACACATCGTTGGAATTAACCCCGGGACGCTACGCCCTTGTGCTCAAGACCCAAGCATATGATTTCAGCGTTGGCGGCGCGCCGACCGATCCGAGGCAATGTATCGAACGAATCGTTTCGACAAACGGCACGTTCTATTCCGATTGTAAAAAGCCCTGATGCTGATCGGGGACTTCGCAGGCGACGTCCCAAAACTTGCGCGCCGGCCGAGCGCAACTTTTCCATGCCGGCCAGGGCATGGCGCGGGTGCATAAATACGTGAACGCTTACAATGGGTTGCGAATTGAATTTGGCGGAGAGGGAGGGATTCGAACCCCCGATAGGCTTGCACCTATGCCGCATTTCGAGTGCGGTGCATTCGACCACTCTGCCACCTCTCCAGGCGCCATCTTGGGGTGATTGGCCCCGCGGTCGGGCCGAGTTCTAGGCGAGGACGGCGGGCCAGACAAGGCGCGGGTGAGCAGAAATCCGCCGAAGGCCGCGGCACGCCGCAAAAAGGAGCCCGCACCATGCAGCACCTGAAAATCCGCGCTAGCGGGGCCTGCTTCCACGTCGCGCGGGCCGGCGCGGGACCAGCGCTGTTGCTGCTGCACGGCTGGCCCGAATTCTGGCTCACCTGGGAGCCGGTGATGGCGCGGCTCGCCGATCGCTACACATTATTCGCACCGGATCTGCGCGGCTTCGGCGACAGCGACAAGCCCGACGGCCCGTTTGGTCCGGACCAGCATGCCGCCGACATGCTGGCGCTGATGGATGCGCTCGACCTGAAGCAGGCCGGCATCGTCGGCCATGATGTCGGCGGCGCACTGATGCAGCCGATGGCTCGAACCGCTCCGCAACGACTTTCCGGATTATTTTTCTTTGACTTCGTCTATCCCGGCATCGGCCCGCGAATGGCGGAGCCCGAGCGGCTCAACAATATCTGGTATCAGTCGTTCAATCAGATGGAGATGGCGCCAAGCCTGGTCGGCGCGACGCGCGAAAGTTGCCGGACTTTTATCGGACATTTTCTGAAATCCTGGGCGTGCCGCAAGGATGCCTTCGACGAGGTCCTCGAAGCCTTCACCGACAATTTCCTCAAAGCCGGCAATCTCGCCGGCGGCTTCGCGCATTACCGCGCCTCCCATGCCGGCCGCATCAGGATGATGAAGGGCGAGGTCCCACACCTCACCCCGATCGATGTGCCGACCTGCATCCGCTGGGCGGAGCATGACCCGCTATTTCCCTTTTCCTGGACCGATCGGCTGGCTGAGACTTTCGCCAACCTCGATCTCGCGCTGTTTCCGGGAGTGGGCCACTTTCCGCATCGTGAGGATCCCGATCGCGCCGCAGCCGAGATCGCCGCGTTCTTCGCGCGCATCGGCTGGAGCTAGAGCCTTTCCGTTCCGATTGAATCGGAACGGGGGCTCTACTTTTTATTTGACGCGTTTTCTTTACGCGAACCGGCATCCACTTCGCTTGAAAACGCTCTGGAGGCTGAACCGCAAAATCCGGGGCGGGACCGCCAGACGCGATAAAACCGGCGGTCCCTTGTCGCTCATTGAAATTGTAGCCCGGAAGTGCGGCTTCGCGGGCCACTGAGCGACGATCGCACGATAGCGAACCGGGTGCGGTCGGCAACGCGATCTCTGTTTTAACCTAACCAGTCAAGGTTAACCGCGCCTCCCCAGAAGATGATTTGCAAGCTTTACTCGAGAAGTTGCCGCATCAATCCTTGGCCTTCTTCTCTTTCTTGTTTTCCGTGTCCTTATCTTTGTCTCTGGCCTTCTTGTCGTCCTTGTCCTTTTCCCTTTCCTTCTTGCGGTTGGTGAAGCGCGCATTGCCCAATCCGGTACCGATGGTCAGCACGCCCCAGCGCTCCACGTCCTGCATGAACGGTACTTCGGAGAGGCCCTGCGCCACGCCGTCATTGTGCATCAGCACGGCGGTGTCGTGATCGCCGATCTGCGGGATGGCTTCGACCAGGCTGGCGGGCAGATTAAATCGGCTGCTCTCCCAATTGCCGGGCAGGTTCTGGGCGCCCTTCTCGATCGAGCCGTCCTCGTTGATCACGCCGGGACAGGCGATCCCGATGAACGGCGCGAGCTTGAGGCCTTCGGCAGTGGCGGTGTCGATCAGTCCCTTCAGCATCTTCACCAGCCGCTTCACCGCGCCCTCGCGGGTCGGCTCGTCATTGGCATGGCGCCAGAGTTCGGACTTCCAGACCGAGGCCTTGGATAGATCCGGCGCTTTTTTCCAGCGGGTCTCGACCACGCCGCAGCGGATGTTGGTGCCGCCGATATCGACCGCGAGGATGCTGTCATAGGCCTCGAAAATCCACGAGGGCGCCAGATGCAGACAGCCGATCAAGCCCGCATCGTCAGGGTGAAAGCGGATCGGAACCAGATCGACTTCCAACCGGTCGGCTTTGAGCAGGATGTCGGCCCGCGCGATCGCAAGTTCGCCGACCCGGCTCTGCCGAAAGCCGCCGCCGACAACAATGCGCTCCGTATCGGCCCAGGCTTTGGTCTTGAGAAACCGCGAGGTGACATAGGCCAGCTCCTGCGCGAACTCCTCGATCGCGCCATGCACCAGCGCCGCGGCGCCGACGTCGTCGCCCACCAGCGCCTCGTCGAGCGTGCTCTTGCCGATAGATTCGGCGGATTTGCCGCCCAGGGGATCGTCACCGTTTTTCTTCAGCGGCTCGCGCAGCGTGTCCAGGATCTTCCGGAAAGCGCCCTTGCTGGCGCGGTCGCCGAGATAGCCGTCGTCATCTTTCAACTCGATATTGAAGCTGTCCACGGTCACCGAAGGCAGGCGTGTAGCGCCGTGCCTGCCGATGCCGGAGGTCGTCAGTGTGTCCTCAGCCATTTTTGCCCTTGCCGTGTCGGAATCGGATGACAACGAGTGAGGAACCCATTGGTTTCATTAGCGGGATCGCGCGATCCGGAAATAGGCGAGATCGGCGAAAAATGCGCTAAATCCCTTATATTCAGCCAGTTTTTGGGCCACTTTATCTTGACTCGGAGCCGCCACGGGCTATAAGTCCGGCCAGCCGGCGCGGGATTTCCTCGCGCCGCTTGTTTTTGCACGGCTCAGGGGCTCGTTCCCCGATCGCGCGAAAATCGAATCCATAACGACTGAAGAAAAAGCCGACCCGGACCAAAAGTCCGAGGCCGGGATCGAACACGAAGGAATTAAACGATGTTCGCAGTCATCAAAACCGGCGGCCGGCAATACCGCGTCGTTCCGGATGATGTGCTCGAGATAGGCAAGATCGCCGGTGATGTCGGAACGATCGTGCAGCTTGGCGAAGTTCTGCTGGTCGGCGGCGATTCGCCGGTGCTTGGCGCGCCCACGGTCGCGGGCGCCTCGGTTGCGGCCGAAGTGCTGCAGCACAAGCGCGGCCCCAAGATCATTTCGTTCAAGAAGCGCCGCCGCAAGAATTCGCGCCGCAAGCGCGGCTATCGCGACGAGATCACGGTGCTGCGTATCACCGAGATCCTGACCAACGACAACAAGCCGACCGTCGGTCCGCGGCCGAAGCGGGAGAAGCCGGTGGTGACGCCGGTCGATGGCGACGACGAGGCGCCGAAGAAGAAAGCACCCGCCAAGAAAGCGGCTGCCAAAACGCCGGCGAAGGCAGCGGCAAAGCCGCGCGCCAAGCCCGATGCGAAGAAGACCCCGGCCAAGAAGGCCGCGGCGAAGGACAAAAAGTGATAAAATGTGAAGCGCGACAAAGTGAAGCGCGACACAAAGTGAAATGATTCCGTCAAGGAATTGATCTAGAGAAGAGATAGAAGTCGGAGACGGGCAATGGCTCACAAAAAAGCAGGCGGTTCATCGCGCAACGGTCGTGATTCGGCGGGCAAGCGCCTTGGAATCAAGACCTATGGCGGCGAGCACGTGATCCCCGGCAATATCATCGCGCGTCAGCGCGGCACCACCTGGCATCCCGGCCTTAATGTCGGCATGGGCACTGATCATACTCTGTTCGCCAAGGTCGAAGGCCATGTCGAGTTTCGTGCAAAAGGCAACGGCCGCACCTTCGTCTCGGTTATTCCGATGACAGAGGCCGCGGCCGAGTAAACGGTGGACACCATGAGTCCGCCGGTCCTGTTGAACCGGCGGAGCTCCAGAGGGCTCTAAGGGGAGGCGGGAAACCGGCCTCCTTTTTTATTGCGCGTGTTCTGGTCGCAAAACGCAACACCCGTTTTGCGACCAGAACACGCGCCATCGTCCGAGAGCTGCATCACAGGAGCCCGACATGTTGCAGGATATTCCCACTCCGACATTGCGTGAAGCGAGTAGCTGCGTCCTCGAGACCGAACGGCTGATGCTGCGCAGGCCGACGCTCGCGGACGTAAAAGCCATTACGCATCTCGCCAATGATCGCCGCATTGCGGAGAATACCCGCCGCCTGCCGCATCCCTATCTGCAGGAACATGCCGTGGAATTCGTTCGCGCAATGGCGAACGCGCCGCGTGAGACCGTGTTCCTGATCGAAAATAATCGCACCCCGATTGGTGTGGTCGGCATCGACTGGCGCCAGCCGGACGCGCCAGAACTCGGCTACTGGCTCGGCGTCGAGCATTGGGGCCAGGGTTTTGCCACCGAAGCGGCGCGAGCGGCGATCGATTTCACCTTCGAGGAATTCGCGATCGAACACCTGATCTCCGGCGCGCGGGTGACCAATCCGTCGTCGCGCAACATTCTGGAAAAATGCGGCTTCCAGTGGAGCGGCGTCGAACTGCATCGCTTCGAGGCGCTTGGGTCGTCGACCCCGGTGGATTGCTTCAGGCTGTCGCGCAGCGTCTGGTCGTCGCTGAAAAACTGGAACAGCTCGACGCGGCACAAGCGGTAATTACTCCGCAACAGCTCGTCGTCCCCGCGCCGGCCGTGACGACGAGGACATTTACACCGGCGAGCCGACCACCGGCTCGCCGTGCCCGATATCCCGCTCGCGCAGGAAGATGTAAAACCCTGCACCGATAATGACGGCCGCGCCCGCAATCGTCGCAATCGATGGCACGTCGCCAAATACCGCGTAGCCGAACAACACAGCCCAAATGATCATCGAATATTGATAGGGCACCACGATCGAGGCCGGGGCGAATTTGAGCGAGCGGTTGCCGCAGAGCAGCGCCACGGCCGAAATGCAGCCGGCCGCGATAAAGAAGCTCAGGCTTCCCAAGGTGGGCGTGATCCAGCCGAACGGCGCCAGCACGGCGCCGAACACCAGCGTGCCCATGAATTGCGACGATGCCAGCACGATATCCGGGCTTGAGCGCAACGAGCGCGTGATCAGCATCAACACCGCAAAGGCCACGCTGCCGGCAAGCGCGATCATGGCCGGCCATGTCACGGTCTGCGCCGAAGGTTGCAGCGCAATCAGGACGCCGCCAAATCCGACCAGAATAGCACTCCAGCGCCGCCAGCCGACCCGCTCGCGCAACACGATGGCCGACAGCGCTGTGACGAAGATCGGCGTTGCCAGATAATAAGTGACGACGTCCGCGAGCGGCATATACGCCGTTGCGAGAAAGAAGGCCGCGACTTCCAGCGTCGAGAGGATCGTGCGCCACAATTGCAGCCATGGCCGTTCCAGCCGCAGAAACTCCCGGCGGTGCAGCCATATCGACGGCAACAGCACCAGCAGCGCCGCGGCGCCGCGCAGCAGCAGCAATTGCCCGACCGAATAGGTCGCGACAATGAATTTCCCAAGCGTGTCGCCGAACGCAAAGGTGCCGACCGATATCAGCATCAGCAAGATACCGACGAGGCGCGCCGAGCGCTCGTCCGTGACGTTCGAGATTTTCGCGAACAGATTCATGTGTGACTGCCGGCGTCGCTTCGTATTGTTCGTGTGGCCGGACGCGTTCCGGCCATCACGTCGCTTGGGCCGCCCGTTTTAAAGACGTGGATGCCCGGGACAAGCCCGGGCATGACCTTTGAACCGATTGCCGCCACGACACCACTGCGATACCGATAAGTAGTCAGCCCCTTCTCGCAGGACTAGCCATGGCCGAGTTCGATCCCGCCCAGCATCGCGTGGTGCCGGAACAGCGCTGGTTTGAGGACTTCGTTGTTGGCGAGCGCTTCGTGATCCCAAGCCGCACCATGACGACGGCGGTATTCGCCGCCTTTCAGGCCGCGAGCGGCGACACCCATCCCGTGCACTATGATGTCGAATATTGTCGCGCGCGCGGCATGCCCAACCTGCTTGCGCATGGTTTTCAGACGCTGATTTACACCGCGCCGGGAAGCGGATTGTTTCCCTTTATGGTGGAGGAATCGCTGGTCGGCTTTCTCGAACAATCGAGCCGGTTCTTGAAACCGGTGTTTGCCGACGACACGATCTATCCGGCGCTTGAAGTGACGGAGCTGACGCCTGGGCGTACCACGGGTGCCGTGACACTGCGCAGCACCGTGTTCAATCAACGTCGCGAGCTGGTGCTGGAAGGATCGCAGAAGTTTCTGATCCGGCGCCGGCCCGCCAAGCTATAACAGGCTCGCGTAGAAGAAGCGCAAGGTCGCAAAAAGGCCCAAAAATGTGGCCTTTTCGACGATATCCGGCACGTAAAGGTTGCCGCATCGGCGCCCCTGCGATACCTGTAGGCCATGAAATTTCTGGATGAAGCAAAGGTCTATATCCGCTCCGGCGACGGTGGAAACGGCTGCGTGGCGTTTCGCCGCGAGAAGTACATCGAGTTCGGCGGCCCGAGCGGCGGCAATGGCGGCCGCGGCGGCGACGTCGTCATCGAAGTAGTCGATGGATTGAACACGCTGATCGACTACCGCTATCAGCAGCACTTCAAGGCCCAGAAGGGCACCAATGGCATGGGCAAGGACCGCCATGGCGCGAACGGCAAACCGATCGTGCTCAAGGTGCCGGTCGGCACCCAGATTTTCGATGAAGATCGCGAAACCCTGATCCACGACTTCACCACGCTTGGCGAAAAATTCGTGCTGGCCGAAGGCGGCAATGGCGGCTTCGGCAACGCGCATTTCAAGTCGTCCACCAATCGGGCGCCGCGCAACGCCAATCCGGGGCAGGTCGGCGAGGAGCGCTGGATCTGGCTGCGGCTGAAACTGATCGCGGATGCCGGCCTGGTCGGCCTGCCCAACGCCGGCAAGTCGACATTCCTCTCGGTGGTGAGCGCCGCCAAGCCCAAAATCGCCGACTATCCTTTTACCACGCTGCATCCGCAGCTCGGCGTGGTCGATGTCGACGGCCGCGAATTCGTACTTGCTGATATTCCCGGGCTGATCGAAGGCGCGCATGAAGGTGCCGGTCTTGGCGATCGGTTTCTCGGCCATGTCGAACGTTGCCGCGTGCTGTTGCATCTGGTGGATGCAACCTGTGAGCATGCGGGAAAGGCTTACAAGACGGTGCGGACCGAGCTTGACGCCTATCAAGGGCAGCTCGCCGACAAGATCGAGATCGTCGCACTCAACAAGATTGACGCGGTGAGCGCGGACGAACTCAAGAAGCAAAAAGATCGTTTGAAGCGCGCTGCGAAGAAAACGCCGCTATTGATGTCGGGCATCACCGGCGCCGGCGTAAAAGACGCGTTGCGGGCGCTGGTCGACGTGATCGGCGAGGCGCCGGTATCGGTCAAAGCCAAGAGCGCCGCGCAGACCGAGCCGTGGGCGCCGACAACGCCGCAAGGCTGATTTAAAAGGCTCAACGTATAAGCCTGACTTGCGCTCATTTCGTTCGGCTGCAAAACTCCAATCTCCTCACCGCAACTTCGCATCGCCCGACAGCATCCATGGCCCGCCCTGCCTTAAAAAATTTTCGCCGCATCGTGGTCAAGGTCGGCTCCTCGCTGCTGATCGATTTGGAGGCCGGCGAAGTCCGGGCCGCATGGCTCGCCGCGCTGGCCGCCGATCTTGCCAAGCTGCATGGCGAGGGCCGCGAATTGCTGATTGTGTCGTCCGGCGCGATCGCGCTCGGCCGCAGCCGCCTGAAGCTGCCCCGCGGCACGCTGAAACTCGAGGAAAGCCAGGGAGCCGCGGCGGTGGGACAGATCGCGCTGGCGCGGATCTGGTCGGAGGTGCTCGGACATCACGGCATCGGCGCCGGGCAGATTCTGGTGACGCTGCAGGACACCGAGGAACGCCGTCGCTATCTCAACGCGCGCTCCACCATCGCCAAGCTGCTGGAATGGCGCGCGGTGCC
This sequence comes from uncultured Pseudomonadota bacterium, assembly GCA_963725555.1. Lineage (GTDB taxonomy): Bacteria > Pseudomonadota > Alphaproteobacteria > Rhizobiales > Xanthobacteraceae > Bradyrhizobium. The sequence goes on along the minus strand of CAVRYV010000005.1, from coordinate 220,648 downwards.
GGTGATCAATGAAAACGATACCGTCGCCACCAATGAAATCCGCTACGGCGACAACGACCGCCTCGCCGCGCGCGTCGCCACCATGGCCAGCGCCGACCTGCTGATCCTGCTGTCTGATATCGACGGCCTCTACGACGCGCCACCCGGCAGCAACGCGAACGCCAAGCTGATCCCGATCGTGGAATTTGTCACATCGGAAATCGAAGCCATGGCGGGCGGCGCGGAATCCGAGCTGTCGCGCGGCGGCATGCACACCAAGATCGAGGCGGCGAAGATCGCGACCACGGCCGGCACGCATATGCTGATCGCATCCGGCAAGATCGAGCATCCGCTGCGGGCGATCGCCGAGGGCGGGCACTGTACCTGGTTTTTGACGCCGGCCAATCCCGTCACCGCGCGCAAGCGGTGGATCGCCGGCTCGCTGGAGCCGAAGGGCACGTTGACCATCGATGCCGGCGCGGTGAGCGCGCTGCGCGCGGGCAAGAGCCTGTTGCCGGCTGGCGTCATACGGATCGACGGTCAATTCGCCCGCGGCGACGCCGTGGTGGTGCGCGGGCCGGATACCCACGAGATCGGCCGCGGTCTTGTCGCCTATGACGCCGAGGACGCCGACAAAATCAAAGGCCGCTCGTCGCCGGATGTGATGGCCATCCTCGGGATCTCAGGCCGCGCGGAAATGATCCACCGCGACGATCTCGTTGTCGGCCCGAGCGGTGGATGATCCCCGAACCAGGCCGATGCCCGAGCCGGCACCTCGCAAAACAAGGATTTCCGTGCTAGGACATGGCCTTAACTGAAGATGGACCTGAGATGACCGTGCCGCTGAAAGCCATCGACGGAAATGCGGATTTGCCGGATCTGATGACCGATCTGGCGAGGCGCGCCCGCGCCGCCGCGCGGGTGCTGGCGCTGGCGTCGCCCGAGCAGAAAAATCGCGCGCTCGATGCCATGGAGCGCGCCATCCGTGCCAATGCTGCGGCGATTCTCACGGCCAATGCCGAAGATGTCGCGGAAGCGCGTGGCAGCGGCGCTAGTGCCGCCTTCATCGATCGGCTGACGCTGACGCCGGCGCGCATCGGCGCGATGGCCGACGGCATCACCACGGTACGCAATATTGCCGATCCGGTCGGCGTCGTGACCGAGAGCTGGCAACGCCCGAACGGCATGATTATCGAACGCGTGCGCGTGCCGCTTGGCGTTGTCGCCGTGATTTTCGAAAGCCGACCCCAACGTCACCGCCGACGCCGGTGTGTTGTGCCTGAAATCCGGCAATGCGGTAATTCTGCGCGGCGGCTCGGAGAGCTTTCGCTCCTGCCGCGCGATCCATGACTGCCTGGTGCAGGGACTGCGCGAGGCCGACCTGCCGGAGGCGTCCATCACGCTGGTGCCGACCCGCGACCGATCGGCGGTGGGTCTTTTGCTCAGCGGGTTGAACGGCGGCATCGACGTGATCGTGCCGCGCGGCGGCAAAAGCCTCGTCGCGCGCGTCGAGGCTGAAGCACGGGTGCCGGTGTTCGCGCATCTGGAAGGCGTCAACCACGTGTATGTCGATCATGCCGCCAATCTGGAAATGGCGAAGTCGATCGTGCTGAACGCCAAGATGCGGCGGCCCGGGGTCTGTGGCGCCGCCGAAACCTTGCTGGTCGATCGCGCCGGTGCTTCGACCAGTCTCAAGCCGCTGGTCGAGATGCTGATCAATGCCGGATGCGAGGTGCGCGGCGACGATGCGGTGCAGCGCGCTGATGCCCGGGTAAAGCCGGCCACCGATGAAGACTGGGATACCGAATACGAGGACGCCATCATCACCGCGAAAGTGGTCGATGGCGTGGACGAAGCCATCGCGCATATTCACCATCATGGCTCGCATCACACCGACGCGATCGTGACGGACGATGCCGACGCCGCGCGCAAATTTCTCAACGAGGTCGATTCGGCGATCGTGCTGCATAATGCATCGACCCAATTCGCGGACGGTGGCGAATTCGGCTTTGGCGCGGAAATAGGGATCGCCACCGGGAAATTTCACGCCCGCGGCCCGGTCGGCGCCGAACAGCTGACCAGCTTCAAATATCGCGTCCATGGCACCGGGCAAACCCGGCCGTGAACACCCAAGTGTCTTCGAACCAAAGCTCGTACACGGCAAATGCCCCGACATTGCGCACGCGGTGGCCCCGTTGACGCCAGATCTGGTCGGGCCCCCATCCGCGTCTCGCGTCCTTCCGCTCTACAACGACGGCATGCGGATCGGCCTGCTCGGCGGCTCATTCAATCCGCCGCATCTTGCTCACCGCGCCATCAGCCTGTTCGCAATCAAGCGATTGAACCTCGACCGCGTATGGTGGCTGGTGAGCCCGGGCAATCCACTCAAGGATCACTGGGCCTTGCGCGATCTCGAAGAACGCGCCGACGCCGCGCGCCGAATGGCAAACGATCCGCGCATCGACGTAACTTGTCTCGAAGCTGTCATCGGAACGAGATATACTGCCGACACGATTACATATCTGCGCCGCCGCACTCGCGGCCTGCGCCTGGTCTGGATCATGGGCGCTGACAATCTCGCGCAATTTCATCGCTGGCAAAACTGGCGGCGCATCGCATCCCAAGTCCCGATCGCCGTGATCGACCGTCCGCCGCAGAGTTTTCGCGCGCTGGCAGCACCGGCGGCCCAGGCGCTCAGGCGCTATCGCCTGCCCGAAAATCAGGCCGGCACGCTGGCGGACCGCCGCGCCCCCGCCTGGGTCTTTCTCACCGGGATGAAATTGAACCTGTCGTCGACCGGCCTTCGGAACCCGGACGGCAGCTGGAAGACCAAGAAGTGACAGGACGGATGCACTGGAATGTTGAAACCGTTAACCCCACATGCGTAGTATAGTCAGCGGGCGTCAAGATTCGGCGTTCGCGATACAGTGAAAGGAATGGTCCCTGGCCACACCTGTATTGTCCAAGTCTGTTTTACCCAAGACGCGTAAAACATCGACACAAGCTGCGGCCTTGAAGGCGCAACCCGACGCCGACAAGACCCTGAATATGATCCTCTCCCGCCTCGACGATATGAAGGCGGAAGAAACGGTCACCATCGACCTTCGCGGCAAATCTGCATTTTCCGACTACATGATCGTCACCACCGGCCGGGCCAACCGGCACGTCGGCGCGATCGCGGAAAATGTCGCCAAAGGCCTCAAGGAAACCGGAATCAAAAGCGTTCATGTCGAGGGCTTGCCCAACTGCGACTGGGTGCTGATCGATTCCGGCGATGTGATCGTGCACGTATTCAGACCCGAGGTGCGCGAGTTCTACAATCTGGAAAGATTGTGGACGCAGAGCCCGACGGCGGCGAAGGTAATTTAAGGCCACCAGCCGGTGAGAATTGGCTGAGCGCATGGCAAGGCGCATCGCGCGTTCGCGATCGGAATGCGCGCGCCGTGATTGATTTAGCGTATTTTCTGCCGCAAACCGGCTTTCCCCTTTGGACCCATTCCGGGGACATGCCAAGCCGGAAAAAGCTCTCATGCGCCTCGTCGTTGTCTCAATCGGCCGGTTGAAGCAGGGCCCGGAGCGGGAGCTGGCCGAACGCTACCGCGAACGTTTCGACGACATCGGCCGCAAACTCGGTTTTCGCGGCCTTGAGATCCAGGAGATTCCCGAAAGCCGCGCCCGCGATCCGTCAGCCCGGATAACCGAAGAAGCCACGGCGATTTCGGCGGCCATTCCCGAGAAATCCGTCCTGGTGGCGCTCGACGAGCGCGGCGATAATATCGGCAGCATAGCCTTTGCCCGGTATCTTGGCCGCTGGCGGGATGACCAGGTCGCCAGCACTATTTTTGCGATTGGCGGCGCGGACGGACTTTCGCCCGATTTGCGGCGCAAAGCGAAGCTCGGCATTGCGTTCGGCTCAGCGACCTGGCCGCATCAAATGGTTCGCGTCATGCTTCTGGAACAGATTTATCGGGCCGCGACCATTTTGGCGGGGCACCCTTACCACCGCGTGTAAGCTCGCGTATTGCAAGCAACCAAGGCACTGATTCGGATTCGATGCAGCCAAATCGGGACATTCAATCGTACTCTGACACCGCCCGCCGCGGTCAGCTTGCTTCGGCCCGGATCCCGCTTTCCATCGCTTTGTTGTTCGCAAGCCTTGTGTCCGAGGCCCTTATCCCCGGAAGCCTTGGCGGTATCTGGCTTTCGCCCGCGGCGGCACAGGATGCGGCATCGACGCCGCCGGCAACGGCGACCTCACCCGACGCCATCAAGCAGCGAGAGCAGGAGCTCGAGGCTACCCGCGCGCAGCAAAAAAACGCCGCCGAATTGCAGCAGAAACTCGCAGCCGACATCGCCGCGATCGGACAGGACCGCAGCAAGCTCAATCAGCAACTGATCGACATCGCAGCCCAGGTGCGCGGAGTAGAGACGCGGATCGGCGACGCCGAAGCGCGTTTGCGCCCGCTCGACAGCCGTGAGCAGCAGATCCGCGGCTCGCTTGATTCCCGCCGCTCCGAAATTGTCGAGGTGCTGGCGGCGCTGCAGCGCGCCGGACGGCGCACGCCGCCGGCGTTGCTGGTACGACCCGAAGATGCATTGCAATCGCTCCGTACCGCCATGCTGCTCGGATCGGTGGTGCCCGAATTGCGCGCGCGTGCGGAAAAATTGGCCGGCGACCTCGGCGAACTGATCGGGCTTCGCAAGACCATCGCCACCGAGCGCGACCAGCTTGCGGTCGACCGCGACAAACTCAAAGACGACCAAATCCGGCTCGCCGCCCTCGTCGACGAGCGACAGCGAAAACAAAGTTCGATCGAAAAAGATATGGAAGCGGAAGGCGCGCGCGCCATCGCGTTGTCCCGGCAGGTCGACACGTTGCAGGGCCTGATCGCCAAAATGGAGCAGGACTTGAAGAGTGCGGCGAAAGCCGCGGCAGCCGCGAACCTGAAGGGAACTCCGGCCGCCCTCAATGGCAAGCCAAATCTGGCCGCCCTCAAGGACCCTGCCCGGCTGAGTCCTGCCATTGCCTTTGCGTCCGCCAAAGGGTCATTTGCCCTGCCGGTTAATGGCGTCAAGATTTGCGAGTTTGGCGGTTCCGATGGGGCTGGAGGCGCAGAAAAAGGCATTTCCTTGGCGAGCCGGCCCGGCGCCCAGGTCACAACACCGTGTGACGGCTGGGTGGTTTACGCCGGACCGTTTCGCAGCTACGGACAACTCTTGATCCTCAATGCCGGTGGCGGGTATCATGTCCTGATCGCGGGGATGGAGCGAATCTCGGTTAACATCGGCCAGTTTGTACTGACGGGGGAACCGGTCGCGACGATGGGGACGACATCTCAGGTGGCATCCATCCTTGCTGCCAATGCGAGCCAGCCCGTACTCTATGTGGAGTTCCGTAAGGACGGCGCTCCAATCGATCCAGGTCCGTGGTGGACCGCAAATGAAGGCGAAAAGGTTCGCGGATGATGCGCAAGACTTCTGTAATTCTGCTGAGCGCCGCCACCGGCGCGGCATTGACGTTGTTCGTGACCCAACCACGTTCCGTGCTGATGGGATCGAGCGCGCGTGCCGCGACGTCGGACACCTATCGCCAGCTTAATTTGTTCGGCGATGTGTTCGAGCGGGTCCGCAGCGATTACGTCGAGAAGCCCGACGACAGCAAGCTCGTCGAATTCGGCGATCAGCGGCATGCTGTCGGGCCTCGATCCCCATTCCAGTTACATGGATGCCAAGAGCTTTCGCGACATGCAGGTGCAGACCCGCGGAGAATTCGGCGGACTCGGCATCGAAGTCACGATGGAAGATGGGCTGATCAAGGTCGTCTCGCCGATCGACGATACCCCCGCCTCCAAGGCCGGGATCATGGCCAACGACATCATCACCAATCTCGACGACGAGGCGGTACAGGGCCTCACGCTTAATCAGGCCGTCGAGAAAATGCGCGGCCCGGTTAACACCAAGATCAAGCTGAAGATCGTTCGCAAGGGCCAGGACAACCCGATCGATGTCACGCTGGTGCGCGACAATATCCGGGTCCGCTCGGTGCGCGCGCATGTGGAGGGCGACGACATCGGCTATATCCGCATCACCACTTTCAACGAACAGACCACCGAGGGCCTGAAGCGGGAAATCGGCAATTTGTCCTCGCAGATCGGCGACAAGCTGAAGGGCTACATCATCGACCTGCGCAACAATCCCGGCGGATTGCTGGAAGAAGCGGTCACGGTCTCCGATACCTTCCTTGAGCGGGGCGAGATCGTTTCGACCCGCGGCCGCAACGCCGAGGAAACCCAGCGCCGCACCGCGCATCCGGGCGACCTGACCAAGGGCAAGCCGCTGATCGTTCTCATCAACGGCGGCTCGGCATCGGCATCGGAAATCGTCGCCGGCGCGCTGCAGGACCACAAGCGCGCAACCCTGGTCGGCACTCGCTCGTTCGGCAAGGGCTCGGTGCAGACCATCATTCCGCTTGGCTCCGGCAATGGCGCGCTGCGCCTCACCACGGCGCGTTACTTCACACCTTCGGGCAAATCGATTCAGGCCAAGGGCATCGTTCCCGATATCGAGGTGCTTCAGGACGTGCCCGACGAGTTGAAGTCGCGGACCGACACCAAGGGCGAAGCCTCGCTCCGCGGCCATCTGAAGTCCGAGGGCGACGAGAAGACCGGTTCGCAATCCTACGTGCCGCCCGATGCCAAGGACGACAAAGCGCTGAAGATGGCGGACGATTTGCTCCATGGCGTCAAGGTCAATGCCAGCGCGCCGGCGAGCGGCGACAAGGCTGCGGGCGACAAGGCCGCGATCGACAAGCCCACCAACAAGGAAGCGAACTGATATCGGCTCGGCCATCGCGTTGGAGCGATGGCTTGATCGGGGGGCGATCCCGGTTCGCTTAAGGAAACAGTGTCAAAAGGGCGGCCTTCGAGCCGCCCTTTCTGCTGGGTGAACCGGATGCGGCTCCCCCGCAGTCCGGCGCATGCTTTTGCATAGGCCACGCCGCGTGGGATCTGCCGCGCCCTTGCCCGGCCGTGGTATCGTGGCACGGTTGATTTGGGGAGGCCCATGGCAGAGACGGCCGACGATCTGAGCACACCGCTCGGACAGCAGACGGTGCGGCAGAAACGCCGATATCGGCTGCCGTTTACGTGGGCCCAGGCGCTCGCGGTGCTATTAGGTCTTTTTCTGGTGGCCTTTGCGGGCGTCGCCATCTTCAATGACAATCCGCTAGGCGGAGAGCCGAGCGCGCGAATTGCGCTGCCTCAGGCCGCCTCGGGCGAACGAGTTACGACAGCGCCATCCAGCACTCCCCAACCCGATGCTAAATCCGCAGCCCCGCAAGTCGCGCCGACTGACCAGAAAACCGTCACCATTATTGACGGCTCAAGCGGCGCGCGCCACAACGTCGCGATCGGCGGCGATGCTGCGGATAAGGTCGACGCCGACGCGCCGCCGGCGATGATGGCTGGAATCGATCAGCGCCTGCTTGAAAAGTCGCGCTACGGCATGATCCCGGTGGTATCGGATGGACTGAAGCCGTTCACGGCCTACGCCGCCGAAGCCGACCGCGCCAAGGCTGCGAAGATGCCGGTTGTCGCCATCGTCGTCGGCGGACTTGGCGTCGGTGCCGCCAAGACCACTGACGCCATTATGAAACTGCCTGCCGCGGTGACGCTGGCATTTACACCCTACGGTTCGGACCCCGGCAAACTGGCCGAACGCGCGCGCGCGCAACGCCATGAAATTTTATTGCAGATTCCGATGGAGCCTTTCGACTATCCCGATAACGACCCCGGCCCGCAGACGCTGCTCACAACGCTGGACGCCGAACAGAATCTCGACCGCCTGTTCTGGCACCTCAGCCGGTTCCAGGGCTATGCCGGGATTGCCAATTTTATGGGCGCACGCTTCGTCGTCACCGACGCCGTGATGCAGCCCATTGTTCACGAAGCCGCCAAGCGCGGGCTCGGCTATCTCGACGATGGGTCGGCGCCGCGCAGCGTCGCGTCCTCATTGGCAGCAAGCCAGGCGATGCCTTTCGCCAAGGCCGATCTCAGCATCGATGCCGTGCCAACGGCAGCAGAGATCGACCGGGCGCTCGGAAAGCTTGAAAATCTGGCGAAGGAGAGAGGAATCGCCATCGGGGTCGCCTCCGCGCTGCCTATTTCGATCGAGCGGATCGGCCTTTGGACCAAGGCGCTGGAGAGCCGTGGCATCATGCTGGTGCCGTTGACAACCGCTATGCTGAAGTCAAAATCGAGCTAGCACTCCACCGCATGGCCTCAAATTTGATCGAGGAAAGAACTCCGCCTCGCTGCGCGATTTAAGTTTGCTTGGAACGCATGGACTTATTTGTCGTAGAATAAAATACTGCTCCAGCAGCTTTTGGTCGCCAGGGTCTAGGACTTACGAGCCATGTCCGCTCGTGTAACAGCTTGAACGTTCTCTTAATTTTCGTGCAACCCATTTTCGCCGCCAGTCCGTTTAGAAAATTTCGAACCCAAATCATCGTAGTTTCGGGAATCCTTCCGAATCCAAAATTCGTTAATAAATAAGGGCGTGACAAGGTGGCGCGAACTTTGCGTTGGAAATGCCGGGTCCGTGGGGATGACGATAAGAGGCTTTGACGGGATGGCGCGTTACGAAGACCTGCCTTATCGAACATGCGTCGGTATGATGCTGATCAACGCAGCCGGGCTGGTCTTCATCGGTCGCCGCGCCGGCGGTATTGAACACGTCGATGAATCTCACGTCTGGCAGATGCCGCAGGGCGGCGTCGATCCCGGCGAGGACACCTGGGCGGCTGCCAAGCGTGAGCTGTACGAGGAAACCAGTGTGCGCTCGGTCGAGAAGCTCGGCGAGGTCGCGGACTGGCTGATCTATGACATCCCCCGCACCGTTGCCGGACGCACCTGGAAGGGTCGTTATCGCGGCCAGCGGCAGAAATGGTACGCGGTTCGTTTCACCGGCCAGGATGCCGAGATCAATGTCGCGAGCCCCGGCGGTGGCCACAAGGCGGAGTTCGTCAACTGGCGATGGGAGCCGATGAAGAACCTTCCCGATCTGATCGTGCCATTCAAGCGACCGGTCTACGAGCGCGTGGTCAAGGAATTTTCGAAACTCGCGGGCAGCTGATTGTTGCATGACCGATGGCAAGCCCTACCGACCCAATGTGGGTATTGCATTGTTCAACGGTTCCGGTCGGGTCCTGATCGGCCGACGGTTCAAGGACGACGGACCGGAAATCATTCTTCCGGGTTTTGAGTGGCAGATGCCACAGGGCGGCATCGACGCCAATGAAGATCCGCGCGACGCGGTGATGCGCGAGCTCTGGGAAGAGACCGGCGTGGTGCGCGCCAAATTCCTCGGGGAAACCGACTGGCTGACTTACGAGTTTCCGCCGTTCGACGGACCATCATCGCACCGGCTCGCGAGATTCCGCGGCCAGCGCCAGAAATGGTTCGCGCTGGGTTTCGCCGGGCACGATAACGAAATCGATCCGCTGACACCGCGCAACGGCCAGCCAGCAGAGTTCGATCGCTGGCGATGGGAACGGCTCGACCGCGTCGCCGATCTCGTCGTGCCTTTCCGGCGCGAGGTATATCGGACCGTGGCGCAGCATTTCGCGGAATTCGCGCTCTGAAAAACGTCATCCGCGCGTCCGGGCCGTGAGATAGCAGGACCGCTAATTCGGCTCGACCGCAAACGGGCCGATTGCGATGACAGCGCTCGGAAACTCGGCAAGAACGGCGTCGCCCGCGGTGTTGAAAATGCGGCCGCCGGATCTCGCAATGAAATCATCGGTGACGGACCGATAGGAAGCCAGACGACGCAGCGTCTCCTCTTCGTCCTCGGCAACCAGCCGGCTGTAGCCGGCGATATCAGTCGCAAAAATCGCTGCGATCTTGCGCTTGATGACGGCCGGCCTCGGACAATGTTCTGTCGCGGCAGAATGCCGACAGAAGTTCCCGGCCGCAACCGGGTTCCGGCGTTCACGACGTCGTCGCGAATGCCGTATTCATTCGGAACTTTTTTGAAAAATTCGACTTGGAAGGCGGGCTAATGCATCGCAGTCGAATTGAGCTGGTTCTGGATGCTCTTGAAATGATCAAGCCGCTCGATCGCGCGGTCGAGCTCCGAGCCGTCTTTCTCGGCAAGCTTGACTTCCATGTCGGAAATTGTATCGGAGAACTTGGCCCGATCGAGGTCCTGGATCGAGGTCGCCACGTCGGCAAGTACGGTAAGGCCCTTGTCAGAAACCTCAGCCAGACCGCCGAGCACGATGATCCTCTGGAGCGTGCCGCCGGCGGTCACCGTCAGAATCCCCGGCCGAATTGTCGCCACGACCGGCGCGTGTCCGGCGAGCACGCCGAAATCGCCTTCCGTGCCGGGAATGTCAACCTGATCGACTTCTCCGGAGAAGGCGAGCTTTTCCGGGGACACGAGATCGAAGTGGAAGGTGGCCATGGTTAAGTCCTGCGAATTGGCGAATGGCGAATAGCGTATCGAAGAAGGGAACGGCTTTAACTATTCGCCAATCCCTATTCGCGATTTGCCCTCTTACGCTGCTTCGGCCGCGAGCTTCTTGCCCTTTTCGACCGCCTCTTCGATGGCGCCGACCATGTAGAACGCCGCCTCGGGCAGATGATCGTATTTGCCTTCGCAGATGGCGCGGAAACCCTTGATGGTGTCAGCGAGATCGACGAACTTGCCCGGCGATCCCGTAAAGACTTCGGCGACAAAGAACGGCTGCGACAGAAAGCGCTCGATCTTGCGCGCACGCGCCACCGCGATCTTGTCGTCTTCAGACAGCTCGTCCATGCCGAGAATGGCGATGATGTCCTGCAGCGACTTATATTTCTGCAACACCTGCTGAACCATGCGCGCGGTGGTGTAGTGCTCCTCGCCAACAACGCTCGCCGACAGCATGCGCGAGGTCGAGTTCGAGCGGATCCACCGCAGGATAGATGCCCTTTTCCGAAATCGCGCGATTGAGCACCGTGGTGGCGTCCAAATGCGCGAACGAGGTCGCCGGCGCCGGGTCGGTCAAATCGTCGGCCGGCACGTAAATCGCCTGCACCGAGGTGATCGAACCCTTATGCGTGGTGGTAATGCGCTCCTGCAGCGCACCCATGTCGGTGGCGAGCGTCGGCTGATAGCCCACCGCCGAAGGAATACGGCCCAACAGCGCCGAAACTTCCGAGCCGGCCTGGGTAAAGCGGAAAATGTTGTCGACGAAGAACAGCACGTCCTGACCCTGATCGCGGAAATGCTCGGCGACCGTGAGGCCGGTGAGGCCGACGCGGGCGCGAGCGCCCGGCGGCTCGTTCATCTGGCCGTACACCAGCGCGCATTTGGAGCCTTCGCCGCCGCCCTTCTTGTTGACGCCGGATTCGATGAACTCGTGATACAGATCGTTGCCTTCGCGGGTGCGCTCGCCGACACCGGCGAACACCGAGTAACCGCCGTGAGCGCGGGCGACGTTGTTGATCAATTCCTGAATCAGCACCGTCTTGCCGACGCCGGCGCCGCCGAACAGCCCGATCTTGCCGCCCTTGGCATAAGGCGCCAAGAGATCGACCACCTTGATCCCGGTGACGAGAATTTCCGCTTCGGTGGACTGGTCGGTATAGAGCGGCGCTTCCTGATGGATCGCGCGGTTGCCTTCCGAGGTGATCGGCCCGGCTTCGTCGACCGGCTCGCCGATCACGTTCATGATGCGGCCGAGCGTGCCGGCGCCAACCGGCACCATGATCGGGTTGCCGGTATCGGTCACTTCCTGACCGCGAACCAGACCTTCAGTGGTGTCCATCGCGATGGTGCGGACGGTGGATTCGCCGAGATGCTGCGCGACTTCGAGCACCAGACGGTTACCGCCGTTCTTGGTCTCGATCGCGTTCAGAATGGCCGGCAAATGTCCTTCGAACTGCACGTCAACGACGGCGCCGATGACTTGCGTGATGCGTCCGGTCTGGTTGGCAGGTGTAGCCATGAAAACTCTCTCCTTCGAATTCTATCTCAAACGACCGTCAGCTTGACGGGGATGTTGCCCTTGGTTGCCTTGGAGTACGGGCAGACCGTATGGGCTTCTTCAACCAGTTGCTGGAGCTTTTCCTTGTCGGCGCCGGGAATCGAAACCTTGAGTTCGACTGCAAGGCCGAAGCCGCCGTCCTTCTGATCCAGCGTGACCTCGCAGGTCACTCGCGCGGCCTGTCCATCGAGGCCGTATTTTTTCGAAATCAGCATGATGGCCTGGCCGTAGCAGGAGGAATAACCCAGCGCGAACAGCTGTTCGGGGTTATGTCCGTCGCCAGCGCCGCCGATTTCCTTGGGCGCAGCCATCGCCAGAGCAAGTGCGCCATTGTCGAGCATCGCACGACCGTTGCGACCGCCCTTGGTCGTCGCCGACGTCACATATGCCATGGATCGCCTCCTGTTGATACGGCCGTCAAATCGCCTCGGCGCCGGAGATGATTTCAATCAGCTCCTTGGTGATCATCGCCTGACGGGTTCGATTGTAGATCAAGGTTTGCTTGCGGATCATGTCGCCGGCATTGCGGGTGGCATTGTCCATCGCGCTCATTTGCGCGCCGTAGAACGAGGCGTTGTTTTCCAGCAAGGCGCGGAAGATCTGGACCGCCAGGTTGCGCGGCAACAGGCCGGACAGGATTTCGTCCTCTTCCGGTTCATATTCGTAAGAGGTCGCCGGCCCGGCATTCGCCGGCTTTGCTTCCACCACTAGCGGTATGATCTGCTGGGCGGTCGGAACCTGCGCGATCACCGACTTGAAGCGCGAATAGAACAGCGTGCAGACGTCGAACTCGCCGGCTTCGAAGCGCGCGATAATTTTCTTCGCGATGTCCTCGGCGTTCACGAAGCCGAGCTGGCGAACCGAGCGTAGCTCGACGTTTTCGACAATCTGCTTCTCGAAATTGCGGCGCAGCTGCTCAAATCCCTTGCGGCCGACGCAGAAGAACTTGACCTCTTTGCCTTGATTTATGAGCGCCAGCGCCTGCTCGCGGGCCAACCGCACGATCGACGAATTGAATGCGCCGGACAGGCCGCGTTCGCCGGTGCAAACCAGCAGCAGATGCACCTTGTCATTCCCGGTTCCGGCGAGTAGCGGCGCGGCGCCGGGCGCCCGCGGCGGCAGTGGCGATATTCGAAATCACCGCATCCATTCGCTCGGCGTAGGGCCGCGCCGCCTCGGCAGCAGTCTGCGCACGACGCAACTTCGACGCCGCAACCATCTGCATGGCCTTGGTGATCTTCTGCGTCGCCTTGGTCGAGGCGATGCGGACCCGCATGTCTTTAAGTGAAGCCATTCTTAGTTCACCCCGGCGATCCGATCCTCGATCCGATCGCAAGCCCCTCTTTCATCAAGACCGGCCTGATACCGGCCTCGATGGCAAATCAAGCGATCGTCTCGTTAAGCAAATGTCTCGTTAAGCAAATGTCTTGGCGTAACCCTCGACCACCGACTTGAGCTTGGCGGCGGTGTCGTCGTTGAGATCGCGGGTGTCGCGGATGGTATTGAGGATATCGACATTCTTGCCGCGCAGCAGCGACAGCAGGCCGTCCTCGAAGCTGCGCACCTTGGCGATCGGAAGCGCATCGAGATAGCCGTTGACGCCGGCATAAATCACCACGACCTGCTCTTCCATTTTCAGCGGCGAGAACTGCGGCTGCTTCAACAACTCGGTAAGCCGCGAGCCCCGATTGAGCAGGCGTTGCGTCGAGGCATCGAGATCGGAGCCGAACTGCGCGAACGCCGCCATTTCGCGGTATTGTGCGAGCTCGCCCTTGATCTTGCCGGCGACTTTTTTCATTGCCTTGGTCTGCGCTGACGATCCAACGCGCGACACCGAAAGGCCGACGTTCACCGCGGGCCGAATGCCCTGGAAGAACAGGTCGGTCTCGAGGAATATCTGACCGTCGGTAATCGAGATCACGTTGGTCGGAATATAGGCCGACACGTCGTTGGCCTGGGTTTCGATCACCGGCAACGCGGTCAGCGACCCGGCGCCATGATCGTCATTAAGCTTGGCGGCGCGCTCGAGCAGACGCGAGTGCAAATAGAACACGTCGCCGGGATAGGCCTCGCGGCCCGGCGGCCGGCGCAGCAGCAGCGACATCTGGCGATAGGCCACCGCCTGCTTCGACAGATCGTCATAGATGATGACCGCGTGCATGCCATTGTCGCGGAAATACTCACCCATGGTGCAGCCGGTGAACGGTGCGATGTACTGCATCGGCGCGGGATCGGAGGCGGTGGCCGCGACGATGATCGAATATTCGAGCGCACCCTGCTCTTCCAGCACCTTGACGAACTGCGCCACGGTCGAGCGCTTCTGGCCGATCGCGACATAGACGCAATACAGCTTGATCTTCTCGTCGGTCTGCGCGTTGAGCGGCTTCTGGTTCAGGATGGTGTCGAGCGCGATCGCGGTCTTGCCGGTCTGACGGTCACCGATGATCAACTCGCGCTGGCCGCGGCCGACCGGAATCAGCGCATCAATCGCCTTGAGGCCGGTCGCCATCGGCTCGTTGACCGATTTGCGCGGAATGATGCCGGGCGCCTTGACGTCGACCCGCTTGCGTTCGGACGACTGAATTGGACCCTTGCCGTCGATCGGATTGCCCAGCGCATCGACGACGCGACCGAGCAGGCCTTTGCCCACCGGAGTATCGACGATGGCGCGGGTGCGCTTGACGGTCTGGCCTTCCTTGATCTCGCGGTCGGCGCCGAAGATCACGATGCCGACATTGTCGGTTTCCAGATTCAGCGCCATGCCGCGCGTGCCGTTTTCGAACTCGACCATTTCGCCGGCCTGGACGTTGTCGAGGCCGTAGACGCGGGCAATGCCGTCGCCAACGGACAACACCTGTCCGACTTCGGAAACCTCAGCCTCCTGGCCGAAATTCTTGATCTGATCCTTGAGGATCGCGGAAATTTCCGCGGCGCGGATGTCCATCAGCCTGCCTCTTTCATCGCGTGCTTAATCGAATTGAGTTTGGTGCGAAGCGAACTATCCACCATCCGGCTGCCCAGCTTGACCACAAGGCCGCCGATGATCGAGGGATCGACATTCACGTTGAGCGCGACGTCCTTGCCCGTCACCGATTTCAGCGCGGTCTTCAGAGCGTCGAAATTCTTGTCGCTGAGCGTTTCGGCAACGGTAACGTCGGCCGTCGCCTCGCCCCTGAACCTGGCCACCAACGCGCGGAACGCGCGAAGCACATCGCTGACGGTGAACAGCCGGCGATTGGCGGTGAGAACTTTTAGAAATTTCGCGGAAATGCCGGATATCTCGGCTTTATCGAGCACCGCCGCCAGCGCCTTTGACTGGGAATCAGCGGAAAAAACCGGGCTGCGAACCAACCGCCTCAAATCGGCGCTGTCCGCCAGCATGGCTTCGAACCTGTCGAGATCGGCTTTTACCGCGTCGATGGATTTTTCATCCCGCGCCAACTCGAACAAGGCCGTTGCATAACGACCGGACACTCCCGAAACCGACGGATCTTCTGCAGCCACTGCATGCTCTTTTAGCTGTCAAATTCGCAAGGGAAAAACCGTCGCCACAATGCGGCGCCTAGCGATCCAAGCCCTTGGAATTCAAGCGGGACTTCGATTTCCGGACCGATACGGATTGTATCGGCATCGTTAAAATCGCGGCTTTGCTAACATAGCAGGCGCGCAGGTGCAACATGACGGCGATGTCGCACAACGACGTGTCGCGTATCGATTCGTCGATTGCCTCGACAAACGCGTTGCGACGCAAGCCGCCGTCGCCGATCCACTCCGTTCCCCGCGGGCGAGCGGCGGTCACCAAAGACGGATTTTGTTCCGGCCCAGTAATGCACCGACATCATGGGCTGCCTGCACCGACGTCGTTCCGCGCGAATCGCGCCAGCTTCGCATTACTTACTCAAATCTAGCCGTCACAGGCGATAACTGTATTCGTGAGTACTTTTACCTAATATCGAGATTAATAATTGGTTAAAGCGAAGTATTTAAAAATATTTGTGGATTATCTGAACAGAGTAACAAGATGTTTCAGTGAGAAACAAAATGATTTACTGCCCATTTTACGCCTTATTGGGCCACCAAACGGCTCACTGGCAAAACGGAGCGGGGGTTCCACTTGCCACATATGTGGCAATACTATCTTGAGGGACAATTTAATGCTGACATCTAACAAACTAGCGGTGGGAAAGATTTTCCCGTCGCGTACAGCGCTCGGGCTTTTCGCTGCAACTCTTTTGCTCGGTGGCGTCTCCGAGGCTTCGGCTCACCGGTACCATCACCATCATCACGCCTCAACAGCTCCTGGCGGGACGCCAATGCTGCGATCGTCTCGTCGTCCGGTTCCGGGCACAGCTTCTCTGGGATGGCCTCCTTTTATGGCAATGAATCCGGAAGCAAGACCGCCTCAGGCCAGCGTTTCAATCAGAACGCCCTGACATGCGCCCACCGCTCGTTGCCGTTCGGCACCAAGCTGAGGGTGACCCATGGTGACCGCAGCGTCATCGTCACCGTCAATGACCGCGGTCCGTTCGTCCGCGGCCGGGTTCTGGATCTGTCGACCGCCGCGGCGCGCGCCGTCGGTATCGCAGGCGCCGGCGTTGGCCGTATCGTCGCTGAGGTCATGTAACCCTCGGGCATTTCAACGCCCTCTTACGCCAGCGAGTTTGGTAAGCGTTGCGTCCGGTACGGCCGCAGATCTTCCTGCACGCCGAAAAAGAGCCTGCCGTCGGAAACGACGGCAGGCTTTTGTTTGCCTTCATCGCGGGGAGCGGACGCGACGACGTAGCTTCCTGCCTTACAAAAAGCTTTGTGGATCGACGTCGATCTCGAGCTTGAGATTGCCTTTGGTCTTGGGGCCGGCTGCCAGCCATTGGCGCAAATATTCCGACATATCGACCGACCGCAGCGACTTCACCAACAGCCGAAAGCGATAGCGGCCCTTGATCACGGCGAGCGGGGCTTCGGCGGGTCCCAGCACCTGGATCCGCTGGTCGAGCGGCGCAATCGCAGCCAGCCGGCGCGCAAACCCTTCCGCCGTGGGCCGATCGCCCGCCGAAATGATCAGGCTTGCGAGCCGGCCGAATGGCGGATAGCCGGCGCGCTCGCGCGCCTCGATCTCGCTGGCATAAAAGGCCTCGCGGTCGCACGCCACCAGCGCCTTCATCACGGGATGTTCCGGTTGATGGGTCTGCAGATAGCCCACGCCGCGGCCCTGGTCGCGCCCGGCCCGGCCGATCACCTGGTTGAGCAGTTGGAAGGTCCGTTCCGCGGCGCGCGGATCGCCATTGCCGAGTCCCAAATCGGCGTCCACCACGCCCACCAGATTCAGCCGCGGAAAGTTATGACCCTTCGCCACCAGCTGGGTGCCGATGATAATGTCGACCCGGCCCGCCGCGATCTCGTTCAATTCGCTGCGCATGGTCTCGATCGACGTGATCAAATCGCTCGACAGCACCATGGTGCGCGCCTCGGGAAACAGGTTTGCGGCCTCTTCCTGCAAGCGTTCGACGCCCGGGCCGACCGCCACCAGCGATTGCTCGGCCGCGCAATGCGGACAGACCTGCGGACGCGGCATCGAGAAGCCGCAATGGTGGCAGACCAGGCGCTGGCGAAACCGATGATCCACCAGCCAGGCATCGCAGATCGTGCAGGCAAAGCGATGCCCGCAGCTACGACATAGCGTCAGCGGCGCGTAGCCGCGGCGATTGAGGAACAGCAGCGCCTGCTCACGCCGTTCGATCGCAACCTGAATTTCTTGCGCCAGCCGCGGCGAGATGAAACGGCCGCGCGCGGGCGCTTCACGCCGCAAATCGATCGCTTCGATGTGCGGCATATGCTGGCCGCCGAACCGCGACGGCAGCACCACGCGCTGATAGCGGCCCTTGCGCGCGTTGACTTCGGTTTCCACCGATGGTGTCGCCGACGCCAGCACGATCGGAATCCTGGCGATGTGCGCCCGCACCACCGCCATGTCGCGGGCGTGGTAATGCGCGCCCTCGTCCTGTTTATAGGCCTGGTCGTGTTCCTCATCGACCACGATCAATCCAAGGTTCGCATAGGGCAGAAACAGCGCGGAGCGCGCGCCGACCACGACAGGCGCTTCACCCGCCGCGATCGCCATCCAGTTGCGTTGCCGGGTGCGCGGGGTCAGTTCGGAATGCCACTCCAGCGGCCGCACGCCGAAGCGCTGCGCAAAGCGGTCGAGGAACTGTCCGGTCAGCGCGATCTCCGGCATCAGGATCAGCGATTGCTTGCCGCGGCGGATGATCTCGGCAACGGCCTCGAAATAGACTTCGGTCTTGCCCGATCCGGTGACGCCATCGAGCAGGGCCACGTGAAAACTGCCATTCGCCGCCAGCGCCCGCATCGCGTCCACCGCGGTGCGTTGCTGGCGCGAAAAGTCCGGCGCGGCGAACGATGGATCGGGCGGCGGCGGCGCCAGCGCGCGCGGCATCGGCTCTGATGTCAGCGTGCCCTCATCGACCAGGCCATCGATCACGCCGGCACTGACGCCGGCTTCCTTGGCGGCGTCGGATTTGCCGTGCAGCAAGCCATCGGACAAAATATCGATCAGCCGCCGCCGCGCCGGGGTCATGCGCTTGGGGACCTCGCCGATCAGGCGAACGCCCATCCGCGCTCGCTCCGGACCGAGATGTTCGCCCATCCGCAACGTCATCCGCAGCACCATGCCGCGCGCCGACAGCGTGTAATTGGCGACCCAATCGACCAGGCTGCGCAGCTCATCTTTCAACGGCGGCACGTCGAGCTTTTCGCCGACGTCCTTGAGGCGATTGTGCAGGCGCGGATCGGGATTGGCGTTGTCTGCCCATACCACCGCGACCACCTCGCGCGGTCCCAGCGGCACGCACACCACATCGCCCGGCTTGAGTTCCATGCCGCGCGGCACCCTGTAGGAATAGGCCTGATTGAGCGCGACCGGCACCAGCACATCGACTACGCGCGTCGATGATGCGGATGCTGTGCTGGAGCGCGCGGAATGGTCCATGCGAATCAACTCAAGGGGGCTTGGACCATTTAAGGTCACGGGCCGTCCGGGACCAGCAGCACCAGCTGGCGCTGGGACGAATATCCGAACCGATCGGCGCGGGTTCACCAAAGCTAAACGACCGGGGTGTGATAGTATCGGGGTATTCGCGCCTCGTTCGAGAATCCCATTTCGAGAATTTCATGGCCAAACCAGCGCCCGTCGTCCAGCCGATCGAACTTGACAGCGCCGCCGACGACATCGCGCTGCAGATGACGCGCTGGTTGTCGCACCTGCGCACCGAGCGAAGGCTGTCGCCGAAAACATCCGAGGCCTACGCGCGCGATGTCCGCCAGTGTCTGGCTTTTCTCGCCGAGCATTGGGGCACGCGGGTGACGCTGGCCGGTTTTGCCGCGCTTGAGGCCAGCGATATCAGGGCCTTCATGGCGATGCGGCGCACCGACGATATCGGTAGCCGTTCGTTGATGCGGGCGCTGGCAGGCATTCGGTCGTTCGGCCGCTTCCTGGAACGGGAAGGCAAGGGCAAGGTCGGCGCCCTGTCGGCGATCCGCGCGCCCAAGGTCGGAAAGAGCTTGCCCAAGCCGATCCATATTGCGGCAGCGAAGCGTTTCACCGACGCCGACGAGCGCGCCGGTGAAGCCCGCGATCCCTGGATTTGGGCGCGCGACGCCGCGGTGATGGCGCTGTTATATGGATCGGGTTTGCGTATCTCCGAAGCGCTCGGATTGAAACGCCGCGATGTGCCGGTACCCGGCGCGGGCGATGTGCTTGTCGTGACCGGCAAGGGCAACAAGACCCGCATGGTGCCGGTGCTGCAGAACGTGCTGACACTGATCCAGGATTATGTGGCGATGTGTCCGCATCCGCTGCCGCCGGAAGGGCCGATCTTTGTCGGCGCCCGAGGCGGCCCGCTGAAGGCCCGAATCATCCAGCTCACTATGGAACGGCTGCGCGGAGCGCTGGGGCTGCCCGACAGCGCAACACCGCATGCGCTGCGGCATTCTTTCGCGACCCATCTTCTGAGCCGTGGCGGCGATCTGCGCGCGATCCAGGAATTGCTCGGCCACGCTTCGCTCTCGACCACCCAGATCTACACCGGAATCGATACCGAGCGGCTGTTCGAGGTGTACCGCACCGCGCATCCCCGCGCCTGAATTAACTGCCGTTACATGCCGACAGACTGTTGGCGGATCAGCTTGCCTCTTGCGTGCGCGGTGTTGTTCGGCAATCGTGACCCTGTTGAGCAGGGAGGGCAATCACTATGAGCGCACATGAGAGCATGGAGCAGGCGGAGCAGGCCGAGGAAGCCTCCAACGAGAACAAGAAGATCGCGCTTTTGATTGCCGTGATCGCGTTGTGTCTGGCGCTGTCGGAGACGCTGGGCAAAGGCGCCCAGACCGAATCCATCAGCAAGAACGTCCAATCTTCGAATCTGTGGGCATTCTTTCAAGCCAAGAGCATCCGCCGCACCGTGGTCCAGACCGCGTCCGAGCAGGCCAAGCTAGGGCTCGGCGCCGCGGGCGACGAGGCCGCCAAGGCGGCGGTGCAAAAGCAGATCGACGAATGGCAGAAAACCGCGGCGCGCTATCGTTCCGAGCCGGACACCGGCGAAGGCACTGAACAGTTGGCCGAACGCGCCAAGCACGCGGAGGAAGAGCGCGACCTAGCAGAGGCTAAATATCACCACTTCGAGCTTGCCTCGGCGGCGTTTCAGATCGGCATCGTGCTGGCTTCGGGCACCATCATTACCGGCATGATTGCTCTGGCCTGGATATCGGGGATCCTGACGCTGGCGGGTATTGCGATTACCGCACTCGGCATCTTCGTTCCGCATCTGCTGCATCTGCCCTGACACCATATCAGAAAATGATCTAAGCCGACGCATCCTTGCAGAGCTGCAGGATCGCGTCGGCAACCGCCTGCGGCGCCTCCTGCGGGACATTGTGGCCGACATTCTCCAGAACGCGGCGGTGATACGCCGCGGTGAAATGTTTGCCGTGGCCTTCTGACGCCCGGACTGGCGCCACGCCGTCCGCCGCGCCATGCAGATTGATGGCCGGAACATCGATGTCGGGTTGCATCGCCAACCGCGCTTCCACGGCCGCGTAGCGCGGATCGCCGGCGACGCTACCCGTTCGGTGCCGGTACGAATAAATCACGACATCGACAAAATCTTCATTATCGAATGAACCCGCCGTCCGACCGAACGTCGCGTCGTCGAACGTCCAGCTCGGCGACCACATTTTCCACAGCAATCGGGATATCTCACGGCGCTTTTCAGTGAGACCGTTGCGGCCGCGTTCGGTGTGGAAATAATACTGATACCAGAGTCGCGCCTCTTGCTCCGGATCGGCGGGCTTGTGGGAATTCGCGATGTCCTGAATGTTGTAGCCGGTACAACTCACCAGGCCCGCCACCCGCTCCGGCCGTAAGGCTGAAACCACACAGGCGGCGCGGCCACCCCAATCATATCCGGCAAGCACCGCCTTCGGAAGGCGAAGCGCATCCATCAATTCCAGCAAATCCTGACCGAGGGCGGCCTGTTCGCCCGATCGCGGCGTCTCCGCTGACCGGTATCGGGTGCCGCCATAGCCGCGCAACCAGGGAACAATGGTGCGGAAGCCCGCCGCGTTGACCCGCGCCACGACGCCGTCGAACGACCGGATGTCGTAGGGGAAACCATGCAGCAGCAGAACCGGCAGCCCATCGGCAGGACCGCTCTGTTCGTAGGCGACATCCAGCACGGGAGTTTGAACGCGAGCTGACTGCATTAATTTTTTTTCCGCCGCGAAAGCGCGAGAGGCAGAGGTTTACCGCGCTTCGTGCACGCGCTTGCGGAAGCGCTGGACCAGCCGCAACATCCGCGATGACCAGCCATCGCCGCCCACAGCATTTCTGAATTGCGACATGATCGGCTCGACCATGGCCCTGGCTTTTGCCCGCAAGCCGATGACGAACTCATAAAGCTTTTCGAACCACTCCATTTCAAGCAATTTCGGCCGAGTCACGTCGAAGACGAACGCCGCGACGCCGACGCCGAGAAATTTTGCGAAGATGATGGTGAGGATAGCGGGGATCCAATATTCATGGGTGAGCAGCCACAGGCCGACCAGCTTCAGCGGAAACAGCGGAATCACCGGCACGATGAATACGATCAGTGTCATTGCCGGCGACAGCGTGTCGACCCGGTCGGCGAGCCATTGCTTGAACGTACGCAGCGGGATCAACGCCACGACCCACGCCACGATCGGCTCGAGGTGGTCCCACAGCCAAGCCTCGATCAGGAAGATGATCGCAAGCAAAACCCAGATCGGTTGAAGAAGGCGGCGCATCATCGATATTGTCCCCGCCCGATCTTCACCGGGCGTCGATCACATATGGATCGCGCGCTTGCCGACTGCAAGCGCGGCTTCCTTGATGGC
The DNA here is from genome assembly GCA_963725555.1 of uncultured Pseudomonadota bacterium. Lineage (GTDB taxonomy): Bacteria > Pseudomonadota > Alphaproteobacteria > Rhizobiales > Xanthobacteraceae > Bradyrhizobium. The sequence continues at coordinate 198,216 of CAVRYV010000005.1, read as the reverse complement.
TTCCGAGCGCGTCGGATGGGCGTGGCAGGTACGTGCAAGATCTTCAGCGGAACCGCCGAACTCCATCAGAACCGCCGCTTCGTGGATCATTTCGCCGGCTTCGCGGCCCACAATATGCACGCCGAGCACGCGATCGGTCTTCGCATCTGCGAGAACCTTCACGAATCCTTCGGTCGTCTGGTTGACCTTGGAGCGCCCATTGGCGGTGAACGGGAATTTGCCGACGGTATAAACGATGCCAGCCTGCTGCAGTTCTTCCTCGGTCTTGCCGACCGACGACACTTCAGGCGTGGTATACACAACACCCGGAATGACGTCGTAATTCACATGGCCGGCCTGGCCTGCCAGGATTTCGGCGCAGGCAACACCTTCGTCCTCCGCTTTGTGGGCGAGCATCGGTCCCGCAATGACATCGCCGATGGCGTAGACGCCCTTCACGCTGGTCGCGAAATGCGCGTCGATCTGGACCCGGCCGCGATTATCGAGCGCGACGCCTGCTTCCTTCAGGCCGAGGCCGTCGGTGTAGGCGACGCGGCCGATACAAACCAAGACCACATCGGCTTCCAGCGTCTCCGCCTTGCCGCCGGCGGCGGGCTCGATCTTTGCGACGAGCGTTTTGCCTGAGGTGTCGATGCCGGTGACCTTGGCGCCGAGCTTGAACGCAAAGCCCTGTTTCTCGAGGATGCGCTGGAATTGTTTGGCCACTTCGCCGTCCATGCCCGGCAGGATGCGATCGAGAAATTCCACCACGGTGACCTGCGCACCAAGCCGATGCCAGACCGAGCCGAGCTCGAGCCCGATCACGCCGGCGCCGACGATCAATAATTTCCCGGGCACCTTGTCGAGCGAGAGCGCGCCGGTCGACGAGACGATTCGCTTTTCGTCGATCTCGATGCCCTTCAACCGGGCGATGTCCGAGCCGGTCGCGATGACAATATTTTTCGTCTCCACCGTCTGCGTCTTGCCGTCACTGCCTGATACCTCGACCTTGCCGGTGCCGAGTATCTTTCCGGTGCCGCTGATGACGTCGATCTTGTTTTTCTTCATCAGGAATTCGACGCCCTTGACGTTGCCGTCGATGCCCTGCTGCTTGAAGTTCATCATCGAGGGAAGATCGAGTTTCGGCGCGGAAACGCTGACGCCCATTTTCGCGAACGAGTGCCCGGCCTCCTCGAACATTTCGGAGGCATACAGCAACGCCTTCGACGGCATGCATCCGACATTGAGGCAGGTGCCGCCAAGCGTGGCGTTCTTCTCAACCACGGCCACCTTCATGCCGAGTTGCGCCGCGCGGATCGCGCAGACATACCCGCCAGGACCGGTGCCGATAACAACAAGATCGTAAGTGGCCATGATTGAAGTCCTGTAGCTGAACAGTGTGACAGGTATTAACGCCCGCCCGATACATCGAGGATTGCGCTGGTGACGTAGGAGGCTTCGTCCGATATCAGCCAGACGATGGCGTTGGCGATTTCTTCCGCGGTGCCCACGCGCTTCATCGGAACCATGTGACTGAGCCGGTGGGCGCGATCGGGCTCGCCGCCGCTGGCGTGAATTTCGGTATCGATCAACCCGGGCCGGATCGCCACGACGCGAATGCCCTCACCTGCAACTTCGTGGCCGAGGCCGACCGTGAACGAATCGACCGCGCCTTTGGATGCGGCGTAATCGACATAGGTATTGGGCGAACCGAGCTTCGCTGCGACCGACGACAGATTGACGATGACGCCGCCCTTGCCGCCGTGGCGCGTCGACATCCGCTTCACCGCTTCGCGCGCGCAAAGCATACTGCCGGTGACATTGACGGCCATCATGCGCGCAATGCGCTCGGCGGACATGTCTTCGACCCGCGCTGTCGGTCCCACGATCCCCGCATTGTTCACGAGCGCGCCAAGCGTTCCGAATTTATCGGCGGCGTTGAACAGCGCCAGGATATCACGCTCGTTGCCGACATCGCACTTCACCGCGATCGCGTTGCCGTTCTTCGCCTCGATCGCGGAAACCACCTCATGCGCGGCGGCCTCGTTGCTGACATAGCCGACGCAAACCCGAAATCCGCGTGCCGCGGCCGCGATCGCCGTGGCGCGGCCGATACCGCGACTTCCGCCGGTGACGATCGCAACCCTGTCGGTCAAGACGTATCCCCACAATCCATCGGCACCCCGAAGAAAGACCTCTACTGGAAAAGCCGCACCAGCATCGCGACCAGCGCAAAAATCGAAACGAACCACACCAGGCTCCGCGCAAGCGGAATCTGGATCAGATACAGCGGCACGTAAAGGATCCGCGCGACGATCCATACCTCGGCGCCGAGCGCGCCGAGGCCGCCGTTCCGCCCGGTTACGACCAGCGCCAGCGCCAGCGCCGCAAAGACCGGAAACGTCTCCAGCAGGTTGCGGAATGCGCGATCGGCCCGCCCGGCGAAGACGCCCTGCAGCGCCTTTGCTTCGTCGCGCGACCCGGCCTTGTAGCTGGTGCCCATCTCTGCCGTCGAGGAAATCGATTGCAGGAACATCTGCACCAGCAGCAGGGCTGCGCCCAATCCCAGCATCACGATTTCGGTCGGCAATGGCGGCATCATCCCCCCTTGGTCGCGAACGACAGACCGGGCATCAAGCTGCGGAACGCATCACAGATCCAGCACCAGCCGCGCAGGATCTTCCAGGCTCTCCTTGACCCGCACCAGGAAAGTCACCGCCTCCTTGCCGTCGATGACACGGTGATCGTAGGACAGCGCCAGATACATCATCGGCCGGATCTCGACCTTGCCGCCGATCGCGACCGGGCGGTCCTGGATCTTGTGCATGCCAAGGATGGCGGATTGCGGCGCATTCAGGATCGGCGTCGACATCAACGAGCCGTAGATGCCGCCATTGGTGATGGTGAAAGTGCCGCCCTGCATCTCGTCGATCTTGAGCTGGCCGTCGCGCGCGCGGCGTCCGAAATCGGCGATGCTCTTTTCGATTTCGGCAATCGACTTGCGGTCGCTATCGCGCACCACCGGCACCACGAGACCCTTGTCGGTGCCGACCGCGACGCCGATGTGATAATAATTCTTGTAGATCAAATCGGTGCCGTCGATCTCGGCATTGGCGGCGGGAATGTCCTTCAGCGCCTGCACGCAGGCTTTGGTGAAGAAGCCCATAAATCCCAATTTACTGCCGTGCTTCTTCTCGAACACCTCTTTGTATTGCGCACGCATCGCCATGATGTGGCTCATGTCGACCTCGTTGAAGGTTGTCAGCATGGCCGCAGTATTCTGTACGTCCTTCAGGCGGCGCGCGATGGTCTGGCGCAGCCGCGTCATCTTCACGCGCTCTTCGCGCGCGGCATCGTCGGCTGGCGATGGTGCGCGAACCTGCACGGCCGCCGCGGGCTGATTGACCGGCGTCGGCGCCGATGCCGCCTTTTCGATCGCGGCAAGCATGTCGCCCTTGGTGACGCGTCCGTCCTTGCCGGAGCCGGGGACGGTGGCGGCATCGATGCCGCTTTCCGCAGATATCTTGCGCACCGATGGCGCCAATGGCGCGTCAGCCGGCGGGGCCTTCTGGGCCGCGGCAGCGGGCGCGGCGGCTGCGGGCGGCGGGGACGGCGGAGCAGCGGCCGGCGCAGACTTGGCAGGCGCGGCGGCCGGTTTGGCGGCGGCGGCACCGTCATTGATCTGTCCGAGCAACGCGCCGACGGCTACGGTCTCGCCATCCTTGGCGGCGATCTCGCCGAGGGTGCCCGCCGAAGGCGCCGGCACTTCGATGGTGACCTTGTCGGTCTCCAGCTCGACCAAGGGTTCGTCGACCGCGACGGCATCGCCGGCCTTTTTGAACCAGCGGCCGATGGTCGCCTCGGTCACGGACTCGCCGAGCGTCGGAACGCGAATTTCAGTCATTGTTTGTTTCCTCGATCCTGTACGATCATCGTCCGAGAAGACGGACGATCCAGCAATCCCTGACGGTCTCGATTTGAAGAAGCGGCGCGGGTTACTCGATGCCCCGCTTTCGCGGGGCATGACGGATTTACAAATTCATCAGTTGAGCGCCTCGTCCAGCAGAGCCTTGAGCTGCGCCAGATGTTTCGTCATCAAACCGGTGGCGGTTGCCGCCGCCGCCGCGCGTCCGGCATAGCGCGGACGCTTGTTCGGCGCGTTGATCTGGTTCAGCACCCATTCGAGATAAGGCTCGATGAAATGCCACGCGCCCATGTTGCGCGGCTCTTCCTGGCACCAGACCAGCTCGGCGTTCTTGAAGCGCCCGAGTTCCTGCACCAACGCCTTTAACGGGACCGGATAGAGCTGCTCGACGCGCATGATGTAGACATCGTCGATATCGCGTTTTTCGCGCTCGTCGTAGATGTCGTAGTAGACCTTGCCCGAACACAGCACGACGCGGCGAATCTTGTCGTCGGCCACCAGCTTGATTTTTTCGTCGGGCAGCATCGCGGCGTCATCATAGAGCAGCCGATGGAAGGTGGTGTCCGCGGCCATTTCGTCGAGCCGCGAGACCGCACGCTTGTGACGCAGCAGAGACTTCGGCGTCATCAGGATCAGCGGTTTGCGGATCTCGCGATGCAGCTGGCGCCGCAGCACGTGGAAGAAATTCGCCGGCGTCGTAGCATAGACCACCTGCATATTGTCTTCGGCGCACATCTGCAGGAAGCGTTCGAGCCGTGCGGAAGAATGTTCCGGGCCCTGCCCTTCATAGCCGTGCGGCAGCATGCAGACGAGGCCCGACATGCGAAGCCATTTGCGTTCGCCTGACGAGATGAACTGGTCGAACAGCACTTGCGCGCCGTTGGCGAAATCGCCGAACTGCGCTTCCCAGATCGTCAGCGCCTTCGGCTCCGCCAGCGAATAGCCATACTCGAAACCGAGCACCGCTTCTTCCGAGAGCAGCGAGTTGATGACCTCGTAGTGGCCCTGATCGCCGCCGAGATGATTGAACGGCGTGTAGCGGCTCTCATCCTCCTGATCGATCAGCACCGAGTGCCGTTGCGAGAAGGTGCCGCGCTCGCTGTCCTGGCCCGACAGCCGGACATGATGGCCTTCCTCCAGCAAGGTGCAGAACGCCAACGCTTCGCCGGTGGCCCAATCGATCCCGACCCCGGTGTCGATCGCCTTGGCCCGATTTTCCAGAAACCGCTGCACGGTACGATGCACCCTGAAACCATCGGGCACCTTGGTGATCTTGCGGCCGATATCCTTCAGTTCGGCGACATTGACGCCGGTAACGCCGCGGCGCGGATCTTCTTCCTGATCCGCCGATTTGAACCCGGCCCACTTGCCGTCGAGCCAGTCGGCCTTGTTGGGCTTGTAGCCGGAGCCGGCCTCGAGCTCGGCATCGAGCCGGGCGCGCCAATCGGCCTTGGCCTTTTCGACCTCGCCTTCGGTCATCACGCCTTCGGCGATCAGCCGCTTGGAATAGATCTCCAGCGTGGTCGGATGCGTCGCGATCTTCTTGTACATCACCGGCTGGGTGAACATCGGCTCATCGCCTTCGTTGTGACCGTGCCTGCGATAGCAGAACATATCGATCACAACCGGCTTGTGGAATTTCTGCCGGAATTCGATCGCGACCTTGGCGGCGAACACCACCGCCTCCGGATCGTCGCCGTTCACATGGAAGATCGGCGCGTCGATCATCTTCGCCACGTCGGACGGATAGGGCGAGGAGCGCGAATAACGCGGATAGGTGGTGAACCCGATTTGGTTGTTGACGATGAAATGCAGCGAACCGCCGGTGCGGTAGCCTTTCAGGTCGGACAGGCCGAAGCATTCCGCCACCACGCCCTGCCCGGCGAATGCAGCGTCGCCGTGCATCAAGAGCGGCAGCACCGAAATGCGCTGGTCCGGCGGATCGCCATGCTGATCCTGCTTGGCGCGCACTTTACCCAGCACCACGGGATCGACGATCTCCAGATGCGACGGATTGGCCGTCAGCGACAAATGGATCCGGTTATTGTCGAACTCGCGGTCCGACGAGGCCCCGAGATGATATTTGACGTCGCCGGAGCCCTCGACTGCATCGGGGTTGGCCGAGCCGCCCTTGAATTCGTGAAACAGCGCGCGATGCGGCTTACCCATCACCTGCGTCAACACATTGAGCCGGCCGCGATGCGGCATGCCGACCACGATTTCCTTTACGCCAAGATTGCCGCCGCGCTTGATGATCTGTTCCAGCGCCGGGATCAGCGACTCGGCGCCGTCCAGACCAAATCGCTTGGTGCCGGTAAATTTGAGATCGCAGAATTTTTCGAAGCCTTCGGCCTCGATCAGCTTCATCAGGATGGCGCGCCGGCCCTCGCGGGTAAAACTGATTTCCTTGTCCGGGCCCTCGATGCGCTCCTGGATCCAGCCCTTCTGCGCGGCGTTCGAGATGTGCATGAACTCGACGCCGAGCGTCTGGCAGTAGGTCCGTTCGCAGATCGCAACGATTTCGCGCAAACTCGCATATTCCAGGCCGAGCACATGATCGAGGAAGATCTTGCGGTCGAAATCGCCCTCCACGAAGCCATAGGAACGCGGATCGAGTTCCTCGCGGTCGCGCGGCGGCTCAATCCCGAGCGGGTCGAGCTTGGCGTGGAAATGACCGCGCATGCGGTAGGCGCGAATCAACATCAAGGCGCGCACCGAATCGCGCGTCGCCTGATGCACGTCGGCCGTCACGACCGGAGCGCCCTTGGTCTGAGCGGTGGCCTGGGCCTTGGCAGCAAGTTTGCCGCCCATGATCTTTTCGACTTCGGCCCAGTTGCCGTCGAGCGCGGAGGTGAGATCGTCGCGCGGCGTCAGCGGCCAGTTGTTCCGGCCCCAGGACGGTCCTTCGGCGTTTTTCAGGACGTCGGCGGGCTGGTCTTTCAGGCTCTTGAAAAACTCCTGCCACTCGGTGTCGACCGAGGCGGGATCCTGCTCGTAGCGGGCATAGATGTCGTCAATGTAGGTGGCGTTGGTTCCCTGGAGGAACGAGGAGAGGGCAAATGCGGCATTCGCGTCTTGGCGAGACATGATTGCGTCCTGGTGATTTCGGTTCGCGCATGGAATACGGCGCAACAGCCAATCCGGACACCGGATCAGCGGGATAGACGAGCTTTTAACCTATATATCGCGAATATTCGCGTCCAAAAGACCAAGAATTGAATTAGGACTTCAATTTTTCGACAAGCGTGTGTCCGAGCCGTGCTGGCGATGGCGAGACGGTAATTCCGGCTGCTTCCATCGCCGCGGTCTTGGAACCGGCGTCACCCTTGCCGCCGGAGATGATCGCGCCGGCGTGGCCCATGCGGCGCCCGGGAGGCGCGGTTACCCCGGCGATAAAGCCGACCACCGGCTTCTTGCGACCGCGCTTGGCTTCGTCCTTGAGGAACTGGGCGGCGTCCTCTTCGGCCGAACCGCCGATTTCGCCGATCATGACGATCGACGTGGTCTTGGGATCAGCCAGAAACATTTCCAGCACGGCGATAAATTCGGTGCCCTTGACCGGATCGCCGCCGATACCGACCGCGGTGGTCTGGCCGAGGCCCTCCTGGGTGGTCTGGAACACGGCTTCATAGGTCAGCGTGCCGGATCGCGAAACGATGCCGACATTGCCCGGCTTGAAGATATTGGCCGGCATGATGCCGATCTTGCATTCGCCCGCGGTCATGACGCCCGGACAATTCGGGCCGATCAGCCGCGATTTCGATCCGGAGAGTGAACGCTTCACCCGCACCATATCGAGCACCGGAATGCCCTCGGTGATGCAGACGATCAGCGGGATTTCGGCATCGATGGCTTCGCAGATCGCGTCCGCGGCACCGGGCGGCGGCACATAGATCACCGAAGCATCGGCGCCGGTCTTCTCGCGCGCTTCGGCCACGGTATCGAACACCGGCAGACCGAGATGGGTGGCGCCGCCTTTGCCGGGCGAGGTGCCGCCGACCATCTTGGTGCCGTAGGCGATCGCCGCTTCCGAATGAAACGTGCCGTTCTTGCCGGTGAAGCCCTGGCAGATGACCTTGGTGTTCTTGTCGATCAGGATGGACATGATGGATGTTACTTTCGCCGAACGATCGGTAAGGGGATCAGTGGATCCGCCGGTAGACGCCGGTGAGCACGTCGGCCCACCCTTCCGCGTCCGGCGAAAACTGGATTTTCATTGAATAGTTGTTGTCGTCGATGACTTCATAGACATGGCGGGCATTGCCGCGCAGCGAGCCGCGCACCAGGACCAGGCTCTTGCCGGCCCAGCCACCCGAGGCCGGCGACGGGGGGTAATAGCCAAGCGAATCGTGCCAGAACAACTTGTAAAGCCGATCCTCGCGGTCATAGGTGAACACGCCATGGGTGGCGAAGGTTTCCTGGCCGTCGCGAGTCTGGCGGGTGTCCTGAATCAGATAAAAACCGTTGAGATCGATGCGGGCTGTGACATGCGAGGTGGCCGGCCCGCCCGCGGTCCAGCGCGACGGGTACACCATCTCTTCGCCGGTCCACTCGCCCGCGAGCGCGGCGAGCTTGCGATGTTCTTCAAGCGGCGTCGGTGCGGCGAGGTGGTCCTGGGCCATTGGCTTAGCCCCCCTTCACGGCCTTGACGATCTTCTGCGCGGCATCGTCGAGATCGTCGGCGGGCAGCACATTGAGCCCCGACTCCCGGATGATCTTCTTGCCGGCATCGACATTGGTGCCCTCGAGCCGCACCACCAGCGGCACCTTCAATCCGGCTTCTTTCACCGCGGCCACCACGCCTTCGGCGATGATGTCGCATTTCATGATGCCGCCGAAGATATTGACCAGGATGCCCTTTACGTTGGGATCGGCGGTGATGATCTTGAACGCGGCGGTGACCTTGGCCTTGTCGGCGCCGCCGCCGACATCGAGGAAATTCGCCGGTGCCATGCCGTAAAGCTTGATGATGTCCATCGTCGCCATTGCAAGGCCGGCACCGTTGACCATGCAGCCGATGGTGCCGTCGAGGGTGATGTAGTTCAGATCGTATTTCGACGCCTCGATCTCCTTGGCGTCTTCCTCGGTGATGTCGCGCAGCGCCACGACGTCGGGGTGGCGATAGAGCGCGTTGCCGTCGAACGATACTTTGGCGTCGAGCACGCGCAGATCGCCCTGCTTGGTGACGACCAGCGGATTGATTTCCAGCATCGCCATGTCCTTGGTGACAAAGGCCGCGTAGAGCTGCGCCACCAGTTTTTCCGCCTGCTTGGCGAGATCGCCTGACAATCCCAGCGCCTTTGCAACCGTGCGGCCGTGATGCCCCATGATGCCGGTGGCCGGATCGATCGAGAACGTCACGATCTTTTCCGGCGTATGGTGCGCGACGTCCTCGATGTTGACGCCGCCTTCGGTGGAGACCACGAACGATACTTCGGAGGTTTCGCGATTGACCAGGATCGAGAGATAGAACTCCTTGTCGATGTCGGCGCCTTCCTCGATGTAGAGCCGGTTGACCTGCTTGCCATGCGGGCCGGTCTGCACCGTGACCAGCGTCGCGCCGAGCATCTGCTTGGCGAATTCATTGACCTCGGTGACCGACTTGGCGATGCGGACCCCGCCTTTGTCGCCGGCCGAGGCTTCCTTGAACTTGCCCTTGCCGCGGCCGCCGGCGTGAATCTGGCTCTTCACCACCCAGATCGGACCGCCAAGCGTTTTCGCCGCCACATCGGAATCGGAGGCCCGAAGCACCGGCACGCCCCTGGAGATCGGCACGCCGAATTCGTGAAGCAGCGCCTTGGCCTGGTATTCATGGATATTCATTGGACGGCCCCCGGAAGCCTTGAAGGATCGTTGCGATGGAATGCGATCAGCGGCCGAGCAGATCCGGCGCGATTTTCTTGCAGGCGTCAACCAGACCTTGCACCGCGCCGACCGACTTGTCGAATGCTTCGCGATCTTTGCCGGCCAGTTCGATCTCGACAATGCGTTCGACGCCTTTGGACCCGATCACGACGGGCACGCCGACATACATGTCCTTCACGCCATATTCGCCGTTGAGGTAGGCCGCGCAGGGCACCACGCGCTTTTTGTCGCGCAGATAGCTCTCGGCCATCGCGATCGCGGAGGCGGCCGGCGCATAGAACGCGGAGCCGGTCTTCAGGAGATTGACGATCTCGGCACCGCCGTTTCGGGTACGGTCGACGATCTCGTCGATCCGCGCCTGTGAGGTCCAGCCCATCTTGACGAGGTCGGGCAGCGGAATGCCTGCCACCGTGGAGTACCGCACCAGCGGCACCATGGTGTCGCCATGGCCGCCAAGCACAAAGGCAGTAACATCTTCGACCGAGACATTGAATTCATCGGCGAGGAAATAACGGAAGCGCGACGAATCCAGCACGCCGGCCATGCCGACCACCTTCTTGTGCGGCATGCCCGAGGCCTTCTGCAGCGCCCAGACCATGGCGTCGAGCGGATTGGTGATGCAGATAACAAAGGCGTCCGGGGCATATTTCTTGATGCCGGCGCCGACCTGTTCCATCACCTTGAGATTGATGCTCAGGAGATCGTCGCGGCTCATCCCGGGCTTACGCGGCACGCCGGCGGTGACGATGCAGACCTTGGCGTTATCAAGCGCTTCATAGGAATTGGCGCCGGTAAAATGCGCATCGAACCCGTCAACCGGCGAGGATTGCGCGATGTCGAGCGACTTGCCTTGGGGGACACCCTCAGCGATATCGAACATCACGACATCGCCCAATTCCTTCAGGCCGATGAGGTGAGCCAAAGTCCCGCCGATCTGACCGGAGCCAATCAAAGCAATCTTGTCGCGCGCCATGGGAATCTGTCCTTTGAACACTGAAGAAGGAGAGTGGAAAGAAGCTAAATGCTGGTTATCCCTTTCGACCGACCCGTTCAAGTCGGGGCATGCTCAATTGTCGGTCCTGCCTGGATTTCGATCAGGCCGTTACGTCTCGACTAATCCCGTGCTGGAGCCGCTGGCCGCAGAATCCTTGTGGCCATGGGGCAGCGCCAGGTAGGATTCCGAGCTCATCTCGATCAGCCGCGACGAGGTGCGCTTGAATTCGTTCGCCTCGTAGCCCTCCGTCGCGAAATACAGCGACACCGGATCAGCTTCCGCCGACGCCATCAGCTTCACGGCATTGTCATAGAGTGTGTCGATCAGGGTGATGAACCGCTTGGCGGCGTTGCGCTCGGCATAATCCATCACCGGAATGCGATCGATGAGGAGGGTGTGATAGTCGCGCGCGAGCCGGAGGTAGTCCGATGCGGCGAGCGGCTGTTCGCAGATATCGGCAAACGAAAATCGCGCAACACCGTGCGCCGAACAGGGCACACGCAGGACACGGCCTTTAATTGAAATATCGCGCGCCTCGCAGCGTGCATTGCCGGTCATTTTAGCCCACGCTTTGTCGAGCGCGGCGGTGGCGCCGGCGTCCGCCGGGACCAGCCACATGTTCACACCGGCAAGCTTTTCGAGCCGAAAGTCGGTCCGCGCATCGAGCCGCAACACATCCATATGATCCGATATCTGCGCAATGAACGGCAGGAACAGCGCCCGGTTCAGGCCGCCCTTATAGAGATCGTCGGGCGCGACATTGGACGTCGCCACCACCACGGTGCCGAGCTCGAACAGCTTTGCGAACAGCCGTCCGAGGATCATCGCGTCGGCAATGTCGGTGACATGAAATTCGTCGAAGCACAAAAGCCACGCCTGGTCGAAAATCGAATTGGCGGTGAGAGCGATCACATCGCCATCGGCGATCTCGCCGCGCGCGATGTCCTGACGAAAGCCATGGATCCGTTCATGCACCTCGGCCATGAATTCGTGGAAATGCGCGCGGCGTTTATGTTCGACCGGGCTTTGCTGGAAAAACATATCCATCAGCATGGTCTTGCCGCGCCCGACCTCGCCATGAACATAAAGTCCGCGCGGCGGCGCCTCGTCCTTGTCCGCAAACAGCCGGCCGAACAGGCCCTGCTTGCGCACCGGCTTGTAGCTCGCGAGCCGCTGCTCAAGGGCAGCGAAGGCCTCCGCGGCGCGCGCCTGCGCGGCGTCCGGCTCAATCGCGCCGGAGGCGACGAGGGCCTGGTAATGGGCATGGAACGGGGCGGACGGGGTGGACAACATGGCCCATCTTACGGCCCTAATGTTGCAAAAATTGCAAGCCGCGAATTGGTGCGGGGGCTATGCGCGGGGACCGTCATACCCGGCGAAAGCCGGTATTCAGAACCCCGTGGCTTCTCGATTTTGGCGGAAGCGCCGGTGTGGAATGCCCCGAGGCCCGGGTGGACCCGGCGATGACCGCCGTCAGCGTGGCTCACGCGCTCAGTGCGTAGGAATCCTCGACCACATAGGGTCCGCCGCCGGTAGACGCCCGGGACGAGAACAACACGAACCGCGACGCCGTGAACACCCGGGTCGGAAAATAACCGCGCACCGACAGGTAGTCTGCGACATCCTGATTTGAGGCGTCGCGCAACCGCGCCAGCGTCACATGCGGGGTGAATTTACGTCCCTCGGGATCGAGCCCGATGCGCTGCATCAGGCGTTCGAGCTCGGCCTGCAACTCGATCAGCGGGCGGCTCGGTACCACCTGGGCCACAACCGCGCGCGGCTTTTTTCCTCCGAAGCTGGAAAGGCCTTGGAGGGCTACCTCGAAAGGCTTGCGATTGACCCGGAACAGCAGCGAAGCGATTTCATTGGCCGCGACGCCATCGATATCGCCGATAAAGCGCAAAGTGACATGATAATTTTCGGGGTCGATCCAGCGCGCGCCCGGCAGCCCGCCACGCATATTGGAAAGCGTCTGGCCGATCTCGGCCGGAATTTCCAGTCCAGTAAACAATCGCGGCATCGCAAGACTCCCGATGCTGAAACCCGGCAACGAATCACCGATACCGATTTCTACCGTACTTATGTGACTCTGCGAAGCATCCGCGGTTCGCGGAAGACAATGCTGCGGGGAAAACAGCGCGTTAGGGTTATCACTGCCTGTTTTTCAACTACGTTGCCCGGATAACGCACCAAGAAATGCCTGCGCCGTGGGCAAGATATTTTTAACGATCACATCCACTCCCTCCGCTGTCGGATGCAAACCGTCGGCCTGATTGAGCCTGGCGTCGCCAGCGACGCCTTCGAGAAAAAACGGATACAACGGCACCCCGAACGATTTCGAAAGATCCGGATAGATGACGTTGAAGCGGGCCGCATAGTCGCTGCCGTAATTTGGTGGCGCATACATTCCGCAGATCAGAACCGCAATCTTGCGCGCCTTGAGCCGGGTGAGGATGTCGGACAGCGCGGCGCGGGTGACCGTCGGATCGGTGCCGCGCAGGGCGTCGTTGGCGCCGAGTTCGACGATCACGGCCTCGGTCCCTTCAGGCACCGACCAATCGAGCCGATCGCGGCCGCCGGAACTAGTATCGCCGGAGACCCCGGCATTGATCATTTCAACCTCTATCCCCTTGTTACTTAATGCCTTTTGTAACCGCTCGGGAAACGCGGCGGGTCCCGGAAGGCCAAAGCCTGCGCTTAGCGAATCCCCCAGCACGACCATCTTGATCGGCTTGGAAACCTGGCCCGCGGGCGTTTGCGCCCATGCGCCTTGCGTGACCGCGAATTCCGCGCCGGCGACCGCCAAACACAGCAAGCCCAACACGAGCATGTGCACGAACTTCCCCCGTTGCCCCTCGACCGCGGAGGCGGAAGTGCCATATGACCGAGCCATGGACAGTCTCATCGAACCCTCGTCATTGGCCGGCCTCGAGCCGGACAGCATCGCCATCTCGAACGTCAATCTCTCACTCGGCGCAGGCGCGGCGCGCGTCCACATCCTCAAGGATATCAGCTTGCGGGTGGCTTCCGGTGAAGCCATCGGCCTGATCGGACCGTCAGGTTCGGGGAAATCCACCTTGCTGATGGTGATGGCGGGACTGGAGCGCCCCGACAGCGGAGAGGTGGTGGTCAACGGCACCCCTTTCAATGCTCTTGACGAGGATGCGCTGGCGCGCTTTCGCGGTCGCCAGGTCGGCATCGTGTTCCAGTCGTTTCATCTGATCCCAACCATGACGGCGCTGGAAAACGTCGCCGTGCCGCTGGAGCTCGCCGGCAATCCCGATGCATCGCAACGCGCGGCACAGGAACTAACCTCGGTCGGCCTTGGCGACCGCTTGCATCACTATCCCACCCAATTATCCGGCGGAGAACAACAGCGCGTGGCGCTCGCCCGGGCGCTGGCGCCCGATCCCGCCATCCTGGTGGCGGACGAGCCCACCGGAAATCTCGACGAAGCCACCGGCAAGCAGATCGTCGATCTGCTGTTCACGAAGCACGCCGAACGCGGCATGACGCTGGTATTGGTGACCCACGACACATCGCTGGCGCAGCGCTGCGATCGCGTGGTGCGGTTGCGCTCGGGCCGCATCGATAGCCAAGCTGCGGATCGCAAAGCCGCGTCATGACCGCTGTTTCCGAACCGGCCCGGGGCAACCGCGCGGCATCGCTTGCGCTGCGCTATTCGTTCCGCGAATTGCGCGGCGGTTTGCGCGGCTTCTACGTATTCATCGCCTGCATCGCGCTCGGCGTGATGGCGATTGCCGGCGTCGGCTCGGTCGCAGCCAGCCTCGGCGAGGGTCTGGCGCGTGAAGGCCGCACTTTGCTCGGCGGTGACGCCGCTTTCTCATTGATCCAGCGCGAAGCCAAACCGGACGAACTCGCGTTTCTGCGTTCGCGCGGCGAAGTCTCTGTCGCGGCGACCTTGCGCGCCATGGCGCGCACCGGCGATGGCCGGCTCGCGCTGGTCGAACTCAAGGCGGTGGACGGCGCCTACCCCATGATCGGCGCATTGACGCTCGATCCGAATATGCCGACGGGCGATCTGCTGGCCCGGCGCCAAGACGACATTCGTCAGGATGCTGCTCAAGATACCGCCAGTGCCGCGTTTGGCGCGGCGGCCGACTCGACCCTGCTGGCGCGGCTCGATCTCAAGATCGGCGACCGCGTCACCATCGGCAATGCGAGCTTTCAAATTCGCAGCGTTGTCAGCGCCGAACCCGATAAACTCGCCGGCGGGGTCGGCTTCGGCCCCCGGTTTCTGATCAGCGAAGCGGGTTTGCGCGCGACCGGATTGCTGCTACCCGGCAGCCTCGTGCACTGGATCTACCGGGTAAAGCTGCCGGACCATGCCGCCGACGATCGGGCGGTGACCGCGCTGGTCGACGATGCCAGAAACACTCTGCCGCAAGCCGGCTGGGAAATCCGCTCGCGCGGCAACGCCTCGCCGCAGCTCGAGCGCACCATCGGCCGCTTCACCCAGTTTCTGACCCTGGTCGGCCTCGCCGCGCTGCTGGTTGGCGGCGTCGGGGTCGCCAACGCCGTCAAAAGTCACATCGATCGCCGACGCGATGTCATCGCGTCGTTCAAGGCGCTCGGCGCCACCGGCCGCGACGTCTTCACGATCTATCTCACGCAGGTAGTTGTGCTCGCGGTGATCGGCTCGTTGATCGGACTTGCCGCCGGCGCGGCGCTGCCGTTCATCATCGTCGGGGTATTCGGCAACCTGCTGCCGCTGCCGGTGGCGCCGGCGCTGCATCCCGACGCCCTGCTGCTGTCATTCGTCTATGGCCTGTTGACTGCACTCGCCTTCGGACTGTGGCCGCTCGGCCGGGTGCATGACGTGCCGGTCGCGGCGCTGTTTCGGGAAGCCGTGAGCAGCGAATGGCATCGGCCGCGCTGGCGCTATGTCGCCTTGATGGCTGTGGTGATCGCGTTATTGGTCGCTGTGGCGATCGGGCTTGCTTACGACAAGCGGGTCGCAGCGATATTCGTCGCATCCTCGATCGTGGTGTTCGCTCTGTTGCGCGGCATTGCCGCCGCCTTGATGGCGCTGGCACGCCGCCTGCCGCGCACCCGCATCACCATGCTGCGGCTGGCGATCGCGAACATTCACCGGCCCGGCGCGTTGACGCCGTCGGTGGTGATGTCGCTTGGCCTCGGTCTGGCGGTATTGGTGACGATCACCCAGATCGACGGCAATCTGCGGCGGCAATTCCTGGCGGCGTTGCCGGACCGTGCCCCGTCGTTCTATTTCATCGATATTCCCAGCACTGAAGCCGACCGATTTGCCGCGCTGCTCAAAGACACCGCGCCGCAATCGACCATCGACGACGTGCCGATGTTGCGCGGGCGCATCGTCGCGGCCCGTGGGGTCAAGGCCGAAGACCTCAAGCCTTCGACCGACGCCGAATGGGTGCTGCAGAGCGACCGCGGCCTGACCTCCAATCGCGATATCCCCAAAGGCTCGAATATCGTCGAGGGCAAATGGTGGGATCCGAACTATGAAGGGCCGCCGCTGGTATCGATCGAGAAAAAAATTGCCGACGGGCTCAAGCTCAAGATCGGCGACGAGATTGTCGTCAATGTGCTCGGCCGCGATATTCCGGCCACGATCAGCAATATGCGCACGGTGGACTGGCAGAGCCTCGGCATGAATTTCGTGCTGGTGTTCTCCCCCAATGCCTTCAAGGGCGCGCCGCATACCCATGTCGCGACGCTGACCGAGACCCATCCGGACCCGACCGGCGACGCCCGGATCATCAAAACGGTGGCCGACGCATTCCCGATGGTGACGAGCGTGCGGGTCCGCGAGGCGCTGGATGCCATCGGCGCCGTGGTCACCAATCTGGTGCTGGCGATCCGTGGCGCCAGCGCGGTGACGCTGATTTCCGCCATTCTGGTGCTCGGCGGCGCGCTCGCCGCCGGCCATCGCCATCGGGTCTACGACGCTGTCATTCTCAAGACGCTGGGCGCGACGCGGGCGCGGCTGCTCGGCGCCTACGCGCTGGAATATCTCATGATCGGCTTTGCCACCGCGATTTTCGGCGTGATCGCCGGCTCTGTCGCGGCCTGGCTGATCGTGACTCGGCTAATGACACTGAGTTTCATCTGGCAGGCCGGTAGCGCCGCAGGCGTAGTGGCGGCAGCGCTAATCGTCACCGTCGGATTGGGACTTGCCGGCACGTTGCTGGCGCTGAACCAGAAGCCGGCCACGGTATTGCGGAATTTATAACAAATTGCGGCAACGCTACCGCGGGGTTAACGCTGATCGCGTTTCGCCCTGTCAGAAATGTTGAGAAATCTTCATCCGCGGAGCGACATTCAGCCGCGCATGGAAGCTTGCGGGGAATGTGCTAGTTTCCCACATACGAGCCAGGGCCAGACGCCGGTTTGATGACTTAAAATTAATGTCAGCAAGCGGCGGTATCTGGGATAGATTTCAGCCGACGCCGCAAACCCCTTTGCGCTGTGCCGGATAACCAACGGGAGTTCGACCATGTCGGACCTAGACCGCAATTACACTTCTCCTTTCGGCCGGGCCGCCGGGCGCACTGACGCCGCGGCCGTCGATGCCGGTCTGCGCGCCTACATGCTGCGCATCTACAATTACATGAGCATTGGCCTCGCCATCACCGGCCTCGCTGCGCTTGGCGTCTATATGGCGGCGGTGACGACCGACCCGGCCGGCGGCGCTGCCAAGATCGGCAACGCCTTCCTGACGCCGTTCGGCTACGCGATGTTCGTCAGCCCGCTGAAATGGCTGTTCATGCTGGCGCCGCTGGCAATGGTGTTCGTCATCTCCGCCGGCATCAACCGGCTGCGGCCGGCGACGGCCCAGATGCTGTTCTGGGTGTTCTCAGCGCTGATGGGCGTTTCGCTGTCGTCGATCTTCCTGGTGTATACCCACACCTCGATCGTGCGGGTGTTCTTCATCACCGCGGCGTCTTTCGGCGCGCTGAGCCTTTACGGCTATACCACCAAGCGTGACATGACCGGTATGGGTTCGTTCCTGATCATGGGGCTGTTCGGCGTCATCATCGCGAGCGTCGTGAATATCTTCGTGGCAAGCTCGATGTTGCAGTTCGTGGTGTCGGTGGTTGGCGTACTTGTATTCGCGGGCCTGACCGCCTGGGATACCCAGCGGCTGAAGAACGATTACATCTACGGCTATGCCTCGCAGGGCGGTGACGTGGCGGAGCGTGCGGCGATCACCGGAGCCCTGTCGCTGTATTTGAACTTCATCAACCTGTTCACGCTGTTGCTGCAACTGCTCGGTCAGCGCGACTGATCGCGGCACGCGAGCGGATCCATTCAAGCCCCGGCCTTGCGGCCGGGGCTTTTCTTTTGGGAAAGACAAAAATAATCTCGCGCCATGTCGTCTCCTCCCGAAATCAGACCGGCGATCGCTGCCGACCTGTCAGCCATTACCGAAATCTACGATCACGCGGTCCGCTACGGCACCGCGACGTTCGAATTGAACCCGCCCGATCTGGCTGAAATGACCCGGCGCTTTGACGCGTTGATCGACGGCGGCTTTCCCTATCTCGTCGCCGTCCTCGAAGGCCAGGTGGTCGGATATGCCTATGCGGCGGCCTACCGGCCCCGGCCGGCCTATCGCTTCACGGTCGAGAATTCGGTCTATCTGCAGCCTGCCATTCATCGGCGCGGGATCGGCATGCAGTTGCTGCAACGGCTGATCGCCGAATGCGAGGCGCGTGGCTATCGGCAGATGATCGCGGTGATTGGGGATTCCGCCAACACCGGTTCGATCGGCGTGCATGCCAGAACCGGATTTCAGATGATCGGGACGCATCCCCATGTCGGCTTCAAGTTCGGTCGCTGGCTCGACACCGTGATGATGCAGCGCGCCCTTGGAGACGGCGGCAATGCGTTACCTGACCACCATCAGTAGGTTCGTCATTCCCGGGCGGCGCCAGCGGGTCGCGCGAACGCGCCCGTTGGAGTCGAACCGATCTAGCGCAGCAAAGATAATTTGACTGAACTCTCAATTCCGGTCCAGCGCTGTGCGTGGTCCGGAATGACGGTAGGGCAGCTAAACTACCGCCAGCTTGCGGTCGATGGCCAGCAGCACGCGGTCGAGTTCATGGCCGCGGCGCAGGATCAGCCCGGTCGCCGAGACCACGCTGTACATTCCCTGCTTGCGCGCAAGCCGGGGGTCTTTCTCGATGCGGTAGATCGGAACTTCGGAAGCGCGGCGGAACACCGAAAATACGGCGCGATCTTTCAGAAAATCGATGGCATAATCGCGCCATTCGCCGTCAGCCACCATCCGTCCGTACAAATTCAAGATACGATTGAGTTCGAGACGACTGAACGTTACCCGACTTGGCAACGGCCCCGCAGCAGCAATGCGCGCCGCTGCGCGGTTCTCGCTTGGATCGGCTTCCTCCGACATCGAACTCATGGAGCGCCCCCTGTCATTGAAGCGACATGATTGCTCCAACTGCGCGCGGCTGCAAGAGGGCGATCATGAGGGCGTTAAAATTCGCTCGCGGCAGATCGTCCCCCGCTCGGGTTCAGGCGGAAATATACCGTCACGGGATCGTTAGCGGAAATCATAATACCGCCCAACTTCCGCCCATCGACTGCCCTTCTGGGTTGCGACAACGATATCCTGCGTTGGCCCGGTCCTTTCGGTTCCGGATTCCTCAGCCCCCAGCCCCCCGGGGTCGTCAGGATCGGGCCTGTTCGCAGTTTTATTTACCCCTCACTGGGCCAACGCGAGTTGGTCCTCTTTCTTTTTGGCCGTCTGATTTTAAGCGACCGGATTTAGGCGAGCAGCTCTCCGCGCGCTCGGACGCCGCAACGCTCGCGCTCGAAACGAAATTTACCGAAGCACTGAATTCAGTGAAGCAAGGTGTAGGCGGCACCCAGCATCGGGCCCGGCCGATCGCGGTTGCCGTCCTGGATATAGACCACCGCGGCATCGACGCCCTCGCGGGAAATATTTTCCAGCGGTACGGTCCAGCTTCCGGAACTCCCGTTCCAGTCACCCACCTTGAGGAGGTTGCGCACCACATTGTAGTAGGTGAGCTCGCGACCACGATTCTCCCCTCGACCGATCGAAATCGGCACCGCTTTCGAGATCGAGCCGATCCAGATTTCGCCGTGCATCGCGGCGGGGCCTTTGCTGGAGGCCGCAACTGAGACATTGATCTGCTTGCCGGTCAGCGTCATCGAAACCGGGACCGACATCACTCCGTCGGCTTTCTTAGTATCGCTGATAGCGCTTTCAATGCCGGCGCGATCACTGCCGATCACATGCGCCGATCCATTGACGACAACTTGCGGCGTGTAGACTTCGCGATCACCGCGCATCCGGGAATAGGCCTTCTGGCGCGCGCTGAAACGCGCATCCGCCAGCGTGTCTTTCCACCCGAGATAATCCCAATAGTCGATCGGCATGCTCAACGCGACAATCGATGGATCCTTGGCGAGTTCACCGATGATCTTGTCGGCGGGCGGGCATGACGAGCAGCCCTGCGACGTGAACAGTTCCACGACGGCGCGCGGGTCGGCAAGGGCGGGTCGGACCACTGCAACGATAGCACAGACACCAAGCGCGCCTGACCATCGCGAAATGCAATTACGAGCCATCATCGCTGTCATACTGGGGACCGGGAAACTTCCGCGTGCCGCTACATCCGCTTCGCGGCGCCTGATGGCGCCGACCTTCGAACGCAAGCAGGCGACCTTTCATAGGCCGCCCCCCGTCAACTCGCCACTCACTTCGCAGTGAGGCGCCGATTGCCACTCGCATCAGGCCGCCAGCTTTCGCAGCACGTAATGCAGAATGCCCCCGTTTCGATAGTATTCGAGCTCATCAAGGGTATCGATCCGGCACAGCAGCGAAACCCGCCGCAGCGAGCCGTCGCCGGACACGATCTCCGCCGTTAGTTTCTGGCGCGGTTTCAGATCGCCCTGCAGCCCGCGAATTGTCACCGTCTCATCGCCCTTCAGTCCGATCGATTGCCATGACGCGCCGTCCTCGAAAGTCAGCGGCAGCACGCCCATGCCGACGAGATTGGAGCGATGGATACGCTCGAAGCTCTGGCAAATCACGGCGCGGACGCCGAGCAGCCGCGTTCCCTTGGCAGCCCAGTCCCGCGACGAGCCGTTGCCGTATTCGGCGCCGGCGAAAACCACCAGCGGGACCTTCTCGGCCTGATACTTCATCGCCGCATCGTAGATCGACATCTGCTCGCCGTCCGGCCAATGCTTGGTCAAGCCGCCTTCCGGGATATTGCCGTCGGCGCCCTTCAGCATGAAGTTCTTGATGCGGATATTGGCAAAGGTGCCGCGCATCATGACTTCATGATTGCCGCGCCGGGTGCCGTATTGATTGAAGTCGGCCGGGCGCACCTGATGCTCGGACAGATATTTTCCCGCCGGCGACGTCAGTTTGATCGCACCGGCCGGCGAGATGTGGTCGGTGGTGATCTTGTCGCCGAACATTGCCAGGATGCGCGCATCGACGACGTCGACGATCGGCTCCGGCTCCTTCTTCATGCCTTCGAAATAAGGCGGGTTTTGAACATAGGTTGAGGTCATGTTCCAGCGATAGGTCTCGCTCTCGACGGTCTTGATCTTGCGCCAGTTGGTGTCGCCCTTGAACACGTCGGCGTAGCGCTTCTTGAAGATCGCCGAGGTCACGAACTTCTTCATCAACGCGTTGATCTCTTTGCTCGTTGGCCAGATATCCTTGAGATAAACCGGCTTGCCGTCACGGCCGTTGGCGATCGGCTCGATCGCGAGATCTTTTGTCACCGTTCCCGCCAGCGCATAGGCCACCACCAGCGGCGGCGAAGCCAGATAGTTGGCCTGCACATCCGGGCTGACACGGCCTTCGAAGTTGCGGTTACCCGATAGCACTGCGGCGCCGATAATGCCGTTGTCGTTAATCGACTTCGAAATCTCTTCCGGCAGCGGCCCGGAATTGCCGATGCAGGTGGTGCAGCCGAAGCCGACCAGATTGAATCCGACCTTGTCGAGATCGAGCTGTAGCCCGGAATTGGAAAGATATTCCGCGACCACCTGGCTGCCCGGCGCCAGCGACGTCTTGACCCAGGGCTTCGCGGTAAGGCCCTTGGCGGCAGCATTTCGCGCCAACAGGCCCGCGCCGATCAGCACGCTCGGATTGGAAGTGTTGGTGCATGACGTGATCGCGGCGATCACCACGTCGCCGTGACCGAGATCGAAATTGCGATTCTCCACCGGGTAACGCTTCGACGCATCGGCGGCTTTTTTGTATTCGCTGGTCATCGCCGCGGCGAAACCTTCCGCCACCGCGGGCAGCGCGACGCGGCCCTCCGGGCGTTTCGGGCCGGCCATCGACGGCACCACGTCACCAAGATCCAGGGTCAGGGTTTCGGTGAAAACCGGATCGGGCGATTTGGCGGTGCGGAAAAGACCCTGCGCCTTGGCGTAGGCGGTTACCAGCGCGACGCGGGACGCGGCGCGGCCCGAGGTCTTGAGATAGTCAACGGTCTCGGTATCGACCGGGAAGAAGCCGCAGGTGGCGCCATATTCCGGCGCCATATTGCCGATGGTCGCCTTGTCCGCCACCGAAAGATAATCCAGTCCGGGACCGAAAAATTCCACGAACTTTCCGACCACGCCCTGCTTGCGCAGCATTTGTGTCACCGTCAGCACCAGATCGGTTGCGGTAACGCCTTCCTTCATCTGGCCCTTGAGCTTGAAACCGACCACTTCCGGCAGCAGCATCGACAAAGGCTGGCCGAGCATCGCGGCCTCCGCCTCGATGCCGCCGACGCCCCAACCAAGCACGGCGAGGCCGTTGACCATCGTAGTGTGCGAATTGGTGCCGACCAGCGTGTCCGGATAGGCGACCTCGAAGGTGCCTTTCTTCTTGCCGACCGTCATCTTCTCCTTGCGGGTCCACACCGTCTGCGCGAGATATTCGAGATTGACCTGATGGCAGATGCCGGTGCCGGGCGGCACCACGGAGAAATTCGAAAACGCCTTCTGGCCCCATTTGAGGAATTCGTAGCGCTCCTGGTTCTGCTTGTATTCCTCGACGACATTCTTGCCGAACGCTTTGTTGTCGCCGAAGAAATTCACGATCACGGAGTGATCGATCACAAGATCGACCGGCACCAGCGGATTGATTTTCTCTGCGTCGCCGCCGAGTGCCTGCATGGCATTTCGCATCGCGGCAAGATCGACTACCGCCGGCACGCCGGTGAAGTCCTGCATCAGCACCCGCGCCGGACGGAATGCGATTTCATGTTCAAGCTTGCGCTTCTTCAGCCATTTCGCGAACGCCAGGATGTCGGCTTTCTTGACGGTGCGGTCGTCTTCGTTGCGCAGCAGGTTTTCCAGCAAAACCTTCATCGAATAGGGGAGCTTGGAAATTCCCTTCAGACCATTTTTCTCGGCGGCGGGCAGGCTGTAATAGACATAGGTCTTGCCACCGACTTTGAGGGTCTTCTGGCACTTGAAGCTGTCGAGCGAGGTCATGTGAGGCAATCCCAGTTCATCGTTGTACCCGGCAAGGGTATCATAGCACCGTCAGCGAGGCTTGGCCTGATGGCTTGCAGCTGCGGATTGTGTGCTGCATCAAGTTCCGGCTTATAGAATCTTTTAAAATCTTTCCAGTGGCATCGCCACACCGACAATCGCGCCGCAGCAATGTGGCATCCATCATTCTGGAAGGCCACGGAAGGGCAAATGCGGCTCCTGGGACGCGGCGTCAAGTGCGTGCGGGGCGGCCGGGAGGTGTTCTCGGCGCTCGATTTTGAAATCTCCTCGGGCGAGGCGCTGGCCGTTACGGGGCCCAATGGATCGGGCAAAACCTCCCTGCTGCGGTTGACCGCCGGCCTGCTGACCACCGCCGCCGGATCGATCGATCTGGAGGGCGGCGAGGCCGAATTGACCTTGTCCGAACAGGCCCATTATCTCGGCCATCGCGACGCGATGAAACCCGCCTTGAGCGTGCTGGAAAACCTGACGTTTTGGCGGGATTTTTTGGGCGGTATGGCGTTTGACGCCATGGAAAGCCTGGTCTCGGTAGGGCTCGATCATGCCGCCCATTTGCCGACGGCTTATCTATCGGCCGGGCAGCGCCGGCGACTCTCGATCGCCCGGTTATTGACTGCGCGCCGACCGATCTGGCTATTGGATGAGCCGACCTCGGCGCTAGATGCCGCCGGGCAGCGGCTGTTCGCGACATTGATGGACGACCATCTTGCGCGCGGCGGCCTGATCATCGCCGCAACCCACGCTCCATTGGGGGTGGAATCGAAAGAGTTGCGGATAGGTGGTTTGCCATGACCGCCCTCGCCGCGCTGATTCGAAGGGACGTCAGGATCGCACTGCGCGTCGGCGGCGGCGCACTGATCGGTGTGCTGTTTTTTCTGACCGTGGTCGTGCTGATGCCATTCGCCGTCGGACCCGATCTCGCTCTGCTGACACGCCTTGGCCCAGCAATCCTCTGGCTCGGCGCTCTGCTCGCCAGCCTGCTCACGCTTGACCGGTTGTTCATGGCCGACCACGAGGATGGCTCGCTCGATCTGATCGTGATGAGCCGAATTCCGCTGGAATTGACTTGCGCCGCCAAAGCGCTGGCGCACTGGCTTGCCGCGGGATTGCCGCTGATTATCGCGACCCCGATACTGGGACTATTGTTGAATCTCGACGCCGCCTCGACTTCGGCGGTCGCTTTGACGCTTCTGGCAGGCACGCCGGCGCTGACCTTTACGGGCATGATCGGCGCAGCACTGGCGGTGACACTGCATCGCGGCGGATTGTTGCTCGCGGTGCTGGTGCTGCCATTGTCGATCCCGGTGCTGATTTTTGGCGTTGCGGCGTCGGAAGCTGCGATCACCGGACCGCTGCCATTCGGAACGCCGTTTTCGATCCTTTGCGCGCTATCGCTGATCAGTCTCGTGATCGGACCGTTCGCCGCCGCGGCTAGCCTTCGGCACGGGCTGGATTGAGGACTGATCGATGCCGATCAACTCTCGTGGAGGCCCGACCAAACCAGGCAAGCGACATTGTCTGTCCGCGCCACAGCGACTATCACGGACGCCATGACTTTGATCGATCTCGCCAATCCCACCCGGTTCCTCAGCCTGACCGCGCGCCTGTTGCCTTGGCTCGCGGCTGCCACCGCCGTTCTGCTGCTGATCGGCCTTTATCAATCGGCGATGGCGCCCGATGACTACCAGCAGGGCGCCACGGTCAAGATCATGTTCATCCACGTACCTAATGCGTGGCTGTCGATGTTCGTCTGGGGCGTGATGAGCCTTGCGGCGTTGGGAACGCTGGTGTGGCGGCATCCGCTAGCGGACGTCGCTGCCAAGGCCGCCGCCCCGATCGGCGCGGCCTTTACTTTTCTCGCTTTGGTGACGGGATCGCTGTGGGGACGACCGATGTGGGGCACCTATTGGGAATGGGATGCGCGGCTGACCTCGGTGCTGATCCTGTTCCTGATGTATCTCGGCCTGATCGCGCTGTGGCGCGCGGTGGAAGACCCGTCGCGCGCCGCGCGCGCCGCGGCGATCCTGACGCTGGTGGGCGCGATTAACCTCCCGATCATCAAATTCTCGGTGGACTGGTGGAACACGCTGCATCAGCCGGCTTCGGTCATCCGGATCGGCGGCCCCACGCTCGACCGCGCGTTTTTGATTCCGCTGCTGGTGATGGCGCTGGCATTTTCATTATTGTTCATCACGCTGCATCTGGCGGCAATGCGGAACGAAATTCTGCGCCGCCGGGTGCGCGCGTTGCAATTGATGCAAGCGGCGAAGGTAACGCAAGCCAGCCGGCGTTCGGCGTAAAGGCGATGTCGCTCGGTCCCTACGCAACTTTTATCGTGACATCCTACCTGCTGGTGACAGCCGTGGTGCTGATCCTGATTGCATGGATTGTGATCGATTATCGCCGCCAGAAGCAACGCCTGCGCGATCTCGAAGCCGGCGGCGTGATCCGGCGTTCCGGGCCCGGCGCGGCGGATCTTCGATGAGCAAGCCCAGTATGTCCGAGCCCAAAGCATCAATTCCCAAGACGTCCGGGTCGCCTCCGCAACGCCGGTCCTGGCTGATGGCGCTGCCGTTGCTTGGCTTCGCTTTGGTGGCCGCGATCTTCTGGTTCCGGCTCGGCGGCGGCGATCCGTCGAAAATCCCTTCGGCCTTGATCGGTCACCCGGCTCCGCAAACCGTGCTGCCGGCGCTGCAAGGTTTGCTCGACAACGGCGCCCAGATTCCCGGGCTCGATCCGGCTGTGTTCAAGGGCAAGGTCAGCGTCGTCAACGTCTGGGCATCCTGGTGCATTCCCTGCCACGAAGAAGCGCCGCTGCTGACCGAGCTCGGCAAGGACAAGCGGTTGCAGATGGTCGGCATCAATTACAAGGACGCCCCCGATAACGCCCGGCGCTTCCTCGGCCGCTACGGCAATCCGTTCGGCATTGTCGGTGTCGACGGCAACGGCCGTGCCGCGATCGAATGGGGCGTCTATGGTGTACCGGAGACCTTCATTGTCGGGCGCGAAGGCACAATCGCCTACAAGATGGTCGGCCCCATTACGCCAGAAAATATCGACACCGAGTTGAAGGCCGAGATCGACAAGGCGCTCAAGGCGGGGTCTTGAATCACTAACCGACATTCCCCGATGTTTGCTGCTCACCCCTTCGACACATCGCCAGCATCTGCTTCGCTCGCTTCGAGCGACGCCGGTTCGAGGTGGTAGCGCTTGATCAGCGGCATCTGCGTCACTGCAAAAGCCATTGTCAGCGGAATCACCCCGAACGCTTTGAACGCAACCCAGAAATCGGTGGTCTGGGTGCGCCAGATGATCTCGTTCAGGATCGCCATGGCGAAAAAGAACAACGCCCATCGCATCGTCAGGCTGCGCCAGCCTTGCGGCGTGAGGTTGAACATCTGGTCGAACATGATCGCGATGAAGGAGCGACCGAACAACAAACCGCCGCCCAGAACCGCGGCGAAAAGGCCGTAGATGATCGTCGGCTTGACCTTGATGAAGGTCTCGTCGTGCAACACCAGCGTCAGCGTGCCGAACACGATGACGATGACGCCGGTGACCAGCGCCATGATCGGCACGTGCCGCGTCACCACGTAAGAGGCGATCATCGCAGCGACAACGGCCACCATGAATGCGCCGGTGGCGACGAACAGATGGAATTTCGCGTTGGCGATAAAGAAAATCACCAGCGGGCCCAGCTCGGTCACGAGCTTGAACAGCGGATGCGGCGTAGTTTTGTCCATCATGTCACCTGTTGCTGCCGTCATCGTCCGCTCAGGCGGCATGACAAGAAAAACCTACGACTCAATCCCTGCGATCGCCTGCGCGAAATCCCGCGCGGTGAACGGCGCGAGATCGTCGATGCCCTCGCCGACGCCAATGAAGTGTACCGGCAATTTGAACTTGTCGGCGAGCGCCACCAGAATGCCGCCGCGCGCGGTCCCGTCCAGCTTTGTCATCACCAGGCCCGTCACCCCGGCGGTGCGCTGAAACGCTTCGACCTGCGACAGTGCGTTTTGTCCCACCGTGGCGTCGAGCACCAGCAGCACCGCGTGCGGCGCCGAGGCATCGACCTTCTTGATGACGCGAACGATCTTTTCAAGCTCGTTCATCAATTCAGCCTTGTTCTGCAGGCGCCCGGCGGTATCGACCAGCAGCACGTCAAGATTTCCCGCCCGCGCCGAGGTAAGCGCATTAAAAGCAAGGCTCGCGGAATCGGAACCCTGCGCGCCCGCGATCACCGGAGAGCCGGTGCGTTCGCCCCAGACCTTCAGCTGCTCGATCGCAGCGGCGCGAAACGTATCGCCGGCGGCCAGCATGACCTTGCGGCCCTCGGCGCTCAATTTCGCTGCCAATTTGCCGATGGTGGTGGTCTTGCCGGAACCATTGACGCCGACCACCAGAATGACGAACGGCTTTTGGGTTTGGTCGATCGAGAGCGGCCTCGCCACCGGCGACAGCACCTTCTCTACTTCGGTCGCGACCACGGTTTTGACATCATCGGCCGAGATCGCCTTGTCGTAACGGCCGACGCCGACCGCGGCGGCGATACGCGCGGCGACCTCGGTTCCGAGGTCGGCGCGCAGCAACACGTCCTCGATGTCGTCGAGCATCGCGCGATCGAGCTTGCGCTTGGTCACGAGATCGGCCACGGCCGTGCCGATCGAGCTCGAGGTGCGCTTCAGGCCGCCGGATAGCCGCCGCCACCAGCTCAATTTGGTCTTTTCCGGAGGTGTTTCGTTCATGTTGGGGGTGTGTTAGCGGTTTCGCGCCGTGAGCGAAAGTCTCGACCGATTGATGGATGTTCCCGAATTAACCGCCGAAGAAATTCAGGCGCGCGTGCTCCACCGCGACGGGCTGATGCTGGTGATCGATAAGCCGGCGGGACTGCCGGTGCATCGGGGTCCGAAGGGCGGCGCCAATCTGGAATCCTCCTTTGACGCCTTGCGGTTTGGCCTGCCGCGCCCGCCGGTTCTCGCCCACCGGCTCGACCGCGATACCTCCGGCTGCCTGGTGCTGGGACGCCATCGCAAGGCAACGGCATCGCTCGGGCTATTGTTCAAGCATGGCAGAATTTCCAAGACCTATTGGGCCGTGGTCGAAGGCGGTCCGGCCGAAGATGAAGGCACCATCGATATGCCGCTCGGCCGCCTCAACGCCGAACGCGGCTGGTGGCAGAAGCCCGATGCGGATGGGCAGCCGGCGACAACCCGCTGGAAAGTGCTCGGGCGCGGCTTCTCCTCCCCTCCCCCTGGCGGGGAAGGATCGGGGATGGGGGTGAACTCCAACGGCATCCTTGTTGACCACCCTCCCCAACCCTCTCCTCGCAAGGGCGGAGGGAGTAAATCAACTCTCTTGGCTCGCGCTCGAACCGGTCACCGGCCGCACCCATCAATTGCGGGTTCACTCGGCCGCGATGGGCTGGCCGATTGTCGGCGACAATATCTACGGTAACGGTGACCGCTTCGGCGAACCCCGACTGCATCTACATTCCCGCGAGATCGGAATTCCGATTTCGAAGAACAAGGACCCGGTGCATGTGGTCGCGCCCGCGCCAGTGCATTTGCACGCACGGCTTCGGGTCTGCGGCTGGAACGGGAAGTGAGGCCTGCGGTGGAGCCCGGCGCGGCAACAATCACCGTGGTCATCATCCGCGAAGGCGGATGATCCAGTACTCCGGAGCGCCAATGTCAGACCGCGAACGCTCCGCAATACCAGGTCGCCCGGTCAAGCCGAGCGACGACCGTCAGCGATCAACCGCGCGCCGTCGTGCCCCGCCATCTTCAATGTCAGCACCGCGCCGGGCGTCTCGCCGCTGATGGCCACCGGCATGAAATGTTCGGTGCGGCCCTGCGTGGCGCTCTCGATCAGCACCTGACGCGTCGCGCCGATTTCGGAGGTCAGCCGCTTTTCCAACGCGGCTTCTCCGGTCGCCCGCAGTCGCCGCGCGCGTTCCTTGATCGCATCGCCCGGGACCTGCGGCATCCGTGCCGCCGGCGTGCCCGGCCGCTTGGAATAGGGAAACACGTGGAGGAAGGTCAGATCGCACTCTTCGACCAGTTCCTGCGAGCGCGCGAACATCTCCTCCGACTCGGTCGGAAATCCGGCGATGATATCGGCACCGAGCGCGATATCCGGCCGCAGCCGCCGCACCTGCGCGCAGAATTCAATCGCTTCGCTACGGCAATGCCGCCGCTTCATCCGCTTCAGGATGAGGTCGTCGCCGGATTGCAGCGACAGATGCAGATGCGGCATCAACCGCTCCTCCTCCGCGATCACGTCGAGCAAATCGCGATCGACCTCGACTTGATCGATTGACGAAATACGCAGGCGCTTCAGGTCCGGCACATGCCGCAGGATTTGCTTGGCCAGCGTGCCGAGCTTCGGCGCGCCCGGCAGATCCGCGCCATAACTGGTGAGATCGACACCGGTCAGCACGATCTCGGCGTGGCCGCGCTCGACCAGCGCGCGGACCTGGGCCACCACCGCGCCCATCGGCACCGACCGCGAATTTCCCCGCCCGTAAGGGATAATGCAGAAGGTGCAGCGGTGATCGCAGCCGTTCTGAACCTGCACGAACACCCGTGGCAGGCCGCGCTGAAAGCCCTCCAGCAGATGCGGCGCCATCTCCGTGACGGCCATGATGTCGGCCACCGCGATCTTTTCGCTGTTCTCGATACCGAAGCTGGCGGCAGCGTCGAATGCGGTGCGCGCGGCGCGCCACGCCTCGCCGCGCATCTTGTCGTCATTGCCGATGACGCGATCGACCTCGGCCATGCCGGCGAACATCCCAGGCTCGGTCTGCGCCGCGCAACCGGTAACCACGATCCGCGCCGACGGCCGTTCGCGCTTCAGCCGGCGGATCGACTGCCGCGCCTGCGCGACGGCTTCGTTGGTGACCGCGCAGCTATTGATGACGATGGTTTCCGTGAGCCCGGCGCGCTCCGCCTCGCGGGCGATCACTTCGGATTCGAAGGCGTTGAGGCGACAGCCAAAGGAGACGACATCGACGCTCATGTCAGGCGACGCTGGCAAACAATGCCGGATCGAAGCGCCCTTCATATTCGAACGTCGCGGGGCCCGTCATCAAGACGTGGTCGTCGCGCTCGCGCCATTCGATACCGAGTTCGCCGCCGGGCAGCTCGATCTGCACCACGCGATTGGCGCGCCTGAGTCGGGCCGCCGCCACCGCGGTAGCGCAAGCCGCCGAGCCGCAGGCCTTTGTCAGCCCCGCGCCGCGTTCCCAGGTGCGGATCGTGATGTGATCGCGATCGACGATATGGGCAAGCGTGATATTGGCGCGCTCGGGAAAGATCGGATGATTTTCCAGAAGCGGCCCGAAGCGGGCAAGATCGTAGGCATTGACGTCGTCGACCCAGAAGATGGCGTGCGGATTGCCCATGCTGACCGCGGACGGCGTGTGCAGCACCGGCGCGTCGATCGGGCCGATCTGCAGTTCGATCGACCGCGTGTCGCGAAACTCTTCCGCCAGGGGAATATCCTTCCAGCCGAATTTCGGCGGCCCCATATCGACGGTATAGAGATCGTCGGATGGGCCGCGCCAGCAATTCAGAAGCCCCGCCCGGGTCTCGAAAGTGATCTGGGTTTGGCCGGTTTGCTCGAACAGCTGACGCGCTACGCAGCGCATTCCATTACCGCAGGCGGCGGCTTCAGAGCCGTCATTGTTGTAGATGCGGATGAAGGCCTCGGTGCCCGCAAGACGTGGCGTGTTGCAACACCATCAACTGGTCGTACTGCACCCCGCCGGGCGAGGCCACGGCGCGCGCTTCCTCGGACGTGACCGCGGCGGACGAATTGCGCAGATCGACCACGACGATTTCGTTGCCGATGCCGTTCATCTTGGCAAACGCATGATTGGCGAGCGCGCTCATGAAATTTCCCGAATTATGCCTGCCTTATATGGCCAATGCTGGCGGATTGGCCAGTGTGGTGATTTTGTGTCGCCCCCGCCGGCGCCTGACATGAGCCAACTGGCATGACTTATCTGAGATGGGACGAAAGCGGGCCTTGCGTGTTAAATAGGGGCGCCTTCGCTGACGTGACCCGGGACCCCGCAAGCGAAGCACAGCCGCCGAATACGACCATCGCTGAATGCGACCAAGGAGATTATCGAATGAATGGCTTCCGCTCTATCCGCCTTGCCATGGTCGCGCTGGTCCCGGCAGCCGCGATTTCGTTGGGCATCGCCGCGGCATTAGCGCAATCGCCGGCGGCAGCTCCTCCCGCCGCCACGCCGGCCCCGGCGGCAACTCCGGCTCCGGCAGCGACCCGCCCCCGCACCCGCCGCCCGCGCCCCCCCGGCCGCTGCTGCCGTCCAGACCGCCGACCCGTTCGGCGAGCAAATCGCGCTGGAGCCAAAAACCGTAGTCGTTCTCAAGGGCAGCGCCAATTGGGATTTGGCGTTCGAGACCCTGACCGATTCGCTCAAGACGCTCTCGGCGTTGCTGGACAAGCAAGGCATCAAGCACCCGGGCAATTCGATGATCGTTTACACCTCCACCGACGATACCGGATTCACCTATCTGGCGGAAATTCCGGTCGATCAGGACCTGAAAAGCCTGGCCAAGGATATGAGCATGGGCAAGTCGCCCGATGGCAAGGCGTTGAAGTTTGTCCATCGCGGGTCCTACGACAATATGGACAACACCTATGAGGCCATCACCAATCATCTCGACGACAAGAAACTCGAGGCCAAGGACACCTTCATCGAGGAATACATCACCGATCCCTTGAAGACCGCCGAGGACAAACTAGTGATCAATGTCTATGTGCCGCTGAAGTGATACTGATGAAACATCGCGCTTCATTCGCTGCCGCCAGCGTTGCGGCCATGCTGCTCGCCGCACCCGCGCTGGCGCAGACCACGCCTCCGGCGATGATTTCCGTCACCGGCGAAGCCAACGTATCGGTGCCGCCCGACATGGCGGAGATCGATGGCGGCTTCACCTCGGAAGCCAAGACCGCGCGCGAGGCATCGGACGCCAACAATACGGCGATGGGCAAGGTGATGCTGGCGCTGAAAGCCGCCAGCATCGACGAAAAAGATATCCAGACCTCGCGGCTGTCGCTGCAGCCGGAGATACAAAACACGCCGAACCGCGCCGGGCCGTCATCCATCGTCGGCTACCGCGCCAGCAACCGCGTGACGATCCGCTTGCGCGACGTGACCAAGGTCGCCAGCGTCATCGACATGCTGGTGGGCGCCGGCGCGAACGATATCGGCGGTATCAATTTCATGGTGTCCTCGGCGTCGAAACTACTCGATGACGCCCGCGAACAGGCGATGGCCGACGCTCGCCGCAAGGCGGAGATTTATGCCAAGGCCGCCGGCGTCACGCTCGGCGCACCACTCAATATTTCGGAAGGCAATGCGTCGGTGCCGATGTTTCGCAGCAAGATGGCGCTCGCACCGATGGCCGCGGCCCCCGTCGCATCCGGCGAAGAGACGCTCTCCGTCACAGTCAATGTGTCCTGGGCCATCAAGCCGGAGCCGCAATAGCAAGTTTCGTGTCCCGGGCGCGGTGCGGCGCTCTTGCGCGGCTCCGCTGAGCCGGGACCCATGCCTTCCTCAACGCAACATGGACCCCGGATCAGCTGCGCACCGCTTCGCGCTGCGCAGCGTCCGGGGCGCGAAACTAAATCTCCACCACCTGTCCCGGCTTAAGCGTCGCAAAACGCTCATGCGGGACTTTCGCTTCGTCGAGCGCCGCACCGAGGGCGGTGACCGGCGCGTCGATCGCTTCATCGGTGAGCTGGAAGGTGCCGTGATGATGCGCCAGCGCCTGTTGCGCGCCGCAATCGGCCAGCGCCTTGACGGCATCGGATGGGTTCATGTGCTGATCGCGCATGAACCAGCGCGGCTCATAGGCGCCGATCGGCAGGATCGCCAATCGCAACGGACCATGCGCCTGCGCAACGCGGCGGAAATGTTCGCCGTCGCCGTAACCGGAATCGCAGACGATGTAGAGTTTGCCGGCCGGCGTCTCCATCACGAAACTCGCCCACAGCGCCTTGTTGCGGTCGAACAATCCGCGCGCCGACCAATGCCGCGTCGGCACCAGCGTCACCGCGACGCCATTACCGAGTTCGACGCGGTCATGCCAGTCGAACGCCTCGGCACGGATCGCGGTGTCGGCGCTGCGCATCGTCACGTCGTTGCCCAGCGGCGTGATCACGCGCGGCGAAAATTTCGCGGCGAGCTTCGACAATGTCGCGGTGTCGAGATGATCGTAATGGCCATGCGACACCAGCACGATGTCGATCGGAGGCAGCGCGTCGAACGCAATGCCGGGATCGTTATGACGCTTCGGTCCGGCCCAGCTCGTCGGCGAGGCGCGCTCCGACCACACCGGATCGATCAGCATGTTCAGTCCCGATGTCTGGATCAGCCAGCTGGCGTGACCGACAAATGAAAAACGCACCTTGTCGCCGGTCACCCGCGCCGGTGGGGTATCGGCGTAAGGACTCGGCGCCCATTCCGGCCAGGCCTGACGTTGCCGCGCGCCGCCGAATTGCCAGCGCAGTACCTCACCAAGCGACTTCGGTGGCGAGCCGTGAGGATCGAAAAAATGAGTGCCGTCGAAATGATCGGACACCGGGCCGGCATAGGTTTTCATGCGATACATCCAGACTGACGGAACGCCGATGACAGCGGCAGCGCCGGCCAGCAGCCCCAGACCACGACCAAGAACACGACGACGGGTAATGTTCATGGCCCGATTGGCCCCAAAATGCCGATTTCGGCAAGGGGGCAAGCCACTCGGACGGCTTCGAGAAAATGCCACTTTCGGTTACTTTTCTTGACTTTCCCGACGTCTGAAGGTTAAACCGCCGCCAATCATCGGAAAGACGCTCTTTTCGACCCGCCGCCCGGTCCTTGAGACCGGAGGTCAACGCCCGACAGCGCGATGCGCCCTCGGGCGCAAAAGTGTTTGGTTTGTCGTCAAGGCGATGACGATTTCTGCTCCCTCGCCCCGCTCTTTGCGGGGAGAGGTTAAGAAAGGGACTACGGAATTGTTCGACAATCTGTCGGAAAAGCTGGGTGGCATTCTCGATCGGCTGACACGGCGTGGTTCGCTGACGGAAGCCGATGTCGATGCCGCGATGCGCGAGGTGCGCCGCGCCCTGCTTGAGGCCGACGTCGCGCTCGACGTGGTCAGAAGCTTCACCGAAAAAGTCCGCGAACAGGCGATCGGCGCGACCGTCGTCAAGTCGGTGACGCCCGGCCAGATGGTGGTGAAGATCGTTCATGACGAACTGATCGCCACACTCGGCGCCGATGGCCAGAGCATCGACCTCAACGCTGTGCCGCCGGTGGCGATCATGATGGTCGGCCTGCAGGGCTCCGGCAAAACCACCACCACCGCCAAACTTGCCCGCCGCCTGACCCAGCGCGACAAGCGCAAGGTGCTGATGGCCTCGCTCGACATCTATCGCCCGGCGGCGATGGAGCAGCTCGCGGTGCTGGGGCGCGATCTCGATATCCAGACCTTGCCGATCGTCGCCGGCCAGAAGCCGGCCCAGATTGCCAAGCGCGCGCTGGAAGCCGCCAAACTCGGTGGCTACGACGTGCTGCTGCTCGATACCGCCGGCCGTACCACGCTCGACGAAGAGATGATGTCGGAAGCCGCCGAGATCAAAACAACGGCCAATCCGCACGAAGTCCTGCTGGTCGCGGATTCGCTGACCGGTCAGGACGCGGTCAATCTGGCCCGGTCCTTTGACGAGCGCGTCGGCCTCACCGGCATCGTGCTGACGCGGGTCGACGGCGACGGGCGCGGCGGTGCGGCGCTGTCGATGCGCGCGGTCACCGGCAAGCCGATAAAGCTGATCGGCACCGGCGAGAAAACCGACGCGCTGGAAGACTTCCACCCGAGCCGGATCGCGGGGCGGATTCTCGGCATGGGCGACGTCGTGTCGCTGGTGGAAAAGGCCGCCGCGAACATCGATGCGGAAAAAGCCGCGCGCGTCGCCGAGAAGATGCGCAAAGGTCAGTTCGATCTGTCTGATATGCGCGAGCAATTGCTGCAGATGTCGAATATGGGCGGCATCAGCGGGCTGATGGGCATGATGCCGGGCATCGCCAAGATGAAGAATCAGATCGCCAATGCCGGCCTCGACGACAGGATCTTGAAGCGCCAGGTCGCGGTGATCGATTCGATGACGCGTCAGGAACGCAAGAATCCCGATATCCTCAAGGCCAGCCGTAAAAAGCGCATCGCCGCCGGCGCCGGCCTCAAGGTCGAGGAAGTCAACAAGCTGCTCAAGATGCACCGGAACATGGCCGACATGATGAAGGCCATGGGCTCCGGCAAACGCGGGCCGATGGCCGGCATCGCGCAGGCGATGGGCTTTGGCGGCGGCGGCATGCCCTCGCCGGAGCAGATCAAGGCGCTGGCGGAAAAAATGCCCGGTGGCGCTGGACCCGGCGGAATGCCCACGCTGCCAAAGGATCTGCCCGCGGGCTTGCGCACCGGCCTGCCGAATCTGCCCGGACTTACCGGTCTAAGCGGCAAGCCGACCTTGCCGGGGCTCGGCGGCTTTCCCGGATTGGGAAAGAAGAAATGACCTCATTCGTCATTGCGAGCCAACGGGTCGGCGCAAAGCTCCGCCCGATGACTGCTCGCAATGACGCCAATTCACACCCTTCAGATCACTCAATTTCAATCAACAGGAGAACCAAATGTCCGTCGTCATTCGCCTTGCTCGCGCAGGAACCAAGAAGCGTCCTGTCTACCATGTCGTTGTTGCCGACTTGCGGTTTCCGCGCGATGGCCGTTTCATCGAGCGTCTCGGCCATTTCAATCCGCTGCTGGCCAAAGACAATGAGGCCCGGCTGAAGCTCGACATGGACAAGGTCAAGGGCTGGCTCGCCAAGGGCGCGCAGCCCTCGGATCGCGTATCGCGTTTCCTCGATGCCGCCGGTGTCGCCAAGCGCGCCGCGCGCAACAATCCGGAAAAGGCCGTGCCACGCAAGGAGCGCAAGGCCAACGCCGAAGCCGCTGCCAAGAAGTAACCGCGACGGCGCGCGGCGGTGGCGGGACAAATCTGCATCGCCCGGATCGGCGCTGCGCATGGCGTGCGCGGCGCGGTGAAGCTATGGACCTTCACCGAAGACCCGCTGGCCGTGGCGCGCTACGGACCTCTTGCCACCAAGGACGGCGATCGTCAGTTCGAGGTCGCCCACGCCCGCGAGGCGAAAGGCCATCTGGTCGCGACGCTGAAGGGAGTAGCGACGCGCGAGGATGCCGAGCGACTTAATGGCATCGAACTCTACATCGCGCGCGACAGGCTGCCGGCCACCGCTGACGATGAATATTATCACGCCGACCTGATCGGGCTCGCCGCGGTCAATGCCACGGGCGAGCCGGTTGGTCGTGTTATCGCGATCCATAATTTCGGCGCCGGCGATATTATCGAAATTGCGCCGCCGCATGGGGCCGCCATGCTGCTGCCGTTTACCAACGCCGTTGTACCAACGGTCGACCTGGCGGGCGGGCGTGTCGTGATCGAACTTCCTGCGGAGATCGAGGGCGATGGTCCGGCCGACGCGTGATCCAGCCGCCCGGCTGATATTGATTCGCGATCACGCGCGATTACCTGCTCGCAATCTCGATTGGGAGTGTCGGCGATGACAAATACCCACAAAGCTTGGCGGCTGCACGCGCACAACGATCTGCGATTCGACGAGGTCGAGACCCCGGCGCCGGCGCCCGATGGCGTCGTGGTCAGGATCGAAGCCGGCATGGTGCTGTCCTATGCCGGCAAAGTGCTGTCGGGGTCGGTGCCTTACAACCTGCCCCCGATGCCGTTCGTGCCTGGCACCAATGCGATCGCGCGCGTGGTCGCTGTCGGCGCTCATGTGACGCATGTGCGCAGCGGGGACCGGGTTTTCCTGAGCCCGCATTTGCGCGGCGATGTCCCAAGCCTGGAGCCGCCGCAGATCCTGATCGGGCTGACCGCGACGGTAAACACGCCGGCCGCGTTCGCGATGCAGGCGCGTTGGCGCGACGGCGTATTCGCCGAAATCGCGCACTGGCCGGCGGCCTGCGTGACGCCGCTGGTCGGACTGGACGACAAACCGGCGACGGAGTTGATCGGCCTCGCCAAGCTGATCGTACCGTTTGGCGGCCTCAAGCGCAGCGGCTTGCGCGGCGGCGACACCATCATCATCAACGGCGCCAGCGGTTATTTCGGTTCCGGCGCGGTGATGCTCGCTGTAGCGATGGGGGCGGGCCGCGTCGTCGCCGTCGGACGAAACGCCGCGGCGCTGGAGTTGCTACGCGCCGCGTTTGGTCCTCGTGTTGCAGCCGCTGTGGTCAGCGGCGAAGCCGACAAGGATGTCCCCATCATTCGCAACGCCGCCGGCGGCAGCGCGGACGTCGCACTGGATCTGCTCGGCAGCGCCAAGAGCACGTCGACGACGCTGTCGTCGTTGCGCGCGCTGAAACGCGGCGGCCGTCTCGTTCTGATGGGCAGCGCCGAGGTGCCGCTGGAAATCTCGTTCCGCGAACTGCTGGCGAACGACTGGGAGGTCGTCGGCCAGTTCATGTACGAACGATACGCGCCGGGCCAGCTTGCCGCGCTGGCGGCCGCCGGCCTGCTCGATCTCGGCAAGATCAAGGTCAAGACTTTCAGGCTCGATCAATTCCATCAGGCTGTCGAGGCGGCGGCTGCGATGCAGGGGCTCGATCTCACTGCCGTAGTGCCGTAACGGAAGTCATGACTTCCAAAACCACGATCTGGCGCGCGACGATCCTGACCCTGTTCCCGGAGATGTTCCCCGGCCCGCTGGGCGTCAGCCTTGCGGGCAAGGCGCTGGCGTCCGAGCTTTGGGCGCTGGAGGCGCGCGATATCCGGGCCTCGGCCACGGATCGCCACCGCAGCGTCGACGATACCCCAGCCGGCGGGGGGCCCGGCATGGTGTTGCGCGCCGATGTGCTGGCCGCCGCTATCGATGCGGCTGACGTGGGTCCCGAGTGTCCCCGGCTGCTGATGAGCCCGCGGGGTCGGCCATTGACCCAGTCCCGGGTGGCCGAACTCGCCGCAGGACCCGGCCCGCTGATCGTCTGCGGCCGGTTCGAGGGCATCGACCAGCGCGTCATCGAGGGCCGTGGACTCGAAGAAGTCTCCATCGGGGATTATGTGCTGTCCGGCGGTGAAATCGCAGCCCTGGCGCTGATCGATGCCTGCGTCCGGCTGCTGCCGGGTGTGATGGGAAAACTGGCGTCCGGGGCGGACGAGAGCTTTTCCGAGGGATTACTGGAATACCCGCAATATACCCGCCCCCAGGAGTTCGAGAGCCTGCCGATCCCCGACATCCTGCTGTCGGGTGACCACGCCCGGGTGGCGGCGTGGCGCCGGGCCGAGGCTGAGTCCCTGACAAAAGCGCGGCGGCCGGATCTTTGGGCGATCAAGTCCCGCCAAAAACCTCCAAAAAACACGACGGACGGGTGACAACGCCTCGCCTATGCCGTATACGAGCGCCAAATCCGCGCACCGAGCATTTTCCGGCAGAGTGGTATCCGGATTGCCGTGAGAAAATGCTCTAACTGCTTGAATTGCGTGTATTCTTTCGCAAAACCGGTGTCCACTTTTGCGGAATACGCGCTACTGAATAGATGAACGTTGCGCAGCCCGCGCCTGACTGGCGGGGCGCGCTGCCGATGGAGATTTTGCGATGAACCTCATTCAAGAGCTCGAAAAAGAGCAATTCGATAAATTGTCCGCCGGCAAGACCATTCCGGAGTTCGGACCCGGCGACACCGTGATCGTCAACGTCAAGGTGGTCGAGGGCGATCGTTCGCGCGTTCAGGCTTATGAAGGCGTCTGCATCGGACGTACCGGCGGCGGCCTCAACGAGAGCTTCACGGTTCGCAAGATTTCCTACGGCGAAGGCGTCGAGCGCGTCTTCCCGGTGATGTCGCCGATGATCGATTCGATCACCGTGGTGCGCCGCGGCAAGGTGCGCCGCGCCAAGCTGTATTACCTGCGCAATCTGCGTGGCAAATCGGCCCGCATCGTCGAGAAGAAGACCGACCGCGCCGCCGCCGTCGGCGAGTAGTTTTCTACCGCATCGATCTGACAGAAAGCGCAGGGCTTACGCCCCGCGCTTTTTTTTGCGGCGCATTCGTCTTTGCAACGATGGTGGCGGCAAACGCATATCGCGCTTAGATACAGTGTGCTATGAGGTTGGAATGTTTCCAGATCGCCTAACCACCACGTCTCGCGTCGTGCTCGACGACCGGAGTTGTTTGCCCTGGCGCTTCTTCGGCCGGTTGACGACGGCAGCTCTCGCGGCCTGAGCCTTGCGCCGGCTTCGGCCCGCGCTATTGCATTTTTCGATTTAATCCCGATTCAAGGCCTGAGCCCATGTCCGATAAAAAGCCGACCACGCTGTACGACAAAATCTGGAACGATCATCTGGTTCACGAAGCCGATGACGGCACCTGCCTGCTCTATATCGACCGCCATCTGGTTCACGAGGTGACTTCCCCGCAGGCCTTTGAAGGCCTGCGTACCGCCGGGCGCAAGGTTCACGCGCCCAAAAAGACGCTGGCGGTGGTCGATCACAACGTCCCGACCACCGACCGCTCCAAGCCCAACCCGGATCCGGAATTCCACCGAGCAGATTCGCGTGATGGCGGAGAATGCCCGCGAATTCGGCATCGAATATTACAACGAGTTCGACAAGCGTCAGGGCATCGTGCACGTCATCGGCCCCGAGCAAGGCTTCACGCTGCCGGGAACCACGATCGTCTGTGGCGACAGCCATACGTCGACGCATGGCGCCTTCGGCGCGCTGGCGCACGGCATCGGCACTTCCGAAGTCGAGCATGTGCTGGCGACGCAAACCCTGATCCAGAAAAAGGCGAAGAACATGCGCGCCACCGTCGACGGGCAATTGCCCGACGGCGTTACCGGCAAAGATATCATTCTCGCAATCATCGGCGAGATCGGCACTGCCGGCGGCACCGGCTACGTGCTGGAATATGCCGGCGAGGCGATCCGCGCGCTGTCGATGGAAGGCCGCATGACGGTCTGCAACATGTCGATCGAGGGGGGCGCCCGTGCCGGGCTGATCGCGCCCGACGAAAAGGCCTTCGACTTTCTCAAGGGCCGTCCGATGTCGCCAAAGGGTGAAAACTGGGATGCCGCGATGCGCTACTGGCATACCTTGCGCAGCGACGACGGCGCGCATTTCGATCATGAGATCAGGCTCGACGCCGCGAAATTGCCGCCGATCGTGACCTGGGGCACCTCGCCGGAAGACGTGGTGTCGATATCGGGCGTGGTGCCCGATCCCGACCAGATTGCCGATGAAGCCAAACGGCTCTCCAAACATCGCGCGTTGAATTACATGGGCCTGAAGGCCGGAACCAAAATCACCGACATCAAGCTCGACCGCATCTTCATCGGCTCCTGCACCAACGGCCGGATCGAGGATCTGCGCGCGGTGGCCAAGGTGGTCGCCGGCAAGACCGTCAACGGCAATCTCAACGCGATGATCGTGCCGGGCTCGGGCCTGGTGAAGGAGCAGGCGGAAGCCGAAGGCCTCGACAAGATATTCATCAAGGCCGGATTTGAATGGCGCGAGCCCGGTTGCTCGATGTGCCTGGCGATGAATCCCGACAAGCTGAGCCCTGAGGAACGTTGCGCCTCGACCTCGAACCGCAATTTCGAAGGCCGCCAGGGTTTCAAGGGCCGCACCCATCTGGTCTCACCGGCGATGGCGGCGGCCGCGGCCATCGCCGGCCATTTCGTCGACATCAGGGAATGGCGGTAACGCGCGTCCTTGTTTCAACGTCGAGGCTTCCTGGCAATAACTCCTTAAGGACCGGGGAGCAGACTCTGCGCTGGCTAGAGCATGGCGTTTCGCAGGGAGCGAGCCGT
The DNA here is from genome assembly GCA_963725555.1 of uncultured Pseudomonadota bacterium. Taxonomy (GTDB): domain Bacteria; phylum Pseudomonadota; class Alphaproteobacteria; order Rhizobiales; family Xanthobacteraceae; genus Bradyrhizobium. The sequence goes on along the minus strand of CAVRYV010000005.1, from coordinate 157,018 downwards.
GGCCGACAAGTCTGATTTCGTCGATATGATCAGCGAAGCGACGCGCCAATCGCGGCGCCGCTACGCGTCTCGCGTTGTAGAGCCCGCGCCCGTGGTCAAGGAAAGATCGCGTCTCAGTCACTGGCCGCCGGATCGCTGGGTACAGTGGCGGACGGAGACGCTGACGCCGTGGAAGCTCAAATCCTGGAAATTCAAGGACTGGAGTTAAGCGCCGCAATTCCAATCAGCCGCCGACAGAGAACAAGCAGGCGCCCAATGGGGCGCCTGTTGCGTTTGTGGTACTCGCACCTCGCACGCGGTACAGCAGGAACGTGGAGCGGCCAGGGCCAGCAATCCGCCAACTGCAGCAAGTTCTGGCGTCGCACGGCATTTCAGGAGGCGTTTCTCAAAACTGGCCACGTTGCGGCTAGTCGTCGGCACGGAATGATCGGCGCCATGCGCCGCTATTGAGAACGGACGAAATTCTAGCCGGGGCGCCAATAACAGTTCATGCGGGGCACGATCACGGTGCCGCTCGGCCGGAATTCCTGCACGTATGTCGCGGTGCAGTCGCGCACCGCATTGCGGCCCGGAAAATAACGCGGATAGACGCCGTCAGGTTCTGGCTGATCGCGCGGATAGACCGGCACGCGTCGCGGCGCCCGGTGAATGCGGACCTGTCCGTCGGCCTCTGGCGATGCCTGGGCGACCCGCACCCCGGACGGCTCGGTTTGCGCACCCGCTACGGCCACGGGCAGCGAAACAGCCCCGATCAAAACAATCCCTATCGCCGCCGTTCTGATCCGCTTCATCACGCCCACCCAAGCCTGTTGTGGACCATACGGTCTCCGATTGCCGCGCCAACGTCAACAGGATGCGGCGTCCAAAAACCGGCAGCCGCTCGGCATCACTCGCAGCGCGAAAATGTTATAAGCGGGCTCGATGTGGACATCCGCCAAAGCGCCATCCCTTGCCGAAATGGAGGCCATGGCGCACGAGATTTTCGAGCGCCTGCCGACGCGCTTTCGCGACCTTTGCGAAGGCCTGATCATCCGTGTCGACGATTTTCCAACCGACGAGGTTCTCGACGAGATGAACGCGACCAGCGAATTCGACCTGCTCGGCCTGTTCCAGGGCATCGGCCTGCCGTTCCGCAGCCATGATGACCTGGCACGGCTGCCCAACATGGTCTGGCTATACCGCCGTCCGATCCTGGACTACTGGTCGGAACATGACGAAACGCTCGGCCATGTCGTTCGTCACGTGCTGATTTATGAGATCGGCCATCATTTTGGCCTTTCCGACGACGACATGGAGGGGATCGAGGCCGCCGACTAGAGCATCCTGGCCATACGCGCCATGCGGATTTGCCCTTTAATGCTGCCGGCATTCGCGATAGACCACCCCAAGCTGCTTTCGCAAATTCTCGAGCCAAGAAGTACGATCGATGGACAAATTCACCACGCTGGAAGGCGTCGCGGCGCCGCTGAAGATCATCAATGTCGACACCGACATGATCATCCCGAAGCAGTATCTAAAGACCATCAAGCGCACCGGCCTCGGCAAGGGGCTGTTCTCGGAACAGCGCTACAAGGACGACGGCAGCGAGAACCCGGATTTCGTCCTCAACCAGCCGGCCTATCGCAACGCCAAGATTATGGTCGCGGGCGACAATTTCGGCTGTGGCTCGAGCCGCGAACATGCGCCGTGGGCGTTGCTCGATTTCGGCATCCGCTGCGTGATCTCGACCTCGTTCGGCGATATCTTCTATAACAACTGTTTCAAGAACGGCATTTTGCCGATACGCGTCACCCAGCATGACCTCGATAGACTGTTCGACGACGCTGAACGCGGCGCCAATGCGACGCTGACGGTCGATCTTGCCAAACAGGAAATTCGCGGGCCTGACGGCGGCACCGTGAAATTCGAGATCGACCCGTTCCGCAAGCATTGCCTGATGAACGGTCTCGACGACATCGGCCTCACCATGGAGAAGAAGGCCTCGATCGACAGCTACGAGGAAAAGGCGAAGACCGCGCGCGCCTGGGCTTGATCTTACCCGAACAGCCATGCTGATCGCGGCTCTTTCTTTCTTTGTGACGCGTTTTTCGGGCGCGGACCGATTTCCAGCCCCGCATCAAATGCGGCGGGCATTCGCTCGAACACGTTCCCGAGGCGAGGCCTATGCAGCCCGAAATCGTTACCTTCTGGGACGGCCCGCTCGACGCCTTGAGACGGCTTTGCCTGCGATCGCAGGTCGCGGCCGGCCATAAGGTCACGGTCTACAGTTTCGAGCCGCTCGCGCAATTGCCCGAGGGCGTCGGCAACGCCGAGGCAGAAGCGATCCTGCCGCGCGCCTTCGCCGAAAGGCTGCGCCCGACCGGCCCCGACGGCGTCTGGCGCGACTGGACCACATTACAGTTCAGCGATTTCTTCCGGATGCGGCTGATGGCGCGCAATGCCGGCCTCTGGCTCGACGCCGACGTGCTGCTGCTGAAACCGATCGAGATCGATCCGGCAAAGCCCTACTTCGCCTGGGAGCGGCCACGCCAGCTCGGCAATTCCGTGCTCTATTTGCCATCAGGCGACGCCATCGTCACCGCGTTCACCGCGCTGATGCAGCAGGACGAATTGACGCCGGACTGGCTGGCGCTGCGACACCGCGTGACGTTCGGTCTGCACAAACTGCGCGGTCAGAAGCGGCTCTCGGATATCCGCGTCGCGATCTTCGGTCCCGCAGCGCTGACCGCGCTCGCCCGTCGCGCCGGCGAGCTGCGCCACGCCTTGCCGAAAAAATCATTTTATGCGGTCCATGCCGAACCGAAGCTGTTCTTTGAGCCGCGGGATTTTTCCCCGCTGATCGGCGACCCCGAGATCATCGGACTTCACATTTCGCCGAAAGGCCGTGGCAGCGAACGGCCCCGCGCAGGAAGCCTCTATGCGTGGGCGGCGGAACGGTTTGGTTCGGGTTGAGACTTTGCCTCTCGACGTCATGCCCGAGAATGCGGGCATGACGTATTCCGAGACTATGAAATCAAATCTTGAGCGACGCGGAATAGTGGATCCTCCGCTTCCGCGGATGATGACAACCCACGCTGCACGAAATCAATTCCCCATCGCTGCGATGGCGTCCGCAATCGCGATAGTGCGCTGAGCCATCTCGGCATGCAGTCGCTCGACCATCTGACCATCGAGCTGGATCGCCCCGCGCGAAGCGTTCTCCGGCCGCTCGAACGCTGCGATTATCTTGCGGGCGCGCGTCACTTCCTCGGCCGGTGGCGTGAAGATCGCGTTGCAGGCCTCGATCTGGCCGGGGTGAATCAATGTTTTACCGTCGAAGCCGAGATCGCGCGCCTGCGCGCATTCCTGCCCGAAGCCATCGAAATTGCTGAAGTCGCTATAAGGTCCGTCGAGAATTTCGAGGCCGTAGGCGCGGGTGGCGAGAATACATTGTATGATCAGCGGCAGCATCGCCGCCCGGCCCGGCTGCATCCGGATGCGCGTCTCCCGAGAAATATCGTTCGGCCCGAACACAAATCCGGCGAGCCGGGTGCTGGAATCACGCGAGGCGGCGGCGAGTTCCTCGGCGTGCAGCACCGCGCGCGCGGTCTCGATCATCGCCCAGACCCGGATCGATGGGTCGGCGCCGATCTGGTCCAGGCGATCGGCGATCACCTTGAGGTCCTCGACGCTGGAAACCTTCGGAACCAGAATGCCGTCGGGCCGCGCCTTGCCGGCCATGGCTAGGTCGTCGCTCCACCATGACGTGTCGAGGCTGTTGACCCGGACCAGGATCTCGCGCTTGCCGAAACCCTTGGCCGCGATCGCCGATGCGATCTGGTCGCGCGCGACCGCTTTGGCATCCGGCGCTACGGAATCCTCAAGATCGAGGATGATGCCGTCGGCCGGAAGATTGCGCGCTTTTTCCAAGGCCCGCGCATTCGATCCCGGCATGAACAGCAGGCTACGGCGCGGACGGATCATGATCTCGCTTCCCTGGATACCTTTAAATTCACGTGACACCCCCGGCTGGGCTGATCCGGCATATCAGCATCACACTTTTTGAGCATGGTCTTGCTGCCCATTTTTCCTGATCATGCTCTAACAGTTCACCCCCCCGCCCGAAAGACTTGTTCCGGCCCGGGACATGTGGTTTAGCCTCCGCCATGTCGTCATTTCCGCCACATCTGCTCGAAGGCTACCGGACTTTTACGTCGCAGCGCCTGCCCACCGAACAGTCGCGCTACCGCGAACTGTCCGAGATCGGTCAAGCCCCCGAGGTGATGGTGATCGGCTGCTGCGATTCCCGGGTTTCGCCGGAGGTCATCTTCGATGCCGGACCCGGCGAATTATTCGTGGTGCGTAACGTCGCCAATCTGGTGCCGGTATATCAGCCGGACGGTGGCGCGCATGGCGTGTCGGCGGCGCTGGAATATGCGGTTCGGGCGCTGCACGTGAAACATATCGTGGTGCTCGGCCACGCGCAGTGCGGTGGCATCCGCGCCTTCATCGACAAGACCGAGCCATTATCGCCGGGCGATTTCATCGGTCGATGGATGTCGATGTTCGTCAAGCCCGGTGAACAGGTCGAGCAGCGCGACCACGAAACCATGCAGGATTTCACCGTCCGGATCGAGAAGGCGGCCGTGTTCCGAAGCCTGGAAAACCTGCTGACATTTCCGTTTGTGAGAACTCAAGTCGAGCGCGGCGAACTTTCCTTGCACGGCGCATATTTCGGTGTTGCCGAAGGCTCGCTGTTCGTGCTCGATCCCATGGCGAAGGAATTCTACAGCGTCAGGGAGACGTTGGCGTCTTCCTGAGAGTTCGTCGCGGTTCCGGCTCCTGCCATCTTCGGAGCGTGATGCTTACGCCGCCTTTTTCTTGGCGCTGATCAGCTTGCGGTTGATCAGGCATTCGGCGATCTGGATCGCGTTCAACGCCGCGCCCTTGCGCAGATTGTCCGAGACGCACCACAGCACCAGGCCATTCTCCACCGTCGCGTCCTCGCGGATGCGGGAGATGTAGGTCGCGTCCTCGCCCGCCGCCTCATATGGCGTGACGTAGCCGCCCGGTTCGCGCTTGTCGATCACCAGGCATCCCGGTGCATTGCGCAGGATGTCGCGCGCCTCATCGGCCGAAATCGGATTTTCGAATTCGATATTCACCGCCTCGGAATGGCCCACGAACACCGGGACCCGCACACAGGTCGCGGTAAGCCTGATTTTGGGATCAAGAATCTTCTTGGTCTCCATCATCATCTTCCATTCTTCCTTGGTGTAGCCATCCTCCATGAACACGTCGATCTCGGGGATCACGTTGAAGGCGATACGCTTGGGGAATTTCTTGTTGATGAGCTCGCTGTTGGTATAAACAGCCTTGGTCTGCGAAAACAGCTCGTCCATGGCATCCTTGCCGGCGCCCGACACCGACTGATAGGTCGAGACCACCACGCGCTTGATGACGGCGCGATCGTGCAACGGCTTCAGCGCCACCACCAGCTGCGCGGTCGAGCAGTTCGGATTGGCAATGATGTTCTTCTTGACGAAGCCTGCGACCGCATCCGCGTTGACCTCGGGCACGATCAGCGGCACATCCGGATCCATCCGCCAGGTCGACGAATTGTCGATCACCACCGCGCCGGCGGCGCCGATTTTCGGCGACCATTCCTTCGACACCGCGCCACCGGCCGACATCAGGCAGATATCGACGTCGCTGAAATCGTAATGCTCGAGCGCTTTGACCTTCAGGGTGCGGTCGCCATAGGACACTTCCACGCCCATGCTGCGGCGCGACGCCAGCGCCACGACCTCATCAGCCGGGAATTTGCGCTCGTCGAGAATGTTGAGCATTTCCCGCCCGACATTGCCGGTCGCTCCGACCAGCGCGACTTTGTAACCCATCGTTCACTCTCCGAAGAAAAATGTCTCGCGCCCGCCCGCGGTGGAAAGGGGAGAGGCAGCGCTTCTATGCGAGAAAAGCCCTCAAGACAACGTTAGTCCCGGTAACTGTTCATCGGTGCCCGGTGACGCCAGGGCATTTGATGCGGTTGATTTGGGCCACCCCGGCCAACCCTCTTGATCCGACCCAAATTCATCCGGCGCTGAGCAGCTTTGCCGGCGAATGCCGGGTCATGCTGGTGCATCTCGCAGCCTATCTGGGGGTTCTGGCACTGCTTGCCACTCTCGGCATCCATCTATGGGACGAATTGCCCGCCGCCGACGCGCCACAGCCTTCGGCCCGGGCGGACTGGAGCCTGACCACCCGCTCCTATCCTGCGTTCGCCGTCAGCCAATTCGATCTGTTAGGAAAAACAGAGACTTACGAAATCTTCCGACATCCCGAGGGCGGCCGCAAGGATGTCCTGCGGTGGGCGGCCCAAGGTGAAAATCCGGTCGCGGAACTCGAAATTTATCGTGTCGGCGGCGAATTGAGCCAATCGCGGCCGGCAATCGCCGAGATGGCGGCCCGGATCGCCCCCGAAAGCGGTCGCGAACTGGAAGAAGCCGGCGTCATCGACAGCAAATTCGGCACGGTTGCGCTGCTTCGTCTCGCGGGCAGCGCGAACGAGGCGCCATCCTGTCTTGGTTTCGTCAAGCGTCTCGACCAACCCGTCGTGCAGATATCCGGCTGGTCGTGCCAGGGCGATACCTTGCCGGCCCGGCGCGCCGCGATCGGCTGTATGCTGAACCGGCTGATCCTGCTGACATCGGGAAATGAACCGAAACTGGCTGAATTGTTCGCCCACGCCGAGCTCAAGCGCGGCACCTGCACGTCCGCCACGCTGCCAGCAACATCGGCGGACTGGGTCACCCGCACGGAAAACCCGAGGCTGCACGGGGCGCTGTGATCGGGCGCATCTGCAAGGTGCTGGTTTTCATGCAACATTCCGCCGCTAACCGCATTATTGTGACGCGGTGTGGCCCAATTGACCTTGTGACGATCTGCCTGCGACGGCTAAAGTGACCCTAAATCGGATATGGCGATCCGCCAGCCCATGAGGATGCGATGACCTTCAAATTTCCCGCCACAAACAAGCTTGTGTCCTCGCTCGCCATCGGCGTACTCGCGATCGGCCTCGCAGCGGCACAGGCCAATGCCCAGACCGCCAACGCCCAGACCAAACGAAAACCCGCCCCCGCACCGGTCCTCAATAGCAACAGCACCGCTTATGGTCCGGCCGGTCCCAACAGGTCATATCAGTCGGGCCCGCGTACGCGGGTATTTGTGACCACGCGCTCGTGGCTTGACGCCGGCGTCGAGGTGTTGCCAGGCGACCGCAAGTTCCAAGACTACGCGTTCCCGCCGGGGAGGTCATTTGCGCTCGACAACAACGGCCACCCGCTCGATCGTGAGCCGCTGTACTCGCGCTACGACCTCGGCGGATATCCGATGAACTTCCCGCTGTATTGAGGCGCGCAACGCAATACGAAAATGCCCGGCTTTCGCCGGGCATTTTTATGATACGGCGATATTTTTTCAGGCGTGCAACGCCTGCAATTCTTTCCGGATTGCCTCGCCCATCTGGGTCGTGCTGACCGCCGTGGTGCCTTCGGACTTGATATCGGCGGTGCGCAGGCCCTTCGCCAGCACCGCGGCGATCGCGGCATCGAGCTTGTCGGCCAGCGCCCCCATATCGAACGAATAGCGCAGTGCCATTCCGAACGACACCATCATCGCGATCGGATTGGCCAATCCTTTGCCGGCGATATCCGGAGCCGAGCCGTGCACCGGCTCATACAGGGCCTTGCGCTTTTTGGTTTTGACGTCGATTTCGCCGAGCGACGCCGACGGTAGCATGCCAAGCGAGCCCGTCAGCATCGCCGCGATATCCGACAGCATGTCGCCGAACAGATTGTCGGTGACGATGACATCGAATTGCTTCGGCGATTTCACCAGATTCATCCCGCCGGAATCGGCGAGCTGGTGCTCAAGCTGCACATCCCTGTATTCGCGGGCATGCACCTGGCTGACCACCTCGTTCCAGAGCAGGCCCGACTTCATGACGTTGCGCTTCTCCATCGAGGTCAATTTGTTGCGGCGCTTGCGCGCCAGATCGAACGCGACCCGTGCGATGCGTTCGATTTCGTAGGTGTCGTAGACCTGGGTGTCGATGGCGCGTTTCTGGCCGTTGCCGAGATCGGTGATGGTCTTGGGTTCGCCGAAATAGACCCCGCCGGTGAGTTCGCGCACGATCATGATGTCGAGGCCCTCGACCACCTCGCGCTTCAGGCTCGAAGCATCCGCGAGCGCCGGATAGCAGATCGCGGGACGAAGGTTGGCGAACAGCGCCATATCCTTGCGCAGCCGCAGCAGGCCGGCTTCGGGACGCACGTCATACGGCACCTGATCCCACTTCGGTCCACCGACGGCGCCAAAGATAACCGCGTCGCTGGCCTGCGCCAGCGCCATGGTGGCGTCGGTAATTGCGACCTTGTCGGCATCATAGGCGGAACCGCCAACCAGTCCCTGCTCGGTCTCGAAATGCGCAAGGCCTTCCGCATTCAGCCAGTCGATCAGGCGTTTCACCTCCGCCATTACTTCGGCGCCGATGCCGTCGCCGGGGAGAAGCAGTAGTTTATGGGTCGCCATAGGAAGGTCCTCATCCAACTCGTCATGCCCGAGCTTGTCCCGGTCATCCACGTCCTGAGTGCATCGAAGAAAAAGACGTGGATGCCCTGCACATAGCCGTCCGAAGGACGGCGTCGCTTCCGCTCGCCTATGCCCCGGCATGACGCCCCATCTCGCTGCGCGCGGATTGCTAAAGCGGCATTGCACGATTGGCAAGACACCATTGCCGTGCCACGCCTGTGCAATCGCCGCAGAGCCTGCCACAGTGGGGTCCCGCCGGAGTAGTGCCCCCTTGCAAGGTCCCGACCACCCCCCGCCGTCTGCGCATCCCGCGCGGCTGATTCTGGTGCTGTCGCTGGCGCCCACGGTCGGTCTCGGAATCGGCCGCTTCGCCTATTCGCTGGTGCTGCCGGACATGCGCGATGCGCTCGGCTGGTCGTATTCCGCCGCCGGCTTCATGAACACGATCAACGCGGCCGGTTATCTTGCCGGCGCTCTTGTCGCCTCGAAACTCATCAAGCGCTTCGGACTTGCCGCCACGGTGCGTTGGGGGACGCTGGCCTGCGTCGCTTCGCTGGCGCTGTGCGCCATATCAGGCAATTTCATCATTCTGAGTTTTGCAAGGCTGCTGGTGGGATTTGCCGCGGCCAGCGTTTTCATCGCCGGCGCCGCGTTGGCGGCAACGATCGCCCAGTCGCACCCCGAGCGGGCGAACTTCCTGCTGAGCCTGTTTTACGCCGGGCCAGGATTGGGTATCCTGTCGTCCGGCCTGATCGCGCCCTTCGTGCTGCAGGGGTTCGGACCGGGATCGTGGTGGATCGTCTGGTGGGCTATGACGCTGCTCGCCATCGCGATGACGATCCCGCTTTTGCTCACGGGCTTCGATGCAAATTCCGCCATCGCCGATCAATCGCCGGCGAAATTCGCGATCGGGCCGGTTGCGATCTATCTCGCCGGCTATTTTTTGTTCGGCGCCGGATACATTGCCTACATGACCTTCATGATCGCCTATATTCGTGACGCTGGCGGCGGCGCAGCGGCACAAAGCGCGTTCTGGTGCCTGATCGGGTTGAGCGCGTTCGTGACGCCGTGGCTGTGGCGCCGGGTGCTGGCGCGTGACAGCGGCGGCATCAGCACCGCGATCATTCTCGGCGTCAACGCCATCGGCGCGGCGCTGCCGCTGTTCGGACATTCTTGGGCGTTGCTCGCCGCATCGGCGCTGGTGTTTGGCGTCTCGTTCTTCGCGGTAGTGGGTTCGACCACCGCATTTGTGCGCTTCAACTACCCGCCGGCGGCGTGGCCGAGCGCCATCGCGGCGATGACGATTGCCTTCGGGGTGGGCCAGACTCTGGGCCCCAGCGCCACCGGCGCCATTACCGATGCGATGGGCAGCCTGTCCTATGCGCTCAATGCAGGGGCGGCGATGCTTGCGGCGGGGGCGATTGCATCGGCGTTTCAGAAGAAGCTGCGCACAAGTTCCCGGTCCTGAGAGGATGACCCCAAAAGCGCAACAAAGCGCTGTTCCATTGGCCGCTTCCTGAGTCAGACTTTCGGGGAATAAATCTCAGCTGCCGCTGAATGAATTGTATCCCTGATCTTCCCAATAGCCGCCTTTGTAGTCATTGGTGACTTCCATCGAGATCACGTATTTCGGATTCTTGAAGCCGAGCTTGGTCGGCACCCGGATCTTCATCGGGAAGCCATAGGCCCGCGGCAGGACTTGGTCGGCGAATTTGAACGTCATCTGGGTCTGGGGATGCAGCGCCGTCTCCATGTCCAGAGGGCTGTTATAGCCATCGGTATCGGCGCACTGGAACCAGCAATATTTCGCGCGGGTATCGGCGCCGATCAGTTTGAGAAAATCGCGCAGCGGCGTGCCGGTCCAGCTTCCGATCGCGCTCCAGCCCTCGACACAGATATGGCGCGTGATCTGTTTCACCTGCGGCAGCTTGTACAATTCCTCCAGCGTCCAGGCCTTCTTGTTGTCGACCAGGCCGCGCACCTCGAACTTCCACTCCTTGCCGTTGATTTCGGGCGCGTCGTCGAGATCGTAATAGGCATTGAACGGAAACGGCTTGGTGATGGCGCTTTCGGGAAATGTCGGCGCCAGCGCGTGGGGATTGAAGATCGCCGCCTGTACGCCATCGTTGAACTTCGACACCTTTTTCAACATCTCTTCAGCCGAAAAACTGTCGGACACGTCGCAGCCGGTCAAAAGCGCCAGGGCGCCGAGGCTTGCGCCACCGGCGATGAAGTGCCGACGCGTCAGATCCGGCATCAGTTTGCCGGCATCGCGAACCAGCAGTCGCTTGTCGACACCTGGAATCAGAAGCGAACGCAGGCGGCCCATATATATTCTCCTTAGATTTCTAGCGCCCGATGATCATGGCGCGCAGGCTCTTGGGCACCAGCAGCGCCAAAGCGACATGAATCACCAGAAACGCGACGATCGATGCCATGCAAATGAAGTGAACGTAGCGCGCAACATCATAGCCGCCGAACAAGGCCGTCAGATATTGCAGCTGTACCGGCTTCCAGATCGAAAGCCCTGACAGCACGATGACGACGCCGACCACGATGATGCCGGCATAGAGCAGCTTCTGCACATAATTGTATCTGGTCAGGTCGTCATGCGACAGTTTGCCCATCAACGCTGCTTTGGCGTCGGCGATGACTCCCGCCGGCGAGATCGGCAGCAGCTTGCTGGCAAAGCGGCCGGTGGCGAATCCCAGCGCGAGATAGACGAGGCCGTTGACCATCAACAGCCACATCGCCGCGAAATGCCAGAGCAGCGCGCCGCCGAGCCAGCCGCCAAGGGTGATGTTGGCCGAAAATCTGAAATCGAACAGCGGCGAGGCATTGTAGATCTGCCATCCTGACATGATCATCAGGATCATCGCCACGGCGTTGATCCAGTGCACGATCCGAACCCATGCCGGCTGAATGACTTTCGCCGGCACGTTTAGGGACTTGTCGCTGACTGCAAGGCTGGACATGACCGTTCCATCGATGAAGGTTACTATGCACATTATACGTCGGAAACCACGGCTTCGTTACACGCTATTGACCACGCCACCGGGCACGGCTGTCACAAAAAAGCGAGCCGGGTTGCCCCGGCTCGCGCTGCGCATTCGGCTGCGGGATCTAATAAGGCGTAGCGTCAGGACGGCATCAGGACGGTATCGACCACATGGATCACGCCGTTCGACTGATTGACGTTCGGGATCGTGACGGTCGAAGAGCCACCCTTGGCATCGATGATCGTCACGGTGTCGCCCGACCGCTTCACGGTGAGCTCTTCGCCCTGAACGGTCTTGAGCTTCTTGCCGTCCGTCAGATCGGAGGCTTCCAGCTTTCCCGGGACCACATGATAGGTCAGGATTTTGGTAAGGGTCGCCTTGTTTTCGGGCTTCACGAGGGTGTCAACGGTGCCGGCCGGCAATTTGGCGAACGCCGCATTAGTCGGTGCGAACACCGTGAACGGTCCCTTGCCTTCGAGGGTGTCGACCAGGCCGGCAGCCTTCACCGCGGCGACCAGCGTGGTGTGATCCTTGGAATTGACGGCATTCTGGATGATGTTCTTCGAGGGGAACATCGCGGCGCCACCGACCATCACGGTCTTCTCGCCGGACATTTCGCTTTTCGTCATTTTGTCTTGCGCACTTACGGGCGCAACGACGGTGGCGGTCAGGGCCAGCGCGCCAAAGGCGGCGGCGGACAAAAGTGCAATGCGTTTGGACATAGAACGTCTCCCGATTGATTGAGATGACCGGCGGATTTTCGCCGGCGATGAAGCGGCGACAACGCCGATCCATCAATGGTCGGACTGCGTCGCCGTTGCCCCGAGCTACGGGAGGTTTCTCGGCCGGTTTCGCAGAATAACTTATCGTGATGCTGAAACTATTCTCAACGCGAACCGATAGCCGCTCCGGATCGGCCCGGTCGGCTTGGCCGGAAAGCGTTCCAGACGCGTTGCTAACCCAGGTGAGCCGGGGTCTGCACGAAGGTTCGGTTCCAGGTCGGGCTGATCAGGATTTCGTTGATGCAGACCCGCGGCGGCATGCCGGCGACGAACGCGATGGTTCGGCCCAGATCTTCGGACTGCAGCATCCTGGCCTGGTCTTCTTCGCTCGGAACCACCGGCCGCAGCTTCATGATCGGCGTCGCGACCTCGCCGGGGGACAGGCAGCAGGCCCGCAATCCGTTGACACATTCATCCATGTTGAACGAATGGGTCAGCGCCAGCACCGCGTGCTTGGTCGCGGTGTAGGCCGGTCCCGTCATTTTCGACACGTGACGGCCGGCCCAGGAGGCGACGTTGATGATGCAGCCGTCCTTCTGCGCCCGCATCGCCGGCAATACCGCGCGCATGCAATACAGCACGCCGTTGAGATTGATTTCGACCAGCTGGTCCCAGCCCGCCAGTTCCATGTCTGCCCAGCTGCGCTTCGGCACATTGAGGCCCGCACTGTTCACCAAAAGATCGATACGGCCATGTCTGGCAACAATCCGATCGGCGACCCCGGTCACATCATCGGATTTGCTGACATCCAGCGGAATCGCCTCGGCCTTCCCACCGCTCGCCGTGATCTTTGTCACCACAGCATCGAGCGCATCCTTCCGGCGTCCAGAAACCACCACGGTCCAGCCATCCGCCGCCAGCGAAACCGCACCCGCCTCGCCGATTCCGCTTCCGCCGCCGGTCACCCAGGACACGCGTTTCCCGCTATTTGTCATGCAAACTGTCTCCGTTGCTTTGTGAAGGCCGTTCTTGCTATTAAATCCGCCAAGTTGCACGGCCGAGCGCTGCTAGCGGCCGCCGGAATGATGCCTCAATGCACCCCGGAAAACCATCATGAACGCCAATCTGTTTTCGCGCCTGTTCGACGGTCTCGATGATCCGGACCGCCTTGCGATTGAGACGATCGATGGTCAGCGCTTTAGCTATGGCGACCTGATGGCCCGGGCCGGGCAGATGGCGAATGTTCTGGCGTCGAGCGGCGTCAAGCCTGGTGACCGCGTCGCCGCGCAAACCGAAAAATCGGTGCCGGGTCTCGTGCTTTATCTCGCCGCGGTGCGTGCCGGCGCCGTCTATCTGCCGCTCAACACCGCCTACACGCTGAACGAGCTTGAATATTTCATTACCGACGCCGAACCGTCGATGGTGGTGTGCGATCCCGCCAAGACGGAGGGCATCGGCGCCATTGCCGCAAAGGTTGACGCCAGGGTCATGACGCTCGGCGCCGACGGCGGGGGATCGCTGACCGATGCCGCCGCAACCGCCAAGCCGGAATTTACGACAATCGTCCGCGCCGATGACGACCTCGCCGCGATCCTCTACACCTCCGGCACCACCGGCCGTTCCAAAGGCGCGATGCTGACGCACAACAATCTTGCGTCGAATTCGCTCAGCCTCGTCGACTATTGGCGCTTCACGAACAAGGACGTGCTGATCCACGCGCTGCCGATCTATCACACCCACGGGTTGTTCGTAGCCAGCAACATCACACTTTTTGCCCGCGCCTCGATGATCTTCCTGCCCAGGTTCGACCCCGACCTGATCATCAAGCTGATGGCGCGTGCAACCGTGCTGATGGGTGTGCCGACGTTCTATACCAGGCTGCTGCAAAGCCCCGCGCTGACCCGCCAATCCACCGAGCATATGCGGTTGTTCATTTCCGGCTCGGCGCCCTTGCTCGCCGACACTCACCGCGAATGGGCGGCGCGCACCGGGCATGCCGTGCTCGAACGCTATGGCATGACCGAGACCAACATGAATACGTCAAACCCCTATGACAATGAGCGCGTGCCCGGCGCCGTCGGCCAGGCCTTGCCCGGCGTCACTGTGCGGGTCACCGATCCCGAAACCGGAAAAGAGCTGGCACCCGAGAGCATCGGCATGATCGAGGTCAAAGGTCCGAACGTTTTCAAGGGCTATTGGCGAATGCCGGAAAAGACCAAGTCGGAATTCCGCGCCGACGGCTTTTTCATCACCGGCGATCTCGGCAAGATCGATGCCCGCGGCTACGTGCATATTCTCGGCCGCGGCAAGGATCTGGTGATTTCCGGCGGTTTCAACGTCTATCCGAAAGAGATCGAGAGCGAGATCGACGCCATGCCCGGCGTAATCGAATCTGCCGTGATCGGTGTCCCGCATGCGGATTTCGGCGAGGGCGTCACCGCGGTTGTGGTCTGCGGCAAGGGCGCCGGCGTCGATGAGGCCGCGGTGCTAAAAGCCCTCGACGGCCGGCTCGCGAAATTCAAGATGCCGAAACGGGTATTCGTCGTCGACGAACTGCCGCGCAATGCGATGGGCAAGGTGCAGAAGAATATCCTGCGCGACACCTATTCGGACATCTACGCGAAGGCGCGGTGAAGCGCCGCGCGCGTTGGCGTTTCCGACTCGCGAAACGAATCGCCTTACTCGTTGCCAGTTAATTGTTCGTTATTGCAAATCTGGAACGGTGACGGGGTGAATCCTACCTGAAGCAGGGATTTGGATGATTCATCCTCGCCGATACACACGGGCTCGACCCACTGGACAGGTGTCCCGGGTCGGCAAAATCGTCGTCTCGCGGCGAGAGCCGGCCCTTGATTGTACGGTCGTTGATTATTCCGCAGGCGGCGCCTGTCTGGAGATTTGCGGACCGATCGCTCTGCCAGAGCGCTTCGAATTGCTCTGGGGCGGCACCAAGAAGAAGTGTCGCGTGGTCTGGAAAACCGGACGGCGGACCGGAGTCGTTTTCTGAACCGGCATCCTTAAGCGGCATTTTCGACCCGGCCTCGCGCGCAAGGTCTTGTTAACCATGCGCTGACGGCTTCACCGACGAGCCGATCGATGGCTTCTCGATGCAAGATATTGTAGCTGACAGCTGATCTATTGGCGGTAATTAACAAAATAGTGCCAATTCGCTGCTAGACCCATAAACCTCGATGCTGATGGGCGTTTTGATAGCCCTTGGTTTTCATTGACGCGTTTCGTGCACCGAACAAATTTTTACCTCGGAGGAGATCCGGCAACGACGCCGCATCGCCTTCAGCGCGGGTTTTATGTCAGTGCCCCTTGCCGGCTCCTCTTTGTTTGACGACCTCGACGAAGTCCTGCGCCATGGTTCGCCGGACAAACGCGTCGATATGCTCCGACGTGTCACCGATCTTTTCCTGAATGACGCCGACCGCCTGAACGAGCAGCAAATCGGCGTGTTTGATGATGTCCTGACGCACCTCATCACCAAGATCGAGGCGAAAGCACTGGCGGAGATCAGCGCACGTCTGGCGCCGGTCGAGAATGCGCCGCGGGACGTCACGCTGCGGCTCGCCCGACATGAAGCCATCGCCGTGGCCGAACCGGTCCTCACGCATTCGACCAGGCTGACCACGCACGACCTAGTCGAGATTGCTCGGACCTCAGGGCAAGAACATCTGCTGGCGATTTCCGGGCGTCCAAACATCGAATCCGATGTCACCGACGTTCTGCTCGATCGCGGCAATAACGCAGTCGTGCACAAGGTCGCGGCTAATTCCGGAGCCAAACTCTCCGAAAACGGCTTCGCGGCGCTTTTGAAGGCATCCGAAACCGACGAGAAACTGGCGATGAGAACCGGCCTCCGGCTCGATATTCCAGTTCGGTTACTGCGCGAACTTTTGATGCGAGCAACTGAAGTCGTTCGCTCGAAGCTGCTTTCACGGGCGCCTGTCGAACTCCAGGACGAGATTCGCCTTGCGTTGCGGGCCGCATCGGAAGCGGTCGATCGTGAATCCAGCGCGCCCCGCGATTTTCAAGCCGCGAAGTCTTTCGTCGAGTTGCTCCAGAAGAAGGGCGAACTGGACGAGTCCACCCTGCTCGGATTTGCGCGGGCGGGAAAGTACGAGGAAATGGTCGTCGCGACCTCCCTGCTGTGCTCGGCATCGCTCGAAATTATCAAGCCGCTGATGCAAAGCCCCCGCGATGACGGGCTCCTTATTCCCTGCAAGGTGGCCGACCTCGAATGGGGAACGGTCGACGCAATCATGGACGCGAAATTGTCATCGACGTCCAGGCCCGAACAAGATCGCGAGCGGCTTAAAAACGATTTCGCCAAACTTACCAAGGCCAACGCCCAGCGGTTGCTCAGGTTTTGGCAGGTTCGCCATGTCAGCGCAAAGTCGGCGTCATAGAAAGGTGACTTAGACGATGGCCTTTGGAGATCGTAAGAGCGAGCGCGTCGATTTCGGCCAGGGCATCCGTGTCTTTATGATGGGCATTGATGGAACCTGGCGACGAGACTGCTTGATGGTCGACGTGTCGCAGACCGGCGCGCGCCTTTTCGTCGAAGGGTCGCTCGAAGGATTGGACCTCAAGGAATTTTTCCTGCTGCTGTCTTCGACCGGTCTGGCTTATCGCCGCTGTCGAATGGTTCGGCTAGCCGGGGATCAAATCGGCATCGAATTCCTGAAGCCAACTCCGGCAAAGTCAAAGAAAGCCCTCCGCGAACGACGCACGGGGATGTTGAGGTGACAACGATTATTCGGTGTGGGTGCGAAGCGGTGTACGAGCAGACCGAAACCGAGACCGCATATTGGGTCGAGGATACCGCCGAATGCCAGATTTGCGGTCATGAGCTGAACACCTGGCGCGGCCACAAGGTCCTCTCATTCAATCTTGTCAAGAACCCCACCGAATAGGCCTTTTCTTCCGATGTTTGTGCATATTGTCGCAGACCAGCAAGACAAGATCTCGGAGCTGCGATCGATGTTTGGATCGCGTTATTGTGTTTCGTCCTCATTGCTCGACAGCGGGGACGACGTTCCGGCCCAATGCGTCGCGACGATCATCGCCGCCGATCTGCGGACCGAAGATAACATCACCGCTCTCAAGGAATTATCGGCAAAAACAAAAGCCACGCGGCGACGGATCTTCGTCATCGGCCAAAAGGCGCGGCTCTTGGCAGCGCGGGCTTACGCGCTTGGCGCGACACATGCGTTATTCAGTCCTGTAAATCAGGGGGCTCTGCTCGCGGCGTTGACCGAGACCGGCAAATCGACCGAATTATCCGGGGCTGTCGCAGAGGGCTCGGGCGCAGCGGCCAACCGGGGCGCGGCCTCCCTCGCTTCGATGTTCGCCGCCGTATTAAGCGGCCAACAGATCGATGTCGCGGACGCGGAAGACGCCGCGCGTGAAATTGCCGCCAGCGTTGCCGAGGATGGCTTTTCCAATTGGCTGGAAACCGTGCGTCGCCATCACGAAGGCACCTATCAGCATTGCCTTCTGGTAACCGGGACAGCTGTCGCTTTTGGATTGAATTTGGGGCTCGCCAAGGCGGACATCGGGCGGCTGTATTCGGCAGCGATGTTTCACGACATTGGCAAAGCCAAAATTCCAATCGCTGTTCTCGACAAGCCGGGTCATCTGGATGCGCAGGAGCGAGCCCTTATCCAAACTCATCCGGCGGCTGGGTATGACGTGCTGAAAGGCGCCCACGGCATTTCCGCGGAAATCCTGGACGCTGTCAGACATCATCATGAATATCTCGACGGAAGCGGATATCCCGACGCGCTCTGCGCGGAAAATATATCCGACCTGGTCCGCATCATGACAATTTCAGACATTTTTGCCGCGCTGATCGAGGATCGCCGATACAAGCCCAGCATGCCGCGGGCGCAAGCCTACGAAATCCTGTGCGGCATGCGAGGCAAGCTCGAAGGCCCGCTGCTAACGGCGTTCAAGGAAGTGGCCTTGAATTGCTAGCAAGGCGCGCCCGGCGCAGAGAGCTCGTTCCGGAAGCGCGACCGGCGCCTCTGCAATCCGATCGAGCCGAACGCGAGGGCTCGATCGGTATTCGACGCGGCCGCATGTCGGCCCATGAATCAAGCTTCAACGCCCGGTGCCGACAAGGCGCCGCTACCCTGTCAACACCATCAAATGCAGGGCTCATCTGAAGCTATGAACATTCATTCGCAAACGATGATTTCGCCGTTGCGCTCCCTGTTTCGACTACGTAAATAGAATTTGTCTCACGCGATCCCCCGAAGGACCCCCCGCGAAGGTCCGCAAACCGTCAAAAGCCGCCGATGACCGCCAGGATCGAACGCCCGCTTTCGCCGTTTCTGACCTATCGCTGGACCCTGACGATGGCGCTGTCCATCGTCCACCGCGCCACCGGTGTGGCGCTGTATTTTGGCACCCTGCTGCTGGCGTGGTGGCTGATAGCGGCAGCGACGGGGCCCGCCGCCTATTCCAACGTCCAGGCCTTTACCTCAAGCTTCATCGGGCGGCTGATTGTATTCGGCTACACTTGGGCGCTGCTGCATCACCTTCTCAGCGGCCTCAGGCATTTCGTCTGGGACCTCGGCTATGGCTTCAAGGCCAGCGAGCGCGAAACGCTGACCTGGGGCGCGCTGATCGGCGGGATATCGCTCACGGTGCTGCTGTGGATCGCCGCCTATGCGATCGGAGGCGGACGATGACCGCCCCGGATTCCTCTGGCGTGAAATCGATGCGTACCCCGCTCGGCCGCGTTCGCAGCCTCGGCGCCTCGCATTCCGGTACCTCGGACTTCTGGCGCCAGCGCCTGACCGCGGTGGCGATGACGCTGCTGATTGTGCCGGTTATCGTGGTGGTGATGATGTTGCTCGGCCGCAATCAGGCCGGCGCCGCCCAAATTCTCGGCTCGCCGGTGATCGCGATTATCATGCTGTTGTTTATCATCGCCAGCGCCTGGCACATGAAAATCGGCATGCAGGTGGTGATCGAGGACTATCTGCACCATGAGAAGCTGAAGCTTGCCGCCGTCATGGCCAATAACTTCTTCTGCGTGGCAGTGGCGCTAGCCTCGATTTACGCCATTCTCAAACTGTCATCTGGAGTGTAGCGCATGTGGAGTGTAGCGCATGGCCACTGACGGCAACGGCAGAGCGGCGAATGGCAGCGGTGGTCCCGCCACCAACGGCCACGCTTATCCGATTGAAGATCACACCTACGACGTCGTCGTGGTCGGGGCCGGCGGCGCCGGCTTGCGCGCGGTGGTCGGCTGCGGCGAAGCCGGGCTGCGCACGGCCTGTATCACCAAGGTATTTCCGACGCGCTCGCACACCGTGGCGGCGCAGGGCGGCATTTCCGCATCGCTCGGCAACATGCATCCCGACGATTGGCGCTGGCACATGTACGATACCGTCAAGGGATCGGACTGGCTCGGCGATCAGGACGCCATCGAATATATGGTGCGCAACGCGCCCGAAGCCGTCTACGAGCTGGAACATTGGGGCGTTCCGTTCTCGCGCACCGAGGACGGCAAGATCTATCAGCGGCCGTTCGGTGGCATGACGCTGGACTATGGCAAGGGGCAGGCGCAGCGCACTTGCGCCGCGGCTGACCGCACCGGCCACGCCATGCTGCACACCATGTACGGCCAGGCGCTGCGCCACGCCGCGGAATTCTATATCGAGTTTTTCGCGATCGACCTGATCATGGACGACCAGGGCGTTTGCCGCGGCGTGATCGCACTGAAACTCGACGACGGCACGTTGCATCGCTTTCGCGCGCAGACCACCATTCTCGCCACCGGCGGCTATGGCCGCGCCTATGCCTCCTGTACCTCGGCGCATACCTGTACCGGGGATGGCGGGGCGATGGCGTTGCGCGCTGGCCTGCCGCTGCAGGATATGGAGTTCGTTCAGTTCCACCCCACCGGTATCTATGGTTCGGGCTGCCTTGTCACCGAAGGCGCGCGCGGCGAAGGCGGCTATCTGGTCAATTCCGAGGGCGAGCGCTTCATGGAGCGCTATGCGCCCTCGGCCAAGGATCTTGCGTCACGCGATGTCGTCTCGCGCGCCATGACCATCGAGATGCGCGAAGGACGCGGCGTCGGCAAGAAAAAGGACCACATTTTCCTGCATCTGGATCATCTCGATCCGAAGGTGCTGCAGGAACGCCTGCCGGGCATTTCCGAATCCGCCAAGATCTTCGCCAATGTGGATGTCACGCGCGAGCCGATCCCGATTCTACCGACGGTGCACTACAATATGGGCGGCATCCCCACCAATTATCACGCCGAGGTGCTGACCAAGAGCAACGGCGACGACAACGCCATCGTGCCCGGCCTGATGGCGCTTGGCGAAGCCGCTTGCGTTTCGGTGCATGGCGCCAACCGCCTCGGCTCCAACTCGCTGATCGACCTCGTGGTATTCGGCCGCGCCGCGGCGCTGCGCTGCGCCGAAAAGCTGACGCCGAACGGCAAGCAGCCGGAGCTGCCGGCGGGTTCGGCCGACAAGGCGCTCGGACGGCTCGATCATTACCGCTATGCTTCCGGCGGCACACCGACCGCGAAACTGCGCGACAGCATGCAGCACGTGATGCAGAGCAATTGCGCGGTGTTTCGCACCGGCGAGGTGCTGCAGGAAGGCCAGAGCCTGATTCACAAGGTTCATGGCGGCATTGGCGACATCTCGGTGACCGACCGCTC
The DNA here is from genome assembly GCA_963725555.1 of uncultured Pseudomonadota bacterium. GTDB lineage: Bacteria > Pseudomonadota > Alphaproteobacteria > Rhizobiales > Xanthobacteraceae > Bradyrhizobium. Next base: position 136,031 of record CAVRYV010000005.1, on the reverse strand, counting down.
GCTGATCTGGAATTCCGATCTGGTCGAGACCCTGGAGTTCGACAATCTGATCGTGCAGGCGGTGGTGACGATGGACTCGGCGGCCAACCGCACCGAGAGTCGCGGGGCGCATGCCCGCGAAGATTTTTCCGCGCGCGACGACAAGAACTGGATGAAGCACACGCTGGCGTGGATCGACAATGGCGGCAAAACGTCGATCGATTACCGCCCGGTGCACGATTACACCATGACCAATGACGTTCAGTACATCCCGCCGAAAGCGCGGGTGTACTGAGCATGATCCGGAAAAGTGGAAACCGGTTTTCCCGAACAAACGGCTTCGTTTGTTCCAAGATCATGCGCAAAGCAATTTAAAGAGACGACAGCGAAGGCGTGGCTCGATGGTTGAATTCGCACTTCCCAAAAACTCGAAAATCACCGGCGGCAAGACCTGGCCGAAGCCGCCCACAGCGACCGAGACGCGCGAATTCAAGGTCTATCGCTGGAATCCGGACGACGGCAAGAATCCCAGCGTCGATACCTATTTCATCGATACCGGCGATTGCGGCCCGATGATTCTCGATGGCCTGATCTGGATCAAGAACCACATCGATCCGACGCTGACATTCCGCCGCTCGTGCCGGGAAGGCGTCTGCGGCTCCTGCGCCATGAATATCGACGGCCAGAACACGCTGGCCTGCACCAAATCGATGCACGACGTGAAAGAGGGCGCGGTGAAAATCAATCCGTTGCCGCATCAGCCTGTCGTGAAGGATTTGGTGCCCGATCTGACCAACTTCTATGCCCAATACGCTTCGATCGAACCGTGGCTAAAAACCACCACGCCGACGCCCCAGAAGGAATGGAAGCAGAGCCACGACGACCGCGAAAAGCTCGACGGCCTTTATGAGTGCATTCTTTGCGCCTGTTGCTCGACCTCGTGCCCGAGCTATTGGTGGAACAGCGACCGCTTCCTGGGGCCCGCCGCGTTGCTGCAGGCGACACGATGGGTCAAGGACAGCCGCGATGAAGCCACCGGCGAGCGGCTCGACAATCTCGAGGATCCGTTCCGGCTTTATCGCTGCCACACGATCATGAATTGCGCCAAGGCCTGCCCGAAGGGGCTCAATCCTTCCGAGGCCATTGCCGACCTCAAGCTGAAAATGGTCGAGCGCCAGATCTGAGCCGCGCCGCCACGAAGTTCAACCGCGACGTCGATCTCGATGCGGGCCGTGACCGGCATGACCCGCGGCAACTCGCCGTTGGCGCGCGCCTGAATCTGTGTCTGCACCAATGGCGCTGACATCATCGCGGAAAAACGCAGATCCTCGAATCGAGAATGATGTTGGTGGAGCGAAGCGCGCCCGCTCCAGGCGCGGCACCAGATCGAAATGACGGAACATTGCCCCCGCGGTACCGTTGTTGAACCAGCAACCCTGGAAAGCCGCGAAATGCCAATCGATCCGTTGGAGGATCCGCCGATCAAGCCGGGACAACCGTCGGAGCCGCCGCAGGAAAGTCCGCCGGGAAATCCGCGGCCGGAAGTGCCGCCGCCAATGCAGGATCCTGGCGAATCGCCGCGGCCTGAGGAATTGCCGGGCCGCACACCTGACGAACTGCCGGTGCGCGGACCGGAAGGACCGCGGGCACCTTCCGCGACCGCGATCTCCGATTTGCCGGCGCTCTAAGCCGGAGCCGATCCCCAGCCCGCTCCAAATACCGCTGGGATAATCTAAGGGTACGGTTTGAAATGATCGCCTGAATGCGCAATGAACAGTAGTGCGTCAGAACTTTGTTTCTTCAGAAATAAAAACAAGACCGCCTTTGGAGGCCGCCACAATCCGGCCTAACGCTTATTCGTTGATCGCCAATCTTCTTGCCAATAATTTTCCGGGGACCCAGACCATCATGACAAAACTTCGTCTCGTGCTGCTTGCCACGACAGCTCTTACGGCGATGCAACTCGCAAGCATGCCATCGCATGCGCAAAACGCGCCGCTGGTTGTGGCACAAGCCAAAGAAGAGCTTGGCCCCGACGGAAAGCCAAAGCCGAAGGAAGCACCGAAGGCAGCGCCGGCGCGCCCCGCCCCTCCAGCCGCAGCGCCTCCGCATCCAGCACCACCTGCAGCCGCCCCGCCGCATCCAGCACCACCTGCAGCCGCTCCGCCGCATCCCGCGCCGCCCGCTGCGCCTCCGCCCAAACCGGCGCCTCCCGCTGCAGCGCCTGCGGCTCCGCATCCAGCGGCGCCACCGCCGCATGCCCCGCCCCCGCCCCCGCCACCGGCAGCGGCGCCAGCCCGTCCCGCGCCGCCAGTTGCCGCACCACCGCCGGATGCACCCAAGCCACCGGTTGCCGCGCCGGCGCCCACCGCACCTAAGCCGCCGGTAGCGCCGAACGCCGCGCCCGCGGCACAGCCCCGAGAGAGAAACGCGCCGGCTGGCGTGGCTCCGCCGAACGGCGCCAAAACAGTGCCTGTGCCTCCGGCTACGCCGCCCGCGACAGCTCCACAGACACAAATGGCTCCCGCGCCGCATCCGGGGCCGACCCCCAATGCTGCGGCACCGAATGCCGCTCCCGCTGTTCAGCCAAATGCTGCGGCTCCAGCACCAAGTGCCCCGGGAGCGCAGGCGGGGCGCCCACCGGGGGCCGCTCCGATGGTGCGCCATGCACCACCGACGGTCACCGCACCCCTTCCGACCATTGCGCCCCGCACCCAGGCCCTGACGCCTATTGCTCCCGGCGCAGCGCCCCAGGGTCCGCGGCGAATGGATGAGTTCCGCGGCGAACGAAAGGAAACTCAGGAAGGTGGCCGTACCGTCATCACCGAACCCGGCCTGGTCATCATTCGCGATCCCAGCGGCCAGTCATTCGTTCGTCATGACGAAATGGACCGGTTCCGTTTTGGTGCGCGCGACATCCAGACCCGGCAAGTCGGCGGCGAAACCCAGACCATCGTGATTCGTCCCGACGGTTCGCAGATCATAACTGTGAGTGGCCGCGACGGCGAGTTGCTGCGCCGGATTCGCAGGGATCAGCAGGGCCGCGAGATGATCATCATCGACAACACCTATCGCGACCCGCGCGCAGTCGGTGGTTTCTATGTCGACCTGCCGCCGCCGATCATCAACATTCCATACGATCGTTATATCGTCGACGCCGGGGATGCCTCGCCCGACCTGATCTACGACACCATGGAAGCGCCGCCGGTGGATCGGATCGACCGGCGTTATTCGCTCGACGAAATCCGCTACAGCCCGTCGGTGCGAATGTTGATGCCGAGCATCGATCTCAACACTATCAACTTCGAAACCGGGTCGTGGGAGATCCCGCCCGATCAGGCGGCGAAGCTACAATCGATCGCGGACGGACTTAATCGGGCGATCACACGCAACCCGCGCGAGGTGTTCCTGATCGAGGGCCACACCGATGCGGTGGGGAACGATGTCGACAATCTGTCGCTGTCGGATCGCCGCGCCGAGTCCGCAGCCGAGCTGTTGACGCAGCAATTCGGTGTGCCGGCGGAAAACCTGACCTCGCAGGGATACGGCTCGCAATATCCCAAAGAGCAGACCGATGGGCCGAGCCGCATCAACCGGCGCGTCACCATCCGTCGCATCACGCCCCTGCTCACCGGCGGAACGGCTTCACTGCCGCCGCCGCCTCCGGGCGTCGCTCCGCCGCGATAATCGGCCACATTGGCAAAAGAAAATGGCCGGGGGAAATCCCGGCCATTTTTGTTTTCCGCCGCGGCTCTGTTCAGCGCGTCCCGTTCTCAGCCCTTGTCGGTATCGAGTTTGAAGATGTGAGAGCTATCCCCAATCGATAGCAAGCCGGTCTCGGCGTAGAGATCCAGCTTGGCGCGGGTATCTGTAATGTCGAGGTTGCGCATCGTCAGTTGGCCGACACGGTCCGCTGGCGTAAACGCCGCATCGTCCACCTTCTCCATGCTCAGCCGCTCCGGCTGATAGGTCAAATTGGGGCTTTCGGTGTTCAGGATCGAGTAGTCGTTGCCACGTCGCAACTCGAGCGTGACTTCACCGGTGATGGCGCGGGCAACCCAACGCTGGGCGGCGCGCAACATGAGGGCTTGAGAATCGAACCACCGCCCCTGATAGAGCAACCGGCCAAGGCGCATGCCGCTGATCCGGTATTGCTCAATGGTGTCTTCGTTGTGGATGCCCGTGACCAGGCGCTCGTAGGCGATATGCAGCAGCGCCATAGCGGGAGCTTCGTAGATGCCGCGGCTCTTTGCCTCGATGATCCGGTTTTCGATCTGGTCGCTCATGCCTAGGCCATGTCGACCGCCGATGGCGTTGGCCTCGAGAAACAGCGCGGCCGGATCGGCGAACGTCTGGCCGTTCAGTGCGACCGGCTGCCCCTCCACAAAACGCACGGTGACCGTTTCGGCCTTGACGATACAGTCGTCGCGCCAAAACGGCACTCCCATAATGGGAATGACGATTTTGATCCCGCTATCCAGATGTTCAAGATCCTTGGCCTCGTGGGTCGCGCCGAGGATATTGCTGTCGGTCGAATACGCCTTCTCGGCGCTCATCTTGTAGCCGAAGCCATTTGCGGTCAGGAACGCCGACATTTCCGCGCGACCGCCCAGCTCGTCGATGAACTGCTGATCGAGCCAGGGCTTGTAGATCTTGAGGCTCGGATTGGTCAGCAGGCCGTAACGGTAGAACCGCTCGATATCGTTGCCTTTGAACGTGGAGCCATCGCCCCAGATGTTGACGCCGTCCTCCTTCATGGCCGCGACCAGCATCGTGCCGGTCACCGCGCGACCGAGCGGTGTGGTGTTGAAATACGTCACGCCGCCGGTGCTGATGTGGAAGGCACCGGATTGGACCGCGGCGATGCCTTCGTGGACCAATTGGTTGCGGCAATCGACCAGCCGGGCTTTTTCGGAGCCTAGGCCTAAGGCTTTGCGCGGGATCTCGTCATAGTCGGCCTCGTCGGGTTGGCCGAGATTGGCGGTGTAGGCAAAGACGCGCGCGCCTTTCTGTTTCATCCACAGCAGCGCCGCGCAGGTGTCGAGGCCGCCCGAGAAAGCAATGCCGACTTTTTCGCCTTTGGGCAGGCCTTTCAAGATCGTACTCATCAAGCTTCCAATCGATCGTATGGCTGACGTTTCTGAGCGAGTTGAGTGCGCGAATATCAAATTTCGCGCCGACGGGCACGCGTTTAATAGCTGATCGCGGTCGAATGACCGAACCAGAGCGTTTTCAAGCGAAGTGGACGCCGGTTCGCGTGAAGAAAACGCGTCAAAACAAGAATGAGACCCTCCGTTCCAATTCAATCGGAACGGAGGGTCAGGACTATCCCGGCTTGCGGACCGGCCTGCGGAAACGAGTGCCCAGCCGCGTCAGCGCCGCATCGATGCCTTCGTCGGTGAGCCGGGTCCGACGCCAGCGGTAGATGTAGCCGTATGCCAGCCAGATCACCAGAAACGTCACCAGCCCCGCGGTTGCGACGTCGGTGAAGAAGTGGCCGCCGAATGCCATCCGGAGCACGCTGGTGGTCACTCCGAACAGGGTCGCCGCGACATAGGCCAGCGGTCGCCACGGCAGCGGCGTTAGCGCCGCGGGCGCATAGGCCCAGAATGCGGTGGCGCCTTCGCCGGAGAAAAACGAACAATTGCGGCCGCAGGCGCCGCGCGGATCCCACCACGGCACAAATTCCTGTGGCCCGTTGAATTGCGTGACCATCACCGGGCGCGGTCGGCCCCAATAGCTCTTGAAGGTCAGATTGGTGAGAACGCCCGCGGAAAGCACCAAAGTGACGAGCAGAAAGACGATCGCACGTCCGGACATCAACAGCGGCCGGTCCGGCCGCACCAGCTTCGCCACCAAGGCGACAATCGCCGGCAACGCCAGGCCCCACGAGATCCACATCGCGGCATCGCGCGCGATCACGGCCAGCGTGTTGAATTTCAGCGGAAAGGATTTGGTCGCGGGATCGTAAAACAGGGCGGCCAGCTTCAGGTCGAACTCGGGATAAATCCCGAACAGCAATTCGATGACAACCGCAAGGGCGAGCGCGATGAAAAGTCCGGTCCGGTTCATGGCGCGGGGTTTAGCCGAGCAGGCCGGATATGAAAAGAGTGACGAAATCTTCCTGCTGCGGCGCGCTCTTGCGCCTCAGGATGGCGGTGGCAGGTGCGGCGGCGGCGAATGCGACGGCAGCGGCGGCGGCGACCGCAGCACCCGCCGCGGTTCACGCCAGGCGCCGGCATTGCGGCCGGCGATCATCCAGTAGACGAAGCCGGCGACGATCCCGGCCCCGGTCATGATTTCAAGATGACGCCGGACGATACCCTCGAAGCGAAGCGTCTCGGTATCGAACGGAACCAGCCCGAGATAGCAGGCCAGGCCGACGACCGCGCCGCCGACGGCGTAGCTCAGCACGCCCCGGATTGCGAAGGCTTCGGTGATCGCGGCCACGATCATCGCCGGCAACAGCGCAAAACCGCTGATGAAGATGAAGCCGAAACCGAGCACGATGTTCAGCGCGTCCGGGTCGATCGGGCTGGTGCCGAAATCGCTGAAGTCAGGAAACAGCACCGCGCCGACCACGATCATCCCCGCTACCAGACAGGCGGCGAGAAAGCCGAACAAAATGACGAAGAGGCGGCCGATCAGTGCCATGTACTCAAACCGCGTTTGCTGTCATTGCGAGCGTTAGCGAAGCAATCCGGGGATGGCCGCCAAAAGTAGATTGCTTCGCCGCTTGCGCTCCTCGCCATGACGGCGCGATCGGAAGCCGCGTCATGCCCGTCAGTCCGTCATCGCCATGGCGCGCAGCGCCTGCCGCTCGCGCACCGACAATTTCTCGGTCTCCGACTTCAACTGGCCGCAGGCGGCGAGGATGTCGCGGCCGCGCGGCGTGCGCACCGGCGAGGAGTAACCGGCGTTGAAAATATATTCCGAAAACTTTTCGATCTGATCCCAGTCCGAACACTCGTACGCCGTGCCCGGCCACGGGTTGAACGGAATGAGATTGATCTTGGCCGGAATCCCCTTCAGCATTTTTACCAGAAGCTTGGCGTCCTCCAGCGAATCGTTGACGCCCTTGAGCATCACATATTCGAAGGTGATGCGCCGCGCATTGGATGAGCCGGGATAGTCGCGGCAGGCCTGCAGCAATTCCGCGATCGGATATTTCCGGTTCAGCGGCACCAGTTCGTTACGCAATTCGTCGCGCACCGCATGCAGCGAGATCGCCAGCATGACGCCGATTTCATCGCCGGTCCGGATGATGTTCGGCACTACGCCGGACGTCGACAGCGTAATGCGGCGACGGGAAATGCCGATGCCCTCATTGTCGGCGACGATCAGCAGCGCATCGCGCACCGCGTCGAAATTATACAAAGGCTCGCCCATTCCCATCATCACCACGTTGGTGACAAGGCGGCTCCCGGTCGGGGTGACTCGATCGGCCCAGTCATTGAGGCGATCACGGGCCACCATGATCTGGCCGACGATTTCACCGGCGGTGAGATTGCGCACCAGCCGCTGCGTGCCGGTGTGGCAGAAGGAGCAGTTCAGCGTGCAGCCGACCTGCGAGGAAACGCACAGTGTGCCGCGGTCGGTCTCCGGGATATAGACGCACTCGACTTCATGCGCCTTCTCGATCCGGTCGCCGCTCGGCAAGCGCAACAGCCATTTGCGGGTGCCGTCATTGGAGATCTGCTCGGCGACGACTTCGGGACGCGCCACCGTGAAATGTACCGCGAGTTCCTCGCGCATGGCCTTCGAGATGCTCGTCATCTCATCGAAACGCTGCGCGCCGCGGACATAGATCCAGTGCCAGAGCTGCTGAACGCGCATCTTGCGCTGCCCCGGCGCCACGCCGATGGCGCCCAGCTGTTCGGCGATCTCCGCACGTGACAGCCCAACCAGCGACGGCTTTGCCGGCGGCACGTAGGTTTCGAGCGCGATCTTTTCCAGCGGCGCGCCGACGCGTGCAGACGTCTGCGCTTGCGTCGCGCTCCCCGCAGCCTCGGTCCCGATCGAAATACCCGTCATTGCATCACGGCCTCGTTGATGGACCATCAGATAGGCCTTCCATGCGCCGCTGGAAAGGCAACAAATGCGTCACTCTATGCTTGGAAAGTCGCTTAGCGCCGGCAATCCTGCGCCAGCTTGTCCAGGGCCTGGGAAAGGCCCTTCATCGAAAAGGTGTCCGTGGTCTCGGTGCCCTTCGCCGACACGCCCTTGACCACCACATCGGCGGCCTTGCGCATGGCTTCGACCATCCGCTCTTCCTCGGCGGCATTCTTGATCCAGAGACCGTCACCCTGGGTATACATCGCGTAAGCGGCGCCGCCGACCTCCAGCGTCGATTCCGACCCCGGCTTGACCGCATAGCCGATCATGATCGAAACTTCGTTGGTGACTTTTTCGGCCGGACGCGTGGAGATGAACGCGTAGGCCGGGTCGCGCGGACGATTCGGCGGATTGGTTTTCGACGATGAGGGCTTGGCGAGCGCGAAGCAAACTTTTTTGCCATTCGGCGTCGCGGTATAGGCGCCCCAGGTGCCGAACTGGCCGATTAGCGTCGGCTCCGCGCCACCCGCAACAGCGGCGGCCGGGGCGGCCGGCTTGGCTGCCGTCGGTTTGGCCGCGCCTTTCGACGACGCGCTTTGCGCCTGCGCGGGGATCGCGACCCCGCACACCAACGCACTCGCCGCCAGAGCTGTCAGCATTCGCCGCACGGACATGACCAATTCTGGTTCCCTCATCATTGTGACTGGAAGATGGCTCGATCCGCGGGCGTTACGCGGCCGATGGATAGCTGGGAAATGCCTTTTTGGGAAGGCAGTTACAAAGCCCCGAGCCGACACATCCAGGGACGCCATGACGCGCGCCTGTAACGTGACTCACCATCAGCTTTTCGATCGCGCCGCCCGCGCTCTTTCCCACTGGGCGTCGCTCCAGTGCAGCAAATCCTCGGCGCCGGAACTGCGCAAATGCGCGCCGCCGTCCTGCACTACCATTTCGCCATTGATGTAACCGGCGGAATCGGAAATCAGGAAACTCGCCAGATCGGCAAGCTCGCCATGTTCGCCGACACGCCCGAGCGGATTTCTGGAGGCCGGCCCTTCGTCGCGGCCCTCGGGGTGAAGTTGACCCGATGCGCCGGGGGTCGGAAAAGCACCAGGCGCAATGGCGACGGTACGGATGCCCTTGGGTCCCCATTCCACCGCGAGGCTTCTGGTCATTGCCAGGAGCGCGGACTTCGCCATGGCCGAAGGCACCGTGAAGGCCCGGCCGGTAATGGTCGAGGTCGACAGGATACTCAACACCACGCCGCGATGTCCGCCGTCGATCCAGCGCTTGCCCGCACCAAGCGTGCAATACATCGCGCCGTGCAGCGTCGGCGCCAGAACGGCGTCGGCCGCGCGAAACGACAGTCGCTCAGTCTGCGCGATGAAGGTCGCGGCGGCATTGTTGACCAGCACGTCGAGTGGCGCGGTCCGCCAGATCGCGTCCATCATGGCTTCGACGGAAGCGCCGTCGCGAATGTCGCATCTGATCGCGCTGACCTTGCCGCCGAGATCGTCGCGCAGCCGCGCCGCGGCCGCTTCCAGCAATTCGAGCCGGCGGCCGCAGATGATCAGTTCGGCGCCAAGCTCGACGAAGCGGCGTCCCATCGCCGCGCCGAGCCCGGAGCCGCCGCCGGTGACCAATATCCGCTTTCGCGCCAGCAGGCCTTTTTCAAACATCGTTTGAACCCTCATTTGACTGGCTGACTGGCAGCTATGCCGACCTGATTCAGATTGTAGCCCGGCTTCAAATCCGGCATGAAGCATCCAGCTTTATTTGTGCGTCCGAAAATCAGGTGTGTCCATGAAAGCCATTCTCTGCTCGCAATATTGCGGCCCCGACGATCTGGTGCTGGCCGATGTGCCCGATCCGGTGGCCGAGCCCGGTCAGGCCGTGATAGCGATCAAATCCGCGGCGCTGAATTTCTTCGACCTGCTGATGATCCAGGGCAAGTACCAGATCAAGCCGCCGTTTCCGTTTTCGCCTGCGGCTGAGGTTGCCGGCGTGATTGAAAGCATCGGCGCGGGCGTTACCGGCCTGAAGGTCGGCGACCGCGTCGCGGCGTCGTGCGGCCACAATGGCGCGCGCGAAAAGATCGCACTGCCCGCCGATTCGATCGTTAAGATTCCCGATAATCTGGATTTCGACCGCGCCGCCGGCATCTTCATCATCTACGGCACCGCGTTGCATGCGCTGGAAGATCGCGCCAGCCCGAAGCCGGGCGAAACCCTCGCGGTACTCGGCGCCGCCGGCGGCACCGGTCTGGCGGCCTGCGAACTCGGCAAGCTGATGGGGCTGAAGGTGATCGCCTGCGCCTCGTCCGACGAGAAGCTTGAATTCGCCAAGGCGCATGGCGCTGAACTCGGCCTGAACTACGCCACCGAAGATCTCAAGGAAGGCTTGCGGCGGCTGACCGGCGGCAAGGGCGCCGACATTATTTTCGATCCGGTCGGCGGCAGCTATGCCGAGGCCGCGCTGCGTTCGATCGCATGGGAAGGCCGCTTTCTCGTGATCGGATTCGCCGCCGGAGACATTCCGAAGATGCCACTCAATCTGGCGCTGCTGAAGGGTTGCGATATCCGGGGCGTGTTCTGGGGTCACTGGGCCCGTCTTAATCCGCAGAAGAACCGCGCCAACCTCGAAAAGCTGGTGAAGTGGACCGCGGAAGGCAAGATCTCATCGCATGTCGACCGCACGTTCCCACTGGCGCAAACCGCCGACGCCCTGAAAGTACTTGCGGGTCGCAAGGCGATGGGCAAAGTCATCCTGCATCCGTGAGACAGCGCTTAAGGCGTTTCGTTCCCGGGCATCGCTTCGCCAATCCCACGCTTCAGCGCGGCGCGGGCAGCGTCGCGATGTTCGGGCGTGATGTGACTGGCGACCAGCCGGATCGCCGTGGCGAGCACGGCTGCGTCGTCGGTGAAGCCGAGCACGGGCAGCATATCCGGGATGAAATCGAACGGCAGGATGAAGTAGGCGATAGCGCCGAGCAGCGTTGCCTGCACGTGGCGTGGGGTCTGCTTGTCGAACGCGCAATAATAGGCCGCGAGCAAATCCTCGGCGAACGGGAGCCTGGCCGCACCCCGTTTCAGCTTGGACCAGAAGCGCTTGCGCACGCTTTCGCGGTCTTGCGCCAGCCGGTCGGCCGGCTCAAAACCCACGGTATGTTCGCTCACCATCGCCCCGGCTCCGTTGGGCCGCGCGCAAATTATCCGCAGCCGACCGGCCTAATTTGGGGATGTCTGGCCCGGCTGCAAGCCGTGCCCCAGGCCGTCAGGTGACGCCAAGCTGCTTGGCGATCGCGTTCATGGCTTTTGCGAGATCGATGTCGCGGACGGTGACGCCGCCGGCGTCGTGGGTTGCCAGCACCACCTCCACCGTCTTGTAGACATTGCGCCATTCCGGGTGATGATCGTTCTTTTCAGCCACCAGCGCGGCGCGGGACATGAACCCGAATGCCTCGTTGAAATCCTTGAAAACAAAGGTCCGCGTAATCGCCTCGCGCCCTGACACGCTGGTCCACCCGGACAAACCCTTCAGGGCCGATTCCCGCGCCTCCGCCGACAGCCGCTCCGCCATGATTGCCTCCCGCTTCACACCAGCCCGACCCTAACACCGAACCAGCCGTTTCGGATCCACGCCACCACGAGAACGCCCGGGCGGCGATTCCTGGGATTCGGGACCGAGGTAACCATGACGGCGATGTAATTCGGCCCCGGCAGGAATTTTGCTACAATGGCGGCCTAACCATATGGGCCATATGAAATTGAGCCTCAATCGGTTGTTTGCCAGATCGGTGAGCGGGGACCTCGACCTGGTCGAGCCAGCGGCGTCGCCGCGCTCGGCGCGGCGGCGGGCGACGTTCGTCACGCTGGCGGCGGTGCTCGCGGTGGTCGGGGCGCTCGCCGCCGGTTATTACTTCGAGACGCGGCCGGTGATCCTGCGGATCGCGGTCGGGCCTGCGAACAGCGACGACATCAAGGTCGTCCAGGCCCTGACGCAAGCTTTTACCCAGGCGCGCAGCCAAGTCCGTTTGCACCCCATTCAAACCGATGGCTCGGTCGCGAGCGCCGAGGCACTCGCCGAGGATAAGGTCGACCTCGCCATCATCCGCGGCGATCTCGACGTACCCCGAAATGCACAGGCCGTGGCGACGCTGCGCAAGAACGTCGCGGTATTGTGGGTGCCCGCGGCCGTAAAGAGCAAGAGCAAGAAGGCCGATCCAAAGATCACCAAAATTTCACAACTTTCCGGACACCGCATCGGCGTGATCGGCCGCACCGCAGCCAATGTCAATTTGCTCAAGGTAATCCTCAAGCAATATGGCGTGGACCCGAGCAAGATCGAAATCGTTCAGTTTCCGGGCAGCGAGGCGGCGGACGCCATTCGTAGCCAGAAGGCCGACGCCTATCTCGCCGCCGGACCGGTCAACAGCAAGATCACCATCGAAGCGATCGCGGCATCGACCCACGATGGCAAAACGCCGACCTTCCTCGCGATCGATTCGGCCGAGGCGATCGCGCAGAACCATCCAATGTACGAGGCGTCGGACATTCCAGCCGGCGCCTTCGGCGGCTCTCCGGACCGACCGGAAGAGGAGGTGAAGACAATCAGTTTCGCGCATCACATTGTTGCACGTAAGGGGCTTTCGGATTCGACCATCGCCGCCTTCACCCGGCAGCTGTTTGCAATCCGGCAGACGCTGGTGGCGGAATTCCCGCTGGCGGCGAAAATCGAGACCCCGGATACCGACAAGGACGCCGTGATCCCGGTGCATCCGGGTGCTGCGGCCTTTATCGACGGCGAGGAAAAAACCTTCCTCGACCGCTACAGCGATTTCATCTGGTGGGGGTTGATGGGCCTGTCGGCGATGGGGTCGGCCGGCGCCTGGTTCGCAGGCTATCTCAAGAAGGATGAGCGCAACAACAACACCTCGTTGCGCCAACGGCTGCTGGACATGCTGGCGGCCGCGCGGCGCTGCGATTCAGCTGAAGAACTCGACCAAATGCAGTCCGAGGCCGACGATATCCTGCGCCAAACCCTGCTCTGCTTCGAGCATGGCGCGATCCAGCAGGGATCCTTGACCGCCTTTAATATCGCGCTCGAGCAATTCCACAACGCGGTGGCCGACCGCAAGGCGCTGCTGATGAACATGCCGCAAAATCCGCAAAGGGCCGGCGCACCGTTCCGGGCGACCGGAACCTTGTGAGCGATATCAGCTGTAATCGAGCCGTCACATCATCTCCCTAAAGCGTTTTCGGAGCGGAAGCCTGCCCGCACTTGGCCGATCAGGAGGCTTTGCATGACGATTGAGGTTCCTCACAAAGCTTTGCGCAAGCCATCCCGGCGGCATTTTCTTTTCACTGGCGCCGGCGCGCTCGGCGTCATGGCGATGCCCTATCTCAGCCGCGCGGCGGACCGGCCGCAAATCAGCCACGGCGTACAATCCGGCGACGTCGGCGCCGATGGCGGCGTGGTGTGGGCGCGCGCCGACCGACCGTCGCAAATGCTGGTCGAGGTCGCCACCTCGGAGTTGTTTCGCAATGCGCGAGTTTTGCCGCCGATCGCAGCGGTGCCCGACAGCGATTTCACCGCGAAAATACTGCTGGAAAATCTCCCCGCCGGGCAGGATATTTTTTATCGCATCAGATTCCGTGACCTGTCGCATATCAACATTGTCGGCGAACCGGCCGTCGGCCGCTTCCGGACCGCGCCGGCTGACCGGCGCGATGTCAGTTTCGTATGGGGCGGCGATGTCGCCGGGCAAGGCTGGGGCATCAATCCGGACGATGGCGGCATGCGCACCTTCGCCACCATGCACAAGCACAGGCCGGATTTTTTGATTCATTCCGGCGACACGATCTATGCCGACGGCGTTTTTTCCCCCGAGGTCAAGCTTCCCGACGGCAAGATCTGGAACAACGTCATGATTGCGGAGAAGGAAAAAGTCGCCGAGACGCTCGACGAATTCCGCGCCGTGCATAAGTACAATTTTCTCGACGACAATGTTCGCGGCTTCAATGCCGAGGTGCCGATCTTCGTGCAATGGGACGACCATGAGGTCACCAACAACTGGTCGCCGTCGAAACAGCTCCCTGCCGCCTACCGCGAGCGCAGCATCGCGTTGCTCGCCGCCCGAGCTGCCCGTGCGTTTCACGAGATGTATCCGATACGGGACAGCTTCAATGAGCCGGGCCGGGTCTATCGCACCCTCAGCTACGGGCCGCATCTCGAAATATTCATGCTGGATGAGCGCAGCTATCGCGGTCCCAACGGCCCTAACCTGCAGACCGCTTACGGCCCGGACAGTTACTTCCTCGGGCCCGACCAGCTCGCATGGCTGAAGCGCGGGCTGCTGAACTCCCGCGCCACCTGGAAGGTGATCGCGTCCGATATGCCGCTCAGCCTTGTCGTTTACGATGATGCCGCCAACAAGCAAGGGTCGGAGGCGTTCGCGCAAGGCGACGGACCGCCGCGCGGCCGTGAACTGGAAATTGCCGATCTGCTACGCTTCATCAAGACATCTGATATCGCCAATACCCTGTGGCTGACGGCGGATGTGCATTACACCGCCGCGCATTACTATAACCCCGACAAGGCCCAATTCCAGGATTTCGAGCCGTTCTGGGAATTCGTGTCCGGGCCCTTGCATGCCGGAACTTTTGGACCGAACCAGCTCGACAACACCTTCGGTCCCGAGGTGAGATTCATCAAGGCGCCAGGCCCCAGCCAGCAAAATCTGTCGCCTTCGGCGGGAATGCAGTTCTTCGGTCATGTCAAGATCGACGGCGCATCAGGGCAGTTGACGGTGACCTTGCGGGATCGCGACGACGCGGCGCTGTGGTCGATGACGCTCGATCCCAAACCGGGATAGCCAAATGCGCCGAGGCAAGCAGCAATCGCGTCAGCCTTCGATGCCCCTGCCTGCCCGGCTTCTCAACAAGGCCTTCAGCGCGTCGGTCGAATAGGGCTTGGGCAGCCTCGGCCTGTCCGCGAATGCTGGCGGAAGCCTGACATCGGCGCCATACCCCGTGATGAAGATAAAGGGGATCTTCAGCGCCTCGAGGCGCTCGGCGATAGCGAAGCTTTTTTCACGGCTCAGCCCGACATCGAGTAGCGCAAAATCGGGGGCACGCTCGGCAATCATCTCAAGCGCCTTGGCGACATTTGCCGCGGTCCGCACCGTCTTCACCCCGAAACCAAGGATCGTTTCCTCGAAATCGATCGCGATGATCGGATCATCCTCGGCAATCAAAACGTCGTTCGGCATGCCTTCGGGTGGAGCGGGTTCCATGAGATCGCTGGGTCAGAGGTTGCGTTTTTGATCGAGGTCAAGCCCGGAACGGTCAACGTTGAAGCCACAAAGCACCTTGGCCAGTTCCCAAATTGAAACCATCACATCGTCCTTCCGCTGTCTGTGCACTTGTGAACACATGAGCCGGACGAGATCAGTTATCGTCCGACGGCGGGCGGGAAGGGTTTTTGCGATGGCTGCGGGGCGCGGAGAGGCGACGAATGGCGCCGAACGGCCATTCAACAATCTGTTGCGGCGGCTCAGCGCCAGCGATTTTGCGCTGATCGCGTCCCACCTGGTGCGGGAAGAGAGTGACGCGAATGACCTGCTCTACAATCCCGGCGATGATGTTCAGGTCGTCCACTTCCCATGCGGACCGAGTTTGGCGTCGTTCGTCGTTCCCAATGAGGACGGCCGCGACGTCGAAACGATTCTGGTCGGCCGCGAGGGCGCCGTTGGCGGCATCGTCAGTGAGGGAAATCTGCCGGCTTACACGCGCATTATCGTCAAATTCGGCGGCCCGTTCGTGCGCCTGTCGGTCGTAAAGCTGAACGCGGCGAAAATAAAATCCGCCACGCTGAACAACGTGTTCGCGCGCTATGCCGACTGCATGCTCGCCCAGATGTTCCAGTCGACGGCCTGCAACGCGATCCATTCGATCGAGCAGCGCACCGCGAAATGGATCATTTCCGCGATGGAACGCACCGATGGCGACAATGTCGTGCCCCTCACGCATGAGCAGCTTGCGACCCTGTTGGGGGTCGGCCGCAGCTATGCCAGCCGCGTGATTCAGACATTCAAGGCTGAAGGAATTCTGGAGACCCGCCGCGGCTCGATCCTGGTGCGTAACCCCGAAGCCCTCCGCGCCCGGGGCTGCCGGTGTAACGAATCCGTCAAAAACCACTTCGAGGACGTGCTGCGTGGGGTCTATCCCGAAGAAGAGACCTAAAACGGCTGAAGCTGGAGCGGGTTTGGCTCGAAAATCAGCTAACCAAATTGCAAACAACGCATTGTTTTCCGGCGATTTCTGACTATATTGCGCCGCAACGAGTAAGGTGTGCCCGGTCCTTTTGGCCGGGCTTCCTTTTTGGGCGCCGTATGCCCTCCAGAATTCTTTGAGCGTGATCCGGAAAAGTGGGTCCCGGTTTTCCGGCGAGATCGCGCTCCAGCCCTTGTCCGATTCAGAAGAAGAGCTATGAAACTTCGCAACGTCGCCATTATCGCCCACGTCGACCACGGCAAGACCACCCTGGTCGATCGCCTGCTGCAGCAATCCGGCACCTACCGCGACAACCAGCGGGTGGTCGAGCGCGCCATGGATTCCAACGACCTGGAGCGCGAGCGCGGCATTACCATTCTCGCCAAGGCCGCGTCGGTACAGTGGAAAGACACCCGCATCAACATCGTCGATACGCCGGGCCATGCCGATTTCGGCGGCGAGGTCGAGCGCATTCTGAACATGGTGGACGGCGCGCTGGTACTGGTGGATGCCGCCGAAGGCCCGCTGCCGCAGACCAAATTCGTGGTCTCGAAGGCGCTGAAGGTCGGGCTGAAGCCGATTGTGGTGATCAACAAGGTTGACCGTCCCGATGCGCGGCCGACCGAAGTCATCAACGAAGTGTTCGATCTGTTCGCAGCACTCGACGCCAGCGAAGAGCAGCTCGATTTTCCGATTCTGTACGGCTCGGCCAAGCAAGGCTGGATGGCGGAAAGCCCGGAGGGTCCGAAGGACGCCGGCATGCAGCCATTGTTCGACCTGATCCTGCGCCATGTCGCGGCGCCGACGGTCGAAGACGGCCCGTTCCGCATGATCGGCACCATTCTCGAGGCCAACCCCTATCTCGGCCGCATCATCACCGGCCGCATCACCTCCGGCACCATCAAGCCCAACCAGGCCGTCAAGGTGCTCGGCGGCGACGGCAAGCTGATCGAGAACGGACGCATCACCAAGATCATCGCGTTCCGCGGTATCGAGCGCACGCCGCTTGAGGAGGCCGAAGCCGGCGACATCGTCGCTATTGCCGGCCTTACCAAAGGCACTGTCGCCGACACCTTCTGCGATCCTTCGATTGATATCCCCTTGAAGGCGCAGCCGATCGATCCGCCGACGGTGTCGATGTCGTTCATCGTCAACAACTCGCCACTGGCCGGGACCGAAGGCGACAAGGTCACCAGCCGCATGATCCGCGACCGCCTGTTGCGTGAGGCCGAGGGCAATGTCGCGCTGCGCGTGACCGAGGCCACCGACAAGGATTCCATGGAAGTATCGGGACGCGGCGAATTGCAGCTCGCGATCCTGATCGAGACCATGCGCCGCGAGGGTTTTGAACTGTCGGTGTCGCGTCCGCGCGTGGTGCTGAAGAAGGATGAGGCGACCGGCGAATGGCAGGAGCCGATCGAAGAGGTCGTGATCGACGTCGACGAGGAGCATTCCGGCGTCGTCGTGCAGAAGATGAGCGAGCGCAAGGCTGAGATGATCGAGATGCGCCCCTCCGGCGGCCACCGGCTGCGGCTGGTGTTCTACGCACCGACCCGTGGCCTGATCGGCTATCAGGGCGAACTGCTCACCGACACCCGCGGCACCGCGATCATGAACCGGCTGTTCCACGGCTATGCGTCCTACAAGGGCGACATCCAGGGCCGCCGCAATGGCGTGCTGATTTCCAACGATCAGGGCGAGGCGGTGGCCTACGCGATGTTCAAGCTGGAGGATCGCGGCCCGATGATGATCGAGCCCGGCTGGAAGGTCTACAAGGGCATGATCGTCGGCGAGCACACCCGCGACAATGATCTTGAGATCAACATCCTCAAGGGCAAGCAGCTCACCAACATCCGCACCACGTCAAAGGACGAAGCGGTACGGCTGACGCCGCCGATCCGGATGACGCTGGAAAAGGCGCTGGCCTATATCGAGGACGACGAACTGGTCGAAGTGACCCCGAAGTCGATCCGGCTGCGCAAGAAGTTCCTCGACGCCAACGACCGCAAGCGCGCGGAAAAGGCCAAGGAAGCGGTGGCTTGATTGTTCACGTGCCCCGAATGCGGCGCAGCGCGCCAGCGGTGCGCTGCTGATCCGGGGCCATCATAAAGCTCTACATCGGATTGGATCCCGGCTCTGCGGTGCATCGTCGAGAACGCTGCACGGCGTCCGGGACACGATTCCGCCCTTGACGAAGCCGTCAGCAAATGGCGAATTGCTTATCCATGTCCCTCCCCTCCGAAATCGATGTCGCCATCATCGGCGCCGGCGCCGCCGGTCTCGGTGCCGCGCGGGCGCTGGAATCTACCGGCCTCTCCGTGATCGTGCTGGAAGCGCGCGACCGCATCGGTGGCCGCGCCCACACCATCATGGCCGCGCCACACATCACTTTCGATCTAGGTTGCGGCTGGCTGCATTCGGCGAATGAGAATTCCTTCGTCGGTATCGCCGAACGGCTGAATATCGAAATCGACAAAACCCGCCCGCCCTGGCGCGAGCAGGGTTTTGATGCCGGATTTCCGCGCGAGGAACGCCTGGACTTCATCGCGGCATTGGACGGCTTCTACGGGCGGGCCGAAGAAGCCGCCAAGGAAGCCAAAAGGATCGGGCGCGACCGCGCCGCCGATAGCTGTCTCGAGCCCGGCAATCGCTGGAACCCGATGATCGATGCGCTTTCGAGTTACATCAACGGCTGCGAGCTCGATGCCGTGTCGATCCTCGACATGGACGCCTACGAGGACACCGAGATCAACTGGCGGCTGCGGCGCGGCTATGGCGCGCTGATCGCAGCGTATGGTGCGCCCTGCCCGCTCGCGCTGAACTGCAACGTGACGCTGATCGATCACTCTGGCAAACGGGTGCGGATCGAAACCTCACAGGGCACGCTGACCGCGGCCAAAGTGATCGTCACCGTGCCGACCAATCTGATCGCAACCGAATCGATCCGGTTTCACCCGGCGCTGCCAGCAAAAGTCGACGCCGCACGTGGCCTGCCGCTCGGGCTTGCCAACAAGGTGATGCTGGCGCTGGACGAAGCGGAAGCTTTACCCAAGGACGGCAGCCTGCGCGGCGCCACCATGCGCACCGCGATGGGGTCCTTTCACCTGCGCCCGTTCGGCCAGCCCTGCATCGAGGGCTTTTACGGCGGACGTTTTGCGCAAGAACTGGAAGACGCCGGGAACGGCGCATTGGCGGCGCAGGCGATCGACGAGATCACAGCATTGCTCGGTAACGATTATCGCCGCAAACTAAAGTCGCTTGCGGAATTGCGCTGGGCGCACGACCCGTTCGCGCGAGGCTCCTATTCGCATGCGCTCCCCGGCTGTGCCGGAATGCGCGCCGTGCTCGCCGCCCCCGTCGATGGACGCGTGTTCTTCGCCGGTGAAGCGACCTCGCCGAACTTTTTCTCGACCGCGCATGGGGCGCGAGATTCCGGGGAGCGGGCGGCGGGGGAGGTCATTCGGAAAAAATAGCAGCGAGCTACTCGATCACTCTGGCTCGCATCTCCGCATCCGGTACAAAACACGCCTCGTATTTCCCGAAAATCCGATACCGATTACGCGCGACGAGATTGTAGATCGCATCGCGTAACGGCTTCGGTAACGCGCGCAGCACGTGCACCCAGCTCCAGCCCGGCAGCGCGCCCAGCACGGTCAGCGCGGCGTCGGATTTGAAATACGCGACCCCGCCATGAATGACGGCATTGGTGTCGGGATCATCAGGGTCGATGCCAAAGGCCAGCGCCAGCCGGGCGCCATAGCCTGATTGAATTGCGGTAAAACGAAATCGCCGCGCCCTATCGTGCTTTGCGACAAAGCGGATCCAGCGCGAGCAGAACACGCAGACGCCGTCGTAGAGAATCACGTCATCATCCGGCCACGGGTTTGCTGCGCCCGATGTCATTTCTTCTTTGCCGCGGTCGCCGGCAGCGCCTTCAGCGCGCGATCCAGCTCCGGTGCCGCGATCGTCACGCCACCCTCGGTTTCCGGCAGCCAATGGCCCTCGCCGCCGAACGCCGCCAGCACGCGAAAATCCACCTTGCCGCCGGCGGCGCGGAACGCATCGGCCAACTGCCGCGACAAATCGGGCGAGAAGTACGTGTCATTTGCCGCCACCAGCCAAAGCACCGGCACGCGCGCATCAGCCCCGAATTCGGCCGCGGACGCCATCAGCGTATGCGGCGCGCAGACCTGATTGGGATTATCGTTGGCGTGGCCGCCGCGTCCCGGCGCAAAGGCGATGATGACAGAGACACCTTTCGGATTACCGCCCGCCATCGCCAGCGCGCCCCAGGCGCCGGCCGAGTGCCCGACAATGACCGTTCCATTCGGCCGAATGAAGGGTTGTCCGCGCAGATAATTGAGGGCCGCGGTCATCGAATCAGCCGTCGCATAGCCGGAGCGGGAATAATTGGCTTCGTCGCAACCACCTTGATCCTCGAGATATTTCCCCCCGGTGGCGCCGTGGCCGGGACGTTCCGGCACCAGCACGGCAAAGCCCCGCGCGACCAGCCTTGCCGACAACGCCGCATATTCCGGCTGCGGCATTTGCGCGCGTCGCAGCACGTTTTGCGTCGAGGCATGGGCGATCACCGCCAGCGGAAAAGGCCCATTGCCAGGCGGACGAAACAATATCGCGTGCGCGACGATATCCGGCTCCGGCGACGGCACCAGCCATTGCTGCTTGCGATTTGGCTCGCCTTCGGGGCCCTGGGCGCCGAAGGCGGTTTGCGCGGTCACGCTTTGGCGGGCAGACCGTTGCAAGCGCGACCAGGGTGAAAAATACCTTGAGGGAGTGCATAAACCTGCCTGCCGCGACCGAATGAGAGATCAGATTGCCCGGACAGGATACGCAGGCGAATCGAATCCAGCGCATCTTTTCGTGGGTACGGCCTCGCCGGAGGTCCGGCCCGAATCGTTATATTCCGTCGAAGATAGACAAAAGCACCGCCAAAAGTGCCGGTCTGTCCTTTTTCGGCACAGCTTGGCCGCAAAACTGATGCAAAAAATCCACAGGTTAACCGATAATTAACGATGGACCTTGAAGACGGCGCGCCGACTTGCTTTGATTGGGATCATGAGCACAACCCTGATCGAGGTTCGGCCGGCCAAAGCTGCGGATGCGGCGGCGGTGGCGTCCACCCATGACGAAGCCTGGCGCTCTGCCTATCAGGGCATTATTCCCGGCGCCGAGCTGGAGAAGCTGATTAACCGCCGCGGCCCGCAATGGTGGGATAGCGCGATCCGCAAGGGCAGCCGCGTCAGCGTGCTGGTGTTCGGCGACAAGGTCGCGGGCTATGCCAATTACGGCCGCAACCGCGCGCGCAGCCTACATTTCGAGGGCGAGATCTATGAACTGTATCTGCGCCCGGAATTTCAGGGCCTCGGCTTCGGCCGCCGGTTGTTCACCTCGGCGAGGCGCGACCTGTTGCAGAGCGGCTTGAAGAGCATGGTGATTTGGGCGCTCTCCGACAACGATACCGCGACGGAGTTCTACCGGGCGCTTGGCGGCCGGATGGTGGCGCGTTCGTCGGAGAAGTTCGGTCCGAAGTCGCTCGACAAGGTCGCCTTCGCCTGGACCCACTGACGCCTGGACTTATTGACGCTTGCTGCATTGACGCCCGGACCCACTGACGCCTGCCCCACTGAGGCCTCGCCCCATTGAGGGTTCCAAATCACCGGCTTTTGGGGCATATCAATCACAGCCTTCGGTTGCGGCCGACCGTATCCTGAGCCTGATTTCAAAAGCGGCGCAAAGCCGCTCTAACCCTAAGCCACGTGGAGCCATCATGCGCATCGACGCCATTTCGCTCGGAATTGATCCGCCGCGTGTCGTCAACGTCATCATCGAAGTGCCGGTTGGCGGCGAGCCGATCAAATACGAGATGGACAAGGACGCCGGCACGCTGGTGGTGGACCGGTTTCTCTACACCGCGATGCGTTATCCCGGAAATTACGGATTTATTCCACATACGCTGTCGGGCGATGGCGACCCTTGCGACGTGCTGGTCGCCAATACCCGCGCGATCATCCCGGGAGCGGTGATGAGCGTGCGGCCGGTCGGCGTGCTGCTGATGGAAGACGAGGCCGGCGGCGACGAAAAGATCATCGCTGTGCCGTCTTCGAAACTGACCCAGCGCTACGACAAGGTAAAGACCTACAGCGATTTGCCGCAGATCACGTTGCAGCAGATCCAGCACTTCTTCGAGCACTACAAGGATCTCGAACCCGGAAAATGGGTCAAGGTTTTGCGATGGGGCGGCGCTGAGGACGCCTACAGGCTGATTGAGGAAGGCATGGCGCGGGCAAAAAAGAGCTAAACCCCCGGCGCCGGCAGGTCGTGAATTGCACAGGCGGCGCGCAGCGTGTTGACGAGCAGGCACGCCACCGTCATCTGACCGACCCCGCCGGGCACCGGCGTGATCGCGCCGGCAACGTTTAGCGCCTCCCCGAAGGCGACATCGCCAATCAGACGGGTCTTGCCGTCCGCGGCCGGCAGCCGGTTGATGCCGACGTCGATCACGGTGGCGCCCGGTTTGATCCAATCGCCGCGCACCATTTCAGGCTTGCCGACCGCGGCATAAACCAGGTCGGCGCGAGCGCATAATTGCGCCAGATCGCGCGAGCGCGAATGCGCGATGGTCACCGTCGCGTTCTCGTTCAGCAGCAATTGCACCAACGGCCGGCCGACCAGATTGGAGCGCCCGATCACGATGGCGTTCATGCCTGCCAGCGACCCATGCACGCTCTTGGTCAAAATGATGCAGCCGAGCGGCGTGCAGGGCGACAACGCGACAAATCCGCCGGCGAGGCGTCCGGCATTGCTTGGATGCAGTCCATCGACATCTTTCGCCGGATCGAGGGCGTTGATGACGGTTTCGGTATCCAGCGATTTCGGCAGCGGCAGTTGCACCAGAATGCCATGCACGGCAGGATCGCGATTGAGCGTTCCGATCAGCGCCAGCAGATCGCTTTGCGCGACGTCGGCCGGCAATGCATACTCGAATGACGCCATGCCGGCGGCCTGGGTCTGTTTGTGCTTGCTGCGAACATAGACCTCGCTGGCGGGATCGTTGCCGACCAGCACCACCGCAAGACCGGGCACCAGCCGATGATCGCGCCGCACCCGCGCCACCTCGTCGGCAACGCGGGCGCGAAGGTCGGCGGCAATGACTTTTCCATCGATGATCCGGGCCGTCATCTCGATCCTTTGTCTATTCGTTATTCCGGCGGCGACGTCGTCAATTTCCGCAACGCCTCGCCAAGCTTGCGGGGATCGCCGTCGACGGCCATTTGCTTGAGACGCGACGTCGTACCGGAAAGGATCCGCACCCGGGCTTTGGGCACCCCGAGCGCTTTCGCCAACAGCTCGGTGACCGCCCGGTTGGCTTCGCCGCCCTCCGCGATGGCGCGAACCCGCACCTTGACCACGACACGGCCATTGGCAAGCGTTTCAATTCCGTCGAAGTCGTCGTGGCCGCCGCGTGGCGTGACGCGTAGCACCACGCTGATGCCTTGGGTGGAATACCGCCAGGGTTGATCCGGCATCCGCGCCCGCGATCAGAATACGCTGGGATAGATGTAATAGGTGATCACTCGCTGGATGAACATGATGATCAGGATCAGGATGATCGGCGAAATATCGAGACCGCCGAGACTGGGCATGAACGAACGGATCGGCGCCAGCAACGGCTCGGTGATGCGGTACAGGAACTCCGCCACCGACGCCACGAACTGGTTGCGCGTGTTTACGACATTGAAGGCGATCAGCCAGGACAGGATGGCCGAGGCAATGAGCAGCCAGACATAGAGATCGAGAACAATCAGAACGATGTCGAGAACGGCACGCATGGCAGGCTACTCGCAGGATTTGGTCGCGGATTCGACTCCCCGCTAAATATCGGTTCCCTCCCTCCCAAACAAGGGAAGTTCCTGCCAAAAGCCCCGGAAAACGGCGATTTCGCCGTTCTTGACTTGGGCTTGGCGCGGATTGTAAATGGCGCCGATTGCTGACCGCCGTCGCGTGCCTCGGCGCGGTCACGAAGGGGCCATAGCTCAGCTGGGAGAGCGCGTCGTTCGCAATGACGAGGTCGGCGGTTCGATCCCGCCTGGCTCCACCACGCTTCGGCTACACGTGGCGCAGCCACGAAAGCCGAAAGCGAAGCGTACCCGGCATAGCCCGGAGGGCGACGACAGGCCGAAGGCATCATCTAACATTGATGCCCCCGCAACCGACCCTCACTTCCCCGTAAATCGCGGCGGCCGCTTTTCCATGAAGCTGGCGACACCTTCGCGAAAATCGCTGCCGTGCAGCGCCACGATCATCTCCCTGTTGGCGTCGATGGTCGCTTCGGCCAAGGTCTGGAACGGCACATCGTAAAGCTGCCGCTTGATGACCGCGATGGCGCTCGGCGAGACGAAGTCGGCGAGATCGCGCGCATAGGCATAGGTCTGCTCGCGGAGTTGATCCGGCGGATACAACCGGTTGACGAGACCGATGCGCAGCGCTTCGTCGCTGGAGACCCGGCGCGCCGACATCAGCAAATCGAGCGCATTGGCATGCCCGACGATGCGCGGCAACATCCAGCTGATGCCATGTTCGGCAATCAGGCCGCGGCGCGAAAACGCGGTGGTGAAAACCGTGTTGTCGGCGGCAAACCGAAGATCGCAATACAGCGCATGCACAAGTCCGATGCCGGCGGTGGCGCCGTTCAACATGCCGATCACGGGCTTTGGGATCGACGGATAAAACGCGTAGCGGGCCTGCCAGTCGGGCCGGCGGTTCATATCGAATGGCGGAACGCTCTCCGCGCGCCGGACTTCGTTGGGATCGAGCCCTTTGAGGCCGTCCATGTCGGCGCCGGCGCAGAACGCACGCCCCGAACCGGTGAGCACGATGACGCGCACATTGTGGTCCGTGGCCGCAGCCTCCATGGCGTGGCGCACGTCGCGCTCCATAATCGGCGTCCATGCGTTCATTCGATCCGGCCGATGAAGCGTGATCGTCGCGATCTTCTCGCTCACATCGTAGAGAATATGCTGATAGGTCACGGCGATCTCCCTGTTTGTTGGTTTGTTTTACAGCGTGGCGTGTCGTTGATTATTTCTTCGGCGTTCCGGCTTTGGCGCGCGAACCTGTCGGCCGCGCCAGGTAGTCGATCGTTTCCGGCCGCTCCTTGAGCCACCCGGTCCAGCGCTCGAATACTCTTGTCATCCGACCGGGCTCGACGCCGAGTTGCGCCATGGCGACCCCGCCATTGACGGACTCGCGGTATTCGGCGATCAGGCCGTCGCGCACAATGAAGCGGCTGATGCCGTCGATCACCACGCGCCGGCCTTCGAATTGCGGGATTTTCGACGTGAAGCTCGACAGCGACCACGCATAACCTTTTTCGCCGTCGAACACCGGATCGAACATCTCCCAGCGGTAGTCCGCCGCATCGCGATGAAACAGATCCTGCATCATATGCGCGATATCGGTGCGACCTTTGTGAGCGCCGTAGATGTAATCGTAATAAATGGCGTCTTCGCTGAAATGGCCGGCGAACCGCGCACCGTTTCCGGATTCCGCCGATAGGGTGAAGTCGTTCAGAAGTGCTGCGAATTCATCGCCGGTCATGTTGCCATCCCGAGGGGCCTGCTGATTACAGCCGCAGGCTTGTCGGGACGACATTATCATAGTTGAAAATTTGGAAAGGCTTTCAGAGAGGCCGCAAGGGCATGGCGGCCTTGCGCGATGGGCTATTCGGCGGCCTGCGACATCGCCGAGAACGGCACGCGCGCCAGCCAGCCATCGAGAAATTGCCGCAGCCAGGCGCGCTCGGTCACGTCATGCACCGCCCGATCGGAAAAATGACGATGGCGCGGTAACGCGCCCGGCGATTTCGAGCCGTTCGTC
This sequence comes from uncultured Pseudomonadota bacterium, assembly GCA_963725555.1. Classification (GTDB taxonomy): domain Bacteria; phylum Pseudomonadota; class Alphaproteobacteria; order Rhizobiales; family Xanthobacteraceae; genus Bradyrhizobium. The sequence goes on along the minus strand of CAVRYV010000005.1, from coordinate 109,827 downwards.
GCCGCGTGTGGTCCAGCAATGCATCATCGCGTAGGTCACGTCGGGATGAAACTGGACGCCGAAGCAATGGTCGAAGCGAAATGCCTGCACCGGGAAATCGCTGCCCTCCGCCAGCAATTCGGCGCCCGCGGCCAGTTCGAATCCTTCGCGGTGCCAGTGATAGACATGATCCGGCCAGTGCGGATGGACCGCCAGTCCGGCGACGGTGGGCCGGATCGGGTAATATCCGATCTGCACCCGGCCTTCCGGATGCGGCGCAACCCGGGCGCCGAGTTGCTTGGCCAGCATCTGCGCCCCCAGGCAAATCCCCAGAAACGGTCTTTGCTCGCGCAGCGGTACGGAAATCCAGTCGATCTCCCGGCGAACATAATCATCGGCATCGTTCGCACTCATCGGACCGCCGAAAACGACCGCGCCGGCGTGCCCATCCAGCGTATCGGGAAGCGCATCGCCAAAACGCGGATATCTGATGTCCAGTCCGTGTCCGAGCGCCCGCAACGCATTGCCGACCCGGCCCGACGTCGACGTCTCCTGATGCAGCACAATCAGAACCGGCAACAATGGCTCGGTGGCTGGACGCACCCGGCTCGGGAAGCGCAGCACGGTTTCGACGTTGGCTTTGGTCGGTTGAAACGGCATCGAGCTTTCTTCTTTACGGCTATCAGACCGCAATCATGGTTAAGTGTTCCTTAACGTCGATTGAGTTCAAAGCAAATCGCGGGCCAAGACGAGGCTCCCGCGGGGGCGTCGTCAGCGCCGGCGCAATTGAAAACGGCCGACCGCCGCCAGCACAAAGCCGCGCGGAAACAGCCGAAGCAGCAGCGGCACAATCTTGATGCCGAGGCCGGGCAACACGACGCGCTTGTTCGCCATCAATCCGTTATATCCCGCCTGCGCAACCTCCGTCGCGGAGACATTCAGGACCGCGGAATCAAATCCGGGCTTAACCCCGGCCCGCAACTGAAATTCCGACGGTACCGGACCGGGACATAACGTGGTCACGCGGACGCCTCGCGGGGCCAGTTCCTGGCGCAGCGCTTCGGTGAATGACAGCACATAGGCCTTGGATGCGTAATAGACCGCCATCCCGGGCCCGGGCAGAAAGCCGGCGATCGAGCCGACATTGAGGATGCCGCCGCGATGCCGGATCAAATGATCGGAAAACCGCAACGACAAATCGGTCAGCGCCCGAACGTTGACGGCGATAATGCCGAGTTGCTGCGCGCGGTCCAGTCCGATCGCGTTACCGAACAGGCCGAAGCCGGCATTGTTGACGACGTACTCGACCTCCACCCCTGCAGCGGCCAGCGCCGCGGCAATTTTGTCACCGGCATCGGGTTGTTCGAGATCGCACGGAATCACGATCGGGGCGGTTCCGCCGGCGGTGACGATTTCGGCCGCCAGCTTCGTCAGACGGTCCGCACGCCGCGCCGTTAGAGCGAGGCGATGGCCGTTTGATGCAAAGACGCGCGCAAGTTCGGTGCCGATGCCTGCCGAGGCACCCGTGATCAGCGTCACACGTTCAGTCACGATTTGAGGCTCTTAAATTATTTCAGGATATGCGGCTAACGAAGGGACGAGAGCATACGCCCTAGGCGGGATGCAAGTCACCTGCAAGCTTGGCGCGGAGCCTAACTGCCGCGCGCCGCAGTATCAAAAAGCGACGTTCAACCGCTCATTTGAGCTGGCGGCCGATTTGCCGGCTATATTAAAATTTCTCCATGTCCGCTATCGCAGCGCGTCACGTCGCCGCGTCGGCAATATCCGTACTGCCCGTGACCGGCGTCGGTTGTTCGGCCGCGACTCGATGCTTCAGATCGATCCGGTCGCGTGACGATACTCCGAGCAAATCCGCCGCGCGCCAGACGACATTGTCCTCAAACTCGCTGACCTGGCCATCGGCGTAAACCAGCTCCCACATCATTTCGACGATCCGGAGTTTGCCTTCTTCATTCACCGAACGCATGATCACGCTGGTGAAATGATAAAGATCGACCGCCTCGCCCTCCACCAGCGTGGCAGACGCGATCAGTTTGTCCGCGGTGCCGGGATCAAGCGCAAACCGGCTTTCGAGCAGGCTATGCAGCTTGCGCTTCTCGACTTCGGACGGTTCACCGTCGAGCGAGATGACGTGGATCAATAGCGCCGTCGCCGCCAGTCGATACCCGGTATCGTCAAATGCGCGCTCTTGGTTGGCGGCGGGAGATACAACATCTGCGATGAATTGGCGAAGTCCGTCCAGCATAAATGTCTCTACCGAAATATGTGAAAGTGTGGCCGCGGCCTCGACGGCCGACAGGAGGGATATATGGATCGGAAAATCAACGTGCGCAATCCATGCCGGTTCCGCGGCATGCATTACGTTTAGGCAATCTCAGGGGATCTCGTACACCACGATCTTGTCGGCGATGCCCCGCAGCGCTGCCTGCTTTTGAATGGGCCTGATCTCTTCCTTGTCCAGGATCGCGGCCACGGCGGGCGCGTCGATCACCGGCCCGGTGATGTGGATGGCCTGCGAGGTCGACAGGCCCTGGACCCGCGCGGCGATGTTGACGGTCTGGCCGAAATAATCCTGCCGCTCGTTGAGCATCACCGCGAGACAGGGACCTTCGTGAATGCCGATCTTGACCACAAGGTCCTTGGTGCCGCGCTCGGTATTGAGCGCCTCCATGGCGGCGCGCATTCGCAATCCGGCGGCAAGCGCGTGTTCCGGCCTGACGAAAGTCGCCATCACGGCGTCACCGATCGTCTTCACCACCGCGCCCTTCTCCGACGAGATGATTTCCAGCAGCGCGTGAAAATGCGCGCGCACCAGATCGAATGCGGCCAGATCGCCGACCCGCTCGTACAGCGCAGTAGAGCCCTTGAGGTCGGTGAAGAGGAACGACAGCGAGGTGATCTTGAGGCGCTGATCGATATTCAGATTGTCCGCTTTATAGACGTCGCGGAAGGTCTGATTGCTCAGCATCCGCTTCGCTGTCAGGAACGATTTGCGCTTGCCGATCAGCTGATGAAGCGCCTCGGCGGCCACGAAAACCGTCGGCAAGACCCGCACACCGGCCTGGTTGTCGAGCGCCAAGCGCAGCGGTCCCGGACGCAACGTCATGGTGCCGGCCGGAGCCTGAATTCTGTTGTACATCAGCGATAGTTGCTGACGCTCTTTGGTCGGCTCACCCTGGACGTCGATGAACTGGGCCGCATGCGTTACCGGCTCGAACACGATGATGAATTGCGGCGGCAATTGCAGCGACAACACCGCCTTCTCACCGGCCGGCAATTCGAGCGCGTCCAGCACCACCTCGTCGGCGAGCGATGCAAACGACTCCTTGTTGAAATCGACACCCGAACTCCAGAAAACCTGCCTGAAATAGTCCCAGACCGGCAACGTGTTCGGGTCATGCGCCGCGATCCGCCGGACCCGGGGGCTGACGGTAAAGGCAACCTCGACCTGCTCGTCGACGGATGCTTCATAACCGCATGCGCATAATCCGCAGTGATAATCATCGTGACGCAGCGACTTCAGCGAGCTGTGCGCATCGAGCACACCGCCGCATCCAGGGCAGAGCACATTCCAGTTCAGGTCGAACAGGCCGAGCCGGGATGCATGAAGAAAGCCGGAGATCACGCGTTCTTCGTCGAGACCCGTGCGTTTCGAGAAATCCAGTACGTTGACCCGGTTGAGTTCGTGGTCCTCGCCATCCTGGATCAGCCGCACAATTGCATCGGCGACCGCCGGGTCGGCGGTCTGCTTCAGTACTGAAAGCTGGGCCTGGATGTCGCTCATGCCGGCAGCTTAAATGAGATCGCCGGAGCCTTGATGCAAGGGCCCGGTCAGCGACGCGCGATACGAAACATCGGCGAGCGATCGGGCTGCGTCGTCACGACCGCGACCGGCATCACTGGCTCCTTGTCGAGAAGCTCGACACGAAACGCACCGATGATCTTGGCGAGCGCCAGGGTTGCTTCCACCAGCGCGAAATGCGCGCCGATGCAGACGCGCGCGCCGACCCCGAACGGCAGATAGGCAAAACGATCCGGCGGCGGCGTCCCCGGCATGAAGCGTGATGGGATGAACGCGTTCGGTTCGCTCCAGAGCTTTTCATGCCGGTGCAGCAACCACGGCGCAATCAGGACCAGATCGTGTTTCTTGACCGGCAGGCCTCCGATGGTATCGTCGGTGGCGGGGCTACGCGCGATCAGAGACGCCGATGGATAGAGCCGCATCGTTTCATCGACCACGGCGCGGGTAAATTTCAGCCGCTCGATCGCAAGCGCGCCGTCAACGGTCGCGGTCGCAACCTCGGCAGCCAGTTTTTCCTGATTGACGGGATCGAGCGCCAGCAAATACAGCGACCAGAATAGCGCAGTGGCGGTGGTCTCATGACCCGCGAGAATCATGGTCGCCACTTGATCGCCGAGTTGTTCATCGGTGAAGGATTTGCCGCTTTCCGGATCCCGCGCCGCATCCATCAGATCGAACAGGTCGCGTGGCGGAGCGCCGTCGTTCTTGCCGGCCGCGCGGCGTTGCGCCATCAGCATGGCCACGAAACGCGTCCATCGCTTGCGGAAGCGCGCGCGGGAGAAATCCTGCGGGCTGGGCCACCCCAGCGGCAACAGCAGATCGAGAAAATGCGGCCGCGCCAGCCGCTCGCCATATTCCATCACGAAATCGCGCAGCGCCGCGCCGTGGCGGCTCATCTCGAACGAGAACATGGTCCGCCCGGCGATCTCGAGCGTCATCCGTTGCATCGCCTCACGCAGGTCGACCGGCCCGCCGCAACTGTCCTGAAGCTTCGCGATGGTTTCGTCGGTCGCCGCGATCATGTGCGGCACCAGTGGTGTGACCGCGCGCGGCGTAAAGGCCGGCGCCAGCGTTCGTCGCTGATGCTTCCATGCGCGGCCCTCGGCGATCAGCAAGCCTTCGCCAACCAGTGGACGCAGCACCCGGATCCCGGCCGGCGTTCGCGTGTAGTTCTCGTAATTGTCGACCAGCACATGCCGGATCGCATCCGGCGTGTTGAGAATAAAGCTGCTGCGCCCGAAAAAGCGGCCCTGAATGATATCTTCTTCGTAAGCGCGTTGTCCCCAGGTCTCGATCGCGTTTCTGCGTATCGCTGCGATCCGTCCGAAGACGTTCATGGTTTCGGGCGCGCGCGGCGGGCTGGGGGGAACCAGCGGCTGGCGCGTGACGGCGACATCCCAGGCTTCGGCTATGCTCACAGGCGGCCTCGCAAAACTAACGACGGTTGACGAGATCGGCGTCACGCCATTCGTATCAGGTCCAAAATCCGGGCGCCATGAAGGCTGCGGACAGCCATTAGCTAATGGGGCGTCGCTGCAATCACAATCCTGTTCTCCGATGCCGGACGCGGTCGCCCGCCTCCCGCTTCTGATCGAGCAGGGCCGTTCTGCGGCGGAAAGCCGCACGGCGCCGATCGTTGGGGCGCTCGGCGGCCCCCGCGGCTGTGATCCGGCCTTTCCCCAGATCTGCCGTTCGTGATGGTGCCAAAACACCGTCATTGATGGCCTCGGCACTGGACAGAAACGGACTTTCGCAGGCATCAATTAACCGCAAGGAATCAACGGCCGGCCCCGCCCGGCGTCAACGGAACGGGCTATGACCGGTCAGCCGAAACGCCCGAAATTTGCCCCCGACAGTGTCACAGCGCCGCTGCGGCATGCCGTATTTCGCCGAATCTGGCTGGCCAGCCTGCTGTCCAATCTCGGGCTGCTGATCCAGGGGGTCGGCGCTGCCTGGGCGATGACGCAGATGACGTCATCGGCCGACAAGGTCGCCCTGGTCCAGACCTCGTTGATGCTGCCGATCATGCTGATCTCGATGCCGGCCGGCGCCATCGCCGACATGTATGACCGGCGTATCGTGGCGCTGATCTCGCTGTCGATCGCGCTGTCGGGCGCGACCGCGCTGTCGGTGCTGGCGTGGCTCGGCATGGTCACGCCGCAGGTTCTGCTCGGGTTCTGCTTTATCGTCGGCAGCGGCATGGCGCTGTTCGGACCGGCCTGGCAATCCTCCGTCAGCGAACAGGTGCCGGCGGAAACCCTGCCCTCTGCGGTCGCGCTCAACGGTATCAGCTACAACATCGCGCGAAGTTTCGGTCCTGCCATCGGCGGCATTGTCGTCGCCACGGCCGGCGCGGTCGCCGCCTTCGCCGCCAATGCGGTGCTGTATATCCCTTTGCTGATCGTGCTGTTTCTGTGGCGCCGCACCAGCGAACCGTCGCGCCTGCCGCGCGAGCGGCTCAACCGCGCGATCGTGTCGGGCGTGCGCTATATCGCCAATTCGCCATCGATCCGAATTGTGCTGGCGCGGACGCTGGTGACGGGCGTGATCGGCGGTTCGGTGTCGGCGCTGATGCCCTTGGTGGCGCGCGACCTGCTGCATGGCGGCGCGCAAACCTACGGCATCATGCTCGGCGCCTTCGGCATGGGCGCGGTGATCGGCGCGCTCAACATCGCCGAGGTGCGCAAACGGATGACCGGCGAGGCCGCGGTGCGCACCTGCGCGCTGACGATGGGCGGCGCGATTGCGGCGGTTGCGCTGAGCCGGGAGCCGGTGCTGACCGCGGCGGCGCTGGTGGTTGCGGGCGCGGTGTGGATGCTGGCGATCGCGCTGTTCAACATCGGCGTGCAGCTCTCCGCGCCACGCTGGGTCGCCGGCCGCTCGTTGGCGGCATTCCAGGCCTCGATTGCCGGCGGCATCGCGATCGGGAGCTGGGGCTGGGGACGCCTGACCGACGCCGCGGGGGTCGAAACCGCATTATTGGTTTCCGGCGCCCTGATGTTCGTCTCGCCGCTGCTCGGCCTGTGGCTGCGAATGCCGCCGGTCGGGGCCCGCGACGAGGACGCCGAGGTGCTCGCCGATCCCGAGGTGCGGCTGTCGCTGACGGGACGCAGTGGACCGCTGGTGGTCGAGATCGAATACCGTGTCGCACAGGAAAACGCCCGCGCTTTCCATGGCGTGATGCAGGAGGTGCAACTGAGCCGTCAGCGCAACGGCGCTTATGGCTGGTCGATCGCGCGCGACATCGCCGATCCCGAATTGTGGACCGAGCGCTACCACTGCCCGACCTGGCTCGACTTCCTGCGCCAGCGCAATCGCTCGACGCAATCCGAACGCGCGCTGTATCAACGCGCCATCAATTTTCATGTCGGCCCCGACCCGGTACGCGTCCGCCGCATGCTGGAGCGGCCGTTCGGATCGGTGCGCTGGAAGGAAGAGACGCCGGACCGCGCCGCCGAGGAGGTCTTGGCGGCCACCACGGCCGCCGGCAGCAGCACGTAATTTGGGAGCCAGGCGGAATAGGGGCGATTCTGCTAAAAGTCGCCAGAAAGTCTTCATCTAATTTTATATCATATTGATTTTCAAATCATTTTTTACTCAAAAAGTCGCCGAAAATATCAAGAAAGTCGCCAACATCTTCCGATCAGTCTCGTATCGTCCTGGGGCGCCCGATCGGTCGCGGGCCCAACAGGTCACGAATTCTCTTCCGGGTTACAGATTTGCCGGAGAAATTGAGTCGGGCGGATTCGAGCGCGCGCTCCTCCCGCATTTCGCCGCCGATCTTCTGATAGAACTCGAGCCATGCCTGAAGGTGAGCATCGGACACGGGCGGACCCTTCGGTTCGGACGGCTCTGGTGATGGCGTCTCAGCCGGCGGTTCTCTTTGGCTGACTTGCCGGTGTCGATAATCGAGCGCACGCCCTGCGGCTCAAATCTCACCGCATAATGGCTGACGGTTTCGTCTCCACTGCCAGACGGCAATCGACGCCGGAAGATAAGATCGCCGGTAATCCAGCAGGTGTCCGTCGATTGAATTCTTCGCCAATCCTCAGCGGGAATCTTCTGGAACAGGCTCCGCCGTGAGCCCCCCGGCGCTGTCATTTCTAACGGTCTGCAGGGATACCGCCTCTGCCATCCCTCCCGCGAGCCTGCCCAGCAAGGCTTGTTTCGACAGATAGCTCTTTTGAAATGCGGCATCGAGAATCTTCACCGCCTGACCTGGTGTCAGCCAGTCCGCAATGTCCTCAGCGGTGAGTTCGCGCGGCGGCATCCCCACTCCGGCAATTTGCGCGGCGCGCTATTGACCGTTGTCGGTCAGAACCTTCTCGCAAATCTTGCTCAGTCTGGCGCGATTTTGCTTGAGACACGCCAGAATGGCTCGAATCGCCGTCATTCATCACAGCCCGGCAATGGCGCGCCACATCGCGCGCGCATCCCGGGTCAGGCCGTCCGCTTTGCGCTGACGCCGCGCAAGTCATCGGCGACATAAGTCATCGTACTAAATAGAAGAGCGAAAAGAACTCTGGTCATGCTGTGACGCCTGCCGGTCATGATCTCAGCGAGTTCTACCGCGTCTGCCACCAAAGTGGAACGCAAAGGCCGGCCTGAATTACTTGGCCGCGACCTTGCTGGACCGCTGAGCCAAATCCTTGTCCATGACAGCCCTGCAACCGGCGCTCAGATTGGCGCGCTGCTTGACCATGCAGGCCGTGATGCGCGGAATGTTGGGGATCTCGGAGCTGCAGAGCCGAAACGCGTCGCCAGTGCACATCTGCTGGGCCTCGGCACTGAAGGCAAAGCTTGACGTCGACGACAGGGCGGAGACGGAGACAGCGAACGCCAGCATCAAACCGGCCTGGCGGATGGTCTTGGTGAGAGATGCGGTCATTTTCGGTTCCTCGGTTGTCCGCCGGTCGCGGCGGGTTGCTGATGCCCATTAGTGCTCCAGCCGCCTGCTTCGGACCGTGATGTCCGTCACTCCCAGCCCAAACCGTGATGTTCGTCACTCAGTCAAGATCGGCGCCGGCGCCGCGTCGCTTCGCGGCGCTGTGGTCGGCTCTCGCGGCGAAGCGACAAGATTTATTGGCCGAACCCGGTCGGCGTTGGCACGGCGTTAAGACCTATTTTGCATTAATGGCGCGGTGGAGAAGCGACTTAGGTCGCGATTTCTCGCCCGGGGGTTTGGCCGGCCTGGTCCCAACGGCAAATAGAGTTTTTGGAAAGACAAACGATGCGTAACGCGGCAGGTCTGATGTTGGCGACTGTTGTTTCGGCTATTGCTATCGCCGGTTTGTGGTTCTGGACATCATCGCCGCGCGCTGACCTGGCTCCCCCCCAGACCGTCGGCGCCGCACAGGCGGAGCGGCTTACGGCCGATGCATCCGCCAAGGCCACGCGCGAGGACGTTGAAGTCACCGCGGCCATTCCGGACAAGCCGCCGGTTTCGCCGGCCAAGACCACCTGCGCCAATCCCAATGCGCTTGGCGTCAGCCGCGTGGTCGAAATCGACACCACCGGTGGACCCGGCTTCGGCTTTGAGCATTTCAAGCAGCTCGATTTTCTCGCCGACAAGGAAGTCGTGCTGACTTTCGACGACGGTCCGTGGCCGGTCAACACGCCCGCGGTGCTGAAAGCGCTCGCGGACGAATGCACCAAGGGGCTGTTTTTCCCGATCGGCAAGCACGCCGGCTACCATCCCGAAATTCTCAAGCAGGTAGCGGCCGCCGGCCATACCATCGGGGCGCACACCTGGTCGCATGCCAACCTGAACAGCAAGAAGCTGAACGAGCAGCAGGCCAAGGACGAAGTCGAAAAGGGCTTTAGCGCCGTCAAGCTCGCATTGGGCGCAGTCCCGTCGCCGTTCTTCCGTTTCCCGGAACTGCAGCATAATCCAGCGACGGTGGCCTATCTTGGCACCCGCAACATCGCGATCTTTTCCTGCGACCTGGATTCCTTCGATTACAAAAAAGGCAGCAACGCCGAGAAGGTCGTGCAGACCGTCATGACCAAGGTAGACAAGCTCGGCAAGGGCATCATCCTGATGCACGATTTCCAGAAGCATACCGCCGAAGCCCTGCCCGAACTGCTTCGCCGCCTGAAAGCCGGCGGCTACAAGGTCGTTCAGATCAAAGCCAAGGCGCCGATGCAGACCTTGGCCGAATATGACGAAGCCATCCTCAAGGATACCAAGCTGCCGGTCGCCAGCACGCGTCCGGTCACCAGCGTGGTCCAGACGGTTACGGAGTAGATCGAGATCATCGGTGCGATGGCGCTGTCTTTCGACAAACGCCGCTAGCGGCGCGCCACCGCGCTCATTCAAATAATTTCGGTCTTGGGCGCGGCTGCCACCACAGCCCCGGGATCGGACATCGCGTCCATCTCAATGGCCGTGATCGGCTGATCGACGACCAAGAGATAGGAAGCCGCCGACACGACGCCGATCAGTGCGCCGACCACAAGCGCCGGAACAAATGATCCGGTCGCTTGAACGATGAGGCCTGTGACGGTGGGCGCCAACGCGCCGCCGAGATAGCCGCCAAAATTTTGCACCGCGCCGATCGAGGCGGTGCAGTTCGTCGGTACCGCGACCGAACTCAGCGCCCAGGCGCAGGTGCTGGTGACATAAACCAGAAACAGCGACGCCGAGATGAAGGCGATCGCCAGCGCATCGCTCTCGACATAGGCGGCGGCGACCGTGCAAGCCGCGGTTCCAAGCAGCGCGATCGCGGCGGGATATCGCCGGCTTTTGAGCGGTTCGACGCCGCGGCGCACCAGCATGTCGGCGATGTATCCGCCAAGAACGCCGCCGAGAACGCCCCATGCGAACGGAATGGCTGCCGCCCAACCCGTGTATTTCACGCTCATGTGCCGCTGGATCTCGAGATAGCCGGGCAGCCACGCGGTATAGATCCAGGTCAGATAGATGCAGCCGAAATAACCGAAGATCATCCCCCAGGTGGTTCGAAACCGGAACAGCAGCTTCCACTCGCGGAACGTAACCTTGGTCCGCTGCTGCCCGGGCGGGTCGCCTTGGGTCCGATACGTATTCTCCTCCGCCGTGAGCGCGAGTTCACCGGGGTTGCGATAGACCAGGTACCAGACCGCCGCCATCACCAGGCCCGCGGCCCCCATCACGACGAACATCGTGCGCCAACCGAAGGACAGCATCAGGAAGGTCAGCAGCGGAACGGCGATGGCTGTGCCCAGCGACGACGCGCAGTTGAAGATGCCGGTCGCCAGACCACGGTCCCGCTGATTGAACCAGTCCCGCACCACGCGCGCACCGGTCGGGAATTGCGGCGCTTCACCGATTCCGAGCAGAAGACGGGCGCCGAAAAAATCGCCGAACCCCCGCACCAGTCCGCCCAGCAATTGCGCGCAGGACCAGAGACTGAGGCCCAGCGCCAGGAGGATGCGCGGTCCCACCTTGTCGACCATCGCGCCGGTGGGCAATTGCGAGAAGGCATAGGCCCAGAGGAACGCCGACAGCAGATAGCCCATATCCGCGATCGACAGTCCCAGCTCTTCCCGGATCAGCGGATTGGCGACGGCCAGGGTCGCCCGGTCGATATAATTGATCACACCTGCCACAACGAGCATCGCCAATGCGGCCATCTGAACCGACCTGAGGCGCGGTGTCGCCTTCTGTATCGCGGCCATGATGTTCCTCGCCCATTGTTTATTTTTACCGGACTGTAACGAGCGTTTGCACGCCGATCCAGATCGGACGCGTTCGGAATCTTGCAGGAATATGAGACCCGCATTTTTAGGCCGCCGGAACACTTCGCCACAGCGCTCGTGACAATGGAGCGCATCGAGCTGCCCCCTGAGGGCTCGGCATTAGGGTTCGATGAATTCTTGGGAACGATCAGGGGAAGCTCGTCGTTGAGTCATGTCGAACAAAGGAAAAACACATGAAACTTACAACGATAGCCTTGGCTTCAGTTCTCGCAATCAGTTCCTCCATGGCTCTCGCACAGGGAGCAGGCGGCGCGGCAGGCGGTAATGGCGGCGGCGCAGCCGCCACCGGTACAGCCGGCTCCAGCAGCGTCGGCAGCACAACGGGGGCGGGTACCGCCGGAACGAGCGGGAATAGCAGCACGACGGGTTTGAACAACGGCTCCAGCACCGGTACCAGTCCCACCTTGACTACTCCGGGGGGCATGCCGTCCGGATTGCCGGCTCCGGGAGCGGGAACAAACCGCTAATTCGGAATCTGCAATCTGCAATGAGCGCCAAAAGAGAGCCCCGCGAATTTGCGGGGCTTTCCTTTTTTGTGGCGCTGTTCCGAGTTGCCAACCGCTAAAGGTACGCGTTGCTCATCATCGTCTTCAGGCAGGCCGAACGTCATCGGCGCGATCCCGCCTCGGAGTGACGTCTCCTAATTGCGTGAGATGATGCAACTGCCGCCGACGGATTTCAGCTTGGTGCAAAGCTGCATTGCTCTCTCTTGGGTGGGTTCAGCAACTCGCACAAAGTACCAGGTCGAGGGGCCATGACCTCCCATGGCTCGCTTAAGGACTGTCGGTGCATGATCACTAAGAACGGAATGATACCGTTTCTGCAGGTCGGCATAGCTCGCCAACGCGCGGATCTCCGATAAGTCACCGATCAATTGGACCCCCCAGGGAGCCAGATTTACATTCGCGTCGACGATGTGATCTTGCACCTTCGGGGGCGCCCGCTTTGCCACCTGCGCACACGGGCCCGATGGAGGGTCGAATAGCATCTCTTTCGACCCGCCGACCCATTCTTCCGCGCGTCTACCGGTTACGATTCGGACGTAAGCCCGCGTTTCATTGGGAAGCTCGCCACGGCCGGCGAGCCAGTTTCTGACGCGCTGTGGGCCTGCATTGTATGCCGCTGCCGCCAAACCCAGATTTCCGAATTGGCCGCGGAGTTCACGAAGCCAGCGCGCTGATTCTTTGAGAGCCTCGGCAGGCTTGAATGGATCCGCCAATCCGCGCCAGCGCGCAGTGCCGGGCATAAACTGGGCGATGCCTTGCGCCCCGCGCCGGCTAACGGCCTTCGGATCAAAATTGCTTTCCTGACGTATCAGCCGAGTAAAGAAATCGACAGGCAGACCTTGAGTTGCCGCGGCGCTTTCCAGGCTCCCGCAATCTGAAACGCCGGACGTATCGGCGACAGATGGTGCTTTACCCGAGGATGCGTCCCCTTCGGGGTTGGATGCGTTCGAACCGGGATCGGAATTGTTTTCCCCGCTCGCTGCTTGAATGCCAGTTTCGGGTGGTTGAACTTCCGCAAGTTGTTCGAACGTCAAATGCGACGCTGCCTGGACATTTGAAACCAGACTTAACGCGACCAAGGCGGCAGCGAGAATGCAATGGTATGAAATGGGTTCGCTCATATTTGAATTTACGTCGTCGGGCATATGCCCCACCCGGCATTTAACTCGGTGGCTGCTCACCGGATGCTAACCCGGCCCGGCGGGCAAAGCGCCGAAATCCTAATCCTCTAATGAAATCATGGTGCCGCAAACAGGACTCGAACCTGTGACCCCGTCATTACGAATGACGTGCTCTACCAACTGAGCTATTGCGGCGGACCAACAACGTTTCAGCAACGGCCTGAAATCGCCCGCACCTGATATCGGTCGCGGTGTGATTTTGCAAGAAAAACGCAAGCTTTTCGGCGCTTAAATCAGCCGCCCCAGCGGGACAGGAAGCCGCGCCAGCCACCGGCCTGACCCTGCGCGGGATCAATCGGTTCCGCGAATTCGTCGCCCACAGGGTCTTCGTCGATCCCGGGATCGTCCGGCGCCCGCACGATCGGGATCACCGCCGGAATGCTGGCCGAGGCGCCTTTGGCGGCATCCTTGGGAATGTCGTGCCGCGCGCGGAACAAGGGCGCCGCCGAGACGACCGCAGTTTCGGTCGGCGGCGGTGACGGCGCGGCGGCAGGGTCTGGTTCGATGACCGTGACCGGCGCGGGTGAATTGTCCTGCGCCGCCGGAATATGCTCGATCGCGGCCTGATCCGTCACGTCGTGTGGCGCGTCGCTTTTCACATCGCTTTTCGTCTCATCGTTGACGTCATTTGGTGGCGCGACGCGGCGCGGCGGTGCCAGCATCGCTTCCTCGAACGGCGAGGCTTCGACCGCGGGGCGTTTGTCCGAAGGTAACGCCGCCAGCGGCGCCTGCCATTGAAAGGCGTCGATCCGCCCCGACACCGGCGATACCGGTCTCCAGGACGTCGAAACATATCCGTCCGCGGTCCAGACCGGATCGTGCAGCGCGCGCACCGCGCGCAAGGTCCAGGCCCGCGCCCGGCCGCTGTCGCCGTGTTCGGTGCGTTCGATTTCCGCCATCAGCATCGCGACCCGCTGGGTCGGCGCCGCGACAAATGGCGCCAGCGCCTCGCGCGCGCGGGCAAATTCCGTGGCGTCGATCGCAGCGCGAGCGACCGCCAGCGCGCTCTCCAGATGTCCGGGCGCCTTGGCAGCCAGCGTTTCGACGCGAACCAGCCGCTGGCGCGCCGAATCGCCGAGCCGGACATGCGCATAGGCATCGGCGAGATCCGGGTGCGGTTGCACAAGCCATGCGGCTTCCACGATTCGCATCGAACGCCGGACCTGATGCGCTTCGCTTTGATATCTGCTCGCCAGCACCGCGGCCGGCACCAGCGTTGGCGCCAATTTGATCGCTTCCATCACGCTCTCGCGCGACCGATCGCGATCGACCTTCTCAAGTTCGAGCGCGCGCGCCGTCAACAGCACGCCGCGCTGACGCCGCCAAACCGATTTGTCGATCAGCCCCGATGCGAGGTTATTATCGAGGATCGTCAGCGCCCCGCCCCAGTCGCTCTTGGCGCAGCGAAACCCGAGAACCGCCTGCGACGCCCAGGTCGATGCCGGGGCAAGCTTCAACGCTTCTTCCGCGATCGCGACCGCGGCGACCGGATCGTCGGCGCGCTGGGCTTCGATGAACAGCCCGCGCAGGCCCAGCAGCCGGGTGTCCTTGCGTTCCGCCATCGCACTGAATGCGCGTCGCGCGCCTTGGCGGTCGCCCTCGAGTTGCGCCGATTGCGCTTCCAGCAGCAAGGCCAATGGATCATCCGCGGCATGGCGGCGTGCGACATCGGCATGCGCCCGGGCCGCCGTTGAATCGCCATGGCCGATCGCGAGCAGCCCGTGGGTGATGGCATGCCGGCCGCGTGCCAGACGGCGTTCGCGCCGGCGGCGCCGCATTCGCTGCGGCAGGCGCCAGAACGCAAGCAACATCGTCCAGACCAGAATCGCCGCAACAATGACAATGCCGAGCAACAGCACGAACACGGGCAACGAGGGATGAGCGCGCCAAATGCCCCATGACAGCACGACGTCGCCGGACTGATCGGCCACCCATGCCGCGCCAAAAGCTGCGAGCGCGATCAATACCAGGAACAGAATGATCCGATACATCGAAATCCTATGGCGCCGGTTTGGTCAGCGCGGTCATGGCTTCAGCCGCAAATTGACGGGATGCAGCGAGTGCGGCATCGCGTGCATCGGCTTTGTCGATCCAGGGTTGGGCAGCCGCGCGATCGGCGGGCGCCAGCGTATTGAGTTCGCGCCGCGCCTCGGCGGAATCATTGCGCAAGGCCGCCGCCGTGACCCGCGCAATCACCGCACCGGGATCGTTGCCCACGGTATCGATCCGCTCGATGCGGACCAGCCGCGCCGCACCGGCCTGCAGACGATCGACGATGCCGGCGCCGGTGGTAGAATTTTGCGGCGCCGGCGGCGAAAGCTTTGGAATCAGCGTGAGCAGCTCGCGGCTGAGGGTGGCCGCGCTCGGCACACCGGAGGCCGCGAAGCCATCGAGCGGCTTCAACGCATCGGCGTCCGCCGCCAGAGACTTCGCCGCCGCCAATGCTGCGACATAGGGATCGCCCTGCCGAACCGAAACGTCGAGCACGGATGCCGCCACGACGCGGCGAAGCGGCCCATCATCCGCCGGTTTGGTATTCTCCCGCGCAATCTCGGCGCCTTGCGCGCGCATGGTGTGTTCGATCTGCGCAAGCCGCTCGTCGATCCCGGACAGATCCGGCGGCGCTGGTGACTCGCGCGGAGTTGATTTCATCTCATTGACAAGGGCGGCCAGTTTCTCCGACTGCGCGCGCGCGGTTGCGAGTTCGGCGCGCAACGCGGCCGACGATTTCTCAAGCGCCTCGATGCGCGCGGCCGCCGCCGCATCGGGAGCGGCAGGTGCGGGCATGCTGGTTTTGGACTCGACGCTGGCGACCCGCGCGGCGAGACCATCGATCGCGGTGGTGTCGGCCCGAGGAGCAGCCTCCGGGAGGCGGCGTGTTCCATCCCAGGAACCAGGCGGCGCCGATCACCAGCGCGGCAGCGCCGGCGCCGGCGAACGCGGCAATCACCGCCGAAGTCATCGCGGATGCCGAAGACCGTGGTGATGTGGGTTCGGGTCGCGCGCCGGCATCGGGCGCTGCTGGGTCTCGCTGGACGACACCTCGGTGGCTTCCAGATCGATGGTGGGACCTTCGCGTTTGGGACGGTCCGATTTCCGCGGATGGTCCAGCATCTTCCGGCCTGTCATCGACCATCACGACGGTTCCTTGGTTGCAACAGGCCGAAATCTACCAGATTCGGCCCATCCTTGGCGTGGCACCGCTTCTCTTAGCGCGATCAGGACCGCAAAGCACGGTCCAGCGCCTCAAACAAGGCATTTTCATCCGGCGAGCGCGCCACCATGACCTGCGCGGCGCCGGCGTCACGGACGATCAGGGCCACGGCGTCGGATATGCAGCATTGCGGGATCGCCAGCGCCGAGATTTCGACGCCGCCCGCCTGCGTCGCCTCCAGGAATGCGCGCGCGCTGCGCCGCGAATAATGCAATACCGCCTCGATCCGGCTGGCCGCAAAAGCGTCGCAGACCTCGCGCGGCAGGCTGGACACCGGGATCATCCGGTAGGTCGTATGGGTAACGACATTAAAACCGCGTTCGCCGAGTTCGCCGGCCAGGTCGCGCGCCAGATCGGCGCCGGCAAGATAAAGCAGCGTGCTGGCCTTCTTCAGCTCCTTGGCCCGGACGCTGGCGAGCACGCAATCGCGCAGGCTCGCGGCGTCGCCATCGGCCGTGATCACGTTGCCAAAGCCGGCGTTGCGCGCGGCGACGGCGGTACGGTCGCCGACCGCGAATAGCGGCAGCTTCAGCAACCGGCTACCGGCCAAATGCGGTTCGATGCCGCGCAACGCGTTGGCGCTGGTGACGATGACAGCGCCATATTGCGCATCGAGGTCGTCGAGGAATGCGACCGGTTCGAATCGCAGCATCGGTGCCTGCAGCGTCTCGAAGCCCTTGGCGCGCAGCGCCGCGGCGGTAACCGCATCGTCAGGCTGCGGGCGTGTGACCAGAACCGCCATGTTTCACGCCGCCGTCGACAAGGTTTTCGCTTCAACAGGCAATTGCACTTCGAGACCTCATAATGCTAGAGCCAGTTCGGACCTGGATAAATCAGAACCGATCTGGCGGATCATTTTGTCGCGTTTTCTCCGCACCAACCTTCGCTTGAAAACGCTCCGGCCCGAGAAGGAAAAACGCCGGTTTCGCCGATAACGCAAGGGCTCAAATTTGGGTAGCGACACGCCGATGCTGGTGCTGGGGATCGAGACCACCTGCGATGAAACCGCAGCCGCCGTGGTCGAGCGCCGGAGCGACGGATCGGCAAAAATTCTATCCAACATCGTTCGCTCGCAAATCGAGGAGCATGCCCCGTTCGGCGGCGTGGTGCCGGAGATCGCGGCGCGCGCCCATGTCGATGCGCTCGACGGCATCATCGCGAGCGCCATGAAGCAGGCGGACGTTGGCTTTGCGCAGCTTTCGGCGGTCGCCGCTGCCGCCGGTCCCGGGCTGATCGGCGGCGTCATCGTGGGTCTCACGACCGCAAAGGCGATCGCGATGGTGCACGACACGCCGCTGATCGCGGTGAACCATCTTGAAGCTCACGCGCTGACCCCGCGGCTAAGCGCCGCATTGGAGTTTCCCTATTGCCTGTTTCTCGCCTCCGGCGGTCACACCCAGATTGTCGCGGTGGCCGGCGTTGGGAAATATGTGCGGCTCGGCACCACCGTCGATGACGCGATGGGTGAAGCGTTCGACAAGGTCGCCAAGATGCTCGGCCTGCCCTATCCGGGCGGACCGCAGGTCGAACGCGCCGCTGCGTCAGGCGATCCGAAGCGGTTTGCCTTTCCGCGACCGATGCTCGGGCGCGCCGACGCCAATTTCTCGTTGTCGGGATTGAAGACCGCCGTGCGCACCGAGGCCAGCCGGCTGACGTCGCTGGAACCTCAGGACATCAGCGATCTCTGCGCCAGTTTTCAGGCGGCGGTGATGGAATCGACCGCGGACCGGCTCAGCGTCGGGCTCCGGTTGTTTCACGAACAGTTCGGCGCGCCGCATGCGCTGGTCGCGGCCGGCGGCGTCGCCGCCAATCAGGCGATACGCGGCGCGTTGCAGGATGTCGCCGCGAAGGCGCAGACCACACTGATCGTGCCGCCGCCCGAATTATGCACCGACAATGGCGCGATGATCGCCTGGGCCGGTGCCGAGCGGCTGGCGCTGGGCATGGTCGACGCCATGGACGCGCCGCCCCGCGCGCGCTGGGGCCTCGACCAAAACGCGGTCGCGCCGGCGGGCTTCGCCAACACCCGCGCGGCGTATTAGCGGGAGCGACTTCCGATGCCGTCTTTCCAATTTGTCGCGGTGATCGGCGCCGGCGCGTGGGGAACGGCGCTGGCGGGTGTCGCCGCGCGCGCCGGGCGCGACGTCGTGCTCTACGCGCGCCAGCCCGAGCGCGCCGCGGAGATCGCCGCCACCCGCGCCAATCCAAAATTAGCCGGCGCGCGGTTGGACGCAAGCGTGGCAGTGACCAGCGATATCGCGCGTGCCGCGGCGGCGGACATGATCTTGCTCGCCACGCCGGCGCAGAATTTGCGCGAGGCGATCACTGCACTCGCGCCTCATTTGTCCAAAGCGACGCCGGTGGTCGCCTGCGCCAAGGGCATCGAGCGCGGCACGCATCAATTCATGACTGAGGTGATTGCCGAGACAGCGCGCGATGCGATACCGGCGATCCTGTCGGGACCGAGTTTTGCGCAAGACGTGGCGCGTGGGCTGCCGACCGCGGTGACGCTGGCGGCGAAAGATGAAGCGCTGGCGGTAGCGCTGGTGCAGGCGCTGGGATCTTCGACCTTCCGGCCCTATCACACCACAGATGTCCGCGGCGTCGAGATCGGCGGCGCGGCCAAGAACGTGCTGGCGATCGCGGCCGGCATCGTGGTCGGCCGGCAACTGGGCGCATCGGCGCAGGCGGCCTTGACCACACGCGGCTTTAGCGAACTGGCGCGGCTTGGGCGCGCCTGCGGCGCCCGCAGCGAAACCATGGCGGGCCTTTCCGGCCTTGGCGATCTGATCCTGACCTGTTCAAGCCCGCAATCGCGCAATTTCGCGCTCGGCGTGGCGCTGGGGCGCGGCGAGCGGCCGCCACGCGACAAACTTGCCGAAGGCGAATTCACCGCGCCCGTACTGATCGAGCTGGCCGCTTCGCAACAGGTCGACATGCCGGTATCATCCGCGGTCGCGGCGATCCTGAGCGGCGCAACCACGATCGACGAAGCGATCGAAGGTCTGCTGACGCGTCCATTCAAGGCGGAGGAATAATGATGGCGTACTGGCTGGTGAAATCCGAACCTTCGAGCTGGTCGTGGGACCAGCAGGTCGCCAAAGGCGCCAAGGGCGAAGCCTGGACCGGCGTCCGCAATTTCACCGCGCGGCAGAATCTGGTGAAAATGAAAAAGGGCGACCACGCCTTCTTCTATCATTCCAACGAGGGCAAGGAGATCGTCGGCATCGCCGAGATCATCAAGGAGGCCTATCCCGATCCCTCCGACAAAACCGGCAAATTCGTCTGCGTCGATTTGAAAGCCGAAAAGCCGTTGAAGACTCCGGTGACGATGGCCGCGATCAAGTCCGACAAGCGACTGACCGACATGGCGCTGGTGAAATATTCGCGGCTATCGGTGCAGCCGGTTACCGCAGAGGAATGGAAGATCGTCTGCAAGATGGGCGGGATGTAAGAACATTGATCTGCCCGTCGTGCCAATCTGCCGCAGTTGATTCCGAACCCAAATCACCTGCTATATCCCGCGCATCCCGTCCTACTTGAGGGACGTATCGCGATCGTCACGGACGTTGGGTGCGGGATGCGGTGGACGCGACGGCAACGCAGCGCAAATACTTTGCGCGGACGAACATTGCTGACGCGGACGGCGAAGTCGTGTGGTCCTGACGCCCCGACGCTGGCGTCAAGTTGCTCGAGAAGCGATCTTCTCTGGGAGCGACGGTGGCAAAAAGCCCGGTCACCGGGAAGAGCACGAAGGAAACCGTTAAAACCATTGCGCGGGGAATGCCGGACGTTTCTCCGGCACGACCGTGGTGACTAACGCGTGTGCTTTCTACCACTGCGCACGCGGCTGCGGACGCGCCGAGCGTCCGGCATTCCCTGCTCCCCTCTTGGGGTAGCCCTGCTCCCCTCTTGGGTAAGTTCACTGCGCCCTCTCCTTTGAGGGACAAAGTTCCTCGCACAACGTCGGGCGCGATGCGCCGCGAGAGCGCGGAGGCTGTGTCTTGCCCTCATTGCGGCGTAGCGCTGTTTGAAATTCGAATCAGGGTGTGCGCGGACGGTTACGCGGCCGCTGTTGCAACTACCTGCGCCAGCAATTGCTCGCGCTTGGACTGCGAGCGATAGCCCTTCATCGTCGCGGCGAAGCGTTCGAGGATGCCGTCCTCGAAAGCGGTGACGATGGTGTCGTGGACATAGCTCTTGCGGCAGATCGCGGGCGTGTTCGACAGCTCATCGGCGGCGGCGCGGACGGCTTCCAGAACCTGCTTGCGACGGCCGCGGGCGCTGGCGGCCGGCGAAATCCGCGACAGCGATTCCAGCACCACGGCGGAGGCCATCAGGGTGCGGAAGTCTTTCAGCGATATTTTGATGCCGGCGATCTCGCGCAGGAACGCATTGACCTGGGTGGTGCTCACGCCCCGGACATTGCCGGAATTGTCGCGGTACTGAAACATCCGCTTGCCCGGCACGTCGCGCAGGATGCCGATGGCGCGCACCAGTTTGGCGGCGTCGCATTCCTTGCGCACGGCCTTGCCGCCCTTGGCCTTGAAAGTCAGCACGACGCCATCGTCTTCCAGCACCACATTGGACTTCAGCAGCGTGGTGGCGCCACGGGTGCCGTTGAGCCGGGCGTAGGATTCATTGCCGGGGCGGATCGCGGTGCGCGCGATCAGTTCGATCACAGCCGACAGCGCGAATTCGCGGGTCGGCGCATCGCCGGACAGGTGAGATGAAACGTTGCGGCGAATCTTCGGCAAGGCCGCGACCAGCCGCGCCAGCCGGTGCGCCTTGCGCTGTTCGCGAACCTTTTCCCAATCGGAATGATAGCGGTATTGCAGCCGGCCCGCGGCGTCGCGGCCCACCGCCTGCAGATGCGAGGTCGGATCGGGGGCGTAGCGAACTTCCTGATAGGCCGGCGGCACGGCCATCCGGTTCAGGCGCTTGATGGTGCCGACATGACGAATTGGGGTGCCGTTGGCGCGGACGAATGAATAGTTCTTGCCGCGCTTGATGCGGCGGATGGTCAGGTCGTTCTGGTCGCCGAGCTTGAGACCGAGTTCCCCGGCCAACGCCTCGACCGAGGTCTTTGCGATGATGCCGAGTTTGGCTGTCGCCGGTGTCTTTGAGGAGGGCGCTTTAGGCAATTGACCCAGCGCCTGGGCCAAAGCAACGGCGGGATCGGCGGAAGCGGGCCGCGTAGCCTCAAAATTCTGCTGATCCGTCATGACTTTAGACGCCTTGCTCCAACTGTTATCTGGTAATGCCGTTTATTGTTCTTTGGTTCCGGCGGAGCGCTTGGGCCCCGGGGAGGCCATTTAGGGGGTAATTGCCGCCAGCGCCAGCCCGGCCTCCGAAGATTGCGGTTTCTGGTTACCGCCAGGACGGCTCTGCGCTGGTGTGCCGCGCCTTTTCGGCCTCGGTAAAACGCGATCGTGATCGCTGCGCCTACCCGCCTACCCCGGTGGCCCGCGCCGGGGGCAGTTCCGACCAACGTCCTCCTTGTCCCGGCACAGCCCGGCGACGCATACTCGCGGCAATAACGAGACGGCTTGCGGCGCCCCGCGCTCACTGGCCGCCAGGGTGGAGGGTGTGATGTCCGAGAAGATTTATGACGTGCCGGCGGAATGGGCGCGCCGCGCCTGGGTTGATCAAGCCAAGTATCAGGCGATGTATGCGCGATCGGTCAGCGATCCCAATGGATTCTGGTCCGAGCAAGCCAAGCGCATCGGCTGGATCGAGCCGTTCACCAAGGTCGAGAACGTGTCGTTCGCGCCCGGCAATATCTCGATCAAATGGTTCGAGGACGGCGTTCTCAATGTCGCCTGGAATTGCATCGACCGGCATCTCGACAAGCGCGGCGACCAGACCGCCATTATCTGGGAGGGCGACAGTCCCTCCGAGTCGAAGCACATCACCTATCGTCAGTTGCACGACGAGGTCTGCAAATTCGCCAACATCCTGCGCACCCGCAACGTCAAGAAGGGCGACCGCGTCACGATCTATCTTCCGATGATTCCGGAGGCCGCTTACGCGATGCTGGCCTGCGCGCGGATCGGCGCGATCCATTCGGTGGTGTTCGCCGGCTTTTCGCCCGACAGCCTTGCCCAGCGCATCACCGACTGCCAGTCCAAGATCGTCATCACCGCCGACGAAGGCCTGCGCGGCGGCAAGAAGGTGCCGCTGAAGGCCAATGTCGATGCCGCGATCGCCAAGAGCGGGGGCGTCGATTGGGTGGTTGTCGTCAAGCGCACCGGTACGCCGGTCGAGATGAATCCGACGCGCGATTTCTGGTATCACGAAGCCGCGGAGATGGTGACGACGGAGTGTCCCTGCGAACCCGTCGGCGCCGAGGATCCGCTCTTTATTCTCTATACTTCAGGCTCGACCGGCCAGCCCAAGGGCGTACTGCATACCAGCGCGGGCTATCTGATCTTCGCGTCGATGACGCACCAATATGTGTTCGACTATCACGACGGCGATATCTACTGGTGCACCGCCGACGTCGGCTGGGTCACCGGCCACAGCTACATTCTCTATGGCCCGCTGGCCAATGGCGCGACCACGCTGATGTTCGAGGGCGTGCCGAATTATCCCGATAATTCGCGGTTCTGGAACGTGGTCGACAAGCACAAGGTCAACATCTTCTACACCGCGCCGACCGCGATCCGCGCGCTGATGCAGGGCGGCGATGATCCGGTCAAGAAGACCTCGCGCAAGAGTCTTCGGTTGCTCGGCAGCGTCGGCGAGCCGATCAATCCGGAAGCGTGGGAATGGTATTACCGGGTCGTCGGCGACGAGCGCTGCCCGATCGTCGATACCTGGTGGCAGACCGAGACCGGCGGCATCCTGATTTCTCCGCTGCCCGGCGCCACCAAACTCAAGCCCGGTTCGGCAACCCAGCCGTTCTTTGGCGTGGTGCCCGAAATCGTCGACCCCGACGGCAAGGTGTTGTCGGGTGAATGCCAGGGCAATCTTTGCATCGCCAAATCCTGGCCGGGGCAGATGCGCACGGTCTATGGCGACCACGCCCGCTTCGAACAGACCTACTTCTCGACCTACAAGGGCAAGTATTTCACCGGCGACGGCTGCCGCCGCGATGCCGACGGCTTTTACTGGATCACCGGGCGCGTCGATGATGTCATCAACGTCTCCGGCCATCGCATGGGTACCGCGGAAGTCGAAAGCTCGCTGGTGGCGCATGCGAAAGTTTCGGAGGCCGCCGTGGTCGGTTATCCCCACGACATCAAGGGTCAGGGCATCTATGCCTATGTGACGCTGATGACCGGCACCGAGCCGAGCGAT
Organism: uncultured Pseudomonadota bacterium; assembly: GCA_963725555.1. Lineage (GTDB taxonomy): Bacteria > Pseudomonadota > Alphaproteobacteria > Rhizobiales > Xanthobacteraceae > Bradyrhizobium. The sequence continues at coordinate 86,082 of CAVRYV010000005.1, read as the reverse complement.
GAGTTGCGCAAGGAACTGGTGGCGTGGGTGCGCAAGGACATCGGGCCGATCGCCTCTCCCGACCAGATCCAGTTCGCGCCGGGATTGCCCAAGACCCGCTCCGGCAAGATCATGCGCCGTATCCTGCGCAAGATCGCGGAGGACGAGCCTGGAAGCCTCGGCGATACCTCGACGCTCGCGGATCCCGCCGTGGTGGATGATCTGGTCGCGCACCGCCAGAACAGGAAGAACGCGCCAGCTTAGCAAGCGATGGTGCTATCGCGACGGCACGGCACGGCGTTCGGGACTAAACTCCCCGGACCGCTCACGTCATTGTCAGGGGCAAGCCGCGCCGGCCGGTACGTTTCCTGAAGAGTGTTGTTTTCAAGTCATTTACTTTGTTTGCAACATTTCCTTTGCTCTCCTCCATTGAATGGCACCCAGGCCCAGCGTGGAAACCGGTTGGTTAACGCACGCGGTTAAGATTGTGGGGCAAATGGGCGGCGAACCTGCCGTCTTTTCCAGTTTCTGGGATTTCACGGCCCCATGGCCGAGCGAAATGGAGAGAATGATGTCGTTGAGGATTGCGGTGGCGCTGGTAGCCACCATTGGGGCGGGACTGCTGAGCGCGACTGAAGTCCAGGCACGGCCGGACGTCGTCGGTTTCCGGGGCGATTATTCGCCGGGAACGATCGTGATCAAGACCAATGAACGCCGGCTCTATCTCGTTGTCGATCCCGGCCACGCCGTCCGCTATCCAGTCGGCGTCGGCAGAGCCGGCAAGCAATGGGCCGGGACCACCCGGATCGACGGCAAGTACCGCAGCCCGGCCTGGTCACCGCCCTCCGACGTGCGGCACGACAAACCGTTTATGCCGGACGTCATTCCCGGCGGTTCGCCACACAATCCGATGGGCGTCGCGGCGATGACGCTGGCCGGCGGAGAATACGCGATCCACGGCACCAATGCGCCGGGTTCGATCGGTGGTTTCGTATCCTATGGCTGCATCCGGATGTTGAACGCCGATATCACCGATCTGTACGAGCGCGTCTCGGTCGGCACCACGGTAGTGGTATCCCGCTGATCCTCCGCTTCGGCATTTAATTGCAAAGAGCCGCGCCGCTGCGCGGCTCTTTTGTTTGAGAGCGCGACGCCCACCGCGCCAGCTCTAAAAATCCGAGGCGATGCCCTTGTTCTCCCAGTCACCATAGCGGGTCGGTTCCGGTCCTTGCGGACCTTGAAACTCCTTTGGCGCCGGCGGGGCGTTCGCTACCGCTTCCCGCCGTCGCGCTTCGGCCTCGGCCAACGCGCGCTTTGCCGCAGGTGTGAGCGACTTGCGCTGCGGCGCCGAAGCGGCTGCTGCAGGCGCTGAAGGATGGTCGGTCATCTCAGGGCTCCAGCCCGCGAGCTTTGATCCGGATTATCAAATCTCGGCACGCAGATCACCATTGAACTGTGAAATCACGAAGGCGATTCTTATATTTGGCATATTCACATGTCAGAGGTGTTGTCCCTTCGATGGCGGCCGCCTGATACGTCGATCCGCCATCGCTTCTCCCGAGATGTTCCCGTTCCATGCCTCCTCAAAGATTTGCCCTGCCATCCGAAGTGCCCGGTCTTGCGGCGCGGCGGATCGCAGCGGACATTCTTGACGGCGTGCTGCACAAGCGACGGACGCTTGACGAGCAGCTCGATGGAGCCGCCGCGCATCCCGGCTTAAAGACGCTCTCCGATCGGGACCGCGCCTTGATGCGCCGTCTGGTGGCGACGATTTTGCGACGGCTCGGTTCTTTGGGCCATGTGTTGTCGCGGCTGCTCGATCGCGGTATCCCGACCGACGCGCCGCGCGCGCAAAGCGCGCTCTTGATCGGCGCCGCTCAGATTCTCTGGATGGATGTGCCCGATCATGCCGCGGTCGATCTATCGGTACGGCTGGTTCAGTCGGATCGACGGGCCGCCAAATATGCCGGGCTCGTCAATGCGGTGCTGCGCCGCTGCGCGCGCGAGGGACAACCGCTGATCGACGAGGTCAAATCGCAGACGCTCGATGTTCCGCCATGGCTGCTGGCACGCTGGATCGGCCATTATGGTGATGCTGTTGCCCGCGATATCGCCATCGCCATCGGCCACGACCCCTCGCTCGATATCACGGTGAAGGCCGATGCCGCGCAGTGGGCGACACGCCTGCACGGCGAAACGCTGCCGACAGGTTCCGTGCGCACGCTGCTACAGGGCTCGGTGACGATGCTGCCGGGCTTCGCCGAAGGCCAATGGTGGGTGCAAGACGCCGCCGCCGCATTACCGGCGCGCTTGTTCGGCGACGTCGCCGGTAAAAGCATCGTCGATCTCTGTGCCGCGCCCGGCGGCAAAACCGCGCAGCTGGTCCATGCCGGCGCGCGCGTCACCGCGGTCGACCGCTCGCCGGGCCGCATGACGCGGCTGCGCGACAATCTGGCGCGGCTGGGATTAGAGGCGGAGACCGTGGTGGCCGATGCCACCGAATGGCAAGGCGGAGACGGCAGCAACGGGGGCTTCGATGGCATCCTGGTCGATGCGCCCTGCGGTTCGACCGGCACGATCCGGCGTCATCCCGATGTCGCCTGGCTGCGGCAGGAGGGCGATATCACCGCACTGATGGCCTTGCAGAAACGATTGCTGCAAAAGGCGGTGGCGCTGCTCAGGCCGGGCGGAACGTTGGTCTATTGCACCTGTTCGCTGGAGCCGGAAGAAGGCGAGCAGGCCGTAGCGGCGCTTCTTGCCGCCGAATCCGGCGTGCGCCGTGCGCCGATCGATGCCGGCGAGGTCGCAGGCCTCACCGAGATCGTGACGGCGGAAGGCGACCTGCGCACCCTGCCCTGCCATCTCCCGCACGACGACCCCCGACTGGCCGGCCTCGATGGCTTTTATGCCGCCCGTCTGGTTAAATCCTGACTTTACATCGCGTTCTCCATTGCTCCGCTGATTCGCGCGGGTTCAAGATGGTGTCTTGATCGCGTTTCCGGACTAATAAGGATTTGCAAGAGAATCCTCCCGATCAAGGTAAGGCGTGTCGGTCGCTCAACGCAGACGTATTTCGACGCTGGTCATCGGCCGCTTTGCGCGGAATGTGATGGCGCGTGCGAGCGGCGGTTCGGTGGCGCTGTCGCGGCTGTGGCCCGGCCGCACCGATCGCCTGATCATCGCACCGCACGACCTGCGCACCGCCGACGCCACCCGGGCGGCGGAAATCTATGCCGGCCGCTTTGTATTCGCCGGCAAGATCGTGACCTGCCACGGACGCTCGATCTTCGATCTCGAGCCGCCGTCGGAAGACTGGGAAGTGGCACTTCTCGGCTTCGGATGGCTACGGCATTTGCGCGCCGCCGATACCGCGCTGACCCGCGCCAATGCGCGCTCGCTGGTCGACGACTGGATTTCAAATCCGCTGCACAAACGGCCCATCGGCCGCCGCGCCGACGTGCTGGCGCGCCGCGTCATCTCACTGTTGTCGCAAGCGCCCCTGGTGCTCGGCGATACCGACGGCAAATTCTATCGGCGCTATTTGCGCGGACTGACGCGCGAAATCCGCTATTTGCGCTACACGATGCTGGACGTTCCCGATGGCGTCTCGCGGCTGCAGGTGCTGATCGCGCTTTGCTATGCCTCGCTCTGCCTCGCCAACCAGGCGCGGCACATCCGCACCGCGACGCGCAAGCTGTCCGACGAACTGCAGCGGCAAATACTTCCCGATGGCGGTCATATCTCGCGCAATCCGGGCGCCCTGATCGAATTGCTGATCGACCTGTTGCCGCTGCGGCAAACATTCGCGGCCCGCAACATCGCCCCGCCGCCGGCGCTGTTGAACGCGATCGACCGCATGATGCCGATGCTGCGCTTCTTTCGGCATGGCGACGGCAGCTTTGCGCTGTTCAACGGCATGAGCAGCGCGCCTTCCGATTTGCTGGCGACCCTGCTCGCCTATGACGATACCCACGGCGCGCCGATGGCGAACATGCCGCATACCGGCTTCCAGCGACTCGATGCCGGCGCCATGACGGTGATCATGGACACCGGGCCCCCGCCGCCGCCGAACGTCAGTCACGACGCCCACGCCGGCTGCCTGTCATTTGAGTTGTCGTCCGGACCGAGCCGGATCGTGATCAATTGCGGCATGCCCTCCACGGGCCGCGACAACTGGCGCGCCTTTGCGCGCGGCACGCCGGCGCATTCGACCCTGACCTGCCACGACACGTCATCCTGCCAGTTCGTTGAGCTGTCGGCGATGAAGCGTTTCCTGCAGGGCGCGCCCGTCGTCAGCGGTCCGAGCAACGTGGAAAGCTATCGCGAGACGGTCGGCAATGGCGTGCTGTTGACCACATCGCATGACGGTTACCTGCAGCGCTTCGGCGTGGTGCATCGCCGGGTGCTGATGGTCGCGCATGACGGATTCCGGCTCGACGGCGAGGACACCCTGTCGCCGGCCCCGGGCGCCCGGATCAGGGGCACCGAAACCGATTATGCGCTGCGTTTCCATCTGCACCCATCGGTCAAAGCGAGCCGTCTCAGCGATGCGCGCGGCGTAATGCTGGTGCTGCCGAACCGCGACGTCTGGACCTTTGAGGCGCTCGACGACAAGGTCGAGCTGGAGGACAGCGTGTTTTTGGCAGGAAACGATGGACCCCGCCGCACCGCCCAGATCGTGATTTGGCAGGATTCTCGGCAGGTCTCCAGCATCCGCTGGAGCTTTGTCCGCTCCACGGCTTCGGCCTCCACCACGACCGCGAGGCGCAATGCGCGTCGCGAACCGGAACTGCCATTGTAAAATTTGTGACCAAGGCGCCGCGCGCGGCCAAGGCTGGTTTCGTGGCCGACAAAACCGTGCTACGCGGCGGGCTTATTCCGCAGGACTGAGCCCATGACCGACCATCCGCGCCGCGTAACCCGCGCTCTATTGTCCGTATCCGATAAATCCGGGCTGATCGAATTCGCGCGCGCGCTCGCCGCCCGCGGCGTTGATCTCGTCTCCACCGGTGGCACCGCCAAGGCGATTGCCGCGGCTGGATTGAAGGTCACCGACGTTTCGGAGCTGACCGGATTTCCGGAGATGATGGACGGCCGGGTCAAGACCCTGCATCCCAAGGTGCATGGCGGATTGCTGGCGATCCGCGACAATGCCGAGCATGCGCAGGCGATGAAGGCGCACGGCATCGCGCCGATCGACCTTCTGGTGGTCAATCTCTATCCGTTCGAGGCCACCGTCGATAAGGGCGCCGGCTTTGAGGAATGCATCGAAAATATCGACATCGGCGGACCTGCGATGATTCGCGCCGCGGCGAAGAACCACGATGATGTCGCTGTCGTCGTCGAGGCGCAGGATTATCAGGCCGTGCTTGACGAACTCGCCGCCAACCAGGGCGCGACCACGATGGCACTGCGTCGCCGTCTGGCGGCCAAGGCCTATGCCCGCACCGCCGCCTATGACGCCGCGATCTCGAACTGGTTTGCAACTGAACTCAAGACCGAAGCGCCGGATTTCCGCGCCTTTGGCGGACGGCTGATCCAGCCGCTGCGCTACGGCGAAAACCCGCACCAGACGGCGGCATTCTATCGCACCCCTGACAAGCGTCCGGGCGTCGCCACGGCACGGCTGCTGCAGGGAAAAGAGCTGTCGTATAACAACATCAACGATACCGACGCTGCCTATGAATGCATCGCCGAATTCGATCCGGCGCGCACGGCCGCCTGCGTCATTGTCAAGCACGCCAACCCCTGTGGCGTGGCCGAAGGCCCCGATCTCGTCAGTGCTTACCGCAAGGCCTTTGCCTGCGACACCCAATCGCCGTATGGCGGCATCATCGCCGTCAATCGCACGCTTGACGCCGATGCCGCGCGCGTCATCACGGAAATTCTGACCGAAGTCATTATTGCGCCCGATGCGACCGAAGAGGCCATCGCGATCATCGCCAAGCGCAGGAATTTGCGCCTCCTGCTCGCGGGCAGCCTGCCCGATCCACGCGCAGCGGGGCTGACCGCGAAAACCGTCGCCGGCGGCTTGCTGGTGCAGAGCCGCGACAACGCCGTGGTTGACGACATCACGCTGAAGCCGGTGACCAAGCGCATGCCCACCGACGCCGAACTGCGCGATCTGAAATTCGCGTTCCGCGTCGCCAAGCACGTCAAATCCAACACCATCGTTTACGCCAAGGATCTCGCGACGGTCGGGATCGGCGCCGGGCAGATGAGCCGGGTCGATTCGGCGCGCATCGCCGCGCGCAAGGCGCAGGACGCCGCTGACGAGTTGAAATTGGCCGCCCCGATGACAAAGGGTTCGGTGGTGGCGTCGGATGCCTTCTTTCCGTTCGCCGATGGATTATTGGTCGCGATCGAAGCCGGCGCCACCGCCGTGATCCAGCCCGGCGGGTCGATCCGCGACGATGAAGTCATCAAGGCCGCTGACGACGCCGGCATCGCCATGGTGTTCGCCGGCGTGCGGCATTTCAGGCATTGAGTTCCTATGACGGCCTTAATCCCGCACCCTTGCCAGCAGCACTAAGCCCGCTACGAAGAACAACACCAGCACCGCCATCCCGGCCTTCTGGCTTTCGGTCACCGCCGTGATGATTCCGATCAGCAGCGGTCCGATGAACGATGTGATCTTCCCGGTCAGCGCGAACAGTCCAAAATATTGCGCGATGCGATCTTTCGGAGCCAGCCTGATCAGCAATGTGCGGGACGCGGCTTGCAGCGGGCCGCCGGCCGCGCCGATCAAGCATCCGAGCAGCAGATAGGCGCGTTCCGAGGCTGCGGCAAACAGCGCGCCGCCCGGCGCCGGCGGCGTGACTTTGACGAAAAGTATCGAGTCCTTGTCGACCAGCAGAATCGCAACGATTGACAGCAGCAGGATCAACATGCTGCCCGCGATCACTCGTTTTGGTCCGAGCGAATTGTCGAGCCTGCCGCCCAGCCACGCGCCGAAGGTGCCGGCGATCGCCAGCAAGATCCCGAAGCTGCCAATCTGAATGGTCTGCCAGCCGAAGGTGCCGGCGGCGTAGATGCCCCCGAACGCGAACAACGACACCAGGCCGTCAGTGTAGATCATATTGGCGAGCAGAAATGCCGCCATCGATTTCCGCTTCGGCAACTCGCCGAGGGTTTGCCTCAGCTCGATCATTCCCTCGCGCGAGGCTGCACGGATCGGGCGCTTGGCCGGATAATCCGGAGTCAGCAAGAACATCGGCAACACGAACACGACAAACCAGACGCCGGTAAGCGGACCGGTGATGCGATCGCCCTGATGCGTGACGGGATCGAGACCGAACAGCGGCTTGAATCCCAACAATGTGCGCCCGGTTTCGGGGTCGGCGGCGAGAAAGCCGAGCACCAGAATGAGACTGAGGATGCCGCCGACATAGCCGGTTGCCCAGCCGGTGCCGGATAGCCGCCCGATCTTGTCCGGCGGCACCAGCGTCGGCATCATCGCGTTGTTGAAGACGGTGGCGAATTCGGCGCCGATGGTCGCGATCGCATAGGCGAGCAGCAGCGGGAGGATCACGCTCGGATCGCCGGGCCTTCCGAACCACATCAGGCAGGAGCCGATAACAAGCAGGGCGCCGAAGGCCGCAATCCACGGCTTGCGCCGGCCGCTGGCGTCGGCGATTGCGCCCAAAACCGGCGACATCAGTGCGATCAGCAAGCCCGCCGCGGCGGTAGCAAAACCCCACAATGACTGTCCGCTGGCGGGATCCGCCGCCACATGGGTGGCGAAATAGGGCGCAAACACAAAGGTCGTGATCAGCGTGAAATAAGGTTGCGCCGCCCAGTCGAAGAAAATCCAGCTGATGACGGCAGAACGCGGCGGATATTGCTGCATATCAGCAATGCGTGCGTCCGAACCTGCTATCGCCATCCCGGAAATATCCCCTGAAGCACGATGCCTCGCGCTCTATCTTTTTGTTTGAGCATGATTTCCGCGCAAACGCTCGGCGTTTGTCGCGAGGGAAAACCGGCAATCACTTTTCCAGATCATGCTCTAAGCGAATCGACGCCTTCTGCCCATCGTGCCGGAAACCATATAGCATTGCTGGCGGTGAGCGCCCCAGCGTAATTGCTCATTGAGATTGAGTTCAATTGGCAGCGGAGTTTTGATGACCTTCCTTGCAGTCCGACAGTGCTGGATCTTCACAGCAATCGTTTTGATTGTCGCCGGTTGCCTGCCGGCGAACGCGCAGGAGCCGCGACGTGGCTTTTACACGCCGGCAGCCGCCGGCACGGTTCATGCGGTTGTCGCGGAACATGGCATGGTCGTAGCGCAGGAAAAATTGGCGGCGCACATCGGCGCCGATGTGCTGGAGCGAGGCGGCAACGCGGTCGACGCCGCGGTCGCGACCGGCTTTGCCATGGCCGTCACCTACCCGCGAGCGGGAAATATCGGCGGCGGCGGCTTCATGGTGATTTACTCGGCGGAACGTCACGAGGACGTCGCGATCGATTACCGCGAGACCGCGCCGGCGGCGATCACGCCGGGAGTTTTTCTCGGAGCCGATGGCAAGCCCGATAACGCAAAGTCGCGGGATTCCGCGCTCGGCATCGGCGTCCCCGGCACCCCGGCGGGATTGGCGCTGGCGCTGGAAAAATACGGCTCGGGCAAATTCACTCTGGCGGATTTGCTGCGGCCGGCGATCGAGTTGGCGCGCGACGGATACGTCATCGCGGACGACAATGCCGATACGCTGCCGGAGTGGTATCGGCGGCTGGCACGCTGGCCATCGTCGGTGAAGATATTTTCGCGCGCGGACGGCACATCGTTGCGCGAGGGCGACAGGCTGGTTCAGAGCGATCTGGCAGCTACGCTCTCGGCGATCTCCGCCCAGGGCCCGCGCGGCTTCTATGAAGGTCCCGTTGCGGAAAAGCTGGTCAAGGCGATCGACGAGGCCGGTGGCATCATGACATCGGATGATCTCAAATCATATCAGGCGCTGATCCGCGCGCCGGTGCGCGGCAGCTATCGCGGATATGACATCGTCTCGATGCCCCAGCCCTCCTCCGGCGGTGTGGTGTTGCTGGAGACGCTGAACATCCTCGAAGGTTTTCCGATGCATGACCTGAAACAGGGCTCCGCGCTCTCGCTGCATGTCATGATCGAGGCGATGAAGCGCGCCTACGCCGATCGGGCGCGCTATCTCGGCGATCCCGACTTCGTCAAGGCGCCAGTTGCAACCCTGATTTCGAAGGAATACGCGGCAAAACAGCGCGCCGGCATCGATCTCGACCGCGCCACGCCGTGGACCGATGCGCTATCGGCAACGCCGCCGCATGAAGGCAGCAATACCACGCATTTTTCCGTGGTGGATCATCAGGGCAATGCGGTCAGCAATACCTTTACGCTGAATTTCAGTTACGGCGTCGGCCTGATCGCGGATGGCACCGGCGTGTTGCTCAACAACGAGCTCGACGATTTCACCGCGGCGCCGGGCGCGTCGAATGCCTATGGCTTGGTGGGATTCGAGGCCAACCTCCCCGGCCCCGGCAAACGACCCTTGTCGTCGATGTCGCCGACGATCGTTCTGAAAGACGGCAAGCCAGTCCTCGTAACGGGCTCGCCGGGCGGCAGCCGCATCATCTCGACCGTGCTGCAGGTGATCGTCAATGTGCTCGACTACGACATGGATGTCGCGTCCGCGGTCGCCGCTCCGCGCGTGCACCACCAATGGCTGCCGGACGAAGTCCGGATGGAACGCGGCTTCGCCGACGATGTGATCACGGCCCTGAAGGCGAAGGGAGACACCATCGGTGAGCCGCTCGGCCAAACCTCGGCCAATTCGATCGCCGTGACCGACCACGGATTACTGGGGGCGCCCGATCCGCGCACCCGCGGCGCCGAAGCCGCCGGTCAGTAGAACGGTCCAACGGCGGATTGCGGATTTGCCTGATGACAGCATCAGGGATCAGCGTAGGATTTGCGCACCCCGTGCAATGCCGCTGTGAGGGGTTGTTCGGGTAAGGCCCGTCAAAAACGCTTCGGGGAAACATTCATCATGAGCCAGGCAGGGACCAGGCAGGTGATCGACATCGCTGAAATCCAGGATTCCAGCCTTCTTGCTTTCTATCGCGACATGAATTTGCCGGAGCGGCGGACCTTCTGGGCGTGCGCGTCCGGCTGGGCGCTGGATGGCATGGATTTCATGATCTATCCGCTGGTGATCGGCACCATCATTGCGCTGTGGAAGGTCGATCCCGGCACCGCCGGGCTTGCCGGCACCGTGACGCTGTTGGCTTCCGCCGTCGGTGGCTGGCTCGGCGGCTATCTGGCCGACCGCATCGGCCGCGTCAAAACATTGCAGCTCACGATCCTGTGGTTTTCGGTGTTCTCGCTGGTGTGCGCGTTCGTGCAGAATTTCGATCAGCTATTGATCGCCCGCGCGCTCCTCGGTCTCGGCTTTGGCGGCGAATGGGCCGCGGGCGCGGTGCTGATGGGCGAGTTGATCCGCGCACAATATCGCGGGCGCGCGGTCGGGTCGGTTCAATCCGGCTGGGCGGTGGGCTGGGGCCTCGCGGTATTGTCGCAGGCGATTTTATTTTCCTGGTTGCCGCCGGACACCGCATGGCGATGGATGTTCGCCATCGGCGCGCTGCCCGCCGTGCTGGTGTTTTTTCTGCGGCGATACGTTGAAGAGCCGGCGATTGCCGCGGCAACCCTGGCGAAGCAGAATGCGAGCGGCGAGCGGCCTGGAATTGCGGAGATCTTCGCTGGTCCAATTCTCAAGACGACGGTTCTGGCCTCGCTAGCGGTGACCGGATGTCAGGGAGGCTACTATGCCATCACCTTCTGGGTGCCGCGCTTTCTCACCACCGAGCGCAAGCTGTCGATCGTCGGTTCCACGGGTTATCTCGCCGCCCTGATCATCGGGTCGTTCATCGGCTATCTGGTCGGGGCCTGGCTCGCCGACAAGATCGGACGCCGCAAACTGTTTTTGTATTTTTCGCTCGGCGCGATTGCCGTCATCCTTCTCTATACGCAATTGCCGCTGACCAACGAGGTGCTGTGGCTGCTCGGCTTTCCGCTCGGCTTTTTTGCTTCGGCATATTTCTCGGGCGTCGGCGCGTTTCTCACCGAACTCTATCCGACCCGGCTGCGCGGATCGGGCCAGGGTTTTTGCTATAATTTCGGCCGCGGCATCGGCGCGCTATTCCCGTTTCTGGTCGGCGCACTTTCAAAGGAGACATCGCTCGGCAATGCCATCGCTGTCTTCGCCGTGTTGGCCTACGGATTGTTCTTTATCGCGGCTTTCGCGCTGCCCGAAACCCGCGGCAAGATTTTGCATGCGGATGCGTAGCGCGGCGCTCCCGTGGGAGCGGTCCTGAAGCCGGCTAGATTGACAAGCCATTCAGCGTCGAGCGCCAGTGGACGAAGCGCTCCTTCAACAAGGCGTCCCTGACATAGGGCAGTTCTTCGTCTTTCAATTGCTCAAGCGGCTCGAAGCTGAAGGCCTCGGCGCCGTGAGCCTGCCAATCACTCTGGAGATCCCGGTTGCCGTGACCGCCGGCCCTTAAGGAGAACCAGATCCGGTTCTGGACGGTCTCGAGATTGTGCGTCTGGCCGATCCAGGCCTTGCCCGAAGCTGCGCAGCGAACCGCGTAGATGCCGACGGCGCTCTTGCGCTTTTTGTAGGCGGCGATGGCCGCCTTCCTGTCATCGATTTTCATCCGCCACTCCCGAATCCCAATCCGCCAGATGGGACCGGTTATCGGATAATGACTGACGCGTCAATTATACCCGGGTAAAATAGAGACGAGGCCGTCAGCGTCCAACCGTATAAGGGCCGCCGCGTTCGAGCGCGCGTGCGTAGGCCGGACGGGCATGAATCCGATCGAGAAACGCCATCGCCTTGGGGTGCCCCTGATCGAGCCCGGCGCGCGCCGCGGCGGCTTCGAGCGGAAAGCTCATCTGAATATCGGCGGCGGTAAATTCGGCTCCGGCGAACCATTGGCTCTTGCCAAGTTCACCCTCCCAGTACGCCATGTGCTGTTTGAGCTGCGGATTGACCAGCGCGGTCAGGGCTTGATTGGAAACCTTGCGGACCAGCGGGCGTAGCAGTGCCGGCGCGCGCTTCGGCATCAAGGTGAATAACAGCTTCAGCAAAAGCGGCGGCATCGCGGACCCTTCCGCGTAGTGCAGCCAATAGGTATAGCGCAGCCGCTCGGGCGTTTTAGGAGGCGGTATCAGCCGCCCCTCGCCATAGGTATCGACGATGTATTCGACGATCGCGCCGGACTCCGCGACGGTGTTGCCATTGTCGGTGATGACGGGCGATTTTCCGAGCGGATGAATCGCGCGCAGCTCGGCCGGCGCCCGCATGTCGGGCTGACGCTGATAGCGAATGATCTCGTAGGGGACCCCGAGTTCTTCCAGCAGCCACAGCACGCGCTGGGACCGGGAATTGTTGAGATGATGGACGGTGAGCATGGCTTTCCCCCGAGGCACTGGCGCATCTGCGCGGCGTTTGGTGCCAGCCGCCGGCTGGAAAGTCGAGGTGCGCCCGCGATTCGATATTACCCGGATGTTATTGAAACGATATTTATTCCGGGTAATATCATAGGTGATTGGAGAATTTCCCATGAAACCGGAGCCCGCCTACGTCGCTTTCGAAGGTGAGCGACGCATCGCGTCGGGAGATCTTCGGGAGGTCGCCCGCGCGGCGAAACAGACGCTGGATCGTCGCGAGCACGCTTCGATCCTGGTTTTCGATGACGCCAGCAGCGGCCCGGTCGAGATCGATTTTCGCGGCTCCGTCGAGGACGTGCTGGCGCGGCTGCCCGACGCCGCCGGTGTCGCCGCCGCATTGGACGATGCACCGTCCGCGCCGCGCGGTCCCGGCCGTCCGAAACTCGGGGTGGTGGCGCGCGAAATCACCTTGTTGCCCCGGCACTGGGACTGGCTGGCGCAGCAATCCGGCGGGGCTTCGGTCGTGATCCGCCGACTGGTCGACGAAGCACGGCGAACCGGCGACGACAAGCATCGGTTCCGTCAGGCCCAGGAAGCGGCCTACCGTTTCATGTCAGTGATGGCCGGCAACAAGCCGCATTACGAAGAGGCCATCCGTGCGCTATTTGCCGGCGAGCCGGTCCGTTTCAAGGAATTGATCGCCAGATGGCCCGCGGATGTGCGCGACCATGCTTCAAGGCTCGCGGAAAGGGCATTTCAGCGCGATCCGCCCGCGCACGCCGGTTGATCCGGCGAATGCGAGCCGCTAGGCTGGTTGGAATGATAGAGATCATATAAGAGCCGCCACATCGCCAGGGAGACCGCCGTGAGCCGACCCGATCCGCAATTCATGTTCGATTTCGGCAGTCCCAATGCTTTTCTCAGTCACGAGGCGATTCCGGCGATCGAGAAAAGGACGGCTGCGAAATTCGAGTACGTTCCGATTCTGCTGGGCGGCATCTTCAAGGCCACCAACAACAAGTCGCCCGCCGAAACTCTCGCCGGCATCAAGAACAAGCGCGAGTTTCATGAGCTGGAGACCGAACGGTTCGTGACGCGCTTTCAGGTCAAGCCTTACACCTGGAATCCGTTCTTCCCGATCAACACCCTCAATCTGATGCGCGCCGCCGTCGCCGCGCAATTCGAGGGCGTGTTCGAGAAATATATCGAGGCGGCGTTTCATCACATGTGGGCGGAACCGAAGAAAATGGACGACCCCGAGGTGGCGATGAAGGCCTTGACGGCGTCCGGCCTCGACGCGGCGAAGTTGTTTGCGCGCGCGCAAGAGGCCGACGTCAAGGCGAAGCTGATCGAAAACACGCAATCGGCTGTGGAGCGCGGCGCGTTCGGTTCGCCGACCTTCTTTGTCGGCAAGGAGATGTTTTTCGGCAAGGAACAGCTGCGCGAGGTCGAGGAACTGATTTCCGGCAAATAGCTTACCACGCGAACCGCGCCGGCAAGATATGGGAGATTGCTCGTGGAGAAACGCAGCGCAACGGCCGCGGTGATCGGCGCCGGCGACTATATCGGCAGCGAAATCGCCAAGAAATTCGCAGCAGAAGGGTTCACCGTGTTCGCAGGCCGGCGCGACGGCGCCAAGCTTGAGCCGTTGGTGAGGGATGTCGAGGCCGCCGGCGGTTCGATCGTCGCCCGCTCGCTCGACGCGCGAAAGGAGGATGAGGTCACGGCCTTCCTCAGTGACGCCGACAAGCACGCGCCGCTGGAGGTGTGCATCTTCAATGTCGGCGCCAACGTCAACTTTCCGATTCTGGAGACCACCGATCGCGTCTTCCGCAAGGTCTGGGAGATGGCCTGCTGGGCGGGCTTTGTTGCCGGACGCGAATTGGCGCGGCTGATGGTGCCGCGCGGCAAGGGCAATATCTTCTTCACCGGCGCCACCGCTTCGTTGCGCGGCGGCAGCGGCTTTGCCGCCTTTGCCAGTGCAAAATTCGGGCTTCGCGCGGTGGCGCAGGCGATGGCGCGTGAGCTTGGACCGAAGAACATTCACGTCGCGCATCTGATCATCGATTCCGGCGTCGACACCGCATGGGTGCGCGAGCGGCGCGAGCAGCTCTGGGGCAAGGAAGCGCTCAACAATCCCGATCTGTTGATGCCACCGGCGTCGGTCGCGGCCTCTTACTGGCAGCTCTACCAGCAGCCCCGCAGCGCCTGGACCTTTGAACTCGAGATTCGCCCGTTCGGGGAGAAGTGGTAGTTGTCCCCACGGCGAGCAGCGCTGGCGCCTCCGGCGATAACGGCGAGGCCGTTACGCGGAGGATGAGGTAATCAACAAGAACAAGAAGGAGTTCCTCGATGCGCATTCTCGTGGTCGGCGCCGGCGCGATCGGCGGATATTTCGGCGGCAGAATGCTCCAGGCCGGCCGCGATGTGACATTCCTGGTTCGACCGCGACGTGCCGCTGAATTGGCCGAGGCGGGTCTGGTGATCAAAAGCCCAAGTGGCGACGTCACATTGAAAAATCCACCCTCGGTACTGGCGGACAAACTCACGGAAAAATTCGACGCCGTCCTGTTGAGCTGCAAGGCCTTCGACCTGGCCGATGCGATCAAGTCGTTTGCCCCCGCGGTTGGACCGCAGACCGCGATCATCCCGATGCTCAACGGCATGCTGCACCTCGATGTGCTCGACGAGAGATTCGGACGCGAGCGCGTGCTTGGCGGCCTTTGCGCGATCGCCGTGACGCTCAACGACAGGCGCGAAGTGGTTCAGCTCGCTCCAATGCAGTCGTTGAACTTCGGGGAACGCGACGGCAGGTTGTCGGAGCGGGTCCAGGCCGTCGCCGAGGCGATGGCGAGTGGCAATTTTGGTTCGGTCGCCAGCGAACATATTGTGCAGGAGATGTGGGAGAAGTGGGTGTTCCTCGCCTCGCTCGCCGCGTCGACCAGCCTGATGCGCGCCACCGTCGGCAATATCCTGGCCTCGCCCGGCGGCAAGGACTTCATTCTCGGCATCGTCGATGAATGCAGCGCGGTCGCAGCGGCTGAGGGCCATGCGCCCCGTGCGCCCTTTGTAGAGCGAACGCGCGGCATGCTGACCGCGGAGGGCTCGCAATTGACCGCGTCGATGTTCCGCGACATCAAGATCGGCGCGCCGGTTGAAGCCGATCACGTCATCGGCGATTTGATTGCGCGTGGCGATGCCGCAAACGTGCCGGTTCAGCGGTTGCGTACCGCCTATACCCATCTAAAAGCGTATGAAAAGCAGCGGGTGTGACAGGCGGCCCGTACTTCGTCGCCCGGCGTAAAACGGGGACGGCGAATTCACAAATGCGCGAGATAATGCGCCAGCGCGGCGATTTCCTCGTCGCTGAGGGGATAGGCGACATCGGCCATCGCCGCCCCGGCGCCGCCGGATCGCATGCCCGATTTGTAGTCGTGCAGCGCTTTCAGCAGGTATTCCTCGCGCTGGCCGGCGATGCGGGCTACAGCTTTCGTTCCGGCAAATGTATCGGTGTGGCAGGATGCACAACGGCGTCCAGCGGCGGCCTGGGCGCCCTTCTTGGATAAATCCGGATTGTCGTCGGGCGCAGAAGCCTTGAATGGTGTCAACGACGCAAAGTAGGCGCCGAGATTGCGAATATCGTCATTCTGGATTTGCTCGACGATCGGCTGCATTTGCTCATTCTTGCGTGCGCCGCTGCGGAAGAACACCAGCTGCCATTGAATGAACTGATCCTGCTGACCCGCCAGCGAGGGAATGTTCTCGGTTTGCGAAATGCCGTTTTCGCCGTGACAGGCGGTGCACAGTTCAGCTTTTTCCTTGACGGCCGCGTTGTCGGCGGCAGCGGCAAACGACCCACACATGAGTGCAACTGAAAGCATTCCCGCCAAGGCAATCCGCATAACGCTTCTCCGGTCGTCATTGCCGGGTTTGCCCCTGCAATCCATCTTTCTCGCAAGATGCTCTTCTTTGACGGATGCCCGGATAGGCCCGGGCATGAGGTTAGCGATTTAGTCGTCCGTCTCCTGAAACGCAAAGCTGCGGCTACTCGTTCCCGAACAGCCGCAGCCTTGATGAAGTCAGCTCTTACTTCTTGTAGCTGATGCGATAGATCGCGCCGGCCCAGTCGTCGGCGACGAGAATCGAACCATCCTTGTCCATGATGATATCGTCCGGACGGCCGAGATAACCCTGGTCGCCTTCAATGAAGCCGGATGCGAAAACTTCCTGCTTGGGGTTTTTGCCATCCGGGCCGACGATCACGCGCACGATCCGGTCACCCGAGTATTTATGCCGATTCCACGAACCGTGTTCGGCGATCAGGATGTTGTTCTTGTATTCGGCGGGGAACTGATCGCCGGTATAGAACTTCATGCCGAGCGGAGCCACATGCGCGCCGAGATTCAGCACAGGCGGCGTGAATTCCGAACATTTGTGACCCATCGCAAACTTCGTATCCGGCAGGTCGCCCTGGTGGCAATACGGATAGCCGAAGTGCTCGCCCAACTTCGAGATCATGTTGAGCTTGTCGCTCGGCAGATCGTCGCTGATCCAGTCGCGCGCGTTTTCGGTGAACCAATATTTGCCGGAGCGTGGATCGATATCGCCGCCGACGCTGTTGCGGACACCGAGCGCCACCAGTTCAGCGTTGCCGGTCTTGGGATCGACGCGACGGATCTGCGACACGCTGGTCGGAGGAATACCGATGTTGAAGGGAGGTCCGAATGGAATGTAGAACCAGCCCTCTTTGTCGGCGACGAGGTACTTCCAACCATGTGCGGCGTAAGACGGCATGTCGTCATAAACCACCTTGCCTTCGCCGAGCTTGTCGAGATTGGCTTCAGGGTTGTCGTATTTGATCAGCTTGTCGACGTTGATGACGTAGAGCGCGCCGTCCCTGAAGGCGAGACCGGTGGGCATCGGGGGGTTCATGCCCTTGATGATGGTCTTGACCTCTTTCTTTCCGCCCTTGTCGGTGATGGCGTAGACGTTGCCGAGACCGAACGAACCGACGAATAGTGTGCCCTTGTCGCCCCATGCCATCTGCCGTGCGGCGAGCACGCCCGATGCGTAGACTTCGATGTTGAAGCCCGGCGGCAGCTTGATCTTCTTCATCAGCGTGGCCAGTTCGGCTTCCGACGCGCCAGTCGGCGGACCGGATGGCGGCGCCAGACCCTTTTGGGCTTCGGTCTCGTCGCCGAGGAACCAGTCGTCCGGCGGATGGGTCCAGAATTCCTTGTTGCCGGACTGATAGCTCTTGAGCGCTTTTTGTTCAGCGCTGACCGGTCCCGCCCCCGCGACAACGCAAATTGTCGCAAGCGCAAGGATGGATCGATTGATAGCCGATTTCATTGCATCGCTCCCTATGCAGCCAAATGGCTGCTCATGTTATTTATTCTTGAACGGGTTCGAGAGATGTAGTTCGATCGTCTGTGGTGGATCAGACGCCGAAGGTTAGCACATCCGCGCTCAGAGAGAAGGGCCCACTGCGCTTCCTGGTGCGGCGAAAACAAATTGGGAAAAAATCCCGCCACGCTATCTTCATTCGAAGCAGATTTCTTCCACGCACTGCACTGCGGTATAGCTATATTTGGCGGAATACGACGGCCGTGCTCTACCGTTGCGTGGTGCAGAAATAAAAAACCCGCTGAGCGGGCTCTTTTATGCAAATTCAATCGCCTCACGCTTCGAATATTGTCTCCAAGTCGCCCATTCAGGTGGTCTCACGGACGAATTCTGCTTCGGCGAACAATCACAGCTCGTTGATCGCGGGCGATGACGATCTCACCAGACACCTAAACGGCGAGAAAACCGCCGTCGACCGCGAGCGTCGCGCCGGTCACGTAACTCGACATATCTGAGCAGAGGAACACGGTGGGCCCGACCAGTTCTTCGGGCTCGGCGAAGCGCCCCAGCGGCACGCGCGACAGCATCGCGGCGCCACGGCCATCCGGGTGATTGATCGTTTCATCGAGCATGGGGGTGCGAAATGGTCCGGGGGCGATCGCGTTGACGCGAATTCCATCGGCGGCCAACTCGCGCGCAAGGCCTTGGGTCAGCAATTTGAGACCGCCCTTCGAAGCGGGATATTCCAGCGAGGTCTTGGTCGCAACGATCGAGGCGATTGAGGTGATGTTGACGACGTTACCTCGGGTTGCGCGCAACATCGGCAGGCAGGCAAGAACGACATTCAGCGCGCCGGTGAGATTGATGCTTAAGGTTTCGTCCCACAGCGCTCTCAAATTCGGCGCGTCGATCGTGTGGCGCGGGCACACGCCCGCGTTGTTCACGACGATCGAAACCGGACCGACATCCCTGGCTATCTCGGCCGCCGCCGCGTCGCAGGCTTTGGCGTCGGCGACGTTCATGATCATCGCCTTGGCCTCTAAACCGAAGGCGGAGCATTTGGCGGCGGTTTGTTCGGGTTGTTGCAGATCGCTGGCGACGACCCTGGCGCCATGCGACGCCAGCCCAATCGCAATTGCAGCGCCATTGCCTTGAAAGGCGCCGGTCACAAGGGCGATGCGCCCATCGAGTAATCCCATCATGTCTCTCCGGTTGGAATCCGCGGCGGGAGTCGTTCATCGTACAGACGATAGTCATGCCTCCATCGACGCCGTCTACACCGACCGTCTGTCCGTCACGTAGTCCGATGCCGAAGAAGCCAGAAAAATCGTCATTCCGACCAGATCGTTCGGCGTGCCGTGCCGGCCGAGCGCGGCGGAACAAGCCGCTCCCACCAGAGGCGACGATCGAGGTCACGAGGGTGACCGCCGCGGCCTGGGTGAAGACCGCGTTGAGTCGTTCACGCTGGCGCCAACAGCATCTGAACCAGTTGCGTCGCAATCAAAGCCACGACGACGCTCGCCAAGATCGCGGGCCGTATATAACGCAACAAGACCGGTCGAGGAACTCGACCGGTCTTGGCAAATTCAATGATTCACTGAAAATTGGAGCGGGCGAAGGGATTCGAACCCTCGACCCCGACCTTGGCAAGTTTAGGTATTCTGCTCACGTTCATTAACGATGCTGAACGGTTTAGCGTCGGAAAGGCCGATTTTCATTGGATTTCTTCGGTTTTATCATCACATTTATTCACAAGGCCGCACGCCCTCAACAGCGATTTTGTGTTACCCCAGCGGCCGAAAACCGTTACCCCAGAGGATTTCGATGCCCCGGCTTAGCCCGCGTCACTATCGAGAGAATGCAGCCAAAGGCCACGCGCCAAGAGGTCCCGGACAGCGTCACCAGCGGCCTCTATTTCATCGTGCAGCCGTCCGGGGTGAAGTCTTGGGCGGTCAGGTATCGGTTCGACCGCAAGCCCTGCAAGCTTACGCTAGGCCGCTACCCGGCTGTTGAGTTGGGCGTGGCACGGGACCGCGCCAAGGCTGCCCTTGAAGAGGTGGACAAAGGGAACAATCCCGCATTGCGAAAGAGGGCGACGCGGCCGGCCCTTGTCTGGGGCCGCGGCGCGGCTGATGCCGAAGTTGCCGATATCAAAGCGGAAGACCTTACGCGGGAGAGTCCAGTTGGCGATGTGTGGAAAGGCTACCTCAAAGTGCACCTGATACCGGAGGCGACCGGGTCGTCAGTCGCCCGGTTCAGAGGCATCTTCGAAAAGCATGTCTGCCGAGTTGGCGGGCTCGGCCGATTGCCGGCATTGTCAAGGCTGACGCGCTGATCGGTGATTGATGCGGCCCTGTTGCGGGGTCAATCGGCTAAGAATTCCACGATCACCGTCCTATCGTCGTTCTTCAATTGGTGCATGGACCGAAATTTGATTGACCACTCGCCCGTTGAGCGAGTGAAAAAGATCAAGATGAAGTCCCGAAAGCGCAAACTGAGCGACGATGAAATCCGGATCTTCTGGCGGGGCTGCGATGCGCTGGGCTCGGCAATTCGAGGTCACGCAAAAGAAAGGAGCCGGCAGCTCAATTCGGTCCAATGTTTCAACTGCTCTTGCTGACCGGCGCCCGGCGGACTGAAGTCGCCGAGATGACGCGGGACGAAGTCAATTTTAAGAACCGGACATGGACCATCCCGGGCAAACGCACCAAAACGAAGGAAGAGCATCAGGTCTATTTGTGCGACACTGCCATCGCCATTCTAAAGGCCCTGCCGCGCGTTCTGGGGTCGAGGTACTTTTTCTCGACCACGGGCAAATCGCCCTCCAGTGGCTTCAGCAAGGCCAAGAAGCGACTGGATAAGCTGGCGCTGCTACCGCATTACACGCTTCACGACTTGCGGCGCTCGTTTGATACCGGCTGTGCTCGCATCGGCATCCGCAATGAGGTCATTGAGCGCTGCTTAAACCATTCGCTGGGGATCTATAATCGGCACGACTACGAAAAAGAAATGGCCGACGCTTGGACAAAGTGGGGTGTCCATGTCGCCGGGCTCGTCCAGGATGTTGCAGCGAAAGCCGCCTGACCTGCCCAGGAATTTCGAATATTCCAGTCCGGCCGTAATCTCAGGCTGGAAACACTGTTGGGGCGGGAAGGGCATTACAGTACTTGCCGGCCTCAAGGAATTCCTTGGACCAGCCGCTCTGTGGCACCCGTTGGGCGACCCGCGTTTGTGCATTGCCGAAAGATCAAAAAACGGTCCAGTGCGGAACTGGTTGCGTGGTTGGCGTCGCACAGGCCTGCGGCGAAGCGCCGATTCCAGAATGCCGCCTATCTGCAGAAAGACCGGCTTCATGCGAAACATCGCCGCTCAGCTCTCCGGCGAACAGACTGCCGCGCCGTCGGACTAGCACGCCGGCCTTCCGGTGCAGACGTAACAAAGACTGGCGATCAAGCACCCGCGCCGCGGCTCGCAGGATGACGTGCGGCTTGCGTTCGCCAGACCATCGATCGCAGCTCGGACCTACGAGGCTTCCGGATTTGAGGCCTATCCATCATCCTCGCGAACCGCGCGATCAAAAGCCACCGCATGCGCAGAAAATCCTTGGCGTTGTGCAGAGTGCGCTGAAAACGGGCGCTGCTCGGAAGCCAGCGCTTTTCAAAAGCCTAGCAATTCCAAAAAGGGACCACTCCTAAATCAAAGGGACCATTCACCCTGAGGCGGGGTGGAAAGGTCGTTACGGCCCCATCTCCTTACTGCGTCCGCGCGGGCGGCTCTCCGCAGCGGCCACTCGCCTCCCCGTAAAGCATAACAGATATGCATATTGTGGGCGGAACCGAAACGAGCCAGTTAAGTCATTCAGGGTTCCTGCGGCGTTTTGCGCGCCAGAGAACACTGGCCAAGCATCAAGGTCCCGCATGAGCTAGGCAGCGCAAAGCCTAGACCCGACGACCTCTTCGACCCAATCGGATGATTTGGAATGACCGGCGGCGTCTGCCCGTAACCAAGAGGCAGATTTTGGGCTTCCTAGTAGGAAGTCATAGCCATGTCTATCATCCAAAATGAAATCGAACTCCCCACAAGATTTTTTCCTGAAGGCCACACAAGTGCGGGCCCGCTACGGCCATTGCTCTCACATGTGGATCGAGCGCCGGCAAAAAGACGCGGGCTTTCCGGCCCCGACCTTCCTCGGCGGACTGAGATTTTGGAGGCTCAGCGATCTGCAGGACTGGGATAAAACCCAAGAAGATAAGCCGCGCCCCGCTCGCCGTGAATTCAAGGCGGTCCGGTCATGACGCAAATTTGTAGGCGGCCGGCCGAGTTCGAATGCCTCGCGCGCGGCGCAGATGTGCATGGCGTCAGGGCGGCGGAGTTTAGCACGTTGAGAATTGTTACGACGGCGGTCGTAGCGCAAACCAAGCGAAATGAACGACGGTTCACGCGCTGCCCAGCGGCTCCCCTGATTGCTTGCCAGGCGGGCGAGCGGTTGTTCCGCGAGCAGGGAGTGGAGGATTCGTCGGAAGAAATCTTAAAGGGCAGGGATTTGATAGACGCCGAACCTAGCGCGTTTTCGCTATCCGAAGAATGAGGAGATCGAACGATGATCGATATCAAACCGAACTTAGCGGAGGCCGTCGCGTTCGCCTTCTCCTTGCCGACAGACCAGGTGCATCTTTGCGCTGTTCATCCAGCGGGAAATCGCCCGGTAATTGGCCGGAGTTTTTGGAAGACAGAGGCCGAACAAGCCGCCGCGTTTCGTTGGCTGACCCAAGCCGATTGCAAAGGATACGGCATTTATTTTAACGCCAACGAAGTGAAGCCGCTCGGCAAGGGACACGCAAAGGCAAAAGAGGGCGAAGTCTCGACCGTTCACTTTCTGCACGTCGATGCGGATCTGCCCGCCGGCACGGCGCCCGATGATGTTGAGACCGCACGCGCGGAACTGCTCGCACGGATCAAAGCGGCTCCGCTCGTGCCGTCGCTGATCATCAACTCGGGCAACGGCTTTGGATTGTTCTGGGAACTCGCCGAGCCGGTCACCGTCACGGCTGAGAATCTTGAAAATATCAAAGCCTGCAACGTAGCATTGGCCGTTCAACTCGGCGGAGACGATTGCGGTAACCTGGACCGCGTCATGCGGCTGCCGTTCACCGTCAACCGACCGAACGCGAAGAAGATCAAGGGGGCCCGGGTGCCAGTGCTCGCCGACATCGTCGCCGATCTGAGGGACCTGGTGGTATATGCGCTGGAAGAATTCGCCACGGCTGCCGTCACCCATGAGATGACCACAACGCGCACGGAATTGAGCGGGACTGCGTATGAGACAATTGGCTCGCCTGTGGGCCCCAAGCGAGGTCAGAGACGTGGCCGCCAACCCGAGAATCAAAAAATGCCAGCGGAAGTCGCGAAAGCCGGCCGAATGCTATCGCCTGAGCGCATGCGAATTGTCCTCGACAGCCTTACGGAAGTGCCCATACTTAACCACGCAGCTACCAAAGCGGGCATTCATCGCAAAACACTTGAATATTGGCTCAGGCGCAGCGCGGCCGGCGACGCCGGATACGACATCGAGTGGCAAGGCATTGAATGGAGATTTCACGAACACTGCACATCAGCGATCGACGAGGGAAA
This sequence comes from uncultured Pseudomonadota bacterium, assembly GCA_963725555.1. Classification (GTDB taxonomy): domain Bacteria; phylum Pseudomonadota; class Alphaproteobacteria; order Rhizobiales; family Xanthobacteraceae; genus Bradyrhizobium. Next base: position 62,705 of record CAVRYV010000005.1, on the reverse strand, counting down.
CGATCGGCTTTGTGCAGCCATCTGTCAATCTGCAATGGGTGTTGTCTCCAAAACCGATGAGAACGGAAACTTTATTTTAGAGGCCTGCGGCCAACCCAACATGAAGATGGCGCGGCATTTCTTGGAGTGGCGGCTTCCGGAGAAGTATGGCGAGCGTCCGAAGAGACACGTTCCGCATAACACTGGCGGCGTGCTTGTTATCGGTGGTGACGTGACTAAGAAGCCAGAATATGATACGAACGCAAGCGTCAAAGCCAGGAAGTGGAAGTCGTTTTCGCGCAAGTTTCAGGAGGCAAAAACCTAGCTTCCTCGAGAATTTTCGAACTGCACTATCGGATCCGCAACATCTGCCAGTTGCCAAGAATGAGGAAGCAAAACGTCACGACCGCGGTAGCTGGGGTGAATTTTGCGACGTCACTCTAACCTTGAAGCAAGCCTGGCAGCCCGACCGCGGGGCTGGTTAAAAATCGACGACTATCGGTGCAGACAAGCTTTTCGGCACTTCATGAACCTCCTCAACAGAGCTGTATATGGATCTGCATTTCGTCGGCACGGCAATTCCCGCCCGCGCGTTACTTCCATGGGAGTGCGGCGCGTCAGGTCGATGGCATATTCATTGTGCAATTGAATTGCCTTCACACTTAGATGCCATTACCCTTGAAAACATGATCCGCGAGTGTTGGGCGAAGGTCGAGTGGGGTCACGGCAGAATTCTTGTCCGCGACGGTGCGAACGCGGGTTGGATCGACTACATGTTGAAAGACCGTCAGAAGTCAGAGTTCGACGGTTTTCTTGACTGCATAATTATAGAGTCTTTGCACAATCCAATTGCTGACGCGTAGACGTTCTTTGAAATCGGACTCTTCATCGACTAAGCTTGAGCAAGGGCGATTGGTCAGCAATCGCCTTGTTTGCTGTTTTGGCGCGACCCCTCTCGTGGGCGAGCGACCCCGTAGCAACGGGCAGACCACGGCCTGGCCATCAGCGCTCGCGCGCGCCTAGAGGGTGATGAAAGGGGTGAACGCGGGGCCCCGAAATCATTAAATCTAAATCCCGGCGGCCCGAGCCGGTCGAGCAGCATCGCGCCGGCCGAAACCATAAGCCATAATGATCTTTCGCCGCGGCAAATTCTTCGCGCGCGCAAGGGGTAAAGAGAACCAGAAAAAAAGGGGTGAACGCGGCACAGAACCCGATGCTGTTTTGGCGCGACCCCTCTCGTGGGCGAGCGACCCCGTAGCAACGGGCAGACCACGGCCTGGCCATCAGCGCTCGCGCGCGCCTAGAGGGTGATGAAAGGGGTGAACGCGGGGCCCCGAAATCATTAAATCTAAATCCCGGCGGCCCGAGCCGGTCGAGCAGCATCGCGCCGGCCGAAACCATAAGCCATAATTTGCATCTTTCGCCGCGGCAGATTCTTCGGCGCCCACGCGCAAAGGGATAAAGAGAACCAGGAAAAAGGGGTGAACGCGGGGCAAGACCCGATGCTGTTTTGGCCGACCCCTCTCGTGGGCGAGCGACCCCGTAGCAACGGGCAGACCACGGCCTGGCCATCAGCGCTCGCGCGCGCCTAGAGGGTGATGAAAGGGGTGAACGCGGGGCCCCGAAAATCATTAAATCTAAATCCCGGCGGCCCGAGCCGGTCGAGCAGCATCGCGCCGGCCGAAACCATAAGCCATAATTTGCATCTTTCGCCGCGGCAAATTCTTCGGCGCCCGCGCGCAAAGGGATAAAGAGAACCAGTTGAAATTGGGGTGAACGCGGGGCACAGAACCCGATGCTGTTTTGGCGCGACCCCTCTCGTGGGCGAGCGACCCCGTAGCAACGGGCAGACCACGGCCTGGCCATCAGCGCTCGCGCGCGCCTAGAGGGTGATGAAAGAGGTGAACGCGGGGCCCCGAAATCTTCCAATCTCGATCCCAGCGGCCCGAGCCGGTCGAGCAGCATCGCGCCGACCGAAACCATAGCCATCATGCTGCATCTTTCGACCGCGGCGGATTCCGGCGCCCGCGCGCGCGATAAGGCTGACAAAGACAGGTGAACGCAGCACCCCCGATGCTGTTTTGGCGCGACCCCTCTCGTGGGCGAGCGACCCCGTAGCAACGGGCAGACCACGGCCTGGCCATCAGCGCTCGCGCGCGCCTAGAGGGTGATGAAAGGGGTGAACGCGGGGCCCCGAAATCATTAAATCTAAATCCCGGCGCGACCCCAGCTCGGTCGGGCGAGCGATCGCCGTAGCAACGGCCGAGACCATAGGCCGTGGCCATGCAGCGCTCGCGCGCGCGCAAGAGGGCGCCACGCAAAGGGATGAACGAGGAACCAGACCCGATGCTGTTTGGCGCGACCCCTCTCGTGGGCGAGCGACCCCGTAGCAACGGGCAAGACCACGGCCTGGCCATCAGCGCTCGCGCGCGCCTAGAGGGTGATGAAAGGGGTGAACGCGGGGCCCCTCATAATCTCGATCGCGGCGGCCTCGAGCCGGTCCCGCAGCTCGCGCCGCGAAACTCGACCTGGCCAGCAGCGTCTCGCGCGCGCTGAGTCTGACAAGACATGGTGGTCGCGGCCCCCCGATGCTGTTTTGGCGCGACCCCTCTCGTGGGCGAGCTAAGCCATAACAACATGTAGACCACGGGCTGGACATCAGGCGCCGCGCGCGCGCTAAGGGTGATAAAGAGGGTGAACCGGGGCAGAACCCGATGCTGTTTTGGCGCGACCCCTCTCGTGGGCGAGCGACCCGTAGCAACGGGCAGACCACGGCCTGGCCATCAGCGCTCGCGCGCGCCTAGAGGGTGATGAAAGGGGTGAACGCGGGGCCCCGAAATCATTAAATCTAAATCCCGGCGGCCCGAGCCGGTCGAGCAGCATCGCGCCGGCCGAAACCATAAGCCATAATTTGCATCTTTCGCCGCGGCGAATTCTTCGGCGCCCACGCGCAAAGGGATAAAGAGAACCAGAACCCGATGCTGTTTTGGCGCGACCCCTCTCGTGGGCGAGCGACCCCGTAGCAACGGGCAGACCACGGCCTGGCCATCAGCGCTCGCGCGCGCCTAAGAGGGTGATGAAAGGGGTGAACGCGGGTCACCCCTGCCAATCTCGATCGCGGCCGGCCTGCGCCAAGACCCCATAGCTCGGCTGCGGCTCGACCGTGGCGGCGCGCCTCGCGCGCGTGAGGCTGACAAGACATGGTGGCGCGGCCCCCCGATGCTGTTTTGGCGCGACCCCTCTCGTGGCAAGCTACCCCGTAGCAACGGGCAGACCACGGCCTGGCCATCAGCGCTTCGCGCGCGCCTAGAGGGTGATGAAAGGGGAGCAGGATTGTTTTTGAGGACCTTAAGCACAATCTTCTTCCGCGTTGACCGCCCAGGTGTTTCGATCCGATGTTTCTGACCGATCCGCGATTGAAAATTGCCGCCCATCAGAACTTAATAGCCAAGTCAACTGGGGCGATGCGCGATGAGATCGATCTCGATTAGAGCATTATAAGCCAATCCGTTGACACCAACACAAGTGCGCGCAGGCAGCCGGTTCTCCGCAAAATAGCTTCGATAGGTTTCGTTCATCGCCGCATAGTCTTGCTGGAAGCGTGTGAGATAGATGCGCGCAATCACCACGTGCTCGAAGCCAAGTCCAACGCCAACCAGTACCTTTAGGAGGTTAGCCATAACGGCATCGGTCTGGGACACGATTCCGTCTGGCAAAACGCCGGGCGTCTCGGGCGTATCAGGCATTTGGCCCGTAATGAAAACGAAGCCGTCTGCTTCGACCGCGTGGCTGAACGGCGCGACGGGTTTCGGGCCGCCGGCAATCATATGAAATTTCATCGGCGACCACTCTGCTCTCGAAAGCCGTTTCATTTCGTAAAACGGCGCTTGCTCAACACTGCATGCACGCCGCAATTGCCATCGACGACCTGCGTCACGCCGAAAGCCACCGCCGCCGAGATCAGGGCGATCGCCTCATCTTCGCTCAATCAACACCTATCGTCGGTTTCGGTTTCGATCAGCGAGGAGGTCAAATCCGCGAAGGGACGAGGCGAGATCGGCTTTGTCGAGCCACGACCTGAAACGTGGCGGTTCATGGAACATTCGATCGCCGTTCAATTCGCCGTCGCCCTGTGCTGCATGGGGATCGCCGATGGGTAGCAACGCCTACGGGGCGGAAACCGGAAGATAAATCGCGGGCCCCTTGCCGAACCGCCAGTTATCGAGGTTCCACCAAAATAAGCGCCATGCATGGCCGATATCGGCGCCGATCGCAGCCCGAAGCCGCCCAATACGTCTCGCCAAGCTTCGGTCCTTTCTGCTTCGGCGAACAACTCGGCTGTAAACGGCAATAATGCTCAGCCAGCGCTCACCTGCCGAACTCCAGCAACCGTCGTGCCGAAAGAAGGGGCATCGAACCCTAGCGCTCGGCGACCGGATGTCAGACCGGACCGGAACTGATCGCTACGCGGTCAAAAGCGGAATTCCTCCTTAGGTACATCTGAAGACGTTCTTTCGGATTGAGCCGTGGACGCCCCAATTGGCATCGACACTGGGTTACGCCGAAATCTGCCGCTACCGACATGAGCGCGATCGCTTCGTCCTCGCTCATATGATGGACGGTCATTAGAAAGCGGCGGAGCTTTCGAAAAGCATCGCGCATCGCCTTGTCGAGACTGATGACTGCTTCACTATCGGTCTGGCGTCCGGGCCGAGTTCGGCGAGATAGTTCGGAAACGTAAAGCCGTCATGGACCAGTGATTGTTTGTTTCCAGCATTGGATGGGTCAAGCCTTCCAGTACCGTTCCCCCCAGGTCGCGGTGTTTGTGAAGGATAAATTCGAAATCACCCGTTAGCGACGTTTCAATCGCGTCGCCGAGTTCGCTGTCGCCCTGCGCCGCATGCGGATCGCCGACCGAGAAAAAAGCGCCAGGTACCGCGACTGGGTAATACATTTTCGCGCCCTTGCCGACGCGCCAGTCGTCGATATTGCCCCCGGTGTAACCCGGCGGAATGGAACTCACGAAATCGAATTCCGACGGCGCGAGCCCCATAGTTCCGAAATGGAGGCGCGCGGGTACCTTGACGTTCGGCAGGATGTTCTCGCGCTTTCGATTAGGCGTGATCCACGCGCACGCCGGGATAATCGATCGTCGGATGGATGATGCCATCCGGATCGGTCTGCGGCGTCCAGACATAATTGTAGACCGCCTTGGCGAACGGCTCGCCGGTGGTATCGAGCTCGAAGATCGTGATGACCTCGCGCGGCTTCGGCTCCTCTATCAAATCGTGATAGTGAAATCCCCACGACGCGGCCACGTTCGAACCGAAGCAGCGGCCGGCATGGCAAGCATTGCAGCTCGGGCGCGGCCGGACGTCTAGAATACGAATTTCCAGGATATAGCCGGGCTCGGCGTTCTCGATAGCCACAGGGCCGGTCAATAGATGAACGCCGAGACCTTCGCCGGAGCCACGCTGGAATGGTCCTTCGGTTGGTCCTGCGCCGCGGCGGACGACGGCTTTATGTTCCCTGGTCCAGTGAAAGACACTTTCGGCGCCGGGGTCGTTAGCAATCATCCGCTCGTAATCGTCATTGGCGTGGTGCGTCAGCGTTTCGATGGTGGCGCGGTCGCCGGACTTCAACGTAAGGCTGGTTTGACCTTTTTGCTGAAGTAGCCCCACTGAACATTGGCGGGCGAAACGGAAAGGAGATGGTGCTTCATGCGATGGCCTCGAATCACCCTTGCGGGCGCAAATTTGTCTCGAGTGAGGGGACGGCATCTGATCGTGCAATGGCGACAGCACGCTGCTTCATGCGGGCGCCACGGTTGGTTTGTCGGCTTCCATCACGCTGAGAAAGCGTGCCGTGACCGGGTTGCGCGGGTTGGTGAGAACCTTGTGCGCGGGCCCTTCTTCGATGATGGAGCCGCCGCTGAGGAATACGACACGGTCCGCGACTTCGTCGGCAAAGCGCAACTGATGGGTCGAGATGATCATGGTCAGGCCGTCCTCGACTGCCAGTCGCCGGATCACTTCAAACGGTCGAGGCCCGGACCATCACGAGCAGGCCGATGCGGAATTCGGCGAATGTCGGAAACCCGAGCTGGAGAAACTTCGGCAAGTAGAAACCGAAACTGTTACTGGCCCCCGCGACCGCGAAATAAACCAGCGTCAGGATCCAGACGCGGCGGTCGACGCGGCTTGCCACAAGGTCAGGCCGTGACGCTCCTGGCGGTACGTCTCTTCGCCGCGGACTTGCGCGCTCAGCCAATTGCGTTCCTCCTCATTCAGCCAATGCGCCCGTTCGGGACGGTCGGTGAGGTAGAACATGGCGATCACCCCCAGGATGACGGCGGGAACTCCTTCGAGCATGAACAGCCACTGCCAGCCTCGCAGGCCGCCGATGTGATTCAGGTACTGCAGGATGCCCCCCGAGAGCGGTCCTCCCACGATGCTGGTGAGGGGGGAGCCGGTCATGAATAACGAGACCGCCTTGGCCCTCTCGCGGGCGGGGAACCAATACGTGAGATAGAGGATAATTCCCGGGAAAGAAGCCGGCTTCCGCGAAACCCAGCAAGATGCGGAGCAGATAAAAACTCCAGATGCCGCGGACGAACATCATCGCCATCGAGATCATTCCCCAGCTGATCAAAATCCGCCCGATCCAACGCCGGGCGCCGACGCGGCTCAAGATGAGATTGCTGGGAATCTCGAACAGCAGATAGCCGATGTAGAAGATGCCCGCGCCCAGCGCATAGGCCCGTTCCCCCATCTGGAGGTCATCGAGCATTTGCAGGCGGGCGAAGCCGACATTGATGCGGTCGAGGATATTGACGACGTAAAGCAGAAACAAAAACGGCAGCAGCCGCCAGGCGACTTTACGTAGCACCACTCTCTTCAAGTCTGCTGCATGCCGCCCCTCCGCCCGGGAATCTGTGCAGGCCGTTTGATGAATGTCACACGTGATACCACGCCGCCGAGTTTGTTGGCGAGCGTGCCATTAACGAAGTGCCCAAAAGTCTCCTGACATATGATCTGCCGGCTTTACGCTGGACTTCGCGAGCGCGTGGGATTCCAATGCAATAGGTACCCGAAGACACCAAGAGAAGACTAAGAGGCAGTTATCCGTAGATTTCGCAGAAGACGCAGAATTTGAAATTTAAATCTGCGAATCTGGTGCGTCAGGCAAAGCTTGACGGTTCTTGTCAGTTGAAAGGTACTGACCATGGTAGTTGTTCGTTCACCATGCAGCCCACTGAGCGGCTGTCGGAGTGATCCGGCGGTCGGAGCCTTGGAAGGCAAAGGCATCAGCCGGAATCGAAAGCGTGAACCCGATTCGGCCTCGTTACGCATTTGAGAGTGGCCAGCCCTTCCAGATAGGGTGAAGCCTGTTACCGACCGTGAAGCAACGAACGCCTGCAGCGGCCGGGCTCTCCGGGGTGGGAGGGGACAGCGGATGCCGACAGAATCGCCAGGAACCTGAGAGACCCGTTCGAGTGACGCTTGGCACATAGGCCAAGGGTCAACGAGGTGCGGGAACCCATAACCGCGTGGCGGCTCGATCGGGAGTCGGAGGGGCTCATAGTAGCGTTGAAGCGGGGTAATGCCCGCGGAGCGAAGGGGCCCTGCCAAGGACTCGACGTGCAAAAGGGTGAGGATACACATGGAGCATTGCTCCCAGAAGAGGCTTCGGCCTACCTCATTCCGCGGTAGCGTCTCAGTTCGTCGGCCAAGTCGACATCGGTCGGCGCATGCCTTCGAGCGAAGTGTTCTTGGGTAAGCCGGATGCGGGAAATCTGCACGTCCGGTTTGAAGAGGGGGAGGCGGCGATGGCTCGTTCTCAATGAATGGACCATCGCCCCTCCTCTACCTCGACCGGATTTCCTTTGCCTCTCTTGGTGTCTTTGCGCCTTAGTGGCGAAAAATCTGCCTGGAATCCGGCACCACCATGTTGAAGTAGACGGTCTACTGAAGACCACTTCGGCGAGTGGCGCTCGAGGCGGGTTTTTCATGCCGCCGAACTATTTCGCGGATTCTTCTTGGGCCAAACGGTATCACGACCACCCGTTTGACACGCAGGCCGTCGTTTGGCACAGTAGGAAGATGGAGCAGTCCAAAATTCTCAGCCCTTGCTCGGCTGCCCGAACGCCAGCGAGAATCGGGCTTTGTGACCGGAGCTGGGTGCGAGCCGGTCGAAGCCGGGTGCCGGTGACGGCGATGTTCACCGGGCTTGTGGCAGGCCGCGGACTTGTGCAAGACGTCCGCCCCGAGGGCGTCGGTGGTTCTCCTGCGCCGAAATCAGGTTCTTCCGCGTAGACCGCTTCGACTTTGCGGCTGACCATTCAAGTGCCCGCTGACTTTGGTTCGCCCGGCATCTCGGCGAGAGCGTGGCCATCAATGGCTGCTGCCTGACCGCCATCGCCATCGAGGGGAATCGCTGGTCGTTTCAGGCCGGCAGCGAAACGCTCTCCAAGACGAATCTCGGCCGGCTCCGCGCGGGCGACGCCGTCGAATCTCGAACGGGCCCTGCCGGTCGACGGCCGATTGGGCGGCCACTTCGTGCAGGGGCACGTCGACGGCGTGGGCCAGGTTGACCGCATCGAGCGAGACGGCGAATGGGTCACGATGTGGTTTCGTCTGCCCGAGCCGCTCGTGCGGCAGCTCGTGCCGAAAGGCTCGGTCGCCGTCGATGGCGTGAGTCTGACGGTCGTGGAGATCGCGAACAATTGCTTCAGCGTCGCTCTCATTCCGCACACGCTCGAAATGACGACGCTCGGCCGTTCGCAAGTCCGGGGACGAGGTCAATATCGAGACGGACATTCTGGGAAAATACGTTCAGCAGTTGCTGAGGACATGAAACAGGCCGCACGGCAGACGCGCACGCATATCGGCGAGTTGTTGGCTCGTCACGGCGTCAATCCGCGGCACGATCTCGGACAGAATTTCCTGATCGATCTGAACCTGGTCGAGTTTCTGGTCGCGCAGGCGGAACTCGGCAGCGACGACCTGGTGCTCGAGGTCGGTTCGGGGACCGGCGGTCTGACGGCCTTTCTGGCCGAGCGGGCCGGGCGCGGTGATCGCTGTCGAAGTCGATCCGCGGATGCAGCAGTTGACGGCCGAGGCCGTCGACGGATTCTCCAACGTGACGATCCTGGGCTGCGACGTGCTCAAAAACAAGAATCATTTTGCCAGGCCCGTGCTCGACGCGCTCGATGCGGCGACGGCCGATCGTCGAAGCGGCTCAAGCTCGTCGCCAATCTGCCCTACTGCGTGGCGACGCCCGTCATCTCGAATCTCGTTGCCAGCGATTACGCGTGGGAGCGGATGGTCGTCACGATCCAGCTCGAGCTGGCCGAGCGGATGACGGCCAAGGCGGGCGACTCGAGCTACGGTGCTCTGTCGGTCTGGCTGCCGTCGCAGTGCCACATCGAATTGCTCAAGCGGCTGCCGGCCGACGTGTTCTGGCCGCGGCCGAAGGTCGAGTCGGCCATGATCCGCATCACGCCGGACGCCGAGCGGCGAGAGAGGATTCGCGACCGGGCCTTCTTGCACGAGTTTCTTGCGGGGCGTGTTTCAGCAGCGGCGAAAGCTGCTGCGGAACGTGCTCGTCTCCAACTTCAAAAACGAACTCGACCGGACGCGAGATCGACGCCGTCTTGGAATCACAGCATCTCGGCGAGCGGACGCGTGCCGAAGAGCTCGCGCCGCCGATCCTCGTCGATCTCGCGAACGCGCTTTTTGAGACGATTCAACAAACCCGCGGCGCGGAGCGCTGAACCCGCGTGACCTTTAGAGGAGAGAGATGATGGAAGACCGAATCGCTTACCGCGGCCTGACATTTGACGACGTTTTGCTCGAACCGGCCTACAGCGAAGTCTGCCCTCGGATGTCGACGTCAGTTCCCCTCTGACGCGGAACATTCGGCTGAATGTGCCGATTATCAGCAGCCCCATGGATACGGTCACCGAAAGTGAAATGGCGATCGCCATGGCCCAGGAGGGGGGCCTGGGCGTGATTCACAAGAACATGCCGATCGAGCGGCAGGGGCTCGAGGTCGACCGCGTCAAGCGCAGCGAGCACGGCGTGATCGTCGATCCGGTCACGCTGCCGCCGGAAGCCACGGTGGGCGAAGCAGCTCGGATCATGGACGAGCGAAATATCGGCGGCGTCCCCATCACGAAAGATGGGAAGCTTAAGGGGATTCTAACCCGCAGGGACCTTCGGTTCCTTGAGTCGAAGGAGACGCGAATCGCCGACGTGATGACCAAGGAAAACCTGGTAACCGCGAACGAGAATACCAATTTGAAGGAAGCTCAACGGATCCTCCTGGAAAATAAAGTCGAGAAACTTTTGCTGATTGACGAGGAATATCATTTGAAGGGATTAATCACGATCAAGGACATCGACAAGAACCTGCGCTTTCCGCTGGCGTGCAAAGACACGCGCGGCCGGCTGCGGGTCGGGGCGGCGGTCGGCGTCAATGACGACGAACGCATTGCCTGCCTGATCGAAAAAGGCGTCGATGTCCTCGTGGTCGACAGCGCCCACGGGCATTCGCGGAACGTGATCGAGACGGTTCGCAATGTCAAAAAACGCTAGACGATCGACGTGATCGCCGGAAACGTCGCCACCACGGAAGGAGCACGCGACCTGATTCGGGCCGGAGCCGACGCAGTCAAAGTCGGCATCGGCCCGGGCTCGATCTGCACGACGCGAATCATCTCCGGCGTCGGCGTCCCGCAATTGACCGCGATCGCCCATGCCGCCAAGGCGCTCGCCGACACCAATATCCCCATAATCGCCGACGGAGGCATTCGATACAGCGGAGACGTCACCAAGGCCCTGGCGGCCGGGGCATCGATCACCATGCTCGGCGGACTGTTGGCCGGCCTGGACGAAAGTCCGGGCGAAATGATCCTGTACCAAGGACGCAGCTACAAGCGCTATCGCGGCATGGGATCGCTCGGCGCGATGGTGCAGGGAAGCAGCGAACGCTATCGACAAAGAGGACTGACGGAGGACGGAAGAGGGGCACGCAAGCTCGTGCCGGAGGGAGTGGAAGGACGCGTCGCCTACAAAGGTTCGCTCGGCCCATTCATGTACCAGCTCATTGGCGGGCTGCGGGCGGGAATGGGCTATCTCGGCGTCGGCACGATCGACGAGCTGCGAACCAAGGCCCGCTTCATCCAGGTCTCGCCGGCAACGGTTAGGGAGAACCATCCGCATGACATCGCCATCACGCAAGAAGCTCCAAATTACACGGCCGAGCACGCTCCAATCGAGGTCGGCTGATTTCCGGCGGCCTGGTTAACCGCCTCGCCGGCGGGTTCGTGCTCGCGGCGCTGGCCGCAGGCGCCACGGTCGCGCAGGCCGACGATCCGACCTATTATCCGCCAGCCACGCAGGCTCACGCCGGCTCCGGTGCTCCGCCGGACTGCCCGCGGCTGCCGCAAGGCTGTCGCACCCAGCACGCAGCGCGCAGACCCCCACTATCCGGCGGCCGAGCGCTGGGCCCGTCGCAGTCAGCAGATGCGGACGCTTCGGCACAGGACGCCGTGCCCAAGCCGAGCGATCCGTCTTTGCCTCCGCTGCCTCCGCTGGAGCTTGGCCCCGGGCCGCAGCAGTCCGGCCAGCCCCAGGCCTCGGGCTTTTTGCCTCCGTCGACGACGCCGCTGCCGTCCGGTCGACGTCGTTGGCACAGCGCCCCTCTTCGCCGGCGCAGATGCCGGGCGGCACTCAATTCCGCGAAAATCCGGGCGGAACTCCCGATTATGGTGCTGCGCCGGCTCCGGAAATGATCAAGAAGCCGAGCGAGCTTCCGAAGGTGACGCAAATCCTTCCGTACCTCGACTATGAACCCGATCCGAAGATCGCCAAAGAGAATCCGTGCGAGAACCAGTGCCCCACGCCGGACGGCAAGCCGTGCAAAACGCGCGACGGCCGCATCCTGGATTGCCCGAAGGAGATCCCGCTTTCCGACGAGCCTTACCAGCCGCGGACCTTCGCGCCGAGCGTGTTCGCCTGGCAGGCCTCGAACATCTGCTACCAGCCGCTGTACTTCGAGGATCCCCAGCTCGAGCGGTACGGTCACAGCTATCCCTTCTTCGTGCAGCCCTTCGTCTCGATGGGACGCATGACCGTCCAAGCCGCCGGCTTGCCGTATCAGATGGTGATCGACCCGCTGCTGCAGCGACGTTTATCCGTTGGGTTACTACCGGCCGGGCGAATGTTCGCCCAAGTTGATCTACCAGATCCCGCTTGAACCTCGAGGCGGCCCTGGTCGAAGCGGGTGCGATCACGGGCGTCTACTTCCTCTTCCCGCACTCGGCCTGGGCGTACGCGGTGCCCGGCCCGAGCAAGTGAGAATGACCAGCAAGTCGCCCTCTTTAGGAACGACGACGTGAGGGGCAGGAAGTTGCTGTTTGCGAGATGCCTCTCAACAGCCGCTGATGGGATTGCCCAGTCATAGCGGAAAGCGCGCTGGACGCGACGCGGGATCGGTGCGCGAGTTAGACTAACGGAAAACCGTGTACGCCCCGGCAGCCGTTAGGTCGGCGGCCGGGGCAACACGCTCTTCCGAACGCGACATGTCGATCGATCCCAAGCGAGCTCACGCCCGCGACCTCGCGGCAAGTCACCTGGCTCGCGGAGATGCCACCGGTTGGTTTGAAGAACTGTACCGGCGAGCGGAGGGCGACTCGACCAAGGTTCCTTGGGCCGATTTGCGGCCGAATCCCAACATTGTCGAGTGGCTCGAGGCCAATCCGATCAACGGCGACGGGCAGACCGCACTCGTCGTCGGATGCGGTTTGGGGGACGACGCCGAATTTCTCGCGACGCTCGGCTTTCGAGTGACGGCATTCGATATCTCGCCGTCGGCGATCGAGCTGGTGTCAGCGGCGATTTCCCAATTCTGCAGTGAGCTACGAGATCGGAAATTTGGTCTCGCCGGCGCCGCACTGGCGCCGCGCCTTCGATTTCGTGCTCGAAGCGTACACCCTGCAGGTTTTGCCGGAAGACCTGCGCAAGAATGCGATCGCGGTGCTGGCCGACACGGTCAAGCCCGGCGGAACGCTGCTGGTCGTTTGTCGCGGCCGCACTCCCGAAGATCCGAAAGGCCAAATGCCCTGGCCGTTGCTGCAGGCGGAACTTTCGGACCTCGAGCGCGCCGGGCTTTCGCTGGTGGCCTTTGAAGAGTTCTGGGATCGCCACGACGATCCGCCGGCCTGGCGTTTTCGCGCGCAATATACGCGTCCGGTCGCTTAGACGAACTCCCGCCTATTTGCTCTGGCGGAAGAACGCGGTGATCTGTCGGACGACTTCGGCCTGCTCCTCTTCGGTGATGGTGTAATAGAAGGGCAACCGCACCAGGCGGGCACTGGTCGAATCGGTGACCGGCAATGGTCGGGCGTTTCCGCCCAGCCGCTGGCCCATCGGCGAAGAATGCAGCGGCACGTAATGGAACACCGCCGAGATGCCCTGTTTGCGCAGATGCTCCATCAGCGCGTTGCGCGTCGCGCCGTCTTTGGCCAGCACGTAGAACATGTGATAGTTGGCCGTGCAGTCCTCGGGCGTGTAGGGGAGCTGGAGGAAGCCCTCGGCCCGAGCGGTTCGAGATGCGGGCGGTAGTACTGGTAAATCTCGCGGCGACGGTCGGAGATCGAGCCCATCATTTCGAGCTGGCCGTACAGAAAGGCGCCGACGATCTCGCTGGGCACGTAGGAAGAGCCGATGTCGACCCACGTGTACTTGTCGACCAGGCCGCGGAAGAATTTCTGCCGGTTGGTCCCCTTGTCGCGGATGATCTCGGCCCGCTCGACCAGCTCGGGCCGATTGATGCAGAGCGCCCCGCCCTCGCCGGAGATGTAATTCTTCGTTTCGTGGAAGCTGTACGTGCCCAGATCGCCGATCGAACCGAGCGCGTGGCCCGCGTAGAACGAGTTCACGCCTTGCGCGGCATCCTCGACGACGAGCAGCCCCTGTTTGCGGGCGATGGCCATGATGCGATCCATGTCGCAGCCGATTCCCGCGTAGTGCACGGGCACGATGACGCGGGTCCGTTCGGTGATGGCCTCTTCGATCAGTCGTTCGTCGATGTTGAGCGTGTCGGGCCGGATGTCGACGAAGACCGGGCGAGCCCCTTCGCGGACGAAGGCGCTGGCCGTCGAAACGAACGTGAACGAGGGCAGGATCACCTCGTCGCCCGGCTTCAGATCGCACAACATGGCCGCCATTTCGATCGCGGCCGTGCAGGAGGGCGTGAGCAGCACGCGATGAATGCCGAAGGATCGCTCGAGCAGCCGGCAGCACTGCTGCGTGAAATGCCCGTCGCCGGCGAGATTATTCAGCGTCACCGCCTGCGCGATGTAATACAGCTCTTTGCCGGCGATGAAAGGCTTGTTGAATGGGATGGACATGGGGGAGAGAAAGGATGAAGGATGAAGGCGGAAGGATGAGCCAGACAAATGAAGAGAGGCAAGAAAACGCGACGGCTCGCACATCTTGCTCATCCTTCATCCTTCCGCCTTCATCCTTCGTTTTATGGCACGAGAACTATCTTACCCGTCAGCGAGCCCTTTTTGTGCAGCGTGTTTTCTTCCTGCAGGCGGTGGGCGGCGGCGGCCTCGGCCAGAGGGAAGGTCTTGCCAATTTGCGGCTGCCAGCCGCCTCGGTCCGCCAGGGCGCGGATCGCTTTGGCGCTGGCCCGCTGTTCGTCGGGTGTCGCGTTGAAGAGCGTAAAGCCGATGAGCCGCAGGTCTTTGATGTAAAACGGGCCGACGGGCAGTTCGGGGCGGGCCACGCGGCCGGCCATCAAGACGATCCGGCCTCGGGTCGCCATCATTGCGATGCTGCGCTCGAGCGTCGGTTCGCGCTGCGTCTCGAACCAGACGTCGATGCCCCCCAGCGGCTGGGCATACTTGCGAATGTCGTCGTCGAGCGTGGACGAATGATAGTCGAGGACCAGATCGGCTCCCCAACTCTCGCACAGCTTCTTCTTTTCCTCCGAGCCGACGGTGGCGATGACCCGGCGCCGGCCCATTTGGCAAACTGGATCACCGCGGCGCCGATGCCTCCCGTGCCGCCGTTGACGAACAGCGTTTCGCCCGGCTTGAGGCCGGCGTGCAGGAACAGCCCCAGGTGGGCCGTGATGCCGACGAGCGCGCCGGCCGCCGCCGCGCTATCCGACAGGCTCGATGCGGTCGGGTGCAACCAGCGCTGATCGACGACGACGCGCTCGGCAAACGTGCCTTGCCGGCCGCCGCTGCCTTGGTTCGTCGCCCAAACTCGGTCGCCCGGTTTCAGATCGCGAACTTCGGCCCCGCATTCGAGAACCGTGCCGGCGATGTCGGCGCCGATGATGAACGGGAACTTGAGCGGCATGGCGACCGCGCCGCTGCGGATGTAGGTATCGATCGGATTGACTGAAACCGCTCCCATTTTCACCAGGACCTCGGTTGGTCCGGGCTTCGGGTCGGGAAGCTCGCCGTACTGGATGATCTCCGGCGGTCCGGTCTGCGTGATGTATGCCGCCTTCATTGCGGTTCCTCGGCTGCCAATCTCAGTCGTTGCGGATGCCAGTAGGCGACATGCGCGATTGCCGCCAGGATGAGGAGGGTGATCGCGCTCGTCAGTAGTCCCCAGTATAGAGAGCGCGGATGGTACGACCAAACGACCTCGTGCTGCCCGGCGGGGACTTCGACTCCGCGGAACATCTGCTCGATCTTGAGCGGCTCGGCGGGTCGGCCGTCGATCGTGACGGACCATCCGGGATACATGAGCTCGGTGAGAATCAGTCGGCCGCCGCTCGGAGAATCGGTATCGATCACGATGCGTTTGGGACGGAGTTCGCGGATGTTGGGGGCGGGCTGCGACTCTGCCTTTTCCCAGGCGACGCGGCCGCGGCTGCCGGCGAGTTCGTAGAGATAAAGTGGCTCGCGGAAGCGGGCCCAGGCCGGATTGAGTAGCGGATCGTATCCTTGCCACACACGGCGGACGGGCCATTGCGATTGATCCAGCGGCGTGAAGCTCAACACATGCGTGACGCCGGCGCGGCGGAGCCAGTCGATTTGCGCAGAGAGCGGACTCGTCGGCATCACCAGTCGCGGGTTCACGTATTCGGCCGGGCCAAACGTCAGGTAGACCGGCGTGGCCGCCGCCAGCGCGGACGGGAGGTTCGCGCCGGGAGCGAATACACGTGCCGGTTGTGGATGCGAACTGAGGAAATGACGGACCGGACTGTCGGCCAGATGTTTGATGGGCGGGTCTTTCACCATCTCGCTATAGAGCACGACCCGGCTGACGAGCCATAAGTCGATGACGGTGGTGAAGAGCACGAAGCCGACGAGCGTCCACCGGCCAAAACGGGCGGCCGGGACCGGACGGGAATCATGGCTAAGAAATTGTGCGACGATTGCCAGAATGAGGGCGATCAGGCCCAGCAAGAGCACGACCGAGATCGCCGCCTCTGAGATGGCGAGCCCGCCGAGTTGAAACGGATTGGGCGTCGAAGTGGAGCGCTCGAGCTCAGAACCTTGCGATGTCAGCTCGAGGCCTGTCCACATCGCGGCCGCAAACGAGACGAGCACCGCCATTCCCGAAAAGAGCGAACCGGTGGCGCGTAGCCGGTCGAGCGATTTGGCGGCGAGGACGGCGACTCCCAACGTCGTGATGACGCCGAAGCGTCCGGGACCTTGAAAGAAATTGAATCCGGGCACGTGCCGGGCGAAACCCAGGAACCAACCGGCTGTGTAGCAGAGCGCCGCCAAGGCGAGGACAAGCCAAACGAAGCTGACACGATCGCGGGTCCAAAAAAGATAGCCAACTTCGACCAGCGCCAGCGCCAGGGGAATCAGGCCGAAATACAGATGGGCTTCGACCTGATTGGTCTTGTCTCCCAGCATTGGCTCGGCTTCGCGAAGTGCGTCGTCGCGGTTGGTTCCCAGCGAGTACCAGTACCAAGGGCGGACCGCTTGCGACCAATACCAGGCCGGAATCGAACCGTGGGCGAGATTGTGGTCCTGTCCTGGCGATTCGCGTTGGCTCAATTGCTTGAGTTCCCAGGTCGGAGCAAGCTGCAACGCAGCCAGGCCGAAGGCGGACAATACTGCCGCCAGCGAAATGGCGCCGACGAGCGGCCAGCGCGAGCGCGTCACGGCCGGCAAATCGCGATTGGCGAACAGCAACCGCAGACCGATGTAGGGGACAAGCGCGACGAGTGTCAGGAACGCCAGATTGAAGTGACCGGCCAAGAGTTGCAGGGTGATCACGCCGCACAGTCCGAACGCAAAGCGGACCCGGCGGGTCGCCAAGAACTTTTCGACGCACCAGAAGGCGGCGGGCATCCAGGCGCCGCCAATGATGGCCCATTCCCAACAGGAACGCGGGGGAAACCAGCCGTAAGTGAAGACGAGCGCGCACAGACCGCTCGACAGGCGGCTGATGGAAAGCGAGCGGGCGTAAAGCCAGGTGAAGACGAAGGCCAGCACGTAGTGCAACAAGTGATTGACGTTGTAGGCCGTGTTGATCGAGAAGAGCGAGTAGAGGACGATGTTCGCGGGATAAAACGGCCCGGTCTGGCTTTCGCCGACGATCGGATAGCCGTGCCCCGCCCGGTTGTTCCAGAAAGGCAGCTCGAGGGCCGCGAGCGACTCGGCGTAAACGACTTTCTGCGGCAGGTAGTAGCTGTAGACATCGCCGCCGATAAAGCCGCCCCCCTCGAAAAGGGGCCACCAGAATAAGGCAGCCAGAACAACCGCCCCACAGCCGACGATCGCCGTGTCGGCAAGTTGGCCGCCAAGCAGCAGGCCTCGGCGAAGAGCCGTCGAAGGTGCGTGGATGGAGGCCCGGTTCATTTGTCTAAAGTTTGCTAAGCGGAACGCAACGGACGGCTTTCATTCCCGCCTAAGCATAGCGGCGAGGTAGACCGCGCTGGAAGCAGGCACGATGGCCTGGAGTCCGGTCCAGACCGGTCCGCGCGAATCGCCTCTTGATGCCGTTCCGGCTGCATCCGCCTGCTCACACCGTGCCCGCAATTCGAAGGAGCTGTTTCCGGCAAAGAACCCGTCGAACAGCCCGGCCCGCAGGCAATGACCCAAATCGATACGCGCTGAGCTTGAAGCAATCGGTATTGGGCGACCGGCGTCAAGCCGTTTCGTAGCGGCCGTCCGGCAAGCGGCGGAGGGCCGGGCCCGCGGCCGGCGGGGCGGCCGAATAGATCGAGACGCGAATCCGGCTTGTGCCGACCAGTCCGTCAATCGCGAGAAACGACCGCGGGCCGGGATCGGCGGAGCCGTCGCTCGAATCGGCGACGTTCCATTCCAGCCGCTCGACGGCCGAGAAGCCGTCCAAGAGCGATTTCAAGTCGAACCGAAAGGCCGCGCACTGCAGTTGCCCGTCAGTCTTGCCGCCCACGAGCTCGACGGCGCCCAGATACAACGCGACCGTCCAGCCCTCTTCATCCAGACGGCAATCGAATCCCACGCGTCCGACTTCATCGACCGGATCGAACAACTCGGCGACGCGCTCGATGAGCGCCGTGAGCCAGGCGGGACGTTTATCCCGCCCAGCGCGTTTGGATCGGTCGGATTCAATCTGCTGCAGAAGATGCCTGGCAGAAAGGTGGGAACGGCTCACAGATGCATTCTCCAAGTCGGCTGTCGCGCGGTCATGTTGCAGTCACAGCAGAATTCGGGAAACGCCCGGCCCTGGGCGTTTGGTAGAAACCTGGTCGCAATCGTTGTCCAATTCGGCGTGCACTCGACGCCGCATTTATCGGCCGCGTTCACCCGGGATGTCGTCTTCGAAATGGGCTGCTCGATGCGGGCATGATTTTCGCTTGCTCAACGAGCCGGTGAGACAGGACGTGCCACTTTGCGCGCTTAGTGGCGAAAAACCGCTGGAAGCCCCTGTTCAGCGGGAGACGTCAAGGGCGGCCGGATCGAGCCGGCCGTCGCCTCCGATTCTTCGATTCGAGCGAGCTTTTGAACAGTATCTTGTCTGATTTTCGCACGAATTGTTTGGGGGAAACTCATCTCCTCCGCACAAAACTTAACCAAACCTGCGGAAGAGTCGCTTTTTCGTATTTTTCCTCATCGTTCGGTTTGAAAGCAATTCGCCAGGCATGAGTCCTCACTCGCTCCCAAGTAATCCTGTCTGTGAAATCTCTCACACACTAGCTTGAGTGCTGTTTTTTTGCGGTTTTGCGCAAATCCGGTTTGAAAAGTGCGGGGCAATCAGCGAGACTCAAGGTGGCGACTCGAATTGCTTTTTGAGCCGCGCGGGCCGTGGGTCAGGACGACGCTTGGATTCCATGGAATTACGGCGTTAGGGACAGCCATGCCGCCTGCGACTGCAATTCAGTTTGCCTGCGCTCGATGCCGGGCTGCGCTGCCGTCACTCCGTGCTCCACTCCAGGTGTCGTGTTGCGCTACCAATGCGCACGAAGACGGCGGGCGAACCGTCTTTTCAGGACCACGGCTCACGACCCTAAAACCCGGGCGCAGTCATTCTGTTTTGAAAGGACGAAGAGATGTCGACGGGGCGGAGGGCGTTTACCTTAATTGAGCTCTTGGTCGTGATCGCGATTATCGCGGTCTTGATCTCGCTGCTCTTGCCGGCTGTTCAGGCGGCGCGAGAAGCGGCCCGGCGGACCCAATGCCGCAACAACCTGAAACAGGTCGGTCTCGCGGCGATGAATTATCACGACGTCAACAATTCGTTTCCGGCCGGTTTCATGGTCGTGACCGGACCGGTGCTGGGACCGATTTTCGGAACGTGTCCGTGCTGCACGGCGTGCCATGACGACCCCAACTTTCACGTCTGGGGCGAACGGCTGCTTCCCTTTGAGGAAGGGACGACCGTCTACAATCGCATTTGCATGAACGCGCCGATCACTTCGCCCGAGTGCTTCGGCGCACTGGGCCTGCCGAAGTACACGGCGCTCGAACGGCGGCTCCTGCTGCGCCTGCGGCCCCGGCCGTCCGGCCGCTGCCGTGATCGCGACCTACGTCTGTCCCTCGGCGCCGCGGAGCCAAAATCCCTTCGTCTCGCACGATCTCGAGTACTGCGTGATCAATCAGGCCGTCGCTCCGTGCACGATTCCGGCCAACTAGTCGGGGGCCAGCGACTACACGGCCATCAGCTCGTATGAAGGCGGGCTTTGCGACGTGTATAACGCGACGATCGGCTGCCGGACAGTCGTGCAAGTATGCCAGCCAGCAAGGCGTGATGAATAACCAGGCCTTCCAGGACGCCAACATCAGCATCGAGCAGATCACCGACGGAACGTCCACCACGATTTTCTGCGGCGAATTGGCCGGCAGTCCCGATCTGTGGATCAAGGGGCGTGAAGAAAATCGCCAAAACGCCTGCCTGCGGCGGCAATCTCGCTCAAGGGGCCATCACCCCGCTCACCACCAATAACAACTGGGGCGGCTGTTGGAGCTGTCTCGGCAACGGGTACAACAACCTGAGCGGATCGACGTTCGACGGCACCGCAATTCAGCGGCGGCCGTTCGACGGGGCGTGCTTCATCAACTGCACGAACCAGTCGTTCATGGGACTGTATCGTTCCACCCGGGATCGTGCGGCCTGGCGTTGTGCGACGGCTCGGCCCACATGGTGAGCGAGAATCTGAGCGTCGTCGTCTTTTGCCGCTTGATCAGTTATCACGGGCACAAGCCTGTCACCGATTCCCAGTTCTGATCGAAGGACTGGTTGTTTCTTTCTGACGTCCAAAACCGGGGGGCCGCCGTTCTTCGGGGCTCCCCGTCTTTTCTATAACCTGTGTCTTTCCAAAACCGTGCGCGCGATGCCGCCCATCCGGGGCAGCGACGTCGATCATCTTCGTCGCGACGGAGGATGCGGCATCGACGGGAGTCGAGTCGATGCAGTCATGAATCCACTCTTTGTCCGCACTGCGTTCGGGGCCATCCGGTGCCCCTTTTGAAGTGGGCCGCTGTCTCGGACTGTTTTTGCCCGTCGCCGGATGTAGCAGCTCGTCCTCGCAGGGGCTCGAGGGGCAAATGAAGGAAATGAAAGCGACGCGCGAAAAGACCGCCAAATTCGCCGGGACGGTCACCATCGACGGCAAGACGCCGCGCAACGCGCTCAATAACGGACTCTTCATCATGCTCTACGATCCCAAGAATCCTCCGGCCACCTCGACGCCGCCGCTCAAGACGATCGTCGACCGCGCCACGGGCCATTTGACTTCACAACGTACACGCAGGGCGACGGCGTGCCCGACGGCTCGTACGTCGTGCTCTTCGTGGCGCGAATCACACGGTCTTTGGAAAGAACCCGGGTTATCACGAACCGGACGCGCTCAAGAATCTTTACAACGATCCCGGACATGGATACGAAAATCCGGAATTCAATATCACGGTCTGGCGCCCGGGAAAGACCGACTACACCTTCGACTTGAAGCTCGAAGGACAAGAACAAGCCGGCCAACATGCCGGTCCGCACTCACAATCGACGACGCAGTTCGTCGAGATGGTCGATCACGGCCCGCGCGAACACGTAGCTGCTTCACGACGCCTATTTCACGACGAAGTTCAACAGCCGGTCGGCGAACAAACACGACTTTGACGACGGTCTTGCCGGCAAGATGCGCGGCGACCGCCGGGTCGTTGCGCGCAGCCGCCTCGACGGTCGCCTGATCGGCTCCCGCCGGCACGCGAACCTTGCCGCGCAGTTTTCCGTTGACTTGCACGGGGATCTCGGCCAGTCGATTCGGCAATCAGCGCCGCGTCGTAGACGGGCCACGGCTCGTAGGCCAGCGACGCCTGGTGCCCCAACAACTGCCACAGCTCCTCCGCCAGATGCGGCGCCAGCGGACTCAACAGCAGCACGAACGGCTCCATCAAGCTCCGCGGCCGCGGCTCGGCCTGAGGCGATCTCGTTGATGAATTCCATCAAGCGGCTGATCGCCGTGTTGAACGACATCTTCTCGAGATCTTCGGTGACCGCCTTGATCGTGCGGTGCAGCAGGCGCAGTTGGCTCTTCGGTCGGCTGCGACGTCCTGGACGGCCGGGTTGAGGCGGATTTCGTCGGCCCGCTCGTCGGCAATCATCCGCCACACGCGAGCCAGAAAGCGGCTGATTCCCTCGACGCCCGTCATGCTCCACGGCTTGGTCGCCTCGAGCGGACCCATGAACATCTCGTACATCCGCAACGCGTCGGCCCCGTACTGGACGACAACGGTGTCGGGATTGACGACGTTCCCCCGCGACTTCGACATCTTGTACGCCCGGCTCTCGACGGCGACCGCCGGATCGGACTTGAGAACGAACTCGTCCCCTTTCTTCGTCACGTCTTCGTTCTTGAGCCGGACCGGCTCGAGGACCGCGAAGTGGTCGCCTCGACCTTGACCGTCTCGCCGTCGGGGGCCGGGTTCTCCTTCACGGCGCGGGCCGAGACCCAGCTGCCCCGCCCGTGCGGTAACCCGTCAGCTCGGCTTCGCCCAGGATCATGCCCTGGTTGACCAGTTTGCGGAACGGTTCGGCCGTGCTCACGTAGCCGCGGTCGAAGAGCACCTTGTGCCAGAACCGCGAATACAAGCAGGTGCAACACGGCGTGCTCGGCCCCGCCGACGTACAAGTCGACCGGCATCCAGTATTTTTCCTTGGCCGCGTCGACGAACCGCTGATTGTTTTTCGGATCGATGAACCGCAGGTAATACCAACACGAGCCGGCCCACTGCGGCATGGTGTTGGTCTCGCGCATGAGCCGCGTGCCGTCGGCGTCCGTTTTGTAGAGCCAGTCGGCCGGCGCCTTGGCCAGCGGCGGCTCCGGCTTTGCCGGAAGGCGTGAAGTCGGTCATCTCCGGCAGCGTGACGGGCAGTTCGCTCTCGGGCACGGCCCGCATCAAGCCGGTCGGCGTTGCCCGCTTGCATCCAGTTCGTGCCAAATCGGAAACGGCTCGCCCCAATAGTGCTGCCGGCTGAAGAGCCAGTCGCGCAGACGATAGTTGACCGCGCCGCGGCCGAGCCCGCCTTCTCGCAAGTCGCGGGTGATCTGCTTTTTGAACGCGGCCGTCGGCGTGCCCGTCGTAGTCGGCGCCGAATTGATCGCCGTCCCCTGTCCGACAAACGGCGTCTCCTCCCGGCCGTCGACCGTGCGGGCGAGGGCCGTCTCTTCGCGCGACGGCTCGTACTCCGCCGGCGGCTGCACGACGGGAACAATCGGCAGATCGAACTGCACGGCGAATTCCCAGTCGCGCAAGTCGTGGGCCGGGACGGCCATGATCGCGCCGGTTCCGTAGCTGATCAGCACGTAATCGGCGATCCAGATCGGAATTTCTTGCCGTTGACGCGGATTGAGCGCGTACGCCCCCGTGAAGACGCCCGTCTTTTGCTTGGCCAGATCGGTGCGGTCGAGATCGCTTTTGCCGGCGGCCGTGCGGCGATACTTATCGACCGCCGGCCTTCTGGGCGGCCGTCGTCAAACGATCGACGAACGGATGCTCGGGCGCGAGCACCATGTACGTTGCGCCGAACAGCGTATCGGGCCGCGTGGTGTAAATCCGCAGCACGTCGTCGGCCGGCTCTTTGGGAAAGCCGTTCGAGCTCCGCGCCTGCTTCCACTCGGCGAAGGCCTGCTCGGCGTCGGCTTGCCGCCGGTCTTGCCGATGAAGAAATCGACCTCGGCCCCTTCGCTGCGGCCGATCCAGTTCCGCTGCAGCGTCTTGATCGACTCGCTCCAGTCGAGCTCGTCCAGTTCTTCCAGCAGGCGATCGGCATATTCGGTGATGCGGAGCATCCATTGCCGCAGGGCCACCCGCGTGACGGGATGGCCGCCCCGCTCGCTCTTGCCGTCGATGACTTCCTCGTTGGCCAGCACGGTTCCCAACGCGGAGCACCAATTGACCGGCGCGAAGCTCTGATAAGCCAGGCGCTGCTTGTCCTGGTAGCGGCGAACGGCTTCGGTCGCCTTCTCGGCGGATGTCTTCGGGGATGGGCAGCTCGGCGATCGGCCGGCCGCGTCCCTTCCGCTTGCGACCGTCCGGGCCGGTCCATTCGCAATCGCGATCGAACCAAGTGTCGAACAGCACGAGGAAGATCCACTGCGTCCAGCGGAAGTAATCGGGATCGGTCGTCGAGAACTCGCGGTCCCAGTCGTAGCTGAAACCGAGCATCTGCAACTGCCGGCGGAACGTATCGATGTTCTTGTACGTCGTCGTCCGCGGGTGCGTTCCCGTCTTTTTGGCGTGCTGCTCGGCCGGCAAACCGAAGGCGTCCCAACCCATCGTGTGCAGAACGTGCTTGCCCCGCATGCGGTTAAAGCGGCAAACGATATCGGTCGCCGTGTAGCCTTCGGGATGGCCCACGTGCAGGCCGTCGCCCGACGGGTACGGAAACATGTCGAGGACGTAGAGTTTCCCCTGCCCGAGGCGGTATCGGGCGTGGCGAAAGTGCGGCGGTCTTTCCATTCCTGCTGCCATTTGGATTCAATCCGCTTCGGGTCGTACCGGGGCATGAGCTGATCCAAGCGCAAAGTGCCGATGTTCCAAAAATCAGGAGGTCGAGCGGCCGAACCGTAAAGTGTATTGGCGGCGCGATCGATTGCAATTGACGCGCCGACGCAAGGCTCCGTGACGCGATCGATTACGTTGCAGACACGCCGCGAGAAGTGCCGCCGGTTCGGGCAATTCCGCCGCCGGCGAACGAAGCGAAGATTCGACCCAACAGCCGTCAGTAGATGGCTCCGTAGGTATTATTGCTCGGTCCAGACAGTGTTGGACCCCATCGAAACGCACCGGCCCCTGTGGCCGGTGCGTTTTTTTTGCGCTTTCGACGGCGATCGCGGCCAATTCGAAAATTTGTCTTGCAAAGGATCTGGCCAGATGGTAAGTCGCCGCCAATACTTCTGATGTTCCCGCATCGGGGAGGCGGGAGGCGACACCCAACTCCAGGGACCGGAAAGGCACTGCGATGGCCAATTCGCTGCCGCGACGCAACCTCGGACTCCGAAGTTCCTTGAGACGCTGTTCCGTCTGCCGCTGCCTCTGCAGCGGGAAAGCTGCCTGTTCCTGATCGTCAGCGTGCTCGACGTGATGATGACGTGCCTGCTGCTCGACGACCTGACCGGCGTCACCGGCCGCGACGATCTTCTACGAGTCGAACCCAGTGGCCCGCTATTTCTTCCATCGATTGGGACTTGGCGGGCATCGTTTATTTCAAGTTCGGATGGTCGGCTTCATCGAGGTCATCGCGCACATCGTTGCCATCAAGAACGTCGCGGTCGGCCGGCGGCTGTTGGAATTCGGCACGTTCATCGTTTCGGTCGTCGTGATCTACAGCATGTTCCTCTTGTCTCGCACTCGTTAGCCGACGCATGCGCGAGAGGCCCGCTTCCCGCGCTCGGCAGGCGTGCGCTAATCTGAGGCCATGGCCGATGAACTTCCTGAGGACCTCCGCCGCGAACTGACGCAGCACGGGCAAGAGCATGTTTTGCGGCTCTGGGACAAGCTTGACTCCCGCCGCGCGCAATCGGCTGTTGGAGCAACTGCAGGCCCTCGATTTCGCCCAGCTTGACGCACTGGTCGCCACGCGGCGACAAGAGGGCAGCCGCCCGATCAGATGCGCTTGCTCGAACGCGCGCGCCGGGCAGTGCCTCCGCAATCGATCGTCCGGCTGCCGAAGACGGCCGACGAGCGGAACCGCTGGGAGCAGGCCCGAGCAGCCGGGGACGAACTGCTGCGGGCCGGCAAAGTCGGGGCGATCCTGGTCGCCGGCGGACAGGGGACGCGGCTCGGCTTCGACAAACCCAAGGGCATGTTCCCGATCGGCGCCGTTCAGCCACGCGCCGCTCTTTCAGATTCTCGCCGAGCAGGTTCTGGCCCGCTCGCGTCGCGGCGGCGCGCCGATCCCGTATTTCATCATGACGAGCGACGCGACCCACGACGAAACGGTCGCCTTTTTCAACGAGCACGAACACTTCGGCCTGCCGCCGGCGACGTCTATTTCTTCCAGCAGGGCAACATGCCCGCCGTCGATGCGGAGACCGGAAAACTGCTCGTTTCGAGCGATCAGACGCTCTGCACCAGCCCCGACGGGCACGGCGGAATGCTCGCGGCGCTGGCCAAGGCAGGACTGCTCGACGAAATGAAACGCCGCGGAATCGAATACCTGCACTACCACCAGGTCGACAACCCGACGGCCATCGTCTGCGATCCGGTCTTCCTGGGCTTTCATGCCGAGCTGGGCTGCGACATGTCGGTGAAGGTCGTCGCCAAGCGCTCCGGCCGAAGAGCGGATGGGCGTTGCGGTCGACATCGACGGCAAGACGCAGATCATCGAGTACAGCGACTTGCCGGCTGACGTCGCCCGCAAGACCGATGCCGCGGGCGCGCTCCTGTTGTGGGCCGGCAGCACGGCGATCCACGTTTTCACCCGCGCGTTCCTCGATCGGCTCGTCGATCGCGGAGACGCGTTGCCCTTTCACGTCGCACACAAAAAAGTCCCGTACTGCGATCGCGCACGGAACAGCTGATCGAGCCGGCCAGGGAAAACGCCTACAAATTCGAGCGGTTCATTTTCGACGCGCTGCCGCTGGCCACGACGGGCCTTTGTGCTGGAAACAGACCGGGCCCGCGAGTTCAATCCGGTCAAAAATGCGAAAGGCGATGATTCGCCCGAGACGGCCCGAGCGGCGCTGCGAGCCTGTTCCACGGTTGGCTGCGGACGGCCGGGCGCAGGTCGACGATGCGACGCCGATCGAGATCAGCCCCCTGTTTGCCCTGGACGTCGAGGATGTCCGCGCCAAAGTCAAACCGGGCACGAAGATTTTCGGAACCCACGATTCCTCAACTGATTGGACGAGTCGAGACATGTTGCATGCGGTGGTGATGGCCGGCGGAAGCGGCACGCGGTTCTGGCCCCAGAGCCGGTCGGCGCTTCCCAAGCAGTTCCTGCAGCTCTTCGGCGAAGAGACGCTGCTGGCGGCGACGCTGAGCCGCGTCGGCGACTGGATTCCCATCGAACCGCTCGTGGGTCGTCACGAATCAATCGCACGCGGACCAGACGCAGAAACAACTTCCCGCGCTGCCGGCGGCGAACATCCTCCAGGAACCGTGCGGCCGAAACACGGCCCCCTGCATCGGCCTGGCCGCGCTGCAGTTGCCGCACGCG
This sequence comes from uncultured Pseudomonadota bacterium, assembly GCA_963725555.1. Lineage (GTDB taxonomy): Bacteria > Pseudomonadota > Alphaproteobacteria > Rhizobiales > Xanthobacteraceae > Bradyrhizobium. The sequence continues at coordinate 35,592 of CAVRYV010000005.1, read as the reverse complement.
ATCCCGAAGGCATCATGCTCGTGATGCCGGCCGATCACTTCGTCCCGGATCCGGCCGCCTTTCGCCAGGCGGTCGAACGGGCCGTCGCGATCGTCACCGATCGGCCGGCTTCCCTGATTCTGTTCGGCGTGAGGCCGACGTATGCCTGCGCGGGATTCGGCTACATCGAGCGGGGAGAGCCGCTGCCGGGAAAAACGATCGGGAGCGTGGCGCGTGGCCTCGTTCCGCGAAAAGCCCGACCGGGCGAAGGCCGAAGAGTTTCTCGCCGCCGGCCGCTTCTACTGGAACAGCGGCATCTTTGTCTGGAAGGCGGCGACGATCCTCGACGCGATTGAACGCTTCGAGCCGTCGATTTCCAAATCGCTCGCCAAGCTGAAGCCGAGCGTGGGGACGGCCAAGCTGGGACGAAGCGCTGGCCGCCGAATTTCCCGCGATGAAATCGATCTCGATCGATTACGCCGTCCTCGAACGGGCCGATGACGTCTGCGTCCTCGAGGCGCCCTTCGAGTGGGACGACGTGGGAAGCTGGCAGGCTCTCTCACGGCAGGCGCGATGACCGACGCCGCGGGAACACGGTGGACGGCCCCTTCTGCGGCATCGAGAGCAGCGGCTGCATCATCTCCACCACGCCGGACCACCTGGTCGGCGACGATCGGGCTTACGGATTGCGTGATCGTGCACACGCCCGACGCCACGCTGGTCGCCCGCAAGGATGACGAAGAGGGGATTCGCAAGCTGGTTCAGCTCATTCGCGAGCGCGGGCATGAGCGGTTCCTCTGAACCCGGCCGCCTGCGAATGCGCGGATCTTCCCCGAGCGGGGCCGGCTGCTCGGGTCTCGACTACGGCACGCGGCGAATCGGCATTGCCGTCTCCGACGACGAGCAGCGCATCGCCTCGCCGCTGGAGAATTACACGCGCTCGCGCGACGAAGTCGACGCGACCCGCCTCAAGAAGTCGCCGAGGAATACCGCGTCGTGGGGCTGGTCGTCGGTCTGCCGATTCACACGGGGGGCGAAGAGGGGCAAAAGGCCCGCGAGGCCCGCCGCTTCGGCTGCGTGGGCCGTCGGCCGCGACCGCGCTCCCCTGGCGTTGTGGGACGAACGCTTCACGTCGGCAATCGCCGAAGATCATCTGCTGGCGGCAAACCTGAGCAAAAAGAAGCGGAAAGAACGGCTCGACAAAGTCGCCGCGCAGATCATGCTGCAGTCGTTCCTCGAATCGAGGCGCCGGCCGCCGAAATAAGTCGGATCGACCGGCTACTCGACCGACCACTCGAATTCGGCAAACCGATCGAGCAGTTGCCGGTGCGTCATGTCGATGTGCAGCGGCGTGAGCGTGGCGAAGCCCTCTTCCAACTCGCGGTTGTCCGTTTCGGGCTCCATAGGGAGCTGTTCGAGCGGTTCGTTGCCGACCCAAAAGTAGGTCCGCCCGCCTGGACTTTCTCGCTTTTCCATCTTCTCCATGTGGCGAATCACGCCCATCCGCACGACCTTGAGTCCGCGCGGCCAGCCAGGCCGCTGCTCGGGGAAATTCAAATTCCAAAGCGTTCCCGGCCGCGGATTGTGCGCAAGTAGCTGCTCGATCACCTTCCGCGCGCGGCGCGCGGTGAGCGCGTAATCGGGCGGCCCTCCATCGTAGGACTGCGAAACGGCGACCGACGTGATGCCGAAAAAGGCCCCTTCAATCGCCGCGGCGACCGTCCCCGAATACAGCACGTTGATGCCCGAATTCGCTCCCGAATTGATGCCGCTGACGATCAAGCGCGGCGTCTCCTTGCAGAACTCGAGCACGCCCAGTTTGACGCAATCCGCCGGGCTGCCGGCCACGGCCCAGCCCCAGGGCCGTCCGTCGCGCGTGTCCTCATGGACCATAATCGGATGCCGATACGTGATCGAAAGGGCCACGCCGCTCTGCTCGGAGGCGGGCGCGACGATCTGCACGTCGCCCAAATGGCACAGTTCGGGATAAAGCGCGCACAAACCGGGCGCTTGGATTCCGTCGTCGTTGGTCAAAAGAATTTGCACGAAGTCTCCCGGTTCAGGTCTTGCTCTTTCGCATCCGCGCGCGTTCGGCGAAGGCGTCCAGTCCGACGATGGCCGCTCGGTCGCCGGCTTTGTTCGCGATGTCGCAGATGAGTTTGATCGTCTCGAAATGCGGATCCTCGACGACGAGGCACGACGGATGCGCCAGAAAATCAAACGTGCCCCGGTTCTCGATGGCCCATTCGACCGACTTCCGCGTCGCTTCGAGAAAATAATCCAGCGTCCAAAACGTGCTGCGGAAGGCCGTCACGTCGCTGATCGGATTCATGGGGATTTCGACGAGGCCCGTCGGATAGATGTAGGGCTGGCACTTTGTCTGCGCTGCGAGAATCGACGCGTAAACGTCCGGCGTCGGCCGTTCATGCTCTTTGCCGCGGAGATGGGCGGGATATTTCGAGCTGACCCAATTGAACCCGCACTCGAGCAGCATTTTTTGCAGATCGGGCCGATCGTCGAGGCCGTTGTTGAATCCGCCCGGCGTGCGAAAGCCGTCCGGCGAGACGCCCAGCCGCTCTCTCATGGCGAGCGTCGTCGTTTCGATATTCTCGCGAATGATGCGGTCGATCGGCTTGCCCCGCACGAGCCAGGGCGACCGGGCGAAGCGGAATTGAGCTTCGGCCGCCGTCTTGGCCTTCACGTTGACATGGTCGTACGTGTGATTGCCGAGCTTGTGACCGGCCGCGACCAATCCCTTGAGCCACGCCACATCGGGCTGTTCCAATACTCGGCCCACGCAAAAGTAGTGAATCAGGCCGCCGCGCTCTTTCGCGACGCGGCCCGCCTCGACCGCGTATCTCTTCGTGTCGGCGTCGAGGTTTCCCTTTTCGTAGTCCCACTCCATCATCCCGCGCTTGGGATAATGGCGGCTCATCTCCAGATCGAGCGTGATCGCGATCAACGCCTTGTCGTCGAGCGATGCGGCCCGCCCGCGGCCCAGCCCGGCCGCCGCTCCCATCGTGGCGGCGACCGAGCCCGCGAGAAACATTCTGCGATTGATCCGCGTAGCGTTCGAGTTCACTCAAGCTCTTTCGGCAATCATCGTGAGCGCTGTTGCGAAAGGATAATTGATCGCGCCGCCCTGCGTCACTGCGCACAGAGATCGTTGGCGATCCGCTCGGCCGCGTGGCCGTCCCAAATCTCGGGGACGGTGCCGAATCGTGACGGACCGGCCAGAATCTCGTCGACGGCCGCCACAATCGCCGAAGTATTCGAACCGACAAGCCGGCTGCTGCCGATCTCGACGGTGATCGGCCGCTCGGTGTTTTCCCGCAGCGTGAGACACGGCACGCGGAGGGCGGTCGTTTCCTCCTGCATGCCGCCCGAATCGGTGAGCACGACCCGCGCCGCGTCGATCAGCGAAATCGTGTCGAAATAACCGAGCGGCTCGACGACGGAAACTTGATTGCCGCCGATCGACGCCGCCAAACCGAATTCCTCGATCCGCTTTCGCGTCCGCGGATGCAGCGGAAACAAGACGGGAAGCCGCCGCGACGTCTCTTCCAGCGCCGCAAGAATCGATTGCAGATTCTCGCGGACGATCGACGTTCGACGGGCGGTGCAGCGTGGCCAGGGCGAATTCCTGCGGCCGCAGGTTGAACCGCTCCCACGCTCGGGCAGCGCGGGCCTTTTCCAGATTCGCGAGCAGCGTATCGATCATCACGTTGCCGGCGAGCACGATCCGCCGCGCGTCGACTCCTTCTCGCTCGAGATTGGCGACTCCAGACGGCTCGGAAACATACATTCGATCCGAGACGGCGTCGGTGACGATGCGGTTGAGTTCCTCGGGCATGCTGCGGTCGAAGCTGCGGAGACCGGCCTCGACGTGGGCCAGCCGGATGCCGAGTTTCGACGCCGCGAGTGCCCCGGCAACGGTCGAATTGACGTCGCCGACCACGACGACCCAATCGGGCCGCTGCTCCAAGAACACCGGCTCCAACCGCCGCATGATCTCGGCCGTTTGCGCGAGCGGCGTGCCGGAGCCGACTCCCAGGTTGACGAGCGGCGGCGGGATCTCCAACTCGCGGAAGAAGGCCTCGCTCATCCGCTCGTCGTAGTGCTGGCCGGTGTGAATGATCTCGGCCGCCACGCCGCAGGCTGCCAGGGCCCGCGCGACCGGGGCGATCTTCATAAAGTTCGGCCGAGCGCCGGCGACGAGGCAGACGCGAATCACGCCTTTTGCCTAATGAGTATTCGACAACTTGAAAATGCTGGGCGGAGCCGGGTGGCACGCTACGCCGTTAACTCTCTTTTTGTCGAGAAAGGGCCACAATGTCCGAGCTCGAAAGGCGAGGGCACCCGCCCTCGCACCTCTAAGTGCGGCGAGGGCAGGTGCCCTCGCCTTTCGGCCTCAACTGGGCACGTCGGCTCGCCCGTTATGACTTGGCCTTCGGCTTGAGCTGCGTGTCGAACCAATCGGCCATCACCTTGACCTCTTCGTTGATCGTGAACCAGGGGTGGCCGCCCCCTTTTTTGACGATCAACTCGGCCGACCCGCCCTGCTTTTTCAGGGCCTCGACGAGAATCTCCGACTGCCGCAGCGGCACGAGCGGATCGGCATCGCCGTGAATGATCAGAAACGGCGGCTGTTTGCGATCGACGAGCAGCGCCGGCGAGATCTTCCTCGCGAGTTCGGTCAACTGTTCGCCATTGAGTGGCGCATCGCTGCCTTCACCGCGCGGTAGCGGCCAGCGCGCGGATCCGCTGGCCCGATTTCTCATCCTTTTCGAAATCGGTCGCCTTCTTGCTGCGATAGTGAATGAAATCGGTCGGCGGAAAGAAGATGCCGACGGCCTTGAACGGCTGATCGACCTTGCCGTCCTTTCCCGCCGGCGTCGAGACGACCAGCAAGCGAAGTCAGATGTCCGCCCGCCGAGCCACCCGTGATGCCCAGGTTTTGCGGATCGATGCCGTATTGAGCGGCGTGCTCCTGCACCCACTTGGTGGCCAGCCGCAGATGGCCGATCATGTCGGGGACCGAAAATCGCGTGATCGAACCGGGCCGCACGGCAAAGACCGTGTAACCCTTTGCCGCAGAAGATGTCGTAAACCTGCGCCCGCATATGATCGCGGATCTTGCCGCGGTCGGAGTGCCAGGCCCCGGAGGCGACGTCGATGATGCCGAGGCCGTTCTTGGTCCCGGTCGGCGTGAAAATATCCATCGCAAGGGCGACGCCGTCCGAGTCGCCGTAGATCACGTCCTTTTGTTGCTGATAGACCTGTTTTTTTTCGGAGGCCGCCCGCGAAAGGCCGGCTGTTCCGCTCAGTCGCCGCCAGAGCCGCGATCGCAACCAGTCCGCGCGAGAGAAGTCGCTGTTGCCGCATGGTGTCATGCCCTCGAGAGAATATTCGTCGCCGTCTGGCACCGATTTGCCAACGCCAGAATAACGCGGTCCACGGTGCGAGGCGAGAGATTGCGTCGGTTTCGGCGGGGGCATAACCTACACGCAGGCACCTCCACCGAGGGCCGCAAGGTCCTCTCCTGCGAAATTACCCGGCATGTTTGAGCGCAGCGGTTCACTCGTCCTGGCATCCGACCTTCCGGAAGCCGACGGGAAGGCGCTGCTGACCGCGGCCGGTTTTGCCGACTGGGAACTGGCACTCGTCCGGCTGCGCGAGATCGCCGTCGACGACGAATCGCGGGCCGCGCTGGCCGACGTGTTGCCCATGCTGTTGATGGCCCTTTCGGACGCCGCCACGCCCGATGCGTCGCTGTTGAATTTCGAGCGGTATGTGCAGTGCGTGCCCGACCGGACGGTCCTGTTGCGTTATCTTGCCTCGCGGCCGCGGGCGGTCGAAATCCTGGTCAAGCTCTTCGTGGGGAGCCAATTCCTCACGGAGATTCTGCTGCGCAATCCCGACTATCTGGAAAAGCTGACCAACCACAAGCGCCTGGCCGAGTTCAAGAGCCGCCATCAGTTCACCGACGAGGCGCTCGAAGTGCTGGCCGCGCACAAGACGTTCGACGCCAAGCTCGACGCCCTCCGCCGCCATCAGCGGTGGGAGCTGCTACGGATCGGCGCCTGCGACGCGTTCGGTTTGCTCGACCTGAAATCGGTCACCGTGCAGCTTTCTCTCTTGGCCGACAGTCTTGTGCAGGTCTGCCTCTCGATCCTCAATCCCGAGATCCAAGCCGACCGAATCGGGTTTCGCCGTGATCGCCATGGGCAAGCTCGGCGGCGCGGAACTGAACTACAGCTCGGATATCGACCTGATTTTCCTCTGCCGCGAGGACGCGTCGCGTTTCTGGAGCCTGGGACAACGGCTGATCAAGGCGCTCACCGATTCGACCGGCGAGGGATTTTTGTACCGCGTCGACATGCGGCTGCGGCCGTGGGGCCGTTCGGGGCGCTCGTCAATACGATCGACGGCCACATCGCCTATCTCAAAACACACGGCATGTTGTGGGAGCGGCAAGCGCTGCTCAAAGCGCGGGTGATTGCCGGCGATCCATCGGTCGGCGAGGAGTTCTTGCGGCGCGTCGAGCCGCTGCTGTTCGGCGCACGGTCGAACAAATTCGCGACACGATTCGCGGCATGAAGACTCGCATCGAGACCGATCTGGCCCGCCGCGGCCGCGACTGGGGCGAAGTCAAATCGGGCGCCGGCTCCATCCGCGATATCGAATTTGTCGTCCAATTCCTGCAACTGGCGTACGGCGATCAGTCGCCCAAGATTCGCAGCATCAACACGCTCGACGCGCTCGTGCGGCTGGCCGACTTCTCGTGGATTCACGCCGACGAATATCGCCGGCTGGTGAGCGCGTACTCGTTCTTCCGCACGATCGAGCACTCGCTCCAGCTAATGTACTACAAGCAGACCCACTCGCTCCCCGAGGATCGCCGCGAGCTGGCTTTCCTCGCGCGGCGGCTCGACTTCGCTGACGCCGATCAGTTTCTGGACCATTACGAGCGACACCGGGCCTCGGTGCGGGCCATTTATCGCAAATACCTCGAAGGCAAAACGCCTCCGCTCGGGCCAGACGCCCCGGGAGAAGACGCGCCTCCCGTCGCGCCGACGCTGCGGGTCGAACCCTCGTATCACGAAACATTCACCGAAGCGGAAGTCGCCCGCCATGCCGATTTACTACGCGGCCTGCATGACTCCAATCCCGTCGCGGTCGAAACGGCCCGTCTCGAAGAGGGGCGATGGCAGGTGACCGTGGTCGGCTTCAATCATCCCGGCGAGCTGTCGATGATCTGCGGGCTGCTCTTCGCCTACGGCTTCAACATCGTCGACGGCAACGCATTTTCGGAAGAGCATGTCTCCGGGGGATTGCACGCCCCAAAGACGCGCGTCAGCTCGGCCGAACAAAACGCAGCGAAGTTCGTCGATGTCTTTACCGTCGAGCCGACCGAACAGCCCGGGGTCGACATTGTCGACGTCTGGCGGCGTTACACGGCTGAACTCGGCGGACTGATTCGCGAAGTGCGGAGCGGCCGCGTGCGGGAAGCTCAGGGCCGCCTGGCAAAGCGCGTCGCCGCCGCGATGCCGGCCGCAGCCGAGACGCAAACCACCCTCTACCCCGTCGAAATTGCCATCGACAACAAGTCGGTCGACCGGGCCAGCGTGCTGCGGATTCGCTCGGAAGACACGATCGGTTTTCTCTACGAGCTTTCCAACGCGCTCGCGCTCGCCGGGATCGACATTGTGCGGCTCATCGTGGCTTCCTCAGGGCACACGGTGTTCGACACGCTGCACGTGACCGACACGATGGGGGAGAAAATCACCAATCCCGATCGCCAGCACGAGCTGCGGGCCGCGATCGTGCTGATCAAGCACTTCACGCATCTCTTGCCGCGTTCGCCCAATCCCGAAGCGGCCCTGCTCCATTTTCGTGATTTTCTCGAGCATCTCTTCCAGCAGCCGAATTGGCTGCAGGAGCTGGCTTCGCTCGAACGTTCCGACGTGCTCGGCGCGCTGGCCACACTTTTGGGCGTGAGCGACTTCCTCTGGGAAGACTTTCTGCGGCTACAGCACGTCAATCTGTTTCCGGTCGTGACGGATACCGTCGGTCTCGAACGCCGCAAGCCGCGGCTGGAACTCGAGGTCGAGCTGCAAAAAGACCTGTCCGGCGAGACGACTCCCGAAGAGCGTCGTGTGCGGCTCAACGCCTTCAAGGACCGCGAGATGTTCCGGGCCGACATGCGGCACATCCTCGGCCAGGACCGTGAATTCGGCGAGTTTTCGGCCGAACTGGGAGACGTCGCCGAAGTGGTGGTCGCCTTCGCCCTGGACATCTGCCGCCGCGAGTTGGAGGCCCGCTTCGGCACGCCGCAGCCATCGGCTCAGCACCCGGCCAGGCTTTGCGTGTGTGCGCTGGGGAAGTGCGGCGGCCGCGAGCTGGGTTATGCATCGGACATCGAATTGATGTTCATCTACGACAACGGCGGCCCCACGAGCGGGCCGGAGGTCATCGGTGCTGCCGAGTTCTACCAGCGGCTGATCGAATCGTTCACGCATGCGATCCGCTCGCGGCAGGAGGGGGTCTTCCAGATCGATTTGCGGCTTCGCCCCTACGGACGGGCCGGCAGTTTGCCCGTTTCGCTCGACGCATTCACCACATATTTTGCGTCGGACGGAGCGGCCTGGCCCTACGAACGGCAAGCTTTGGTCAAACTGCGGCCGGTCGCCGGCGATTTGGAATTCGGCGAAGAGATCGTCTCCCTCCGCGACCGCCTGATTTACACGGGCGAGCCATTTGACGCCGCCGCCATGCGGGCCATGCGCGAGAAGCAACTTCGCCAGCTCGTGCAGCCGGGCACAATCAACGCCAAACTCAGCCCCGGGCATCTGGCGGACACCGAATACCTCGTGCAGGGTCTGCAAATCAGCTACGGCCATCTCGATCCGTCGCTCCGCGCCGTCAACACACTCGACGCCGTCGCCGCCCTGGAAAAGCGGGGCCTGATTTTCTCGGCCGACGCCGGCCGGCTTCGCGAAGCCTACGTTTTTCAGCGCGACCTGATCGATGCGCTCCGCATCGTCCGCGGTCACGCCCGCGATCTGACGGTGCCGCCGCCCGAATCCGAAGAATTCCTGTTTCTGGCCCGTCGTCTCGGCTACGGCTCCAACGTGAGCCAGTTGCGGGATGAGCTCGATAACTCTTCGCAAACGGTCCGCCAACTCGGCCGCCTGATGGACAGGTGAGAGAAGGATGAAGGCGGAAGGATGAAGGATGAGCCAGACTCACGGCGTCCTCCGCGCTCGTCAGAGATCTTGATCTTGAACCACCTCGATCTCATCGCGTATCATCAGGCTAGCGAAAAGAACAACGGTACAGCCAAGCGCTGTAAATCTCGCTCATGCGGAGCCGTGCCTAATCCAAGGCGCGGCTTTCTTTTTTCCTGCGGGTCCTTCCCGCATCAGGACGAAACGGCCAAGTGGGCCGAGCGCCTGCGGCAAAGAGGCTCATTTCGCCTGAGGTGGAGACGCTCCAGCGGCAGCGCCAGCCGGGATCGCTCGCCCCACGACAACGGGCCGCTCAAGTGGCAATTGAAGGCATGAACGAAGTGAATTTTATGCAAGCAGAGCGAACAAGGCCGCAGCAAGTGGATGCGCGACTTTACGCGTCAACGGCACCGGGTCCAGGGCGACGCCCTGGTTCGAAGGTGCCGCACTCCCTTCGAAGATCCGCACCGGTTTTCGAAAGTGCGCATCTTGGAAAACCCCGAGGTTTTCTTCGAAGGTGCGCAGGCTTTTGCAAGGTGCGCACGAAAAACAGTGCACCTTCGCGGAACTCGGCGCCGTGGTCGTTCGTGGTGGCCCGTTTCATGGCGGCTTTAGCCGACTTCGCCTTGATTTGGCTCATCCTTCATCCTTCCGCCTTCATCCTTCCTACGAGCGTTGCTTCGCTCGCTGAACTCACTCACAATGGCGGTTTGAACTTCGCGTCCTTTTGCTGGAAAGTTAGCTCGCATGCGTCGTAATCGGTTGCGGGAACTGCTGGATGCCGGGAAGCCGACCATCGGCACGCACCTGCACATTTCCTGGCCCTCGATCGTGGAACTCGTCGGCCACTCGAAAATGTTCGACTATGTCGAGTTCGTCGCCGAATACGCGCCGTATGACCTGTATGCGCTCGAAAACATCGGGCGGGCGGTCGACCTCTTCGATCACATGTCGGGCATGATGAAGATCGAACAGGAGCCGCGGACATACCTTACGATTCGTGCGATCGGTTCGGGAATTCAAAACGTGCTGTTTGCCGATCCGCGATCGGTGCAAGATGTGGAAGCCTGCGTGCGGGCCGTGAAGTCGGAGTCGCCGCATGGCCGCGGTCTGCACGGCGTCGGCATGCGGCGGGACGTTGGCTTTGTGCTCGAATCGGGAACGCCCGCGTTCGTCAAATCGCTCGACGATGCTGTGATCGCGCTCATGATCGAAAAAGCGACGGCCGTCGAAAACCTCGAGGCCATCCTGTCGGTCAAAGGCGTTGACATGATCCAGTTCGGTCCGGCCGACTATTCGATGAGCATCGGCCTCCCCGGCCAGTTCAAGCATCCCAAGGTCAAAGAGGCCGAGCGCCATGTGATCGAGACTTCGCTCAAAATGGGCAAGCACCCGCGGGCCGAAATTTCCCACCCCGATCAGGCCAAGGAATATCTCGACATGGGGGTCAAGCACTTTTGCATCGGGTCGGACGTCACCATTCTGTTCGACTGGTTCAAACGCAACGGCAAGGAGATGGGTAGCCTTGTCGGCCGCAGCCCCAGCGACGAGCCGATCCGCGATTTTCGTGGAGAAGGCGAAGGCGGTTACCGCGGCGGGTCACAATGACCGGGCCGCGCGGTGCGCGAATTCCCAGCCTCTGACAATTTTCCCGAAGGATCTTGCGATGGAAGTGAAAGGCTGCGTTGCCGTCGTCACCGGAGGCGCTTCGGGCATCGGCCGCGCGTTGTGCCAGCGATTTGCCGCCGAGGGAGCGGAGGGCATCGTCGTTTCGGACGTCAACGAAGCCGGAGCGACCGCCGTCGCGAGCGAGGTCAACGGGCTCGCCGTGAAATGCGACGTGGGCGACGAACGACAAGTGATCGAACTCGTGCGGCGTGCCGAGGAGAAATTCGGCCGCATCGACTTATTCTGCTCGAACGCTGGGATCGCCACCGGGGGAGGAGTCGGATGCTCCCGATGCCGATTGGCAGCGGAACTGGCAAATTAACCTGATGTCGCATGTTTACGCCGCGCGGGCCGTGCTGCCCGGCATGCTCAAGCGGGGCAAAGGCTATCTGCTCAACACGGCCTCGGCCGCCGGCCTCTTGACCGAAATGGGCTCGGCCACGTATTCGGTCACCAAGCACGGAGCTGTCGCGTTTGCGGAATGGCTCTCCATCAATCACCGCGACAAGGGCATCGGCGTCTCGTGCCTTTGCCCGATGGGCGTCACCACCGGCATGCTCGAAGTCGAAACGCCGCACGTCGCCTATTTGCGTCTGACGGCCGTCACGCCCGAGCACGTTGCCGAGGAAGTGATCAAGGGCCTGCGTGAAGAACGTTTTCTGATCCTGCCGCACCCCGAGGTGCAAGAGTTCTACACCTACCGCGCCGGCAAGACCGACCGCTGGCTCGACGGCATGCGGCGGCTCAATAAGAAGATCGTCTCGCAGTTTTGACGATGCGAACGTCCGGTTGAGTTACTCGTGGACCGCCCGATCTGAACTGACAGCCACAATGTGGGATTTCGTCCGCAAAGCACGCAAAACGAACATCGCATTCCAGGGTGGTCGCACCACTAGTCGTCGGTCGCGTTCAATTGGTGGATCGGATTCCATTGGCGGGCCCGCCCATTGTGAGCGACTGATCGCAGTCGCGATGATGATGCCGGTCTTAGCAGACTCGTGATTGCCGCGGGTCGTTTCGCATGCAAATCGATCTCGCCCTGAGCTGCGGGCACCATCGCTCGTTTGGGAGAAGAGGTGATGATGTCGTTCGATTTTCTGCTCGGGCAGTGGAAAGTCTATGTTGTTCTGGTTGCGGTCCTTGTCGCCGTGTTCGCGGCACGGAGAACGCATCCGATCCTCACGATTGCCGTGCTGACGCGCTTTTCCTGGGCGATGATGGTCGTGCAGTTTGCCATCGGGCTTTGGGCGCTCTGGGCTTTCGCCTGTTGGGCCCGTCGCTGTTCAAGAATCTCTTCGTGCTGAGCGAGCCGCTGCAGATCGCCGCCATTACGGCGGTGTCGCTTGTGCTGACAACGGCGGCGCTCGTCACGTTTCGGACGACGCGACTCAGTGCCGTTGATCGCTTTCGCGATTATGGCGACGCCTTGACAGGGGGCAACGAGACCAAAACGCCGGCGGTCGGCGGATGGAGACGCGGCTGGTACGAAACGCTGTTGGCCGGGCCCGCGGTGCCCGATTATTGGCACTGGCGCTGGTTTTACCTGGTCGTGGTTTCGCTTCCTTTGGTCGGGGCCGCGGCCGTAAACACCTATACCGACTTCGCACAGGCCGGCGACGACACGTCGGGCGTGATCGTGAAGTTGATCAGCGGGTTCTGCGCCGGCGTCGCCTGCTGGGCGTTGCTTGTGACGGCAGCCACCGTCTTTCAGCAGTTGTTCTTGCAGGGGGTCGTGACCGACCAGGGGCTGTTTCCGTTCGATCGCTGGCAGATCGTCCCCAAGAGCTTACGGCTCCCCTGGCTCGATCGCTTTTTGTCGTTCGTGGCCCGGCAAGTCGCACGGCTGGGACCGGGTTACGCGGTCAAGGACGAGGCCGGCAACTGGCGGCTGCAGCCCGGCCACGCGCAGCTCGCCTTTTTCGCCCTCATTTTGTTCGTCTTGTACGTGGTCATGCTCTTTGATCCGCCTTCCTCGCAAGGCGAATTCTTTTCGGCGCTCTTCGCGCTGCTTACGATGTTTTTGATCGTGACCGTCGTCGCCACGGGAGTGGCGTTCTTTCTCGATTACTTTCGCCTGCCGCTGGTCGTATCGCTGATCGTTTACAGCGCGTCGATGTGGACTTTGTTCTCGGTCGACAGCTACTACTCGATGGGACCGCCCAAAGGAACGACCGCGGCGCCAATTCCACAGCAGGCGAAGACGCCGCCACTGCCGGCTCCCGTCGAGGCCGAAAGGAGAAGCGGACGTTGGTCGTGGTGGCGGCTGCCGGCGGGGGCATTCTGGCATCCGGTTGGACGGCACAAGTGCTGACGGGATTGCAAGAACAATTCGGCGACAAGTTCACGCAATCGATCGGACTGGTCAGCGCGGTTTCGGGCGGCAGCGTCGGCGCGATGTTTTACCTGGACCGGTGGTCGGACAAGCAGCGGGGATTGGAGCCGGGCGCGGACGTTCTCAAAGACATTCGAGCAAACGCCATGGCATCGTCCCTCGAGGCGACTGCCGAAGGAATGGCCGGGTGGGACACGGTGCAAGCGTTGATCCCGGTCCGCGACATGCAGGGACGGGGCTTCAAAATCGAAGAAAGCTGGCGGAAGAATTTGAGCCACAAGCAGGCGACGATGGTCGACTGGGCCAAAGCAGTCCAGGCGCAGCGCTTGCCCATCGTGGTCTTCAATGCGACAGCGGTCGAGGATGGAAAGCGCCTGCTGATCTCGAACTGCCTGATGCCAGAGGGTGGCGGTTTTCTCCATCGGCCGACCGACGGCAGCAAAGCCATCGAATACGGCAAGCTCTACAAATCGCTCGATCTCTCGGTCGCCACGGCCGCCCGCCTCTCGGCGACGTTTCCCTATGTCAGCCCGATTTGCCGGCCTTGGGGAAACGTGCCGCAGCCTTACCACGTTGCCGACGGCGGTTATGTCGACAACGAGGGGGTCGTCACGGCCCTCGACTGGCTGGATCATCTGCTGGGTCAAAAACCGCAGGAAGACTTTCCCTTCCAGCGGATCTTGTTTATCCGCATCGTTCCTTTTGGCGACAATTCCCAGGCGGAATTTCACCGCTTTCTCGGCTGGTTCTATGCCATGTTCGGCCCGCTGGATGCGATCGTGAACGTGCGTTCGACGTCGCAACACGAAAGAAACGAGCTGTCGCTGGCCCTTTGTCGCAAGGCGTGCGACGAAGCCAAAATCGACTTCAGGACGGTCGACTTCCAGCTCACGGGACTGACCGATCCACCGCTCAACTGGAAACTCTCGCGATACGAGAAGATGGAAATTGGCGAGGCGTGGAAGGACCTTGTTGAGAAGTCGTTACAAAATCCCAACGACCGCGACAACCCGATCAACAAAGTCAAGGACTGCCTCAAATGAGCCTGCGGAAGCCCGCTCGGTCAAGTTGCCGTCGGGCGATGAGCGGCGTGGCCGCTCTGTCGCGGGCTGCTACCGGTCGGAAGACGCCGCGGGGCGGTTGCAGCCGTAGAGCATGGCCTCGATCCCGTTGAGTTCGATCGTGCGGTCCGGCGTCATGCCGAGTTTTTCGGCGACGCGGATCGAGGCGCGGTTGGCGGGATGGATCAAGCTGGAGACGCGGGGGCAGTCGAGCCGGTCGAAGGCGAACTCGAGGGCGGCCCGGCCGCCTTCGGTCGCGAGGCCTTCACCCCAGCGAGCCCGGTCGAGCACCCAGCCGACTTCGAGCGCCGGCCAGCCTTCGGGATTGTGCAGGCCGATGCGGCCGACGAGCGTTTGAGTTTCTTTGTCCGCGGCGGCCCACATACCGTAACCGCGGAGTTGCCAATGGCCGAGGAAAAAGGCCATCGCCCGCCAGGCGTCGCCGCGCGAGAGGGGCTGGCCTGCGCCGATATATCGCATGATTTGCGGGTCGGCGCAGATACGGGCGTAGGCGTCGAGATCATCCTCGCGGAATGGCCGCAGGAGCAAGCGTTGAGTTTCCAGAACGACGCTCAACGGGCTTCTCCCAACGGCCATCGCCGGTAACGGCCGGCGGTTATCGCCGGCCGATGACCCACCGCATGAAGCTGGCCGCCTTGAGCCCTTGCTCGGCCAGCACCTGGCTCACCGTCTTCGACTGTTCCTTGGCGAACGGTTGGAAGGTGAGCACGCCGGCTTCGTTGTAAAACGTCTTGAGTTGGCCATCGACGATTTTATCGACGATGTTGTCAGGCTTGCCCGACTTCTTGGCCGCTTCCCGCAGGCGCTCCCGCTCCCTCTCAACCAGGGCCGGATCCAGTTCCTCGGGATAGGAGACGACCGGCTTGAGGGCGGCGATGTGCATCGCGACGTCCTTGAGCACCGGCGCGATCTTTTTGCTGCCGGTCGCCTGAAACAGCACGCCCGTTTTGAAGTCGTGGTGCACGTACGCGCCGACCGGGCCTCGCATGCGGGCCACGCGCGAGACGGCCATTTTTTCGCGGATCTTATTGATCATCTCGTCGAAGATCTCGGCCAGCGTCTTGCCGGAGCCGTCCGGGTCCTTCTGGGCCAAGAGTTCGTCGGGCGTCGTCGCGCCGGGGCCTTTGAGGAATTGTTTGACGAGTTTTTCGCCGAAGTTGGCCATGTCCTGCCCGGTGGCCACCGGAGCCGACTCGCAGACCACCTCGACCATGACGGCCTCTTCGCCGTCCGGGGTTGTTGCCGTAAAGATGCGGCCCTCCTCGGTGGCGTTGTCGGCCCGTTTCTCTTTGACCTTCAGCCCCTCGCGTTTGAGGATCTCCTTGGCCTTCTCCTCATCGCCTTCGGCTTCCATGAGGGCCTTTTTGCAAAGCATCATCGGCAGGTCGGTCTTGTCACGCAGCGCTTTGACTGCGGCGGCGCTGATTTCGGCCATGTTTGTGTCTCTCCTTATCAGAACCGAAAGCGGATTCACCCGGAATCACGTTCGGCAAATTGATCACGGTTGTGCGGGGCATCTCGCGGGCTCTCGCCCGGGGCACTACGAAATCGAGGGAATCGGCCGCGGTTCGTCCTTGACCGGAGCCTCCGGTTCGACAGGCAATTGAGCCCGGCCCGAGATGATCGAATCGGTCAAATAGCTCAAGATCAAACGGATCGAACGGATGCTATCGTCGTTTCCCGGGATCGGCAGATCAACCTGGTCCGGATCGGAATCGGTGTCGATGAGCGCGATCACCTTGGCCCCGACGTTCCGCGCTTCCCGCACGCAGTTTTTTTCCTTGCCGGGATCGACGACGATGATCGCCTCCGGCATGCGGTTCATCTGGCGAATGCCGTTGAGGTTGCGGAAGATTTTCTTCTTCTCACGCATCAGCGTGGACTGCATTTTTTTGGAGTAGGTGGCCAATTCGCCGCTTTGCTCGAGCGACTCCAACTCTTCCAATCGCTTGAGCCGGCTGCGGACGGTCCGGAAATTCGTGAGCGTGCCGCCCAGCCAGCGTTCCGTGACGTAGGGCATGCGGGCCGCATCCGCACATTCCTGAACCGCCTCGGCGGCTTGACGCTTGGTGCCGCAAAACAGCACCAGGCTGCCGTCGCCCGCGACTCGCTGCAGGTATTTCCGCGCCCGCAACAGCCCGCGGACAGTCTCTTTGATGTCGATGATGTGGATCAGATTGCGGCGACCGTAGATATAGGGCCGCATTTTGGGGTTCCACCGGCTCGTGCGATGGCCGAAGTGAACCCCCGCATCCAGAATGTCTTTAACGACGATATCCGACACTGTGCACTTTCTCCCGACAACCGCCTTCGACCGATTTTCCAGACAAGCTGCTGGTGCAAACCGGCACAGCCTCTCGCAGAGGCCGTTACGAATTAACGATCGTCAACAAATGAGTTTTTTTGCAGTTTGCTGAGCGCACCTTGCGTCCTGCAGTTGCTGCAATTTCGCGCACGAGCCGAAACTTGCCCAAGCTCGCGCGAACCGTGAATCCTATCGGCTCGGCCGGATGACGTCAAATCCGCATTCACGTATGACTTACGCGCACGTTTCGCGTTCCGGCCGGTCCGTTCTTGAGCGAAAAGGCGTTTTGGACTATCAATTCACCTCGGCGGCACGAACCCAGCCGCCTTCTTTCGGCTTCCCCCGATCATTCCCACCGAATTTCCCGCTGGAAAGCGTTTTTTCGCGTGACGCTCGTTTCGACACCGACCGGAAAAGGTGCGTCCACTCGTCGACAATTTTTGTCCTGCACCAGTGCGGCAGCCGTTGCCGGCCTTTCGTGGTTGTCAGCTCAAGTACGGGCCAACAGTGGGGCAGCGGTGCGACCGCCGCTCATCATTGATTGTCATGCCCACCTCTATAGCGAGGACGAATCGACCTATCCCCCGATTCCAAATCCGTACCGTCCTGCCTTCGGGGAGGGAACCGTCGCCCACCTGCGGCGAGAAATGCAGTCCGCCGGCGTCCAGATGGCGACGGCCGTGCAAACGAGCACGTTTTACCAGTGGGATAATCGGTTCATCGCCGACGCGTGCAAAGCGAATCGCGGTACATTCGTCGGCGTCTGCACGCTGAACCCGGACGATCCGCACAGTGCGACGCTGTTGGAACGCTACATTCAGCAGTTTAACATCCGCGCCTTGCGGAGCATTCCGGCCAAGAACGGCCGACTCGACGACCCCGGAGTCGACAGGTTGTGGTCCGCCGCCGAGCGACTGGGAATCGTCGTCAACGTCCTCGTCAATCGTGAGAAACGCTCCGAAGTCGAAGCGTTGGGCCGCCGGCATCCGAACTTGCCGGTGGTCATCGATCACTGCCTCAATTTGAATGCCGGGCGCGAGCAAAAACGCATTCTTTCGGATATGCTGGCGTTGGCCCGTGTGCCCAATTTACACGCCAAGTTGTCGTTCGTGGCGACGGGCAGCGGAGAGAGTTTTCCTTTCCGCGACATGCACGGGCCTTGCCTGGCGATGATCGACGCCTTCGGAGCGGAGCGGTGCGTTTGGGGAAGCGATTTTCCCTGCAAGCTCTGGTGTCCCAAGGCCACTTACGGAGAGCACCTGCGCGTTTTCACTCATGAACTCGATCTGGACGCCGACTCGCAGCGGCAGATTCTGGGCGAAACGGCCCGGCGGCTCTATTTCTCGAATCGAACGATGACCTGACCAGGTAACGAACCGGACGACAGTCACGATCTGGCAACAGTGAGGTTTCAAATGACGAGGCGATTGGGTTGGTGCTTTTTTTCGCTCACGGCCGTGTTTGCCGTCTCCTTCGCGGTTCCGAGTCTGCAGGCGGCCGAGGTGATTGTGGAAAAGGACATCGTTTACGGAACGGGCGGCACCAAGCAGCTCAAGCTGAATCTGGCCCGGCCTGAGCAGTCCAGCGGCCTTTTGCCCGGCCTCGTTTTCATTCATGGCGGCGGATGGCGCGGCGGCGACCGCAGTATGTATGACGGAGAAATCCAGAACGCTGCCCGGCACGGCTACGTGGCCATTGCGATCAACTATCGACTCACCGATCCCGATGATTCCGGAAAAGCCCGCAACCCGTTCCCCGCACAGATCGAAGACGTCAAATGTGCGATCCGTTGGCTCCGCGCCAACGCCGAAAAATACCACGTCGACCCCAACCGCATCGGGGCCACGGGAGGCTCGGCAGGGGGGCATCTCAGCCTCTTGGCGGGAGTCACCGACGGTTCGAAACTGTTCGAAGGCAGCGGAGGCAACCCCGGAGTCTCCAGCCAGGTGCAGGCCGTGGTGAATTATTTTGGCCCAACCGACCTTCCGCACCTCCATGCCACCAGCAAGCAGGCCGCCGGCGTTGTGGAAGTGCTCTTAGGCGGACCGCCGGAAAAAGCGCCGGAGTCTATAAGGCGGCCAGCCCCGTCAGTTACGTATCCAAAGACGCTCCGCCGATTTTGACGATCCACGGCACAGCCGACCCCGTGGTCCCCGTCGACCAGGCCACCGAATTCGACGCCGCCATGAAAAAAGCCGGCGCGTCGCACGAAATGCTGCTGCTCGACGGCGAAAAGCACGGCTTCACCCCGAAGGGCTATCAAAAGGCCGCCCAAGCCATGTACAAATTCTTCGACAAACACTTGAGGAACAAGAGCTGACGGGCGGTCCTCGCCCCGCTACTCGAATTCCTTCGGGTCGAAGTTGATCAGTTTTCCTTCGCGGAAAACGAGGTAAACGTCGCGGCCATTTTTGTCGGGTCCCCAGCGATAGACGGTGTCGTCTTCGCGGTAGCCGTTGCCCCGTTTCACCCACGTATCGTCGTGGACGCGGACGGAATCCTCGCCCAGTGCGTCGTTGATTTCCTTGACCGTCATTGCCGGTGGACGCAGTGGGCTAACAGCCAGCGCATCGCGGCTGGATCGCGGTCGACCTGATAGCGGCGGCGCTCCGAGTCAGGCGTCTTTTTTGCCGTGCCATCGGGGGACGCCTTCGCTAAGACTTGCGAAGTCGTCTTCCCCGTGGCGGTGCAGCCCAAAAACGAGGTGGCCGCCGCACACAGCGCTCCCGCCAACAGCAGTCCTTTGCCGGTTGACATGCCCGTGCTCCTTGCACGCAGCCCGAGGATCATTTTGTCGTGTCGTCGCCGTATTCGTAATCGCGGGGAGAGGCGGGATTCTAATCCAAATCCGCCGAACGCGGACAGACGAGCTTGCGGCTGCCATTTTGACTCCCGGCCGCCGACTTTTTTGGCTTTTTTGGGCGCTGCAAGGGGGGACTTTTTTGGGGTCCACCCCAAAAAACTGCCAATTTGTCCGCACGCCCGCTCCTGCCATTCCGGCAGGCTCCGCAGGCCGGTTGATTTTCCAGAATTTTTGAAAAAAACCCGCAGACTGAGCTTCGTGATTTTGGACGCTCTGGGTATGCTGGGGCTAGAGCCGCACCCGATGCAGCCGGCCCGTTTCTGTCGCGAATTTCAAGCATAAGTGTCTACGCTGCTGCATACTCTTGCGAAATTAAAGCCCCGGCCAAGCCGCGCGCAGTTCAGCCCGGCTTAAACAAATCTCCCAGCTCAGCCCGTCTAACTGACGAAAGCTCGCTTTCTCGGCTCCATCGCGGTCGAGAAAACCCCGCCTTTCCGGGGACAATGCCATGCGTTTTCGCAACTCGCTGTTCGCGTTTTTGGTGCTGCTTGCCGCACAGGCAAATGCCGCCGACGATGCCTGGACCGTGCACGGGCAAGTGCTCGATCCGCAAGGCAAACCGGCCGCCGGTGTTGATGTGGCGGTCTTTTGGAACTGCAACGGAATTCCGCTGACCGAAATCCGGCGCATCGAAAAGGAACAAGCCCAAGGCCACAAGCCCGACACGTCGAAGCTCGACGCCGTCGAAGGTCCGATGGAACCGTGGGGCCTGGCGCACCACAAAGACCGATGCCGACGGCCGTTTCGCCTCGCGAATGACGCGGGCCCAATACTATCTCGTCGCCATCGACAAACAGCGCCAACGCGGCGGACTCATCCTCAGCCGTCCGACCGACGCGAATTCCACTGTGACGACCAGGCTCGCGCCGCTCGTCCGCCTGCACGGCCGGTTGCGCATCGCCGGGACGAACCGTCCGCCCGATCATTCCGTCATCGTCGCCCGCATTCCGGAGAGCGAGGAGTCTCCATTGGGCAACCGTCGGGTGGCCGTGTGCTGGTCGCGCAAACGGCACGTTCGACATCTCGCTGCCGCCGGGCAAGTACGAGCTCGAAGGTAACGGCGACCTGGGCGACCGCCGGAACGACCTGGCTCCGAATCGTCCGGTCGTCCTACCTCCCGGCAAGAGCGACCTCGACGCGGGAACCCTCGAACTCACGCCGCATCAACCGCGCCGCTGGGACCGCATTGAGGAAGCCAAGGCCAAGGGCACCTGGCCCAACGTCGACCCGGCAAAGCTCTATGGCCAGCCCGCCCCCAAGTGGCACGCCACCGACACGCACGGCATTCCCAAAGACGCCCAGCTCACCGATTTCAAAGGCAAATGGGTGCTCGCGTACTTCTGGGGCCCGTGGTGCAATCCGTGCCTGGGCCGGGAAATTCCGTCCTTGATGAATTTCTACGAAACCCATGCGGGCCAGCGCGACCGCTTCGAGATCGTGAGCATCTGCAGCACCGAGCCGGAGATCAAATCGATGGCCGATCTCGATCGCGAGTTGAAGCCGGTCGTCAAAGCCGTCTGGCACGGCAAGCAAATCCCCTTTCCGATCGTCTTGGACAACACGCTCCAATCCAATGCAAACTTCGGCCTGACAGCCACCAAACTCCTCTTCAACCCCGAAGGCCGCCTCGTGCCGGGCGATGAGAAGACGCTGGCCGAAAAGCTCAAGCAGTAATTTCGTAGTGGTGCGACCACTTGTAATTGCCATGCACGATTGGCGCTTTTCGGCCACGAAACGCGCCGTTGCGGCTGCCAATTACCGTTGGATTACAAGTGGTCGCACCAGTAGGGCAAGCTGCCAGCTTGCCATTGGCATCTCGTTCGCGTCTCGCTTTGAGACAACACGATCAAGGGAAGCGGGCCCCGCAGAAAACGCGTGCCCGAGCAGAGCTTGGGTACGAAGGCCAAAACACGAATCCAGCCGGCCGCCATTTGGGAGTCTTCGCCATGCCGTCACGAGCTTGTTTGGTTGCCTTTCTGGTGCTGCTCGCCGCGCACCGCGCTCGCCGGCACTGACGCCTGGCGGCTCGAAGGCCGCGTGCTCGATCCGCAGGGCCGTCCCGCCGCCGGCATCGACGTCGCCACTTTCTGGAACGCCAACGGCGTTCCCCTGGCGGAGATTCAGCGGATCGAAAGGCTTCCCGTCGAGGTCCGCGACAGCCAGTCCGACATCCTTTCGCAAAACGAAGGCCGCATGGAACCTTGGGGGACCAATCCCACCAAGACGGATGCCGATGGCCGCTTCTCGATCAAGATGGGCTGGACCAACTACCTTGTTCCTCGCTTTCGACAAAGAGCGCAAGCACGGCGCCTGTTTCTGCGTCAACTCGCAGAACTCGTCTGTCCCGGTCGAAATCAAGCTCGGCCCGCTCACGCGGCTGCATGGCCGCGTGCAACTTCCGAATGCAACGAAAGAAAAATGGACAATGGTTGTGGTGCGATTTCGCCAAAGCGAAGAGTTCCCGCTGCGTGCCAACCGCGTCACGTGGTGCTCGTCATTCAAGTCTCGCTTCGAGTTCCTTCTGCCTCCGGGCAACTATTGCTTCGAGTCAGACGCACGGAGACCGGCAGCCGAGATACGACCTCGCCGAGTACGTCAACTTCACGATCCCCGCCGGCAAAAGCGACGTCGACGTCGGCGTCCTCGAACTGGCGCCGCATACAACCGCGCCGCTGGGAGCGCATTGACGAAGCCAGAGCGAAAGGCATCTGGCCCAACGTCGACCCGCAAAAACTCTACGGCCAACCGGCCCCCAAGTGGCATGCCACGAGACGCGCGGCATTCCCAAGGACGCTCAGGTGGCCGACTTCAAAGGCAAATGGGTCTTGGTCTACTTCTGGGGCCTGGGGTGCGGGCCCTGCCTGGCCCGCGAGATTCCCGCCCTCACGAAGTTCTACGAGGACCACGCGGCCCAGCGCGATCGCTTCGAAATCGTTTGCATCTGCAACACCGAACCGGAGATCAAATCGATGTCCGACCTCGACCGCGAGTTGAAACCGGTCGTGAAGACGATTTGGCAAGGCAAGCCGATCCCCTTCCCGATCGTCTTGGACGACACGCTCGAATCCAATGCCAACTTCGGCCAGACGGCCAGCAAACTCCTGTTCAACCCCGAGGGCCGGCTGGTGCCAGGCGATGAGAAGACACTAGCGGAAAAACTCATGCATTGATCCGTAGGGCAAGCTGACTTCGACGGACCCACCGGAATGGGCACCCCCAGTCGAGTCGCCAGCTTGCCATTGTGACCTCGTCCTCGAGCGAGGAGTAACATGCAAGCACCTGTTTTCAAAACCGTCGCCGCCGTTAGTCGCGTTTTCGAAATCGTAGAACGGCGTTCGCGTTGGCGGCTCTGCTCGTGGCTTTGGCCGTCGGCATCGTCTGGGCCAGAAGCGGCGCCGCACTTTCGGCCGGCGAGCGAAAGCTCGTCGGCACGTGGGTTCGCGACCAATCGCCCGGGGTAAAACGCGTGCTGACGCTCGAATCGAACCTGCGCGTCCGTGCCTGCGACGTGAATGCAGCGAACGTCGTCGTCGGCGAAGTGTTGGGCGACAAGGACGAAAGGTGGTACGCCGACGATCAAGGATTGTTTATTCGCAGAGGCCGCAAAGGCCGGCCGACGATCAGAGAATTACTCGGCGACAGTTCGAATCGGTGGGACCAGTGGCACATCACGTTTCAATCCGACGACACCCTGATTCTCGAGAGCCAAGGCTCTCGATGGGTTTTGAAACGCGCGCCGGATGAGGGGTCTCGCACGCGATAGTCTCGTAGGGCAAGCTGACTTCGACGAGCTCAGTCGAGTCGCTAGCTTGCCATTCTTTAAGCTTGGGTACGAGGGGCAAAGTTCTGCACTCTGGAATATGGCGGAGACGAGTTTATGACGCCAACCAACATTCGCACCTTCCTTGCAGCTCTCTGCGTGGCCGCCTTGTTTGTGGCAACCACTGGTCATCTCAAGGCAGATGAACGGAAGGGCGAATTGGCCGGCGTTGTTGTCGATTTGGACGGTCGCCCCGTGGCCAACGCGAAGGTCTGGCTCGAGAGTCGGCCGCCGGCCACCATCGCTTCGACGACGACTTCTGCGGACGGCCGCTTCCATCTTGGGCCACTGACCGCGGTTTTTCGCCAGGTGCTGCTCGTCGGTGCTCCCGGTCTTGGCCGCGAGCATCGCGAAAACGCGTCGGTTTTTCCGGGCGCGGTGAACATCGTCCGCGTGATCGTCGTGCCGGTCGCCCAGTCGAGGGCCGAGTGATGCAAGCCGACGGTCAGCCTGCCGCTCATGTCGCCGTCACCTGCAGCATCTGCCGGATTCTCACCGGGCGTATCTCTACCAGGATTTCGGGCCGGATGTCCCGCTGACGACGGATGCCCAGGGCCGGTTCCGCCTCGACAACGTGCCTCCTTGTCGGCTCACGGTCGCCGTGAGAGTGCCCGGCATGGCCTTAGGCTGGACGCGGGCCGACGTCCTCCCTGGTGGAGGCGTGCAGACTTTGCGCACGATCAAATTGGAGGCCGATGTTCCCATCCGCGGCACGGTGCACGATGCGCAGGGGAAACCGCTCGCGAACATTCCCATCAGCACGAGTTTCGCAAACAGCCCGACCGCAGTCACCGACGCAGTCGGCCGGTTTGTGCTCCGCGGTTTCGGCGCACAATCCTTCCCCGAGTCGACGTGGAGATTTCCGCGCCCCGTTTCAATTACAAGCGCGTGCCGGTTGGCGATCATCCCTCGCAAGTCGAGATCACACTGGTGCCGCAGCGCTGGGTCACGGGCCGCGTCGTGGATGTCGATAGCGGTAAGCCGGTCGCCGTCAAGACGTTCATCCTCTGCTGGTTCAACCGGCGTGCCGACGGCACGATCGATCGCGGAAACTGCCGCCCCGTTCCGTTCGAGCAGGCGAAACCGGGCGAGTTTCGCGTGGCTTATCGCGCACCACAGAATCTGCATCTCACCGTGCGACGCCCGGCTACGATGACGCGGAAGCCAATCTCGACGAACGCAAGGACTACGAAGACATCACCGGCGTGGTGATCAAGGCGCGGCCAACGGATCGACCGCGCCCGCCAACGCCATCCCGGTGGCCAAAATCCAAGGCCGGCTGACCCGCAACGGACGGCCCGTGACGTCGGCCTGGGTCAGCGCGGTGGCGCGTGCGGACCGAAAGAAAGCTGCCCTATGTCGACATCCAGCGCGGCCGAACCGTGCGCACGGAATGGAACCCCTTGTCCTTTGTCACTGCCTCGTCGCCGGGCAACTATTCACTCGAGCTGCGCAACGAGGATCGCTGGTTCGTGGTCGTCGAGGAGCCGAACCAGGCCCCGACCATTCGCGGACCTTTCGAGATGAAGATGAGTGAGATCCGCAAGCTCGATATCGAGCTTGAGTCGGGCGGATCGATTGCAGGCCAGGTCCGCGGAATTCCGGCCGACGCGGCCGGCCAGTGGTGGGTCGTCGCCTTCGATCGCGGCGTATGGCGGGCCGAAACCCGTATCAACCAAGACGGCACCTTCCGCCTCGATCGTCTCCCCGCCGGCGATTTCGGCCTGAAAGTGGGCCACGACGGCCTGCACGACGCAGACAATCCCGAACACCCGTCCGAATCCGAGACGAACAACTTCGCCGACCCCTGGCACGGAGCGCACGTGGTGGCGCTTCGCCAGGGCCAGTCCGTTACCAACGTCGTTCTGGAAGTGCCGGCCGCGGTGGGCGCACCGGTGGCGGCCTATCCGTAGGGCAAGTTGACTTCGACGGACCCATCGGATGGGTGCCCCCAGTCGAGTCGCCAGCTTGCCATTCTCTCGCTGCGAGCCGTGTTAGGTGGACGTCTTTGTGATTTCGAAGAGGAGATTTTCACCACAAAGGCACCAAGACACCAAGAAATGCAGAAGACATGAACAGGAGGCAATGGAGGAAACAGCGATTGAAGTCGTGTTTCCTCGGTTCGTTCAAATTGCCTCCCGTTCAACGCCTTCCTCTGTTTTGTCTTTTTTGTCTTTTCTTGGTGCCTTTGTGCCTTTGTGGTAAAAAAGTGCCTTTAATTCCGGGCGCGGTGGCGCACCGGTGGCTATCCGTAGGGCAAGCTGACTTCGACGGACCCATCGGATGGGTGCCCCCAGTCGAGTCGCCGGCTTGCCATTCTCTCGCTGCCAGCCGTGTTAGGTGGACGTCTTTGTGATTCGAAGAGGAGATTTTCACCACAAAGGCACCAAGACACCAAGAAATGCAGAAGACATGAACAGGAGGCGATGGAGGAAACAGAGTTTGAGGTTGACCTTCCTCTGTTCGCTCGATTTGTCTCCCGTTCAACGCCTTCCTCTGTTTTGTCTTTTCTTGGTGCCTTTGTGCCTTTGTGGTAAAAAAGTGCCTTTAATTCCGGGCGCGAGACGTTGGTAGTCTTGAATCGAAAGCCGCTGCACCTCGTCGTCCGCGTCGCGGTCGGCGGGGTGATCGTCGGCCTGATTGCCTGGTGGCTCTGGCAACTCGGGTCGGGGCCGTCGCCCGACTTCGCCTGGCACGTCGACGGCGCCCTTGTGGAGAATCTGCGGTTTTCGCCGGACGGTAAGCTGCTCGCCGTGCTTGCGCTCGATGATCGAAACGCGAACTCGCCGCAACACGCCTACATCTATCGCGCTTAGACCGGCGAGCTCATTCGCAAAATCGACGACGCTGCCTGGACGTGGCGCGTGGAGGCCGCGGATCGCGCGGCGCGCTCGCCGTCGCCGCGTTTGATCCCTGGTACGTCGACGTCTGGGACACTGCAAAATGGACGCTCAAAGTTCGGCTCGGCTATATGGAGTCCACAGAACACAGAGAAGAAGCCACCCTCATCCGGCCACAGCGGCTCTGCTTCGATCGAGCGGGCAATTTGTATTTATCAGACTGGATTGATTTCGATGGCCCTTATTCGCCGGAACTGCTGGGGTTCCGAGTCTGGCAGAACGCGGCACACGGGGGTACGAAAATGCAAATCATCCCTGCGTGCGCATCTCCGACGTCGACCTTGCCTGCGTGACGATCGGGAGAACACGCGCCTGGCCATTTCGGCAATCGGTGAGTGTCCGGCACGGGTTGTGACGCTCGCCGCGAAGCCGGGCACTCGACCCGCCGTGCTTCGCGAATACACTCTCCCCGAGACGATGAACGCAAGTATCGATCTCACACCGGACGGCCGATTTCTGGTCGCTCGCAACAACACCGCGATCACTGTCATGGAGCTATTCGACGACCACGGCCAGGTGCTGCACACTTGGCCGGACGACTTTCCTCTGCCCGTCGTTTCGCCCAGGATGCGCATTCGCCATGTCGCAGAGCGGCATGTCGCCGCCTACACCACGGATCGGCGTGTCAAAGTCATTCACATTCCGGACGGCGAGAAGCTGCTCGGTCTCGACTTTGGAATACGGCCTCGCATTGCCCTCTCGCCCGACGGCGGGTTGTTGGCCATTCCCAAACGTTCAAGACACCGCATCCGCTTCTACCAGGTGCCGCCCGCTGGCGGCACGCCAGGCAATTCGGGAAATGCGCATGACCGCCGGCAAGCCGCTCCGCCCCGTCATCGGCCTTGCGATCGCCGCGCTGATCGTCGGCCTGGTTGGCTACTGGTATTGGCAACGCGATTCAGGGCCGCCGCCCGACTTCGCCTGGCATGTCGACGGGCGGTCTGCAATCTTCGCCGGACGGCAAGCTGCTTGCGGTCATTGCGTTGGACGATCGAGACATAAACTCGCCGCAGCATGCCTACATCTATCGGGCTGCCACGGGAGAACTGATTCACCGAATCGATGACGCCGCCTGGGCGTGCGCGTGGAGCGCGGAGGCTCCGCGCTCGCCGTCGTGGCGTACGATCCATGGTACGTCGACGTCTGGGACACCGCGAATTGGACGCGCAAAGTGCGGCTGGGCTACATGGATTCCCCAGAACACAAAAGCGAAGCCACCATCATCCGGCCCAGGCGGCTCTGTTTCGATCGAGCGGGCAATTTGTATTTATCCGACTGGATTGATTTCGATGGCGATTTTTCGCCGGAGCTGCTGGGGTTCCGAGTCTGGCAGAACGCGGCAAAGGGCGCGGCCAAATTGCAAATCGTCAATTCCTACAATTCCCACGATCTGGCCTGCGCAACGGTCGCACGAACACGCGTCTCGCCTTCCCGGCGGGTGCGGCAAGGCGGTCCGCTCCGGCGTCGCCGGCACGCGTGGTGACAATCGCGGGGAGCCCCGTCGCCAACCCGCGCGTGCTGTGCGAATACACCCTTCCCGGTCTCGTGAATGCGGCTCTCGAAATGACGCCCGACGGCAGATACTTGATCGCTCGTGACAGCGCCGCGATCACGGCCGTCGAGTTATTCGATGATCATGGCAAGGTCCTGTGGTCCTTACCCGACGACTTCGGAGTTCCGCGCGTCACAGAGAGCATGCACGCCTTTACTCTCTCAACAAAGGGAGAGCTCGCCGCCGGTGGTACCGACGGGCACGTCAAAGTCATTCGCATCTCGGACGCCGCCACATTGCTCGATCTCGATTTTGCAAAATCGGGTGGGGATATCGCCCTCTCGCCGGACGGACAGTTGCTGGCGATGTCCGATGACGCAAGACGCCGCATCCGCTTCTACAAAGTGCCCCCGGCTGGCAGCACGCCGAGCAATACGGGAAATGCGCCTGAACGCTGGCAAGCCGTTGTACGCCGTCATGGGCGTTGCGATCGCCTTGGTGATCGTCGCCGTGATTGCCTACGGGCTCGGGCGAGTCAGGCCAGGGTTTTGGCCCGATGAGTTGCCCCTCAATTGCGCCGCGGTCCTCGGCTTGTACTTTTCACCGGACGCGCGGCTGCTTGCCGTCATCGAGTTGCACGCTCGAGGCGACAAATGGCGGCCGCATGTCTACGTCTATCGCGTGTCAACTGGAGAACTCGTTCATCAGATCGACGATGTCGGCTCGACATGCGCGTGGAGCCTGGATGGCTCAGTGCTGGCCGTCGCGGCATTTGATCCCTTGTATGTCGACATCTGGGAGACCACGGATTGGAAGCACAAAGTGCGGCTTGCCTGCGACGAGCCGATAAAGCACAAACACGGAGCCCCATTCGTGCGGCCGGAACGGCTTCGCTTTGATCAATTCGGAAACTTGTATTATGCACCGCACCTTGATTTCGATAGGCCGACCCGAGCCCGACTTCTTCGGGATCCGCATGTGGCGCGACGCCGCGAAGGGCGGAATGAGATTGCAGACAATCAAAAGCTGCGACACCAACGCAGTTGACATCGCCTGCGGAACGAGCGGCGAGAACACGCGTCTGGCGATCTCGGCCGCTCCTGTGTGCGCGGCCAGGGTTGTGACGCTGCCCACCAAACCTGGCGACCCGACAGGCCCGCTGCGCGAATACAGCTTGACTGACCCCACTTACCCCCCTTCGCAAATGACGGAACGGGCGAGTTTCGAAATGACGCCCGACGGCCGGTTCTTGGTGTCACGCGACCACTCATCGATCAGCCTGATCGAACTGTTCGACGACCACGCCCAGGTGCTGCGCACTTGGGCCGAGAAGTTTCCCTTTTCCGACATGACCCCCGCGATGCACGCCCTCGACATGTCGATGAACGGACGCGTCGTCGCCTATCTGACCGACCAAAAGATTAAAGTCATTCACATTCCGGACGGTGAGAAACTGCTTGAACTCGATTTCGGCAATCCCGCGTATGCCGCGCTCTCCCCCAGCGGCGATTTGCTGGCCATTCCCCTTTATTCCAAGCACTGCATCCGCTTCTATCCGGTGCCGCCGCATCAAGACACCGAACACAAGTTAAGAGACGCACCGTGATCGGCCTCCAGACGATCGGTCGTAAAACGGCTCCGCCGCTCTCTCATTCTCGCGACGACCTTGATCGCAGTTCTGGTTGTGATCGTTTGGGTCCGGATCAGCACCGCGTTGACGGCGACAGAGCACCGCGTGGCGGGCTCGTGGATCATCAACCAATCCCAGGGCCGCACCGACATTTACACGTTTACGGCAGATCGCCAAATGCTGGCCAGCAGGGTGAACAGCAAAGGCGTGACGATCGGGGACGATCCTCCGGAAAAGGGCGAGAGCTGGTGTGTGCAGGAAAACACGCTGGTGCTTCGCCGCTCCAAGGGGGGTCTTTTCGGGTTCAAAAACCTGCTTCCCTGGATCCACGCGGAATCTGAAGTGGCGCATCGTCTCGCTCACGGACGACACGCTCATCGTCGACGGCGGCCCGGGAACTGAGAAGTTGGTTTGGAAACGCTCGCCAACGACTCCGCGGCGGCTGCGGTAAGGCTCCCAAGCCGAGGACCGGAAAAGCAAAGAGACGAAGCATTGATCCGGTCGAGTAGAGGAGGGGCGATGGTCCATTCATTGAGAACGAGCCATCGCCGCCTCCCCCCTCTTCAAACCGGACGTGCAGATTTCCCGCATCCGGCTTACCCAAGAACACTTCGCTCGAAGGCATGCGCCGACCGATGTCGACTTGGCCGACGAACTGAGACGCTACCGCGGAATGAGGTAGGCCGAAGCCTCTTCTGGGAGCAATGCTCCATGTGTATCCTCACCCTTTTGCACGTCGAGTCCTTGGCAGGGCCCTTCGCTCCGCGGGCATTACCCCGCTTCAACGCTACTATGAGCCCCTCCGACTCCCGATCGAGCCGCCACGCGGTTATGGGTTCCCGCGCCTCGTTGACCCTTGGCCTATGTGCCAAGCGTCACTCGAACGGGTCTCTCAGGTTCCTGGCGATTCTGTCGGCATCCGCTGTCCCCTCCCACCCCGGAGAGCCCGGCCGCTGCAGGCGTTCGTTGCTTCACGGTCGGTAACAGGCTTCACCCTATCTGGAAGGGCTGGCCACTCTCAAATGCGTAACGAGGCCGAATCGGGTTCACGCTTTCGCATTACGGCTGATGCCTTTGCCTTCCAAGGCTCCGACCGCCGGATCACTCCGACAGCCGCTCAGTCGGCTACATGGTGAACGAACAACTACCATGGTCAGTACCTTTCAACTGACAAGAACCGTCAAGCTTTGCCTGACGCACCAGATTTCACCGATGGGGATTAATCGCCCGCAGGGCGAAAGAGAATAGCCCCACGATTCATCGTGGGGTTAGGGTGCCTTCGTATCCGACCGAGTCCCGTTAGGGACGACAGGCGTCGGCAGCCACTCGACCCTCGATAAGGCCGTGGAGTTTCCCAGGCATTCGTTCGCGAGCTGTCTCTTGCACGTCGTTCTGTCGCCCCTACCGGGGCTTTTGGCTTTCGCACAACTGGCACCCATTGCTGAAGCAATGGGCTATTATCGCGTGTCCCTAACGGGACAGAATTCTGCGGATTGCGATTGCCTTCGTGACTTTCTCAATTGCCCGCAGGGCGAAAGAGAATAGCCCCACGATTCATCGTGGGGTTAGGATGCGTCCTCGTCTCGACTAAGTCCCGGTAGGGACGACAGACCCTTTTGGCACAACGCTTCACGCCTTATCGGCGCCGCGGATCGCAACACGATAAGCAACTCGGGAGACGCACCATGACAAGAGGTGACCACTCCCGCCTGGTTCCAGAAAATGGACCGCAACCGCATCGGTGACGTCTCCCTCCGCGAATTCCCGGGCCCGCTCTCCGTCTTCCGCCGCCTCGACACCAACCGCGACGGCTACCTCGACCCCGCCGAAGCCCGCGCCGCGAGCGCTGAAATGGGCCGCGAAAAAAAGTGAACTCGCGGGACCGCATCCGCGCATCAATGCGAGATGGAATCGAGCCCGACGTGTGCTTGATCATCTCCCGGCAGGCGGCGGCACAGTCGTGACACGCTTTGGCGCACTCGGCCATGTGCTCATCTTGCGGAAACTGGGAGCAGGCGGCGCCGCATTCGTCGCACGTCTTGCGGCAGGTTTCGCAAATCGCGGCCGAGAAGGGACTGTGCCGCGCGGTGAGTTTGGCCGCCGTCGCGCAGACTTCCGCACAATCGTTGCAGAAGGTCATCGTCTTGGTGTGGTCTTTGTTGCCTTCGCTCACGAGCGTCGCGCAGTGGTGATAACAGGAGTTGCAGGAGTTCATACATTCGGAACACGCTTTGGCGCATGTGGCAAACATCTTGCCATGCGCGTGCGGGGCGTCCTCGGCAGGGGCCAGGCTGAGATCGCTGGTAACAGCGCCAACACCGCGATCGAGCAGAATGCACAAACTCGTCTCATGGTTCGTCTCCTCAAGTGAAGTGACCGAATGCTGTCCGCGATTCTTTCAATCGCATCGCCCGAAAATCGTGCGACTCTCGTCGCAGCCCGCGGCTGCGTCGCACTCGCTGCTCGCATTGTATGCGTCAGTCGGTTGTTCGCGGTGAGCGAATTTCGGACCAAAGTCCGATCGGCGATTACACTGCACCCGTGGCGCTTCAGTAATTCGATGATTTCCGCCTTGCCGGACCTGGTCGCCCAGGCGAGGGGCGTTGACCAAGGTGCGTCGCCGGCAAGATTGGTCGCGGCACCGCGTTTGAGCAGGAACTCGACCATCCGCCGTCGCCGCGGCGTCTGCGCGGCTTCCGCTGCGTTGCACCAGGAGCGAACGGCCGCCGCCAAGGGGGTGCCGCGGAATTCAACGTCGCGGGCATTGATGTCGGCCCCGGCTTCGAGCAAAATCGCCGCCCCGGTGCGGTCTCCCTGCTCGGCGCTGGCGTGCAGGAACGTTTTGCCGAGCCAGTCGGTTCCCTTCGGATCGAGGCCCCGGTCGAGCAGCTGGCGTATCAACGAGGGCCGCGCTGGGTATGGCAAACCATCGCCGAAATGCAGGCGCCCGATGCCTTGCCCTTCGAGCTCCCCTGTTTCAGGTCAAGGTAGAGATCGAGCAGCGCGGGATCGCGCTTCGCCAGCACGCAGCCGAGAAACTCGCCGTGCTGAGTCACTTCCTGATTGTCACGTATCGCCCGCTTCAGCTGAGACGCGCTCATCACGTACGGCGGCGTCTCGGCGCCGTGCTGCCGCAGGAGTCGCTCGAGCGGTTTCGCCTGGTCGCCGTGGTAGACCGCCCCGATCGTCAGGCAGCACCCGCTCGAATCGACACCGGCGTTCGGATCGGCTCCGTTTTCGAGCAGCAATTCGGCAACCTGCCGGTGATTGCGCAAGCAGGCCTCGAACAGTGCCCGTCCGTGGAGGAGCGCCTCTTCCGGTCGATTCGGATCGGCACCGTGTTCGAGCAACAGCCGGACGAGATGCAGGTGGCCTTCCCGTGCCGCATGCGACAAAGGGCTGATGCGTGCCGGGTCCAGCCGCGTCGCCAACTCGGGCTCCGCGCGAAGCAGCGCTTCAACGCGTTCCTGATCGCCGACAGCGGCCGCCACGGAAATGCTGTAATCCGCTCCCAGGGCGAGCAGGCTGCCGACGATCACGGAGGTGTTCCGTAGCGAAGGATGCGACCGGCCGCGCGTCGCCCGATGCCAGTAATCCGTCGCACCGTTCACGGCCAGCAGCACGGGAGTGTGACCGTCGGCCCGCTGGGCATCGATCGGCGTTCCCAGCTCGACGAAGCGGCGGATCAATTCCAGTTGACGCGTGATGACGCTCCAGTGCAGGGCATTATTGCCCAAAGCGTCGCTCGCCCGCGCAGGTTCGGCTGCTGCCGCAAGACGGTGCCGACCTTTCGCGGGTCACGGGCAATGATTGCCTCTTTCAGGGCCTCGAATTCCGGGTCGTAGCCGAACCTCGTCTGCATGGCCCGCGTGAGCAGCGACTCGACCGGCCGGTCGCCGCGCTCCTGAGCGCACCGCAACAATTTCGGCCAGGAATCGTACGTGTAGATCGATTGGCCCGGATCGGCGCCATTTGCGAGCAGCAGCTCGACGAGTTCCGAACTCCCAGCGAACACGGCCAGATGGATCGGGAATCGATACCAGTATTGCGCGTTGACGAGCCGCTGATCTTTCTTAACCAGCGCCTTCGCCGCCGGGACATCGCCCAAGCGCAAGCCTCGAACAGCGTCCAGGCGTCGTTGCCGTTCACCGTCTCGACGCCGTAGGTGTACGCCTTCGTCTTCATCGCCGGCGGCTGCGTCATTCGCACCGCGGACGGCGTGCGGGATCTGCGGGTAGATTTCGACTCGTCATCAGCACTTACTCGACGTTTATCGCAACAGGGTGGGTGCCACTCTACGCCGTTAACCCTTTTCTGGTGCCATGCCCAAATTGGCCGTTTTTCCTTTTTTAGCCGAAAACGAGGGTTAACGGCATAGAGTGCCACTGGCGACAGCCGGCCATCGAGGCCGGCCCATGCAGCCGGCCGCGATTGCCGCTTGAGATTCGAATCGTTGAGCACGTAATTTTGCAGGGCCAACTGCCTGTTCGCGATCGGCACGCCCGGCGAGGACACCGGCGAAGACACTGGCGAGCCAAAGCTGTCGCCTGATTCCTATGAAAGAGAAGTCCTCCTGTTACTCTCGATTGCGAGCTGACGAACAGTGGCGTTCGTCGCCCAAGTGACGGAGCTTTCAGGAGGACCCACGCATGTTTTATCTGGGCATTGACCAGCATCGCAAGCAGCTCACAGTGAATCTGCGGGACGAAGACGGCCGGGTGTTGATCGCACGACAAGTGAGCACGGAGTGGCAGCGCGTGCGGGCGTTTTTGGAACAAGTTCGACAGCAGGCGCAAACGGCCGGCGGCTTCAAGGCGATCCTGGAAGTCTGCGGCTTCAACGACTGGTTGGTCAAGATGCTGCGGGACGAGTTCGGCTGCGTGGACGTGGTGCTTGTGCAGCCGGCCTCGCGGAGCCGCAAAAAGACCGATCGGCGCGACGCAGCGAAGCTTGCCGAGCTGTTGTGGATCAATCGACAGCCGTTGGAGCGGGGAGAAAAGCCTCGGGGATTGCGGCGGGTCGTGCTGCCGACGCCTCAGGACGCCGAGAACCGCCAGCTGACCGCGTTCCGCAAACGGTTGGGGGAATGCCGCACGAAGACGCTCAACAAGATCCAGCTCATCCTGATGCGCCATAACCGGCAACAGGAATGCCCCACGCGCACGCGGCACAGCCAGGCGGCGCGGCGCTGGCTAGAGCAACTCGAGTTGCCCCCGATCGATCGGCTCGAGATGAACCTGCTCTTGGCGCAGTGGACGCTCTGGGACAAACAGCTCGCGGAGGTCGA
Organism: uncultured Pseudomonadota bacterium; assembly: GCA_963725555.1. Classification (GTDB taxonomy): domain Bacteria; phylum Pseudomonadota; class Alphaproteobacteria; order Rhizobiales; family Xanthobacteraceae; genus Bradyrhizobium. The sequence continues at coordinate 1,004 of CAVRYV010000005.1, read as the reverse complement.
AAAAAAGATCGTCGAGCGGCACGCGGAGCACGAGGAGGCCCAGTTGGTCGCCACCATTCCGGGAGCGCGCGACTATACGGCTTTGAGCCTGGCCTCGCGGATCAGCGGCATCGACCGCTTCCCGCGGTCATCGAGCCTGGCCAATTATTGGGGGCTCACCCCCGGATGCCGCAACTCCGGCGAGGCGACCCAGCGGCTGGGCTCGATCACCAAGGAGGGGAGCGCGCTGGCCCGCTTCCTGTTGGGGCAGCTCGTGCTGCACGTCCTGCGCAAGGACCGGTCCATGAAGGACTGGTATCAGCGGATCAAGCGTCGCCGGGGAGCCAAGATTGCGCGGGTGGCCGTGATGCGCCGCCTGGCGACGATCATCTGGCACATGCTGCACGACAAACGGTCCTACCAGCAAGTGCGGGACCAAGAGAAGCCGCGCAGCACCCCGCGAGGCATCGCCGGGACTTGTGAGGAGTCCCCCAAGCGACGCCTCGCGGCTGTCGAGCGGAGAACAGCAAAGCGGGCCAAGACGACATCGGTGAGCGTGTCAAGACAAACCCGTCCACAATCCTGTTGGGAGGAAGCCATCGAAGACGCGTTGTGCCGGTCTCCGGCTGCTCGTCAGCCGGAGATCGCCGCGGGGCCCGGGCCAGCCCGAGGTGCCACTTGGACCCGGCCAAACCGGGCGTCCGCCTGATTGGGGCGGCTCTGGTCTCCGCGGTGTGGTCGAATTGAAATATCCGTGTCCCAGGTCACCCTGGGAGCGTCTGCCGAAACGGCGGCCGCGATCACGAAGGGATGTATCGGGGCGCAACCCGGATTGAAAAGAAGGTTGCCAAGCCCTCGTAGCTACGACCACAAAACAACGCTGACAAACACGAACCTCTACAAACGACGTCCAGCCAGAACATCCGCATCCGTAAAGCATCGGAGACGCTCAGAGTGTCGACATAAGAAGACAAACCAGACACAAAAACCTCAGCAATCGGGCGTTGACACCGGGGGCTCTTTCA
>CAVRYV010000004.1:0-59455 GCA_963725555.1 uncultured Pseudomonadota bacterium | reverse complement strand
CGGCGTAACGCACAATAAAGGGTGCGGGGCTGCGGACTTTAAACCGCCGCCCCGCGCCGCGTTTCTTGCGAAAGCCCAGGGAACCATGGCAACGGCGACAGACCGATCTATCTGCCGAGCAAGCGGCTATTTAATTCCGTTCAGCTTGTAAGATGCCTGCAGGAACGCGCCGTAGCGTTCGGTTGGGCCGGCAACGTTTGGCAGGGGCAGCCGGTCCCAAAAATGTTGGTATAGCCGTCGGTCGCCCACATTGCCCAGTAGCGGCCGCCGGCGCCGACGCTGAACGAATTCGTAAGCGCATAAGCCAGGACGGCCTCGAGCTGCACGCCCTGTCCGGTACCGGTCTCCGTGGAGATCGTGTTGGAGACATCGGTTCGCAGCAAATGATTATCGGTGCCGTGAAATACGACATACGGCAAATAAGCCGCATCCGCCGTGAGCGTTAGTCTGTCCATCACCGTGACCACGCCGTTCAGACCAATCCCGACAGATTTCGATCGGTGTTTTCCGTAATGCCGAGCGTGGAATTCGGGATTGGTGGCACACAATCGGAATTGCTGTTGGCGATCTGGGCGCAGCCATACGCTGACTTATTCTCGTTGTAATAATTGTAGCCGATAAAGCCGCCGATTTTGGAATTCGGCCCGCGAAACAGCGAATATCCAGCGTCGAACGTCGCGTAGCTCAGATGTCCCGTCACATTGGAAACGGTGTTCGAATAGGGCACGGTCTCATTGAAGACCAGCCAATCCTCGTCGTTCATTTTGCCCGACAGGATGTTCCCGGCCCCGAGAAAGCCTTTGATGAAAATATTTGTGTCGCTGTCGACGCGACCGAACAGCTCGCCTGACGCGGCTGTCGTGTCGTAGGTAAGCCTCGAATTCAGCAAGTCCTGTTGGGGCTGATTAGGCGTTGATCCGAGATCTTTCTGAAACCGGCCGGAGCTGTACCAGGTGCGGCCTCCGAATTCGATTTCTGCACTGGGAATAAAGCTTTCAGTGAATGTCCCGCGCAAACGATAGTCGGATGGCGACGTTTCCCATTGGGCGTGAAGGTCTTCGCCGATTTTCAGGTTCAAGCCCATTTTGAAGGTTTGCACGTTCTGGCTGACAGTACTCGTGCTACCCGGTGTGGCCACATAACCGAACGACGGCTGCAGAAGATAGCTCGCAGGCGTTCCAGCGTTGGCGCTGCCGTAATTCGTATAATCATACTCCACCCGGAACGACCAGGCTGGCGTCAGCGCCTTTTCCAGACCCGCGCCGACTGTCCATCCCCAGCGCGGGCCGTCAAAGCCGGTAGACGTCGGCGGATAGGCCAGGTTGGTCGTGATATCGATCTGCTCTTCGAGCCAGGCCGCGCCGCCCTTGGCATAGATCAAGGTGTGCCCTTGTGGTCCTGTCGCAAGGCCGATCCGGCCGGTCAGGCTGCCGCTCGCATTCTGGCGAACGCGACAATTGGCTGAGATGAAAAACCCGGATGAAGCAAGACAGGTAGCGGTGCCATCGGCGCCCAGCGCACTCGCATCCCCTTCGACCCCGAAGACCCAGCGCGAGTTTGGGGCTTGGAAATTATAGCCAGCCTGCGCGCCGCCGAGCGCCGCCGGACTTCTGACGTTGCCGCCATAGATGGAAGGTCCTGCGGAATTGGAAAACCCCGCGCTTCCGAGGCCACCCCCAACCTGTCCCCCAACATAAGCGCCGGTCCAGGACCACAGAGCACCGGCGGACTGCTTCCGGCATGTCCGCTGCGTTGGCGAGACCGGTACCCAATATCAGGCTGACCACCGCAGCCGAAACCTTTTGCATTTAAACAACCCACGATTGCTATTGACGCGCGCCACTAGTCAACAGTGGGTGGAAATACTTAAGAAAAACTAAGGGTTGACGATTGAGTAACCCTAATTTTCGGTTTCTTTTTCACCGCAACTCCGCCGAGAGAGACCGAATTCCTTCAGCTCCCCTTGGTGCGCTGCGCAGAACGCAAATGGCCGGATCTTGCGATCCGGCCATTCAAAACTCTTCAGCATCGATCGGCTGAGCTAATGCTTCAGCTCGCCTTCGCTACGGGGGCTGCCGCGGTCTTTTTCTCGATCTGGCGCTTCAACTCGAGCGCCCGTGGCGACAGTTCGGTCGCCTTGGCCTTGATCAAAAACGCATCAAGGCCGCCGCGGTGATCGACGGATTTGATCGCGTTGGTCGAAACCCGCAACCGCACGTTCCGTCCCAGCGCGTCGGAAATGAAGGTGACGTTGCAGAGGTTCGGCAGGAACCGCCGTTTGGTCTTGATATTCGAGTGGCTGACCTTGTGGCCCACCAGCGGGCCCTTGGCCGTTAGTTCGCAGCGCCGCGACATCGCGAAAATCCTCTTCCATCCCCGCCCTTCCGACCTCATTAAGGTGCGGCGCGGGGGTTCAAAATGACGTCCATCCAGGGAACCGCGGACGTATAGGGGGAGAGCGCCAGGGCGTCAAGGTTTGCGCGGCCCACAAAGTCGCGGGGAGGCCGGATTTTGCGGGCGGTTCCGGCAACCTCAAGCCATCATATAAACGGCGTATTCGCCGACGAAACCATGGTTCCGGCGCGCATTCTGGTAGATTGGGGCCGGATTTCTTCAAAAAGGCGCGCGCAAGTTCGATTTGCGCGAATGGTGTCGCAAAACCGGTGTCCACTCCCGGATCAAGTCCTGGGCATGCGTTTGCGGGAGCCGACGTTGTTTGCCGGATATTTTTGCTTAAATGAAACTTCGCACGCGCGTATTTGAGGATCGCCCTTCAGTGACCACGTTCCGCATGATTGTGCTCCGGCCGCCCCAAATGCTGCGCCGGGCGCTGGGCAGCTTGGGCGCGAGCGCATTGCTGCTGCTCTTGATGCACCCGCATTCTGCGCTCGCTCAAGGCAGGCTTGAGGCGCGATATGAGGCGACGCTGGCCGGTATCCCCGTTGGCAAGGGTGCCTGGACCATCGACGTATCTGACGATCAATACGTTGCCACTGCGTCCGGCGGCACCTCGGGATTGCTCAAGGCGTTCGCCAGCGGCACCGGCGCCGGGGCGTCGCAGGGCCGCGTCGTCAACGGCGCGTTGGTGGCGACGAATTATTCCGCCAGCACCACGACCCAAAAGAAAATCGAATCGATCCGCATGATTTTGTCCGGCGGCAACGTCAAGGAATATGCGATCGAGCCGGAGCCTCCGGTCGATCCCGATCGGATTCCAGTGACGGATGCGCAGCGCCGCGGCGTCTACGACCCGATGACGGGATCGCTGCTGCGTGTCCCCGGATCGGGTGATCCACTCAGCCCCGAGGCCTGCCGCACCGGAGCCGCCATTTTCGATGGGCGCATGCGCTACGATCTCAAGCTCGACTACAAGCGGATGGAAACGGTAAAGGCCGAAAAGGGCTATCAGGGGCCCGTGGTGGTCTGCGCGATCTATTTCTCACCGATCGCCGGCTATATCCCCGACCGCGCCGTGATCAAATATCTCACCGCGCAACGCAACATCGAAGTGGCCTTTGCACCACTCGCCGGCACCCGCATTCTGGTCCCATTCCGGATGGTGATCCCGACGCCGCTCGGCTCCGCCATGCTGGAAGCCACCCAGTTCATCACCTCGGCGTCGCCACCGCGGGTCGCCAAAACCCAGTAGCCGTCCGCCGCAAGCGCGCCTCGAGGCGGATTTCACTGGAAACGAACGGGAAAGTCGAGGCCACCGCGGCAACATGGAAGTGCGGAATCCTGTTAACTCCCGACGCGACCGCGCGACGGATGCTGTTAAGGATTTCCGCGCGATACCGTCTCTTGTCGGTCGACGTCAAACTTGATCTAGTGCCGCTATGTGGTGCCAACGCGAGATATTGCGGTGAACGAAGCCGGAGTGGAGACGAGTCACCAATTCGGGCGCGATTCGTTCCGGACTCGTTCCAGAGCTTAAGCCGCGACCTCAAATGCGTCGCATTGTGAAACATCTATCCAACGCCAGCGACGCAGAAATCCCCGAAAAACATGGTCTTTTCTTCTTCACCGCCGACGTCCGCCAATGGACGGGCTCCCGGCTCCGGCGTTACCGCGGTGCTGGGCCCTACCAACACCGGCAAGACCCACCTCGCCATCGAGCGGATGCTGGCGCACTCCTCCGGCGTCATCGGGTTGCCGCTGCGGCTGCTGGCACGCGAGGTTTACAACAAGATCGTCGATCGCGCTGGTGCGGATTCCGTTGCGCTGATCACGGGCGAAGAAAAAATCAAGCCGCCGAAGGCGCGGTTCTGGGTCTCCACCGTCGAGGCGATGCCCAGGGATCTCGACGTGTCCTTTCTCGCGGTCGATGAAATTCAGATCGCAGCCGATCTCGAACGCGGCCATGTCTTCACCGATCGCATCCTGCACCGCCGCGGCCGCGACGAAACCCTGCTGCTGGGCGCCGCCACCATGCGCCCGATCATTGAGCGATTACTGCCTGGCGCCAATATCGTCACGCGACCGCGGCTGTCGCAGCTGGAATTCGCCGGCGACCGCAAGATCACACGGCAGCCGCGGCGTACCGCGATCGTTGCGTTTTCCGCGGACGAGGTCTACGCGATCGCCGAGCTGATCAAGCGCCAGCACGGCGGTGCTGCCGTCGTGCTGGGATCGCTGTCGCCGCGCACCCGCAACGCCCAGGTGGCGATGTTTCAGTCCGGCGACGTCGATTATCTGGTAGCGACCGACGCAGTCGGAATGGGGCTCAATCTCGACGTCGATCACGTCGCCTTTGCGTCTGATCGCAAATATGACGGCTATCAATTCCGTCGTCTTAATCCATCCGAATTCGCGCAGATTGCCGGTCGCGCCGGTCGCGCTACCCGCGACGGTACTTTCGGCACCACCGGCCGCTGCGCGCCGTTCGAGCCGGAATTAGTCAACTCGCTGCAGAATCATACCTTCGAAACGGTGAAAGTGCTGCAATGGCGCAATTCGAAGTTGGATTTTTCTTCGCTGGGCGCGCTGCAAGTGTCGCTGGCACTGACGCCCGGCCACGAAGCGCTGACCCGGGCCCCGATCGCGGAGGATCTGCGGGTGCTCGATCATGCCGCCCGCGATGCCGACGTGCGCGAGATGGCGCATGGACCTGCCGCGGTGGAACGGCTATGGGACGCCTGTCAGATTCCGGACTACCGCAAGATCGCGCCCGCCGCCCATGCCGAGCTGGTGACGACGCTGTTTGGCTTTCTGATGCGCAAGGGCAGGATTCCGGACGCCTGGTTTGGCGCCCAGGTCGAGCAGGCGGATCGCGTTGATGGCGATATCGACACGCTATCGGGCCGGATCGCCCAAATCCGGACCTGGACCTTTGTCGCCAATCGCCCGGACTGGCTGGCCGATCCCGAGCATTGGCAGGGGATTGCGCGCGACGTCGAAAATAAACTATCCGATGCGCTGCATGAACGGCTCACAGAGCGTTTCGTTGATCGCCGTACCAGTGTATTGATGCGCCGCCTGCGGGAAAACACGATGTTGAATACGGAAATTGGCAAGACTGGCGAAGTGATCGTGGAAGGCCATGTAATCGGCCGACTGGACGGGTTTACCTTTGCGCCCGACGCGGCTGAGGCCGGCTCCGATGCCAAGGCATTGCAGGCGACCGCGCAAAAGGCGCTGGCCGGTGAAATCGACGCGCGCGCCGAGAAATTGTCGGCAGCGCCTGACGAGCAATTTCTGCTGGCATCGGACGGTACCATCCGGTGGACGGGCGATGCGGTCGGGAAGCTGGTTGCGGCGGATGACGTCCTGCATCCACGCATCCGCGTCATTTCCGACGATCGGCTGAACGGCGCGCCGCGCGAAGCGGTGCAAACGCGGCTCGATCTCTGGCTCAAGACACACATCGAAAAACTGCTGGGGCCGTTGTTCGACCTCTCCAAGGCCGAGGACATCACCGGGATCGCGCGCGGGATCGCATTTCAACTGATCGAGGCGCTCGGCGTGCTGGAGCGCCAAAAGATCGCGACCGAAATGAAGGATCTCGATCAGCCATCGCGGGCATCGTTGCGCAAATACGGCGTGCGGTTCGGGGCCTATCATATCTATGTCCCGCCGCTCCTGAAGCCCGCAGCACGCGCGCTGGCATCGCTGCTGTGGGCGCAAAAGCAGGACAATGTCGATATGTCGGCGCTGTCGGGCGCACAACATCTGGCGAGCACCGGCCGCACCTCGTTTCCCGTCGACAAGCAGCTCGACCGCGACGCTTACCGCGTCCTGGGCTACCGGCAATGCGGCGAACGCGCGGTCCGGGTCGATATTCTGGAACGCCTCGCCGATCTCATTCGTCCGGCGCTGTCGTGGCGCGAGGCCTCGCCAGGCACAAAGCCCGCCGGCGCCTTCGATGGTCGTGGCTTCGTGGTGACGCAGGCGATGACGTCGCTCACCGGCTCGGCTGGCGAGGACTTCGCCTCGATCCTGCGCGCGCTCGGCTATCGGATGGAACGCCGTCCGGCGCCGCCTCCGAAACCGGCCGCGATCGAAACGGCTGCAGCGGAGCCAAGTTCGGTCGAACCAGCGCCGGAAACGGTATCCGAAGTATCTTCGGAAACCGGGGCGGAGGGCGCCCCCGCCATCGCAGAGGCATTGCCGGCCGAGCCCGCGATGGCCATGCAAAGCAGCGACGATGCCGGCAAGCCCGACGGCGGCCAGCCGATCTCCGAGGATGCGGGAGCATCCTCGCCCGCAGCGTTAGCGTCCGATATCGCTGTCTCGACGGTGACTGGCGCCGACGAACCGGTTTCGGGCGAAGTCAAATCTATCGACATTCAGCCGGAGCCGGCACTCCAGCCCAAATTGACGCCTCGGACGCGCCGCAGGAACAGGCTGCGCGCTGCAGTGCCTGAAGCTGTCGCAGCCCCGGAAATGGTGGATGTCTGGCGGCCCGGCGGCCGATCGGATGATCGCCGGCCGCGTCACGATCGCAGCCATCATCGTCATCAGGACCGCTCCCAGGAAAGCGCAGCCCAGCCGGTCGCCGCAACCGGCGAAGCCGGCGACGGTGCCAAGCATGAGCGGCATCGGCGGGGGCGGCGCGATCGCAACAACGATTTCCGCAAATCTCGCACCGACGCGCCGGTTGAAGCCGTGGCGGCCGCAGCAGACGGCGCGCCGGCTCAGGAACCGCGCGAGAATAAGGGTCGTCCGCCGCGCGAGCGCTTTGGAGCCAAGGGCAGGGATGCGGAACGGCCCAAGGGCAAATTTGGGGGTGGGCGCGAGAAGGGTGGACGCGAAAACGGCGGACGGGACAAGCGCTCCGAGGGCGGCCCGTCGCACCGGCAGTTCGCAACCAGCGCCCCGCCGCCGCGCGAACGTGACCGCCCGATTGACCCCAATTCGCCATTTGCCAAACTGGCAGCGCTCAAGGAACAGCTCACCGCCCGCAAGGATCAGCGCTAGAATAATTTCGTCTTGGTGTCGCAATTGGTGTTACTTGGAGCGCCAGCGTCTCGATAAGTGGTTGTGGCATGCGCGAGTGGTGAAGGCCCGCAGCAGCGCGGCCGCCCTGGTCGAGGCCGGCCATGTCCGCATCAATGGCGTGCGTGAGCGGGCGCCGGGTCACACCGTGAAGGCCGGCGACGTTGTGACGATCGGGCTCGATCGCAGCGTGCGCGTCCTCAAGGTGATCGGTTTTGCAGAGCGACGAGGCGATGCGTCCGCGGCGCGGGTGCTCTACGACGATTTGCAGGACCGCCGGGAGTAACTATCTGTATTCAAGCGAATTCAGCCAGCCTAGAACCGCTGGGAAAGCTGCATTTGGGGGCGGAGCTTGACTTGCGGCTGCCGAGTTCCTGCGCTACCCAAACCACTCAAAATTGACCCGTTTCGGAGCCTTGGATGACTTACGTCGTCACTGAAGCCTGCATTAAATGCAAGTATACTGATTGCGTTGAGGTCTGTCCGGTGGATTGCTTCTACGAGGGTGACAACATGCTGGTCATCCATCCCGATGAATGCATCGACTGCGGTGTGTGCGAACCCGAATGCCCGGCGGATGCCATCAAGCCCGATACCGAGCCCGGTCTGGAAAAGTGGCTCGAGGTGAATACCGAATATGCCAAGAGTTGGCCGAACATCACCCAGAAGAAAGAATCTCCGGCCGACGCCAAGGATTTCGAGGGTATGGAGGGCAAGTTCGAGAAATATTTTTCTCCAGCTCCTGGAACCGGCGACTGATTTGACGTGGTATGCGGTCTCGGAAGTGAGCATCAGTCCGGAATTGCACCCGGTAGTTTAACCCTAATGTCGGTCATTGGGCCGAATGCCGTCGCTCGGCCCTGATATAGCCCCTAAATCATTGATTTTTGCGGAAAATGTGCTATATTGGGCACATTACAAGCCGAACCCATGGCCTGCGTATTTGGCCTGAGGGGCTTGCGGCAAAAAACATCGAACAGGGGCGCGGGAGTTCCGCGCGCAGGCTGTGTCACAGAAAACGCGTAAAAAGAGTGTTTCCAAGGGTTCCAAAAAAGCCACTGCGGGTAGCCGCGGTGCAACCAAAAGCCGTGCCCGTGCTTCCCTAGGGGATGACCGGAAAGCCACCAGGGCCGCGGCTGCAAAGTCCTCGAAAAACAAAAGAAGCGCAATGCCAAACAAGACTGCAAAAACTGCCGCGAAAGCGACCGGTTCGAAGGCCACTGCTTCGAAGGTTGCTTCCTCCAAAACTCCTCCTAAGGCTGCCGCAAAGACGGCGGTCAAGCCGGTTGCAAACAAGCCTGTCGTTACCAGCAAGCCCGCAGCGAAAGTTGTGGCGGTTGCGCCGCGCGTCGAGGAGCCGAAGAAGGTTCTGACCCAGCGGCAGGGCTTCAAGACCAACGAATTCGTGGTTTATCCCGCGCATGGCGTCGGCCAGATTCTCGCGATCGAAGATCAAGAGATTGCTGGCGCCAAGCTTGAACTGTTCGTGATCAATTTCCTGAAGGACAAGATGACGTTGCGGGTGCCGACCGCCAAGGTCGCCAATGTCGGCATGCGCAAGCTGTCGGAGCCGGCGCTGGTCAAGCGGGCGCTGGAAACCCTGAAGGGACGTGCGCGTGTCAAGCGCACGATGTGGTCCCGACGGGCGCAGGAATATGAAGCCAAGATCAATTCGGGAGATATCGTCGCGATAGCCGAAGTGGTGCGCGATCTTTACCGCTCGGAATCGCAGCCCGAACAGTCCTACAGCGAACGTCAGCTCTATGAAGCGGCGCTCGATCGGCTGTCGCGCGAAATCGCCGTCGTGCAACACGTGACGGAAACCGAGGCCGTGAAGGAAATCGAAGGCCAGCTCGCCAAGAGCCCGCGCCGCGGCACCAAGGCCGAGACCGAGGTCGAAGCGGATGGTGAAGGCGATAGCGAAGGCGATACGGATGGCGACGATGCCGCCGTCGCGGATGAAGCCGCCTGAGCAGCTTCTCAAGTCCACGAACAATCAAAGCCCGGTCGCAGGACCGGGCTTTTTTGTTGGGTGTCGGAACTCCGCCCTATGGCAACACCTACAGCCGAGAGTGTTGCACTTCGTTTGTAAACTCAGATCTGGCCTTCGGCGGGACGACCCGCGTTCCGTTAATTCGCCTGAAGTCATCGTCGATCGAGATCCCGGGTTCGCGCTAACGCACGGCCCGGGATTGACGCGCTTCGCGGGTCAATCCACCACGATCTTCACGCGATCCCGCGCCTTGACCTGCGCGTGGGCATCAAGGCCGTTGAGGACCCGAAAGCGCTCCGCCGGGCGGTCAACTCCGGCCATGCGGTGCGACAGCGAATCCACGGTATCGCCGGGTTGAACGGTGATGACCTTGATGCGCAGCGGTCGCGCGGCCTGAATTTCCTCGAGCGTCAACCGACGAAAGGAATTCACGGTTTCGCGCGCGTTGCGGTCGCTCTCGGTACTCTTCTGCCGGGTGGCGAAAATAAAGCGGTAGACATCGCTGCCGAAACGCAGCGCGTAGACCTTGAATTGCCATTGATCGCCATGTGCGATCGCGGATGCCGCCGGGAAGCCGTTGATCGTCAGGTCTTCCGTCGAGGACTTGTCGACATTTTCCATCCAGCCAGAATTGAGATAGTCGCCGAGCGTTTGCTCCGATGGCACTCGCACGACGTCAAAGCGCATCGCCTGGCTGCCGCCCTCGCGGACGCCGATCACGGCCTGCGCCGTGTTGTCCAGTGTGAAGTTTTCAGGCGCGGCGAAGGTGAAGCCGAGCTTGGGATGCAGGAAGCGCCGGCCCCGAACGAAGCCCTCGCTCGGATCTTCGCCGTAGACGATATTGTCGATGGCGGCGAGGTAGGTTTCGCGGTCGCGTTCGCCACCCTCCGGTGAGGTGTACTGCCTCGCGCTGGCTTGCGCGCTCTGTACGCGCTCCGGCGTTGCCGGATGCGACGACAGGAAGTCCTGCGCGCGCGGGTCGACCGAGGTCTTTCCTGCTTTCAGTTCGGCGTTGCGCTCCATCGCAGTGAGGAAGCGCGATGCACCATAGGGGTCGAAATGGGCGCGCGCCGAAATGCCGACGCCGATGCTGTCGGCCTCGAACTCCTGGGCGCGGGAAAAGCTTGCCATCGTCAGCTTGGTTTTGGCGAGCGCCAGCGCGGTAAGGTCAGGATCGTTGCCCATGTCGGTGACGACGCGGGTAACGACGGCGGCCTGGCGCGCCTGGTCCTCGCGGATCGATGCGTGTTTCGCCAGCACATGCGCCATCTCGTGGCTCAACACCGAGGACAATTCCGAGGTGTCGCATGCCAGCGCGATCAGGCCGCGCGTGACGTAAAGCTGGCCGGTCGGAAGTGCGAACGCATTCACCGCGCCCGAATTGAGGATGGTCACCTTGTAGGCCTGGTCGGGACGATCGGAGGCGGCCACTAGCCGATCGACGGTTTTGCCGATCAGCGCCTCCAGCGCCGGATCGTCATAGGAGCCACCATAGGAGGACAGGATTCGCTCATGCTCGCGCTCGGCGGCCGGGCTTTGCGCGACGGTACGCGCCGGTTTGCTGGCAGTGGAGGGGCTTGGCGGCGCGGACGAGGTCTGAAATCGGCCGATATCCCCGCAGGCGGCAAGCGTAAAGGCAGCGCATAGCAGGACCGGCGCAGCCCAAAGGCGGCGGCTCAGCCAGGTCTCGCGCCGTCCCGCACGCTCTGCCACGACAACCACTCGTATTGGTCCCGCGAGCTAATTCTCGCCAAGCAACTCAATCTGCCCCACCCGGAGCGCTTCGATCCTTGGGCCGCCACGCAACTCGACCCAGCCACGGACCCGAATCCTTTTATTTTCGAGAGACTTAAGCACGATCCCGGCGGCCTCGAACCCCGCCAGCATGCGCCTTGAAATAGTCACAGCAAAGCCCCGTGTCCAGTTCCGTCCGAAATTCAGGTAAGTCGTTGCCCCGGCCTGCCGTACCGACAGAACCTTGCCCTCGACCACCATAAAACGCCCTATCCCGGCCAAAATATCGTCCGGACTTTCCGCGCTTTTTATGGCGAGGGCATCGGCCCAGGTTCCCCGCTTTGCCTCGCGGGCCACCGCTTCGGCCGCCGTGAGGATCGCCGCACAGTCTTTGTTGGTCACGGTCGCCGAAACCAGTGCGTCGCCCTGCGCCAGCAGCAGGCTTTGCACCAAGGTGTCGGAACGATCCAGAAACACGAAAGCCGGTTGACGACCGTACCGGTCGGGGGTGTCGTCTTCCCCGGCCAAAGTCACGTCTCGGCCGGATACGACCGCGGCCAGCGCCGTTGTATCTTGGGCCGGTCCCTTTTCAGAAAAAGCCGGCTCGATCCCTGCAAGGCGGATCTCGCGGCCATCCTGCAGTCGAAAGGTGCGTGCATCGATCACCGCGGCGACGCGCCCCTCGCCCTGCGCCTCAAACGAGCATCCGGCGGCGATCACCGGACTGGCGGCGGCGACAACAAGCACGAGGCCGCACAGCAAGATCGTCGCGCGACGTCTACAACGAAGTTCAATCATGATCGCCGACCAGAGCACGACGCCATGTTCTCATGGCCGCCTCATTCCGCTTAGCGGAAAAACGCGAATTGGCTGGTTTCGCCACAGCTTGCCGCACCGCATCGCTTGCGGCATGATTGCGTCAACAGAATTGAAGCCGCACGCAATGCGGTCCTTTCGCAGGGAGGCTCCATGAAGCGAATTGTTTCCGGCATTCTCGCATCGGTGCTGACCTTCGCCGCCGGCGCGGCCCTCGCGCAAAGCAAGCCGCCGCTGAAACTTGGCGGCATCCTCGACATGTCCGGTCTGTATGCCGACATCACCGGGGTAGGCAGCGAGACGGCCGCGAAAATGGCAGCTGAGGATTTTGGTGGCGAAGTGCTTGGCCGCAAGATCGAGATCGTCGTGGCGGATCATCTCAACAAGGCTGATCTTGCCGCCAACATCGCCCGTGACATGCTGGATAATCAGGGCGTCGAGATGATCTTTGACGTGGCGGCGTCCGCGACCGCGCTGGCGGCCGGCGAGATCGCGAAGGCGCGCAACAAGATCATTATGTTCAATGGCCCCGGATCGATCCGGCTGAGCAACGAAGCCTGCGGCCCTTACACCGTGCATTACGTGTTCGATACCTTTGGTCAGGCCAACGTGACCGGCTTGGCCGCGGTGAAAAGCGGACTGGACACCTGGTTCTTCCTGACCGCCGACTATGCCTTCGGACAGGATCTGGAAAAGGACACCACCAATGTCGTGCTGAAGTCCGGCGGCAAGGTGCTCGGCAGCGTCAGGCACCCCCTCAATACCTCCGATTTCTCGTCCTATCTGCTGCAGGCGCAGGCCTCGAAGGCCAAGGTGATAGGGCTTGCCAATGCCGGCGGCGACACCATCAATGCGATCAAGCAGGCGGCCGAATTCGGACTGATGAAGGGCGGCCAGAAGCTGTCGCCGCTGCTGGCATTCGTAACCGATATCGACAGCGTCGGTCTTGAGACCGCGCAGGGCCTGTTACTCGCCGAAGCCTTCTATTGGGACCTTAATGACGATACCCGCGCGTTCTCCAAGCGGTTTACGGAGCGCATGAAACGGGTGCCAACCGCGGCGCAGGCCGGCGTCTATTCGTCGATCACGCACTATCTTCAGGCGGTGAAGGCCGCCGGAACCACCGACTCGGCAGCCGTGATGAAAATCATGAAGGAAACCCCGATCAACGACATGTTCGCCAAGAACGGCAGAATTCGCGAAGACGGCCGCATGGTGCACGACATGTATCTGTTCGAGGTCAAGAAGCCGTCGGAATCGAAAGGCCGCTGGGACGATTACAAGCTGCTGGCAACGGTCCCTGGCGATCAGGCGTTCCAGTCGCTCGAACTGTCGCGCTGCCCGCTGGTGAAAAAATGACGAAGTGACGTAGTCACGAAGTCGTTCCGGGGCGATGCGTCGCATCGAGCCCGGAATCTCGAGATTCCCCGATGTGCAATTGCACATCTAGGTCTGGTGCTAGCGCATCATCGCGGAATGACAGAAGGCAACCAAATAACAATGAAAGCGACAATCCAATGAGCGCAAATGAAATGGTCCTCCAGAAGCTCGATTCCGGATTGCTCACCATCACCATGAACCGCCCCGATCGGCGCAACGCGCTCAATCCGGATATGACACGAGGTCTGGTCGAAGCCGCGCGTCGCGCGGCTGAGGATCACGAGGTTCGCGCCGTTTTGCTCAAAGGTGCCGGTGGTACATTCTGTGTCGGCGGCGATGTGAAATCGATGGCGGAAGGGCGCGCGTCGTTACCGTTCGAAGCCAAGCTGGCCAATCTTCGGCGTGGCATGGAAGTCTCCCGCATTCTCCACGAGATGCCGAAGCCGGTGGTGGCGCAGGTGGACGGCGCGGCGGCGGGCGCCGGTCTTTCGATCGCGCTGGCCTGCGATCTCCGCGTCGCCAGCGCATCGGCCAAGATCACCACCGCATTCGCCAAGGTCGGCCTGTCAGGCGACTACGGCGGCACCTATTTCCTGACCCATTTGCTCGGCAGCGCCAAGGCGCGGGAGCTCTATCTGACATCGCCGGTGCTGACGGCGCAGGAAGCGCTCGCGCTCGGCATCGTGACCCGCGTTGTGCCTGACGCCGAGGTCGAAGCCGCGGCGCATGAGCTTGCCATGTCGCTGGCGCACGGCCCCTCGGTGACGCTGGGTTACATCAAGCGGAACATCAACAACGCCGAGCACCTGTCGCTGGAAGCCTGCTTCGACGCTGAGGCCATGCATCACTCGCGCTCGGGTGAGACCGCCGACCATAAGGAAGCCGCGAAAGCGTTTGTCGAAAAGCGCAAACCCGCCTTCCAGGGTCACTGAGATGTCTGGCTATATGAGGTTGCGGCAAATCTGCCTGGTGGCGCCGGATCTCGAGCCGGTGATCGGCGACATTGCCGACATCATGGGGCTCAACATCTGCTATCGCGACGGCAATGTCGCCAAATATGGCCTGGAGAACGCGTTGCTGCCGGTCGACACCATCCTTCTGGAAGTGGTGGCGCCGTTTCAACCCGGTACTGCGGCAGGCCGCTTTATCGAAAAGACCGGCGGCCGTGGCGGTTACATGGCGATCTTCTGCTGCGACGACCCGGATGAACGCGGGCGGCATGCCAAGGAAATCGGCGTCCGCGTCGCCAACGTCATCGATCACGCGCCCTATCATGGCGTGCAACTGCATCCACGCGATTGCCGCGCGGCCTTCATCGAATTCAATCACACCGAAGGCAGCGACGATATTCTCGGCCCGTATCCGCCCGCCGGGCCAGATTGGCAGAAATCGATCAGCAAGCAGGTGACGCAAGCCTTGATCGGTGTGGAAATGCAGAGCCCCGATCCTCAAGGATTGGCCGAGCACTGGGGACGGATCATCGGGATTCCCGTCACCAAAAACCAGAGCGTCGAGCCCGAACTGAAGCTTCCAAATTGCTGCTTCCGCTTCGTCAGGGGCACCAGCGAAATCATGAGCGGCCTGATATTCCGGGTCGGCGATATCGCCGCCGTTCGCAACGCCGCGAAGGCAAAAGGTCACGCGGTGTCGGATGATTCGTTTTTGCTCGGCGGAGTCACGTTCCATCTTGCGTCCTGAAGCTTCGCGCGCCCGGCAGAAATTCTCGGGAATAACAAGGAATTTTGAATGCCGCCCGCGACTGCGACCGCTAAATGCCGGCATCCGCTCCACACGTTCTTCTCGCCGGATAGCATCGCCCTGATCGGCGCATCGCGCGATCCGGAGAAAATCCCGGGCCGACTGTTGTCGATGCTGCGCAAGAACGAATTTCCGGGCAAGCTCTACCCGATCAATCCCAATTACGGCGATATCGAAGGACTGACCTGCTATCCGTCGATCGCCGCGGTCGGACAACCAATCGATCTAGCTATCGTCATGATTCCGGCGCGCGCGGTTCTCGGCGCGCTGAAGGAATGCGCCACCGCCGGGGTCAAGAATGCGGTGATCATCTCGTCGGGATTCGCCGAGGAGGGCGGCGACAGCATGGCGATGCAGGACGCCATCGCCGATCTCGCCAGCAAGACCGGAATGCGGATTTCCGGTCCAAATACGGAAGGTTTCTACAGCGAAGCGCAGCGCGTTGCCGCCACCTTCAGCCCGACCGTCGATGTCAAGCCGGACGCGCCGCGGCTGATCGCGACCAGACGGCGGATCGGAATTGTTGCGCAGAGCGGAGGCATCGGCTTTGCGATCTATCACCGCGCCAAGGCGCTGGGTATCGCGCTCAGCTACGTCATCAGCACCGGCAACGAATCCGATCTCGGCGCCGGCGAATTCCTCGATTTCATGGTGCAGGATTCGTCAACCGACGTGGTCCTGCTGTTCATCGAGGGCATTCGCGATGTCGAGAAATTTGTCGCCGCCGCCCGGCGCGCCGCGGAAACCGGCAAGTCGGTCATTGTCACCAAGGTCGGCCGCTCGGGCGCGGGCGAGCGGGCTGCGGCCTCGCATACCGCGAGCATGGCCGGCTGGTCCGCGGCCTATGATGCCGTGTTTGCAAAATATGGGTTTATTGTTTCGAACGATCTCGATGAGGCGGTGACCATAGCCGCAGTGCTGACCACCAACCCGATGCCGAAGGGAGACCGCGTTGCCGTTCTCACCGTGTCGGGGGGCGCGGGCATTTGGGGTGCGGACACCGTTTCGATGCAGGGTTTGCAGGTGCCGGAGCTGTCGGCGGCGATCCAGACAGAAATTCGCGCTCTGATTCCGTCCTATGGCACGGCGCGCAACCCAATCGACGTCACCGCGCAGGGGGTGCACAGCGGTGGTTTGCAAAAGAGCATCGATTTGCTCAGTGCTTCCGACGAGGTGGACGCGGTTTTGGTGGTGCTGTCGCTGTCCAGCGACGCCAGGATGCCGTTCAAGCAGGCGGAACTGAAACCGGTGATATCCGCGCAGAACAAACCGATCGTGTTCTATTCCTATACGCTGCCGTCCCAGTTCGCACGGAGCGAGCTTGCAACGTCTGGCGTCGTGGTGCTGTCGGGGTTGACGCATGTCGGCGTTGCCATGCGTCAGATGGTTCAGCGTGCCAGATTCAAGCTCGCGCCTGGTGCCGAGGCCGAGGCGTCGCTACCGCGCGATGGCTCCGTTGATCTGAAATCCGGCCCGCTTTCGGAATTCGACAGCAAATCGCTGCTGCGCGAGGCTGGCATCGCGTTATCAGACGAAGTCCTCGTCGCGGATAAAAACGCGCTGGACGCTGCGATCGCCCGCATAGGCTTTCCGCTGGTCATGAAGATCCAGTCGCCTGATATCCCGCACAAAAGCGAAGTCGGCGGCGTGCGCGTCAATATCGCGACCAAGGGCGAGGCGTTCGCGACTTTTCAAACATTGCTGGAAAATGCGCGGCGTCATCGGCCCAAAGCCGCCATTCAAGGCGTACTGGTCGGCCCGATGGCGAAAAAGGGTGTCGAGATTATCGTCGGCACGCTGCTGGACGCCACGTTCGGTCCGATGATCATGGTCGGCCTTGGCGGCGTTACCACGGAGCTGTTCAGGGATGTGGTTTACCGCCCTGCGCCGGTGAGTGCGGTTGAGGCGGCCGCCATGCTGGCGGCACTCAAGTCGGCCCCGCTGCTGAGCGGATTTCGGGGCGCTGCGAAAACCGATATTCCGGCGCTGTCGGAACTGATCTCGCAGATCTCGCTGCTGGCGGCGCGATATAGCGCGCAGGTTTCCGAAATCGAACTCAACCCGGTTCTGGTCCACCCTGCTGGCCACGGCGCCACCATCGTCGATGCCCTGGTGGTGCGGAAGGGTGCTTAATTCAATTCACGCCATTCCGGGTTCGCGCTAACGCGCGCCCCGGTACGACGGCTTCGGAGCAGTTCATCGCCCCTTGAAATTCGCGACGCGGCGCTCTTCGGTGGCCTTGATGCCTTCCTTGAAATCCTCGGTCGAGCGAAGCCTGGTTTGCTCGCCAAGCTCATGGTTGGTGGCGGCCAGCACGCGGTCGGCGAGGCCGGCGCGCATGGTGGCGCGGGTCGAGAGCAGGCCGAGCGGCGAGCATTCAGCGATCTCGGAAGCAAGCTTCATGGCGGCGGCGCGTACCTGTTCCTGCGGCACGCAAACATTGGCGAGCCCCATTCGAGTTGCTTCCTCACCGGTGATCCGGCGGCTGGTGTAGAAAATCAACTCCGCATTGTTCCTTCCAACCAGTTCGGGAAGCGTCGCCGTCAGCCCGAAGCCGGGATGAAACCCGAGCTTGGTGAAATTGGCGGCAAAACGCGCCTCGGGACAGGTGACGCGAAAATCTGCCGCCACCGCCAGGCCCAACCCGCCGCCGATCGCTGCGCCATGGACCGCCGCGACGATCGGCTTCTTGTTGCGGAAGATCCGCACCGCCTGGACATAGAGATGGTTGATCGGAAGATGCGAGACCGGGTCGGTTTTTTCGCGGGCCTCGGCTTCCTGCCGCGCCGGATCGCCGAAATTGGCACCAGCGCAAAAAGCCTTGCCTTGTGCGGCAAGCACCACCGCGCGGGCCTCCGGATCGTTGTCGATATCGGTCAGCGCGTCGGCGATCTGGTTGATCAACGAAACATCGAAGAAGTTCAGCGGCGGCCGCTGGATTTCAATCGTGGTGACGTGGCCGGCTTTCTCGACGCCGATGTCCGTGAACTTGGTCATGTCCTGGTCTCCGATCCATGAGGGTCTGGTTAGAGCATTGCGATAGCGGCAGCCCGCGCACTCTCTCGCGGCATTGAGAGAGCTGAATTCTCCGCGCGCTTCAGCGCAGACCGAGCCCGCGTGCGATGATGCCGCGCAGCACCTCGGTGGTGCCGCCCTGAATGGTAAGCTTGGGCGCCACCTTCATCGCGAACGGCAGCACCGTGTCGAGGATTTCATGATTGCTGGCATCCGGCTCGACAAAAGCCGCCAAGTCGCGCACCCGCTGCGGCAATTGCTGTTCCCAGATCGTGCCGATGTCCTTGACGATGGAGGCTTCGACCACCGGCTCTCTGCCGGCGTGCAGCATGCCCGCGACCGACACCGACATGCGGCGCATGGTGTGGAGCTGGGCGACCAGCCGTCCGATCCCTTCCGCCCCGCGATTGTCCGGTTGCTCGCCCAACGCCCGAACCAGTTCGGTCAGTACGTAATAGGTCTCCAGGAAACGTTCTGGCCCGCTGCGCTCATAGGCGAGTTCGCTGGTCGCCTGCTTCCAGGCGCCGTCGATTTCGCCGAGCATGTGATCATCCGTTACCAAGGCATCTTGAAATACGACCTCGTTGAAATCGTATTTCCCGGTAAGTTGGGCGATCGGATTGACCTTGATGCCCGGTGTCCTCATGTCGACGAGGAATTGCGTCAGTCCGTGGCGGCGGTTTTCCTTGGTCGACGGCGAGGTGCGGAAGATAGCTACCATGTAATCGGCAACTTGCGCGGCTGAGGTCCAGATTTTGGTGCCGTTGATCAGCCAGCCGCCATCGGTTTTCGTTGCCTTGGTTTTCGCGGCGAACAGATCCGAGCCGGAATTGGGTTCGCTCATTCCGATCGAGAAGCACACTTCGCCGCGACAGATGCGCGGCAGGATGTCCATCTTGATATGCTCGGGCGCATACTTCAGCAAAACCGGGCCGCTCTGGCGGTCGGCCACAAAAAATCGCCGTGTCGGCGCATTGGCGACGCGCATCTCCTCGGTAACGACATAACGTTCCAGAAAGCTGCGCTCGTGGCCGCCATATTTCTTGGGCCAGGTCATGCCGATCCAGCCGCGCTCGCCCACGCGTTTGCTGAAGCCGGGAACGTCGGTGTCGCCGCCTTGCGGGCTATGCGGGTCGAAGGTGCCGGCCGCGATCTCTTCGGCGAGAAAGGCGCGGACTTCCTTGCGCAGCTTTTCGCATTCGGCCGGCAGACGGATGGGATCGAAACGGAGAGCGGCGGTCATGTCAAATCTCGTCTTTCGTATACGCGAATTTCTGGTTGTTAGCGCGATGCGACCAGCGGCCACAATTCATCGGCGCCGCGAGCGGCGACGCGCTTGCCCAACTCGACGGCCCAGTAGCTCTCGTTGCCGAAATCGTCGCGCCATGCCAGCGCGCGCATGGTGTAGCGATGCAATATATGCTCCAGCGTGTACCCGATCGCGCCATGAACCTGATGGGCGATCGCCGCACCCTTTTCGGCGGCCTCCGCGCAACGGATCTTCGCCGACGTCGCTTCCAGGAACACCGCGTCGTCGAACTCCCTGGTGTTGGCGATGGTATCCGCCGCCGAACTGGCCGCGGTCATCGCCGCGGCGGTCTCTCCGGCGAGCCTTGCGAGATTGTGCTGCACCGCCTGGAATTTCGAGATTTTCTTTTCGAAAGCGACACGCTCGTTGGAGTAACGCACGCTGACGTCGAGCATCGATTCAAGCGCGCCGGCAATTTGCAGGCTTCGCGCCACCGCGCCCATCAGCATCAGCGACGTCTGGTCGAACCCGTTTGGCGCCGGCTTGATGGCGGCAGGCTGTACGGTGTTGAAGCGTCACGGTGTCGTTGCCGTCGGTGGCGAGATTGAGGCCGGCCTCGATCCGGCAAGCCTTGGCGTCGACCAGCGCGATCGAGAAACCGCCGGCGCCTTGTGCAAGCACGGCGAAATGCCCGACCTCCCTGGCGAACGGCACGCCGCGCGCGTGGCCGGACAACGTCCCGTCGGCATTCAGCGCGACGCGGTCTTTCGGGCTTGCCGGCGCCACCGTCATTGCGCCTTCCGGCGAGGCGATTTTTGCTTGCGACAGCAGCCATCCCGCCAACATCGTCTCGGCGAGCGGCACGGCAACCGCAAAACGCCCCGCGGCACTTAAAACGCTGAAATCCTTCGGCCAGGCTGGCGCCGGAGCCGTCGCAATCCTCCGGCACCCACGACAGCGGCAATCCCGCCTCGGTCAGCGCCTGCCAGAGCGGCGCCTTCCAGCTGCCTTTGCTGTCGCGGTTGATGGTTTGGGCGTCGGCGAGGTCTGCGAATATCCGCTCCGCAGTCTCGGCAACGATGTTCTCACTCTCCGCCACGGCGTTTCCCCGTCGTTCAATTCATGCGCACCTCGCTCGACCGTTCGGCCGGGTGTCGGATGCAACCTTTTTCTTGCAGTGCATGATGAGGAAAAGCCGCTGCCGTGACAAGCGCTGATGTCGGCAAGTGCCTCTGCAAGGTGGGCATGAGGGGCCGCCCAGAACAAATTCCGCGTAACGGAGTTTCGCTAGTTTGCAGGCA
This sequence comes from uncultured Pseudomonadota bacterium, assembly GCA_963725555.1. Classification (GTDB taxonomy): domain Bacteria; phylum Pseudomonadota; class Alphaproteobacteria; order Rhizobiales; family Xanthobacteraceae; genus Bradyrhizobium. The sequence continues at coordinate 38,775 of CAVRYV010000004.1, read as the reverse complement.
TTTCGTCGCCCGATATGGTAGATCGCGCGTGACAGGGGACGGCCAAAATCAATAAAGGAAAATGCGGATGTCGAAGGATGGTTTGTGCGCGATTGTAACGGGTTCTGCGTCAGGGCTGGGGGCGGCGACCGCGGCCATCCTGGCGAAGGGCGGTGCACGCATCGTGGTCAATTATTCGTCGAGCCAAAAGGAGGCCGAACAGACCGCCGATCTCTGTCGGACGGCCGGCGGCGACGTGGTGGTCGTGCAGGGCGATGTGTCCCGGGACGAGGATTGCAAGAAGATCGTTGCGGCTGCGGCCCCGTGGGGACATCTCGATGCACTGATCAACAATGCCGGCACCACCAAGCATGTGGCGCATGACAATCTCGATGGACTGTCGGCGGAGGATTTTCAGCGGCTGTATGCCGTAAACACTATCGGTCCGTTCCAGATGGTGCGGGCGGCAAGGTCGTTGCTGGAAGCGGGCGCAAAGGCGTCGGGGCGCGCATCCGCGGTGGTGAACGTGTCGTCGGTTGCGGGTATCAGCGGCATCGGCTCTTCGGTTGCCTATGCCGCGAGCAAGGGCGCCCTGAACACCATGACCTATTCGCTAGCGCGTGCGCTGGCGCCGCTGATCCGCGTCAACACCGTATGTCCCGGCTATATCGATACGCCTTGGTTCACCAAGGGCCGCGGTGAAGCCGGCGCCAAGCAGGTGCGCGATAGTGTTGTGGCCAGGGTGCCGCTCAAGATCGCTTCGTCAGCTGACGATATCGCGGCGCTGGTGTGCTTCCTGGCAACGCCGCCATCAAGCAACATGACCGGCGAACTGGTACGGATGGACGCCGGCCTGCATCTCGTTGGTTGATGCGTCTTGATCTCGGAAGGCTTGCTTCCGCAAGCGGAAGTCAGCTCCGGTCTCTATTTGCCGCCGGGATCGGAGATCACGCGGCTCGCCACCAGCCTGTTCCAGATGAACAGCACCACCAGCGCGCCAATGGTCGCGGTGATGAAGCCGGCGCCCTGATCCGGACCGTAATGGCCGATCAGCTGACCGATGAAGGTGGCGAGAAAGGCGCCGATAATGCCGAGGACGACAGTCAGGATGAAGCCGCTCGGATTGTTTGGGCCCGGCGAAATCAATCGCGCAAGAACCCCGGCAACGATTCCGACAATCAGGATACGTAACATAGCTGTCGTCCTTTCCGAAAAAGCAGAATTTCAAAAGCTGATGACGACCGATGTCAAAGCCGTCCCGATAGCTCGCTTTCGGTCGGCAGCCGTCCGTCCGGTGTCAGATGGTTGACCACCTCGGGTAAATGCTGGCTGAGGCCGGAAAGCAGTTCATCGCGCGGCAAGCCGGTTTGCGACATCAGGCTATTGATCTGGTCGGAACCCAGCGCATTGGCGAGGTCGCCCGGCGCGATCTGCTTGTTCGGGCCCGGGCTCACCCATGAATTGGCGGTTTCGCCATGGCCACTCTGCTGGAATTGCTTGAGCAGGTCGCCAAGCCCCCCGCTGATCACGCTTCCCGCAGCGCCCCCTGCAAGCAGGCCGCCCAGTCCACCGGGGATGAGACTGCCGAGGCCGCCGCCGGGCACGCTGGCATTCGTAGCAGTGCCGCCCGATGGCGCCGGCGCCGGACTCGAGCCGGGCTGGCCGCCCGTAATATGTTTGACCGCTTTGAAGGCGAGCAGCGCCAGGATCGCCATAGTCATCGGCGACATTCCGCTGCTGCTGCCTTGCGCGCTCGGAGTGCTCGGACCGCGTGGGCCATTCTGCATCCCGTTCAGTACATCGAGTAAACCCATAGTCACCTCCTGCCGAGTGCCAGCCCGGCGAGAAACATAACGGCGCGCCATGACGGTTACAAGGCGTCGGTCCCGAACTAAGGAGCGCGGTCGCTCTTCGAATAGGCAGAGAGGGCTCGGTCTGCTATCGAATCCAGAGATCCAGCGAGGGCAGGGCGGGATGACCTCAGATGAACCGATCGGCGTGGCGGGGGCCGGCAGCATTGGCTGCTTTGTCGGCGGCATGCTTGCGGTTGCCGGGCGCCACGTGGCGTTGCTGGCGCGCCCGCGCGTGATCCAGGAGATCGAAGGCAATGGGCTGCGGCTGACAAGCCTCGAGGGCTCCGAGCGGCGGATCGCGTCGCAGCAACTGACCTTGTCTGAAAACCCATCAATTTTTAGCAGTGCCGCCGTGGTGCTGGTCACCGTCAAGAGCGCCGATACCGCCGAGATTGCGGATATGATTGCAAAGCACGCTCCTTCCGATGCCGTCGTGGTGAGCCTGCAGAACGGCGTCGGCAATGTTTCCGTGCTGCGCGAACGATTGCCAGGGCGGCGTGTGCTCGCGGGCATGGTGCCGTTCAATGTGATTGCGCTTGGTCAGGGCCGGTTTCATCGCGCCACCTCAGGCGATATCATTATCGAACAGGACGACGCCGGCACCGCGGACCTGCTTTCGGTGCCGGGCCTCGAGGTCCGTTCCTCCGGCAATATCGCCGGCGTGCAGTGGGGCAAGCTGCTGGTGAATCTCAACAATGCGCTAAACGCACTGTCCGGTCTGCCATTGCACCAGCAGCTCAACCAGCGCGCCTGGCGCATGCTGTTTGCCGATCAGATGGCTGAGGGACTTGCGGCGATCAAGGCGGAAGGCGTCAAGCCGGTATCATCGACACCGATCCCGGCAGGCTGGACGCCCCACATGCTGCGACTGCCTGACGCCCTGTTCGGGATTATTGCTGGGACGGACGACGAAGATTGATCCCGAGGCCCGCTCATCGATGTGGGAGGACCTGCAGCGCGGCCGCCGCACCGAAATCGACTATCTTCAGGGCGTCATCATTGAGATCGCGGACCGGCATGGGCTGCAGGTGCCGCTCTCGCGGCGCATTGTTGCGCTGATCAAGAACGCCGAGGCTGCGGGTATAGGCTCGCCCAAGCTGACTCCGGACCAGATCCGACCCTAACCGGCGGTTGCGTAACCGCACCAAAAACAACCAACTGGGAGTACCGACATGAAATCATCCTGCGCAGTCTTTGCGGTCGCGACAGTCCTGGCTCTTGGCGGCGGGGCCTGGATCGAGCCGGCGAGATCGGCACCGCCGACCGTCACTCCGTCGCCGGGGTATGATGCGAGGTTGCAGGAGCAAAGAGCCGCATCGGCAACTCATGAGCCCATCGCGCCGGCCCCCCAACCGGTTCACCGACGCCGCGCCAAACGGATACTTCCCGACGCGCATTGAAAGAGCAGCGGACCTCAACGCAATCCGCAAATGACGTTGACGATCAGCCGCGTTTGGCCTTGCTTGACGAGGAGCCAAATAGCAGTTTCTTCAGGTCGTTGATCTTTTCCGAAAGCTCCGGCCAATCACAGGAAAAGGAATGCGACGCGCAATTGGTGGCTTTGATACGCTTGATATCCTTGCCTGCGGCTGATGGCTTGTTGAGCGCTTGTGCCGGCGCAGAGGCTTTTTCAGTTTCGCTCTTTTTTTCGGTTTCGCCCTTGAAGGTGGTCGGCTCCACTAGCTGTTGTTTTGCTGCGAACGCTGCCGCGATGGTGCTTCGTCGCTCACGGTCGAGAAAATCGGTATATTGCTCGTCGATGTGTTTCTGTTCTTCCGGCGTCGGGTTCGGGCCGGCGATATCGAAGTTCCGATTCTGCATGAAATCGAAATAGCTGTAACCGCCGCCGGGCTTGCGTCGTCCGGCAAACTTCGCGTTGCATTCGGAGAGCGCCGCCGCCTTTGTTTCCTTGGTCGCGGCCTTTTCCGCGACGTCCGCGCATTCCTCGAAATCGACAGGCCCATGCGCACGCCACCACTGAGCGTGTGCGCGTTGTGGTGTCAGCACGACGCTGCCGGCGATCACGGCAATCACCAGCGCGGATATGCGTGACGTGATCACGAACGATGTTCCCAGGACGTCATTCTCAACGCCATTCTTAGAACGCGACACAATTTACCGCAATTGTTGCCATTATTCGCCGGCTTGTCACTCCTAAGTTAGGTATTTCCCCCGCACGAATTGCGAGTTCCCTCGATTTGTGTCGGGCGCACCACATTTGTGTCCGATTGAAACTCAGCTGGAACTCAACGCATCAGATCATCGGCGGGCATGTGAACCCGGCCGAGGATTTCGGCGACCAAACGATGTGGCATGCCTTAAAACAAGGCATCCGGTTGGAACGCGGTTTCCAGCCAGGAGAGTTAAACCATGCCGTATCGTCACACGCAGCGCGGCACATTGATCATGTTTCTTTGTCTGGTCCTGGCGGCCCTCGACACGGCAATCGCTTGGCGGACTGGGCAATGGTTGCCGATGGTGGCGTTGATTTTCCTCATCGCCGTTGCCGTGCTGTTCTCATCGTTGACGGTCGAGGTCAGCGGCAATGAATTACGATGGCATTTCGGCCCGGGACTTTTGAGCTATCGGATTGCCCTGGAAGACATCGAGGCCGTTGCGGTTGTACGTAACCATTGGTGGAACGGCTTCGGCATCAGGATGCGACCTGGTTTCCGGCTCTATAATGTATCGGGCCTCGATGCTGTCGAACTGCATTTAAGGTCGAACGATATTCGTCGCATCGGCACCGACGATCCGCGGGGACTTGCGGGCGCATTGAAGTTGCCTGCGCGCGGCGGCGTCATCGGGTAACCTTACGGTTACCGGCAAAGGCCTGCCCAGCATTGGCTTCGCTCTGGGCGCCGGTCCGCGTGAAGGAGCGGGTCGACATAAAACCCGGAGCCTCCGATGCCGATGCAATCGGAACGGAGGTGAGTATTTCAGTCTTTGAAAAAGTCGACGATCGAGATCGCTTCGAGCACGTCTGGTTCGGTCGGTGGCACATAGGTCATGCCGGCGCCCTTCGCCATGGACTTGAGTTCGCCTTTGGCGATCATATCTGTGATCACCGCGTTGACCGCATCGATCAACGGCTGTTCCGTGCCGAGGCCGACATAACCCATGTTGAAACCGATCTTGTGAAAGTAACCGGTGGCCTTGAGTTTTGTATCTGGATGCTTGTCGCGATAGTCGTCGAACCGACGGAGTTCGGTCAACGTGGCGTCGATGTCACCGCCTTCCATGCGAGGGAACAACTCGCTGTGTCCGGGGACAAAATGGGTGATCTGGTCGACGTATTTACCCGCTCCGTAGCGCATCAAAATGGCGTCGGAGAGCGTCGATTGGTTGACGCCTAGCCGCAAGCCCGCAAGATCTGCAAGGCTTGAAATCGATTTGTCCGCTACCGACCCGCTCAGGATGACGGTGAGCGGTGCGAAGTGATACGGCTTGGTCGGAACCAGTTCACCGAGAGCGACGCGGCGGCGGCGATCATCGGGCTTTGCACCCTCGAAGCCGGGCAGGCGCGCGGTTTCGACCGTAGGCCGGCCCAAGGCCACACGGAACAGCGGGTAGCCGCCGACGAGTTGGCAGCGACCGTCCGACAACAGCGCGTTGGCCTGCAAGGTGAGGCTGCTGTCGGAGTTGATGCCGGTTTCGAACCACTGCACGGCGAGCACGCGACCGAGACGCTTGGCAACGGCTTGGGCTACCGCGAGATCGAATCCGCCGGCCTCCTTGCCCTCATGGTAAGAGTAAGGCGGAATATTTTCGTTCAGGCAGACGCGAAGCGTCTCTTCCTCCGCCGCGGCTGGCCTTGCGGTTGCCGTTAGCGTCAGAATCAATGCGGCGCTGGCGAGCGCCGCCGCCGATCTTGCCTTCATGGTATCCCCTTCACGGCTTTCCGCCCGTCAATACGTAAGCCCAGAGGTTATCGATGTCCTCTGGCTTCAAGATGTCGCCCCATGGCGGCATGCGATTGTTCTTGCCGTGGGTTACCGAATTTACGAAGCGCGCCTTGTCGTCATGCGGAAATTCGCGCAGATCGAACGCCACGGTGCCAGGTGTAACCATGTTCATGCCGTGGCAGTGCACGCAGTTGGTAGCGTAAAGCGTTTTTCCCTTGCTTACCTGCGCCGGATCGATGTCGGCGGGTTGCGCTGAGGTCGACTCCTCAGCGGCGAAGCTTGAACTGATGGCAACGAATAGCGCGCCGAACGCAGATATCCAAAATCCGACCTTGGCATTCATCGATTGCATTCCCGAAAGCATAGACACGAAACGATGAAGGGGCCGCCACGTCGGCGGCCCCCTCAGTTCAACAGACTGCCAATTATTGCATCAACTTGAAAGCCCAGAGCGAACCGCCCGGCGGAATGGAGGCCATCCGCTCGTCGCCGGAGAACAGCGAATACACGCCGCCGACGCCGACCGATACGGCAACATATTGTTCGCCGTCCTGTTCCCAGGTGATGGGCTGGCCTTCAACGCCGGATCCGGTCTTGAACGACCAGAGCTTCTTGCCGTTCTCGGCATCAAACGCCTCGAACTCGCCGGTAAGCTGGCCCGAGAAGACCACTCCGCCGCCGGTCGACAACACGCCCGAGAAGCGCGGAAGATCGCTCGGCGCTTCCCACTTGGCCTTGCCAGTCATCGGGTCGACGGCCTTCAGATAGCCGCGCGGACCGTCGGGCCAGGCCCGAACCAATGGTCAAGTCCATGCCGAGATACCATTCGCCCTCCTTGTAGTCGGCCGGCACTGGCTTGTAGTGGCTGCCGAAGTTGAGGGTGTTGTAGTAGGCAAGGCCGGTCTTCGGATCGAAGGATCCCGGTTCCCAGTTCTTGCCGCCAAGGATCGACGGCCATACGTCAACCTGTTCGCCGGCGCGTGCCTTGGTCGTGATCTCGGTTTCGATCGGCCGACCGGTGGTCATGTCGATGCCCGAAGCCCAGTTCACCTTCACATAGGGATTGGCGGCGATCAATTTGCCATCGGTTCGATCGAGCACATAGATGAAGCCGTTGCGGTTGGCGTCGATCAATACCTTGGTCGGCTTGCCCTTGACCTCGATCGTCGAAAGAATCATTTCGGCGACGCTGTCATAGTCGAACGGATTGTTGGGCGAGAACTGATAGTGCCACTTGATGGCGCCGGTCTTCGGATCGAGCGCGAGCACCGAACAGGTGTAGAGGTTGTCGCCCTTGCGGCCTGCGGCGTTGAAGGGGCCGGGGTTACCGATGCCCCAATAGACGGTGTGGAGTTCCGGATCGAATGAGCCGGTAATCCAGGTCGATCCGCCGCCGGTCTTGGCGGTATCCCCGGCCATGTGTCGCCGCCCTTTTCATTGGCCAGCGGCACTGTGTAGGTACGCCAGAGATGCTTGCCGTCGGCCGGATCCCAGCCGTCGATGAAATCGCGGGTACCGAATTCGGCGCCGGAGATGCCGGTCATGATGACGCCGTCGGCGATCTGAGGTGCGCCGGTCATGGTGTAGCCGCCCTTCATTTCGGCGACGTCGGATTTCCAGAGCTGCTTGCCGGTCTTGGCATCGAGCGCGACCAGCTTTGCGTCGAGCGTGCCGCGGATGATCTTGCCTTCATACAGCGCAGCGCCCCGGTTGATGATGCCACAGCAGACGACGCGCGGTGTCTCCGGCGGATACTCGACCTTGGTCTTCCAGAGCTGTTTGCCGGTCTTGGCGTCGACCGCGATCGTGGCGCTGTTGGTCGTAACATACAGCACGCCTTGATAGACCAGCGGCTGCGATTCTTCGGCGCGGTTATCGTCATAGCTCAGATTCCAGGCAGGAACCAAATGCTTGACGTTTTCTGCATTGATTTTGGCCAGCGCGCTGTAGCGCTGCTGCCCATAATCCATGCCGTAATTGAGTACGTAGCCGGGGTCGCTCTTGGATAATTCTTGCGCGGTTTGCGCATGTGCGGCTGTTGCCAGACAGGCAGCCAAGCCGACCGTGATTAGTCGCTTCATCCATAATCCTCCCTTGGTCTATGCCCTTGATGGGCATAGCTCCTGCCCGCAGCGGGCATTATTCCTGCCCTTTGCGGCCACAAGTCACTCTAGCCAAGTTTGATAAGCTGTCCAGCCAGCTTGAAACTGGCCAATTGTCGCGGACGCAGAATTCACCAGCGGGGGGTCGCACCGCTCGGGCCTCCTGCCCGCGGAATAAATTCCTTTGCCGCCGCAATTCAGGACGGGCAACTCTGCGCGTTGGTTGCAGGATAACGCGGCCCCGCCGGGGTGAGGAATGGCGATGGTTTATTGGCGAAGGGCTTATGACCGGACGGATGGCGTTCCGCGGTGATGCGGCGCACCGGAGACTGGCGATTACACGGCTGCTCTGCTATGGAGCTTCCAGCTACCCGTGGCTGTCCGCGGGAGATCCGGTCCCGTAGCTCAGCCGGATAGAGCGACGGTTTCCTAAACCGTAGGTCGCATGTTCGAGTCATGCCGGGATCGCCAATAAATCAATCACTTGCTGACTTGCCGGTTTGAACAGTTAGAGAACGTTGGACACGTTGGACCCAACTTGGACCCAGACGTTTTCAGATGCTCAAGCCTTTCGTCATTGCGCCGATCGTCGCCGCTGCCGAACTCGTCGCCCTTCTGCGTCCGCTTGGCGTAGACCTTGAGCAGAACGCTGGCGTCATGGCCGAGCCGTTTTGCGACCACATGCACCGGCGTTCCCTGATCAAGCAACCATGTTCCGTGTGATACCCGCAAATCGTGCAGCCTGATCGAGAAGCCCAGCACCTTTCGAGCGCGCTGGCAGAATTGCTTGGTGATGGCGTCAGGATGCCGGGGCGCATTCATCTCGCCATCGGGCGCGTGGAAGATCAACCAGTCGTCGGGTATCTTGACGATGACACCAACATCGCCAGCGCCATCAGGAATGCCGGCCACGATGCGTTCATAGCGGCTGCGCAGCCTCAACAGTAACGCGACCAGCGTGTCGTCGAGGATGATCGTCCGCCGACCACGCTCCGACTTCGGCGCCTCGAACCGCAGTGGCTGATGCTTCGTGTATTCGACCGTTTGTTCGATCCGCAGCGTCTTGGCCACAGGGTTGAAGTCTGACCAGCGCAGGCCCAATACCTCGGACCTCCTCATGCCGGTGAAGGCCATCAGGAACACCAGATCGAACAGGGTAGTGTGTCGGAAGCCCTCGATCAGCTTCGTGATCTGATCCTGGTCAAGCGCAATGCCAACGTCGGAGTCGGTGACGGTCGGCTTCTTGATTGCGGCAGCCGGACTGACCGGCAATAGCTTGCCAATATCGACCGCGGCCTGGAGGCAGGCCTTCAAGACTGTGCCGACATGGTGGCGGGTCCGCGGTGCCAGCTCTGACAACTCGGCATAGAGCAACTGAATTTCGATCGGCTTGATCTGCTGCAGCGGCCGGTCACCGAGCTTGGGCAGTACGTGCCTTGCGAGCAATTCCGCATATCTAGCCACGGTCTTTGCGCGGCGCTCCGCGGTCTTCAACTTGATCCACTCGTTCGCCCATTCCCGCAGCGTTTTCTTTGCCGGCGCGACGTGGCTGCCATCGTCAGCGGATTTCAGAAGCCTGCGCAACTCTTTGCGGGCCTCAGTCAGTGTTCCGTGGAAGGTCTTGTTGTAGCGCTCGCCGCCGATCCGATACCGGAGGCGGTAGATGTTCTCGCCGCGCTGATCAATGCCGCCGTCGCCGTGTGATCTCTTTGCCATTGATGTGCCGCGCTGCTGGATGTGACCCTTCATTCGTCGTCCCCCTTCGCACTTTCTAACCGATATTCTTCTTCCTGGAAATCTTGGAGTGCATCCAAAGCTGCCTGAGACTGAGACGGAGACCCATACTTCTTCCAGAACGAGGCCCTTATCGTGGGAAGTGCGCGGCCGAAAACATCTTCTCCGATATCGGATCGGGCAATCGAATTGATGTGATCAGCCAGCGAACCAGATCCAAGTTCAATGGAGCCTTTGGCTTGATTTACGCCGAACCAAAGTTTACCCGCGATGGCTTCCCCGAGGGTATCCGTCATTGTCTGAAGCTCCGCATCCTCTACTTCTCCGAGCGACGACGTAGGAGGTTCTATAGCCGTAACGACGCTGTGCATTGCTGCAAGCGCAACACGGAAGCGGAACGGATCATCCAGCCAATTCTCGTCGTCCCCATGCCCCCGTGACAGATAAATCGCGTCTGACATCAGCCGCATCAAACGATAGGTGCGACGATCACCAAATGCGTCAGCAATCTTATCATCCTCAACGAATGACCGGCGCAAACGATGTTCGACCTCTTGAGAAAGGGAGCGCCCTGAAGTCTTAGCCGCCCTCTCAAGACTTTTTCGCAAATCCGGTCGTATCCGCGTCGAAAATACCGACGACTTGCCGGCGTACTCGCCCTTTGGTCGCGGTCCCTTGCCCATCGCCGAACTCCCGTATTGTCTTACAAAACGTAGTCATACCATCTTGCGGCGGACGGGGTCAAATGGTTTATGACTTACACAATGTAAGCCATAAGATAATCATGAGGAGAACCGATATGAGCGATGACCGCCTTGTCCTCGACGTGCCGGAAGCCGGCGCCAAGCTGGGGTTGGGCCGCAATGCGAGCTACGCGGCGGCAAAACGCGGCGACATTCCAACTATCAGAATTGGCAAACTCTTGAGGGTCCCCGTCCGGGCGCTCGAGGAAATGCTGAACGCCGCATCGAGGCAGTCGCGATGATCGGCACTTCCGAAGCTGCTGCCCAAATGGGCATCGTGGCTCAACGTGATGACGTACGCTCGCCTGCTGACGACCTCCCGCGCGCCTACGCTCCCGACAACTCGACGCAAACGCGTTCGAGTGCTGCTGCGCGATCTGCAGCTCGCAGGAACAGTGATGCAGGTGCTGCCATGCAGGGCGTGAGCGCTGCTCAACCAGATACCAATCAGCGCTTCGCTGAAGTAACGACAACCGGTTTCCCCGCTGCGGAAGGAGGCTCGCCATCTGCCTCAGTGGGTGCGGCAATGAGTGGCGCCGTTATCATCGCCACGCTGATCGGGACTGACACCGCGCAGGCGGGCGACATTGTCTCGCGCGGCCGGTCGCCCGTGTTCGCGTTGTGCCGGGTACTGCTCGCGGCCGGCGCCAATCCGAACAGCAAGCTCGAATGCTTCAGGGGTTCCGTCTTAGCGCTCACCGTCAAGACCATCGGCATCGGCGCCAAGCTGACGATTAAGGAAAACGACTGGGTCGGACCGAAGGTAGTGCCCTACGAGCCATTTTCCCGCGACCGGGTCGGGCGCCACGCTCGTCAAAACGACGATCCCGCACCATCGCCACCCCTATTAGACAACTCGCTGGCTGGGGGGATGGCTGTCAAGACTTCGACGACGCCCAAGTGCCCCGTTCAAGAGAGAAAGGGCGGCTAACAATGGCTCTTGGTTTTGACTACTCGTCGTCCGGATCTCGTCTCGACGACCGAGCGCGCGAAGAGCTGCGCGCCAGGGCTGAAGAGATCATCCGGTTGTATCTGGGCGAGCCCAATCGCAAGCTATCCAACAAGCGCAAATTGCGTTGGCATCCTAAAGGATCATTCGCGCTGCATGTGGTGGGCGACAAGGCGGGCCTCTGGTACGACCATGCGGCCAAAACCGGCGGCGACATCATCGAGTTTATCAGGCAACAACGCGGCTGCTCGATCGGAGAGGCCATCGACGAAGCACTGACATATTTGGGGCCGTCCGCGTCGTGGTCGAGCAGCACGGCGCCCAAGACATCGCAGCCGGCCAAGCCCGAAGAGGACGATGCTGTTCGAAATCGATCAAGCGCTCGGCATCTGGTCGGAAGTGCAGCGGCTGCGCGGATCGCTGGCAGAGCAATACCTTGCAAGCCGCGGCATCCAAGTGCCCGACGAAGCGCTCGACGTCCTCGGCTTTCATTGGCACTGTCCGTTCGGCGAACGTCGAAGGGCGCCGGCCTTGGTGGCGTTGGTTCAGGACATCATCACGGGCGAACCGATCGCCATTCATCGCCGCGAGCTGACGCCAGACGCCGCCAAGGCCAACTCGTGGATGGCGCTCGGCCCCAAGAGCGGCGGCGCAATCAGGCTCAGCCATTCCGATTGCGGCGACCTCGCGATCGGCGAGGGTGTCGAGACCTGCCTCGCTGGCATGCAGCTCGGCTCTGGGCCGACGTGGTCGGTGATCGATGCAGGTGGCATGACAGCTTTTCCGGTTCTCGATCACGTTGGCCGTCTCACCATCATGGCAGATAACGACGTGAGCGAGACCGGCCAGCGCGCCGCTGCGGCATGCCGCGATCGCTGGAGAGCCGCTGGCAAGGCCGTTCGCTGCGCGATGCCGGAAGAGCCGGGCCAGGATTTCAACGACGTGCTGCTCGCGGAGCTTGCCAAGCAGAATGCGTGAGCTTCGCGGCGTCATCATCGAGGAGACCGAGACCGGCGGCGCGGGGACGCCGGGCGCGATGCCGGTCGACGCCGCGCGTGACGTGATGCGGGCCGCCATCGTGCAGCTGATGCAGGACGCGATCCGATTCCACGAAGGGGCCGCCGAAGCACAAAGCAATCCCGCCGAAACGCAAAGCAGTCGGATCGGCTTCAACCGGTCTGCGCAGCCCAATCATTCGGCCATTCGCATCACGACCGGCGCGGGCAAGTCCGAGGCGACGCGCGCCGCTGCCGCCGGCTATGTTTGTGAGGCGAAAAAACGGGGCATTCCACATCGCGTCGCCGTCTACGTGCCGACGCACAGGCTCGGCGAGGAGGCGCGCCAGCGTTTTCCCGCAGACATCAGTACGGCGCTGCTGCAATCGAGGAAGGCGAACGATCTTGCGACCGGCGAGCCGCTTTGTCTGAATCTGGCCGCAGTGGAAGCCGCCGAGGCGATCGGCGCTGATGTGGAACAGGCGGCCTGCCGCAAGCCGCGGCGCGGCGCCGATCCGATCCTGTGCCAGTTTTACGAGACGTGCGGCTACCAACGGCAAAAACAGGCCGCGAAGCAGGCGGACATCGTGTTCGCCGCGCATCAGTATCTGTCCGGGCCGCCCGAGGTGCTGACCAAGGATGTCGGCGTCGTCGTCATCGACGAAGGCTTTTGGCAGTCAGGCCTGTCGTTCGCCAAGCTCGCGGTCGATGGGCTCGACGCCGAACTGCAGGCGTTTCCGGTGCGGGATCACAGCGGAGACAAGAACTCTGACGATACTGCCCACCTTGCAGATCTAATTGAGAGGCTGAAATCGGCGGTCAAGGCATCGCCGGTAGGCGAATATCTCACCAGGGCCGCCCTGTTGGCCGCGGGCCTGTTGCCTTGCGAGAAGTATGAGGACGGCGGCACGGGCGCGACTGCCGCGAAACTGGAATGGCGGCGCAAGGTCGATGTCGGTCTGCTGCCCGGCGCGGGCGAGGAGATGTGCAGGAGGCAGGCGAAGCAATTCGGTTTTCTCGCCCAACTGCCGAAGCGCGCCGCGATGTGGCAAGCCGTCGAGGAATTGTTGTCCGGCCCCTTCGATGCGACGGGCCGCCTGCGCACGGAGATCAAGACCACCGCGGACGGCTCGGTTCTCTACCTGAAACTGTTCGGACGGCGCGACATTCACGAACGGATCACCGGGCTGCCCGTCATCGCGCTCGACGCGACCTTGAACCTCGACATCGTCAAGCACTTCTTTCCGCGCATCAAGCTCGTCCTGGATCTGGAGGTTCAGGCGCCGCATGAGCGCGTCACCCAGGTCGTCGGCCTGCCGGTCGGTAAGGCTTCGTTGTCGCAGCTCGAGCCCGGCAAGCGCCGCGCGGAACAAGAGCAGCGGGTCGGCAACAAGCGGGAGCGCCTGCTCACAGTCGTGCGCAGGCTCGCGGAGGGGCGGCGCTGCGTGGTGATCACCAACAAGGAGTTGACGCCGCTGTTCGCCGGCGCCGGGCAGAACATCGAGGTCGCGCACTTCAATGCCATCGAGGGCATCGACCGCTGGCGCAATGTCGATGTGCTGATCACGATCGGTCGGCCGCTGCCGTCGCCCAAAGCGGTCGAGGACATGGGCGCCGGGTTGACCGGCAAGCCGGTGTCGTTGCCCGAGCATCCGCCGAGCCGCAAAGGCGGGCGACCGCAAACGATGATCGAGGCCGCCCGGCCGATCCGAACTCAAGAGCGGCGCCGAAGTGGAATTGTCCTGCCGGGTGTTCGAGCTGCCCGAGGCCGAGCTGATCCGGCAGGCCGTTACCGAGGCAGCGATCATCCAGGCCGTCGGCAGAGCCCGAGGCGTCAATCGGTCAGCAGCCAATCCAGTGGAGGTGTACGTGGTCTTGCACGACACGACGGTGCCGCTCGCTGTCGATGCGGTGGTCGAGTTCGGCGATTTGGAGCCGACTAAGATCGATCTGATGATCGAGCGTGGCTTGGTTCCGCAGTGGGGCGCGGATGCAGCCAAGCTCTATCCCGACCTGTGGCCGACCGCGCAGGCGGCCCAAAAGGCGTACCGGCGCGCCGGCCTCGACGTGGAACGCATTCACGCGAGGTGTCGGACATCGCCTTATAAAGCGACTGACGGTGGTACGCAGGCGAGGTGTCGGACATGTCCTTATAAAGATATATTTATAAGACGATGTACGACTCCTCACTTCCTGCTCCGCTACCACCCTAATGGGCGCGGGCAGAAGGCGCGCGTGGCGCTGGTCGGTCAAGCGAGCCTTGCGGAGGCGCGCAAGCAGCTCGAGGAGGCGCTGGGGTCGCTGGCATCGTTCGAAGTGCTCACGGGCGAGTTCGGCGAGGACAAGCCATGAGCCGCTTCCCACGCTTCCCGGCAGCCGAGTGCCGGCCCCGGCACAGCCGGCAGGGAATACTGAGAAGCCCTAGGCGGGTCGTGTCTCGCACAAGGGCTGTCGGTTACCAGAACCGCCGAGCCAGCGCGGCCGTCGGTGATATCTCTCATGCCGCCGGCGGCCGTTTGCTGGCCGGATGCCAAAGCGGCACAGACATTTGTCGTGCAGCGGTGGGCTTTTGGTACCGAACAGGCGCTCCACCACGTTTGCCTAGCGAGTCCGCACATCCTGCTACGCGCCGGCCGGGGTGACAAATCCTAGCGTCGATCAATCCAGTCCGGCTGTTTAGATTTTTTTGGAATTTTTTTGTCCCGCGAGAGGTGGGTTGAACCTCGCAAATCCGAGTGCGATTTGGGTTCAGAGCATGGAGACCGAGGTCAACATCGTACCTCCGCCTGTTAGCCAATTCCAGCACCGCCGACCCCACACTAATCACGCAATTTCTCATGGAAGAAATGCGTTGCCGACTATGACGATGCCTTCGCAAGGTTCTTGCGCTTGCAGGATGAAATCCTTGAGCGCTGGGCCCGCTCATCTAGCACGCGATAGCAACTCGTTCTTCAACGCAAACACCGCTGTCGTGACCCTGTCGATCGGGTTGCTCCTGCAATAATTATCAATCCAGATATAAAAGCTCGCGCCGTTGTCGTTGGGCGTACCTGCAAGAAAGTCAGGACCAGTGGACGCAAGATTGTAGCCAGACAGAAATCCATCGATCCATGCCTCCGCCTGAACCCTGATTGCGAGGTCTTTTTGCCATTGGCCACAGGAGACCGCACCAACGCCATAGATCGTGGCACCGCCTTCTTCAGCAGATGCTGGCGTGACCAGAACCAGCCCAAGCAGCAATGTACGAAGGATCATAGTTAGCCCAGGTAATGAGTTTGTCTTGAAACAATATCGCTGGACGAAGTATGGAGCGCCACCGTCCTTTCCGTCGCATTTTAGAGTTCAGGACCACCCCGGCCCGAAACACCGCGCCACGCGCCGTCGATAGCCTATGAGGTCCGGGCGGTCCTGGCCTGCGCCGGAGCGTGTGATGGAAGCGGTGTCCGGGCGGCGCAGACAAAGCGATCTCGCTGAACAAAATTCAGACCTCTAGGGCCTATACGGATAACCCTAGCCTGCGTTGGAGTTTCGCCGCATTGACATCGCTCGCCTTTTCGAGGCACTTTTGTTCATACGTTAAGCATTTGATTTCGGTATAAACGATTATACCCACGGAGCCAACCATGAAACGCATAGCTATCTATTTGAGGGTCAGCACGTCGAAACAGGAGACCAACAACCAGCGTCGGGAGCTGGAAGCGGTCGCCAGGCGATCCGGCTGGAAAATCGTCAAGATCTACGAGGATGCCGGGATCTCCGGTGCTAAGGGTAGGGATGGCCGCCCTGGCCTCGACGCGCTGCTCAAAGCCGTAAATGCCAAGGAATTCGAGCTGGTGGCGACGTGGTCAGTCGATCGGCTCGGCCGGTCGCTCACGGACCTGCTGTCGATCCTGCAGTGCCTGCGGGACAAGCGCGTCGACCTCTTCCTGCACCAGCAAGGGCTCGACACTTCAACCACTGCGGGGAAGGCGATGTTTCAGATGCTAGGTGTCTTTGCAGAGTTCGAACGAGGCATCATCAAGGAGCGGGTCAACGCCGGGCTTGCGAGGGCGCGGGAGAAGGGCGTCAAGCTCGGTCGGCCCCGGATAGACCCAAAGATCGAGAAACGGGTCATGCAGCTCCGCAAGAAGGGCTTCGGCATCCTCAAGATTGGACGTGAGCTTGGTATTGGTACGAGCGTTGTGCAACGGGTTGTTGGCGCAATGGGCGCACAGTAATCACCGTCCCCCAGCCACCGGCCTGCTATTTTCGTGATCTCTGGCTGGTCTGACGAGGCTGAGTTTCAGCCGGTCATCGCAAATAATCGCATTAAAAAACGGCGGAGCCTCATACGCGAGGCGAGTAAGAAAACAGCACGTGCTTTTGCACCCTCGCTACCCGTAATTACCCATATTTAGCAGGCTTACCTGCATCAAAGCGGAATAACATTTCGTGGGGGGTTTTTGAAGTTTTGTACCCTATCAAAAAGAGATTATTTTATCGAAGTTTTTTTCAACACCGGGTCTGGGAAATGCTCCGGCGGAAAGGCATTCAAAAAGCTTCATCCTTCGCTCAATCTGTCTTGGCACTCACCCTTAGCCCGTCCTATTCGTGAGACTGCGGTTTTCTGGTCTGATTGATGCAGGCCGCAGATCTCGTCTGGCGAGGCGCACAGGATTTCCTTCGGTTTTTCACCGCCTGTCGACCGGTACTTTGCAACGCGCTTGAGGGACGGGTTGGGCGAACGGGGGCGGATGCCCCGCTGGTCAAGGACCGAGCGGCAGCAGCGCTCCGGGCAAGCTGCGGAAGAGATCGGCTTCGGGACATGCTGCGGCGAACGCGAGGCGAATGCGGCTCGCGGTCTCGATGACACGGGCGGCGATTTTCAAGAGACGAAGACGCAGCGTCGCGAACTCGGCAGTGGCCAATTCCTGGACTTTGGGAATGGCGTCGCGCACGGTCAGCATCAACCAATAAGCGGCGGTGTGCAGAACGAGGCGGACTTGATTGGCGGGTGCCGAACGGCAACTGGTGCGGTCGGATGCGAGCTGTGTCTTATGCAGCTTGATCAGATTCTCGGCTTGGCCGCGCGCGCAATACAGGCTGTCGTAGATCCACTCGGCCGAGCCGACATCGAGGCTGGTGACGATGAAGCGGATGTCGAGGCCGAGCTTGGTCGCCTCAATACGGGCGACGGTGCGCCGTTCGCGATCCCAGGACTTTGCCTGGTGGCGGGTCTCGGTATAGCCGCGCAAAACAGGCAGGTTCTCGATGGCGCGTCGCGTGCGGATGTCGTCGGCGACTTCGTCGACTTTTCTGGCGAGCGGCTTGGTGCCCGACAGGCCGAAGATGTAGTCGATGCCGTTGTTCTCGCACCACGTCATCGCCTCCGGCCGAGCATAGTGCCCGTCGCCACGGAACGTAATTCGCGTCTTGTGCCATCGCGTGCGGATGCGCCGTACCAGGCGGCGAAGATGAGCACGGACCTCGACGCCGCCCGGCGTCTTACCGGGCCGTAGCACGACCGCCACGGGCCGGCTCTTCTCCGTGTCATAGACGTGGATCGGCAGGAAGCAGCGTTCGTCATAATGAGCGTTGAACAGCGAGAGCTGCTGTTGGCCGTGGACGACATCGCAGGTGTCGTCGATGTCCAGGGTGACGGATGCGGGCTCGCACGGGTAGCTATCCATCCATGCGTCGACCAAGGTGTAGGTCAGTCGTATCACGTCGCGCAGGCGCGGAGCATTCTCCAGTCGCGACAGCGTTGGTTGGGAGCACAGATCGCGACCGCTGTCCGGCAGCCGTCCGCAGGCCAACTTGAACGCCGGATCGGACCGCAGGTGATCGAGGTCGGCGGCGTCCTCGTAGCCGCAGCAGATCGCGAACATACGAGCGCGAAACATATCGACAAGGCTGTGCACGACCCGCGTCGGATCGCGCCGATCCGGGAACACCCGGGCCAATTTGTCGGCCAAACCGAGACGCCGCTCGGCCATCGCCAGAAGCATCACGCCCCCGTTCGAGGTCAGGCGCCCACCATCGAAGGCAGCGGTGACTTTCTTGGTGTCAACGGCTGGAAATGAGAAGAGCAGAATCGTATCATCGGTCATGGCGGGCGTGGCGTTCGCGGTTGAAGGTGATGGGGTTGGCTTCGCAACCGAATCCTACGCCGCATCAGCGCTTTACACCACGCTCGCCAACCTCTCAGCCGACCTCTGGCGAATAAGATGGGCTAGTTCTGTCAGCGGAGGCGCAGATCCTGTGCGGGGTTTCGTCGCTCGGAACCAACTCTACATCTGAGCGAGCGAGGCTGGGGAGGGCCCACAGCCGACCGAGATAGGGCTTCAGGTCCTGGGCGATCATTCTCCATCCGGCGCTGCGGACCTGGAGACCGTTTTGTCGGATGTTCGTGATTGTCGCATCAGCTTCGCGGGCCGGAACCGCTATCCCCCGGTAGAAGCGCATCGCTGTTTTCCAAATCCGCCTTGGGCCACGCCCGCCGCTTCAGCCAATAGCCATGACCGCGTGGCCAATCTCCGAGGCACAAGCCTCTCTCGGTTACGGGCGAAATATGTCCTCATTTGCGTATCGTTTCGCCACCCAAGGTGCCGCAAAGCAAGGGCTTTGGCGGACAAACTATGCCCTCATCCGCATTAGCGGTTTGATGTGAATTTGGTCCAAAAAAGCTAGATATTCACGATATGTTCTGTATGATTGGCCTATGAAACAACTTTCCGCCAATCAGTTGATCGGACAGCAAGGCGAGTTCCTGGCGGCTGCGCGCGCCATGTCCATGGGCTTTGCGTTTGACGTCCAGGGAAGGCTCGAGACCGGTGTCGACGGAATGCTTGAACTTCGCGACCCGCGAACCGGCCGGATGCTTGCCCAATGGATCGGTGCCCAGGTCAAGACAACAGAGGCGGGTCGTTACTCCAACGAGGACGAGAGGGGTTTCGACTACCTCCTGAGGTCCGAGGACCTGGAAATATTGGCGTGACGCGAACATCCCGGTGATCGTCGTGCTGGTGCGGCTGAGCGAAGGCGAAATGTATTGGAAGAAGGTCGACGCGGGGAGGGCGACTGAGCCGCGCCGCTTGCATTTCGACAAGGCGGACGACCGTTTCGACAAGAACGCTGCTGATCGGATCGCGGCGCTGTGTATCTCTCGCGACAAGCTCGGGACCTACGTCCCACCGATGCTGTCGGGGGAGGCTGTCCACATCAACATGGTGCGTATCGTATTGCCGGAAAAGATCTACGTGGCCGCGTCGCTTTACGCTTCCGGTCGCGAAGCCGTGCGCGAACTGGCAAAGTTTGATGGGCACGCATCTTTCGACTGGGTGATACGAAACCTTCGCTTCATTTCTTTCCGCAATCCAGAAGGCAGTCCGTTAATGGATGTGCTGGACGAAGGATCGCTTGAGGTGGTCGAGACGTCCGCGATCGCGCTGCCGGACGACATTGACGATGAAAATGCGTTCATTGACCTGCTTGGCCGGACCTTGAGCACGCAGTTCGATAGCCAATTGTCTTACGACCGCGAGAGTAGGGCGCTGTACTTTCGTGCAAAGGGGCTGAACCGCGGTTTTAAGTATCGATACCGGTCGCTTATCAACGAGACCTCAGCAGACGTCGTTTCAGTTTGGCGCCGGAGCAAGGACAACGAGGTAGGAAGCGTCCGCCACCACGCGTTCGTTCCGCGCTTCCATCGGATCGGCGACGAGTGGCTTCTAACTGTGACGCCGACCTTCGTATTCACCAAGGACGGCTACCGGCCGCATTACTATGCCAGCGCGTTGCTGGCCGGCAAAAAGAAGAAGGAAAAAAACGGAGCGATCCGCGGGCAGTTCCTGATGTGGCGCTACTTGCTGGTGACGTCGGGCGAACGGCGCAACGACCTCCTTGCAGAAATGATGACTGACGGCAGTACGCTTCTCCGTTTCGAGGCCCTTGAGCCGATCGAGATGACGGTCGCGGTTCCGGAAGAAGCCTGGAAGAAGGAAGACCCCAACGCTGCTGCGATGGAGGACCACGAATGGCTCCTTTGAATTTTAACGCAAGGGTCATTGCCGAACCGTTGCTCGAGTTTGGGGATGGCGGCCGCGACATCGACCCCCGCCGCGGCCTGGTCGATTACGGTCCATTGCAACCGATGCCGGGTGACAAAGTCCGGATCGGCGTCATTGGCACGGCCGAAACGGTCGATGGCTTCGCTCAATTCGTCGATCGCTGCCGGACTGGAGTGGAAGGCAAAAGCCAAAAGCTTGCGAACCTGTATCCGCCGTTTCCCGGCATCGGCAACAGCAATCCTTTCCGGTGCAGCTTCGAAGTAGACCAAGCGGCGCGCCGGATTGTGCCGGAGAGGGACATTGTTCGCATCGTCGATACGCCTCCTCAGTCGGAGGCAGTAAAGGCCGCTACGGACCTCTTCGCCGAGCTTGCGCTTTCCATGTTGGAGGGATCCTCGAGACCCGACGTCATCGTTGCGGCGCTTCCCTCGAACCTCATCGAGAAGGTCGTTAATGCCCGGTCGATCTCGGACGACGATGAAGAGGACGACGTTGAGCTCAATTTCCGCGACCTTTTCAAGTCGCGCACGCTGATGCTGAGCGTGCCGACACAGATCGTCTGGCCTACGCTGTGGGATGATCGCGCGAAGATTTCGCGCAAACTGAAGGAGACGCTCCGCCAGGTACAGGATCCAGCCACTCGCGCGTGGAATGTACTCAACGCGATATTCTACAAGGCCGGTAAGGTGCCTTGGCGGCTTCCGATAAACGAGGGTGACTTCAAGGCGAGTTATCTGGGCATTGGGTTCTACAAAGACCTGTCTGGACAGCGCCTGCTAACCAGTACCGCTCAGATGTTTGATGAGCGAGGCCGCGGCCTGATACTGCGCGGGGCGAGGGCGCAGACTGACAAGGGAGATCGACATCCCTACCTCGAAAGGAACGATGCTTACGACCTGGTTCTGCGATCCGTGAAGGCATATCGCGGTCATCATGGTCACGCGCCTGCCCGTCTGGTCATCCTGAAAACGTCACGCTTCGAGACGGGCGAAGCTGATGGAATAGGGCAGGCCTGCGATGAACTCCAAATCGATCGGCGGGATCTCATCTGGGTGTCGGAGCGTCCGGACACGACCCTAGTTCGCGACGGCAACTATCCGCCACTCCGGGGAAGTTTTGTCCAGATCGGCCGCGACGGATTGCTGTTCACTCGTGGGAGCGTGCCTTATTACCGGACCTACCCTGGGATGCGCGTGCCCCAGCCGTTGCTGCTGCGGCCGCACGCGTGCGACACCCCCATGTCCGAGCTGGCGTCCGAGGTACTCGCGCTGACCAAGATGAACTGGAATTCGACCCAGTTCGACCAGGCTATTCCGATCCCGATCCGCGCCGCACGGCAGGTTGGCCGCGTCCTCAAATACGTTCCGTTTGGGCAGGTCGAACAGTCGGACTATCGGTTTTACAGCTGACACCGGCGTGCTGGCTGACCTCCCAATGGGTCAGCTTCACGATCCTCAGTCTCCAATAAGACGATCCTGAGCCGCACCCACGTGGGCTCGCTGCTTACCCGCGAGCGAAGCGAGGACGTCCTGCAGCTTTCGGTCATTGTGCAGTTATATCGCGAACGGAATGCAGATTTAGAGCGAACGCTACAACGCTACGACTCCACCGGCGCCTAGATTCTCAGTCGGTTCGCATAAGATTTCTTACGCGAAATTCCTCGGCATATTGGAGAGAGGCCGGATCGATCAAAAGCACGGGGCCGCCGGAAGAATTGCGAAGAAGCGCGCTAGGAGGTTCTTGGACCCAACCTTGGACCCAAACACCGAAATACAGGCAGCAATCAGAGGGTACTGGGCGTCACCGAGCGCCTGGGAAAGTCCAATGGAAACCTACAGAAAATGACCAACCGGTATCTGTGAACACCGACGCAATCGTCTTTCAAGACCGGTATGTGAGCGTGAGTGAGGTTCAAGTCGTTTCCAAGCTGCGGCTCTCGTCGATCTCATCAAGCGGAAACGCGCCGGCAAGCCGAATCACCCCGAAGGAGCGGCCCCGCGGCGAGAACGTTGTCGATACCGATGGATGCGCTGCGCAAGAGCGTGGGCGCCCCCGGCTCTCAGAGCAAAGGGCTGAAGAAAGGCGCTAAGAAACCCCGGAAGGTGGCTGCCGGCCAGAAGGAGATGCTGATGCCGATCGCCGGCAAGAAACCGGCCAAGGAGACAGCGGCGAAGAAGCCCACGGCCAAGCCGCAGCGGAAGTCGGCATAGCGTCCACTATGGCTTCGCGGAAATTGCAAAGCGCCGGGCTCCTCCTGTTTCGAGGACGTGCCGTCGATCTCGAAGTCCTGCTCGGTCATCCGGGAGGACCATTTTGGCAAAACAAGGATGACGGTGCCTGGAGCATCCCGAAGGGTCTGATTGGAGCCGACGAAGCGCCGCTATCCGCAGCTCGCCGCGAATTGGCCGAAGAGACGGGACACGACCCGCACGGAGATTTCCTGCCGCTCGGCGAGGCACAGCAGCCGGGCGGCAAGGTCGTTCAAGCGTGGGCCATCGAAGGCGACTGGGATCCCGCGCTCATCCGCAGCAATACCTTCGAGATGGAATGGCCGCCGCGCTCCGGACGCCGTGGGACCTTTCCGGAGCGCGCTTGGTTCGGTAGCGCTGACGCGCGTCGGAAGATCCTGAAGGGACGAACGGTTTCGTCGATCGATTGCTTGAGGCTTTGGGGTCCTGACGCTCCTGTCGGCGTCGCTCCGCGCGCGTGACGCCGCCCATCGCGCCGAGCGGACGCAATAAGGATACATCGGATGTATCGCTGCCTGGGAGAGGACGACTTCCTGGTAGCCGACTAAGCGCGCAAGTCGCCTGGCGCGGGAAATCACGTTCGTCTGAGGTATAGTACGCTTGCGCGCCCGCGCCATGGCAGTTTGACGCTCAACCGATAGTCCGGCCCAACAATGTTCGATCTAAGATTCCTCGGAACTTCGGCCAGCGTGCCTTCAGCAGACCGGAACCATCCGAGCCTCCTGGTGGAGGCCGGGGGCCACCGCATGATGATCGACTGCGGGGAGGGTACGCAGCGCCAACTGCTCCGGAGCGGCGCTGGCTTCAGAAGGCTCGACCGGCTCTTGCTGACGCACGCCCATTTCGACCACGTGCTCGGCATTCCGGGTCTGTTTTCGACGCTGCGGCTGCGGCAAAGCAGCGATGTCGTGACGATCCACGGCAGCCCGACGACGCTCGACGTCGTCGTCCGGATGCTCGCCGGACTCTGGGGCGAGGGACGGGCCCCCATCCCGTTGCAACTCGTTCCGTTGGCGCAGGGGCGGATCCTCGACGTCGGCGAATTCACCGTCGACTGTTTCCGTGTGCGTCATCGCGATACCGAAAGCTTTGCGTTTTCGTTCGAAAGCCAAGTGCGTCGCCATCTTCTGCCGGACCGCCTGTTCGGCTCTCGGCGTGCCCGACGGTCCGGTGCGCAAGGATCTGGCGGAAGGTCGATCAGTCGTTCTGCCGGACGGTAGGACGGTCGATTCCGAGGACGTGTTGGGACCGCCCGAAGGGCGCAAGAAGCTCGTCGTCGTGGGCGACACGGAAGCGACTGACGGCCTAGCCGAGCACGTCCGTGACGCGGACCTCATGGTGATCGAAGCGACCTTTCTCGAACGCGATGCCGCCATGGCCCTCGACTACGGCCATCTCACCGCGGCGAAAGCGGCCGAGCTCGCTGCGATCGCCGGCGTGAAGCGACTCGTCCTCACCCACATCTCCGGACGCTATCCCGACGAAGAGATTCTGGCGGAAGCGGAGAAAATTTTCCCCAACTCCCGAGTGGCGGCCGACCTCGACCGACTGGCGGTCTGAGGCGTTGTCGATGATGTCCACGAAAGAACATGTCGAATGGCTAAGAAGCTAAAGACCTACGAAACTTCACTGGGATTCTTCGACCTGGCGATCGCCGCTCCGTCCATGAAGGCGGCTCTGGAAGCATGGGGTGCCGACAGCAATCTTTTCCACCAAGGCGCGGCGAAGGAAAGCGACGATCCGGACGTTGTCGCCGCGACCATGGCGAAGCCGGGCGTCATGCTCAAGCGTCCCGTGGGTTCGAATGGGCCCTTCAAGGAGCATGCCGAGCTACCGACGAATCTAGGTGACACCACCGCACGACCATCTAAAGCCGCCCGCAAACCGGCCGGCCGCAAACCGGAGAAGACATCCTCCCGGCCGGCCGACAAGGCAGCGGAGCAGAAGGCCGCTGTTGCCTACGAACGGGAGCAGAAGCGCCGCGATCGCGAGCGGGCGAGGGAAGAGGCCGCCCGGCAGAAAGAGCGCGAACACCGGCAGCAGGCCGTCGACAAGGCGCAATCTTCGTTGGACAAGGCCGAACGGGAGCATGCGGACAGAGCCGGAGCCATCCAAGCCGAGGCGGACGCTATCGAGAAGAGAGCGCAAGCCGAAAATGCCCGCTGGATAAAGGAGAAGGAACGGTTGGATGCGGCGCTGCGGCGCGCTCGGGGCCAGAGTTCCTAGTGCTGACGCTGCAGCTCAAAGCTGTCCGGCGATCAAGTCATATTGGGAGCGAATGAGCTCCTTGCCATAGAGCCGCTCGAGGCGGCGCACCGTAAAATGACCACGGGCGACATCCTGGAAATGCTCGATGAACGCGTAGTTCACCGCTGCACCGCCGAGGGCGCCGACGAGGGGCAGGGCTTGCGCGGCAACCTTCTGCGTGACCACCAATCCGAAGCGTGCAGCGACCTGGGTGACGAACTTCAGCAGGATGGGCGCACCTTCCTTGAGGAGGCCACGTTCGGCGACGAACCGGGCGGCTTCCGTCACCGTCTTGGCGAGCATACCTCGAACAGCGAAGTATCCGCTCTCCGATGCGTCGGCCGATCCAGCCCGCCCGCCCAATGCGAAGACCTCGACGCAGGCGAGGGCGGTCTCCGGATCGGACAGGTCCTCGCCCTCGCTGCGTGCGATGTCCGCGATCGACCGCAGCATGATGGTAGTCGAAACCGGCAGTTCGATCGGAAGCGCGGCCAGTCCAAACGTTCCTCCCGCCGCGCCCGATGCCGTCGCGAGCGCCCGATGCAGAAATTGCGAATTGGTCCGGGGTGAAGACCGGAGCGTGCGCAACGCGACCTTGAGCGCCGCTTCGAGCCCCTTCGAGGTGGCGGAAGCGATGGCTTTGGAAGCGAAAGAGGGAAGCGCGTAACCTATAAGTTCGACGGGCTTGCCGACGAGGTTGGTGAGCCGGCCGGCGAGGCTGGGATGCTCAAGCGACTTGACGGCCCTGCGCAGGGCTTCGCGGTCCTCGATGGTGATTTCTGAGGCTTCTTGCAGCGACAATTTTCATCCGGTTCTTTTGGCGCGTCTGAAAGAACAAGTAGGCTGCGGCCGAGTTCCATGTCTCGATCACGCGTCTTGCAGCACGCCTTCGGCGGCGGCGACGTTCCTAGCCTACGCCGTTCAGCTGTCGCTGTCGGTTATTTCACACTCAGGACAGGCGTCGCCGATTCCGTCGAGGACCTCCGCGACCGCGACGGCGGCGGCTTCAGACGAGACCCCGGGCGGCGGCTCTTCGCGGGCGATGGCGAAGCTCCTCGCGCGCATGCGGGCCGGCGCGATCCCGCATCCAACCATGATCCTCGCATTCGCGGATGGCCCCGGCGTCCTGCAGCACCGAGATGGCCCATCCGCGCAGTGTCCGGATCGCCGGCAGCCGTTCCTTCGTCATCAGCATTAAGATCGCTCCTGCCTGGACGAATCCTTTCGCCCGCCCGGTGGTTCCGGGCGCTTAACACAGGGATCTTTGGCAAGAGCTGTGGATTGTCCACGTGTTCCGCTTGCCTGTGCAACGGGAGGCAGGGAGTTGCAGGGGACACGGAGGAGGAGGCTCGGCAGATCGCATCCCTGCGCGACGCCTTCGGACGCGATTGGCGAGATCCGCGCTTCGCGGTCTGCGATACCCTGGACACGCCGGAGGCCCACGTGTTTGGCGATGTCGTCTTTCGGTCCGAGCCGGTTGCGATCGAAGTCGGAAAGCGAGCGGCGAAGCGGAGATGACATGGAACGCGAACGGTTCTCGTTGGTTTTTTGCTCATGACCGTCTCGCTCTCCCAACTCCTCGAGGATTTGTTCCAGATCGCCTGGGAGTACCTTGAGCGGAGCGGCGAACTGGGAGACGGCGCTTCGGCAAGTCGGTTTCTCAGCGACGTCATCGAGACCATGATCCGTCGGGGCCAGCGCAGCCGGCTGGCACTGTCCAACCGGGCCATCAGCGCCTACCAACGTTTCCGCTCGTCGGGGGACGCAGGATCAGAACAGGTGCGTTCCTCCGCCTGAGGCGTCTCATCATCGAACCTGGAAATCGGGGATCACGAAATGTCAGCAAACGACGGAGATCTGGTCGACCGGCTGGCGAAGAAGCATTCGGTCTCGCCCGCCGCGGTGCAGGTCGTGCTCGCGGCTCTCCGGAGCGGGGGCGGCCGGATGGCCCAGTTCAGCCACGCCGACTTCGGAGGGATGTCGCAGTGGTCGCCAGGCATGTCGATGGTCGGCGACATGTTCAACACGCAACTCAAGGCCAAGCTGGACGCACTCTGCAGCGACATCGCGGCCCATCTGGACACTGCGGAATCAGCCGGCGGGGTACGTCCTGAGGGAGACGAGGTCAGCTACCGTTCGCCGAACCGATCGGACGACTGGTGGCCGGCCGGATTGGGGAGGCCGGCCGCGGTGGGTGCGCAGAACGATCTCCGATACGCGGTTTTTCCCGAGACCCGGCGGCTGGTGATCGACGATCGAGGTACCGTCTCGGTATACGACACCGGATCGCATCGGATTTTCGGCGTCGCGCAGGCCCAAAGCGCCGATCGGACGCTGACATTCACCAGCCAGGACGGACTTGTGAGAATTGCGGACCTGTCGAAGGTCTCTGGCTGACCGAGGTGCCCGGCACCTCGACCGTGGCACCTTCGTCACCTTGAGATCTTCGATCGCGACGACCCCGCCGCCTTTGGCTGCGTCAGGTCCTTTTCCCATCCGAATACGGACCGGCCGTCCAGCAGCGGCGACGCGGCGCGCTCGGTGGCGACGAAAGATTCGAACGAGGGTCCTTCAGCCGTACGTTCGAGCCGGCGCGCCTGGTCGTCGAGACGCTTCAACGCCTGCATCTCCTCGTCGCGTGCAAGCTTTGCGTTCCGGACGGCCGACTTCATGACGCGGATGGTTTCATCGTAGACCTTGATGGGGACCGGGTAGGGATGCCGGTCCTTGCCGCCGTGCGCCAGCGAGAACCGCGCCGGATCCCGGAAGCGGTAAGGCGCGCCGTGCACGACCTCGGCCACCATCGCCAGCGACCGGACCGTGCGCGCGCCGACACCCGGCGTCAGCAGCAGGTCGGGAA
The DNA here is from genome assembly GCA_963725555.1 of uncultured Pseudomonadota bacterium. Classification (GTDB taxonomy): domain Bacteria; phylum Pseudomonadota; class Alphaproteobacteria; order Rhizobiales; family Xanthobacteraceae; genus Bradyrhizobium. The sequence continues at coordinate 11,111 of CAVRYV010000004.1, read as the reverse complement.
AGTCGACAGGCCCGCGCTCGGCTGCGGCGGCGAGCGTGCCATGCAGCCGTCGCGTGAAGACATCGCTCGATCGCACGTCGTGATGCGCCGGCATGATGAGGTGCGGCAGCAGAGCCTGTGCCGGCGTTTCACCCGTCAGCGCCGCCAATTCGGACATGATGCGATCCGGACCCAAATCGTCCAAAAGGTCGAGTTGCTTTGCGCGCGACTTCTCAGCCCGCTTGTCCGTCAAGTTGACGATTTCGCCTTGCGCCGGTCCGTCGATCGCGCTGTGCGGCTCGTCGACGAAGCTCCTCAGGTTTTCAGAATGCCAATGGTAGCGGCGCGCCTGCTTCTTATCCCCGTTCATACCCTGCTGCACGACGGTCCACTTCCCATCGTCCGTCACGAAGAACCCGTGCAGATAGAGGTCGAAGCCGTCCTGGACGGCGGCGCTGTCGACCTTTGCGACCAGACGGCTGGCCCGGGTCAGCTTGGCGCCATCGAAGCCGATGCGTTCACCTAGCAGACGCAACTCGTCCGGCGTCTTCCTTGAATGCTGGCCGCGGCCACCGCACACATGGATGCCGAGTTCGTTCGAGAGGGGTCCCAAGCCGCGCTTGAGGGCGCCGATGACGCTGGTGGTGATGCCGGACGAATGCCAGTCCATGCCCATGACCGCGCCGAACGACTGGAACCAGAACGGATGCGACAGCCGCTGCAGGAATTCGTCGCGGCCGTAGTGATGGACGATCGCCTGAGTGATCACGGCGCCGAGCGACGACATCCGGGTCGCCAGCCACGGCGGAACACGTCCGCCGTGCAGAGGTAGATCGGCGCTTCCGGTTCGTCTTGCCATTCGCTGCTGCGACTCCAATAACGGTAGAGGATAACAGACGTCAGGGCGCACCATCAGGCTTTCGCGGCCATCGTCCGGAAGGTGATCGAGTAGCGCTGCGCATCGACGGCAGGGATGCTGTGTTCCCAAACCTCCCGCGACGGCCCCGACATCATGTAGATCGAACGCGGCCCAGTCTCGAGCGTAAAACGATCCCACTTGGTGTGGGCGGGCCTTCGAAACCGGAACTTGCACGCGGAGCCCAGCGACAGGCCGAATACCCGGTCGAAGTGCGGCTTGTCTCGATGCCACCCGATGCCGACACCGACGTCGTACTCGGTGCAAAGGACCTGACCGATTCGGGTGCCTGGGCCGCCGAAAGCTTCGACCATCTCGATGATCGGGCCCAGCCACTCGGGGATCGGATCGGCCTCCTCGAGCCGGCGCATAGTGTAGTCGTATCGAAATCCGAACGAGGCCACGCGGCGTTTGCCTTCGTATTGGCCGAACTGGAACGGCCGCAAGGGCAAAGCCGCGATCTGTCCGACCAGCGCTTTCTCCGCTCGCCCGCGAGACGAACTCCTCGGCATATCGCAGACCTTCCGGCCCCGACAACTTGTCGGCAAAGAGGCCGAATTGCTCGGACAAAGCCGCCCTTCCTTCGAGATTAATGGATGAGCGATATATGGGTATAAAAGCGGATTTGAGAATATTCGCTCGCGCTTCACCAGGGCTTTGGTGGGTCGGTCGGTATGTGCACTTTCGTACCCAGCCGGGCGGCCCCTCACCAAACGGGCGTTTAACCGAGGCGCACTAAGGGCCGCCACCGATGACCTTCAGGATCGGGATCATCTCCGACACACACAGGGTTGCTCAGGCCGGAGGCGGAGCGTCGCCTGGCTGGCGTCGATCACATCATCCATGGCGGCGACATCGGACGTCCCGAAATCATAGACGCGTTGCGTCGCATCGCCCCGGTTACCGCGATCCGAGGAAACGTGGATATCGACGACTGGGCTGTTGCGTACCCTGAAACCGAGCTCGTGCGACTTGCGGGAAAAGCGATCTACGTTCTGCACGATCTGAAGACTTTGCAGATCGATCCGATCGCGCGCGGCATCGACGTCGTCGTGTCCGGTCATTCCCATGTGCCGAAGATCGAGGCCGCCGACGGCGTGCTCTATCTGAATCCAGGAAGCGCGGGTCGGCTGCGCTTCGGGCTGCCCATCACACTTGCGACGATCGATGTGACGCCGGACGGCCTGCGGCCGGAAATTCACGATCTCGGCGACGTATGAACCCGTCGCGATCAGCTTAAAGCGGTGGCAGGTCCAAATGGGGAGGCGGGGGAAGGACCGCCCGCATCCGGTCCCCAGGCGAGACCTCGCCTCCCTCCGTTACGATCGCCATGACGCCGGCCTTGAAGCGTGGCCCCGCCGGTCTGCCATGCAGGCAATTCTTCAATCTGGACTTGAAGCGATCGATGAGGACGCAGGGCGTGCGGAGGCCGGTAAGTTCGAGCGTCGCTGAGGCGCCAATCCGGAGCAACGTGCCCAGGGGGAGGCATTCGAGGTCGAGCCCGACCGTAGCGATGTTCTCGCCGAGATCTCCGGGGCGCACATCGAATCCGGAAGTCTGGAGCGCATCGAATAGTTCGCTCGGGATGAGGTGGACCTGCCGGAGGTTGGGCGCCTTTGGATTGCGCCGCGCCAGATATCGGTGCCGCACTAATGGTCCGTAATGCGCATCGCCTTCGATGCCACGGCCCCTCGTCAATGTGATCGATAGTCGAGAGATCTTGCTGAAGCGATGTCGGCCGTCGATGGACACGGCGACCACCGCGCCATTCGGGACGGAATCCTGTTCGGGAAGTTGGATTTCTGGCTCAGGCACGTTGCCGAATGGCCGATTTAATCGGACGATCTTTGAGAAGCTGGAGTAGCGGCGGTCCTGACCGAGGCCGCAGAGATGACGCGTCGTAATCCATAAGGTTCCACCGTGCTCTCCCCTTGTACACCGGGCAGAGACATCCATATACCATCCAGACAGATGGTATATGGATGGGAATGAGATGCCCTCGAATGTCCAAGACCTGACGCCGAAGCCGCCGGAAACCGAGAAAATCACGATCAACCTTGGCTATGTCGACCTCGGTCAGGTCGATCTGTTGGTGCAAGAGGGGTTCTATTCGAACCGAACCGATTTCATCCGGACGGCCATCCGATACCAGCTCGAACGTCATGCCGACGTCGTCAAGCAGTCCACGGCCCGCAAGAGCCTGGAGCTCGGTCTGCGGAGTTTCAGCCGCCAAGATCTCGAAGCGGCGCGGCAAGCCGGCGAGATGCTGCACATCAACGTATTGGGGCTGGCGACTATCGCCCAGGACGTCACGCCCGATCTTGCCCGCGCCACCATTGCCTCGATCTCGGTGCTGGGGGCCCTTCATGCCACTCCCGCGGTCAAGGCCGCTCTCGCCGACAGAACAAGGTAATCAGATGCTCAATCATGACACAGTTCGCGAGGCCACCCGACTGACTTGCGCCGGCCAGTTGAGCGAGGCGACTGCGCTCCTGCAGCGCATGCTGCGCGGCGAAAGCACCCCAGAATCGTCCGGCACCACTCCTCATGTCGCGCCCGCGAGGCTCGGGCCGCCAACCATCGAACTCGAGGCCAACATCGTCGAGGAAAGGGAAGGCCCGCAAACCACGAAATCTTCCTCCGCTGCTCCGCGACTCAAAACCCTCGCGCCGTTCGACAGCATGAAAGACTTCTCCGGGCTGCGCCTGCGAGGTTCTATCAGGCGCGCTCCGCCGTCCACACTGGATATCGCGCCAAAGGGCGGAACGTTCATCGAAGGCACCTTCAGCAACGCGGCGGGAAGCCGGACTTACAAGCTATTCATCCCAAGCCGCTATCAGGGACAACCGCTTCCTCTGATCGTCATGCTTCACGGCTGCACCCAGTCGCCGGACGATTTTGCGGCCGGCACACGGATGAATTTCCTGGCGGAAGAGCAGAACTGCTTCGTTGTTTATCCTGAGCAGCCTAGCGTGGCCAATCAGGCGAAATGCTGGAACTGGTTTCGCATGAATGACCAGCAGCGAGGCAAGGGCGAACCCTCGCTTATCGCCGGTATCTCTCGCCAGATCATGCAGGACTATTCGATCGACCCTAAGCGCGTATATGCCTGCGGCCTGTCGGCCGGCGGGGCGGCTGCCGCCATTATGGGAATAACGTACACCGACCTTTACGCGGCCGTCGGCGTTCATTCGGGCCTCGCCTGCGGCGCCGCCAGCGATCTTCCTTCCGCGCTCGTCGCGATGCGCCCGGGAGACGGGCACGACGCAACTGGGGAGGCCAAATCTCAGGTGCCGACGATCGTTTTCCACGGCGATCGCGATACCACGGTCCATCCGAAGAACGGTGACCGAGTTATCGAGCAGTCCACCAAAGCGAAGAGTCCGACAACGGAAATACTTCGCGGTCGGGTACCCCAAGGGCATGCCTATACCCGCACCGTCCTTACCGACGCGGGCGGCCGCGCCATCTCGGAGCATTGGAATATTCACGGTGCCGGCCACGCCTGGTCGGGAGGCAGTCGCGCCGGTTCCTACACCGATCCGGAGGGGCCGGACGCGAGCAGAGAAATGCTGCGTTTCTTCCTCGAGCGTTCGCTCCCGGATTAGTCGAGATTCTGCAATTTAGTGCACAGCAAGTATGGTGAAGTATACGACTACACCGCGTTCAAAGCCTGCTCGATGTCCGCGATCAGATCGGACGGGTGCTCGATGCCGATCGACAGCCGGATCGTGGAATCGAGAATCCCGATTTTTTGGCGGATGTCGGCAGGCACGCCCGAGTGCGTCATGCTTGCGGGCAGACTGGCAAGTGACTCGGTGCCGCCCAGGCTCACCGCCAGCTTGAAGATCTGCAGCGCATTGAGGAATTTGAACGCGGCAACCTGACCGCCGATGATGTCGAACGAGAACGTGGAGCCCGCGCCGGTGCATTGCCTCTTGAACAGACGGCCGGCCGGGGAGTTCTCGTCGAGGTGACCAAGGTAATGGACCTTGGCTACTTTGGCATGGTCGAGGAGGTAATCCGCCACAAGCCGCGCGTTTGCATCGGCTTTTTCCATGCGGATGCTCAACGTTTCGAGCGACCGGCTGAGCATCCAGCAGGAATGCGGGTCCAATTGGGTGCCGATGGCTCCGCGCAGCGCTTTGACGTCTTTCATGAGGGTTTTTGAGCCGAGCGCGGCACCCGCAATGAGATCGGAGTGTCCGCCGATGTATTTGGTCAGGGAGTAAAGCGAGAGATCCGCACCGTGTTCGATCGGCCGCTGAAACACGGGGCCGAGAAGTGTATTGTCGCAGGCGACGAGCGGCGCATGACCCTGGGCTCGGCCGATTGTGTCGGCGACCCGGCGGATCATCGCGATGTCCACCAGACCGTTGGTCGGATTCGCCGGTGTTTCGATGAAGATCACCGCCACCCGACCTTTGCCCATGGCTTCTTGCGCCGCCATCTTAACTGCAGCTTCGTCGACACCATCGGAAAAGCCGACCGCGCTGATGGACAGACCTGCAAGCGTCTTGGCAAACAGTGTTTCGGTCCCGCCGTAGAGAGGCTGGGAGTGCAGGATCACGTCGCCCGGGCGGGCGAATGCGAGGATCGTGGTCGCGATGGCCGACATGCCGGACGAGAACAGCGCACACTTGTCGGTGCGTTCGTAGACGGAGAGCCTGTCCTCAACGATCTCGCTATTGGGGTGATTGAACCGCGAATAGACCAGACCCGCGCCCATTCCCTCGGGTGGCTCGCGACGGCCCGACACGTAATCGAAGAAATCCTGTCCATCCTCGGCTGTCTTGAACACGAACGTCGATGTCAGGAAGACTGGTGGCTTGACGGCGCCCTCCGACAGTTGCGGATCGTACCCATAGTTCAGCATCAAGGTCTCGGGGTGAAGCGCATGGTTGCCGATGTGGGTCTTCGACGGAAACGGTTTCACCATGGTCTAGCTCGCTGTCTGGAGTAAGCTTCTCGTCGTGTGAGCCACCTTGCGAACGATGCCTCGACATCAAGACATAAGATATAACCTCTCCAGGGGACGCCACGAAGTCCCCGATGAGCCGTACCCGCGAGATCAGGAGCGAGGAGCTCGAGGCTTTGCCTTCGAAACCCCGATCGTCTGTCGATTTACCAGGCACTGCTGATCGGACGTGAGGAAGGCGATATCCGAGGCGTCACGTCCACTTCCGATGCGCACGATACCTTCGATCGGTGCGAGTCTTAGTCGGATCGATCAGCCACCAATCGTTTTCGACGTAGACCTCGAAGATCGCGTCGAAGTCGGGAGGATCCAGCAGTAAGGCGTAAGCGCTAACCGCGCGAGCGGGAATTCCTGATGCCCGCGCAAAGGTGATACCCAGATGAGTGAAGTCGCGGCACACCCCGGCGTGGTCGACGAATGTCCGCTTCGCCGTGGTCTCGGCGTTGCTGACGCCGGTTACATAGTCGACGTTCCTGTGGATCCATTCCAGCATCGCCAAGATTTTTGAATGGCGCCAGGAAGCTCTCTACGGGCCCTACGCTCGCAGGGATCGGGGCAAACAAAACTCGCACGTGATAGATTGAGATCTTTGTCGAGTGAGGGAGCGGGCGCCATGGTCCCTCGGTTTGTCTTTGCAACTTTTTCCATTGCGTTCGCGGTGGTGGTCACATTTGCAATCGTGACGACAGTCAAACGCGTTGCCGGCTCGCGCGTAGGCGCCTCGACAATACGGGTTGGCTGATCCCAGCGACAAAGAAATCACAGGAAACAATTATGTTCGTTGAGCTGTTCCCGTTCGTCGCTTCGGCGATCGCCGCTTTATGTATTCTCGCGATGGCTGCTGAAGAGAGCTGCGAATAGAAATCCAATGGCCGGTGCCGAACTTGTAACCCGATCCCGCCGGGGTTCATTTTAAGATGTCTCTCCCAAGGGAGAGAGCGTGCAGCGTGCGTGTTTGATATGCCGACGCCGATCTAAACCGGCGTCGGCTCTTTCGCCTTGGAGCGCGCGACCCCCCAGGATGAAATTCGCCCTCTCCGGAGAGGCGGTGTTTCGGCTTCGCTCGCTCGCCGGATGGCAAATCACCGATGCCGGCCGGGCGTTTCTCGCAGGGGCTAACGCGCCGATCTCTTCCAGTGCTCAAGAGCGGGTGCCGGAAGCGGTCGAGACCAAAGCTTCGGCCGCCGCTCTGCCTCCCGCACCATTGGTCGGACCAGACACTCGGCGCAGGATTTGGTGGAGCAGGCGGCGGCGCGAGAAAAAGGCCGCTCGATCTTCGGTGGTCTGACCCTTCACAGTCGGGCCCCTCGGTAGGGCCACGAGCCGCAGAAAGCTGGCGACCCCTAATCGGGCGGTACGCATGGCCCGCGAGTGGGCGCAGGCCAATCAGCACGACTGCATCGACGATAGAATGCCGAGCGCGATGGGCAACGAAATCCGAGGCTTAACCTAGCCGGTCAAGGTTACTCTCAATTGAGGGTTAGCTTTCGAAGGCCGCTCCGACAAAATCGCCGTCGCGCCAGATCAGCCGACAGCGGCGCGCCGTCCGAAAACTATCAAATGAAATGTAGAATTCGGAAGACAGAAGGTTCAGGCCATTCAACCTAATGCCGGCGCCGTGGTTAGTGACATCGCGAACACAGCATGCATGGACGCGGTCTTGTCCTGTGAAGAACATCAACACATCGCGATTGATCGTTGTCCGGGCCACGACGCGGCGCTCGACGTCGCGGCTGGGTCGGAGTATTTCCTGAAGAGTAGGCATGCTGCTGACCATCTCATAAGGAAAACAATGCCGCCGAGCGGAATATAATCGCCTGACGGCTTCGCCATGCTGGGTCCTGTCCGAATGGCAGGCAATACGGTGCCTATGACGCTTACCGCTTTCGAATTTCGCCGCAACGAAACTCGCTCGTTAAGGTGAATGTCGGCGCTGCGGGTTAATTCTGGAGCCGCGGGTAACCTAAACACGAGTTTCTAGTTGTCGAAACGCGGTTTCGCCTTCACCACTCTGCGCTATGCGTCTCCGCGTTTGCCGCGGTGCGAGTTGGCAGGACGGGTCAATGCGTCCCTATTTTTGTATCGTTGGATTGGCTGCAGCGTCGCTGATCGCAACGTTAACGCCGGCTCACAGCAGGGGCTTCGCTTGGTTCTTCTCGCACTCTAAGCCCAGCGGATCTTGTGCAGGACAAAGTGTCGTCGCGACTTATTATACTTCGGGGCGGCGAACGGCGAGTGGTCAGGCTTTCGAAGCCGGTGCATATACGGCTGCGCATCGCACGCTACCGTTTGGGTCGAGCGTAGCTGTTACTAACCCCGGAACGGTAGGTCCGTCACTGTCGTGATCAACGACCGTGGGCCTTTCACCCGCGGGGTTACGCTTGATCTATCTCGAGGCGCCGCTCGCGCAATTGGCATGTCCGGAACGCAGTGGGTATGTATGAATTAATGCTCGCCGTTGGCCATCCGGTTCAGCGCCGCAGCACGTCAACCCGCGGCCGTTGCCCGTCGCGACGTCGACATGGTAGCCGCGTGGTCGGTCGATCGTCTGGGGCGTTCCCTGGTCGATTTGCTAGACTTTCTGCGCCGTTGGCCGTTCTCAAGCAGCCTCCCGAGCGGCCCGTCGTAAGGCCAGTGTAAGCGGCCGGTTGTAGCGTTGGCTGCGACCGCACGCCGGACGTGCACCTTGGCGATCCTCGACCATGCCAGATCGCCGGCATCAAACCATCGGCCGCATTGTCGCATTTGAAAAAGTTGTCAGCCTCGTCGAGCGGCGGCCCGGCCGACGCGTTCGCCGACCACGGTCCCACGCGGGTCTTAGTTCGTCGATTGGCATGATCGCTTTCGTCTGCACCTCGCACGGTATTGGCAGCCGAACGTTGAGGCGTCATGATACCGACTCCTATGGGAGGAACATATGAAAGCTTTGGTGACTTACGTTTCTGTTGCGCTTACTGCGGCGATCGGTTCAACCTGCCACGCCGAGACAGTGATAGCAGGGGCTGGCGCTCTTACATGCGGTCAATTCGCAAATCACTACGCCAAAAATCCGCAGGTGGAATTGAGCTATTTCGCTTGGGCACAAGGCTTTATGTCATCGATGAACGTTAGTCGAGCGGACAGTCCCAGTCCGGCATATCGCGATCTTAGCGGCCCGATTGAATTTCAGATGTCTCAGATACGTATCTACTGCGACGATCATCCGCTCGCCCAATATTCAGACGCTGTCTTTGATCTGTTTGGCTCTTTCCCGCTTTTGCCCATGCCACCAAAAAGTGATTGATACCAAAAAAATCAGGCCCAGGTTTCCCGAGGCCCGATCTTATATGGCGCACGGCGTACATCCGGCCGTGATGCCATCGTGGAGTAATATTGCCATGGCGCTCGGCGGTGTCAAATTGGCCACCGTCGACCTGCAGCGCTTAAGTCAACTTCGTGACAAGGGCCAGGGCATTAGCCATGCGACGGGTAGTTGAGCCGGAGATCCCAAACGCTCGATCGGTAGCGGACGCACTGGCGGCGAATGCGGCCGGTTATGTTCTCATTGCACCGTTCGAGTACCGTGATGCTGCCACAGCCAGCGTCGCCGAGGGTTTTTGGGCCGCGTGCATAAACCACGGCATACCGATCGACGCTGGGGATTTGGCCTATTACGTGAAGATAGTGACGGCCAAAGTCGCCGAGATGGCACCCCGAATGGTCGAGGAGCTGAAGGGGAAAGCCAATTGAGCCCTTCAACGGGCCAGCGTAGGAAACCGGGTTGCTCTGATCGCATTGTTCCTGCGATTTCAAATCGGAGGATGCCCATGAAATGGATTTTTGCGACGGCTTGCGTAGCCGCAATCTCGATGGCGTCAGTCTCCGGCGCCGACGCCAAGGGATGCATCAAAGGAGCCATTGTCGGCGGCGTGGCCGGCCACATGGCGGGCCACGGAAAGCTGGGCGCGGCGGCAGGCTGCGTGATTGGCCACCACGAAGCCAACAAATCCGATCCCAACAACGCCAACGCCCAGGCGCCAAGCCAGAAGTGAGCTTGTGTGCCCTTGCAACACTCACGCTGGCTCGAAGACCGGGCGGCAACCATATCGCCATATTGACGGTGTGCACTTGAACCATCTTTTCGGCCTTGCCGTATTTATTGCTAGAATGAGCGTCGACATTCTATGGAAATTTGGTGTGCTCAAGACGGCAAATATTCCGTTTGGATGAGAACCCCGCTTGCGGAAGGTATGGGCATCGTCGTGCTTGCGCCGGACGGCAAGCTAAGCGGGGGAGATACCATAATGGCGTACGCCGGAAATTGGCGAGCTGAGGGTGCGCAGTTTGAAGCCGCCCTCTCAGCTGTCCGGCACTCGCCCGGATCCCGGCGCGTTCGGATCCTTCGACGAAATCGATCTTGCCCTACCGGTCGGGCCAACGACGGAATAACTGCCCGGTTCACGGGTACAGCCAAACAGGCACCTGGCGTGACGTTAGAGGGCACGCTGTTCCGGATGAAAGATTGAATTGCATGATCCTGATCAGCGCCGAGGATGAATTGCCGTATCGGCCGGGCGTCTTTTTCAGGCCTTTCCAGCGCCGGTCCTCCTCAGCGTGAAAGGCGAGAGCGCACCCGCGGCGCGACCGCGTGCCCGCGCTGGCGTCGATTACCCGCGACGTTGCGGGAGAACTGACGATCAACACCGCAAATAAAGTATCCCGATCACAAGGCCAGGTCGCTCAAATCGGGTAGGGGACTTAGCGGAACGACACGCCAATCCGACAGTTCTTGCATCGACCTAGCAGAAGCGCAAAAAGCTAGTCGGGCCCGCGTTTTGGATATGGCTTTGATCAAGGTTCGGCGAGATGTCTGTCAGCTGCGTTATTCGTAATCTGACCGACAAAGGAGCCGCACTCGACGTCGGACCGCAAAGCGAAATCCCCAACCAATTTTCATTGATCGCCAGTGGCCAAGAAGAAAATCTATTCCTGCAACGTCGTATGGCATTTGCCGCTTACCTCCGTTCCAATCGGCAGCGTGGGTGCCTCGGACAAAATGTTGGTAAATACCGCGCTGATCGGCCGGAATAATCTAAGGTCTTAGCTAACAGATTATGATCTGTTAGAACCGTCGCGGCGGGAGGAAAATGGCGCCTTCACGCGTGACTGGCGCGTCGATAATTGCATCGCATTTCCAGCAGGCGAGCGTAGCAAAATGCCCGATAAATCGAACTAATAATTGCCCACATGATCGAACCC
>CAVRYV010000003.1:0-73508 GCA_963725555.1 uncultured Pseudomonadota bacterium | reverse complement strand
GCCAGTATTTCGTGCTCGAGCACCTGCAGCTCGGCATCGCGGTGCTCTGGCGATTTGGCTACCGGGAGCGCCGCTGCGCCTGGACATCGTACGCTTCTGGTCATCGTGATTTTCCGCCTCAACGTATCTGGCGACTGACCGCTACGACCGATGATGAGGGTGTTAACGGCCATCACCCCGTCACCCACCACAATGACCGGGTTGACATCTATCTTATCGATCATATCCCTCAAATCGTGCGCCAGCTCGGACAGCCGACAGATGGTATCGACCAATCCATCGATATCCACGCCGGCCTTGCCGCGAAATCCGGTCAGCAGGGCGTGACCCGCGAGCGAGGCCAGCATGGCGCGCGCGGTCCGTTCATCGACCGGGGCCAGCCGTACCGCAGTATCGTCCAGCAATTCAACCACGGTTCCGCCCAGCCTGACTGCAATCAGCGGGCCGAACTCGACGGTCGTTCTTGATGCCGAGCACAATCTTTATGCTTGCGGGTGCCATCTGCTGCACACTGATGCCGTCAATTCTCGCACTCGGCTCAATGTGCAGTCTATGCCAGAATATCCGCAGCCGCCTTGCTAGCATGTTCCGGTGCTCCATAGCCCCAGTCGACACCGCCGGCGTCGGTCGGTGCAGGATATCCGGCGACACGACCTTGATCGCTACCGGCCCGCCGATCCGGCCAGCCGCCAAGCTGGCCCGTCGGGATTACGCGCCACAATTTCGTGCGGGATGGCCACGCCGTAGCAGGCGAGGATCCGTTTCGATTTCCGTCGAAGGTCCCGCTGCGCCACGGCCCAAGGCCTCGGTAAGCACCGCGCGCGCCGAGGCTTCCGCAGAGGGCGACGAGCGTCGCGCGGCGTGGGGCTGCCGGTCCGCCCGCGTCTCATGCCAGCTTGAACCAGGCCCGCAGCGTCGCAAAGCAGCGGTCGGCGGAACGAAACATGCAGATCTTGGGTCGGCATCGAGAAGCTCGCTGCCCGGGCCCTGGAACCATTCGTTCATCCAGATCACCGCCAGCCGCCGGTCGGTGCGCGCAGCCGCTTCCACAATGGTCGGGGCGCCGGCGCCGCTGGAGGCGGCGTGCGCGAAGATCATCGGCATCACCAGCGCACCGAAACCCGCATCGTTCATGAACGCATCGAGGAGAATCGAACGCCTCCGATGTCTTGAGCACTTCGGCGGTGAAGATCGGACGGATTGGCAATAGAACCCAGAATCGGTAACGACCTCGTGCAGCGCAGCCGCGGTCTTTGATTCAAGCGCGGAAAGCCGAACGCCGTGCGTTTCGCCTTGTCCGCGCAGATCACCGCTGCGCCGCCTGAAGTCGAAAAAGTATCCCGACGCCTTTCGTTTTTGGAGCTTTGGTCTTGGCAAAGAACGAGGCCGTCTCAAGCACGGCTTCCAGATCGTCGACAACAATCGCGCCGGTCTCCTCGAACGCCGTCTTGTAGGCCACAGCCGATCCGACCATGGTCCCGGTGTGCGCATCGCCGCCTTGCTGCTGGTCTCGCTGATCGGCGGGTCTTGTAGGCGATCAACGCCTTGCCGGCGGCGCGTGCCTTTCGTGCCGCGTCAAGGAAGCGTTCGCCGTCCTTCACCCCCTCCAGCAGGCAGATGATAGCCCTGGGTATCGTCGTCTTCGGCGAGATAGGAGATGAAATCGCAGACGTCGACGTCGCAGGAGTTGCCCGCCGCGAGATAGTGCGAAAACCCAACCCCGCGCTTCATACCCTGCAGAACCGTGTAACCCAGCGCACCGCTCTGCGACACGATGCCGACCGGTCCGCGCCGATGTCCCATGCCGGCATAGTCAAAAAGGCACGGAACTCAATCCCGCGGCGGCGGGCGTATTGGCAAAGACCGACGCAATTCGGCCCGACCACACGCACGCCGGTGCGGTGCGCGAGCGCGACCAGCCGTTGTTGCGCCTCGATGCGGTCGGGCTTGGCCGTCTCGGCGAAGCCGGAAGCGCAGCACGCACGCCGCCGCCCGCCTTGACGGCGGCAGCACTCTCGATCATGCCCTCGACCATCGGGCGCGCGACGCACAATACGACGCAATCCGGGCTTTCCGGCATGTCCGCAAGCGACGGCACGCAGGGCCGGCCAAGCAGGTTCCGGTATTTCGGATTGATCGCATACACCTTGCCGGTGAAGGCTGACAGGTCGGAAGAGTTCGCTCACCAAACGAGCCACGCGTCTCTGATGCGCCACCACCGCGACGATCGCGGGATCGATCAGGCGCCGAGATCTTCATGATGTAGAGTGCCCCTGCTGTTGTGGCGACCATGCCTATCCCTTTTCGATGTACAGCTCACTCCGATCGACAAATCGGATACCATATTGATTTATCTCGTGTTTTGTAAATCTACCTCGCTCGATAACGCACCGGCAGCCGCTTCATGCCCCGGGAATCAGGTTTGTCCAGGCCGGATTGCCGGCAAGTTCGACGTGATCAATCCGGCTCAGCAATTCGCGGAAAAATGCACGATCTCGGCCTTGGCGAGGTGCCTGCAATGCAGGCATGAATTCCGAGCGAAGCCGACATGCCGATTGGGTGTCCGGTCGGGAACGAATTCGAACGGACGGTCGAAGGCTTCTTCATCGCGATTACCCGACGGGTAGCTGATGAAAAGACTGTCGCCTGCATGAATCTTCTTGCCGCGAATTTCGTAGTCCGCGGCGGCCGTGCGGAAGAAGTGCTTGACTGGCGAAACCCAGCGCACCATCTCCTCCGCCGCGGCCGATAAAATTCAGGATCGCGCTGCAGGCGAACCATGGCCGCGGGATTTTCAATCAATGCAAGCAAACCGCCTGCGATGGTGGCACTCGTGGTGTCATGCCCGGCGCTCGCGAGAGCAATGTAATAGGAATAGGCTTCGAAATCGCCGATCGGCTTGCCGTCAATTTCGGACGTCGCGATGACGGTCGCGACGTCATCTTTGGGGTTCTGACGTCTCCGCTTCGCGATGTCCTTGAAATACTCGACATAGGCCATGGTCGCGTCGATCAGGTCGGCGCCCTGCTGCATCTCCGGATCACCGCCGCCGAAATGGCCTGCGTTATCTTCAACAGGCGCTGCTCGTCCTCGGGCGGCAACCCGAGGATCGTCATCGAACACGCAATGGATAGTAGATCGCAATCTCGTTGTAGAAATCGCATTCGCCGCCAAGCGCGCAGAGCCGATCGACGCTCTCCTTGGCCAAGACGTCCATGCGATCCGCCAGGACCCGGATCTGGCGTGGCTGAAACCAGGCGTGGGTGAGTTTCTGATACTTGGAATGATCCGGATTATCCATCTGCGGAAGCGCGCGAACAAGCATCGGCCTGCCATTCATGGCTTCCTTGACCTTGCTTTCAAATTCAATGCTGAGCAGCTTGGTCCGCGGCTGATTGATGAAGCGATCCGGCTGACGCTCGATCTCGATGATGTCCGCGTATTTCGAGATGGTCCAGAATGGGCGATATCCATCGGGTTGCGTCCAATGGACTGGGTCGTTGCGCCGTAACTCGCCAAACAGCCGGTGCTGCACCTCGACGCTGCCGTAGGTCTTGTGATTGGCGATCGCGTTATCCCGAGCACTGTCGAGCATCGAACTTCCCTCCCACGTTGTTCCCTAGGCTTTTGTTGCCGTCTTTTCCCGAGATTTTCCAAAAGCACCGGCCTCGGCGAGCCGGGCGACGGCATCAGGCGACAGGCCGAGCGCTCCCGAAAAATCTCGTCCCTATGCGCACCGATCCCGGGTACCTCACGCTGCATGGCCGTGAGCGCGCCCGACATCTTCCAGGGCGCGTTGACGCCGATAAACTCCCCGGCGCGATCCGCAATTTTCGCGAACGAACCTCTTTGCAGAAGATGCGGATCGGTGAGCGCGGCGCCCGGTTCACGATATTCGGCACAGGGAACGCCGGCACGATCAAGCGCAGCAAGGCACTCGCTCACTGTGTGGCGCTCCGTCCATTTTTCGATCACCTGCATCATCGCGCTCCAGTTTGCGCCGCGTGCGGGCACGGTCGTAAAGCGCGGGTCGCTGGCGAGTTCGATCTGCCCGGTCACCTCACACAGCGCAGCAAAATTCCGGGGCGTAATCGGTGCGATCAGGATGTCCCCGTCCCGCGTCCGGAGCGGACCATAGGTGGGACGCGACGAGTGGATCGGGAATTGTGCCTCCTGCAATTCGTAAACGAGCAGGTTCAGCATACAATCCATCAGCGCGACGTCGACGCGTTGACCCTGGCCGGTGCGCGCGCGCTGGACCAGCGCGGTCTGAATCGCGGAATAACCGAAAATCCCACCCAGCACGTCGGCGACGAACACGGCTCCTGCCGCGGGCCGATTCCTGTCCCCGGCATACCGCGTCAGCGTGCGATCAAAGCCGCTCTCGGCGTGCACAATCATGGCGTAGGCCGCGCGCTCGGCAGCCGGACCGGTTTGCCCGTAGCCTGAGATCGAACAGTAGATCAGGCGAGGATTGATCTCGTGCAACGCCTCATAGCCAAGCCCCAGGCGATCCATCACGCCCGGGCGAAAATTCTCCACGACAATGTCCGCTTCTTCGACCAGCCGACGAACCAGCTTGATCGCCTCCTCGCTTTTCAGGTCGAGCGCCAGGCTGCGCTTTCCGGCGTTGAGCTGGCCGAAATAGGCACTCTGCCCATCGCGCAGCGGGGTGCGGAGCCGCATGTCGTCGCCTTCCGGCGGCTCGATCTTGATAACGTCGGCGCCGACGTCGGCGAGCAGCCGAGCGCAATAAGGGCCGGCCAGCATGATCGAGAAATCCAGCACACGCACGCCCTCGAGCGGCGCCGTCGTGGTGTCCAACTCCTGCATCTAATGACTCCCGATTTGGCAGCTCGCAAGATCGAGCGGCATCCGAGCAACTGACGGCATCCTCTCGGCGTGAGCTGCTGTCATCTTTGCCGCTCCTAAATTCATCTGGGCAACCCAAGTCCACGTTGCGCGATCAGGCTGCGCTGGATTTCATTGGTCCCGATGCTGATCACCCACATCAGCGAATGGCGCAGGTTTTGTTCGAACCGGCCATTGTCGAGCGCCCCCGGCATCTGCTCGGAAAGCGCGGCGCGCATGCCCAGAATGTCGAGCGCGGTCTCGCCGAAGCGTTCCATCAGTTCGCCGGAGAACACCTTGCTGATCGCGCCATATTCCGGCGGCGTGTTTCCATTCACTGCCAGCTCCGCGCAATGCATCATAAGCTGCCGCCCGACCTCGATCTCCGCGGCAAGTCTCGCGATCCGGTCACGGACGATGGGATCATCCGAAATTGGCGGCGCGCTTCCATCCCGCGCCATGACGTGTCTGCGCAATTGCTCGAAAGCGTGCGCGACCTTAAGCACGATGCCTCCGCCGACGAGGCCGCGCTCGAAAGCAAGTGCTCCCGTCAGCACCTTCCAGCCCTCGTTAATCTCGCCGACCAGGTTCTCCGGGGGAATGCGGACATTGTCGTAGAAGATGTTGGCAAAGGATCCGTCATACATCGTGGTTGCGGGTCGGATCGTGATGCCCTCCGCCTCCATGGGCACGATGAACATGCTGATTCCGGCGTGCGGCGGCTCGGCGTTTGGGTCGGTCCGCGCGGCAAGGAACATGTACTTCCCCACCAGGTGGTCGTCCAGATCTTCTGCCCGTTGATGACCCACGCGTCGCCCTCACGCACCGCGCTGGTGCGGAGTGCCGCGAGGTCGGAACCCGCCTGAGGTTCACTGTAACCCATGCCATGCATCGCCTCGCCGCGGAGAATTTCAGCTAGATATTTCCGTTGCTGATGCGGGGTGCCAAACATCATCAAGGCGTTGGCCTGGATCGCAGCACCGATCCGCGGCGCCTCTGCCCGCTCCATGGTCTCCATGAAGGCAAGCTGCTCCTGCGGCGAACGTGCCTGGCCGCCGAATGCCTTTGACCATCCCAGCCCGATCCAGCCGGTCTTGCCGATATCCAGCGCAAATTCGGGATCGAATTCGCGCTGCGAAAACGGCTTCGCGTCATAGGTCGCCTTGCGGGCGCCGGACCAGTGTCCCTCCAGCCAGCACTGCGCCTGCTCCCGCAAATCATTGCCCGCCGGACCAAGGTCATATTGCGGCAGGCCCGTCCCGCCATGATCGAGCAGAAATGAGGCAACGCGATGCCGCGACGCCTGCGCTCCACCGAGCGCGATGGTGTCGAGATGCACGCGCTTGAAGTGACGCGGCGCCTCGTGTTCCTCGGCATAACCGACAGCACCGAAGGTATGCTGGGTTTCCAGCGAAACCCGCCGCAAGGCGTCGCCGGCAAACGCAACGGCCGAATTGGCGAAATAGCTCCAGTTTGGGTCGCCGCGATCATGCCGATACGCCGCATGGTCAAGCGTGAGCCTGACGCCCTCAAGCGCTATCAGGCCATCGGCCAGCTTGTGCTGGATCGCCTGGAACCTGCCGATCGCCTGCCCGAACTGCTGGCGCTCTTTGGCATAGTCGACGACGAGGTCAAAAGATCGCCGCGCCGCGCCGTAAGCGCGCGCCATCAAGGCGAGCTTTGCCTCAAGCAAGAGAGCGTCCGTTGCGGAAGATACCAGCTCGACGATGGCTGCGGACGCCGAATTCAATCGAATTTCATAAAGCCCCGACGCCCCCATGGCCCGGGTCGGCACCAGCTCGACGCCGAATCCGCCCAATTCGATGACCGCGAGCGTATCTCCCTTCATCGCCACGAGAAGGTGGGTACAACTCGCGGCGACTTCGACAAAGCGCAGCAAGCCGCGGGCTGTTCCGTTGACGACCTCGATTGAACCGGCATGGCGATCCGGATCGAGCTCGCCGAAGCAAAATGCGACGCGCGCGGTTCCCGCATGCAGTTTTTCAAGCAAATCGGTTGCGATATCTGCGCGGCATCCCGAAAGCCCGAGATTGGCGAGAGCGGCCGACCACATCGGCGCCGGGCAGGCCGCGCCGCCAAGTTCGGTCATCACCACTAGAATTTCGCGCAACCCGCCTTCGCTGAAATCGCAGCCGAGCGCGGCGACGCCCTGCCCCACGAGCCTGGTCCAGATCGCGGCAATTTCTTCCGGCTCGGCCGCCTGCTTCGACGCAGCAATGGCGCTCCAATGCTCCCTGAGAAAGCCGCGCAACGAGTTGCGAAGCATCTCCCTTATCTCATCGCTCGGGAGCTGGCTCGGATCCATGGCAGGACCTACGTCTGACCGAACTTCGGTTTGCGCTTCTCCTTGAATGATGTCGTCGCTTCCTTGTGATCGGCCGTTTCGAACGTCACCTGTTCCAGCGCCATCGAGGCTTCGAGCAACATGTTGACCCGGTCCTTGACGATCTGGTTGATCGACAGCTTGGTCCAGCGAATGGCCCAGGTCGGACCGTTGGCAAGCTCTACGGCAATTTCACGCGCCTTCGCCATCACCTCGGAGCGAGGCACGACGTGATTGACCAGCCCGATCCGCTCGGCTTCCTTGCCTTTCAGCAGCGTACCGCGAATGAGATACTCCTTGGCCTTGTTGATGCCGATCAGCAGCGGCCAGATCACGGTACCGCCATCGCCGGCGACCAGACCGACGCGCGAAACATGCGTATCGCCGATGCGGGCGTCTTCGGCCATCACGGTAATGTCGCTGAGCAGCGCATGGGTCGCCGCAAGGCCGATGGCGTCACCGTTGATGGCAGCGATGATCGGCTTGTCCAGTTCAAGCTGGCGGGTGACGCCGCGGCGGCTGATCATCGGGTCATGCACCTCGCCCTCTTCGAGAACGTCGCCGCCGGGACGCTCCGACATCGCCTTTACGTCGCCACCAACGCTGAAAAACTCGCCGGCCCCGGTCAGCACAACTGCATTTACGGCGGGATCGTCTGCGAGGTCGTCCCAGATCGTCCGCAGTTCGCGAATTAATTTCTGGTTGATGGCGTTGCGCGCCTGCGGGCGATTGAGCGTGACTGTTGCCACCTTCTCCGAGACTTCGACCTTCAGGCATTCATATTTGGCATAGCTGGGCACGGCTTTCCTCCATCTTGATCGCAATGATTGACATTCGTTGCGGACGCGTATCGCCTACCGACGCACACCCGGATGCATATCTGCCAAGGCGACATGAAGCGTCATGGAACCCGGGTCCGCTTCCAGCATTCGCTGCACCGATTCCAGATGGCTTCGCATCAGGCGGGTAGCCGCCGAAACGTTCCGCGCGCACAACGCGGACAAGAACTGCCGTCGCCTTTCAACCAGCCGGGGGGTGGCGGCGCCACTCGAAGCGACCTTGGCATAGACGAACCGCAAGTGGATCTCCGTGACCGAATCCATGATCATGGCAATGACCTTGTTCCCGGTCGCCAGCGCCAGCAACTTGTAGAACTCGCGCGTACATTCGACCCGATCGAGCAATCGACCTTCGCGCGTCGCCAGTTCCGTCCGCTCTATATTTGCTTCCAATGCCTGAAGATCGATTTGTCGTGCATTCGCGCAAGCCAGACGGACGACGAGATCGAGAACATGGATGCGAGCCTCGGACAGCTCTCTCAGGGAGATCGAGCCAAGGCTCAACATGTCGCGCATGACGTCATTCATGCGGCTGATGTCGCCTTCCTGAATAAAGGCACCCCCTTTGACGCCCTTCTGCAGCCGCAACACGCCGGCCATTTCCAGGCTGCGGAGTGCCTCCCTTAAAACGTTGCGGCTGACACCCAGTTGCTGCGCGAGATCGCGCTCCGGAGGCAATTTATCTCCTGGCTTGAGGACGCCGAGCGCCAACTGCTCGCGAATGCGCTGGCAGATTTCCTCGAACGCCCGCCGTGTCCGAATCGGCCGGAATTTCAGCGGGGTCGGCGCCGCTGTGGCCCGATGGTCAGCGGCCCGATCCCGCCGGTCGGGCGAGGGCGGCCGCGTGCGGGTGGGCGTACGGGGGCTTGACTTGGTCGTCATGGAGCATGATTATTAAATGGATCACCCATTAAAGGAAAGCTCTTTTTTGGCTTTCCATACAGGATTGGGCCATTCATGAGCTTCACCGAGGAGCAGATCGCGTTCCGCGAAAACGTCCGGAAAATGGTTGCCAGACACGTTGCTCCGATCGCCGCCGAAATGGACGAGACCGATCGCTTCCCTCTGGAGATCGTGAAGTTGTTCGGCGAAATGGGGCTCATGCAATTGTGGGTGCCCGAACAATATGGCGGACCGAACGGCAATCTCACGATGATGTGCATCGCCCGCGAGGAAATCTCAAAGGTCTCGCCTGCCTGCGCCTCGATCGCCGGTCTCAATACGATGTTCATTATGCCGCTGATTTATTTCGGTTCCGAGGAGCAGCGAAAGAAATACCTGCCGATCATCGCCAGAGGCGGTGTCGTAACGGCGATCGCGATCTCTGAACCCCAGGCAGGCTCCGACGTTACGGCGATAAACACCCGCGCCAAGAAGGACGGCGATTGCTACGTCCTCAACGGTCGCAAGCAATGGTGCAGCTACGGCGTGGCCGCCGACTACATCGTCGTGATGGCACGGACCAGCGACAGCTCAAGCGCCGACGGCATCAGCGCCTTCATCGTCGAGCCGAAGAAGATGGCCGGCATCAGTTTTGGACGCCACGAGCGCAAGATGGGCTTTCGCGGCGCGCCCAACACGCCGATCTTCTTCGACAATGTCCGGGTGCCGGCGGAAAATCTCGTCGGAGAGGAAGGCAAGGGGTTTCGCGCGTCGATGCGTGCACTCGATCTCAACCGGCCGACCATTGGCGCCCAGTCTGTCGGACTGGCGCAAGGCGCGCTCGATGCCTGCGTCGCCTACGCGAAGGAACGCAAGCAGTTCAAGAAAGCCATCTCGGAATTCCAGGGCGTGCAGTTCATGCTTGCGGACATGGCGATCCAGATCGAAGCAGCCCGCGCGCTTGTCTACGAATGCGCGCGGGCCGGCGATGCCGGCGACTGGAAGCGACTGAACGTCCTCGCCAGCATGGCCAAGTGTTTCGGCAGCGATATGGCCATGAAGGTCACCACCGACGCCGTGCAGATCTTCGGTGGCTATGGCTACACGATGGACTATCCCGTCGAGCGCATGATGCGCGACGCCAAACTGACCCAGATCTTCGAGGGGACCAACCAGATCCAGCGCGTCGTCGTGGCCCGCGAACTGCTGCGATAACAAGCCCACGTTCAAAATGGAGGAAACGATATTGACCGCTCCCGCAAGCCGCCTTTGGAGCCTGTTGGCCCTATCCGCGCTTCTCGCTGTATCTCCCGCCCGGGCACAAAAGGCTTATGGCCCGGGGGCCAGCGATACCGAGATCAAGCTTGGTCAATCGACACCGCTCAGTGGCCCCGCATCCGCATTTGGCGCAGGAGCGGGACGCGCCGTCGTCGGCTATTTCGAAATGCTCAACGAGCAGGGTGGGGTCAACGGACGCAAGATCAACTTTACCCAGCTCGACAATGCCTACAGCGCCCCCAAGGCCATCGAGCAGTCACGCAAGTTGGTTGAGGACGTTGGGGTACTTGCCGAGGTCGGCACCATCGGAACCGTGCCCAACGTCGCCATCCAGAAGTACCTGAACTCCAAGCAGGTACCGCAACTTTATATTACCGCAGGAGGTCGCCGCTTCAACGACCCGAAAAACTTCCCCTGGACCGTGCCGCTCTACCCCGATTTCGAAACGGAAGGGGCGGTCATCGCCAAATACATCCTGACGACACGTCCAAACGCCAAAATTGGCGTATTGTACCAGAATGATGATTTCGGAAAGGATTATGTCAAGGGATTGCGCGCGGGTCTCGGGACCAAAGCCTCGCAGATCGTCGCCGAGATATCCTATGAACTGTCCGATCCGACCATCGATTTGCAAGTCGTTCAACTGAAGGCAGCAGGCGTCGACACGCTGATCGAGCAGTCGTCCGCCAAGGCCACCGCGCAAACCATCCGCAAGGTTCACGAGCTCAACTGGAATCCGCTTCATGTCATCGGCGGCTCGGCGGCATCGCTCGAGACCGTTCTCAAACCAGCGGGTCTCGATGCCTCGAAAGGTCTGGTCACCACGCAATTTCTCAAGCAGCCCGGCGACCCGGCTTGGGCCGATGACGAAGAAGTCAAGACCTACAAGGAGTTTCTCAAGAAATATGCGCCTTCAGCCAATCCGGACGACTATTCCGTGCTGGTCGCCTATATGAATGTGAATGGCGTCACTCAGGTCCTGAAAAAATGTGGAGACCAGCTAACGCGAGAGAATCTGGTGCATCAGGCGACGTCCCTTCATGGCGAACGACTGCCGATGATGCTTCCTGGTATCTCGATCAGCACGAAGCCGGACGACTACACCCCGTTCAAAACCCTCCGGATTGCAATTTTCGACGGAACGAGCTGGACGCTATCTGGAGATCCGCTGACAGCGGACTGAACAAAATCGGCGGCACGCATCGAGATAGAACGTGCCTGGATAGGCCCCGCCGTCGATGAGGATGTTCTGAGCGGTAATGTAGCCGGCGTGAACCGAGCACAGGAAAGCGCAAGCTGCACCGAACTCGTCGGGGTGACCGAACCGCCGCGACGGATTGCTGGACTTGATCTGCTGAGTTACTTCCTCGAGAGAGCGTTTTGTATTGTTAGCCAGCGCCTGCAGGTTGGACTTCAACCGATCGGTATCGAATGTGCCGGGCAGAAGGTTGTTGATGGTTACATTATGTTCGGCGGTAGCTCGCGCCAGTCCCGCGACGAACCCGGTAAGGCCTGAACGCGCGCCATTGGACAGCCCCAGCATGGCGACCGGCGCCTTGACGGCGTGCGAGGTAATGTTCACGATCCGGCCAAATTTTCGCGCGATCATCCCGTCGATCGTCGATTTCATTAGCTCGATCGGCGCCAGCATATTGGCGTCGAGCGCCTTGATCCAGGTGTCGCGATCCCAGTTGCGGAAATCGCCAGGCGGCGGCCCGCCAGCATTGTTGATGAGGATATCTGGATTGGGACAGGTGGCGAGAATGGCATCGCGTCCTTCCTTCGTGGTAACGTCGGCTGCGACGGCCACGGTCTCCGCCCCCGTTGCCGAGCGAATTTCAGCTGCCGCGCGTTCGAGGACTTCACGGCGCCTTGCAACGATGACAACCTTGACACCCTCAACCGCCAGGGCAGCCGCACAGCTCCGGCCTAGGCCCATGCTCGCCGCACATACGATCGCCGTGCGATCCCGAAGACCAAAGTCCATTTTCTTCCCCGCCTCGTTGTGCTTCGCGTCCAACTGCATTGGCCCAGGCGTCGTGACGTAGCGCACGATCGCATTCTGATACCGCAGTTGCGATACAGTGATCTACTCTGACGTGATTTTCAGATCTTCAAGCGAGATCATTTCGCCCTTGCCGTGCCATTGCTTTCCATCGAACTGCGCCAATTGCATATTGTGGAACGCGTCATAGTTGTCGGGCGAGTTGTAAACCTTCACACCCCTTAGAATGAGAGGAGGCATGAAATCCTTCAAATTCGTAGCTTGCTTGAGCAAGTTCTCGCGCGTTAGATTGTCGCCGCATAGCCTGAGTACATGCTCGATAGCCGCAGCATTGTTATAGCCGGGCACCGCAGTTGCGTCGTCCAGGTTAAGTTTGGGCATGTATTTCTGTGCAAAAGCCTTGTAATTTTTGACGCCTTCGTCGTCGGCCTCGGCTGGGTCGGTGACGTTCTTTTCCCATCGAGCCGTGATCAGCCCTTTTGCATTTTCAAGGCCGGCGGGTTCCAATGTCCCACCGACCGAACTTGAATTCGAATTGATGATAAAAGTTGGCCGCCAACCCAAGCTCGCAACCTTGCGGATGGCCTGCGCTGCGAATTTAGACGCGCTCAACTGAACCAAAACGTCTGCTCCGCTCGCCTTGAGTTCGACGATCTGGTTTTCGATCGTTGGTTCGGTCATCTCATGACTAAGTTCCTTGACGATCATCTCCGAGGCTCGATCACCAAGGCCCAGCTTCAAACCCCGCAGATAATCACGGCCGAGGTCGTCATTGACATATTGAACCGCGATCTTCCCGGTTGGTTTCTCCTTCAGAAGATATCGACCGAACACCGCGCCCTGCGCGATGTACGAGGGGTAAAATGGAACGATCCAGGGAAAATTCTTTGGATCGTTGAACCGCAACGCTCCAGAGGTGAGAAACAGGCTCGGGACCCCCTTTCCATTGAGATATTTCGACACCGCGGCGTTCGGCGGCGTACCCAGGAAGCCGGCGATGGCAAACACTTCATCGGACTCGACAAGCTTTCGAGTTTGCTCGACCGCCTTTGGCGGACTGAATGCGTTGTCGAGCGAGATCAGATTGACCTTGCGGCCGTTGATCCCGCCGCGGTCGTTGACCATTTCGAAATAGGCCGATTGAGCCTGTCCATAAATTCCGTAAGCCGATGCCGGGCCGCTATAGGGCGAGGTCGTACCAAGTTTGATTTCGCTGTCGGTAACGCCGACATCGTATTTGTTCGCCGCGCGGGCCGACTTTGAACGGCCAACCGCGAGCGCAGCAGCGCCAATTCCTGCGAGTGCCGAACGACGGGTAACTGATTTCATGTCGACCTCCTCGAATTTTCGATGTTGTTGGCGGCCCTATCGAGCACGATACTCACTCCAGACATATCGTCGCCTCCGCACGGACCGACGGCAGCCAGGCGCTGTCGATCTCCTCGAAATCCCGATCGCCCAGCTCGATCGGCAAGGAAATCGTCAGGGCATCCATGTGGCCGTTGAGAATGTTGGGATACCGCCATTCCGCCTTTGCAACGGTACGCGCGCCGGCACGGAACTCGATCGCGAGCGGCTGCGGTCGACTTGAGCCGTGACCGCTCTGATAACCATCGCCGATGCAGTAGATCTCGAACTGGAAAGTCTGGGGACCGCGGCGCTGGATCGCGATTTCGATATCGAGCAGGCCGAAGGCTGGATCTGCCTTCAATCCTTCCTGATAGAAATAGACAAAGGCGATCCGGCCATATTTGCTGTCGCCGCGGCTGGCGTCCGAGGGCACCTGGGCGTCGCTGCGGCCTGGTGTCCGCGGCGGCATCGGACCGAGCAGGCACATCTGCGGTAGCGACCGGCACTCAACCACGAGCGCGGCTCCCCTGTGCTGACTCGGCAGCCGGTGCAGTCGGCCGAGCCGGTTTCCTCACTTCATGCATGCGACCGAGAAAGCCGAACGCATTGTCGGCCAAAACGGCTTCGTTCCCGAGCGCGCGGGTCGCAAATGCGCCCGGCTGCTTCTGCCTGATCGCAAAGGGATAGTCGGATCCGACCACGATGTGATCGGTACCGACCGCATGGGCGAGGAACGACAGCGACGCCGGATCGTAAAGAATGGTATCGTACCAGAACTGACGGGCAATCTTCGAAGGCGGCTGCGTCATCTGGCCCTTCAGGCCAAGTGACCATCCGAAATCCATGCGCGGCAAGATCCATGACAGCGCGCCGCCACCATGGCTAAGCAAGATTCGCAATCGTGGAAATCGTTCGGTAACTCCGCCCGCGAGCAGCGATACGGACGCGAGCGCCGTCTCCAAGGGAAATACCGCTGTCGCCGCGAATTCCGCGCTCGCCCCGATCCTCTCCATGCCGGCCGGGTGCAGCGGATGGACAAAGATTCCAAGGCCCAGCGCTTCGGCGGCCTCATAGAGCGGAAACAGGGTTTCACTTCCAAGCGCCACGCCGTTGATGTGAGTGCCGATCTCGACACCCGCAAAACCCAGCGCCTTGACCTTCTGCAATTGGCGCACGGCGCGCGACGCATCCTGAGCGCAAACCATTCCAATCCCGGCAAAATTGTGCGGTGCTTCTGCGATCATGCGCGCAATCTCTTCGTTCATGACATCGGCCAGGAATTCAGCGTCGTCAGGCGGCAGCCAATGCGAAAGCAGTTCCGGCATCGGCGACAGCACCTGCATGTCCGTGCCATCTTCGACCATGTCCGACAGACGTTTGCCGACGTCCCATGACCGGGCATCGATCTTGCGGAACACTTTGCCGCCGATCATCACCGCGGCCTGATCGCCCGCCGATAGCTCGACGCTCGGCCATCGGCGGTCCCGCTTGGGATCCGCCGCCAGCCGCGCGGGCACAATATGGGTGTGAACATCGACCACAACGCCCACCACGTCTCTCCCCTGTGGCTCTTGCGAGCTTATGCGCCGAGCAGGACCGGTCTTGTGAAGGCGGCCCGGGCAGCAGTTTTTACTTTACAAACAGGATTGATTGTTTCTATCTTGAAGTCAAGACGTCTTTTGAAAGCGTCACGACGGCGGCCGGTTTGGCGCCGCCGCAAGGGAGCGAGAGCGGTGAACCTTTCGAAGACACGCGTCGTGATCGTTGGAGCCGGACAGGCCGGCGGCCGCGCGGCCGAAGCGTTGCGGGCGGCCGGCCATGTCGGGCCGATCACGCTGATCGGCGAGGAAGCCCACCTTCCCTACGAGCGCCCGCAATTGTCGAAATCGATCTTGCTGGATGACGAACCTAATCCGACGTTCATCCGGGCTCACAACGATTGGGCTGAGCTCGACGTTACCCTGTCAACCTCCTCCCGCGTGGTCGCGGCCGATATCGAGCGCCGCGAAATCGGGCTGGATGATGGACGAAGTTTCGCATTTGACCAACTGCTGCTGGCGACAGGCACGCGTCCCCGCAGATTGCCCGAGCTGGAAGCCGGGCCTTTGCCGGTCAGCTATCTCCGCTGCATGGACGACGCCCTGGCGCTGCGTCATGCGTTGAAGCCGGGCAAGAATGTCGTTCTCGTCGGCGGCGGTGTCATCGGTCTCGAGGTCGCAGCCGCCGCGATTGCGCGCGACTGCCATGTCGTCGTACTCGAGAAGGCCGGCACCGTACTGCCTCAGGTCGGCTCGCCGACGCTCAGCCGATATGCGCAGGATCTTCACACCGCCAAAGGCGTGAAGATCATTTGCGGCGCTTCCATCAAGCGAGCAACTTCGGATGGAATTGAACTCGACGACGGAATCATTGTCCCTGCCGACATGGTCCTCGTCGGCATTGGCGTCGAGGCGTCAACGGATGTCGCCCACCAGCTTGGACTGCAAATCCTTCACGGCATCAAGGTGAACACATCGGGTGCCACCGAGATTGACGGTGTTCACGCTGCCGGTGACGTTGCGGAACAATGGAGTCGCTGCCACGATCGCTGGATGCGGCTTGAAAACTGGGCTAACGCGCAAAATCAGGCGATTGCCACCGCCAAAAACATGGCCGGCGAAGCCACGATCTATGAAGCGCCGCCGTGGTTCTGGTCCGATCAATATGACGTCAATATCCAGATCGTCGGACATCCCGGCGGCGGCGATGAAATCGTCAGGGGAGACGTTGCCAGCGGACGTTTCACGACACTGAGCATCCGTGACGGCGAGGTGGTCGGCGGCATCGCCGTCAATTGCCGCGCGCGACATGGCCGTTCTGCGCCGCCTCGTCGCCTCGCGAAAGGCGATCCGCATAAGCGACCTCGAGAACCCGGAATTTGAATTGAAGCGCTCACTTGCCTCATAGAAAGGAAACGCCATGAACGCGGATAACGCCCAACCGGCCCTGCTCGTGGATCCGACGCAACGGATCTTCAAGGTCGCACGGCGGAACTTCGTCGATCATGAAATCTACGAGGCGGAGAAGGAGAAAGTCTTCGATCGGTCGCTGGCTCTATCTTGGGCATTCCTCGGAGTTGCCGAAGCCGGGCGATTTCATCAGCCGTTCGGTCGCCGGCCGCAGCATTCTCTTTACCCGGGATGCCAAGGGGCAGCTTCGGGCATTGTTGAACACCTGCCCGCACCGCGGCGCCCAGGTTTGCCGCGAGCGCAAGGGCAACGCCAAATCGTTCCAGTGCTTCTATCACGGCTGGGTTTTCGGCGCGGACGGCAAGCTGCGCAGCCAGCCGGGCGAGGAATCCTATCCCGAAGGCTTCAAAGCCCGCGATACTTCGAACATGCAGGCGGTGCCTCGCTATGAAAGCTACCGCGACTTCAATTTTGTTTCCTTCGATCGGAACATCATTCCGCTGGTGGACTACCTCGGCAACGCCAGGGAGTATCTCGACGTTATCTGCGACCAGACCGACTCCGGCATGTCGATCGTGGCGGGCAGCCAGGAATATTCGATCCGCGCCAACTGGAAGCTGCTGACCGAAAACAGCATCGACGGCTACCATGCGATGACGACCCATGCGAGTTACTTCGACATTCTGATGAACTCGACGGACAATATGAGCGCGGGCACGGGAGGCGGCTTCGGCTACGATCTCGGCAACGGGCACGCGGTGCTGGAATACGCCGCGCCGTGGGGCCGGCCGGTGGCGCAGTGGATCCCCGGCTGGGGCGAGGCCGGAAAGACCGAAATCGCGAGGCAATACGACAAGCTGGTCCAGCTCTACGGCAAGGACCGCGCCGATCGGATCGCGTTGAAGAACCGCAATCTGTTCATTTTTCCTAATCTGGTCGTCAACGACATCATGGCGCTGACGGTCAGAACCTACTTTCCGATGGCCCCGACTACATGGTCATCAACGCCTGGGCGTTGGCGCCGAACGAGGAAACGGCATGGGCGCGCAAATACCGCCTCAATAACTTCCTTGAATTCCTTGGCCCGGGCGGGTTCGCCACCCCGGATGATGCCGAGGCGCTCGAGCATTGCCAGCGTGGGTTCAAGAATTCGAAGGAAGCCCATGTGGAACGACATTTCGAAGGGCATGGGCAAGGACAAGCCTTCACACAACGACGAACTGCAGATGCGCGCATTCTGGACCCAGTGGAACCGGCAGATGTTCCCGACGCCGATCAACAGCATCAAGGGCGTTGCAGCCTGAGGAGACCGCCATGCATTCCGTAAGCCGATCCGACGTTGAGGATTTCCTGTTCGCCGAGGCCGATCTGCTCGATCAATGGCGGCTGCCAGAATGGCTGACCCTGTTCACCGACGACGCCAAATACGAGGTGCCCTGCACCGACTTGCCGCCCGACGCATCGCCGGACACCAACCTGTTCTATATCGCCGATGACCGCGTCCGGCTCGGCGAGCGGGTCAAACGGTTGATGAAACGAACCGCGCACGCCGAATTTCCGCATTCCAAAACCAGCCGCATGGTCGGCAATGTACGGATTCGGGCCAGAACCGACGACGAGATGGAAGTGAGCTGCGTGTTCCAGACGCTGCGCACCAAGGACGGCAACACCGACCTATATTTCGGAACCAGCAACTATCGGCTGACCAAAGATGGCGAGGCCCTTCGTATCCGGGAAAAACGTTGCTTGCTCGGCAGCGAAGGACTGCGTCCGCACGGCCGCATCAGTATCGTGCTCTAGAGGAAGACGGCGATCAGATGGATTCCCGATTTTCCGACCAGGTTGTTGTCGTTACCGGCGCCGCGAGCGGAATTGGTGTTGTCATTGCCAGGCATTTCGCCGATGCCGGCGCGCATCTGGTGCTGTCGGATGTCGACGAAAAGGGCCTGAAGTCAGTCGCCGAGACCATAGCCAGCACCGGACACGACATGCCGACCATCAGGGCCGGCGATCTCTCGCAGGAAGACGTCGCCGGTGCAGTCATCAGATCCGCTATCGAAAGCTACGGGACCCTCGATGTGCTGGTGAACAATGCCGGCGGCGGCATCATCAAGCCGTTCCTCGATCACACCCCCGACACCCTGCGGACGACGATCGATCGCAATTTGTGGACGACGCTGTGGTGCACATGGCATGCCGTACCCATCATGAAGGCTAAGGGATATGGCCGGATCGTGAATATCGGCGCCGATTCGGTCCGCAACGGCCTTTGGGGTCACGCGGCCTACAATGCTGCCAAGGGCGGCGTGCACGCCATGGCCACGGGACTGGCCCGCGAATTCGCCAAGGACGGAATCACGGTCAATGTCGTCGCACCGTGCATCGTCAACACGCCGCAGGTCCAGAAAGCCACGCTGATGTCGCCCCAGACCCTGCAACGATTTGTCGACGTGGTGCCGATGGGACGGGCCGGCGAGATGGATGAAGTGGCCTCGATGGTCTGCTATCTGGCGTCCAAGGAGGCGTCGTTCGTCACCGGGCAAGTCATCAGTGTAAACGGCGGCAGCACGATGTTATGAACGATGTCATGACCCAAAACGTTTTGATCGGCGCGGTGGCCGACTTTCCAGACGGTGAGATCCGGCCCGCTTCGATGCCGGACGGGACCACCCTTGCCATCTACAACGTGGACGGAACAATTTATGCTACGGCCGATCTATGCACCCATGGCGAGGCGTCGCTGTCGGAGGAAGGCATTCTGACCGGGAACACCGTCGAATGCTCCTGGCATTTCGGCACTTTCGACGTGACCAGCGGCAAACCAACGGGCATGCCGTGCACGGTCGCGCTGAAGACGTTCGCTGTCAAAGTCATTGAAGAAAGTGTCTATGTCGAATTCTAAGGAACCAAGACTGACTGGCCTCCGGACGTCCGGAACGTTGCAGGCTCCTGCCCCGCGGCAGAAACTGCGGTCGCGCCGCGACAGTTCCACCGAGCCCAAATATGCACCCCGCCGGACCCAGGCGGAACGCAGCGAGACTACGCGCAAGCAACTGCTGGACGCGGCTACGAAGCTCATTCGCCAGAAAGGCTTTGGCGGTTTGCGGACCATCGAGGTGGCGAGCCTGGCCGGCGTGTCCCGCGGCGCCCTGATGCATCACTTTCCGAGCAAGCATGCCCTTGTGGTGGCGGTGCTGATTTACGTCAACGAAATCACATTCACGCAGAGTACGCGCCGGGCTCAACTGGCCCGGACCAGTGGCGATCCGATCGAGGAAGATCATCAAGGACGCGCAGGACTTCTTCCTCGGCGACTACTTCTTCATCGAGCTTGCGATCGCGATGAGCGATGACAGTACGCATCGCCTTCGGCGCGAAACGCACCAGCTCACCCGCCAGACCCGCTTTTCCATTGAGGCTGCGTGGCTGGATACCTTGATATCGTCGGGTATTCCCAAACAACTCGCCAGTGACGTTCTCGCGCTGACGCTAAGTGCCGTTCGTGGATTCTCGGTGAGAATGCTGATCGAAAACGATCCGGAGCAGTTTACGCGGTTGATGAATGTTTGGCGCGACATCATCCATCAGCATCTGGCAGCTCATATGCAGGGCAAGTCCCGAAGGCAGGAACGAAAATCATGAGCGCTAGAAGCAGCCTTGCGCATTCCGGCGATCCAACTTTGCTATGTGAGGCTGGCAGTCTCGCAGCCGCAGGCCGCGGCCGCGTTCGCGACCGAGATTCTCGGCCTGCAGCACGTTCCCAACAAACTGGAACCGTTCCTGTTTCGCTCCGATCGAACGCTATCATACGCTGTGCCTGGCAGCCGGAACGGCAAAGCCGAGCATCGGCATCGAAATCGCCGGCGAGCCGGAACTCGACCGCGTGGCGGAAGCCCTGACCGGCAGCGGCTTCTCCGGACGCGACGCGACGGCGGAAGAATGCGCCCAGCGTTTCGTTCGCCGCGCGCCTGATCGTCGAGGATGCCACCGGCAACGTAATTGATCTGGTGCTTGCGGCCTGCGCAGAGCGGTCGGCGCTATTTCCCGAGCCGCGACGCCGGCGTCACCGGATTGCAAAGCGTCGGACTTCGCAGCCGCGCGATCAAGGACGATCTCAAACTGTGGACGGCGATCCTCGGCGCCAAAGTGACTGATCGCGTCGGCGAGGTGACTTATCTCAGTATCGACCAAAAGCACCATCGCGTGGTGCTCTACCCCTCGGAAAAGGCTGGCCTGGTCTATGTTGCGTACGGTGTCGAAAGCATGGACGCCGTAATGCAGAACAATTATTTCGTCCAGGAACGTCAGATCAAGATCGTGCAGGGGCCGGGGCGCGAACCGACCTCCGGCCAGATATTCCTGCGGTTTGCCGGACCCGATGGCTACGTTTTCTCCTACGGCTACGGCTTGAAGGACATCGACTCACGCCATCGTCCGCGACAATTCACGCCGGAGACTTCCTCGCTCTGCGAATGGGGGAGCGAATGCGCCGATGTCGCCGAATTGCGGCCGGCGCCGGCCAGATGAACCCGTCTTACTGCACAGGAGAGCAAGATGATTGAACTCAAGGACCTGTCATATGTAAGGCTGGGCGCATCCAGCCTCGACGACGCCGAGAATTTCGCGACCAAATGTCTCGGCCTGCAAATCGGCGAGCAATCGGAGAAAGCTCTTTATCTCCGGTCGGATGATCGGGCCCATACGCTGTGCTATTTCGAAGGCGATCCCGCCGATCAGACTGTCGGATTTGAGGTGGAGGACGAAAGCAAACTGAATGCGGCCGCGGCAACGCTGGAAAAGTTGGGCCACCCCGTACATGGCGGCACGCCGACCGAATGTTCGCAGCGGAAGGTCAAGGCGTTCATCGGTTTCAAGGATCCGACCGGAAACCAGATCGAATTGGTGGTTCGACCAGAACGCAGCGGCAAGCGCTATTTCGCAACGCGCGACGCCGGCATTACAGGGTTTAGCCATGTCGGGCTGTTTACCACCGACCCGGCGCGAGACGAGCGGTTCTGGACCCAGGTCTGCAATGCCCGCGTCAGCGACCGGATCGGCGACATCGCGCTGATGCGAGTTAACGCAATCCATCACACGGTAGCCCTGGCGCCTGGGCGTGGCCCCGGAATTCATCACGTCAACCATCAAGTCCAGAGCAACGATGACGTGTTGCGCTCTTACTATCACCTGTCAGGACAACGCGTACCGATCGTGTTCGGCCCGGGACGACACCCCACGTCGGGAGCCCGCTTTCTCTATTTCCGGGGCCCGGATCAGATGGTGTTCGAATATTCTGTCGGCGTCGATGAAATCGAGGATGAGGAAACCCACCGACCGCGGCAATTCGGCTTTGAGCCGTCGAGTCTCTGCATGTGGGGAGCGAAGTCAGTCTGGCAGCGCTGAACCGGCTAAGGTCGGGGAGAAAAGCTCCCCGGATTGCCGCTCAACACCCGGCGGATAGCATACAATAGCCAATCACTCTCCCAGGTGCCCGAACGACCTAACGGAGCAACAAGATGACGCTGATGCAGGTCGGATTGGACGACAAATATCGGCTTGAGGCCAAGCGGATTTACCTTTCCGGCATCCAGGCGCTGGTGCGGTTGCCTATGTTGCAGCGCGAGCGGGACCGCGCGCAGAACCTCAACACCGCCGGTTTTATTTCCGGATATCGCGGTTCGCCGCTCGGCATGTACGACAACGCGCTGTGGCGCGCCAAGTCGTTTCTGCAGGCGCAGGACATCGCCTTCGTCCCCGGACTCAACGAAGATCTGGCGGCGACCGCGGTGTGGGGCAGCCAGCAGGTGGGGCTGTTCCCGGGCGCCAAGGTCGATGGCGTGTTCGGAATTTGGTACGGCAAAGGGCCGGGCGTGGATCGCTCCGTCGACGCCCTGAAGCACGCCAATTCGGCTGGCACCTCGCGGCACGGCGGCGTGCTAGCTTTGGCCGGCGACGATCATGGCTGTCAATCCTCAACACTTGCGCACCAAAGCGAACAGGTGTTCGCAGCCGCCTTGATGCCGATTCTCAACCCGGCAACGCTGCAGGACTATCTCGATCTCGGACTTTACGGTTTTGCGCTGTCGCGCTTTTCCGGCTGCTGGGTCGGCTTCAAGGCGATCTCAGAAACCGTGGAGAGCTCCGCTTCCATCCACAGCGATCCGGCGCGGGTGCAGGTGGTGCTGCCTTCGGATTTCGAAATGCCGCCGGGCGGACTGAATATCCGCTGGCCCGACCCGCCGCTCGATCAGGAGCGACGGCTGCATGGCCCCAAACTGGCGGCCGTTGCTGCGTTCGCGCGAGCCAACCGGCTCGACCGCGTGGTGTTGGACGCTAAGCCGGCGCGGCTTGGTATCGTCGCTACCGGCAAGGCCTATCTGGATTTGCGGCAGGCGATGGCGGACCTCGGAATTTCCGAACAGGACGCCCGCGAACTGGGCTTGCGCGTTTACAAGGTCGCACTGGCCTGGCCGCTCGAGGAAAGCGGCGCGCGACGTTTTGCCGAAGGGTTGCAGGACGTGCTGGTAGTCGAGGAAAAGCGCGGCTTTATCGAGGACCAACTGGTCCGGATTCTCTACAACATGGAAGCGTCAAAGCGTCCTTCCGTGGTCGGCAAGCGCGACGAACGCGGCGCGACCCTATTGCCGAGCGAAGGCGAACTGACGCCGACCATGGTCGCTGCGGCCTTGGTCTCTCGTCTGCGCCAGCTCGGCCATCAAAGCCCGGTGCTGGAACAAAGGCTGGCGCGGCTTGAAGCGTTTGAACATCCGGCGGTTACGCGCGCGCCGATGGCGCTGCAACGGACACCCTATTTCTGCTCCGGCTGCCCGCACAACACGTCGACAAAGGTGCCGGAAGGCAGCCGCGCAATGGCCGGCATCGGCTGTCACGGCATGGCGCTGTCGGTGCCGAGCCGACGCACCGCGACGATTTCGCACATGGGGGCCGAAGGTGTGAGCTGGATCGGCCAGGCGCCCTTCACCAGCGAAGCCCATATCTTTCAGAACCTCGGCGACGGCACTTACACGCATTCGGGACTGCTGGCACTGAGGGCCGCCGCGGCCGCGGGCGTCAACATCACCTATAAAATTCTCTACAACGACGCGGTCGCCATGACCGGCGGGCAACCCGCCGAAGGCGGTTTGACCGTTTCGCAAATTGCCCATCAGGTTTGGGCCGAAGGTGCCAAGCGCGTTGCGATTGTTTCCGACGATCCTGGCAAATACCCTGGGAAAGACTACTTCCCGCAAGGCGCGACAGTCCATCATCGCCGCGAGATGGACCGGATTCAACGCGAGCTGCGTGAAATCACGGGTCTCTCGGTTCTGATCTACGATCAGACCTGCGCCGCCGAGAAACGCCGCCGCCGCAAGCGCGGCCTGTATCCGGATCCGCCGAAGCGTGTCTTCATCAACGATCTCGTCTGCGAAGGCTGCGGCGATTGTTCGCAGACCTCGAACTGCGTCTCGGTTCAGCCGCTCGAAACCGAATTCGGCCGCAAGCGCCAGATCGATCAGTCGAACTGCAACAAGGACTATTCCTGCGTCGAGGGATTTTGCCCGAGTTTTGTCACTGTCCATGGCGGCGCCCTGAAGAGGGCCGAAACTTCGACGGTCGATTCGGGTCAGTTGTTCGCCGATCTTCCATTGCCGGCCCGCCGCGAACTGAACGCGCCGTATAACATCCTTGTCACCGGCATCGGCGGCACCGGTGTCATCACCATCGGCGCACTCTTGGGCATGGCCGCCCATCTCGACAGCCGCGGCTGCTCGGCACTGGACTTCACTGGGCTTTCGCAAAAGAACGGCGCCGTGATGAGCCATGTCCGGATCGCGCCTACTCCAGAGGATATCGCTACCGTCCGGATCGCCTCCGGCGGTGCCGATCTCATTCTCGGTTGCGATATCGTGGTTTCTGCCAGCGCGACGGCGTTGAGCCGCGTCGAACGCGGCGTAACGCAAGCCATTGTCAATGCCGACTTGCAGCCGACCGCCAGTTTCGTGATGAATCCGGATATCGATTTCGAGATGAACGCGATGCAGGGGGCGCTTCGCGACGCCATCGGCGACAAGAATCTCGACATTATCGACGCAACCGGCATCGCGTCGGCCCTGATGGGCGACAGCATCGCGACCAACGCCTTCCTGCTCGGCTTTGCATTCCAAAAAGGGGCCGTTCCGCTTTCGCTGGAAGCTATCTTACGAGCCATCGAGATCAACGGCGCCGCGATCGAGATGAACAAGCAGGCATTCACTTGGGGGCGGCTCGCCGCGCATGACATCTCGCGCGTTCGCAGCGTGACCCACTTCCGGGCGCGCGCCGCGACGATAACCCGGACGTTGGATGAATCGATCGCTTACAGGGCCAAATTCCTGGGCGAATATCAGAACCAAGATTACGCCGACCGCTATCTCTCGACGGTTGCGAAGGTGCGCAAGGCCGAAGCTGCCGTCTCGCCCGATTCCAGCGAACTGACGGAAGCGGTAGCCAAAAACCTGTTCAAGCTGATGGCTTACAAGGACGAATACGAGGTGGCGCGACTTTACACGGACGGCACCTTTGCCAGGAAGCTGGGCGACAAATTCGAAGGCAACGTCCGCCTCAAATTTCATCTTGCCCCGCCGCTTTTGGCGCGCCGTGACAAGATGACTGGTCAACTGCAAAAGAAGGAGTATGGCGGCTGGATGATTCACCCATTTCGGCTGCTCGCACGACTGAAGTTCCTGCGCGGCACCGCATTCGATCCCTTCGGCTACACAGCGGAGCGCCAAGCCGAGCGAAAGCTGATCGACGATTACCTCGCAATGATCGACCGGCATATCCGGCCCTTGAAGGCCGGGCAGATTCCGATCCTCACTAGGCTGGCCCGGCTTCCCGAAATGATCCGCGGCTATGGTCACATCAAACAGCAGAACATCAGCCAATCACTGGCGGAAAAAGCCCGACTCGAAGCTGATCTCGACAACCACCGTTTCGCGGTCGCGGCAGAATAAGGCCTCGAGCCACGCGACGTGGCGGGCCTGCGGACCGAGCCGGCTATCTAACAGCTACCGATCGAATCGAGGTCGGCCATAGCCGTCGTAATGCGTTCGATCATCGCGACCGTGGTATCCTCCGGCTGCATGGCCGGCAGCAGCGCGGAATGACATAACGTGATCGTCCACATTGCCAGCGCATGCAATATCTGCTGCCGGTAGTACAGGAAACTGAGATCGAAATCGGGCCTGACGCCGGTTTGCTCCGCGAACCGCGCGATATAGCGAGCCAGCAGGTCACGTTCCCAATTGCGACGATCTTCCGGCGTTAGCGACGCCGTGACGGCGTAAGCGAAATCACGCGACCAATGGCCGCGCGAAAGACATTGCCAGTCGCACAGCCCCATCTGACCCGCGCCGGTGCGGTACCAGTTTCCGATATGAACATCTGAATGAATCAGTCCCCCAGGCTCGCTGTCGTGAACGGCCAATGCCCGCATCGTTGCCGGCCACACCTGGTCACGACGCGACAGGACTTTTGCCGGGATGACGTGGGCCGCAGCGTCAAATGCTTTTCGGGTGTAATACTCGGTGCTCATTTTCTCCGCACCGATGGTAAACCATCTTGGGTAGCTGGCAAGCCAACGGTAGCGCCCGGCCAGCGTCGGATCATTGTAAAAGCGGGCATGCAACGACGCCAGCAGATCGATCATGTCGTCCGCCATGGCCCGCGTGACAAGGGTTTTATGATTGCAGAACGACGCGGATTTCGTGGCAACCATATCTTCCAGCAGGTGGATCGCCGCGAAGGTTCGCCGGTCGTAGGCGGAATGATAGCACAGGGGCGCCTCGATCTGCAGCGCGGGCCGAAGCTGCGTATAGAAATTGCCTTCGACACGCGCCGTTCCGTTGAAGCCGCCTATCATGCGCGTAACGACGCTCGGCAGCGACTTGGTGAAAATCGAAACCGGCAACCCGGCGCGGCAACCTTCCTCGTTATAGGACACCATCATCTGATGGCGCTCGTGGGTACCTGCGCTGGCGGCCCTGACCTCGACCTGGGTTACCGTCGCTCCCGGAACCTCGCCACAGAGCACCGCGGTCAGCCATTCGGTGGTGATGGCATGGGGCGAACACGGCACATCCCCGAGCCGCCGCGCCTTTGGCCGCACGAGGCGCTCGAAAGCGACGCGGCCTCCGATTCTCAGCGCGGCAAGGCCAATAGCTGTCGATGCGCCCATGGTTCGGCTCCGGTTCAGCCCGCATGATGGCCTCGCAATCAAATCCTGTCTGATCGGTCGGGTCTTGCGGCCGCATCGAGATTAGTACGCTTTAGTACGATGTGTATCATAATCATGTTGTCGTTCAAGCGACGAATGCCCTCAGAGCTGAACGACTACCTCTCCGGGGCTGAGTTAGGAATCGCCGGTTGCACGGTGCACTGCAGCAGGGCTTTTCGGCGAATTGCTCCTTGATAATATATGTAGTGTACGATATACCGATGTACGTATTGACGACCAGGCATCGCCTCAACACGACCTCCGACGACATTCGGCGCGCGGCGTCGACCCGCCGAAGGTGCTGCCCGGTCTCGGGGCCCGTAAGAAAACGGAAAGAGCGACGGAAAATGGCTGGTCCGTCATGTCATCGGTCGGACCGAACGAGGGAGGGGAAAACATGAAGAACTCAACATGGGTGATGGTCTCGGCCGTTCTGCTGGGCACCTGCCAGTTCACCGCAGTCGCCGCTGAAAAGAAATATGGCCCGGGGGTAACCGACACCGAAATCAAGATCGGCCAGACCGTTCCATACAGCGGGCCTGCTTCGGCATTTTCGAGTTACGGCCGCGTCATGACAGGCTACTTTCAGATGCTCAACGCGAAAGGCGGTATCAACGGCCGGAAAGTGAACCTGATTTCACTCGACAATGCATTCAGTCCTCCGAAGGCGCTGGAACAAACGCGCAAGCTTGTCGAGGACGACGGAGTGCTGGCCGATGTTGGAACGGTAGGCACCGTTCCGAACATCGCCATTCAAAAGTATCTCAATCAGAACAAGGTCCCTCATGTGTTTGCCTCGGCGGGAGGCCGGCGCTTCAACGATCCGCAGAACTTTCCGTGGACGGTCCCGTCCTATCCCGCGTTCCAGATGGAAGGCGCCACTTTTGGCAACTACATCCTGAAGAACCTGCCGAATGCAAAAATCGCTGTCATCTACCAGAACGACGACTATGGAAAAGACTTTCTGACCGGTCTCAGGAATGCGTTGGGGAGTGGCGCCAAGGTCAGGATCGTCGCCGAGGCCAGCTACGAACTGGCGGACCCAACCATCGATTCTCAGATGATCCAGTTGAAGGCCTCGGGCGCTGATACCCTCCTCCATTTCTCAACTCCGAAATTCGCAGCT
This sequence comes from uncultured Pseudomonadota bacterium, assembly GCA_963725555.1. Classification (GTDB taxonomy): domain Bacteria; phylum Pseudomonadota; class Alphaproteobacteria; order Rhizobiales; family Xanthobacteraceae; genus Bradyrhizobium. Next base: position 45,630 of record CAVRYV010000003.1, on the reverse strand, counting down.
CAAGCGCTCAAAAAGGTTCACGAACTGGATTGGAAGCCGACGCAGTTTCTTGCCAGCCCGGCAAACTCCGTACAGTCCGTGCTTATCCCGGCCGGGCTTGAAAACGTGCAGGGGGCGCTCACGACGCAGTTCACGAAGCAGGCCGGCGATCCGGCGTGGGCGCAGGATCCCGAAGTCATCGACTTCATCGCATTCATGAAAAAATGGGCGCCAAATGACAGCCCTAATGACTTCATTGCCTTATCGGGCTACGTCAATGCCCAATTGATCGCGCTCGCGCTCAAGCGATGCGGCGATGACCTTACCAGGGACAATCTTCTCAATCAGGCAACGAATTTCAAAAAAGATCGCGTTGCCATGCTCCTTCCAGGCGTCGAGCTCGATAACTCCAAGCAGGACTACGCGCCCTATCGCTCGCTGCGCATGGCAAAATTCGAAAATTCCTCCTGGAAGCTGCTTAAATAAACGACTGCCTGCCGCAAGCGCGCGCAATGGCGGCGACGAGGCTTGCGCCTCATCGTTCGCTTCGGCACACCCATCAACCGATCACGCGAGCCCGCCGCAATTCCGCAATTGTTTCAGATGATAGACCGATCTCGCCGAGCACATCATCGGTGTGCTGGCCAAGCAACGGCGGTGGCAGCCGCGCTGCCACGTTTCGCACCATCGATCAGGACCGGGTGACCCACGCCCTTTAGCCGGCCCGCCATCTGGTGCTCATATTCGACAATCATTCCGCTCGCTTTGGTGTGCGGGTGGTCAAGCAATTGGGCGATCGAATTGATCGGCGCACAGGGAACGCCGACGCCCGCCAGCGCGTCGTTCCAGTGCGCGACGGAATGCTGCGCGATCGCGGACTGGACGTGACTAACGGTCTCCTTGCGGTGCGCGACGCGATCCGCATTGGTCCTGAACTTCGGATCGTCGACGATGGCTTCCAACCCCGCGACGGCACAGAATTTGCGCCACAAATTATCGTTCGCGACCCCGATCATGATCGGGCCATCGGCGGCCTCGAACGCCTGATAGGGGCAAAGCGACTCGTGGCTCGAACCGCATTTCGGCGGCTGAACGCCGCGCTGCCAGAATGTCTGCAGATTATAGCCCAATAGGCCCAGCGCGGTTTCGAAAAGCGAAACCTGGATCGAGCCTCCCTTGCCGGTCTTCTCCCGCGCATACAGCAACGCCAGAATGCCGCTGAACGCATGCACGCCGGTCATCTGATCGATCGGAGATATCGGACTGCGGATATAGCCGCCGTCCTCATCGCCGGTCATCGACATGATGCCGCAAAACGCCTGCAGGATCACGTCATAGCCCGGAGAGTTCTTCAGCGGCCCCGAGCGGCCGAACCCGGAAATGCTGCAGTGGATCAGGCGGTCGTTCAGGGGCGAAGCGTTGGCGCATCGATTCCCAGCCGCTCGGCAACGCCGGTCCCGAAGCTTTCGATGGCGACGTCGGCGGACTTTGCCAGCGCATGGACAATCTCGCGCCCCTTTTCCGTCTTCATGTCGACGGCGATGCTACGCTTGTTCCGGTTGGCGCTGAGAAAGACGGTGCCGAGGCCGGGCGCCGGGAACGGCGGCCAGCCGCGTGTTTCGTCGCCCTGCCCGACGGTCTCGACCTTGATGATGTCGGCACCGAGATCGCCGAGATATTGGGCGCATAGCGGACCAGCCAGGACCTTCGACAGGTCGAGGACGCGGATGCCGGTCAGGGGTTTTGACACTGCTTTCCTCCGATTGGAGTTGCGCAAGCCACGGTGGCACAAAATTTCGAAGACGGCGCTCGTCAGGCGTCATGTCGAGCCTGCGGAGAAGGCGCCGCCCATATAGGCGGGAAAGCCGAATTCGTTGACCAGCAGATAATCCGCGGCGCGATGCTCCTCCTCCGAGAGGCTGGCCCGCCATTTGTCCGCGACGACATACGCCCGCGCAAGTCGCTCGCGCAACGCGCGTTTGCCGTCGGTGACCGGCTCCGCCTCCAGCCAGATACGCCTGCCTGCGCAATGACGCCATCGAACGCCGGCGTTGGGCTCGCGGGTCCGCGAAAGCCGGCACGGGCGAAGGCATTTGCAAGCTCAGCATCCCCGTTTCCGTCGACCTGCAACGCCTGGAAACCGCCGCCACGGCCTGTTCGACCGGTGCCGGAATGCCTCCTGCCTTCCGAAGGCGGTCATGATCGAGCCTGCCGAGAAACAGCGTCCTGATCATGTTGCGCGGCTCGCGCCGCTGAATGAGCTTCGAGAATATCCGCATCTCGGTGCGGATCGCATCATCGAATGGCTGCGGCAATCCCTCGGCCGACGCAATCGAGAATAGCGAGCGGCGCCGGATAGTGCCCGAGGGTTTCCGCCAGAACTTCCGCACGTTTCCGGTCGATGATCGCCGCCGCAGCGATCGGCATCCGCCGGCCGCCATCCCGGCGCGATCCCAAGGCTGCGACGCGGCCGCATGGGACAGCACCCATCGTTCCGCCGCCGCCACCTCTTCGCCGGCAGGAACCAACTGATCGACCACGCCGGCTGCGACGGCGGCCTGCCCCGACAGCCGCGCACCTTCCAACAGGACCGGAAGCGCCTTTTCGATTCCGATCAGGCGAGGAAGCCGCTGGGTTCCTCCCGCTCCCGGCAACAGCCCGACCAGCGACTCCGGCAGGCCGAACGCCACCTTGGGATCGTCGACCATGACCCGATGATGGGCGGCCAGCGCCAGTTCCCCGCCCCCGCCGAGCGCCAGACCCGCAATCGCCGCCGCAACCGGTTTGCCCGCAGTTTCGATTCCGCGCAGCGCCTGGCTGAGAGGAAAGAAGTGGTCGAACGCCACGCGATCGCGCGTCTCGGCCGGCGCGGCCATGATCATGTCGTAGGCCAGATCCCAACTCGCCGAGATCGGCGCCGGCGCAGAATGCCGATGACTTTCCCGAGCGGATAACCACGCCCTTCACGTCGCTTCCGCGCAGCCACTCGCTGAAAACGGCGAGTTCGGCGATGGCCGCATTGGAGAACACGTTCATCGGCCGGCCAGGCATGTCGAAAACAAGATGCAGAACATTGTTTTCGGCTGCGTTCCGCCCTGAATTGCTTCAACTTCCCCAGCACCGTCATGGCATTCTCCGCGACTAGCGTGCCGCACTATAGCATATCGTATATCTGTGTACTAGTTCAAACGAGCGGTTTTGCGGCCGTGGAAAAGCCGCCTGATGCGCTGCCGTGCATGCCACCAAGACCGCGTTTCTCGAAGTTCCGGCACGGAGCGTCACCGATCCGGCGATGCGAAAAAGCCTTCGGCTCCAGCTTGCCTTTTACCATCCCGGAACATATGGTACACTACCTAACTAAATTGACGTGGACCGCATGTCGATGATCGAACGAACCATTTTCCGCGAAGAACACCATATTTTCCGGGAATCGGTGCGGCGCTTTGTCGATCGCGAAATTGTGCCGTTTCATGCCCAGTGGGAGAAGGACGGCATCGTGCCTCGGGAACTGTGGCTCAAGGCCGGCGCCGAAGGCCTGCTTTGCTGCACCGTGCCGGAGCAATACGGGGGAATGGGCCTCGACTACCTCTTCGACGTTGTCGTGTTCGAGGAATTATGGCGCTCCGGCGCGAGCGGCCCGGGATTTCTGATCCACACCGATCTCGTCGCGACCTATCTGCTTTCCTTTGGAACCGAAGCGCAAAAGCGCCAATGGCTGCCGAAGATGGTGTCGGGCGAAGCCATCGGTTCGCTCGGCATGACGGAGCCTCATGCGGGCAGCGACCTCAAGGCGATCCGGACCCGCGCGGTGCGCGACGGCGACGATTTCGTCATCAACGGCCAGAAGGTCTTCATCTCGAACGGCCAACTCTGCGATTTCGTCGTGCTCGCGACCAAGACCGACGGCAGCGCGGGCGCCAAAGGCGTGACGCTGTTCATCGTCGAGAGCAACCGGCCGGGGTTTCAGCGCGGAAGAAATCTCGAAAAGATCGGGATGAAAGCCCAGGATACTTCCGAACTGTTCTTCGAGAACATCCGTATTCCCGCTACCAATATGCTCGGACAGGAGGGCAAGGGCTTCTGCGCTGATGATGACGAAGCTTGCGCAGGAACGGCTTGCCCAGGCCATCCGCTCGGCAACCGTCACCGAAACGGTGCTTCGACTGGACTGTCGAATATACGTCGGACCGCAGCGTGTTCGGTCAAAAGCTTGCGAACTTCCAGAACACGCAATTCAAGCTCGCCGATCTGAAAACCAAGGCAGCGGTCGCCCGCGTTTTTACCGATAAATGCATTTCGCTTTTCATGGAGGGAAAGCTGGATCCGGTGGACGCCGCAATGGCCAAGATGTTCACCTCCGAACTTCATTGCGAAGCCGTCGACGAATGCCTGCAACTGTTCGGAGGCTGGGGATATATGAGTGAATATCCGATCGCGCGCGCCTATATCGACGCCAGGATCGTCAAGATCGCGGGCGGATCCATCGAGATCATGAAGACGATCATTGCCCGGCAATGTTCGCGCAACGCGGTTTTGCATTGACCAAGAGCGGTTGATTTCGCCCAGCCGGCGGGCGCCAGGGCACTGCAAACAAAGCAGGCGGCCAATGCGTCGCAAAACAGGGAGTGAGACTTTGAAAGGCTTATCAGGCAAGGTCGCGATCGTTACCGGCGGCGGCCAAGGCATCGGGCGCGCCATCACCCTTCGGCTCGCGGAGGAAGGCTGCAAGGTCGCGATTTTCGATATCAATCCCGACGCCGGACAGGAGACGGCGAAGCTCGCGCCGAAGTCCGCGATCACGACCTACACCGTTGACGTCGGCGATCGCGCGTCGGTGGATCGCGCGGTCGCGCAGGTCGAGGCCGAAATCGGACCGATCTGGGTGCTCGTCAACAATGCCGGCTGGGATCGGCCGATGCCGTTCCTGAAGACCGACAAGGATCTCTGGGACAAGATCATCCGCATCAATCTCTATGGCCCCCTCAACACCCACCATGCCATAGCGCCGCTGATGGTGGAGCGCGGCGGCGGCCGCATCATCAACATCGCGTCCGATGCTGCCCGCGTCGGCACCAGCGACGAGGCGGTCTATTCGGCCTGCAAGGGCGGGCTGATCTCCTTCACCAAATCGATCGCCCGCGAACTCGCGCGGAAAAATGTGCTGCTGAACGCGGTGTGTCCGGGCCCCACCAACACGCCGATGATGGCGGCGGTGCTGGGCGAAGGCGAACAGGCCGTGAAATGGAAGGACGCGATGGTGCGCGGCATTCCCCTGAAGCGAATGGGCGAACCCGAGGACTATGCCGGGATCATTGCCCTGCTCGCGTCGGACGACGGCAATTTCATCACCGGCCAGGCCATTTCGGTCTCCGGCGGCATGAACATGATCTAGCAGATGTGAGGTCAAGACGATGTCAGACCCGACCAAGTTCACCGATGTGATCTACGAAGTCCGCGACCGTGCCGCCTGGATCATCATCAACCGGCCCAAGGTCTATAACGCCTTTCGCGGACAGACGCTGGAAGAACTGATTCAGGCTTTTCAGCTCGCCGCGAACGACCGCAACGTTTCGAGCATCGTGCTGACCGGCGCCGGCGACAAGGCGTTCTGCACCGGTGGCGACCAGTCCGCGCACGAAGGACAATATGACGGCCGCGGCGTCGTCGGATTGCCGATCGACGAATTGCAGGGCCTGATCCGCGACGTTCCCAAGCCGGTCATCGCGCGCGTCAATGGATTTGCGATCGGCGGCGGAAACGTGCTTGCGACGCTCTGCGATCTGACGATTGCCGCCGACACCGCGCAATTCGGGCAGGTTGGACCGAAGGTCGGCTCGGTCGACGCGGGCTGGGGCACCGCCTTGCTGGCGCGCCATGTCGGCGACAAGAAGGCGCGCGAGATCTGGTTCATCAATGATCGCTACACCGCCGAACAGGCGCGCGAAATGGGCCTGGTCAACAAGGTCGTTCCGGCCGCAGAACTCGATGCCGCCGTCAAGGATTGGACCGACAAGCTTGCGCAGCGGTCGCCGACGGCGATCGCGCTGGCGAAACGGTCGTTCAACGCCGATTCCGACAACATTCGCGGCATCAGCAACCTCGCCCTTCATGCGGTGAAAATGTTCTACGATACGGCGGAATTGAAGGAAGGCGTCGCCGCCTTCAACGAAAAGCGCACGCCGGACTTCCACAAATTCACATCCTGATCTCGACCTTCGGCATGAGCCTGCGGCATCGGCTGGTCGCTCTCACCGAGCCGTCGGCCGCATGCACGCGCAAAGGAGAACAACGTGTCACGTAAGGTCATCATTTCCTGCGCAGTCACGGGATCGATCCACACGCCGTCGATGTCGCCCCATCTGCCGGTGACGGCAGCCGAGATCGCGGAATCCGCCTTGGCCGCGGCCGAGGCCGGCGCCGCGATCGTCCATCTTCACGCCCGCAATCCGCAGGACGGCCGGCCGGACCAATCGCCGGAAGCGTTCGAGCCGTTTCTTCGCATCATCAAGCAGCGGTCCAACGTCGTCGTTAATCTCACGACCGGCGGCTCTCCCTATATGACCGTCGAGGAGCGGATCAAGCCGGCGGCGGTCTGGAAGCCGGAGGTCGCCAGCCTGAACATGGGATCGATGAATTTCGGCCTGTTCCCGATGCTCAAGCGATTCAAGAAATTCAAATATGATTGGGAGCCGGCGATGCTGGAGGGCTCCCATGATCTCGTGTTCCGCAACTCGTTCAAGGACATCCGCTACGCGCTGGAAACGCTCAACGGCACCGGCGCGCGCTATGAGTTCGAGTGCTATGACACCAGTCACCTCTACAATCTGCATTACTTCTGGACCGAAGGGTTGGTGAAGGCTCCGCTGTTCATTCAAACCGTGTTTGGCCTGCTGGGCGGGATCGGCGCGCACCCCGAAGACGTCATGCATATGAAGCGCACCGCCGATCGCCTGTTCGGCGACAATTATCGCTGGTCGGTGCTGGGAGCCGGACGCGCGCAAATGCCGGTCGCGGCGATGGCAGCCGCCATGGGCGGCAACGTGCGGGTCGGACTGGAAGACAGCCTCTGGATCGGTCCCGGCCAACTCGCGCCGATCAATGCCGATCAGGTAACGCAGGTTCGAAAGATCATCGAAGGACTGGGCCTGGAGATCGCGACGGCCGACGAAGCGCGCGAGATCCTGGAGCTCAAAGGCGGCGACAAAGTCGCGTTCTGACCGCAATCGATCGATCGACGCGGCTGCCGGGTCACCGTCGATCTTGAATCAACCGGAGGCCTCGATGCTACCCCATCGCGCGGTTTACGACGAAGAACACAACCAGTTCAGGGAGACGGTGCGGCGCTTTGCGGCATCGAAGATCGCGCCCGATTTCCAGCGGTGGGAAGACGCCGGCATCGTCGACCGGTCGCTGTGGAACGCCGGCGGCAAGGCCGGCCTGCTCTGCCCGCAGGTTCCCGAAGAGTTCGGCGGCGCGGGCGGAGACTTTCGGTATAACGCGGTCGTCATCGAGGAACTCAGCTACTCCGGCTTTGCGGGTCCGGCGACCGATTTCTCGGTGCATAGTGACGTGTGCTGCGGCTATCTGCTCAGTTACGGAAGCGCCGAACAAAAGAAAAAATGGCTGCCGCGAATGGTGTCCGGCGACGACCGTTTGCGCCATCGCCATGACGGAACCCGGCACCGGAAGCGACCTGCAGGGCATTCGCACCCGCGCCGAGCGCGATGGCGACGATTTTGTGATATCGGGCCAGAAGACCTTCATCTCGAACGGGCAGATGTGCGATCTCGTGATCGTCGTGGCTCGGACCACGCCGGAAGGCGGTTCGCGAGGCATGAGTCTGATTCTCGTCGAAACCGACCGGCCCGGCTTTCGCCGCGGCAAGAACCTGGAGAAGCTGGGACATCTGTCATCGGATACCTCCGAGCTGTTCTTCGACGAGGTGCGCGTTCCCGCCACCAACTTGCTGGGAGCAGAAGGCGGCGCAATGGGTGCGCTGATGAGCGAACTGCCGCAGGAACGCCTGACCATCGCGCTTCATTCGATCGCCGCGGCGCAGAAGGCCTTCGATCTGACCAAGGAGTATGTCCGGCAGCGCAACGCGTTTGGATCTCCGATCGGCAGCTTCCAGAATACCCGGTTCAAGCTCGCCGACCTGAAGTCCGATCTCGCCGTTGGCTGGGCCTATGTCGATCAGTGCCTGCGCGAACACGTCAATCACGAACTGACGACCTACGCCGCGTCGACGGCAAAACTCTGGATCACGGAAATGCATGGTCGGGTTGTCGACCAGTGCCTGCAGTTTTTCGGCGGCTACGGCTTCATGCGCGAATATGAAATCTGCCGTCTTTATGCCGATGCACGCGTGTTGCGGATTTACGGCGGCACCTCGGAAATCATGCGTGAATTGATTTCCCGAAGTCTTTGATCGTCAACGCTCAGTAGCTTTTCGGCAGATCGAGCACCTTCTCGGCGATGAAGCTGAGGATCAATTGCTCGGTAATCGGCGCGAGCCGCGTGATGGCGACTTCGCGGAACAACCGCTCGACATGATACTCCTTGGCATATCCAAAGCCTCCATGGGTCGTGATAGCCTGCCACGCAGCGTCATGACCGGCGCGGGCCCCGAGGAATTTGGCGGCTGTTGGCTTCGGCGCCGCACGGCCTGTCGCGATCATAGAGCCAGGCCGCGCGCATCGCCATTTGCCATGCCGACTCCAGGTACATCCAGTTCTCCGCAAGCGGATGCTGTATTCCCTGATTTTGCCCGATCGGACGGTCGAATACCACGCGTTCACGCGCATATTTTGCCGCGCGGCGGAGCGCATCCTGGCCGATCCCGATCGCTTCGACGGCAATCAGGATGCGCTCGGGATTGAGGCTGTGCAGAATATATGAGAAACCCTTGCCCTCCTCGCCGATCCGGTCGGAATCCGGAATAAAGAGGCCGTCGATGAAGATGGCGTTCGAATTGACCGCCTTGCGGCCCATTTTCGGAATTCGATGAACGTCGATCTTCGAACGATCGAGGTCGGTATAGAAGATCGTGATTCCGTCGGTCGGACGGGCGCAGTCCTCGTAGCGGGTGGTCCGGGTCAATAACATGATCTTGTTGGCGACCTGAGCGGTCGAGGTCCAGACCTTCTGACCGTGCACGAGGTAGCCGCCCGGAACTTTCCGAGCAAAGGTCTTGATGCGGGTCGTGTTCAACCCGGCATCCGGTTCGGTGAAACCGAAGCAGCATTGATCTTCGCCCGCGACCAGCGGCGGAACCCAGCGGGCCTTCTGCTCCGGCGTACCCTTGACGACGATCGGATGCGGTCCAAACAGATTGATGTGCACGGCCGAAGCCGCCGACATTCCGCCACCGTGACTGGCGACTTCATGCATCATGATCGCGGCTTCGGTCACGCCGAGACCGGAACCGCCGTACTCCTCCGGCATCGTGATGCCGAGCCAGCCGGCGTCGGCCATGGCCCGATGAAAATCGAGCGGAAACTCGCCATCGTCGTCGCGAGCCAGCCAGTAGTCGTCGCCAAAGCGCGTAACGACCGAGCGCACGCCCGCCCGAATCGCCGCGTAATCTTCTGTCGGTTCGAATTCATTGGTCGGCCCGGAACTCATGGCACGACCGAGAACCGTTCGAAGTAGAAGTCCTGCCATTTCCAGCTCCTTGTTGTTTTCGCCCGGGAATGCCAACTTAACGCATCGACGTCGAATGGCGGCAAATCAAGCAGGCTACCTGCCCGGCCACCACGCTATCGCTTCTTCAACGCTTCCGGCCGTTTCGAGCGATGAAAGCCCTCGAACGGCGCGCTGCGATTGTGCGGCTGCAGCTTCCAGGTGGTTCGCGCGTTCGGCGTACCGCCATCGACGCGGATGCATGACCCCGTGATGTAAGCTGCGGCCGGCGACAGCAAGTAGACGATCGCCGCCGAAATTTCAGCCTCGGTGCCGAACCGTTGCAGCGGCACGCCGGCCGTGAAATCGTGCAGTTTCTGCTGCATCTCCGGCGTGTAAGTGTCAAAACCGCTGGAAACGATTCCTCCGGGCGCGACGGCATTGACGCGAACGCCAGATGCGGACCATTCGCATGCGGCGGTTTCGGTGAGCGTCAACATGCCGCCGCGGGCGGCCGCCGAATGCGAAAATTCCGGCCAGCCATGCCAGATATCGGCAATGATGTTGACGATGGCCCCACCATTGGCCTCCATCCAGCGGGTGTAGACCTCGCGCATGAAGATGAAGCCGCCGGTCAGGTTGCTGCGGACTACCGCCTCGAAACCCTTGGTCGAGATGGTCTTCATCGGTCGCGCGATATTGGCCGCCGGCATTGTTGACGAGGCCGTCGATGCGGCCATAGGCGCCGAGCACGGCGTCGATGGCCGCGATCACCATCGCCTCGTCGCGGATATCGCAGACCTGGGCGATCACTTGGCCGCCATCCTCCTCGATCTCGGCTTTCACTTCCGCCAGTTTTTCGGCGGTCCGCCCCAGGATCGCGACATTGGCGCCGAGGGCCGCCAGCTCGTGTGCGGTGCAACGGCCGATACCGCTGCCACCCCCTGTAATGATGATGGTCTGACCCTTGAAAAGATCCGGCCTGAAGACCGACTGATACGGCATCGTGTTCTCCGAACTAGGTCGATTTCATCCGTTGGCAAATATCGTACACTACATTATGATATATTGCGATAGAAAGCTTTACGAGAGCGTGCGGTTCCGGATCAGGGCGGCAAACCGGCAATGGCAATCAACCCATCACCGTGACATTCTGCGGGCGAGCCGACGGTGACGCCGCGAGGGAATTCATGTACATGGCAAAGTATATGACCATCTCCGTCGAGGCCGCGTGACACGATTGAAATCCTTTCGCTCGATCGCCCGGATGCCCTCAATGCTGTGACGCCTGCGATGGCGGACGAGCTGATCGACTATTTTTCCGGACTTCACGATCGCCTGAGCACGCGTGTTGTCATTCTCCGAGGCAACGGCCGGGCATTCTGCGCCGGCGCCGAACTCGATTCGGACGCGTTTGCGGCGCCTGGACGCCGGCCGTCCGCAACGGCAGCTCGACATGCAACAGCGCTACTCGCGGATCATCCGTCTGATGCGAAGCTGCCCGCAGCCGATTGTCGCGCTGGTTCACGGCGCCGCATGCGGGGCCGGATTCTCGCTCGTGCTTGCCTCCGATGTCCGCTTCGCCACGGCTGCTGCGCGGATGAACGCCGCCTATATACGGGTAGGCGTTGGCGGCTGCGATATGGGATCCGGCTACCTGCTGCCGCGCCTGATCGGTCTTTCGGTGGCATCGGAGCTGCTGTTGACCGGCCGCTTTCTCGAAGCCGATCGGGCGAAAGCCGTCGGGCTCATCAGCGACATCGTTCCTGACGAAAAACTACTCGACACCGGCCTCGCCCTCGCCGCCGAAATGGCCCGTGCCTCGCCGATGGGTCTGCGCTTGACCAAGCAAACGCTCAACGCCTTGATCGACGCCCCCGGCATCGATGCGGCCCTGATGATCGAGGATCGTCAGCAGGTGATTCTGCTCGAAACCAGCGACCATCGCGAAGCCGTCACCGCGTTTCGCGAACGGCGCGACCCGATCTATTCTGATCGCTAGCGCGGCGTCGTTTTGGTCGGGGTTCGGTCGGGATGCCGTGAAACCCGCGGCGGCTATTTGCCGTCGCCGAATACCCCGGCAATCTCCTTGAGCTTGAACTTCTGGATCTTGCCGCTCGCGGTACGCGGCAGATCGGCCACCAGTTCGACGCGCTCCGGCCAAAACTGCTTGGCCATCTTGCATTCGGCCAGATAAGCCTGCATCGCCGCAAGATCGATCGTACTGCCCGCCTTCGGGACGATGAAGGCACAGCCGCGTTCGCCCAAACGGGCGTCGGGATAGCCCACAACCGCGACGGCCGCGACGGCCGGGTGCTTGTAGAGGAGGTTTTCGATCTCGACAACGGGCACGTTCTCGCCGCCACGAATCAGCACATCCTTTACCCGGCCGGAGATGCGGATGTAGCCTTCGTCATCCATGTAAGCGAGATCGCCGGAATCGAACCATCCCTGCGCATCGAATGTCGGCAGTTCTGGCCGCTTGTAATAGCCGGTGAACATCTGGCAACCACGCACCAGCAGCCGTCCGGATTGTCCGGTCGGAACCGGTTTTCCCTCGAAATCGACGATGCGGACCTCCATGCCTTCGAGCGGCCGTCCATCCGTCGTTGGAGACTTCTCCGCCGCACGGGACGGCTCGGTGAGCGTCGATGCCAGCGATTCCGTCATCCCCCACAGCGAGCAGGCATGGATGCCAACTTCGCGCGCCGCCCGCTCAATCAACACCGGTGGAATGGTTGCACCGGCGCAGAGAAACGATCGCAGGCTTGCGGGGCGCGCCGCGCCAGCGGCCACGACATCGCAGATGTCGTTGAGGAACGGGGTCGAAGCGGCGGTGTAGGTGACGCCTTCACGGACCATCAGCGCGACGCCGCGCTTCGGCTCCCAGACGTCCTGCAGAACCATTGTCCCACCCAGATAGATCGACAGCAGTACGACGGCTGCGTAGCCGGTCATGTGCGCAACGGGCGACGCCACCAGCAGCACTTCCTGGTCATGAAGGCCGAAGCGCTGGGCCAGCGCTTTGGTACATCCAACCAGCGAATTCGAGGTATGAATCACGCCCTTCGGTTCGCCGGTGGTTCCCGAAGTGAACATCACCACAGACATGTCATCGGGGCCCAAAGCGGAAGACGGTTCGGTAGACCTCACCGCCTCCCCGCCCGGTCCACCCGAGAGGACTGCACGTTCAAAACCCGAATCTCCGGTGCCATCGACGACAATCAAATGCTTCAGGTAGGGAAGTTCGCCGCGCATGCCCTCGGCCATTGCGGCATAGTCGAAGCCCCGATACACGCTGGGAACAATGAAGACCTTCGATTTGCAGAAATTCAAAACATAGAGCAGCTCGCGCTCCCGCAGAATCGGCATCACCGGATTGAAGACGGCGCCGATCTTGCTGCAAGCCAGCGACGTGACCACAAACTCCCACCAATTGGGCAATTGAACCGTCACTACGTCGCGCGGGCCAACTCCCAGCAGCCGGAGCGAGCCACTCGCACGATCAACCAGATTCCCGAGCTCCCGGTAGGTCAGGCGAAGCGCCGGTTCGCGGTCGGCCCGGTCCGCGATGATCGATATCTTGTCGGGCGTCCGGGCTATCGCCTCGTCCAGAAGCTGATCGACCGTCCTGTCCAGCCAGTATCCGGCCTCCCGGAAGTAGAGCGGGGACATGTCCTGCTTGGCGGTCGCCTCCATCCGATCCTCCCCTCCTTGCCGGCTTTGCCGGAATATCGTTTACGTGTGTACCTTATATCAGTTCACGACTTCCTGCCAACCGGCAAAATGGCCGTCGTTGTCGCAGCCGGGGTCACGCGAAACGCGGCCAACGGCAGCCGGGCTTCTATGCCGGGCCGAAGCGGCTGGTCACACGGTCGATCCAGGCTCGGAGATTCGCCACGACCTCCGATCTGTTGATCTCGTTGAGCAATCTCATGGCGGGCATTTCCGTACACATGCCATGCGCGATCTGAACGATCCCTCGGCTGGGCGCCGAGCCGCTCCACCGATACGTCCTGATCGGGGTTTCGTCGGAGGCTTGGATGGTCTGCACCGATTCAGTGACCGTCATGAAAAGATCTCCGGCGTTAGATCCAGGGGTTCATTTCCAGAGAAAACCGCGAGTTCCCGACCTCACGGAGGTGGAGAATCTCACGCCGACCTGCCTTGTTTCTCCTTGCGCGTCGAAGCCTGAATGGCTTCCCGGGCACGCTGCCAGTCGTCCGGCGAAAGTTTTGCGAGCCCCGCGAACGTGCTCGGCGCCGCCAGATGATGTCCGCCATCGATGCTGATGGTATCGCCGGTGATGTAGCTGCACCCGTCGGACATCAGGAAGATCACGAGATTGCGCAGTTCGTCCATCTTGCCGAACCGGCGCAATGGGACCTCGTCGGCTTGCGTCGCGCCCACCCCGGTCTCCGCCAGCGGATTGAGCTTGTCCCAGGCATTTTCGGTCGGAAACGGACCAGGCGCTATCGCATTGACGCGAATTCCCTTTGGCCCCCATTCGACCGCCAGCGACATCGTCATGGCGTGAACCGCGGCCTTGGCCATTGCGGCTGGCACCACGTAAGCCGATCCGGTCCAGACCCAGGTCACCAGATTGCTGATGATCACCCCCGGAATGGCCGCGGCAATCCAGCGTTTTCCGCAGCCTTGCGCCGCATAGAATGAACCATCCATCACCGTCGACCTGATCGCTTCGTAGCCGCGCGGCGACAATGTTTCGGTCGGCGCCAGAAAATTGGCACCGGCATTGTTCACGAGGCCGGTGAGCGGTCCCGTGGCCCAGATAGCCGCCAACATTTTCTCAATGCTGTCGGGATCGCGAACGTTGGCAACCATAGCATCGGCTGCACCGCCCGATCGCGCGCGGATTTCGCCCACGGCATCATCGAGAACGCCGGGCCGGCGGCCGCAAATGAAGACATGCGCGCCATGCGCCGCGAATCCCACCGACATTTCCTTGCCGAGGCCGGTTCCGCCGCCGGTGACGAGGATTCGCTTTCCCTTGAGAGCGTCGCCGCTGAACATGAGAGGGGCATATCCTTTTATGCAGGGCCGCCCTCGCCTGAAGCATCCCGGCTGGTCGGGCTCCAAATTGATACACTAATGTACTTCATGTGTAAATCGGCTTGATGGGCCGGGCAAGCCGCAAGGGGACTGGACTTTTCGGCCCGAAAACCACGAATTGTAGTGCCTCGGCGATCGCGGCGTCGCCAGATCGCGGCCGGCCGGGCCCGCACCGTTCAACAACCTTTTAAAGATAAGCTTGTGTATGATATTACCTGAGTCTTCCTGAACTGACAGGCAATACAGACCAGGCGCTTGCGAAGGAACGAACTGACATGGTCGACCAGCCCGAATGGGACCTCCGACTGGGTTACTTGATCCACGACGTCTCGCGGCTACGCCGGATGATGTTCGACCGTGCCTTGGCTCCGCTCGGAATAACAAGATCGCAGTGGTGGGTGCTTGCATTCATTTCGCGCAAAGATGGGCTTCCCCAAACCCAACTCGCCAACGAACTGGACGTCGGCAAGGTTGGTGTCGGCGCCCTGATCGACCGTCTTGAGACTTCCGGATTCGTTATTCGACAGGCGGATCCGGTCGACCGCCGCGTCAAGCGTGTCTTTGTGACCAAGCAAGCGCGCGGTTTTCTGGAAAAGCTCCGCAAGGAAACCGATAAGTTCAATGCCCAGATAACGCGCGGGATTGATCGAAAGCAGTTGGAAGCGACGTCCGACGCGTTGCTGGCGATGAAGCGCAATCTGCTTGCGATGTCCGATGGAAGCACGCTCGCAGGGAACCGCGAAGAAGACGTCGGCAAGAAGACCAAACCTCGCAAGGGGAAAAAAGCGGCATAGAAGCGGAACCAATGGCGGTCACCGCGGCCGCGGTCGAGAAAGGCGCGGCCATCCTCCACATCGCGCCCGGCCGATTCGACCTGGCGCATCTCGGCATCCCGTCCCGTTCGAGATAGCGCAGATGCGCGTCCGCAGCCTTGGCGCCGACAAACTGCCGTCCGCGGGCGGCGCCGCGCTGAGGGTTGAGCTTCACCACGCGCGGCTTCACCGCCACCCGCGGCGGCGCGGGCGCCGGTAAATTGTCACATTTCATGGAATAAACCAGCTTGCCGTCTTCGGTCCGACCAATTGGGGCGCAGTTGTCGACACGAGCGGTCACGCTCTTGGGTGACGGCTTCGTTTGCGGTCAAATCGTCCGCCCGAATGTCTATCGACGAACGGCTTTTACGTCGTCGGCCGTCACCTCATCCCGGTAACCATTGTCGAAATGAGTCCGCAGATAATTCACCACGGCAGCAACCTGATCGTTGCTCATCATCGAACCAAATGGTGGCATTCCGCGCTGCCCGTTGACGACGACGCCGATAGGATATCCGCTCGTTTCGAGATTTCTGTCGCCCGCAAGTGATGGGTATGTCCCGGCACCAACCGCACCTTTGCCGTCGGACATGTGGCAGCCCTGACAAACACTGGCAAACAATTGCTCGCCGCTCTTCTCAATAAATAGGAAACCTGCGCTTAATGCGGGTTCGGATGCCGAGAGCCCGGTGCTTTGGGCTCCGGCCATGCACGGCGCCAGCAAAGGCACTGCTGACATCATCCCGATGAGGCTTATTTTTCGAAGGCTCGAATTTCCCTGCATCATCTGGGTAACGCCGTCGACTCCTTTGAGGACGCTGCTTTACGTTTTGACTACGCGATCGTGCAGTCGGGTGATCGCGTCAAGCGACGATAGAATAGCTCCCTCTTGCCATGCCGGAATGCAAGATGCGTGCTCGCCAGCCAACACGATTTTGCCGTCGATCTGGCAAAGGTTGTCGTAATACTCCGCCCTCGCCTTGTCGGTCCAGTTGCCGGCACACCCCAATGTAAAGGGCATGCGATGCCACGCCACGGCAACACCGTTCTCAAATTCGACCCGGTATTGAGGATGAATGTGGGCGCCCAATTCGACCGCGCGGGCGATCCGTTGGGCCGGTGACATCGACGTGAATTCGTATGCATTCGGACCGCCGAAAAGATAAGCGCCCAAGAGCACACCGCCGCCGGTGCCATTGAACCCCGTGTTTGGATAGGCGATTTGCTGTATCGGCAGATCGGTGAAGCTGATGCCGCCGTAGATCGCCTCGTCCTCTTCCCAGAAGCGGCGCTTGAATTGCAAGCCTATCTTGACCGATGCTGCATAAGGCACGGCGTCAATGGCTGCTTTCATGGGATTGCTGACGTCGATCGGAAGTTGGCTCAAAACGGAGAGCGGAATCGTGCAAACGCACCAATCGGCTTGGGCCTCTTGCGGCGTTGCCGGAGCCCTCAGGTTTGTGTAGGTTACCGTGACGCCGCGGCCGTCCTGTTGTATCCGCGTCACCTTCGCGTCGTACTGAATGATGTCGCCGACTTCCCTAGCAAACGCCTTGCCGATCGCGTCCATGCCACCTACTGGCTGAAACATCGTGCTCTGGAACGTATGAAGCGCAAAATTCTGTAGATAGCGCCAGACCCGCGATTTGAGGATGTCCGACAGATTGATCACCTCGCCCGGGATTGGCGCTGCGCCGAGGCCGCCGCCCGGACCCACGGCGTAACCACGAAATTCAGCAGAAATGAGATTTTTCTTGTAAGCGTAGTTACCATCCAGCGCGCCCCATGACTTCAGCGCTTGCAACAAGATCTCGCGATCCTCTTTCGATACAGCTTCGTCAAACTTGCCCTGTTGCGTTACCTTGGCGAGTAATTCCGAAATTTGTCCTTGAAAGTCAATCTTTACGTCACGAATGCGCTGCGGAATACCTCCGAAGGCGTTGGTCGCGTGCAGAAACGCATTGTGATTAAGCTGGATGAATGGCTCAAGCTTGACACCCAGACGCTTGCAGTAATCGAGAACCGCGCGATGGTGATAGGGTATTCGCCATGGGCCTGGATTGATATAGAGGCCTTGCTCGAATTCGCAGGTTTGCTTGAACCCGCCGAGTTCGATGAACGAGTCTCCTCCCGCGCAAGGTCCAATTGCGTCCCCCTGCGCGGCTGTTAAATTCCAGGAGCTGGACCTTGTAGCCAGCCTTGCGTAACTCCAGAGCGGCCGTCATACCGGCAAGCCCCGCGCCGAGGATCAAGACGGAAGCGCCCTTAGGATCACCATCGAGCTTGATCGGACCTTTGTATGCGGAATCAGAGGCAAACCCCAAACTGGTCATCGCATGATACATAGCTGCGCTGCCGGAAACCGCACCGATCAGGGACAGCAGATCGCGCCGACTAAAGGTTGCAGGCTCGCTTGGCATCTTGCTCGTGGTTCGATCCTTTTCGCCGCCGAGTTTGGCTCTACAGCAGACCGGGAGACGCGATTATATTGTAGTTTGTGATTTTTTTCGCCCTTGTTAAACTCTTTAGACCGTCTTGAAGAAAATCAGCAATCTCGGACCGGAACTTGACCGTCGCGTTTTTACGGTTGAAGACGACACAGACGCGGTTTAGACCATAATAAATTGGCGAAGGAGCAATTCCATGGGCGAGATATTGCGCATTCTCGTCGCGGCGATTGCCCTCGCGGCAAGCGCCGGAGCATCGATAGACCACCGACGCGCTGCCTTCGGATTTGTTGGTCGTCACCGCATCGAGCCTCGGACAGAGAGCGCTCAACGATCCCGCCGCCTTCAATTTCGTGGAATCGCTGACCACCGAGATCGGACAGCGTCTGGCCGGTACCGAAGCCCATAGGCGGGCGGTCGCATGGGCCGAGGCCAGGCTGAAAGCAGCGGGCTTCGAGAACGTGCACTCTGAGCCATTTACCTTCCCCGCCTGGATCCGCGGAGCCGAAAGCGCTGACATCGTCGGTTCAATGCCGCAGCATCTCGCTGTGACCGCATTGGGCGGCTCGGTCGCGACCGATGTTAACGGCGTTGAGGCCGAGATATCGCTGTTCCGGACGTACGACGATCTGCTTGCGGCTGCTCCGGGATCGCTCAACGGCAAAATCGCCGTCGTGACCCAGCGCATGGTGCGGGCGCAGGACGGCAGCGGCTATGGCGCCGCTAACCCGATCCGGCGTCATGGTCCCTCCGAGGCCGCAAGGCGGGGCGCCGTCGCCTATCTGCTGCGCTCGCTTGGCACCGATAACCATCGTCTGCCCCATACCGGGGCCCTCAATTACGAAGACGGAGCGCCGCGGATTCCTGCGGCGGCGTTGGCCATTCCCGGACGCCGATCAACTCGAACGGTTGGCGGCGCAAGGTCCGGTAAGGATCCGGCTTCTGCTGACACCGACGTGTTCAAGAGAACGCGCCGTCCTGGAACGTCGTCGGCGAGATCAAGGGTAAAGAGCGTCCGGATGAGATCGTTCTCATCGGTGGACATCTCGATTCCTGGGATCTCGGCACCGGCGCCACCGATGATGGCGCCGGCATCGCCATCGTCTTCGGCAGCCGCCCGGCTGATCGCCGGCCTGCCGCAGCGTCCCAGCCGCACGATCCGTGTCGTCCTGTTCGGCGCCGAGGAGATGAATTTCAGCGGCGCCGCCTATGCCCAAGCCCACGAAGGAGAAGCCGGTAAGATCGTGGTGGCCGGCGAGGCAGATTTCGGGGCGCGGAATGTCTATTCCGTGCAGCTTCCAGACGGCGCCGCCGGCAGTGATTTCGGCCACACGCTAGATCGGATCAATTGCGCCGCTCGGCGCTAACCTCGATCGCCGGCCAGCCCTCGGCGGCGGGGACGACATCCGTGAACTACAGAAAGCCGGCGTGCCGGTGGTATCACTGCGCCAAGACGGACTCGATTATTTCGACACCCATCACACCGCAGACGACACGCTCGACAAGATCGATCCGAAGCAGCTCGAGCAGGCGGTCGCAGTGTGGTCGGCCTTCACCTATCTTGCCGCGGCATCGGACGTGGATTTCAGGAGCCTCGCACCAACGGCAAAATAGCCGACGCGATCGCACTGTGGGTAAGGCGGATTATCGGAAAACCCCGCGCACTTTTCGTGCACGCGCGTTTTCGCGCGGTCCAGATTGAGCGATCTGACTACGCTCGAAAATTGCAAACGGCGGGCGCCGCCTCGGTAGAACGGCAAGGCTGAGAGATTACCTTCCTGCGGCCTGAAGGTGCGAAAGGGCACGTGCTCGGCAACTGAACGCATCTCCGCGTGGGCATGCCGTCGTTTTTGCCAATGACGGAAGTGCGCTTCCGCGGCACGACTTCAACGACGAGCCGCGTAGATCATGGGCGAAGACGACGCGGAAGATATGGCCCGGCATCGTGCTCTCCTAAAGCGGTACGCGCAGCGTTGAGCGGCCCGAAGGCGGGGCAAAAAATGAGCCCCCGTGGAGGCTTTCCGATCTTCGGTCTATCTTTGGCTCGCTCGGTCGGAGCTAGTCCTTAGAAGCCGTAAGTTATTGCAATCGTTGGCGCTCCCTAGGGGAATCGAACCCCTGTTTCAGCCTTGAGAGGGGTGCTACTCGGACTTTCGCGGACTTCAGCGGACGCTAACAAACTTAATGTTATCAATTGCTTAGTGCTATAGTGTTTGTTATAGTCCATCTTGATTTTCTCACGTTTGTTGGAGAAAAGTTGAAGAAATGGATCCGACTCGCAATGGCGCGAATGCCCCGCAATTCTTCCCTCGAAACCCGAACTGCGCGGGCACGTCTTGGCGTTCGCCGCACGCCTTACTTCGCCAAGATTGCGAAAGGACTTAGGCTTGGCTACTACCGCGGCTCCGTCGCCGGCTCCTGGATCTCGCGCTATTATCGTGGTGATGGCGTCTACGCCACTGAGGCGCTTGGCATGGCAGACGATACGGTCGAGGCCGACGGCGCCAAGGTGTTCACCTACTGGCAGGCTCAGGAGCGGGCTCGCCGGTGGGGAGAGCGGCAGCGGCTGATCGCCGAGGGCATGCTACGCGAGGGCGCCTATTCCGTTGCAGACGCCGTGAAGGACTATCTCGCCGAGATCACCGCCGAAAAAAGCCCGACCGCCGTGCAAGGGGCCAAGTATGTGTTCGACGCCTGGATTGTGCCCGATCTCGGCGCCATCCAGGTCGAGAAATTGACGACCGATCGCGTCAACCGATGGCGCAACAAGCTCGCGACCCAGCCTAAACGCGTCCGCAGCAAACGGAATGCCGCTGAGCCAGCCACCCGACCAACCGCGGACGACGACGACGCCCGCCGCGCCCGCAAAGCCACCGCCAACCGTATCCTGACCATGTTGAAAGCAGCGCTAAACCGCGCCTTCTACGCCAACCGTGTCTCTTCCGACAGTGCCTGGCGCAAGGTCAAGCCATTCAAGCGCGTCGACGAGGCGGTGGTGCGCTATCTCAGTGCCATCGAGGCGCGGCGACTTGTCAGCGTATGTCCTGAGGGTTTTCGCAAGATGGTGCAAGCGGCCCTCTTCACTGGTTGCCGCTACTCCGAGCTCGCGCGTCTTAAATGCAGTAATTTCAACCGCGACAGCGGTACGCTGGCGATACGCCTCAGCAAAGGAAAAATCCGCCACGTCGTGCTAACCGATGAGGCCAAGGCTGCGTTCGAGGACTGGACAAAAAACAAGGGACCTGCCGATCATGTGTTCCTCCGTCCCGATGGTGCCGTCTGGGGCAACTCGCACCAGAAGCGGCCGCTGGACGACGCCAGCAAGCGGGCCGGAATCTCTCCAGCCGTGAATTTCCACATTTTACGCCACACCCACGGCTCGCATCTTGCCATGAGCGGCGTGCCGATGGGTGTTATAGCAGCTCAACTCGGCCATGCGGACACCAGAATGACCGAGAAGCACTACGCCCATCTCGCGCCAAGTTATGTCGCGCAGACCATTAGGGCGAATTTCCCAATCCTTGGGTTGGCTGATCAGCCACAAATAATTCCTATGCGAAAACGTGGGAACATAACCCCAGCACCGGGCCTGTGACGCGCGCTTGCCGAGCAACATTTGAACCCGGCACGGAACCCCGCACTTTTTCGGCGAGCCGACGCGTTTCTCGAGGTCCGGGTCGCAAGAAGAGTATTTAGTGGACCCACTGGCTCAAACCAGCCACTGTCGATGCGAAGGGGACTATAAGGGAACAGGCAAAGCCCACAATCAACAGGCCCGAAGTTGTCGCCCATACCAAGTCAATTGACCGCGGGTGTTCGCCCGCCCTGACCAAGTCGACGTGCCTTGAGCGGCTTTCGTCCCGATATGTCTGAATGCGCATGGCTGAACTCCTTGTGATGTTAATTCAATCGGCCATGGCGAAGACGGTTCCTCCAGTCCGAAGAAAAGGATTGAGGCGGCCTATTCCGCGGGCTTGGGTACCGTTTGTGTCAGCTAGACTTGCGTGAAGACGGCGTGTGGGCGTCCGCTAAAGATCCGCCCGACCAACTTCGAGCGTCTCCAGGCAGCGGAAAGTGAGTATCGGAATTTGATGTCTAGGTTCGAGCGTTCCCTGATGCGAAGTCGCCGACATGCACGGTGCTCAGGTGGTATGTTTAAGATGCACGCAGCGCCTCTTTGAGTCTTCTCAGGCTATCCAGCACCATCAACACCTATGGAAGATCCCGTGAGTTCCAAGCAAGGATGATCAACGAGGCTGTAAAATTCTCCGATCGAGAACGCTCGTGGTGCGTGCCACTTGGCGCAGTCGTGAACATCAACTCATCTACTCGAAAGACGGAGCGCGCGCGGACAGGGCGTGGAGAAGTGCCGGCGTGGTCAGTTCTAAGACAAGCCGAAAGTCAACGCGTTCATGCCGATCGGGTTCGGGGATCCGTCAACCAATGAAAGGATTTATCGCTTTGAGAAGACCGGCGAAATCGTGAATAAGGAAAATGCGCAGCCAAGGATAGCGCGAGGGCATCCTGGCTTAAGGACGACCAATGCTTCATTGCCGCCCTGGTTAAGCGGGCCAATAGGGAACCGGCGCTTCATACCTTCGTTTTCGGATGTCCTCAAAGTGGCGCCGAAGACGCTGCTGGTCGTGGGATGGAAACCAAGGAGAGGCAAATGATCACGAGACATCTCATTCTCGCAGGGTGCGCCGTAATGGTGTTGAGCGTGGGTGCCGTGAACGCCGGCCCATGTAATACCGGAGGTAAGGACGCCGGCTCCGGTCCGACGCCCGGCGCTAGCGGTCAAACGATCGGCACAAGTTCCACAAAAACCAATGAACACCCTCCGACTGAAACGATAAATAAGGTGGCAGGAAACAAAGCCCCCTCATCACAGGATGCTCAGAGGCAACAGCAGGGTCAGCTCACCGCCGCACAGCAGGCCGAAGGGACAAAGCCATTAGAAAAAATGGCTGATCAAGCCTGCTGAACTTTTCAATAGCGACGCCGCCGGCGAAAGCCGGCGGTTTGCGCGCCCTCCAGCATTCACCGCCAATCCTGCCACCGGAGAAGCCCCGGCCTTACCCGACTCTTAGATTTTCCGCCGAGTTCTTGCCGCGGGTTTCCTTCTCTTCGTTGCTCACCTTTGTGCCCTCATTGAGGGTGTTCAGGCCGGCTTTTTCCACGGCCGAGATGTGCTTAGGGAGCCCACATGGGACCGATAGGCGGGGTCGAACGAATGGTAATCGCTGCAGGTGCCGTAGGAGTAGCGGGTACAATTGGACCATCGCCATCTAGCGCCAGCTTGCACGGCCTCGACGGCGTCAACCTGTTTCTCGCTGGAGCACTGTCGGGGTTCGGCCCGTACGTCGCCACCTTTCTAGCCGAGCAAAACTGGACCCAACAGGGCATCGGCTTTGTGCTGACGGCGGCTGGGCTCGCCGGATTGCTGAGTCAGCTACCCGGCGGGGCATTGCTCGACGCTATCCGATCGAAGCGAATCGCGGTCGCGCTGGGTGCCGCTATGGTCGCGGCGGGCGCACTGATCATTGCGGTTTGGCCGAGTTTCCCATTGGTGTTGGCCGCTCTGGTGCTCCCAAGGGATCACCGGCGGCTTCCTGGGACTGGCTATTGCTGCCATCAGCCTTGGCCTGGTCGGCCACGTGGCGCTCGCCGAACGGCTCGGACGCAATCAGCGCTTCGCCTCGACGGGTGGGGTAGTGGCAGCCGGTCTCATGGGCCTCATCGCCTATTTCCTGTCGTATCGCGCGATATTCTTCGTCGCCGCCACGCTGGTGCTTCCGCTGCTCGCCGCTCTCGGCCGCATCCAGCCCTCAGATATTCATTTCGGCCGCGCCTCGTGCCTCCCGGATCACCAAGGGCCGAGCGCACCGCCGAGAGCCCGGCTCCGAAGCCTTTGGAAGACCCGCGATCTGCTCATATTCGCCGGCTGCGTGTTCTTGTTCCAGATGGCCAACGCGTCGATGCTGCCACTCGCTGGCGAAGCGTTCGCCTACAGCAAGGAAGCGCTTTCCTTGCTGATCGTCTCGGCATTGATGATGGTGCCCCAGGTGATCGTGGCGATAATGGCGCCATGGGCCGGACGCCGGGCGAACATTTGGGGCCGCCGGCCACTGCTGCTGGTCGGATTCGCGGCCTTGCCGATCCGTGCGCTGGTGTTCGCATGGACCACCAATCCAATAATTCTCATCGTGGCTCAACTACTCGACGGAATCAGCGGAACGATGCTGGGGATACTCACGGCGCTGATCATCGCCGATCTTACAATGGGTACTGGTCGGTTCAATCTAGCGCAGGGGTTCGTCGGGACGATGTCCGAGGTCGGTGCTTCGCTCAGCACTACCCTTTCAGGCCTCGTGGCCGGGAGCCTTGGCCGCGCGGCGGGATTTCTGGGCACCGCCGTAGTGGCCCTGGCCGCTGTGCTACTCCTGTGGTTGCTAATGCCTGAAACCAATCCGTCAAACAGGAACGAGCACCCGTGAAATACATTCGCGGCGCGATTCCAACACGACGCTATTGAAATGGACAGGCCTGTCAATGCATTGAACGGGAAAAGCACTCTGGTGCCCGTGTCTCCCGCGACTACAGAACAGAGGCGGAGTGGAAATTAATGAATTAATGCTCGATTTGTCGATCGAGAGATATGATGAGTACCCCCCGCCTCCTCACGATAGGTCGCCGGTGCACCCTTGTCTTGCGCCATCGGCCCTTCAATTCGACGAAGCAACGTCACATTCCTCTCCGCACCGAACCTTTCTCCACGGCATAACCAGCTCATTACCAAGCCGGCACTCCCACAACGCTTGATGCTAAAATACTGGATCAAGTCGATCAAAGCCCCCGCCGAAAATGAGGCAGTCACTTCTTAGTGCTGGCGTTCTCGTCGGCGCGCGGCGCGGGGCTAGGTGGTGCGACCGTCGGATAGGGTAGCCTGGGCAGGCTTCAATGCACCGCTAGGTGGCGGCTCGCTAATGGTGGAACTGGTTTCATTCTGCGACGTATTGGGATTGCGGCTGATTAGGCCAACAAGCTATGACGATGGTCACGATCGCACCGGCAACGGTCCAGAACCAGGCCTTGCTCGCACGACCGGCGCGCAACATCGGGTCGGGTTGTAATTTGGTTTCAAAGTTATTCGGTTTGTTACGGTCAATAATGGCCATGTCGGTCTACTCCGTAAAGGGTAGGTATCGAGCTTGCATCGAATTCGAGGGACCGCGCCAAAGCGAAGGTGGCGGGAATGCAGCGGCTGCGCATAAGAAAACCGGCGGTCACAACCGCATGACGATCACCTCATGTTTCAGCGAATGGTGGATCATTTCACTCAACCGAGGTTGAACCCAAGGATCTTCCTGCACCAGCCTCGGAAACTACTCACGTGTCTTGACGCGGCCCGTCGGGTGGCTCGATCTACTTACATCGTCGGTCTGGAGCCCTATCAATCAGCGTATCGGCCAGCCTGGCATAACACTGGGCCGGTTTTGCTGCTCCCGGCGGCCCGTTGATGTGCGGGACCATTGCTGCTTGCCAGATTGCGCGCGGTGTTGATCAATGCGAGATGCGAGAATGCCTGTGGGAAATTGCCGAGTTGCCGCTTTGCGGATGGATCGTATTCCTCGGCAAGCAGTCCAACATCATTACGCAGCGACAGCAGCCGGCCGAACAATTCGCGCGCGTCTTTTTCTCGTCCTTGCAAAATGTAGTTGTCCGCGAGCCAGAAGCTGCAGGCCAGGAATGCGCCTTCACCGGGAGGAAGCCCGTCGGTTCCCTCGCTGGTGTGATATCTCAGCACAAAGCCGTCCGAACAAGATTGCGCTCGATCGCCGTCAACGTTCCGCGAACGCGCGGGTCGGAGGCGGGAAGGAAGCCCACCATTGGAATCAGCAGCAAACTGGCGTCGAGCGCGGTAACACCATATGACTGCACGAAGGAGCTCTGTTGTTCATCGAAGCCTTGGTCGCAGACCTGCTCGTGAATTGTGTCGCGGATCGCACGCCAGCGGTCGATCGGTCCCTCCAGTCCAAATTCCTCGATAGATCGCACCGCCCGGTCAAAGGCGACCCATGCCATGACTTTGGAATGCGTAAAATGCCTGCGGCCGCCGCGGACTTCCCAGATCCCCTCATCCGGCTGATCCCAGATTGTCGCAAGATGTTCGATGAGCGCGCATTCGAGCGACCAGCTGGCGTTATTTGCCTCGAGCCCGGCCCGCCGGGCGATATAGAGGGCATCCAGAACTTCGCCGTAAACGTCGAGTTGAAGCTGGTCGGCCGCGGCATTGCCAATCCGGACGGGAGCCGATCCTTCATAACCCGGCAGCCAGGGTACTTCGAACTCCACGAGCCTGCGCTCGCCTCCGATACCGTACATGATCTGCAGATCGTCGGGACTGCCGGCGATTGCTCGCAGCAGCCACTGGCGCCACGACCGGGCTTCAGTGAGGAAGCCGCCTCCAAGCAATGCATACAATGTGAAAGTGGCGTCCCGAAGCCAGCAGAACCGGTAGTCCCAGTTTCGCGCTCCGCCGATCTTTTCCGGGAGTGAGGTTGTGCCCGCCGCGACAATTCCGCCGGTCTCCCGATGCGAGAGCGCCTTCAGCGTCAACAGCGATCGAAGAACTGCCGCCGACCATTCTCGGGTTGCATCGAATTGCTTCGCCCAAGTCGACCAAAAGGCGTCGGCTTCTGACAGCGCATCGGTCGCGGAAAATAGCGCGGGTGTGGGTCTATACGACAAGGCGCGGCTCAGCATGAAGCAGACCTCGTCTTTATACTTGATGTTAAACTCCCCCACGGTACGGAAGTCTGCGCCGCGCAGAGGTACCGTCGTATCCAGCAGTAACCTGTCAGGCCCGGCGGTGAATTCGAACCTCCCGTCGTCCGCGCGGGAAGCCCAGGGCATGACGGAGCCATATTCGAAGCGCACGGTGAGCTCCGTATGCATCGCGACGATGCCGCGTACACCCCGCACAATCCGGACGAGGTCCGATACCCCATCGCGGCGCCACATGAAGTCGATGACGCAGGCAGCGCCTGTTTCGGTTTCAAAGGTGGTTTCAAGAATCAGAGTATCGCCGCGATAACGTCTTGCCTTGCAAGCTCCGCCTACGATCGGTGCGATCAGCCATCGGCCGTGCCGGGAATCGCCAAGCAAAGCCGCGAAACAGGCAGCGCTGTCAAACCTCGGCAGGCCCAGCCAATCAATCGAGCCGTCGCGGCCAACCAGCGCCAGGGTCTCACAATTGCCGATGACGGCGTAATCTTCAATATGACTGGGCATGGACTCTCAATCTTCCAGAACGCGGACAGGACCGCAACCGATAGCTTAGCCGCCTAACGCGCCTGGAGGTGCCCACGACAAATCGTCGGACATTAATAGGTCATGATAGCTGCCAGACACAGGACAACGCCCACCCAAAAATAGTGGCGAATGATGGATGCGCCTCCAGTCGCGTCGCCTCACCTCCGGCGCTGGCGCGCTTCGCTGACGGCTTTCACCATTCACCTCTGGTTTCCCTAGAAAATTCAATCGACGGTGACCGCCGCCGTATCACCGAAAATGCAAAGCGCACAGGTGGGACGGAGACGCGCCGCCGGCAGACCGTCGTCGCCGTGGCGGAGCCGATCGAAGATCGCCCGCTTCCCTTTCCCCGCGACCAAGAAGCTGTGTGCCGGCTGCTCTCGAGCGTTGGATACGTCAACGTGATTTGCGCTTCGGCCTTCGCACCTATACCGGCAGTAACCCACCGGTCACGCTCAGTGAGCGCCACCGCCCCCGAAAACAACGAGGCTGTATGCCCATCTGGTCCCAGTGGGCGAGCGGGATCGAGATGGCCCGTGCCGTAGAAAGATTTGAGCTCGCTCGCATAAGCAGATGCCACCGCTTCGGGACTGAGACCTTTCGTTGGAATGGAATGGATGTTGATCGCAGGGACCGGTGCACGTGATAGCAACGCTTCTCCAACCATACGATAGTTGCTCAGTGGGTTATCGTGAGGCACGAAGCGTTCGTCGCCCCAGAACCATTGGGTGCGGGACCAAGGGAAGGCATCGATGTAGGGCGGTTCTGCAAGGCGCTCAAAAAGTCCCTGCGGAGTTGAACCGCCGGAGAGAGCGACGGAAAAATTGCCATCCTTTGCCATTGCCAATTCGAGTATCCGGTCCGCAACCCGGCGGGCCAGCGCCGCTGGATCGGCAAGGATTCCAAGTTCGGCCGCGGAAATCATGTTCATGAGAATATCCTGTCGCGTGCACTACGGATCCCGGCGATCGCAGCGGCATAGTCAGCTGATCCAAAAATTGCGGATCCGGCGACGATGGCGTTCGCTCCGGCCTCGATCGCTTGCCCGGCGCTTTTATGATTCTCTCCGCCGTCAACTTCGATGATGGGATCGAGGTCACGCGCTTCGCAGAGCTGGCGCAATCGACGGATTTTCGGCAGCATCTCCGGCAGGAATTTCTGGCCACCGAAGCCAGGGTTGACGGTCATGACGAGAACGATGTCGCAGAGATGGAGAACGTATTCGATCAACTCGATAGGACTTGCCGGATCGAGGACCACGCCGGCCTTCTTGCCGAGGTCGCGAATTTGCGAAAGGACTCGGTGGAGATGGATCGTCGCTGACGCCTCCGCATGCACGAGGAGATGATCGGCACCCGCTTCGGCGAAGTCGGCGAGATATCGCTCCGGCTCAACGATCATGAGATGCACATTGAGCGGCTTTTGTGTGCTGCGTCGAACCGCTTCGACGACCGTCGGCCCGATCGTGATGTTCGGCACGAAGCGACCATCCATCACGTCGACATGAATCCAGTCTGCGCCTGCTGCATCGACGGCGCGAACCTCCTCGGCGAGACGTCCGAAATCCGCGGACAAGATCGACGGCGCGACAATAACGGGTTTATGCACGGTTGCCTCCGGCTTAGCTGAAGCGACGCTCATTGGATTTGAACCGTGTCCGCCGCCGCAGCTGCGTAGATGTCTATGACCGCCCCAAGCGTACGGAGCGCCGCTTCCTTCGGACGCTGGAACGAGTTGCGGCCAATGATGGAGCCGAACCCGCCTCCAGAATGGATCGCGCGGATTTCATCGTGCAGCTTGTTGTCATCGTCAAAGACGGCGGCGCCACCCGAGAAGATGACGATACGGCTGCCTGCGAAGGCACAATCGACCACGTGACGGACTCGCTCAGCCGGGGTTGCGATTGGAATGCACTGTTCGTCATAGACTTTATGAACCGCTTCCTGCTCGATGTGCGCCGTCGGTGGTAGCTCCACTTTGATGATATGCGCCCCGAGCTGAACCGCGAACTGGACTGCGTAACCGACAACGTCGATCGCTGATTCTCCGTCGTTGCTCAGATCCGCCCCGCGCGGATATGACCACACCACGATCACGAGCCTGTTGCGCTTTGCTTCCTCGGCAGAAGCGCGAAGCTGTTCGTACAACTCAAGTTGGTGCGCTGATCCGGGATGGATGGTGAATCCCACAGCGCACCGACCAAGACGAAGCGCGTCTTGCACACTTCCAGTCAGTGCCTGGTTTGGATCCTTTTCTTCCCGCAGGCTGTCATTGTCGTTGGCTTTGAGAATGAGCGGGATTTCTTCCGCAAAATCGCGGGCACCCACCTCCAGAAAGCCGAGCGGGGCGGCATAGGCGTTACAGCCCACTTCGATCGCGAGTTCGAAATGATAACGCGGGTCGTAAGCCGGCGGATCGGGCGCGAACGAACGCGCCGGCCCGTGCACGAACCCCTGATCGACTGGCAAAATCGCCAGCTTTCCAGTGCCCGCCAGTCGCCCGCGGTTCAACAGCCTGCCGAGGTTGGTCAGCGTTTCCGGATTATCCGCACCGCACCAACCCAGAATTTCCCTTACGCGCGGATTCATCATCTTTCTCCGGTCGAGTCTGCGGCCCCAAGTTGCGTCGGCTTCAATAGGTTGAGCCGCCGGTAATCTGTCCGGTCGCGAACGGGGTCGCCAGCAAATAGACGTCGGCTGTTCATTTTCTGTCATTTTGGCGGCGTATCAGCCGCTGCTCAGCTCGGTGGATCGGAGATAGGATCCAGCGAGCCCAGGAGAAAGACGTACGCCAGGATGCCAACGATCAGGACGACCCCTGCGGTCATGAATGCTCCGGTAAAGGAATGCGTAGCCCCAACGATGTAGCCCGTCGTTATCGGCGCCACGGCACCCATCAGATTGTTCAGGAAGTTCATGATGCCGCCGATCGTGCCGGTCCCGCCGCGCGGCGCGATCAGCGATGGGATCGACCAGCCGACCGGCGCTGCCGCCGCCAGGCCGCTTAGCGCGATCGAGATCCAGACAACTGCCCAGACTGGGCTGGTGGTAAGGGTGGCGCCAAAAACGGCGAGGCCGAGCAGCATGCCGCACACCAGCACCGTCTTGCGTACGGGCGTCTCATGATAGCCCCGGGAGATCAAATGGTCGATCAGCCAGCCGCCCACGACGAGATCGGCAACCGTGGCGCAGCCCCAGGGGATGGCCGAGAAGCCGGCGGACTTCAGGATGCTCATATGCATCGTCTCGACGAGATAGTTGGGCAGCCAGGTCAGGAACAAATAGAATGAATATCCGTACGCCGCGAATCCGATCGTCAATCCCCAGACCTTCCGGTTGCGCAGGAGATAGCCGAGCATTGCGACCTCGCCGCTTTGTGCCGGCCCTTCGGCCGCGGCTCCGCCCGCATGAATATATTCACGCTCCTCTGCGCTTAGCCGCGGATGTTTGCTGGGATCGCGGTAGATGAAAAAGAACGCAACGAAATACAGAAAGCTCAGCGCACCGGTGATACCGAATCCCCACCGCCAGCCGAAATGCACCACGGCCAGCGCCACCAGCGGCACGCCGATGACGTTGGAGAATTTTGCCGCGGCATCGAAGATGGATGTGGCAAGCGCCCGTTCCTGACGTGGAAACCAGTAACCCGTCGCCTTCGAGCTTGCGGGAAAGCCCGGAGCCTCGGCGACACCCAGCAAGACTCGGGCGCCAAAGATGGTGCCAAATCCGCTCGCGAACGCGGTCACGGTGGAAAAGAGCGACCAGAAGAATGTGCTGACGCGATTGACGCTGGTGACGCCGAAGCGATCGAGAATCATACCGGTCGGAATTTGCAGCAGCGCGTAGGACCAGAAGAAGCCACTGAAGAGCCAGCCCAATTCGCCGTCGGTCAGACCGAATTCGTGCTTCAGCTGCGGAGCGGCCACGGAGAGATTGATCCGGTCGAAATAATTGATCAGCACGCCGACGCCGAGCAGCACGCCGATGCTCCAGCGCAGCCTGGGGATGCGTCGGGCAGAGGCCGTTTTCGCCGCTCGTTTGTCTGCATTCTGGATGGATGTTGGCGGGGTTCCCGGAGCGATTGATGTCATGATGTCGTTCCTCCCGGTGTGGATTCTTTTCAACGATCACCGCTTTGCCTTTGTTCCAGCTGGTGCACGATCTCCTCGGCAATCTCGGCCGGCCGGCCACCGACATCGACCGTGATCGGATGCTCATCCGGGGTTGGCTCCTGCAAGGTGGCGAACTGGCTGTCGAGCAGCGCCACCGGCATGAAATGCTCGTGCCGCGCCGCCATTCGCCGGCGGATGAGATCGTGCGATCCCTTGAGGTAGACCAACGTCACATCCGGGCGGTTACCGATAATGATGTCCCGGTAGGAACGCTTCAGCGCGGAGCAGGTCATCACGCCGGATTCTCCCCGCGCCCGCCAACCGTCGATCTCTTCGGCGATCTTTTGCAGCCAGGGCCACCGGTCCGCATCCGTCAGCGGCGTGCCGCCGTGCATTTTCTCCACATTCGCGGCTGGATGCAGATCATCGCCCTCCTGGAACTGGCAGCCGAGCGCGGCCGCGAGCAGCACCGCAACCGTGGTTTTGCCCGATCCGGAAACCCCCATGACAACGGCAATGACAGGCTTGGTTATGGTGTGCGCGAGGGCTGCGGACCATATGCGCTTGGGCGGACGGTCAATCTTCATCATGCTTCCCTCTCTGGCCGCGCAGACAGCATGACAAGCCTACCTGGGTCAGGCAATGTTGACCGAGTGCAGGACAAACACCGTATCGCTTTGGCAAAACCTTCGTCCTCGTTACTGTCGGTGACCGCACTCGCCTGCGCCTTCACCTCGTCGCTCGCGTTTCCCATGGCGATTGAGAAGTCGCTCTTGCGGAACATAAGAACGTCATTCGGCATGTCTCCCATTGTAACGATCTGCTCGGGCGGAATGTTCAGAACTTTTGAAAGGTGGACGACGACCGTTCCCTTGTTGGCTTGCGGATGGGTAACGTCGAGATAGTACGGCTGCGAGCGACATCGGCGAGAACAAGCGCGATTTTCCGGCCAGCGCCCGCGAAGTTTGTCATACGCGGACTCCTCCTCGCTCGACTTCAGCCCACGCCTTCCAACGATGCCACCTATATTATCGTCGATCGCATTGCAAATCCATCTTCAATATTGCTATCCGTCACGAAATCCGCTGCCTGCTCACGTTAGAGCTGGCATTTCCCATCGCGATGCTAAGACCACTCCTTTCGAACATCGCGACGTCGTTGCCGCCGTCACCATGACGGCGATTTCCGCCAGCGGAATAGCCATCAGCTTGCGAACTCAGATAGCGCGACGCCCTTGTTCGCGAGCGGATGGGTGATGTCGAGATAATAAGCTCTGCGAAGCACGACGAAGCGTCGCCCGCGAGCGCGGGCGAATCGTGCTCGCAGCGTGCGAGAAGCGCGAAATCTGCTGACGCCGACGATCTTCGCGGCCACATCGAGCGCAGATCCAAAATCGTCGACGATTGTCGGCCGAATCCCACCGTGCGCTCTCGAGCGAGGCATAAGGATCGTCGGCGTCGCGTAGCAGCCAGTCCTGACCGCTGAAAACCCATACCTGCACCCCAGTGCCGTGAGCAGCCGACCGCGCGGCGAGCCATCTCGGGTGATAGAAGATGCTCGGTAATGATTGCAATATTTGGCTCCGCCAACACCCCGCCGTTGAATTCGATCAGCGGCGTCGTGATTTCAAGCGTCCACGGAGTGTGAGCAGGCCGCGCGGTGGCCGGGCGCTAATAACGTAAAACGATTCCGCTCGCATGCAGTTTAGCAACGCTGACCGGCCGCTCGTCAGAACCTTATCATCGGTCACCAACGTTCCGTCGACGTCCGAGACCACGGCGGCAATTTTGGTCGCGGAACTCGCGCCATGTGTTTCATGACGATGATCCAACGTGACTGCAGTCGATGCTTCGCCAGTGGCGGTTACTGGCGTTAAAGCGCATCCGCTTCGCTCGGTCCTGAGCTTCCGGCGGCGTAGGTCGGCAGTTCTGCCGCGGGTCATTCGCCCAGGCGTCGAGCACAGGCTGCACAATGCGCCAACCGTGCTCCACCATCTCGGCGTCCATGAATAAAGTGGGATCGCCGATCATGACATCATAGATCAATGTCTCGTATCCAACATTGGTTCCTTCGGGAACCAGTCACTGTATCGGAAGTCCATTTTTACGGCGGCGAGATCCACCATCGACCCGGGACGTTTTAGCTCAAATTGCAAGGAAATTTCCTCAACAGGCGCGATACTCAGCACCAGCCAGTTGGGCCGCATCGATCGACGGGCGTATCCCTGAACGACACATAAGGCGCCTGCTTGAAGCAGATGGCGATCTCTGTAGATCGTACTGACAAGTGCTTCCCGGTACGTATATAGAATGGCACGCCGGTCCACCGCCAATTGTCGATCTCGAGCGCTAGGCAACGTAGGTTTCCACCTTGGAAGCGGCGCCACATTCGGCTCTTGCCGATAGGCCTTCACTTTGTCGCCCAGTACCATGCCGGCGCCGTACTGACCCCGCACCACTCTTTCGAGCTTAACCGCGGGCATCGCGGCGAGAACCTTGGCCTTTCTGTCGCGGATAGCGCGCATCGAACCCGGTCGGCGGTTCCATCGCCACCATCGAAATCAGAGAAAACACGTGGTTCGGGACCATGTCGCGCAGCGCCCCGGTCGCCTCGTAGAATTCGCCGCGTTCCTCCACGCCGACCGTTTCCGCCACGGTGATCTGCACATGATCAATCCGATCGCGGTTCCAGATCGGTTCGAAAAAATCGTTGGCGAAGCGGAAGGCCATGATGCTCTGGATCGTATCCTTTCCGAGAAAGTGATCGATCCGGAAGATCTGGTCTTCTTGAAGCGTGCGCTTGATCCGTGTGTTCAATTTGCGCGCCGAGTCCAGGCTATGACCGAATGGTTTTTCGATCACCACGCGACGCCAGAACCTGCGTTTGCCGCCTTGATCCTCATCCTGATCGGCGAGCTTCGCCTTGCCTAGCTGTTCTACCACGATGTCGAAGAACCGGTCGGCGATCGCGAGATAGAAGATGGCGTTGCCCGCCGTGCCATGAATCCTTTCTGCTTTGTCAAGGGCGCCGCAAAGGTCTTCATACAGTTCCGGTTTGGTCAAATCGCCCTGGACACATGACATTCTGTCCGCAAGCTGCTTCCACGCAGTGTCGTCGATGTGGTCGATATCGAATTCCGTAGCGACGTTGCCGACAAAGCCTTTCAACGTCTCATAAAGATGGTTCCGCCAATTTTCGACGGTTCCCACCGATCGGGCCACGCCGATCAGGGCGAAATTTTCGGGCAGCACTTTGGTGCGTGCGAGATTGTAGAGTGCCGGTATGACCGGGCGCTTGGTCAGGTCACCGGTAGCACCGAAGATCACCATGGCGCACGGATCGGCTACTGGTCGGCGCCGCGCCGGCGACTCGATCACCTGGGCGGCGGAACGGGACGGTTGCCGGGCATGTGCTACTCTGCGGCGTCCTGCGCCGATGCGCGTCCTTGCGATTTCCTTCGCGCTTGGCTCAGGATCGATGGGCTCCTTGCCCTCGATATGACCGCCGAAACCGAAGCGCATGGCCGAGAGCATCTTTTCGCCGAAAGTGTGCTCCTGCCGCGAGCGGAAGCGAGCATAGAGCGCTGTCGTGAGCACATCCGCCGGGACCGCTTCCTCGATCGCGGCCTCCACGGTCCAACGGCCCTCGCCGGAATCCTGCACGAAGCCGGAGAACTTCTTCAACTGCGGATCCTTGCGCCAGCGCGGCGGCGCCGAGATCGAGCAGCCAGGACGAGATGACGCTGCCGCGCCGCCAAACCTCGGCGATATCCGGCAGTTTCAGCACGAAGCGCTCATCCTCGGCAGATCCTTTGAATCCTTGTGACGCAGGATATCGAAACCCTCGGCGTAGGCCTGCATCATTCCGTATTCAATGCCGTTGTGCACCATCTTGACGAAGTGCCCGGCGCCGGAAGGGCCGGCGTGAATGTAGCCGCGCTCGGGGCGAGCGTCGCCGTTTCTCGCGGTCCGGCGTGCGCGGAATATCGCCCAGACCAGGAGCCAGCGCCGAAAAGATCGGATCGAGGTAGTCCACGGCCTGCTTCGGGCCTCCAATCATCATGCAATAGCCACGCTCGATACCCCAGACGCCGCCTGACGTGCCGCAATCGACGTATCGAATGCCCTTCAGCGCAAGCTTTTTGGCGTTGCGGATGTCGTCCTTGTAGAAGGAATTGCCGCCGTCGATGATGATATCGTCCCGGTCCAGCAGCCCGCCGAGCTGTTCCACCATCTCTTCGGTGACCTTGCCCGCAGGCAGCATCAGCCAAATGGCTCGCGGCTTTTCTTCGAGCTTTTTCACCAAATCCGCAATCGACGCTGCCGCAGTGGCGCCGTCCTTTGCCAGCGCTTCGCCAGTTTGGCGTTCGCATCGTAAACGACGCACTGATGTCCCGCCTTCATCAGGCGGCGAGACATGTTGCCGCCCATTTTACCGAGTCCGATCATACCGATCTGCATCTGCTTCACTCCTTTGAAAGTCCCTGTATCTCGCGCGACTGCGGCATCGATCGCTCAAGCCGGCTCCAGCGAACCAGCGTCGACGCGGCAACACGTCAACTCGCGATGCGCCAACATCATCGCACTCAGCGTATTCGACCTCCGAGATAATTAACCGCAACAAGTCCGCCACTGTAGACTCGGAAACTACTCAGAGCCGAGTCCGGTATCATCCCTCGCATCATTACTTCGTTCGCTCGACGGTCATGCGAATGAGGAACCAGATGCCTTCCGCGAGGTTTGGGATAGCCGCGCGCAATACGCACGAACGGCTGCGAATGCACGATATGGAAACGAAAATACCCTTCCGACCGGAATATCTCGCCGCGAACTCGTCAGTCGGGCGATGGTTCAAGCGCGTCGGTGACCCGGTCAGTATCGCCGAGCCGCTGGTCGAGATTGAGTTTGACAACATCACCGTCGAGGTTCTTGCCGCCGGCCACCGGTGTCTTGTCTGAAATTCTCTTGAGAGACGGTGCAGTCGGTGGTGGGCAGCACCATACTCGGATCGATTACCGAGTTCGGCAGCGGCGAGGCTGCAATAGAGAAAGCGACCAGTGCGGGCTGACTGGATTTCATGATGGCGTCAGTCATTCGAAAGCCTCATGGCTCGATCTTTGAAATCGCGATCAGCAACATCGAGCGCGCGCTGGATGGCCTGGACGAGTTCCGGTTCACGAAAGGGCTTCGCGATCGCCACCGCGTCCGGCCTCCGCGCCAGGACCTTTTTAATGTCACCGCTGATGAACAGATGCGGGACGAAGCCGGTGCGAAGGATTTCATCGACAGCCGAGACGCCATTTCCTTCCCTTAGTTGCGCATCGACGATGATCAGGTCCGGCCGACATCGAAGCGCGGCAACTACGGCACCGCTTTCCGTCGCCTCCACACCACAAACACCATGGCCTATTTCCGCGAGGGTCTCGACGAGAAGCATGGCTATCAGAGCTGTCATCTTCCACCACGAGTATCTGCAGCGCTTTCATTGGTTTGCCTCCCCTCCCGCGCCACCCTCGTTCACCCAGACTTCGATCCGATTGTGCAACTCCAGATCGCTGCAGTTCGCTGTGGAAGGTCTGCACGAACGGTATCGAGCAAAAGCGTTCGCACCGGTCGAGAGTCCGTCAATTTGGTGCATGAAATAAGGTCGAAGAAGACGCGGCTTTTCGGGCTGATTGCATGTTCGGACCCCCAAGGCTCTGCCCTAACGGTTTCTGATTTCGGCTCGCCTCTCCGGGCGGCGCACCAAGCACGCGATCATGCGTTTATATGATCGAGCAAGAACTCACGACACGGACCATAGCGAAGGAAGCTCGCCACGAGCAGGCTCGGAAACTACTCAGAACCGGATGGTCGGCCGGGGCAGCCGATCCGCAATGCAGGGGATCCCAGCCGCTAGTTGGCCGATCTCATTCTGAAGGACACCGCGGGACCGACGGCAGCCATACAGCCAATCGCCTTGGGTGATGCCCTCTCCAGGCTGAGTAGTTTCCGAGTCTACCTGCGCAAGTCCGATCCCGGCTAACGTCCCAGCGCAGGGTAAATTCCCGAATGCGATCCTGCGCCGACACCCCTTGGGGCCACCGCCCCGTTCGCCAAATATCGACCTAAGCAGAAAGAATATAAAATGAAACCCCTTGACTTCAGTCATCGCCGTCTTCGCTGACCATCCCGCAGCGGAAGCAGCCGTGAAAAAACTGACCGCGGCCGGCTTCGAGATGAAGAACCTCAGCGTCGTCGGCAAGGGATATCATACCGACGAAAAAGTCGTCGGCTTTTACAACACGGGTGATCGGGTCAAGTTTTGGGGCACGCGGGGCGCGTTCTGGGGCGGCTTTTGGGGATTGTTCTTCGGCGGCCTGTTCATGGCCATTCCCTTCGTCGGGCACGTCGTCGTGCTCGGATATCTCGCTACCATTGCGATCGCTGGCCTCGAGAACGCGGTCATTGTTGGCGGGCTGAGCGCACTTGGTGCGGCCCTGTATAGCATCGGCGTTCCGAAGGACAGCGTGATCCAATACGAGACCGCCGTAAAAGCCGATGGGTTTCTGGTAATGGCGCACGGATCGGCGGAAGAAATGGCTCGCGCAAAGACGATCCTCGGCGAAGCAAAACCGTCGCAACTTGACGTGGTCGCTGGCGTTAAGGCGCCAGAGCACGCAGCCAGTTGATTTGCAATCCTCTCAACGCCAGACATCGGGAGACATCATGAAAAATCTCATCGCCTCGGTGATGGCCGGATCGCTGGTGCTGATGGCGGCATTTCCTGCGGCCGGTCAGGCCGCTCGATTGGTCGACTCCAACGCCTCAGTCCACGATTTGGCGAACGACAGAGCCACGTATATCCAGGGGGCGCGCCGCGAAGTCGAGGAATGGCGGCAGAAACTGCACGATTTGAGCGACGGCGCGCGGGCCAAGGCGACAGAGGCGAACAAAGCGGCCTTGGATGATTTGACCAGGGCATGGACCCGGACCGAAGCGGCTTCGCGCAAGCTGGAGACCGCGGGGGCGGATGACTGGCAAATTGCCAAGACCTCGTACAAAACGGCTTCTCGGAAACTTGTCCTCGCCTGGCACAAAGTTAGTCCGGCGGGATAATAAGCTGTGCGGCCGAGTTGGCCGGCGCGACGCCACCGGCCGGCCACCGGCGACGCCGAAGCATTGACGGCCGGATTCGATATACTGCGCCGCTATCGGCTTGCGACGGAACGTGGAAATCACGGCGGACTGCCGGCACCATCCAACAGATCAACGATATCAGCAACTCGCTGGACTCATGTTTGACCAAATAGAAAGTATCCGGGCAATGGACTCCAAAGTCGCACAATCCAAGGCTCAGGACTCCAGGCAAGAAGCGAAGCCAAATTCGAAAGACGATTTGAAGTCTTTGCCGCTCGAGGAGGTGGAAAAAAAGCTCCAATCGTCGCCCGATGGCCTTACCGAAACCGAGGCGGAGAAACGGTTGGCCCAATATGGGCCGAACGAGATCGAAGAAAAGAAAACCAATCCGTTCCTGAAGTTTCTGACCTATTTTTGGGGTCCCATCCCCTGGATGATCGAAGCGGCGGTGGTACTTTCTGCGGCCGCCCGACATTGGCCGGATTTTGGCATCATTCTCGTTCTGCTTTTCGCCAACGCGGTGGTCGGATTTTGGGAGGAACACCAGGCGGGCAACGCCATCGCTGCCCTGAAGGCCAAGCTGGCCATCAAGGCGCGGGTGAAACGTGACGGAAAATGGCTTAACCCGCCGGCACGAGAACTGGTGCCGGGCGATGCCATCCGCTTGCGTCTGGGCGACATCGTCCCGGCGGATGCGCGCCTGCTGGACGGCGACGAATTGTCCGTGGACCAGTCGGCACTGACCGGCGAATTGCTACCCGCCACGCGCAAATCCGGCGATGCCGTTTTTTCCGGCTCGATCGTTCGTCGTGGCGAAATCGGCGCGCTGGTCTATGCGACGGGCAGCAAAACCTATTTTGGCAAGACCGCGGAGCTGGTGGAGACGGCGGTTACCGTCAGCCATTTCCAGCAGGCAGTGCTTAAGATCGGCAACTACCTGATCATGCTGGCGGTAGCCATGGTGACGCTGATCGTCGCCGTGGGGATCTACCGCGGTGACCCTATTCTCACGACACTTCAGTTTGCCCTGGTGCTCACCGTGGCGGCGATCCCGGTGGCAATGCCCACAGTCCTGTCGGTGACGATGGCGGTCGGAGCCCGCCTGCTTGCGAAGAAGCAGGCGATCGTGAGTAAGCTGGTCGCGATCGAGGAACTGGCCGGGGTGGACGTGCTGTGCGCGGACAAGACCGGCACCCTGACGCAGAACAAGCTGACGTTGGGCGATCCGTTTTGCCTGGACAAGATCACCGCCGACCAGCTGATCCTCGCCGGCGCACTCGCCTCGCGATCGGACAACGACGACACCATCGATCTCGCCATCCTGGGCGGCCTGAAGGACAAGCAGGCCCTGAAACCCTATCAGGTTACCCATTTCGTGCCATTTGATCCCGTGCACAAGCGCACCGAAGCCACCGTCAAAGCAGCGGACGGAAGTATATTCAAGGTGACCAAGGGCGCGCCTCAGGTCATCCTGGAACTCACCACAAATGCCGCAGCAGCGAAACCCGCGTTCGACAAGGCGGTTGACGATTTCGCTGCCCGCGGCTTTCGTGCGCTGGGCGTGGCCCGGGCGGATGGCGCCGGCAAATGGCAACTCCTCGGCGTGTTGCCGCTGTTCGATCCTCCGCGCGAAGATGCCAAATCCACCATCACGACCGCGGCCCAGATGGGCGTGAAAATCAAGATGGTGACGGGCGATGCCCTGGCGATCGCCCGGGAAACCGCCAAAACGCTGGGAATGGGTACCAACATTCTCGACGGCGCCACCCTCGGTGGCTCCAAGACCGAGGAGACCGCCGCCGCGGCTAAGTCCATCGAAGAAGCCGACGGCTTCGCCCAGGTCTTCCCGGAGCACAAATTCCATATCGTCGACGTGCTGCAAAAGCATGGCCACATTGTCGGCATGACGGGTGACGGAGTGAACGATGCGCCCGCGCTGAAGAAGGCCGACTGCGGCTTCGCTGTTTCCGGCGCGACGGATGCGGCGCGTGCAGCGGCCTCCATCGTGCTGGTAGCACCGGGGTTATCGGTGATTATCGACGCGATCAAGGAAAGCCGGAAGATATTCCAGCGGATGAACAGCTACGCGATGTACCGCATTGCCGAAACGCTGCGCGTACTTTTGTTCATGACGCTCGCGATCGTCGTCTTCAACTTTTATCCCTTGACGGCGATCATGATCGTGATGCTGGCGTTACTCAACGACGGCGCCATCCTATCGATCGCCTATGACAATGTCCTCTACAGAAACCAGCCCGAAGCCTGGAACATGCGCACGGTGTTGGGAATTGCAACGGTGCTGGGTCTCGTCGGCCCGTGTGCTGCATTTGGCCTGTTTTACCTCGGCGACCACGATCTTTCACATCGATCGTCCGCAGATCCAGACCATGATGTACCTGATGCTGTCCGTAGCCGGACACCTGACGATCTTCCAGACGCGAACCCGCGGCCCGTGGTGGTCCATTCGCCCGGCCCGGATTCTCCTGCTGGCGGTATTCGGGACTCAGACCGCGGCAACGTTGATCTGCATCTTCGGGCTTCTCGTGACCCCTCTCTGGTGGGGTTGGGCGGCGTTGGTTTGGGGCTATGCCTTGGCTTGGTTCCTCGTGACCGACCCGGTGAAACTGCTCGCATATCGGTTTCTCGACTCCAGCAAGTCCGAGCCTCACGCCAAAGCCGAACCGAAGCCAGAACCCAAAGCCGAGCCCAAGCCTGAGGTCAAAGCCGATCCCAAGAGGGAAGCCAACGCGGGGCCAAAGGCTGCGGCGAAGCCAGACGCGGACGCCGAGCACATGTCTGGGGCTAAGTCTGGAGCTGAGTTTAAACCCAAGGCCGAGGCTCCGTCCGATGCCAAACCCAAGCCGGACGCCACAGCCAAATCCAAAACCGAGCCTAAGCCTGAAGTCAAAGCCGATTCCAAGAGGAAGGCAAACGCGGGACCAAAGGCTGCGGCGAAGCCGGGCGCCGAAGCAAAGCTCCGCGCCCGACCCGGGCGCGAGTTTGAAATCAAGTCCGAGTTTATACCCAAGGCCGAAGCTGTCTCCGAAGCCGAACCCGGGCCGGACGCCATAGCCAAACTCGAGCCGGCATCCAAGGCCGAACCTAAGCCCCAGGTCGAATCCGAGACCAAGGCTGGCGCAAATACCGACAGCGGGTCATTGCTTAACACGACGCTCGGTGACGTTCTCCTCGCCGGTCTCGTCAAAGACCCCGAGGACGCCGGACGTATGATCGCCGCTGCCATCAGCCATGCCGACGCGAGTACAGCCGCGAAGCCAGAGGGCAACGCCAGGCCGAGACTTGAGGCCGCACCCACGACCAAAGTCGACCCTCAACCTAACGCCAAAGCCCATCCTCAGCCTGCGGCCAAAGCCCAACCCGACCGTGACTTTAATGCCAAAGCACCGTCGGATTTCGCGCCACGGACCGCCAAATGAGTTAACGGATGATGGGAGCAGCAAGGATGCTGGACGGAAGGCTATGAAAATACATTCGAAAGATTTTCGCGTAGCCGAAGGCGACAAGGTCGACCTCAAGAAATGGCCAACGAAGGTCGATCCCGTGTACAAGTCCAAGCATCAATATAAGAAAATGCTGGAGGAACACATTTCACAGCTAAGCACGCAACAGCAGCTTCACTACGCATCGAACCGATACGCAATTCTGCTGATTTTCCAGGCGATGGATGCAGCGGGAAAAGATGGCGCTATCAGGCATGTGATGTCCGGGATTAACCCGCAAGGCTGCCAAGTTTCAGCTTCAAGCATCCCAGCGCGACCGAATTGCTGCACGATTTTCTGTGGCGCACCACGCGCGATCTCCCAGAGCGCGGCCGGATCGGCATCTTTAACCGGTCCTATTATGAAGAAGTCCTGATCGCGCGAGTGCATCCCGATATCCTGCGCAGCGAAGGATTGCCGGACGCCTTGCTCGTCGAGAAGGCAGTCTGGCATGACCGCTACCGCTCGATCGTCGACCTGGAAAGACATCTCCACGGCAACGGCACCCGCATCGTCAAATTCTTCCTTCATCTCTCGAAAGAAGAGCAGCGAAAGCGCTTCCTCGAACGCATCGATGATCCGGAGAAAAACTGGAAGTTCAGCATCAATGACATCGAGGAGCGAAAATACTGGCAGCAATATATGACGGCGTTCGAGCAATGCCTCGGCGCCACCAGCACCGGCGATGTTCCCTGGTATATCGTTCCCGCCGACGACAAGGAAAATGCGCGATTGATCGTCTCACAAATCGTCCTCGATACGTTCGAGGAACTCAAAATGAGCTATCCGAAAACAACCGCCGCGCGACGCAAGGAATTGCTGGAGATCCGCAAGGGGTTGGCGAAGTGAGCAGCCAAATGCAGCCAAACCACGCCGACCGGAGAATGCGATGTTACGATTTATCGACGGCATGCCGCCGAACGTCTTGGCAATTGAAGCCACGGGCAAGGTGACGCACGAGGATTACCGCAATACGCTCATCCCTAGGGTTCAAGCGATGTTGGCGCTGGCCAAGGGGCCAATCAGAATGCTTTATGTCATCGGGAAGGAATTCAGGGGCTTTGAACTTGAGGCATTGTGGGATGACGGTAAACTTGGGCTCAAGCACTGGCGCGATTTCAGCCACGTTGCGGTCGTCGCCGATCAGGCGTGGCTGCGTGCCGCGGTGAACATATTCATGCCATTCTTTCACGGAGAAGTCCGCTTGTTCGACCTCTCCCAATTGCCGGCCGCGAAAGACTGGATCAAGGACGGAAAACGAACAACCGCATGATTGCGACGCGTCCAGCCTTATCCATCGCAATGGGAGCGGCATCTCGTTCTCGGCGACGGCCGGCGACTCTTTGCGCGACCGATTCGACCTGATGACGAACCACTGTTTCTCCGGTTGCTGCAGCACGTCAGCGCTGAGGATCTGCGGCTCCGCTTCTTCAATTCAATAAAGGAATTCACGCATCCGTTCCTCGCGAGACTAACCCAGCTCGACTACTCGCGAGCGATGGCCTTTATCGCGCTCGACGAGACAAGCGGCGAGGCGCTCGGCGTCGTCCGCGTGCACTCCGACGCGATCGGCGACAGCGGCGAGTATGCAATACTGCTCCGATCGGATCTCAAGGGCCATGGATTGGGTTGGAGCTTGATGCAAATGATCATCGAATACTCCAAAACCAAAGGCCTGAAGCAGATAGTCGGCCAAATCCTTCAGGAAAATTCGGTCATGCTGAGCATGTGCAGGGAATTGGGTTTCAAGATCAAAACCAATGCCGATGATCGTGGTCTATGCGACGTCACGCTCGAGCTCGATCCACCGATCGTTGCTGCGACGGGATGACAGGCTATAGGGAACGGGTCGGCGAAGCCAATGCCCAGGTATGACGAGCGATCTGCTCGTCTTCTTGGGATACGAGAACCTCAACCCGGCAACGGCATGGAGGATCGCCAGGCGCACTGTTCGCGAGACGATTTTGTGTGGTATCTGGACTGACGCCGGCCCAAGTCAGGCCACCGCAGATCGCGGCACGGATTTCCGCATCATTTTCACCGATGCCGCCGGTGAATACCAGCAGGTCAAGTCCGCCCAGCGCAGCGATCATCGCCGCTATCTGCTTGCGCACGGAATAGCAAAACATCTCGACGGCAAGCCGTGCATCGGCATTTGACGCAGCGGCTTCTTGCAGAACCCGCATGTCGCTCCCGACGCCGGAAATCCCGAGCAGACCGGAACGGTGATCAACCAGATCTTCGAGCATGGCTGCATCGAACTTCTTTTCACGCGCCAGATAGACCAGAACGCCGGGATCGAGATCGCCGGTCCGCGTACCCATGATCACGCCACCGGTTGGGGTCAATCCCATGCTGGTGTCGATCGATTTTCCGTTCTTGACCGCGGTGACGCTGGCGCCGTTGCCGAGATGGGCGATGATCAGGCGGTCAGGTGTTTCCGCAAGCTGGTGCATGATCAATTCGCAGGAAAGGCCGTGGAAGCCGTAGCGCTGAATACCAGCCGCTTGAAGTTCCCTGGGGAGCGGAAGCACGCGCGCGCGCTCGGGCATTTTGGCGTGGAATGTGGTATCGAAACATGCCGCCTGCGGAAGCCCGGGAAAATGCTGCTGGGCGAAGCGGATGACGGACAAGGCTGGCGGCGTATGGAGCGGAGCAAAGGCGGAGGCCGCCTTGAGCTGCTGCAGCGCTGCTCCGTCAATCAGGCAATGTTGCCGCAGCTTTGGTCCGCCATGCACGATTCGATGCCCGATCAGCGTCCGGCGCCGGCATTTTTTAGTCGGCGAAGAGTTTTGCGACTCTGACGACAGCGTCCCGTTGGCCGGGAATTGATATTGCCTCGGAGAGCAAGGAGTTGTTTTGCGAATCCTTTGCGTGAAACCTGCTTTTCGCTTCCCCTATATCCTCCGCCTCGCCCGAGATAAGCATGTCCGTTCGCAATGGTCCGACGCGATACAGGCCGAATTTGAGCGAAGACGAGCCGCTGTTCAGCGCGAGTACTTTCAGTT
The DNA here is from genome assembly GCA_963725555.1 of uncultured Pseudomonadota bacterium. GTDB lineage: Bacteria > Pseudomonadota > Alphaproteobacteria > Rhizobiales > Xanthobacteraceae > Bradyrhizobium. Next base: position 646 of record CAVRYV010000003.1, on the reverse strand, counting down.
CGGGTCGACCACCGGCCTTGTCATCCGGCACCGAGATCATGCCCGCGGGTTCCAGCGCCAGTCGCGAACCTCCGGCATGTCCTGGCCATGCTCGCTGATATAGAGCTTGTGGCGCTCCATGGCGGTCCAGTAGCGGGCGGTTGCCGCCTCCACCCGATCGCTGAACCGCGGAATTCGCTTGATGGCGTCGAGCGCGAGCTGATAGCGGTCGAGATTGTTCAATACAACCATGTCGAAGGGGGTTGTGGTGGTGCCCTCCTCCCTGTAGCCGCGCACATGAAAATTGTCGTGATTGTGACGGCCGTAAGTCAGCTTGTGAATCATGGCGGGATAGCCGTGAAAGGCGAAGATCACCGGCTTGTCGGTCGTGAACAGCTCGTCGAAATCCTGGTGTTCCATTCCGTGGGGATGCTCGGACTGAGGCTCCAGCACCATCAGATCCACCACGTTGACGACACGAATGCGGATGTCGGGATAATCCGCCCGCAAGTGCGATACCGCGGCGAGCGTCTCAAGCGTCGGCACGTCCCCGGCGCAGGCCATTACTACGTCGGGATCGCCGGCATCGTTGCTGGCCCACTGCCAGATGCCTGCGCCGGCCGTGCAATGACGAACGGCCAATCGATGTCGAGCCACTGCCACTCCG
>CAVRYV010000002.1:0-96218 GCA_963725555.1 uncultured Pseudomonadota bacterium | reverse complement strand
AGGTCTTCCCGGAAAGGCCAGGATATGTTTGGCCGCGACAAACTGCTCTGCTGAGCACGGAACCGGTATCCACATGGCGCGGGCTATCGCCATGCGTCGCCGGCCCAAGCCTGTGCCCCCAGCGCATGGTTGGCAGGACTTGCCGGCCGCTGGACCTGCGGTCCGGCGCGTTCTGGCAATACCGCCGTTGTTTTTCGGCTAGCGTCGCGCCGTTTGTGCGGCTAAGCCGATAGGACGGGATCGGCAAAAGCGGTATCCGGTTTTGCATCGGCTCGCACACTGAATTATTAATGGGTGCATGAACCTCTTCGCCAGACCGTCAAGGTTCTGGCACAGCATGCGCCGCAAGATTGCGATACGAAACGATGCATTCAAAACCAGACACGATTCAATCCTCGGTCGAAGCGCTGCGCTACCCCTGGGAAAACCACCCCGGTCCCAACGAGGTCGTCGAGGTCATGCCCGGGGTGTTGTGGGTGCGGCTGAAGCTGCCGTTCCGCCTCAATCACGTGAACATCTATCTGCTCGCCGATGGCGACGGCTGGGCGATGGTGGATTCCGGATTCGGCAACGAGGAATCGATCGCAGCCTGGACCGCGCTGTTCGAGGGCCCGCTCGCCCATGTGAAAATCACCCGGCTGATCGTGACCCATTCGCATCCCGACCATGTCGGTCTGGCGGGATGGATCGTCGAGCGCTTCAACTGTCCGCTCTATATGTCGCAGGTGGAATATCTGCAGTCGGTCTACCATCAGAACCGCGGCACCGAAGAGCGCAAGATGGCGCAGCGGCTATTCTTCCGGCGCCACGGCATGGATGAAAATCTGACCGACAAATTGCTCGGCCGCGGCCAGGATTATCTGAAGCGGGTTTCGACTTTGCCGCCGTCCTATCGCCGCGTTTCGCATGGCGAGGAAATCTCGATCGGCACGCGGCGCTTCAAGGTCATTACCGGCGGCGGCCATGCGCTCGACCAGGTGATGCTGTATTGCGCCGCCGACAAACTGTTTCTCGCCGCCGATCAGGTGCTGAGCAAGATCTCGCCCAATGTCAGCGTATGGGCGGTCGAACCCGATCAGAATTCGCTCGGGGAATATCTCGCCTCACTGGCGAGCCTTACCACCACCCTGCCCTATGACGTGCTGGTGCTGCCCGGTCACGGCGTGCCGTTTTACGGCCTGAAGACCCGCATCAAGCAACTGGCCGATCACCACGAGGAACGTTGCGGACGGATCGCTGACGCCTGCCGGGAAACATCGAAGACGTCCAAGGAACTGGTGCCGGTGGTGTTCAACAAGCATGTGCTGGACGTGCACCAAATGGGCTTTGCCGCCGGCGAGTTGATTGCCCACGTCAATTACATGCTGGTCGAAGGGCGCCTGACCGCCGAGGAAACCGACGGCGTACTCCGCTTCAGAACCACCTGAAATGCCGGGAAGCGCATCCGCGTAATTCACGCGGCCGCCGGCAAACCGCGAGATCGATTCGATTGTCCCACGACGTCCCTGGCGACGGGGAGCGGGTTGATGAAACTCGCCAAGTTGCGGTTAACCAGAACAGAGACTTTGCTTGAATCAAGATTGATTTGACCGACGGCGGTTCCGAGACCATGCGGAATTTTGCTGTTGGACTTCGCTGCCGGATGGACCTCCATCTTCTTGCCCGCACGCTTGAGCGGCAGCCTCGCGGTCTCGCCGAGGAGCATCCGGATAGCAATGAACTTGTTATCGGAATACAATTTGTCGATGCGCGCATTCTCGATCGCTGGTTTCTCGATTACCGGATTTCTGATGCTGGCAATCCCGTTTTGCTTTGCATTGCCGCAGCGGAACGTCGCGACCGAACGACCGAAGGATATCGTTCTCTTTGGCGAGCGTTCGCACCCGTCGTTTGCCGATATCACGCCGGAGGAGAAGCAAAGTCGCGCTCGGCTTGGCGCCGGGATCAGGGAATGGTGGCATTTCATCTTGAAGATGGAGCCTATTCCCCCGACATCTCTCGACTTCGATGTCGTCGCCACAGCCGATCACGCGCAGCAACCATCGGCTCCCATCACGGCCCTGATCGACCAGGCCCCCGTTCTCGCGGAACTTGATCGTGACAACGCTTCTCCGCTTTCCCTGCTGACGCTGTTCAGGCAGATCCACCAGACCCAACACCTGCCGCTGCCGGCGGCCGTGCGGCCCGGCCCCACCCGCGCCAGCGACCTGTCGAAGTTCCGGGAGACCTACGCGCAGTTTGCCTCCCTGATGTCCGCCGACCTTGACCGAACCATCAGGGAAATCGGCATCGACTGGGAAAAGGAAATTCTGAAAACCTACGACCCGAAATCCGCCCGAACCGAAGCCGGAAAAGCCTTGCGGCTCAATGGCAACGTCATGCGACTATTTAACGAGAAATGGCTCGGTTCCAGCGACGGGCTCTTCATTCTGGCTGGCGTGATCAACCGCATCGATCGCCGCGATTTCGATCCCGGCCATTGCGGCGAGTTACGGCTGATCTACCGGCTCGGCTACGAAGTCGAGATGAACAGCAAGATTTATGCTTCGCGAATGCCCTTCACCGTCAACATGGTCTTCAATTACCCTGACGACGGCAAGAACTGCCAGGATATTGCTTCGCTTTGGCGCATCGAGAGAATGGATAGCGATAGCCCGGACGCGATCGCGCGACGCTTGCTGCAAGGGCCGCTGGATTTGTCACGGCTGACTTTCAAGCAAATGGAAATCAATGCGCAGGTGGCACGCTTTCCGTCCGACCTCGAAAACGTGGAGAACCGTAAGTTCGCGGGCCAGGCGATCTACTGGATGCGGATCTTCGCCGTGAACGGCGGAAAGTTCGAGCCGACGAAACTGGAAAATACGCCGGATGTACAAGCGATCTTGAATGACCCTGCCAAACAGAAGCAGCTGCAGGAATATCTTTCGAGCCACTTGAGGGAAATCGATAGCGGCGTCTTCAACCTGCCCGATAATCTGGCGGCGGATGTCGCACTCAGCTTCTCGACCGCCGGCAGTGCGCGGCTTGCCAACCGGCCGTTCGATCTCGTCGTTAGCCGGGAGCTGGCCGCGCAAATCGTCGCAGCCTCAGCGCTTCCGGCAAAGTCTGCCGAATTTGTGCAATCAGGTGCTGACCTGCTCGAACGGCTGAATACGTCCTCCTGCATGGGCTGCCATCAATCCTCATCGACCGCCGGATTCCATTTTCTCGGCGTCGATCGATCCGACTTCGGCACTGACCCCAACGCGATCAAAGCCGCGCTCGACGGCAACACGTTGCAACTGCCGTTTTCGCCCCATGTCCATGCGGAGCTGGCGCGTCGAAAAAATTATCTCGAAAAAGTTTCGCTGGGCCAGCAGCCAGAGATATTTCGACCGCATCCGTCGGCACCGGCTGCGGCGTGGGATCATCAATATCCGACCTACGGAGGCGCCGGCGACAATATGCCGTGCCCGCTGAACGCCGATCTCGCCAACCCCGCCAGATGGAGTTGCGGCGTCGCACATCAACTCAGCTGTCAGGCGGTGGTGACAAACTCGTCGGCCTCCCTTCACCTCGGCCAATGCCTTCCCGATGCGAACCATATCTATGCGGGGCTAAGCTGCCGCGCGAATCTCATTGACAATTCAATCGCCAAGAGCAACGGGAATGACAGAAAAAATCTGCTCGGCTTCAACATGCGCGCGTTCAGGGACCGGGTCAGCAAGGACGAACTGCTCTACCACGTGCCGGAAGGCAAATTGAACGGCTATCATTATAATTGCCGCCCGACCAGGATTGGCGTTCCCTTGGGACGTATCACCCGTCCGTGCACCCCGGAGGAATCGGGGCTTGCCGCCATGCGAGGCGGAAGGATCCCCGATGAAATCTGCGCGATCGTCGGCGGCAAGGGATTTGAACAGATGGCCAAGGGATATTTCGACAGCGAGACTTTCGCGGCCGGTGTCGGTCGGGGCTTGTTGAACGTATGCACGCCGTCGCGGTTCTGCCGGGAAGACTACATTTGCCAACAGATGCCGGCGCTTTTGACCGGCGCGAAGTTCAACGTCAGTCCAGCTACTTTCGGTCTGCTCAAAAAAGAGCAGGTCGGATTCTGCACGCCAACCTATTTCGTCTATCAGCTTCGCCTCGACGGCCATCCCAATCCCAGATGAGATTGCCTCGTTAGGTCATGATGGGCGTCGTCACAAAATAGCTGCTTGCCGAAGTCTATGTTCTGGGCCCTATTGTGCGCGTCGCGGTACATCGTCAAGGCGCGACACCCCGAGGTTCTTCAATCAGCAACAAGCAAAAAACGGAGATCTCCGATGTGCGAACGATGTCTTCTGAAAAATCTTGCGCAGCGACCTCAATCGTCGCGGCGAGCCGTGCTTGGGTTTGTCGCGGCCTCAACCATCGGCCTCGCATTGGGCGGCGCGGCATCGGCCAAGGACGTCAAGACGCCACCGAAGCCGCAAAACATGCTATCGTCGGAAGCTTCCCTGCAACGTTTGCTGAGGGGCAATGAACGCTACGTCGAGGGGCTGTCGCGGCGTCATGACTTCAAGCACGAACGCGAGGTGTTGACCGGGGGACAAAACCCTTACGCCGGCATCCTCAGTTGCGCGGATTCGCGCATCGCGCCGGAATATGCCTTCGATAGCGGCCGCGGCGATCTTTTCGTTTGCCGGGTTGCCGGAAACTTCGCCAACGACGACACCGTTGCCAGCCTGGAATACGCTGTCGCCATACTCGGCACCCCGCTCATTCTGGTGCTTGGACACGACAGCTGCGGCGCGGTCGACGCGACGATCAAGTCACTCAAGGACAATACGGTGCTGCCGGGACATCTGCCTTCGCTGGTCGCGGCACTGGCTCCCGCGGTGAAGGCCGTTTCACAGCATGAGGGCAATCCGCTCGACAACGCCATCCGGCAAAACGTCATCGACAATGTCGCAAAGCTCAAATCCGCAACACCGATCCTGAATGCGGCCGTCGAGGAGGGCAAACTGAAAGTGGTCGGTGGCATCTATCGTCTCGGGGATGGCCGGGTCGACATGATCGGATAAGCGCCCGGGCACGCGCCCGCTCCAGCCGGTCAAGACGAAGTGAAGCCCCGGCTGTGCGAAGATCCAGTCTCGCCGAGCTATTGCCGACCGCAAGATCGCATTTACCATGTTGATCGGGATCGGGCTTTTGGACCGCATCCGAGGCAACCCGGCTTCCCGCCGATGGTGCCGCCGGAGGCCCAATTCTGGCTCGACATCAAACCTGGAAACGCTCTAAAAAGGGTGTGCGCCGTTCCCGGCCCCAGGTTCCGTTCCAGGTTTTTGAGATGGATTACAGCAAATTCTTCAGTACCGCCCTCAGCCGTCTGCATGAAGAACGGCGCTACCGGGTTTTTGCTGATCTCGAGCGGATCGCGGGCCGCTTCCCGCATGCGGTGTGGCATTCCCCGAAAGGGCCGCGCAATGTCGTGATCTGGTGCTCGAACGATTATCTCGGAATGGGGCAACATCCCAAAGTGATCGGCGCCATGGTCGAGACCGCGACCCGGGTCGGCACCGGCGCCGGCGGCACCCGCAACATCGCGGGCACCCATCACCCGCTGGTGCAACTCGAGCATGAGCTCGCCGATCTGCACGGCAAGGAAGCAGCGTTGTTGTTCACGTCGGGCTATGTCTCGAACCAGACCGGCATTGCCACCATTGGCAAGCTGATTCCGAATTGTCTGATTCTGTCCGACGCGCTCAACCACAATTCGATGATCGAAGGCATCCGCCAGTCCGGTTGCGAGCGCCAGGTGTTCCGCCACGGCGACATGGCGCATCTTGAAGAACTGCTGCGCGCGGCCGGGCCGGAGCGGCCGAAACTGATCGCCTGCGAAAGCCTGTATTCGATGGACGGCGATATCGCGCCGCTGGCCAGGATCTGCGACCTCGCTGAACGCTACGGCGCCTTGACTTATGTCGACGAAGTTCACGCCGTCGGCATGTACGGCCCGCGTGGCGGCGGCATCGCCGAGCGCGACGGGGTCATGCACCGTATCGATATTCTGGAAGGCACGCTGGCCAAGGCGTTTGGCTGCCTCGGCGGCTACATCGCCGGAAGTTCCGACATCATCGATGCAGTGCGTTCCTATGCCCCGGGCTTTATCTTTACGACCGCGCTGCCGCCCGCGATTTGCTCGGCGGCGACCGCCGCGATCCGGCACCTCAAAATTTCGAGCTGGGAGCGCGAGCGCCATCAGGACCGCGCCGCCCGCGTCAAGGCGATCCTGACCGCGGCGGGCCTGCCGGTGATGTCGAGCGACACCCATATCGTGCCGCTGTTCGTCGGCGATCCCGAACACTGCAAGCGGGCTTCCGACATGCTGCTGGAAGAGCACAGCATCTACATCCAGCCGATCAACTATCCGACCGTCGCCAAGGGCACCGAGCGGCTGCGGATCACGCCTTCGCCCTATCACGACGACGGATTGATCGATCAACTTGCCGAAGCCCTGTTGCAGGTCTGGGAGCGTCTCGGCCTGCCGCTTCGCGAGAAATCCCTGGCCGCCGAATAGCGTCAACCACTTCGCCAGAAAACGCCATAGCCTGCCGCTCCGGCGGGCGAAATCCGGGATACGGTGCGGTGACGCACCGTGCTTTGCCGGCGTAACCCCGCTATACTCTCCTCCTGCCTGCGACGACGTTCGCTTGCGGCGGACGCCGGTTGAAGCGTTCGCCAAACCGCAAGGGAGTAAGCAGCGATGCTGCACGACTGGGGCGTGATCGCAGCCGCGCTCGGCTACATCGGGTTCCTGTTTCTCGTCGCGAGCCATGGCGACCGGCTGTCGCCGACGCAGCGCGGTCGCGCCAGCGCGCTGATCTATCCGCTGTCGTTGGCTATCTATTGCACGTCCTGGACGTTTTTCGGCTCGGTCGGATTCGCCACCCGCACCAGCGTGGATTTTCTTGCGATCTATGTCGGCCCGGTCCTGATGATCGCGTTCTGCACGCCGCTGCTGCGCCGCGTGATCCGTCTGGCGAAATCGCAAAACATCACCTCGGTCGCGGATTTTATCGCTGCGCGTTACGGCAAGAGCCAGGCCGTTGCCGCGACTGTCGCGCTGATCGCGATTGTCGGATCGGTTCCCTACATCGCCCTCCAGCTCAAGGCCGTGGCGTCGTCGCTGGAGACGATCCTGAGCGAAGACCAGGCGGTCTCCTCGATTCCGATCATCGGCGATATCGCACTGATCGTTACGCTGGCGATGGCGACATTCGCGGTGCTGTTCGGGACCCGTCAGACCGACGCCACCGAACATCAGCATGGACTGATGCTGGCAGTCGCCACCGAATCGATCGTGAAGCTGGTGGCCTTCATCGCCGCCGGAGCCTTTGTCACGTTCTGGATGTTCGGTCCGGTTGAACTGATGCAACAGGCGATGAAAACTCCGGAGGCGGTGCGGGCGCTCGCCTACACTCCCTCGATCGGCAATTTCATCACCATGGTGCTGTTGTCGTTTTGCGCGATCGTTTTGCTGCCACGCCAGTTTCACGTCAGCGTGGTCGAGAACTCCAGCGATGCCGAGGTGGCGCGGGCGCGCTGGCTGTTTCCGCTCTATCTGGTCGCCATCAACCTGTTCGTGATTCCGATCGCGATCGCCGGTCTGGTGATGTTTCCGTTCGGCGCCGTGGACAGCGACATGTATGTGCTGGCGTTGCCGATGCATGGCCATGCGCCGCTTTTGAGCGTCGGCGTCTTTATCGGAGGCCTGTCGGCGGCGACCGCCATGGTGATGGTGGAATGCGTCGCGCTTTCGATCATGGTCTCGAATGACATCGTGATGCCGCTGGTGCTGCAGCGCGGCCCGGTATCGCGCGCCGGCCAGAAGGATTTCAGCGACTTCCTGCTCAAGGTCCGGCGCTTTGCGATTTTCGCCATCATGGTAATGGCCTATTTCTACTATCGCGCGCTGGGCAATACCCAACTGGCGGCGATCGGCCTGTTGTCCTTCGCAGCCATCGCGCAGCTTGCGCCGGCGTTTTTTGGCGGCCTGTTCTGGCGCCGCGCGACCGCGCGGGGCGCGATGGGCGGCATGCTGGTCGGGGTTGCGGTGTGGATCTATACGTTGTTTCTTCCGAGCTTCCTGGACGGCAATACCGCGGGCGTCTTGCTGCTGCAGCACGGCCCGTTCGGCATCGCGGCGCTGCGTCCGCAAGCGCTGTTCGGCGCCGATTTGCCGCCGCTGCTGCATGGGGCGCTGTGGAGTCTCCTGCTTAATTTATTGACTTATGTCGTGCTGTCGCTGGCGCGCCAGCCATCCTCGATCGAGCGGCTACAAGCGGACCTGTTCGTGCCGACCGCGCTGGCGCCGATCGCGCCGACGTTCCGGCGCTGGCGCACCACGGTGACCGTGCAGGATATTCAGAGCACGGTCGCGCAGTATCTGGGGCCCGACCGGGCCCGGCTTTCGTTCGAAGCCTTCGCGGTCACCCACCACGCCCCGCTCGAACCGGGCGCGCCGGCCGCTTTTGAGTTGTTGCAGCATGCCGAACACCTGATCGCATCGTCGATCGGGGCTGCATCCTCACGGCTGGTGATGTCGCTGTTGCTGCGCAAGCGCACCGTGTCCGCCAAGGCGGCGCTCAAGCTGCTCGACGACTCTCACGCCGCGCTGCATTTCAATCGCGAGATCTTGCAGACCGCGCTGAACCATGTGCGGCAGGGCATTGCGGTATTTGACCCGGATTTGCAGCTGATCTGTTCAAACCGGCAATTCGGTGAAATTCTCGCTCTGCCGCCGCACCTGGTGCAGATCGGGATTCCGCTTCGGGAAATCCTGGAATTCATGACCGCGATCAGCCCACCGGGATTCGGCAACAGCCAATCCCTGCTGGAAATGCGGCTGACGGCCTATACCACCGTAGGTGAGCCTTATCTGGAACGGCTTCCGGAGCGTCACATGGTGATCGAGGTGCGCGCCAACCATATGCCCGGCGGCGGGCTGGTCATTACATTTTCCGACGTCACCCCCAGTTTCGAGGCGGCCGAAGCGCTGGAACGCTCCAATGCGACGTTGGAAAAACGTGTGCGCGATCGCACCGAAGAGCTGACCCGCCTGAATTCGGAACTTGCGCTGGCCAAGAGCACCGCGGAGGACGCCAGCATCTCGAAGACGCGTTTTCTGGCGGCGGCGAGCCATGACATCCTGCAGCCGTTAAATGCGGCGCGGCTTTACGTCACGAGCCTGGTCGAGCGACAAAGCGGCGGCGAGGATGCCCGGCTGGTCGAAAACATCGACAATTCCCTCGAGGCGATCGAGGAAATCCTCGGTGCGCTGCTGGATATTTCGCGGCTGGACGCCGGCGCCATGACGACGTCGATCACCAGCTTCAGGATCGGCGACCTGATGCGCTCGCTGGAAATCGAATTTGCACCGATCGCGCGCGCCAAGGGACTGCGGCTGACATTCGTGCCCTGTTCGCTGCCGGTCGAATCCGATCGGCTGCTGTTGCGGCGGCTGCTGCAGAACCTGATTTCCAATGCCATCAAATATACCCCGCGCGGGCGCGTTCTGGTCGGCTGCCGACGCCACGGCCAATCGCTGCGGATCGGCATCTACGATACCGGTGTCGGCATTCCTATTTTCAAGCGCGGCGAGATCTTCAAGGAATTTCATCGGCTGGAGCAGGGTGCGCGGATCGCGCGTGGCCTCGGGCTTGGCCTATCGATCGTCGAACGCCTCGCGCGCGTCCTCAACCATGGCATCGCTCTCGACTCCAATGTCAGCGGCGGCTCATTCTTCTCGGTGACCACGCCAATCGCGCAGGCGGTCAATCACACCGCGGCGGTTACCAGCGCGACGCCGCTTTCCAAGGCGTCGATGAGCGGCTCGCTGATCGTCTGTATCGAGAACGATGCGGCGATCCTGGATGGCATGAGAACCTTGCTGACCGCCTGGGACGCCGAAGTCATCGCGGTGACCGATCCAGACGCTGCGATCGAGGCGATCGAGGCCGCGGGCGGGCGGGTCACTGGCCTGTTGGTGGACTACCATCTCGACCGCGGCAACGGCATCGCCGCGATCCGGGACATTCGCCGCCGGTTCGGCGACAGCGTTCCGGCGATCCTGATCACGGCGGACCGCAGCCCGCATGTGCGAGCCGCCGCGCGGGAAGACAAGATTGCCGTGCTCAACAAGCCGGTCAAGCCGGCTTCGCTCCGCGCCCTGCTGGGGCAATGGCGCGCCCAGCAAATGGTGGCGGCGGAATAGTCAAACGGCTGAACCTGCGTGCTGGATCTTATTGCGGCGACGGCATGTCCTGCCGCCACTGGCCGCCGGTAATCTTTGCTGCCGCAATCACCGCCTGGGTTCGGCTCTCGACGCCCAGCTTTTGCAAAATCGCCGAAACATGCGCCTTGATCGTCGCCTCCGACACACCGAGTTCATAAGCAATCTGTTTGTTGAGCAGGCCTTCTGACAGCATCATGAGCACCCTCACCTGCTGTGGGGTCAGCGTCACCAGCCGATCACGCAAGCGGGTCATCTCGGGATCGGAGGCGGATGACAAATCGGTATCCGGCGGTATCCAGACGTCGCCATCCATCACTTTAGTGATCGCATCACGCAACGTCTCGACCCCGAACCGTTTGGGAATGAAACCCGAGGCGCCGAAATCCAGCGATTGACGGATCGTGCCAACATCGTCGCTGGCGGACACGATCACGACCGGGATCGCCGGATATTGCGCGCGCAGGTAAATCAAGCCGGAGAAGCCGCTAATTCCCGGCATCGTCAGATCAAGCAGGATCAGATCGACATCGGAATCCTGCTCTAGCATCGAGGTCAGCTCGTCGAACGACCCCGCTTCGCCGATCTTCGCCGACGTCATAATCCCAGCAACCGCATGCCGCAGCGCATCGCGAAACAACGGATGGTCATCGGCAATGACGAGGTGGGTGTTGGCAGCGGCAGTCATTATTTCTTGCAATGGGTTGCGGCAAAGCCCGCGACCGCTTTTCCTGGGATCTGCAGGGCGAACTTTATCATGCAATTGTCCCCCGATGAGCGGTCGCACGCAAGCGCGCAATATTGCCTTGCGGTAAAGCGGTTAATCGGCACCCGTTTGTGCGGCGCAATACCGAAAATTCCTGGCCATCAGATCGTGTCAGAATGTTCGACACGCGCGTGCCCAAATGGTGCAGAGGGCCAAAAGTCTTATTGGGGGAGGTTTCACGGCGATGTTACCGTGAAGCGAACCCCATGACGTAATTCGGCCAGATCCGGTGCATGGGAGCGAGCGCGCATCAACGATTTCGGGGAGCGAACAATGACAATGGCTGCAACAGCGGGCGGCGGTGTCCGTACCGGGGGAATGACTGCTGAAGAGCGAAAGGTCATCTTCGCCTCCTCGCTCGGCACCGTTTTCGAATGGTACGACTTCTACATCTACGGAACGCTTGGAGCGTTTCTGGCAAAATACTTTTTCTCCAATGTGCCGCCGAATGTCGGCTTCATCTTTGCGCTACTCGCCTTCGCCGCGGGTTTCGCGGTCCGCCCGTTCGGCGCATTGATTTTCGGCCGCCTCGGTGACCTGGTCGGACGCAAATACACCTTCCTCATCACCATGACCTTGATGGGCGTCGGCACCTTCTTCATCGGCTTGCTGCCTGGCTATGCGACCTGGGGCATCGCGGCGCCGATCGTTTTGATCGCCTTACGGCTGATACAGGGTCTCGCCCTCGGCGGCGAGTATGGCGGCGCTGCGATCTACGTTGCCGAGCATGCGCCGGCCAACAAGCGCGGCTACTACACCTCCTGGATTCAAACCACCGCGACGCTCGGCCTGTTCCTGGCGCTATTACTCATTCTGGGCATCCGCACCTGGATGGGTGAGGCAGCGTTCGGCGACTGGGGCTGGCGCGTTCCGTTCCTGCTGTCGGGCATCCTGCTCGCGGTTTCGATCTGGATTCGATTGAGCCTGAACGAATCCCCGATCTTCGCGAAGATGAAGGCGGAGGGCACCACGTCGAAGCGGCCCTTGAGCGAAGCGTTCGGTCAGTGGTCGAACGCCAAGATTGCGATCCTGGCATTGCTGGGCGCGACCGCGGGCGAAGCTGTGGTTTGGTATGGCGGCCAGTTCTATGCACTGTTCTTCCTGACCCAGACCATCAAGGTCCCGGCGGTGACGGCGCAGATCATGATTGTGATTGCCCTGGCGCTCGGCACGCCCGGCTTCGTCATCTTCGGCTGGCTGTCGGACAAGATCGGCCGCAAGCCGATCATCCTTGCCGGCTTCCTGCTGGCGGCGCTGACCTATTTCCCGATCTTCAAGGCGATTACGCACTTCGCCAATCCGAAGCTCGAGGCGGCGCTTTCCGCAGCGCCGGTGACGGTGGTCGCAGATCCCAACGAATGCTCGTTCCAGTTCAAGGCAACCGGCACGGAAAAATTCACCACCAGTTGCGACGTGGCCAAGTCCGGACTCGTCAACCTGTCGGTGAATTACAACAACGAGATCGCGCCGGCCGGGACCAAGGCCACAGTGAAGATCGGAGACCAAACGCTATCGGCTGACAGCCCCGATTTCGCCAAGGCGCTGGCGGCGGCGATCAAAGCCCACGGCTATCCAGCTTCGGCCGATCCGAACGAGATCGACCATGTCATGACGGTGGTGATGCTCTGGTTTCTGGTCGTCTATGTGACGCTGGTCTATGCGCCGATCGCAGCATGGCTGGTTGAACTGTTCCCGAGCCGTATCCGCTATAGCGGATTGTCCTTGCCCTATCACATCGGCAATGGCTGGTTCGGCGGCTTCCTGCCCGCCACCATATTCGCGATCGCGGCTGCGACCGGAAACATCTATGCCGGTCTGTGGTATCCGGTGGGAATCGCGCTCATGAGTTTGGTCATCGGCTTCTTGTTCCTGCCGGAAACCAAGGACGTCGACATCACCAAGATCTGATTTTCTTATCGCGGCGAAAGCCGCGTGATCGGAACGCTCGACAAACCGGCCGCGGATCGCTCCGCGGCCGGCTTTGTTTTGGGGCTGGATCATGATCGGATTGAACGGGATATGATCTGCTCTCTTTGTTTGAGCATGATCTCAGAACAAACGAAGTCGTTTATTCGGGAAAGCCGGTTCCCGCTTTTTCCGGATCATGCTCTATCGAACGGCGCCGACAAACTGCAGCACGATCTCGCGCCGATGCGGACGGCGGCGATGTTCGATCAGATAGATCGCCTGCCACGTTCCGAGCGCGAGTTTGCCTTTGAGGACCGGAATGTGCAGCGAAGCCGATGTCAGCATGGATTTGACATGCGCCGGCATGTCGTCCGGGCCTTCGGTGTCGTGGGTCCATCCGGCATTCTCGGGCGCCAGCCGATCGAGCGCTGTCAACAGATCGTCGAGCACCGATGGATCGGCGTTCTCCTGAATCGTCAACGACGCCGAGGTATGGCGGATGAACAACGTCACCGCGCCCTCGCGCGCAGCGGCATCGCTTGCAAATATCGCGACCTCGGCGCTGAGATCGATAAAGCCGGCTCCCGGCGTTTCAACCGTCAGCAGCGACGTCACGACGGTATCGGCGCTGACCGTCGATAGCCCGGTGCGGGATACGGACTTGGGTGAAGTCATTGAATGCTCTCGGTGCGTGGTAATCGGCGCACGCCGGGACAACGGGGCTCGAACAATTCCAGCCACTCAAATCTTGCCGGTGACGTCTTTCTGCATCCGGTTGGCAATGTCGACCAACCGCCGCCATGCCTGCTCCAGAAACGACATCATCCGATCCATGTCGCGATCGCTCGGCAGCGGAATTTCGATCTTGCGCTCGCCCTCGGCTACCTTCGGCTCTGGCTTTTTCAGCGAGTCCGCCTTCGGCAGCGCTTCGTCGATCTTGCCGGTGACGACAGGTTCGCGCGCCGCTAATTGCGCCTTGAGCTTTTCATTGTCGCCCTGGAGCCGGCCGATTTCGGCGTCGAGCGCCGCGCGTTCGTCAGGCACGGCATAGCAGGCCCAGCCGGTGCCGGTGTTGGTGCAGGTCGATACGGCGCCCGTCCTGGTGTCGAGCCTGATCACCCCATCGGCGACCGGCGACAGCGCATAGCGGCCGTTCTCGGCATCCGGCATCGATTGCGCCGCGGCGGCACCCGTTCCGCCAACCAAAAAAACAAGGCAAACGGCCACGGCTGCGGCGGCGATGGCTGTGCAGAATTCCGAGGGCGTTCGCGTTGTCATCACGGGGTACTCCGCCTCAAAAGCGATTCGGTCTTCTCGATCCTACGCTCGACCCTGCACCTGCGAGCGATAGGGCGCGCGGCCGGACTTCAGCGCATCCGCCAGCAATTCGATCCGATCCTGCCCCCAGAATACCTCGCCGTCGAGCACATAGACCGGCGATCCGAACACGTCGGCTGCGAGCGCATCCTGGCGGTTTTGCTCGTAGGCGGTGCTGATCTCATCGGTCCCCGAACGCTCAACCAATTGCTTGCCGGCAAGTCCCGAGTTATCGGCTATTTTTACCAATGTCGCGGGATCGGCCAGGTTGAGCTGGTCTTCCCACACCGCCGCGAACGCCCGCCGCAGAAATGCATCGGGATCGCGACCGGCCTCGATCGCCGCGACCACGACGCCATCGGCGAGCCGCGCGTTGAACGGCCAATTTGCCGGCTGAAGATGAAAATTCAGGCCGCGCTTGTCGCGCCAGCGCTGCAGTTCGACCATGCGATACCGCTGACGGACGGGATGGCGCTTCAGCAACGGCAGGCCGCCGGTTTCCGAGAACAAATCGACCAGCACCACGGGCTTGTGATTCACCTTGACACCGTGGGTGTTTACGACGTCCCGGAACAATTTGTGTCCGATATAGGCCCACGGCGATTGAAGCGAGAAATAGTAATCGACCTGACGCGGCATGCAGTCTCCCGGAAGACGTGGCTACTCGCGGTCATCCCAACAGACCCGCCGGGGCGATGCAAGATCGATCGTGTCGGCTAAAAAGATCGACCGGGACCGCAAATCCCCGTCGATGCAACGGGCGTTAAAGCCCATCCGGGGCCTCTCAAAACCACACCAACTTTGCGGATCGTGCGCGCATTTATTGCACCGCCGGGACCGTCGGATGCCTGGTTCGGTCAAGACTAAATAACGTAAATTAAATCAACGGCATAAGTGATTATTGCACAATCTTGACTTGATTAGACGTGGTCAGTATGGTCCGCGCGGCTTTTGAGGGTGACGGGGCGTCATTTCCATTCACGTAGCACCGTTTCGGGTCTCCACAGCATGGCTGAAGGCACGGACGACGGCGGAGATGGAAGTCGCGATAAATCGCCCGATGAAGCTGCGCTTTCCGCAAGGCT
This sequence comes from uncultured Pseudomonadota bacterium, assembly GCA_963725555.1. Lineage (GTDB taxonomy): Bacteria > Pseudomonadota > Alphaproteobacteria > Rhizobiales > Xanthobacteraceae > Bradyrhizobium. The sequence goes on along the minus strand of CAVRYV010000002.1, from coordinate 80,884 downwards.
CGGAAGTCTCGATCACCGGTTGTCCGAAATTCGGGGCAGCCGCAAAATCGGGACTGACCAACCCGGAGGCGGAGACGGAGCGGCCAGAGCCTCGGCGATGGCGCTCGGCTTCCGGCTTTCTTCGGAGTTGATCGCCGGCGTTGTCGTCGGCGGTTTGCTTGGTTGGGGCTTCGACCGTTTGCTGTCGACCTCGCCTTGGGGGCTCATCGTGTTTGTTCTGCTTGGCTTTATCGCCGGCGTGGTCAATGTGGTGAGATCGGCGGGCGTGGCTCCGGACCGCACCAGCCGTTAAGACGAAAAGCCGGACCGATTGATTGCAGAACGCCGGCGTGGCCGGCAGTAGTCCAGAGATGCCGCGCGGATGATCGATCCGATCGAACAGTTCCACATCGAAAAGCTCTTCACGATCGGCCATATCGGCAATCAGGAGATCGCTTTCACCAATTCGTCGGCCTACATGTTCGGGTCGGTAGCGCTGATTTCGCTGCTGATGATCGGCGGCATGGCGGGGCGGCGGTTGGTGCCCGGGCGCCTTCAGTCGGTCGTCGAGCTGAGCTACGAATTCGTCGCGAGCACGATCAGAGGCAATGCTGGTTCGGAAGGAATGAAGTTCTTCCCGCTGGTGTTCTCGTTGTTCGCGTTCATCACCGTATCGAACATCATCGGTGTGATTCCCTACAACTTCACGATCGCCAGTCACCTCATCGTCACCGCGGCGCTGGCGTTCCTGGTGTTCTTCACCGTATTGATCTACGGTTTCTACAAGAACGGCCTGAAATTCTTCAAACTGTTTGTGCCAAGCGGCATTCCGATCTTTATCCTGCCGCTGGTGGTCTTCATCGAGGTGTTCTCGTTCTTCCTGCGACCGATCTCGCACTCGGTGCGCCTGTTCGCCAACATGCTCGCGGGCCATATCGCATTGGCGGTGTTCGCGAGCTTTATTCCGATGCTGGCGGGCCTTGGCATTGCCGGTTACTTCGGTGCCGTTTTGCCGCTGGGCATGGTGATCGCGCTGACCGCGCTCGAACTGCTGGTCGCGTTTCTTCAGGCCTATGTCTTCACCATCCTCACCGTCATCTATATCAACGACGCTATCCATCCGGGCCACTGATCCGGCCTCACTACCAAACCTCGAGAAGGAGTTCGTTTCATGGATCCGATTGCCGCGAAGTACATTGGCGCTGGTATTGCCTGCATTGGCATGGGTGGCGCGGGCGCCGGCGTGGGCATCATCTTCGGCAACTATCTCGCCGCCGCGGTGCGCAATCCTTCGGCAGCCCAGGGCCAGTTCGGCAACCTGATTTTCGGCTTCGCCGTGACTGAAGCGCTCGGCATCTTCTCGCTGCTGATCGCGCTGCTGCTGCTGTTCGCGCTCTGATACGCATCTTTAGCTGCGCATATCCCGACCGCAAAACCGCTATCCAATTTTGCGGCAGCACGCGCTAAGCCGAACAGGAGAAGCCGGTGGCTGAAAGTCATGGCGACGCCAAGGGCACGACCGCCCACACCGAAGCCGATGCCCATGGACGGCAGTTTCCGCCGTTTCAGAAGGATACTTTTGCTTCGCAACTGGTGTCGCTGCTGATCGCATTCGTCGCCCTGTATCTGATCGTCTCGCGAATAGCGCTGCCCCGCGTCGGCAGCCTGCTCGACGAACGTCAGAACGCGATCGAGGGCGACCTCGCCGACGCGCAAAAGCTGAAGGACGAGTTCGACGGCGCGCTGAAGGCCTACGAAAGCGAGCTGGCTGCGGCGCGCTCCCGCGCGCAGGCGATCGGCGCGGAGACCCGCGAAAAACTTAGCGCGGCGTCCGAGGCCGAGCGCAAGTCGCTGGAAGGCCGTCTTGCCGTCAAACTTGCGGACGCTGAAAAGACCATTGCTTCGACACGCGAGACGGCGATGGGCAACGTCCGCGGCATTGCCGCCGATGCGGCTGCCGCGATCGTGCAGCAGCTCACCGGTGTGCTGCCTGACAGCAAGTCCGTGGACAGCGCTGTCGATGCGTCCTTGAAGGGATAACACCGATGTTCTCCGAACCAGAATTCTGGGTCGCCGTCGCTTTCGTCATCCTGCTCGGCGTGTTCGCCTATTACGGCATCCACCGCACCGTGCTGAAAACGCTCGATCACCGCAGCGACCGCATCAAGGCCGAGCTCGACGACGCCCGTCGCCTCAAGGACGAGGCGGCCAAATTGCTTGCGGAATACAAGTCGCGTCACGCCAGCGCGGAGCGCGAGGCCCAGGACATCATCGAGAGCGCCAGGGCCGAGGCGGAGCGTATCGCATCCGAAGCCAAGACCAAGATGGAAGATTTTGTCGCGCGGCGGACCAAGACCGCCGAGAGCAAGATCGCGCTTGCCGAGGCACAGGCCGTGGCCGACGTCCGTTCCGCGGCGGCCACTGCTGCCGTAACTGCCGCTTCCACCATCCTGTCGCAATCAGTGAAAGGCCCGGTCGCCGACGACTTGCTGGCGAAGGGCATTGCCGAAGTTAGGCAGAAGCTGAACTGAACGGATCACCTCATTCTTCTTGCGCCTCGCCGCCTTCGGCGCTGCCGTCAACGCCTGTGGATCGAAACCGATATAGAAGATATAGGAATTGACGGTTTCTGCGGACGGCACCGGGTACACGAGGTCTTCGGCAACCAGGCTGAACGCATCATTGCCGCCCTCCGACATCGATACCGTCGTCCGGTAGACTTTGGTCGTGATCGTCCGTTCCTGGACGCCGCCCTGCACCACCGCGACGCGAATCGGAACTTCGACCGTCGCCGGACTTCCGGCCGGGCCGGAAATGACGCGCCCCTGAATTCCGATTTGCGCGGTGATCTGATCGCCGTTTTGGTGGCAATCGCGTGCGGTCCGGGTGATCGTCGCCTGATAACGAAGGTCGCTGCCAACCGGCTGCTTGCCGGGTGTCGCCACCGCATAGGTGGACGCTCCGGCACGGATCCGCACCGGGGGACAGATCAATTCGAGGTCTCCCGGCGACGGCGCATCTTCGCCGATGGCTTGCGACCCCGACAGCAGCGTGCCCGCGACGGCAAGCGCGAACGCGCCGCGAAAAAGTCCCGCCCGGCCGGCGCCCGTCGTCTGCTTTGTCAGCCAGTTACGCATCTTCCAGATATTCCCAATCTCCAGGCATGCTCAACACGTCATACAAAGTGGCGCGCCTTAAGGGAGCGCGCGCCGGCGCGTTATAACAGCGCAATGGCGGCGAACCCAAGGCATGCGGCAAAATCCGGAAATAAGGTTAGCCACGAAAATCCTCATGCAGCAGGCCGAACAGCAGGTGGTCCTGCCAGACGCCATTGATGCAGAGATAGCGCCGCGCCAGACCTTCGCGATCGAAGCCGCATTTCTCCAGCACCCGGATTGACGGCGCATTGCTGGGAATGCAGGCGGCCTCGATGCGGTGAAGATTGAGCTCGCCGAACAGCGACGGCAGCAGCACACGCAGCGCCGCTGTCATGTAGCCGCGATGGGCGTGGGGTTGCCCGACCCAGTACCCGATCGTCCCCGCCTGGACGATGCCGCGGCGGACGTTTGCCAGCGTGACGCCGCCGATCATCGCACCATCGGATTCCCGAAACACGATAAACGGATAGGATCGGTCGGCGGCGATATCCTCGGCATAGCGGCGCAGCCGCCGCCGGAAGCCGGAGCGGGTCAGATCATCGGACGGCCAGATCGGCTCCCACGGCGTCAGGTAGTCCCGGCTCGATTCGCGCAGATGCGCCCACTGCAAAAAGTCGGACATCTGTGGCGCGCGCAGCAGCAAACCGTGACCGCGCGGGGCGAGCGCCGCCGAACCGCTGGATGGCAAACGAAACAGGGCCATACATCTTTCTCCCGTGCCCGAGCCGATCGCCGCGCCGTCGCCCTCAGTGAAGCCGCGCTTTGGCCATCGACTTGGTCAATCCTTCCGCAAAAGCCACCGCCGTGTCCAGACCCCTGCCGCTGCCCAGCGCCACCACCGCCGGCCGGCTGCGCGACAACAGCGCCCGCGCGGCGTTTCGCGTCGATTCCACGCTCACCGCGTCGATCCGGGTCACCAACTCTTCCACCGTCAGCGGACGGCCATAGGCCAGAATGTGCCGCGCCAGCTGTTCGGCACGGGAGCTGCAGCTTTCCAGCGCCATCAACAGCCCGGCCTTCATCTGCGCCTTGGCGCGCGCGACCTCGGCTTCAGTCAGGGTCTCGACGGCGTCGTTGATGACATCGACGATCACTTCCATCATTTCCGGCGCATCGCCGGGATCCGTGCCGGTATAGAGCCCGAAAAATCCGGTGTCGGAATACGGCGCATGGAAGGTGTAGATCGAATAGCACAACCCGCGCTTTTCCCGCACCTCCTGGAACAGCCGCGACGACATCCCGCCGCCCAGCGTGTTGGTGAAGACCTGCAGGCTGAATAGCGACAGATCGTTCTGCGGCACACCCTCGAGCGCCAGCGTCAGATGCGCCTGCTCGAGTTCACGAAGCACGACACGGGAGCCGCCCTTGCCGAACATCGCGACTTGCGGCTTTGGCGCCGGGGTGCCGCCGAAGCTCGAGAACCGCTGCGTCACATCTTCCACGACCTGCTTGTGGTCGACCGCGCCGGCGGCGGCCACCACCATGTCGGGCCCGCGGTAATGCGTCGAAAGATAGCCGCGTAGCGTATCGCGGCTGAAACCCTTCAGGGTCTTTGCCGTCCCCAGCAGCGAGCGTCCCATCGGCTGGTCCGGGTAACACAGCTCGTTGAGATGTTCGAATACCACATCATCGGGCGTATCCTGCGCCGCGCCGATCTCCTGCACGATGACGCTCTTTTCGCGCTCCAGTTCGTCCGGCACGAAGGAGGGATTGGCGAGAATGTCGGCAAGCACATCGAGCGCCAGCGGCACATCGGCCTTCATCACCCGCGCGTAGTAGGCCGTGGTCTCGGTCGACGTGCCGGCATTGAGATCGCCCCCGACCGCCTCGATTTCCTCGACGATTTCCCGCGACGAGCGCCGCGTGGTGCCCTTGAACGCCATATGTTCGAGCAGATGCGAGATGCCATGCTCGTTCGGCTTTTCGTCGCGGCCGCCGACGCCGGCCCATACCCCGAGTGCTGCGGTCTCCAGATGCGGCATGGTATCGGTGACGATCGTGAGACCGGAGGGAAGCTTGGTAACGTCGACACTCATCCGGCAACTCCTTGTTTGGCGGCACGGCTCACCGATTTTACGAACCGTTCGACTTCCACCTGATCGTTCTTAATGACCTGGATGTGTTCGGGCCTGGTCATCAGCCCCTCCAGCCAGACCGGCAATTCCGGACGCACGCCGCAGGCCGCCTGCACCGCATCGGGAAACTTCGCGGCATGCGCGGTCGACAGCACGATGTTGGGAATGCTGGAATCCGAAGTGTCGCGATCCGCCACCGCCAGCGCCACCGCGGTATGCGGATCGACCAGCGTGCCGGCCTCGCGCCAGGCGGCGCGGATCGCCGCACTGGTTTCAGTTTCGTCGGCGCGCCCGGCGTCGAATTCCTCGCGGATCGCCGCCAGCACCGCGTCGGGCAGCACGAAGCGCCCGGACTGCTTCAGCGACGCCATCAAGCGGCGAACGAGCGCGGCATCCCGCCGGCTCGCCTCGAACAACAAACGTTCGAAATTCGACGAGACCTGGATATCCATCGACGGCGAGGCTGAGGCGTGAACCTCGCGTACTTCATAGATGCCGGTCTTGAGCGTGCGCGGCAGGATGTCGTTGACATTGGCGGCGATCCGCAGCCACCGCACCGGCAGGCCCATCCGCTTGGCGACAAAGCCCGCAAAGATGTCGCCGAAATTTCCGGTCGGCACCGTGAAATCGACCTTCCGCAACGGCGCGCCGAGCGCCACCGCCGAGGTGAAATAGTAAACCACCTGGGCGACAATCCGTGCCCAGTTGATGGAATTGACGCCCGACAGCGCGACCGCATCGCGAAAGCCGTGATGATTGAACAACCCCTTCACGATCGCCTGGCAATCGTCGAAGGTGCCTTCGACCGCCAGCGCGTGAACATTGCCGGCGCCGGTGGTCGTCATCATCCGCCGCTGCACGTCCGATATTCGTCCATGCGGAAACAGCACGATCAGATCGACATTATCGAGACCGGCAAACGCATCGACCGCGGCGCCGCCGGTGTCGCCCGAGGTGGCGACCACGATGGTGGTGCGCTGCGCGCGCTGGGCCAGAACGTGATCCATCATTCGGGAGATCAGCTGCATCGCCACGTCCTTGAACGCCAAGGTCGGGCCGTGAAACAGCTCCAGCACGAATTGATGGGGATCGATCTGGGTCAGGGGCACCACCGCCGGATGGCGGAACGTGGCATAGGCCTCGTTGGCCATGCGCCCAAGATCGGCGTCCGGGATTTCGTCGCCGACGAACGGGCGGATCACCTCGACCGCGACTTCCCAATAGGGCCGGCCGAAGAACCCGGCAATGGTTTCCGAAGCAAGCTGGGGCCAGCTCTCGGGCACGTAGAGGCCGCCATCGCGGGCAAGCCCGGTCAGCATCACGTCGCAGAAACCTAAGGTCGGGGCCTCCCCCCGGGTCGAAATATACCGCGTCAAACCGCCCTCCAAAGGCGCAGGGTTTCCGACCCAAGCCTTTGATAATATTCCATGATCGAGTTTGCCGATGGCAAAGTCGCGCGCACCATAGAAGATCGGGGCGTTAAAGGGTAGTCCGCAGGCGATCGGCCGGTAAGCCAAATGCGCTCTTTGAGCCGTGCCCGGGTAAGGGAAAATGGGAGATCTATCGAGCTCATCGTTGGGCGCGCTTGCGCGCGACCCGTTGGTTTTGAGTTGCCCAATAACGGAGACTGTCAATGCAAGCACAGCGACGCAATCCAAGAGGCCATAAGGAAGCACGAGTGGATTGCTTCGCAGAGCCCGTCGCTCGGAAACGCGCTAGCCCGCCGCCCGTCGAGGCTTCAAATCCGAAGCAGCTTCGGCCGGTGCGGGAATTGGCATCAGAATAGTTTGACCCGCTGATGCGATTTCGATTCCGCGCTCCTGGAATCGCCGCTTCATGCGACGGTTGAATTCGCGTTGCACGGGCCAGCGACCGCTATCGGTGCAGCGAATCTGGCCGACGATCGACACCATCGAGCCGTCGACCTTGTCGATACCCCACAATTCGAGATCGCCACGGATCGCCTGCCGGTATTCGGGCTCGCGACGCATTTCAGCGACGATATCCTTGAGTATCTGGCTGGCGCGGTCAGTGTCTTCCTTATAGGACACGTTGACGCTGACAGCGGCATTGCCGGCGCCGCGGCTTGAGTTGGTGATCGTCGTCACGGCGCTGAAGGGAACGATGTGCACGGAACCGTCCCCGGCCCGCAGGCGAAGGGTGCGGATCGAGACATTCTCGACGATCCCTGACAGGCCGGACACACTGACATTGTCACCGACCTGGACGGTATTTTCCAGCAAGAGAAACAGCCCGGTCACGAGATCCTGCACCAGTTTTTGCGAGCCGAAGCCGATGGCGATGCCGACGATCCCGGCGCCGGCCAGCAACGGCGCGACGTTGACGCCGATTTCGCTCAGCGCCGTCAAGCCAACCACCGTCACGATCAGGCACAGCAGCGCTGTTCGAAGCATCGGCTGAAAGGTAAGCAATCGCGCCGCGCGCGCGACGCGGCCCTCGCGCGACAGCACATTAAGCTGGCGATCCATCAACGCGTTGCTGGCCTCCCAGATCGCCGCCGCCGCAGCCACGGCGATGCCAATCGTCGCTACCGCCGATAATAACCGACTGCCGATCTGGCCGCCGTAGAACCAGACGATGGCATCCACGCCCCAGACTTCGAGCAGTGCGACGAAGCCGACAAGAGCAATGATCGCCGAAACGATTTTGCGCAGCAGCGGCAGATAGCGATTGGCGCGGGTTTCGAGACCGGGGAAGCGCTGCTGAATCTCCGCGCTGATCCGAAAACCGCGATCGATCAGGCTCAGCACCGCGATGGTGACGAGACGCGCGATCAGCACGACCGCAACCGTGCCGACAAAATATTGCAGCAGCAGCGAGTAACCGTTGCGGATATTCAGCGCCCACACCGCCCATAGTGCAAGATCCAAGACGATTGCAAGATAGTGCCACAGACCTGCGATACGATTGCGCACCCTGGCCGCCGCGCCCTCGCGTCCAGCCGGCGCGCGAACGGCCTCGGCGACCTGTCGGCGGCACTGCAGGATGATGATGACGACAAAGAGATGGACGATCAGCATCACCAGACGCAGCAACGCCGCATAGCCGCCGCGGTGCAGGCCCAGCAGCAGAGCCACATTCGCAAACGCGACGCCTGAAACGCCGACGGCGACGATGCGCCGCGTCCAGATCTCGATATAGGCCGCGGTCTCGGCGCTAACGCGGATCAGGCCCAAAGGCCCTGCCAGCACCCGCGCGACACAGATCAGCCCACGTGACAGCGCGTAGGCATTCACGACCGCAAGGATCACAAGCCGCGTCGTGGCGAGATCGCCGATCTCGGTACCCAACAACATCATGGCGACGCCAAGGAAGACGAGCACCGGGAGCAGCTCGAGCATCAGACATCCCGATACAACCGGCAGCCTGAGCAGCGACTGCCAGGCGCGCACCAAACTGAGACGCCGTTGATGCCGTTCGGGCTCCGCGGACCGGACGATGGCGGATCGCTCATGGCGAGCGTCGGCGCCGGGGCGCGCGACGCCACGGGAAGGCGCGCTTCGAGCAGCGCCACCGGACGCCTGATGACGCGGAAGAGCACCCATTCGGCGGCGAAGGCACAACCGAACACCAGCGCCAGTTTCCAGGCTATATCGAGCAATTGATCATATGCGGCCGGATCGTTGGCCGTTCGCACGATCCAGTAATAGAACGCTGGAAAGTGCGTCAGCGTCCGCGCGATATCGGCGATGTCACGAGAGGTCTCGCCAAGCTGCTCGGACACCGTCAGCAAAAGCTGTGCGCCGAGGCCGTCCGCCGCGAGCGGGGGGTTGCGGTGAGGGCGCGGGTGGCCGGCGTTGCGATTGTGAGGCAGTCGCAATGGCGCGGAGCGTGTCAATCATCTGCGCGCGCTTCTTGTCATCCTGAAGCGTATCGAGCGCCCGCTGCGCCTGATCGGCCGTCAGCACCTCGGCGTTGCCTGCGGCTGGGGCAGCGGCCCCAGGCACAACGCCTGTCTGAGCCAAAGCTGGGATGGAGAACAATGCGCAGGCGAACAGGACCGACGGGAATAGTTTGCGCGACACGAAGGCCCCTTTGGAATATGTGCACGACGGCAAGCCGGAACCGGAATTGCCCTTCGCGCATGCGTCATGTCGGATCACCTCTTTTCGCCGTTCTCATGTGTCGAAAGTTTGCCAGCGAGGCGGCGTTCTCTTGGCATTTGCCGCATCACAAAAATGCCGCAAGAATCGCCGGCGACTGCAGGATTGTTTTCCAAATGTGAGAGGCCAATGCACGCGATGCTCCGCGCCCGTGGCTAAAGTTGATTCACGCAACCCGACGCCGCTGGCCGATCCTTCGAGATCAGATTTCCAGGTTTGCGCTTCTGGACTTTCTGTCCTCAGGCCTGAGCGGCCTCCGGATATTGCTGGTCGCTAACCTGCTCCATCCAGTCGACCGGGCTGCCGTTCAACGCTTCCTGAATGGCGATATGCGTCATCGCATTGCTGCGTGTTGCGCCATGCCAGTGTTTCTCGCCGGGCTCGAACCACACGACATCGCCAGGCCGGATTTGCTCAACCGGCCCTCCCCATCGCTGCACCCAGCCCATGCCGGCGATCACGATCAGGGTCTGGCCGAGCGGGTGAGTATGCCATGCGGTGCGGGCTCCCGGCTCGAATGTCACGCTGGCGCCGCGAGCGCGCGCCGGCTCGGGCGCCTCGAACAACGGGTCGATCCGGACCGCGCCGGTGAAATATTCCGCCGGCCCTTTTCCAGAAGGCCGTGAACCGCTTCGTTTGATCTCCATGGCGTGGCCTTTCGACTTGCAAACGGCTTGAACGGTTGCCGCTGGCGGTGATTTAAGGTGCGCCAGCGGCCGCCGTTAGATGATACCATCTGCATACACTTATGCTGAATTCATCGATTGGTTCGCCAGACCCCCAATGACCTGCTCGCTCGCCTTGGTGCGGAGGCGAGCAAGCGGAGCTTCAACCTGGCCGCAGCGAAGCTCGGCGTTTCGTCATGAGGTCGCTTGTTCGACAGCCAGCTTTACGGATAATTGACTATCGGTCCTTGCCGCGATCTGAGTGTTTTTGGAAAAGTTGCCTGTCCTGGAACAAAAGCCGCCGTTGAGCGTTCCCGGCTGTTGATCCAAGCGCATTTTCAAAGGGAGGAGGACGTTGCCGAACGAAGGGATATCTGCCGAATTGGGTGGATCATTTCCAAGCGGCGGCGGCGAACTTAGCGCGCTGATAAGGCATTTCGATTGGGCGAAAACCAGCCTCGGGCCGCTGGCTACATGGCCCCAAAGTCTAAAAACCGTCACCGATACCTTGCTGTGGTCACCCGTCCCCATCGTGCTTTTGTGGGGCGCAGATGGCGTCATGATCTACAATGACGCCTATTCTGGCTTTGCGGGCGCCAGACATCCCCGGCTTCTCGGGTCGAAAGTGCGCGAGGGCTGGCCCGAAGTCGCCGATTTCAACGACCATGTCATGAAGGTTGGCCTGAGCGGGGGCGTCCTGTCCTACAAGGATCAGGAGCTCACGCTGTATCGGCATAACCGCCCCGAGCAGGTCTGGATGAATCTGGACTATTCCCCGGTCCTGAACGAGGCAGGTCAACCGGCGGGCGTGATCGCGATCGTGGTTGAAACCACGCAGCGGGTGATCACGGAACGAACCCTGAATGATCGCGAGAACGAGCTCGCCCGCATTCAGCGAATAGCCAGGATCGGCGGGGTGACGGTCGACCTCAAGAACGGCTTCGACAACGGCCGCCGCTCGCTCGAATATCTGGAAATACACGGCTTAAGCCCGGACGCCATCGATACGCACGAAAACTGGCTCAAGCGAATGCATCCGGACGACCGCGATGAGGCGCTCAATCATCTTCTGGCGACCGTAAATGGCACGGATGTCAGATATTCTTCCGAATACCGGATCATCAGGCCCAGCGACGGGCAGGTGCGATGGATCGCCTGTGAAGCGCAGATTGAACGGGACGAAACGGGCCAAGCGCTTCGCCTGGTCGGCGCCCATATGGACATCACCGAGCGGACGCTGGCGAAGGGATTGCTCAAAGAAAGCGAGGAGCGCTTCCGGGTCATCGCCAACAGCGCGCCGGTGCCGATGTGGGTCAGCAAGCTGGACCGCACGCGAAGCTTCGCAAACCAGGCCTATCTTGATTTCCTTGGCCTCGAATATGAAAAGGCGATCGTTTTCGATTGGCGCAAAATTCTTCACCCCGACGATTCATCGCGGATCGTCAACGAGAGCCTGGCGGGAGAGGCCTCGCTAAAGCCATTTGTACTGGAAGCACGATATCGCCGGTCGGACGGTGAATGGAGATGGATGCGATCGGAATCGCAGCCGCGCTGGGACCCGGTCGGGAAACACATCGGGTTTATCGGAGTGGCTCACGATATCAACGCAGCCAAGGAAGCCGAGGGCGAATTGCGCCGCCTCAATGAGACGCTTGAGCAGCGCATCCAGGAGCGCACCTCCCAGCTCGAAGCGAACGAAGCACAATTGCGCGCTATTTTCGAAACCAGCAACCAGTATCAGGCGCTGCTTGGATCCTTGCGGCAACGTTATTTACGCGAACAAGACCGCGCTGGCGGGAATTCAATCCAGCGTGACCGACGTCGCCGGCAAGCCATTTTGGAACTCACCCTGGTTTTCCGCGACGCCGCGTGCTGGCGAAGCAGTCGCTGGCGGCTTCGCCGCGGTCAAACGCGGTGAAAGCGTTCGAACGGAGATGCTTCTCCATTTGCCGATCGGCGATCGCTACTTTGATTTCGCCATGCGGCCGGTGTTCGATCAGCACCGTGCTATTACCGGCTTCTTGGCCGAAGCGGTCGATATCACCGAACGTCGTCAGGCCGAGGAGGCACTTCGCCAATCGCAGAAGATGGAAGCGGTCGGCCAACTCACCGGCGGGGTGGCGCACGACTTCAACAACCTGCTGACGATCATCCGCTCGGCCACTGATTTCCTTCGCCGCCGCGAACTCAGCGAGGATCGCCGCCGCCGCTACATCGATGCGATTTCCAACACCGTGGATCGTGCATCCAAACTGACCGGGCAATTGCTGGCGTTTGCACGGCGACAACCTTTGACCCCGGAGGTGTTCGACGTCGGCCTGCAAATTGAAGGCATCGTGCAACTGATGCGTCCGCTCGTTGGCGGCAGAGTTCAGATCGGAATTGAAATTGCCGACGCGGAATGTTTCGCCATGGCCGACGTCGCTCAATTCGAGACCACCCTGATCAATCTCGCGGTCAATAGCCGGGATGCGATGGAGGGCCAGGGCCTTATTTCGATCAGGGTCGAGAAGGCCGATGAGATCCCGGCATCGGGCATTAGTGGCAGGCGCGGCGGAAAATTCATTGCCATTTCGGTCGAGGACACCGGTGTAGGCATCCCGGCTGACAAGATGGCGGCTATCTTCGAGCCGTTTTACACCACCAAGGAGGTCGGAAAGGGTACCGGCCTCGGTCTGAGCCAGGCGCTGGGGTTTGCCAGGCAATCGGGGGGCGACATCGTGGCCGTCAGCGCATTGAGCAAGGGCTCGACATTCACGATTTACCTGCCGCAGGCGGAGCTTCCGGGCCCTCCCGTAGCTATCCCTGCAATGCCCCCTGCGACCGTGTCGAGCGGCCACGGTCATCGTATTCTGGTCGTTGAGGACAACGAAGAAGTCGGGCGATTTTCAACCGAACTGCTTCAGGACCTAGGTTACGCAACCCGACGCGCCGACAATGCCAAGCAGGCGCTGGCGCTGATCGCCGCGGACCATCGGGCGTTCGATCTGGTGTTTTCCGACGTCATCATGCCCGGAATGAACGGCGTGGAAATGGCTCGGATCATCCGCGAACGATACCCCGGCCTGCCGGTCGTGCTGACCAGCGGTTACAGCAGCGTGCTGGCGCAGAACATCGACCACGGTTTCGAATTGATTCAAAAGCCCTATTCGGTCGAAGCGCTGTCGCGCACGCTTCGCAAGGCCATTCTGGAACGAACGTAGTTCACTTGCGCTGCCGCGCATCGGCCGCGGCCGTGGGCAGCGGTTCAAACAAGCAACAGGAATATGTCGCCAGCTCCGGACGGAAATAAAAAAGCCAATTCAGGCGCGGCCTCTTTCGTGGACGGGTGCGCAAATATGGATAAAATACGGCAGGGGACGCAAACCTGGACTTAGGAGGGCCTATGCGAAAGCTATCGATTACCGTAGTGGCAGCAGCAGCAATTCTTTTGTTGAATTCAATGGGTTGCATAGCCAATGCCGTGACTGCTTCGGGCAGCACGCTCCCGAACGCAGCAAAGAACTTTTCCCCGATTCAAGAAACGGCTTGCCGCGGTTGGGGCCGCTGGTGTGGACCAGGTTTTGTCAGGGCCTGTGGCCCGTTCAGATGCTGGTGCCGTCCCTGTTGGTAAAATCGCTTGAAAGCGGAGGCCGCCAAAAACAGGCGGCCTCTTCGCCACTTAATCGGAAATCTTCGAGAGGCAACACGCCCGCCGAGAGCATGCTGCCCGTTAGCTTCCCGAGCTTTTGTGGATAGCCCATCACCCTGCGGTGCGCAGCCACACCCCGAATGCCATCGCCACCGCGCCGGCCAACCCGAACCAGGTGATGGCGTATTGAAGGTGATCGTCTTTCAGATGGACCTCGAGCGGGCCAGGCTTCGGCACGCCGCTCGCGGGCACCGGTTGCTCCAGGTCGATGTAGAACGGCGCTATTTGCCGGCCATCCCCGCCCCATCCCAGCGCCCGCGCCATTGCTATGTGGTCGCGGGTGAACCACAGCCGCTTCGCCAGATTTTCCGGCGGCGTCAGCGCGCCCGCGGCTTCCGGGAAGCGGATGTAGCCGGTCAACATCGCCGGCTTGTTGGCGACAAGCGGGGTCACCGCGCGATCCTCAACGTTGCGATCCTGCATCGTGTTTGGCACGAAGCCCGCATTGACGACGACGGTCTCGCCATCCGGCAGGGCTGCCGGCATGAAAGCCCAGGTGCCGGGACCGGAGATATCGCCGCGGACGGCCGAACCTGAACTGTAGACCATCGCATCCGGGACGTGATCATACGTGGCGACGAAATGAACGCGGCGGAATTCGTCCTGCGCCGGCTTCAGCCCATTCCATTGCGAAGGCGGCGGCAGCGCTGCGGGCGGCGCCGCGAGCCGTTCGGTCAGGGCGGCGATCAGGTCGTGCTTCTGGGTGCGACGCTGCAATTGCCATACCCCAAGGCCAACGAACAGCGCCACCATCAATAACGTGAAGGCGCCGAAGCTGCCGCGCCGGTTTCCGGTGATCGCGATCATTTCGGTTCGCGATCGATCAGCCGGCCTTCGGCGGCCTTGTGATGGTATTGCAGCGCAATCAACAGCGCCTTCATCGCGCGCAGCGGCAGCAGCGTCGTCGCCAGAATAAGTGGCAGCCAAAGCACCGCATGCAGCCAAAACGGCGGTTGATACTTGACCTCGACGATCAGGGCGCAGCCGACCACGATCGCGCCGGCAATCATGATGATGAAGACCGCCGGCCCGTCGCCGGCGTCAATGAAGGCATAGTCGAGCCCGCAGGCCTCACAGGCCGGCCGCAGCGTCAGGAATCCCGAATACAGTTTGCCCTTGCCGCAGCGCGGACATCTGCAGGCCACGCCGCGCATCGCGCTCTGCGCCACCGTGGGTAACGTCTGGTCCTGCATGCCTTGGTCTTTCGCAAAACAAAAAGGGCGGCCCTGCGGCCGCCCCTTTTAGCACAATGGGGTCAACTCAGTGCGCGCCGTGGGCCATGGTTTCGGCGCCGTGGCCCCAGACATAGATGCAAATGAACAGGAACAGCCACACCACGTCGACGAAATGCCAATACCATGCGGCGAATTCGAAGCCGAGGTGCTGGGTCGGCGTGAAGTGCCCGGCATAGGCGCGGATCAGGCATACGATCAGGAAGATAGTGCCGACCAGCACATGGAAGCCGTGGAAACCGGTCGCCATGAAGAAGGTCGCGCCGTAGATGTTGCCGGCGAAAGAGAACGCCGCATGGCTGTATTCAAAAGCCTGCACGCAGGTGAAGGTCGCGCCGAGCAGGATGGTGAGGATCAAGCCGTATTTCAGGCCCTGGCGATCGTTCTCGAGCAGCGCATGGTGCGCCCAGGTCACCGTGGTGCCCGAAGTCAGCAGCAGCAGCGTGTTCAGCAGCGGCAGATGCCAGGGATCGAAGGTCTCGATGCCCTTGGGCGGCCACACACCGCCGAACAGCGCGTCGCGGGTGGCGTGGACGGGATCGCCGGGAAACAGCGCCGAATTGAAGAACGCCCAGAACCAGGCGACAAAGAACATCACTTCGGAGGCGATGAACAGGATCATGCCGTAGCGATGGCTGATCTGCACCACGCGGGTATGATCGCCCTTGTACTGCGCCTCGCGGATCACATCCCCCCACCAGCTCGCCATGGTGTAGAGCACGCCGATGACGCCGATGCCGAAAACGATCGGCGCTGCCCCGTACAGATGATGCATCCAGCTGATGGCGCCGACCGCCATGATGAACGCCGAGACGGAGCCGACGATCGGCCACGGGCTCGGATCGACGAGGTGGTAGTCGTGTTGCTTGACTTGCGCCGTAGCCATTGCAGTCTCTCCGTTAGCGGTGCCGCGCTATTCGGCACCTCTTCGTCTCAAAAATCAAACCCCAAGGTACCTACTTCCCTAGAGGTTTCCCTTGGCCTTGTCCGGCTCGCGGGCCGCCAGCGGTTTCGCCGCCGGCTCGCGCACGGGGTAGAACGTATAGGACAGGGTGATGCTGTTCAGCCCGTCATTATCGCTGTCCTCGACCACCGAAGGGTCGACGTAAAACACCACCGGCATCTGCCGGGTTTCGCCCGGCGCCATGGTCTGTTCGGTGAAGCAGAAACAGTTGATCTTCTGGAAATATTTGCCGACCGTCAGCGGCGCAACATTATAGGCCGCCTGCCCGGTCGTGGTCCGCGCCGATTCATTGGTCACGGTGTAGTACACGGTGACCACTTCGCCGATCCTGATCTCGATGGCGGTGTTTTCCGGTTCGAACTTCCAGGGCAATCCACCTGCAACATTGGAATCGAACCGCACCGTGATCTTGCGCGCCAACGGCGCCGATGCCGGCGCAGCGGTCGCGACCTGGGTGGTGCCATTGAAGCCGGTCGCGCGGCAGAACCAGTTGTAAAACGGCACCGCCGCAAAGGACGCACCGACCATCAGCACCACGACGAAGCCGCAGATCGAGGCCACCATCGCATCGCGGCCGAGCCCGCGACGCGAGGCTGCCTTTTGGCTGCCGGCCGGCTGTTGCGGCATCGTCGGTTCTTTCTCCATATCGATCACATCACACCGATCATAGTGGCCGCACTAGCACGGCCGGCCCCTTGACCATGGTGACCGCGAAAAACAATACGACCAGGACGCCCAGCGCCAGTGCGATGGCGATCGAACGCTGACGGCGGCTCTTCTTCTGCGCCTCGGTAAGGACGATCCCGTGTGGCTCCAGCTTGTTGTCCATCCACTCGCCATGCGCCCCCTACCAGATCGATGGCGCGAGCGCATGGACGATAACCTCGAGCAGCAAGGTCGCGAACAGCGCGAACAGATAAAGGATCGAGAATCCAAACAGCCTGCGCGTGGCGCGCAACGCTTCCCTTCCCACACGATGCCGATACACGTTGACCGCGAGCGCCAGCATGCCGGCGCCAAGAACCAGCGAGGTCACGCCATAGACCGCGTCGAAATAACCGAGCGGCCACGGCGCGAAGGCGACCGCGACCAGCACCAACGTATAGAGCAGAATCTGCAGCCGCGTGGCGTCGGGGCCGGCGACGACGGGCAGCATCGGCACCCCGGCGCGGGCATAGTCGTCGCTGCGAAACAGCGCCAGCGCCCAGAAATGCGGTGGGGTCCAGAAGAAGATGATCAGGAACAAGAGCAGCGGCTCGATCGACAGCGAGCCGGTCGCCGCCGCCCAGGCCACCACTGGAGGCAACGCACCGGCGGCGCCGCCAATGACGATATTCTGCGCGGTCCAGCGTTTCAGCGCCATGGTATAGATCACGACGTAGAAAAAGATCGTGAAGGCGAGCAGGCCGCCGGCAAGCCAGTTGACCAGAATCCCGAGCGTCATCACCGAGAAAAACGCCAGCGTCATTCCGAACGCCAGCGCTTCGGGCCGGGTAATGCGTCCGCGTGGAATTGGCCGGTTGGCGGTACGCGACATCAAGGCGTCGATGTCGCTCTCGTACCACATGTTCAGCGCGCCCGAGGCGCCGGCACCTACCGCGATGCAAAGGATCGAGGTGAACGCCAGCACCGGATGGACATGGCCCGGCGCGATCACAAGGCCGACCAGCGCGGTGAAGATCACCAGCGACATCACCCGCGGCTTCAAGAGCGCGATGTAATCCGCGACATCGGCCTCGGAAATCCGGGGCGACAGCTCGATGGCGTTGTGATCGACAACCGACAAGGCAGGTCTCGCTTCCTAAGGGCCCGGCGCAATCATCGCGCCGCGCATTCGCATTATTGTACGCGCGGCAGCACTTCGAACTGATGGAACGGCGGCGGCGACGGCAGCGTCCATTCCAGTGTGGTCGCGCCGACGCCCCATGGATTGTCGGCGGCCTGTTCCTTGCGCATGAACGCGTCGATCACGCCATAGATGAAGATCAGCACGCCGAACCCCGAGATGAAGGAACCGATCGAAGAGACCAAATTCCAGCCGGCGAAGGCGTCCGGGTAGTCGACGTAACGGCGCGGCATACCGGAGAGGCCGAGGAAATGCTGCGGGAAGAACACCAGGTTGACGCCGATGAAGGTGACCCAGAAGTGCAGCTTGCCGATGCTCTCCGAATACATGTAGCCGGTCATCTTCGGGAACCAGTAGTACCAGCCGGCAAAGATCGCGAACACCGCGCCGAGCGACAGCACATAGTGGAAATGGGCGACGACGTAGTAGGTGTCCTGCAGCACGCGATCGACGCCGGCATTGGCGAGCACCACGCCGGTGACGCCGCCCAGCGTGAACAGGAAGATGAAGCCGATCGCCCACAGCATCGGCGTCTTGAACTCGATCGAGCCACCCCACATGGTGGCGATCCACGAGAAGATCTTCACGCCGGTCGGCACCGCGATCACCATGGTCGCGGCGACGAAATAGGCCTGCGTCGCGCTCGACATGCCGACCGTGTACATGTGGTGCGCCCACACCACGAAGCCGATGCCGCCGATCGCGACCATCGCATAGGCCATGCCGAGATAACCGAACACCGGCTTCTTGGAGAAGGTCGAGACGATCTGGCTGATCATGCCAAAGCCCGGCAGGATCAGGATGTAGACTTCGGGGTGGCCGAAGAACCAGAACAGATGCTGGAACAGCACCGGATCGCCGCCGCCCTCGGCGGAGAAGAACGTGGTTCCGAAATTGCGGTCGGTGAGCAGCATCGTGATCGCACCGGCAAGCACCGGCAGCGCCAGCAACAGCAGGAACACGGTGACCAGGATCGACCACACGAATAGCGGCATCTTGTGCAGGGTCATGCCCGGCGCGCGCATGTTGAAGATCGTGGTGATGAAGTTAATGGCGCCGAGAATTGACGAGGCGCCGGCCAGATGCAGCGCCAGGATGGCGAAATCGACCGCCGGCCCGGGATGGCCCGAGGTCGACAGCGGCGCATACATGGTCCAGCCCGCGCCGACGCCATTGGCGCCCGGCTCACCCTCGACGAAAGTGGAGATCAGCAGCAACGCGAACGAGGCCGGCAGCAGCCAGAACGAGATGTTGTTCATGCGCGGGAACGCCATATCGGGCGCGCCGATCATCAACGGCACCATCCAGTTGCCGAAGCCTCCGATCATCGCCGGCATCACCATGAAGAAGATCATGATCAGACCGTGCGAGGTCACGAACACATTGTATGTGTGAGTGTTATGGAAAATCTGGATGCCCGGATACATCAACTCGGCGCGGATCGCGATCGACATCGCGCCGCCGATGATCCCGGCGATGATCGCGAACACCAGGTACATCGTGCCGATGTCCTTGTGATTGGTCGAGTAGACGAAACGCCGCCAGCCTGTCGGATGGTCGTGCGCGTGATCGTCATGCGCGTGATCGGAGTGGGTCGTTGCGCCTGTTGCCATGTTCAAATCCTGCCTTGCAATCTCATCTTTTTCCGGACGTTGAAGTCCGTCTTTAGGACTTTGACGCCGCGCCGCCCTTGTCCGACTGCTTTACGCCCGTGCCCGCCGGCTCGTCGATGCAATGAACGTTGGGGTCCTTGTTGGTGAGGACGCACTTCTTCCACTCGTCATAGGCCTGATCGTTCACGACCTTCACCACGATCGGCATGAAGGCATGGTCCTTGCCGCACAATTCAGAGCATTGGCCGTAATAAATGCCTTCCTTGTTAGCTTTGAACCAAGTCTCATTGAGACGGCCTGGGATCGCGTCGATCTTGATGCCGAAGGCCGGCATCGCGAAGGAATGGATAACGTCAGCACCGGTCGTCTGAACCCGTACGATCTTGTTCACCGGCACGACGATGGCGTGGTCGACGCCGAGCAGCCGCGGCGGGGGCGAAGCCAGTTTCGCACGGTCAGCTTCCTCCAGCATGATGGAGGTGTACTCGATCTTGTCGTCGGGATAGGTGTAGGTCCAGTTCCACTGGTTGCCGGTCGCCTTGATGGTCAGATCGGCCTTCGGAATGTCGAGCTCCAGAAACAGCAGCCGGAATGACGGCACCGCGATCGCGACCAGGATCAGCACCGGGATCAGGGTCCAGGCGACCTCGATCAGGGTGTTGTGCGTGGTCCTGGACGGGACCGGATTGGTCTTGGCGTTGAACTTCACCACGATGATCGCGAGCAGCGCCAGCACGAACAGGGTGATGATCGTGATCGTGATCAGCAACCAGTTATGAAACCAGGTGATGTCGTCCATCACCTGCGTGGCCGATCCCTGCAGCCTGAATTCCCACGGCGCGGGCTGCCCCAATTCGGCGAATGCCGCGCCAGCCGAGACCAGCGCCGCTCCAATAACCGCACCACCCAGCAACCGGCGGCCTATTTGGCCTTTCGACATCTTCATGCCGCTCGCGCTCCCTTAAATACAACCCCAAAGCATTCCGCCGGACGGCAAGAGATGCTGCACGATCCGCCCCCTGACAAACGGCATGGAATGTACCTCGGAAGTACTTCGGCCGGATCGTTAGAACGCGTCGAAATCCAGCCTCTCAAACCATAATTCGTCGCCTCTCGCAATGCAGTAGTACGGCGCAGCGCGATGCGTGGCCGCCCGGCCTCCAGCCGGCACATTTTCCCGTGAAATCAGCAGAAAGCTTCATATTTGCCGCTCGCCCGCGCTTGACAGGCGAATTGCCCGATGTAGGCACAGACAACGCGTTCCACAGGAACCTGATTCGCGACTGACCGCGCGGCCAAGCCCGGCGCCGGATTGCCTTCAAGGCGCCGTCATTACCGTATCAGTCCGATGTACGGACGACATTACCAAGGGAATGTTGAAAGGATGACCCTGACAGGGCCTTCGAAACACCGGGCGAGCGGCGCCGCAGGCCGCGGCCGCGGTTTGCTGGGCGGCTGTCTCGTCATCGCGCTTTTCTGGGCGGTATTTCTCGGCCTGACCGCTTCCGCCAGCGCGCAGGGCGCGGTGCGGTCGGTCCATGGCGACTGGCAGATCCGCTGCGATACCCCGCCCGGCGCCCAAGCCGAACAATGCGCCCTGATTCAGAGCGTGGTAGCCGAGGACCGCTCCAATGCCGGCCTTACCGTCATCATGCTCAAGACCGCCGACCAGAAGAGCAAGCTGATGCGGGTGGTGGCGCCGCTCGGTGTGCTGCTGCCGTCCGGGCTGGGGCTGAAGCTCGACAATGTCGATGTCGGCCGTGCCGGCTTCGTGCGCTGCCTGCCCAACGGCTGCGTTGCCGAAGTCGTGATGGACGACAAGCTCCTGGGCCAGTTGCGCAGCGCCAAGACCGCGACCTTCATCATCTTCGAGACCCCCGAAGAGGGCATCGGCTTCCCGCTCAGCCTGAATGGGCTCGGCGAGGGGTATGACAAGCTGCCGTGAGGCATTGTGTCTCGCGAGGCATTCGATCTTGCCCGCCCTGGCAGACCTCCCTTTTTCCGATGATCGTGCCTATCTTCCATCATCGCCGTCCCGGCCAGCAAAGCGCCAGCCGGGGCTCATCATCAGAGGTTACGGTGTTGTAAGATGAGCTCTGCTGAGTCTTGGCCTAGAAAGTCTTGGCCTAGAAAGTCTTGGCTCAAACACTCAAACCTGCAGTTACGGGTTCCCGGGTTCGCGGGGACGACCAGAAAAGGCCCGGAGTTTTCATGACCAATCCCGCCACAACCTCCCTGCTCGACCGCGCCAACCTCGACCGAGATTCCGTCCGCAACGAATTGGCGCGGGGATTAACGGGCGCCGATGATGGCGAATTGTTTCTGGAATACAGCCAGAGCGAAGCGCTGATGTTCGACAACGGCCGGCTGAAACAGGCGACCTACGACACCTCGCAGGGATTCGGCTTGCGCGCCGTGAAGGATGACGCCGTTGGCTACGCGCATTCCTCTGACGTCTCCCTGCCGGCGCTGATCCGCGCCGCCGACGCGGTGCATGCCGTGCGCGGCGGTTACAGCGGGACTTTCGCGGCCGCACCCGCCCATACCAATGTCCGGCTCTATGGCGACGAAAATCCGCTGGATGCGCCGGGCTTCGAAAGCAAGGTGAAGCTGCTCGCCGAAATCGACGCCTATGTCCGCGACAAGGATCCGCGGGTGCGGCAGGTGACGGTCAGCCTCGGCGCCACCTGGCAGGTCGTGGAAATTCTGCGCCCCGATGGCGAGAGCTATCGCGATATCCGCCCGCTGGTGCGGGTCAATATATCGGTCGTCGCCGGCCAGGGCGATCGTCAGGAAAGCGGCAGCAAGGGATATGGCGGCCGCGAGGGCTATGCGCGCTTCATCGAAACCGGGGCGTGGCGCGAGGCCGCCGACGGCGCGATCCGCGAAGCGCTGGTCAATCTCGAATTGATCCCCGCGCCGGCCGGTGAAATGGATGTGGTGTTAGGGGCCGGGTGGCCCGGCGTGATGCTGCATGAAGCTGTCGGTCACGGTCTCGAGGGTGATTTCAACCGCAAGCGGACTTCCGCTTTTGCCGGCCTGATGGGCCAGCAGGTCGCCGCCAAGGGCGTCACCGTGGTGGATGACGGCACCATGGCGTCGCGGCGCGGCTCGTTGTCGATCGACGATGAGGGGACGCCGACCAGCCGCACCGTGCTGATCGAGGATGGCATCCTGGTCGGCTACATGCAGGATCGCCAAAACGCCCGGCTGATGAATATGAAGCCGACCGGCAATGGCCGGCGCCAAGGCTACGCCCATGTACCGATGCCGCGGATGACCAATACCTACATGCTCGCGGGCCAACGTGACCCCGCGGAAATTCTGGCCTCGGTCAAGAATGGCATCTATGCCGCGAATTTCGGTGGTGGTCAGGTCGACATCACCTCGGGCAAATACGTGTTCCAGTGCACCGAGGCCTACAAAATAGAAAACGGCAAGGTCGGCGCGCCGCTCAAGGGGGCGATGCTGATCGGCAATGGGCCGACCGACCTGCACCGGATCACCATGATCGGGAATGATCTGGCGCTGGATACCGGGATCGGCACCTGCGGCAAGAACGGCCAGGGCGTGCCGGTTGGCGTCGGCCAGCCGACGCTGCGAATGGAACGCATTACGGTCGGAGGAACCGGCGCATGAGCGCAGATACCGAATTGGTAGCCCCAAAGACACAAGGCTGGCGCGGCCAGATCCTCCAGCTCGCAGCGATCGTGCTGGCGGTTTTCCTTGCCAAGGGTGCGTTCGCCGAGCCGTTCTATGTGCCATCGGGCTCGATGGAGCCGACGCTTCTGATCGGCGACGCCCTTTTGGCGTCGAAATATCCCTATGGTTACAGCGCAGCTTCGCTGCCCATTCAAATTACCCTGCCCGAGACCGGACGCGTATTCGGCGGAATGCCGAAGCGCGGCGATGTGGTGGTGTTCCGCTGGCCCGGCGACCGTTCGCAGGCCTGGGTCAAGCGTGTCGTCGGCCTGCCCGGCGATCGCATCCAGATGCGGCAGGGCCAGCTCTTCATCAACGACCACCCGGCGTCGCTGAAGGCCGACGGCATCGGCGAGGCGGAAGACGACAATGGCGGGGCCGAGCCGGCCAATCGCTATATCGAGACCTTGCCGGGCGGTGTTGAGCATGCAATTTTCAAGCTTCACGACAACGGCCGCCTCGACAACACGCCTGAAGTGACGGTGCCGCCCGGTCGACTGTTCGTGATGGGCGACAACCGCGACAATTCCGCCGACAGCCGGGTCCCGGTGCGCCAGGGTGGCGTCGGGCTCCTACCCGTGGACGATCTGGTCGGTCGCGCCGACGCCGTGGTCGGTTCATGGGACCTCGGAATCCGCAGCCAGCCGGTATGGACATGGCTGTCCGGGTTTCGCCTGGCCCGGTTCTTCACCGCGGTGAATTAAGGCAAGAGGTCACGGCTCGAGAGGCGGCGAAGCGGCGGTCAAGGAATTCGATATCAATCCGAAGCCGTGACTGCAGTGCCGCCCGATGGACACCGAGGATTTTCTGGCCGCCTGCCTCCGCAATCCGGTCAATGACGCCATTGCCGACGAATTATTCCGGCTGGCGCTGCCGGATGCCTGGATCGTCTCCGGATGCCTTGTTCAAACGGTGTGGAACGTCCTGACCTCGCGCCCGATCGATCACGGCATCAACGACTACGACATTTTCTATTTCGATCCCGATACCTCGTGGCAGGCCGAGGATGCCATCATTCGCGAATTGCGGAGCCGGCTTGAGAAACCCGACGTCAAAATCGAGGTGCGCAACCAGGCCCGCGTCCATCTCTGGTACCCGGAAAAGCATGGGCTGCCGTATCCGGCACTGCGATCTTCAACGCAAGGCATCGACCGCTTCCTGGCCAAAAATACCCAGGTCGGAATCCGCCGCAGCCATGGCGGTCACGAGGTCTATGCGCCGCATGGATTCGACGATGTCGCCAACATGATCGTGCGGCCCAACCCCGGACCAAATTTCTCAGTCGAAATTTATGAGGCGAAGGCCCGGCGCTGGAAAATGCGGTGGCCGGAGATCACGGTGCTGGCCGCCGGCGAGGGCACCTGAATTGGGATGAAAAAGGCGCTGGCGGCAAAACCCTTCAGAGCGGCCCGATTGCGGCGATGACCTGCGGCAGCACGCGTGCGGCGAAGGCCCCGTGCCCTTCTGCGGTCAGGTGAACTCCATCCGATTGCCGCGGCAGGCCAGAGACGTATTGCTCTGCCGAAATAGTCTTGATGCCCCTGGCATGAAGCCGGTCCAGAATTTTCTGGATATTGGCCGCGTGCTCGGCAGGGCTGATGCCCTTGGGGGGATCGTTGTAATTATAGATTGCCAGGATAACGAGTTGCGTCCCGTTCGGTACCGCTGAATCAAGCCTCTCCAACATGCCCGCTGTGGTATCGCCGCTAATTCCCGCATTGGCGACGGTGGCCTGATAGCCCTTCGCACGTAACATGCCTCCAACCGCGCCGGCCATGCTTCATCAGATCCGACGCCGTAACCGGCGGTGTTGCTGGCGCCGAAAGCAACAATCTGAGCTGCCGGCGTTCGCCAGGTCGGCGCCAATCGCGACAGCAGCTCCGGCGACAGCAAATCGATGAACATGCCGTTTCGTCATCGCTACCAGCAAAGAAGAACCATCTGAGGACTGACCGTTGTCTTCGTGCATCGCGGTTCCCCGAAAGCATGGCCTCGAATGCTACCGATGTACAAAATTAGCGCTCGACGCCGGAGGTGAAGCCGGGCTTGCGCCGCGGCGGCTTTATTTCCTTTTTAAGAAAACAGTGCGCGTCTTTTCCGACATATCCGGGCCGCGCATAGGTCCAGGCCCGGCATTTGTTGTCGCCGGCACAGGCCGCCTTGCAGGCTTCGTCGTTCTCACCGTTTTTGATCTCGAAACTGCGGTAATCGCCGCCGAAACGGTCAATCGAGGTTTCGATCGCGCCGTTGCGTGGCTCGACCACGCCGGCGCCGCGGACACCCGAGACGCAGCAATTGTCGCGGACGCGCGCCGGGACATTGCTTTTCAGCCAGCAGACCGCGCCGCCGCCGATGTCGGTGGGATAGTTGAAGCTCCACGCCCGGCAGCGCCGGTCGCGTTCACACACCAACGCGCATTCTGCCGGATCGCCCGAAGCGAGCGTCGAGTTCTGATAGTCGCCGCCCGGACGATCGAAATTGGCCTGGGCGTGCGCCGGTGGCGAGGCGTTGGGGGCCGCCAAAAAAGTCAGCGCCACCAACCACGCCCTGAGCAGGCGGCCTACCCACATTCGCGATGGCTTTCCGACCAATTGGACTTAACCGCAGTTCGCTGGATGCCATATGATCGCCATCAACCTGTACGGCGGATGAACGACGCCAAAGCGCGCTGAACCAGCTTGGCTGTTTGACGATCCCCTATGGCGTTTTCGAGGGAAAGCCTGCGCCCAACTTGATCCGGGTTGGACGCCGGTTCGCGTGAAGAAAACGCGTCCCATGAAGACGATTTAATCGGAACGGAAAATGCTTTAGAAGGCGTATTCCTCATAGGCCGGGTCGACGGAGCCCCGCCAGGAGCCATGAAACTTCTGCAGCATCTCCTCGGCGGGGGTGCGGCCCGAATCGATGATCCGTTCCAGCGGGTCAAGATGACGGCTCTCGTCACGGCCGAGGTGATCGATGTGGCCACGACGCCGCAAGCCCGAATGCGCCAGCGCCAGGCATTCCTTGGCGATTTCGAACAGATAGCGATCCTTGATCCTGGCCTTGAAGCCGAACCGCGGCACGTCGTCTCGCAACGCCTGACGCTCCCCGGCATTCCAATGCTTGGCGATGTCCCATGCGGCGTCCAGACTGGTGTCGTCGTAGAGCAATCCGACCCAGAACGCCGGCAGCGCTGGCAGCCGTCCCCATGGCACGCCATCGGCGCCGCGCATTTCCAGATAGCGCTTCAACCGCACCTCCGGAAAAATCGTCGACAGATGATTGGCCCAATCCGACAGCGTCGGACGCTCACCGGGAATGGCCGGATTCTTGCCGTCAAAGAAATCGCGGAACGACGATCCCGCGACGTCGATATACGCATCGCCACGCTTGACGAAATACATCGGCACATCCAGCGCATAGTCGACCCAGCGTTCGAACCCCATGCCGTCTTCGAACGCCCACGGAATCATCCCGGAGCGCGCATTGTCGGTATCGCGCCAGATCTCGGAGCGGAACGACATAAAGCCGTTCGGCTTGCCTTCGGTGAACGGCGAATTGGCGAACAGCGCGGTCGCCACCGGCTGCAACGCAACCGACACCAGCAGCTTCTTGACCATGTCGGCTTCCGACGAGAAGTCGAGATTGGTTTGTACCGTGCAGGTCCGGTACATCATGTCGAGGCCGTATCGGCCGACCTTCGGCATGTAGTTGGTCATGATCTTGTAGCGGCCCTTGGGCATCACCGGAATTTGCGTCCGCGACCATGACGGCGTCATGCCGAGTCCGAGAAAACCGATGCCCAAAGGTGCCGCGATCTCCCGCACCTGCGCCAGATGCGCCATCAGCTCGGATTGGGTCTGATGCACGGTTTCCACCGGCGCCCCCGATAATTCGAATTGTCCGCCGGGCTCCAGCGAAATCGCCCCGCCGCCGGTGACGTCGTACAACCCGATGATGTTGCCGCGCTCGACGATCGGCTCCCAGCCGAGCAACAGCTTCATGCCTTCCAGCAACGCGCCGATGCCGCGCGCGCCCTCATAAGGGACGGGATGATGGCCCTGCAGCGTGAACGGCGTTTTCTCGTGCTCGGTGCCGATCCGGAATTCGGACGGTGGCTTAACACCGGCTTCCAGCCACGCGACCAACTCGTCGCGCGACTGCAACGGCGTCATATCGATCTGGTCACGCGCCATAGAAATTCCGGATGAAAGGCGCTTCGACCGAACGCGCGTGGTGACAGGGACGTCCCCGGACCGACCGGCCCGAGGATGCTGGGGACGGAAATATTATCATCGTGCGGGCGCGCCGTCTCTGGCGACCGGAGGCGGAGCCTCATCGCACGAACAGCCCAGCCGGTCGAGCAGGCCGCAGAGCCTCACCGCATCCGGATCGGACAATTTCGAGCCGACATGCTTTTCGATCGCGGCGGAATATGCGCTCCACATCTTCTTCTGCAGCTCGCGCCCGGCCTCGGTGATCTCGACGAACTGTCCGCGCTTGTCGATCTTGCATTCGCGGCGCGCCGCCAGTCCTTCGTCTACCAGCCGTTCGATCAGCCGTGACGTCGAGTATTGCGGGATCAGCATTTGCTTTTCCAGCTCCACGGGACGCATCTCGCCAGACGGTGCGCGCGACAATTCGAGCAGCGCTTCATACCAGGCGAGCGGCGGGAAGCCGGCCTTCTTCAAATCCTGCTCGACGGCATCCAGTACCCGGCTCTGAATCCGCATCAAGCGAATCCATGCCGCCGTCACCTCGGTCGATGGCCTACGTTTCATGGCAACGCCCATGGCTTTTAACTCTAAGGCTTCTTTTAACTCTAAGGCTTCTTTCAACTCTGAAACTTCGCATATAATTCAGTGTTCCGGACCCCAACTGCGCCTATATTGCTCCCCGGCGCGGTTCGGGTCCCGTCACTCTCCTGGCCGATTGCCCGCCTGGTGAGAAAGAGCTGCGCAACAACCCACCCTAGCCTAATAAATGCAGCTGCATCAATCTTGACTATTTCATGCAGGTGCATTTAATCACCGCGCCTCCCATAACCAATAATTCGCAGGAAGGAAATTCCGATGAAACTGTATTATTCGCCCGGCGCCTGCTCGCTCTCCACCCACATCGCACTATTGGAAGCAGGTTTGCCCTACGATCTCGTCAAGGTCGATCTGCGCGCCAAGAAGCTCGAGAATGGCGACGACTTCCTGAAGGTGAATCCGAAGGGTCAAGTGCCGGCGCTCGGCCTCGATAACGGTGAGTTGCTGACCGAAGGCCCGGTGATTGTCCAGGTGATTGCCGACAAGGCCGCCGCCAAAAACCTCGCGCCCGCCCGCGACAGCGCCGAGCGCTACAAGTTGCAGGAGTGGCTCAACTTTATCACCTCCGAATTGCACAAGAACTTCGGCCCCCTGTTCAGTCCAGTCCTTGCCGACGAGGCCAAGGGCTTCTTCAAGGATCGGGTGATGACCAAGTTCAAATATGTCGAAAGCCAACTTGCCGGCCGCGATTATCTGATGGGCAAGCAGTTCACCGTCGCCGACGGCTATTTATTCACGATGCTGAATTGGGCCGAACGGATGAACTTCGATCTGTCCGCGATGCCGAACCTGCTGGCTTACAAGGCCCGCGTCGCCGCCCGCCCGAAGGTCCAGGAAGCCCTGACCAAGGAAGGCCTGATGAAGGCCGCGTGAATTCCAGTGTTTGTTCCCTCTCCCCTTGTGGGAGAGGGTTAGGCAGAGGGGTAAGCCGCGGGCGCAGGAGTTCGTGATACCCCCTCTCCATCTCTCCCCCACAAGGGGGGAGAGAGCCTGCTCCGCATGTAGAAACGTCTCGATCAACAATCAGCAGGTTACGCCGCCGCCAGCTTCTTCGGCGGGAAGCGGCCATAGAATGTCTCACCCTTGGCCGCCATTTCGATCAGGAGTTTCGGCGGGGTGAAGCGCGAGCCATATTTGGCCTCGAGCTTGTGGCACAGCTCGACGAACTTTTTCGTGCCCATGAAGTCGATGTAGGACAGCGTGCCACCGGTAAACGGCGCAAAGCCGAAGCCGAGAATCGAGCCGACATCGGCCTCGCGCGGATCGGTGATGACATGATCCTCCACGGTGCGTGCGGCTTCCACCGCCTGCACCACCAGGAAGCGCTGTTTCATCTCCTCGATGTCGAGCGTGTCCGGGTCGAGGTGCTTGGGCTGCAACCCGCTCAGTGCCGACCACAGGCTCTTCTGGCCTTTGCCCTTTTCGGGATAATCGTAGAATCCCTTGCCGTTCTTGCGGCCGAACCGGCCCTGTTTCTCAACCATCTCGACCAGAAGCTTCTTCTGGGTCTGGTCGATGGCATTGGCGCCAAGATCTGCCTCGGTCGCCTTCATGATCTTGAGCACCAGATCGAGCGCCACTTCGTCCGACAGCGACAGCGGGCCCACCGGCATGCCGGCCATTTTCGCGGTGTTCTCGATCATCGCCGGTGGCACGCCTTCCATCAGCATTTCGAGGCCCTCGGCGGTGAAGCGCAGCACGCAGCGGTTGGCGAAGAAGCCCCGGGAATCATTGACCACGATCGGCGTCTTGCCGATCGCGCGCACGTAATCCAGCGCGGTAGCAAGCGCGACGTCGCCGGTGTTCTTGCCGACGATGATTTCCACCAGCATCATCTTCTCGACCGGCGAGAAGAAATGGATGCCGATGAATTTGCCTTGATCCTTGAATTCTTCCGCCAGCGAATTGATCGGCAGCGTCGAAGTGTTGGAGGCAAAGATTGCATCGGATTTCAGCAGCGGCTGCGCCTTGGCATAGGTTTCAGCCTTCACCTTGCGGTCCTCGAACACCGCCTCGATGATGAGATCGCAATCCTTCAGCACATTGTAATCGGCGGTGGCGCTGATGCGCGACAGGATCGCATCGCGGTCGCTTTCCTTGGCGCGACCCTTGGCGATCAAGGTCATCGATAACTGACTTGGCGTGGCCCTTGCCCTTGTCGGCGCTCTCCTGATCGCGGTCGATCAGCACCACCTCGATGCCGGCGCGCGCCGAGACATAGCCGACGCTGGCGCCCATGAAGCCGGCACCGATGATCGCCAGTTTCTTGACCTTGGTCGGCGGCACATTCTGCGGACGTCGAGCGCCCTTGTTCAATTCCTGCATCGACAGGAACAGGCTGCGGATCATCGCGGCGGCTTCGTTGCTGCGCAGGATTTGCGTGAAATAGCGCGATTTAACGCGTAAGGCCGCGTCGATCGGCAATTGCAGGCCTTCATAGACGCAGCTCATGATGGCGCGCGCCGCGGGATAGTTGTCGTAGGTTTCGCGCCGGAAGATCGCGTTGCCGGCCGGAAACATCATCATGCCGGCCTTGGAATAGACCGGACCGCCCGGCAGCTTGAACCCCTTCTCATCCCAGGGCGCGACCGCCTTGCCGCCACCCTTGATCCAGTCTTTCGCGGCCTTGATCAGGTCGACGGCCGGAACCACCGCATCGACCAGCTTCAGTGCTTTCGCCCTTGCCAGATTGATCGCCTCGCCCTTCAGCAGCAATTGCATCGCGTCCTGCGGCGCCACGATACGTGGCACGCGCTGGGTGCCGCCGGCGCCGGGGAAAAGCCCGACCTTCACCTCGGGCAGCCCAAGACGGGTCTTCGGATTTTCGGCCGCGACGCGGTAGTGGCACGCCAGCGTCAGTTCGAACGCGCCGCCGAGCGCGAGGCCGTTGATCGCGGCCGCCCACGGCTTGCCGCAGGTTTCGATGCCGCGAAACACCAGCGACGATTTTCGGCTCTCGTCGAACAGCATCTGGTTGGCCGCGACCTCACCCTTCGCCTTAAGCAGCTCAGTGTAGCGGCGGTTCATGCCTTCGAGCATCGACAGGTCGGCACCCGCGGAGAACGCGTCCTTGCCTGACGTGACGACGACGCCTTTGACCGCCTGGTCGGCGGAAGTCTGCTTCACGATTTCCTCAAGCTCGGTAATCGTGGTTTCGTCAAGCACATTCATCGAACGGCCCGGAATATCCCACGTCACCAGCGCAATGCCGTCGGCGTCGGTCTCAACCCTGAAATTCTTGAAGGCCATTGTGTTGCTCCCAATTCGAAACGCTATTCATAGTAGCTGAGGCGCGCGAGCGCTGCGGAATGCTTCTCCCCTCCCCCTTGTGGGGTCGAGACGAGCGAAGCTCGCTTTTAGGGGTCCGGGGTCTCCCAAGCACCGAGCTTGTAGCTCCCCACCCCGACCCTCCCCGCAAGGGGGAGGGAGCAGAATCTTAAACCCGTTCGATGATCGTCGCGGTGCCCATGCCGCCGCCGATGCACAGCGTGACCAGCGCGGTCGACTTGTTGGTGCGCTCGAGTTCATCGAGCACGGTACCGAGAATCATCGCCCCCGTCGCGCCGAGCGGATGACCGAGCGCGATCGCGCCGCCATTGACGTTGATTTTGGCATTGTCGATGTCGAAGGCCTGGATGTAGCGCAGTACCACCGAAGCGAACGCCTCGTTCAATTCGAACAGATCGATATCCGATTTCTTCATGCCCGAGCGCTCGAACAGCTTCTCGGTCACGTCAACCGGACCGGTCAGCATCATTGCCGGCTCTGAGCCGATATTGGTGAAGGCGCGGATCTTCGCTCGGGGCTTCAGGCCATGCTTTGCGCCGGCCTCCTTGCTGCCGAGCAGCACCGCGCCGGCGCCATCGACGATACCAGACGAATTGCCGGCGTGATGCACGTAGTTGATGCGTTCGATTTCCGGATGCGACTGGATCGCCACCGCATCGAAACCGCCCATCTGGCCCATGGTCACGAATGACGGCTGCAACTGGCCGAGCGACTGCATCGTCGTCGTCGGCCGCATGTGCTCGTCCTTGGCCAGAATGGTGAGACCGTTGACATCCTTGACCGGGACGACCGAATTCTTGAAGCGGCCCTCTTCCCATGCCTTGGCGGCACGCTGCTGGCTTTGCACCGCGTAGGCGTCGACGTCATCGCGCGAGAAGCCGTATTTGGTCGCGATCAGATCCGCCGACACGCCTTGCGGCATGAAATAGGCCGGTACCGCGATCGCCGGGTCCATCGCCCAGGCGCCGCCGGAGGCGCCAATGCCGACGCGGCTCATGGATTCGGCGCCGCCACCGATGGTGAGTTCATGCTGGCCGCTCATGATCTGGGCGGCGGCGAAGTTCACCGCATCGAGGCCCGAGGCGCAGAAGCGGCTGATCTGGACCCCGGGCACCGACTGGCCGAGACCCGCTTTCAGCGCCGCGAAGCGGGCGATGTCGGAACCGGCCTCGCCGACCGGATCGACCACGCCGAGCACGACGTCGTCGACAACGTCTTCCTTGAGATGATTGCGCTCCTTGAGAGCCTTTAGCGGCGCGGTTGCCAGCGCCAGCGCGGTCACCTCGTGCAATGCGCCATCGGCCTTGCCGCGACCGCGCGGCGTGCGAACGTGATCGTAGATATATGCCTCAGGCATGATTTCGCCCTCCGGTTTCAGGACCTGATATATAGACGAATTGGAACATGTCGCGGATCGTCTTGCGGGGGCGACGGGAATCTTCTCCGAACTCAGAAAGCTTCCGCCGCCAATTCCATGGTGGTCGCGCTTCCGGTCTGGATGCGCGCTAGATGTAGCGCGGTTTCCGGCAGCATCCGTTCCATGAAGAAGCGGCCGGTCACCAGCTTAGTGGTCAGATAGGGCGTAGTACCGCTGCCCGCAATCTTGTCCTGCGCGACTTTGGCCATTCGCGCCCACATATAGGCGAAAGTGACGAGGCCGAACAGTTGCATGTAATCGGTGGCCGCGGCTCCGGCATTGTCCGGCTTCATCATCGCATTTTGCATCAGCCATGTGGTGGCCTGCTGCAAATGGCCGAGCGCCGTGCTCAGCGGCGCAACGAACGGCTTCATGGCCTCGTCGGCGCCGTGATCCTTGGCGAAGGTGGCGACCTCATTGAAGAATGACATCACCGCGCGGCCACCGTCGCGCGGCAATTTGCGGCCCACAAGGTCGAGCGCCTGAATTCCATTGGCGCCCTCATAGATCATGGCGATACGGGCATCACGCACGAACTGCTCCATGCCGTTTTCGGCAATGTAGCCGTGGCCGCCGAACATCTGCTGCGCCAGCACCGCGTTGGAAAATCCGACATCGGTCAGAACGCCCTTCATCACCGGCGTCATCAATCCCATGTGATCGTCCGCCTCCTGACGGTCCTTGGGATCGCTGGAGCGATGGGCGACGTCGCTTTTCAGCGAAGTCCACACCACCATCGCGCGGGCCGCCTCGTTGAAGGCGCGAATCGTGAGCAGCGTGCGGCGCACATCGGGATGCACGATAATCGGGTCGGCCGGCTGGTCCGGCGCCTTCGGCGCCCGATAAGGCGCGGCCCTGCAGACGATCGCGGGCATAGGCCACCGCGTTCTGATAGGCGACTTCGGATTGCGCCAGTCCCTGCACCGCGACGCCTAACCGCGCCTCGTTCATCATCACGAACATGCCCTGCATGCCCTTGTTTTCCTCACCGATCAGCCAGCCGGTGGCGCCGTCGTAATTCATCACACAGGTGGAGTTGCCGTGAATCCCCATCTTGTGTTCGATCGAACCGCAGGACACGCCGTTGCGCGCGCCCAGCGATCCGTCGGCATTGACCAAGGTTTTCGGCACCACGAACAGCGACACGCCCTTGATACCGGCCGGCGCACCCTCGATACGCGCCAGCACCAGATGGATGATGTTTTCCGCGAGGTCGTGTTCACCGGCGGAGATGAAAATCTTAGTTCCCGATATCTTGTAGCTGCCGTCCGCCTGCTTGACGGCCTTGGTGCGCAGCAGACCGAGGTCGGTGCCGCATTGCGGCTCGGTGAGATTCATGGTGCCGGTCCATTGTCCCGTCACCATCTTCGGCACGAAGGCGGCCTTCTGTTCGGGCTTGCCGTGGACGATCAGCGCCGCTGTCGCCCCGAGCGTGAGCCCGCCATACATCGAAAACGCCATATTCGCCGAGGTCTGGAATTCGTTAACGACCTGCGACAGCGTGACCGGCAGCCCCTGCCCGCCGTATTCCGCCGGCGCCGAGAGACTGAGCCAGCCGCCTTCTGCTACCTGCTTGAACGCTTCCTTGAAGCCTTTCGGGGTTGTCACGCTGCCATCATCGTGACGGATGCAGCCCTCGAGATCGCCGACGCGGTTAAGCGGCTGCAACACTTCTTCGCTGAGTTTCGCAGCCTCGCCCAAAATCGCATCCCGCACGTCGGCGGAGGCGTCGCTAAAACCGGGAAGATTGTCATAGCGGTCGATCTGAAACACGTCATTGAGCAGAAAGTGGACGTCTTCCAGGGGGGCTTTGTAGCTCGGCATGGTTTCCTCTTGACTCGGCTGGCGGGCTTCGTTTAGGGAAGATTTTGCGGCGCAGCAATCGCTCAGTTCCAGAATTGGACCTTAACCGGTTCCGGAGGCCCAAGACAGCAGTCTAATCGACCCAGCCGAGCCGACGCCTCACTGCTGCGCCAGTTGCTCTCCCATCAGCCGATGCAGCAAGTTGATCGCCTTGAGCGGGCGCACCATCACCTTGAAATGCGTGATCCGGCCATCGTTCCCGAAAGTGATCATGTCGACGCCGTTGATCCTGATGCCCTCGATCTGGTTTTCGAATTCGAGCACCGCGCCGGTGTCGCCGCGCCATTCGCCGATATAGGCAAAGCCGGGGCCGCCCAGCACCTTGTCCGCGCTCAGCAGATACTTGAAGGTGACGTCGCGCCCACGCTGCGGCGTATGCACGACCGGGCTTTCGAAAACGACCTCCGGATCGAGCAAATCCCAGAGCGCGGCGTGGTCGTTGGACTTGATGTAAGCGTACCACTTGTCGAGAGCGGTCTTGATCATCGGACGTCTCCTATGAAAGGCGCAGCCTGAGCGCCTAAGCGCTGATTTGTTTCATGAAATCGCCGCTGGCGTCGGCGAACTCGATCTTCAGTCGTTCCACCAGTTCCGCGACCGGCGGCACATCCGCGATCTGGCCGATACCCTGTCCCGAGCCCCAGATGTCGCGCCACGCCTTGACCTTCATGTTACCGCCGGAACCGAAATTCATCTTCGATTTGTCGGCGACCGGCAGGTTGTCCGGATCGAGGCCCGCCGCCACGATCGACGGACCGAGATAGTTGCCGTGCACCCCGGTGAACAGATTCGAATAAACAATGTCGTGCGCGGCGTGCGCGGTCAGCGCAGCCTTGTAGGCCGAATCGGCTTCGGCTTCTGCCGTCGCGATGAAGCGCGTGCCGATATAGGCAAGGTCGGCGCCGAGCGCGAGCGCCGAGGCGATGCTCCAGCCATCGGAGATCGCCCCCGACAACAGGATGGTGCCCTTGAACCATTGCTTGACTTCGCGCACCAGCGCGAACGGCGACAACGTACCGGCGTGGCCGCCGGCGCCGGCGCAAACCAGAATAAGACCATCGACGCCCTGCTCGGCCGCCTTGCGCGCGTGCTTGACGTTGATGACATCGTGGAACACGACACCGCCATAGGAATGCGCGGCATCGACAATCTCCCGTGGCGGACGCAACGAAGTGATGATGATGGGTACCCTGTGCTTCACGCAGGTTTCCATATCCTTCATCAGCCGGTCATTGGAGGCGTGACAGATCTGATTGACCGCATAGGGCGCCACTTTCTTTTCCGGATGCTGCGCCGCGTATTCGCCGAGCTCGTCCTCAATGCGAGACAGCCACTCTCCAAGTTTTTCCACCGGGCGCGCGTTCAGCGCCGGGAACGACCCGACGATACCCGCCTTGCACTGAGCAATGACCAATTCAGGCCCTGAGACGATGAAGAGCGGCGCGCCAACCACGGGCAACTGAAGTCGGTCCTTTAGCGATACAGGTAGTGGCATGATGTCCTCTTTTTCCGTCAGCCCCGCGGCCGTGTCCAAATGTCGTTGCGCAAAATTCTTGATGAAAGCAGCCGCAGGAATCAGGAGCCGGTCATCAGAATTACTTCTCCGGAAGCGAGCAGACGCTTGTCCGCGACCGAGTCACCGTAGAGCTCCGCGCTACAGAAGATCTGCCGCTTGCCCAGCTTCAGAATCTTGCCTTGGGCGATGAACCGCGTCGCAACCGCCGGTCTGAAGAAATTCACGGAGTTGTGTGCGGCGAGTACTTCCACCGTGATCGTCGCCGCCGCGAAGCCGCACGCCGTATCGATCAGCGCACCCACAATGCCGGCATGCAAAAATCCCGAATACTGTCCGAACTCACGGCGCCAGGCCAACTGCAGTTCGGCGCGGCCATCCGATGCAGCCGTCACCTCGAGTCCGAGCCACTGGTTGAAGGCAGAGGTCTTCGAGATCGCTCTCAATTTTTCCAACGCTGGCTCGACTTCAATCATCGGTGGGCACCTTCCCG
Source organism: uncultured Pseudomonadota bacterium (assembly GCA_963725555.1). Lineage (GTDB taxonomy): Bacteria > Pseudomonadota > Alphaproteobacteria > Rhizobiales > Xanthobacteraceae > Bradyrhizobium. The sequence continues at coordinate 44,465 of CAVRYV010000002.1, read as the reverse complement.
GACAGACAGTCAAACGCAGGCTAAAGCCGCGCTTCCTTATGCGCATTGACGCATATGCGTATTTATGCATATAGTCAAGGCAGGTTGGGGATGAGGCGGCGAAATGGCGCTCGGTGACGCGATCCTTGTTTGCCTGACAGAACATCCAATGACGGGCTACGAACTCGCCAAGACGTTCGACGCGTCGATCGGATTTTTCTGGAGAGCTGACCACCAGCAGATTTATCGCGAACTCGCACGTCTCCGCGAGCGGGGCCACGTCGAAGGCCGCGAGGTCGTGCAATCCGGCAAGCCCAACAAGTTGGTGTACACGCTCACGCCCGCAGGCAAAGCGGCGCTGCGGCACTGGGCGGCCCGGCCGAGCAGCGCGTCATCAATCAAGGACGATCTGCTGGTGCGGCTTTACGCGCTCGACAGCGTCGACATCGAGCCGTTGCGCGCCGACCTCACGGCACGGCTGGAGTACCACCGAGGCCGTTTTTCCCGCTTCGAGCATATCTTGAGGAAACGCTTTCCTCATGGCGCCGTATCAACCGCTGATACCGGCAGGCTGCTTGGACTTCGCTTGGGGCTTCGTTACGAGCGCACCGTGGCGGAGTGGTGCGAAGAGGCGCTCGTTACGCTGTCGGCTATCGACCAGCACAACGGTGTCACGCCGATCCCGGGCAGCCACCGCGAAACCAACGGATGACCTGTCTCGGCGGCGCTGCATTCGGATAGCTACGGCAATCGCTCGGTTCCAGATCGATTCTTGGACCGTTCCCAAGTCCGACAACAGCCATGGCGGTGCTTCCACGCCAAAAGCAGCCACCGCTGCCGCCGACAGCCCTGAATTTCGCTAGCAGGACAATTTTTCGGGGGCGATCGCCCGATTCCTTAACCGGTTATTTACCGTAACACGAAAAAGTCGAAGCTAGAGGCAGACGACCTGCGCGGAATTCGATTGTCTCTTCTCAGGGACGCGCGGGGAGGCTGAAGGCGCAGGTGGTGCGCTGAAGTCGGAACCGGACGAAAGCATGAATTCGCGCGTATCGTGGAGTGTTGAGGGCATCGATCCATCGGTGCGCGAGAGGGCTGAGGCCGCCGCGCAGGCTGCAGGCATGTCGTTGAGCGATTGGCTCAATTCCACCATCGGCAATTCGACCCCAGCCTACATTCCCAACGCCCCCGAGCAGCGGCCGGTACTGCCGAGCCAGGAAGCGCCCGGCGTAGCCGACATCCACCAGCGGCTGGATTCAATCACCCGGCAGATCGAGCAGATTTCACGTGCGGCGCCGCGCAATGACGCGCCGCGCAATGATGCCGCGCGCGGTGAGCCGGGCGTCGCCCGGCAGTTGAACGACGCCATCTCGCGCCTCGACGCGCGCCTGGCGCAGATATCAAACCCCGCCCCTGCAAAATCGACCCGGCCTGAGGACAAGCAGCGCCAGGCCGACATGGTCGAACGCGCCGCCGCCCAGGTCTATCGCCCCTCGCCGCCCATCAGCCCGGCGTCGCTCGACGTCGCCATCGCGGAAATCACTGCGCGCCAGAACGAACTTGATAAGTCCGCGCCACGGCCGATGCCGGCGGCCAGCGCCCCCCCTGTCGCACCCGCGATGGCGGCGCCCGCGATGCCGACCGGTCCGGATTTTTCTTCGCTCGAGCGCCATCTGTTCAAGATCACGAGCCAGATCGAAGCGCTGCAACGACCCGATGGGATCGAGCAATCGATCGCCGCTTTCCGCAGCGAACTGGCCGAGATTCGCCACGCCATTACCGAAGCGATGCCACGCCAGGCGATCGAATCGATCGAAAGCGAAATCAAGTCGCTGTCGCGGCGCATCGACGACACCCGCCAGAGCGGCATCGATGGCCAGGCGTTGGCCGGCATCGAGCGCGCCCTAAGCGAGATTCGCGAAGTGTTGCGCTCGCTGACCCCGGCGGAGCAACTTGCCGGCTACGATGACGCGATCCGCAATCTCGGCGCCAAGCTCGACATGATCTTGCGTGCCAGCGATGATCCCTCGACGATCCGCCAGCTCGAGAGCGCCATCGCCGCACTTCGCTCCATCGTTTCCAACGTCGCGTCCAATGACGCGCTGGTGCGGCTCAGCGACGATGTGCGCATGTTGTCGTCCAAGGTCGATCAGCTCAGCCGCATCGAAGGCCAGGGCGATTCGTTCACGAGCCTCGAGCAGCGCATCGCCGCGTTGGCGTCGACGCTGGAAAGCCGCGAGCAGCCGGCGAAAAGCGAAACCTCCGAACATCTGGAGGGCGCGCTGCGGACATTGACCGACCGTCTCGACCGCATGCCCGTCGGCAACGACAACGCCTCCGCATTCGCGCATCTCGAGCAGCGCGTGTCGTATTTGCTCGAACGTCTCGAAACCTCAGCCGATCACCGCGCCGGCAATCTCGGACGGGTCGAGGAAGGCCTGCAGGACATTCTGCGCCACCTCGAAACGCAACATGCGAACTTCGCCGCTTTGACCGAGAGCAACCGGAGCCCGATGGCGCCGGCGGACAGCGGATTGGTCGATATCGTCAAACGCGAATTGTCGGATATCCGTTTCAGCCAGTCGGAAACCGATCGTCACACCCAGGATTCGCTCGAAGCGGTTCACAACACGCTCGGCCATGTGGTCGACCGGCTGGCGATGATCGAAGGCGATCTGCGCACGGCCCGTTCCGCGTCGGTTGCGCAGCAATGGGCTGCGCCGCCAACGCCTCAGGCCGCTGCGCCGCAAGCCGCGGCGCCCCGCGTCGGCATGCCGCCGCAAGCCAAGCCTGAATTACCAAATCCCGCCGCAACCCAGGAGCATTTTGCGGCAGCGCCCCGGGAATTCCACGCCGCGTCGCTAGCGGCGGCGGCCACCGTAGCGCCGAAAGTCGTCGGTGAAATTCTGGAACCGGATGCCGCGCCGGAGCTGCCGCCCGATCACCCGCTCGAACCCGGGACTCGGCCGGCCGGCCGGCCAGCTTCGCCATCGGAGCGCATAGCCGCTTCGGAAAGCGCCGTCAGCGAAATTTCAACCAACCCGCCCGAGCCGGCCAGCACGTCGAATTTCATTGCCGCCGCGCGCCGCGCCGCCCAGGCTGCTGCGGCCGCGCCAGCCGGTGAGAAGGCCGCTCGCAGCGCGTTTAAGGACCCCGCCCGCGACAAGGCCACCGAACCATCGACAATCACCTCCAAGATTCGCTCGCTGCTGGTTGGCGCGAGCGTCGTCGTTATCGTGCTTGGCACTTTCAAGATGGCGATGACGCTGCTTGACAGCGGTAGCGCGCCGCAGCCAACTGCGATGGAGAGTTCGGGCGAGCCGCCACTTCCGGCCCAACCGCCCGCGGTCGACAATGTCAAGCCGGCCGTGCCGGCTCCGGCGGCGCCATCGATGACGTCGCCAACGCCGATCGGACGACAATCGCTCAATACTCTTGTACCTGACACTTCCGAGGCCGCCGCCTCGATCCCAATTCCGCAGAGCGTCTCAGTGCCCTCCGCCTCGCCGGTTTCCGCCAGCGATGTCACGAGCGTAATTCCGTCCGCGCCGGCCGGCGGCAAGCTTCAAATCCCGCCGACCGAAAGATTGCCAGACGAGATCGGTGGACCAGTACTGCGCGCAGCTGCCCTCAGTGGCGACCCGGCCGCGGCCTATGAGATCGGCGTGCGTTACAGCGAAGGCAAAGGCATTGCCACGAATTTGGACGAGGCCGCGAAATGGTATGACCGCGCGGCACAGGCCGGCGTCGTGCCCGCGATCTTCAGGCTCGGTACCTTCTATGAAAAAGGTATGAGCGTGAAAAAGGACATCGATATCGCGCGGCGCTACTATCTGCAGGCCGCCGAACGCGGAAACGCCAAGGCGATGCATAATCTGGCGGTGCTCGACGCCGACGGCGGGGGCAAAGGCGCCAACTACAAAAGTGCGTCGGAATGGTTCCGCAAGGCGGCCGATCGCGGCGTCGCCGATAGCCAATTCAACCTCGGCATTCTCTACGCCCGCGGTATCGGCGTCGAACAGAACCTCGCCGAATCCTTCAAATGGTTCAGCCTGGCCGCGGCACAGGGTGACGCGGACTCGGTGCACAAGCGCGACGACATCGCCAAACGGCTGGACGCCCAGTCGCTCGCGGCCGCGAAACTCGCGATCCAGACCTTCACCCCGGAACCCCAGCCCAGCGACGCCGTCAATGCGGCAACGCCGCCCGGCGGATGGGACAGCGCGCCCGCGCAGGCCAATGCAGCCAAGCCCGCGGCAAAGCCGGTTTCGATCAAGCGCGCCGCCCGTTAATCTGAATTATTCACCACATCGCAAATTGTGCGGCGGAGCGGGGTTAAAAGCCGCCTGCCCTGCGGATTCTTTAGTCCCTCCCACAGACGATTTCGGTTATGCAGGGCACGGCGATTTGGTTGGCGTTGATGCCTGTGAGAGCCTTCTCTCAACGCAAGCGGATTCCACTTTGCCGAAGAGTGCTCGATCAAGAAACCATGCCGTGAGCGGTTTCGGCCTGTCTCAGGGCTAAATCCCAAAGCAACGCGCGTGCAACTTTTTCTTCCGATCGCCGACATTCCGGTCAACGTTTTCCTCATCCTCGCGATGGGCGCGGCGGTTGGTTTTGTGTCCGGCATGTTCGGCATCGGCGGCGGATTTCTCATGACGCCGCTGTTGATCTTCGTCGGCATCGCGCCCGCGGTCGCGGTCGCCACCGTCGCCAGCCACATCGCAGCCTCGTCTTTTTCCGGCGCCATCTCGTACTGGCGCCGCCGCGCCATCGATCCGGCCCTGGCGCTGGTGCTGCTCAGCGGCGGCATCGTCGGCACCACGCTCGGGGTCTGGACGTTTACGCAACTGCGCGCCCTCGGCCAGCTCGACCTATTGATTGCGCTGTCCTATGTCGTGCTGCTGAGCACCGTCGGCGGGCTGATGTTCTGGGAAGGGTTGCGCGCGATTGTCCGCGCCCGCCGCGGCGTGGTGGTGCCGATGCGCCGCTCGGGCAGCCATGGCTGGATCCACGGATTGCCGCTGAAGATGCGCTTCAAGCGCTCCAAGATCTATCTGTCTGTGATTCCGATTGTGGTGGTCGGCGTGATCATCGGCTTTATCGGCGCGGTGATGGGCATCGGCGGCGGCTTCATCCTGATCCCGATCATGATCTACCTGCTGCGGGTGCCGACCTCCACGGTGATCGGCACCTCCATGGTGCTGACGCTGGTCACCATGGTGTTCGCCACCCTGCTGCATGCGGCCACCAACCATCTGGTCGACGCCGTGCTGGCGCTGATCCTGATGGTCGGCGGCGTGACCGGCGCGCAGTTCGGCGCCCGCGCCGGCCAGAAGATTCGCGGCGAACATCTGCGGCTCCTGCTGGGGATCCTGATTCTCGCGGTGGGAATCCGTTTCGCGATCGAACTGGTGATCCGGCCCGACGATCTCTTTACCATCCGGGAAAGCGGAGGCGCCGGATGACCGCGCGTGGTTCGCTCGCAATGGTGGCGTTGGCGCTGAGTGCCGTTTTCGCGATGCCGCTTGCGCATGCCGAGCGGCTGATCGTGTCGGTTTCCAATCATCGGGTGACCGTGACGTCGAACTATTCCGGAGAAGAGCTCGTGCTGTTCGGTTCGGTCGAAAAGGACGCGTCCACGCCGGCCACCCGCACCAATTATGATCTTGTGGTGACCGTCAGCGGCCCGCGCGCCGACATGGTGACGCGGCGCAAGGAGCGCAAATTCGGCATCTGGGTCAACAGCGACTACCGGCAGTTTCTGCAAGTGCCGACCTATCTTGCGGTGTTCTCCAACCGGCCGTTCGACGCCATCGCGTCGCCGGAAGTCGAGCGCCGGCAACAGCTCGGTCTCAAGAATGTGCTGCTCACCCAGCGCGTCGGGACCGATTATGCCGACGTGGTGCCGAACGACCCGTTCCGAAGCGCCTTCGTCCGGCTGCGCTCCGAACATGGCCTTTATCGCGAGGCCACCTCCGCTGTGACATTCCTGACGCCGACGCTGTTTCGCACCGGCATTCCGCTTCCGGCCGAGGTGCCGATCGGAACCTATGACGTCGAGATCAAGCTGTTTTCCGACGGCATGCTGGTGACACGGACCGAAACCGCCTTCGAAATCGTCAAGGTCGGCTTTGAACAGTTCGTCGCCACCACCGCCCGCCAGAATGGCCTGACTTACGGGCTGGTGACCGTGTTCATGGCGCTGATGACCGGCTGGATGGCGTCGATCGTCTTCCGCAAGGATTAGTTGCCTCATGGCAAGGTTCGCGCGGGCGGCACCTCGATCACGGTTGCGACGCCGGGCTCAAGCAGCTTGAGACGTGACCCGAAGCCAAGCGTATCGAAGGAGGCGCGCAGGTCGTTGCCGTTTTGGCGGAAATGCGCCCACCCGTCGGTGTGCAATGGAACGATCACCGCATCGGGGAACGCGTGCGCGGTTTCGATGGCGTCGTTGGTGTCCATGGTAAGATGAAACGGGCCGCGGGTCTGCGCCGCGCCGGCGAATGGCAGCACCACGCCGGCGTTGAACCGCCGCGCGACTTCCGCCACGCCATCGAACCAGACCGTATCGCCGCTGATGTAGATCGGACGGCTGCCTGGCTTGCTCGACGTCAGCACGAAGCCGATGACGTCGCCGGACAGCGGTTCGATCCCGGCCGGACCATGGCGCGCGGGCGTGGCCGTGATGGTCAACGATTGCCCATCCCGGCCGGTCAATTCTGCGGTGGCCCATGGCGCGAGGCCTTCGGCGTGACCGAGTCGTTTGGCGCCGGCAACCGTCGTCAAGACGCGGCGGGCCCTGGTCAGGAAATCCCGTCCCGCATGATCGAGATTGTCGGCGTGCTGGTCGTGACTGAGCAGCACGGCATCGACTTCGCCGATCGCGTCGGCGCCGAGCGCGGGACCGGATAATTTCTCCAGCTTCACATGCGGCAATTGGTAGGCGCCCGGCGCATCGAATGTGGGATCGGTGAGCAGGCGAAAGCCGTCGATTTCAAGCAGCGCGGTGGGACCGCCGATCAGGGTAATCGTGAGTGAGGTCATCGTGCCATCCTATCGCAAGACTGGAGCCTCGGGCGCGGCGGAACGCGTCACCAGATAGATGCCGAGCGCCACCGGCACGATCCCGATTAAATCGCGAAGCTCGACGTGTTCACCGAGGACCATCCAGGCGAACAGCATGCCGATCGGCGGCATCAGGAAATGATAGGCGCTCGCCGCCGTCGCTCCGCATACCCTGAGCAGATGAAACCACAACCGATAGGCCAGAATCGATCCGCCCAGCACCAGGAACACGAACGCGCCCAACAGCCGCGCGCTCGGCACGATATCGCCGACGCTGGACAGCGTGAAGGCGAAGGGGAGCAGCACAATTCCGGCAGCCAGATTCTGAACGCCATTGCCGATCCATAGGCTGCCTTTCGGCGCCAGCAGTTTGAACAGGATGGTGCCGGCCACGATCGATGCCAATGAGGCCAGCGTGAACAGAATTCCGTGCCAGCTATCCGTGCCGGCCGAGATCCGATGCCAGACAATGAAACTGACGCCGATCACGCCGAGCAGCAGCCCCGCAACCTTGCGGGAGGTCAGCGGCTCCTTCAGGAACAGGGCCGCGAGCACCGCGGTAAATACCGGATTGGCACTGACGATCAACCCGCCAAGCCCGGCGGACACCGTCTGTAGCCCTGTATAGCCGAGGCCCAAATAAAGCGCGTTGTTGGCGATGCCGAGAGCCGCAAACACGCAAACGTCGCGCCACGACAGCGACCAGGCATCGCCGCGGAGCGCCGAAATTCCGAGGATCAGAATTCCCGCCAGCGAAAACCGCGCCGTGAGCAGGATCAGCGGCGGACAATCGGTAACGCCGATTTTGCCCGCGACAAAGGCGAAGCTCCACAGCAGGCAGAACACGCCGATATAGATCGGCAGCGGATTAAAGCTGGCGCGGGGAACCGCAACGGAGGGGGCGAGCGACATGAAATTTCTCCTGGAATTTTCCTTTGCCCGATCTAGGCGCTCACCTTGATATTTGGAAATTAAATGATAAACTGACTGCCAGTGGAAATATGAATAGATCGGTCCCATGCTCGATCTCGAACTGCTGCGCAGCTTCGTCTCGGTGGTCGATGCCGGCGGCTTCACCCGGGCAGGCGAGCGCGTTCACCGCACCCAATCCACCGTCAGCCAACAGATCAGGCGGCTGGAAGAGGATGTCGGCCAGCCGCTGTTGAATCGCACGGGCAAGGACGTCACGCCGACCGAGGCCGGCGAGCGATTGTTGTCCTATGCGCGCCGGCTATTGTCGCTCGCCGAAGAAGCCCGCGACGTGCTGGCGCGGCCGGGCAATGAAGGCGCGGTCAGGTTGGGCATCCCTGAAGATTTCGCCGCCTATCGGCTGGCGAAATTGCTGGCAACGTTTTCCCGCGCGCGGCCCGGCCTGCGGCTCGACGTGCGGGCGGATCAGAGCACCTATTTGAGGCGCGATCTCGAACGCGGCGAACTCGATCTGGCGCTGCTCAAGCGCGACGCCGGCGAAAAGGGCGCCATCGCGGTGTGGCCCGAGCGGGTGCATTGGGTCACCAGCAGGAGCCATCCGATCGATGGCAGCAGCGGATCCGTGCCGCTGATCGGCTTTCCCGCCGGCTGCCTTTATCGCGCGCGCGCTATCCATGCCATCGAAAGTGCCGGACGTGCCTGGCACATGGCCTATACTTCTTCGAGCCTCGCCGGCATTCAGGCCGCGGTCGCCGCCGGATTGGGCCTGAGCATCCTTTCCGAGATGGCGATCCAGGCCGACCATCGGGTGTTGACGGCGAAGGACGGCTTTGCGCCGATCGACCGAACCGAAGTGGCGCTGGTGGCGTCCCCCGACGCCAGCCCGGCCACGCTGCGGCTCGCCGATCGCCTCGCGGAGTTCTGCAACGCCGTGCAGGCGAAAGCGGCGTAGAGCGATCCCGATCTGCGCCTAGGAGAACAAGCGCTCGATGGCGACAAGTGGTCCTATGAGCGACGAGGCAGCCGCTCCCGTCCTTCTGCCTCAGTCAAAGCGGCACAAGATATTTGCATACCTTGGCGTCTTGATTGTTCTGCTGGCGTTCGGCTCACCCGCCGGCGGCCTGATCGACATTCCCATAAGTTTCTTTCTGAAAAACAAGTTGCATCTGCAAGCATCAGAGCTAGCCAATTTCCGCCTCGTGGCCGCATTGCCTCTCTACTTGTCATTCATCTTTGGGTTCGTCCGTGACACCTGGAATCCTATCGGGATGGGCGATCGAGGGCTTCTACTGTTGTTCGGCGCAATCAGCGCAGTGCTGTATACCGTCTTTGCCTTCACGCCTGTTACTTACGTAACGCTACTCGTCGCCGTGGTTCTGTTGACGACGACTTTTCTTTTCGCATCGAGCGCCCAGAACGGAATGACTGCGGCCATCGGTCAGCAGCATTTGATGACGGGTCAGGTGAGTGCGATGTGGAACATCTTCCTATCTATTCCTGTGGTTGCGGCCTTACTCGTGGGTGGCTGGCTTAGCGGAACGCTCGAAGAGCGGGACCCCGACGAGGCGACCCGTATTCTGTTTCTAGCCGGTGCTGCTGTCATGGCCTCCGTGAGCGTCTATGCGATATGGAAACCCAAAATTGTCTTTGACGGATTTCTTGCCGAGCGATCAGGACATCCGTTGAACGATCTCCAGAGATTATTGCGTCATGGCCCGATTTACCCCGCTCTCGGGATATGGCTTTTGTGGAGCTTCGCGCCGGGCTCAGCCACGCCGCTTCAATACTACCTGCAGAACACGTTAAAGGCAGCGGATGCTCAGTGGGGTCAATGGAATGCGATATTTGCGCTTTCGTTCATTCCGACTTTCCTGGTGTTCAGCTTCCTTTGTCAAAGGTTGCCGCTAAAACTGTTGCTCATATGGGGTACGGTCTTTGCGATTCCGCAGATGATTCCCTTGCTTCTGATTGATACGGTAACAGGTGCATTGATCGCGGCCGTGCCTATTGGCCTGATGGGTGGGCTTGCTACCGCCGCCTACATGGATCTGATCATTCGATCCAGTCCGACCGGGCTTCAGGGTACGGTGCTGATGATGGCCAGCGGACTTTATTACATTGCCGTTCGCTTTGGCGACGTCTTGGGTACCACCCTTTATAGCTTTCACGGTGGCTTCCCCACTTGTGTGATCGCGATTACGGCAGTTTACGCGTTGATCCTTCCGACGCTGTGGCTCATCCCCAAAAACCTCGTTGCGACACCGGACGGGCAGAAGTCACAAGCGGGCGGAGCCTGAGCGATTATGATACTGAAGCAGGGGAGCTTTCGATCCTTACATTGGTTTAGTATATTTGGTGATCGACTGGTGCTGAACCAGCTGCCCGACAAGATCTCAAACGACATCAGGAGACTTCAGATGTTTATCGCCATGAACCGCTTTCAAGTCAGCAAGGGGTCGGAAGCAGCGTTCGAGAACGTCTGGTTGTCCCGCGATAGCCATCTTGACAAAGTGCCGGGCTTCGTCGAGTTCCACCTTCTCAAAGGCCCTGAAGCCGAAGATCACACGCTCTATGCTTCGCACACGGTGTGGAAGAACCGTGCCGTCTTTGAAGCATGGACCAAGTCCGAGGCGTTTCGCGCCGCGCATGCCCGGGCCGGCGGCAATAAGCCGCTTTATTTGGGGCACCCGCAGTTCGAGGGCTTCGAGAGCGTTCAGTCCATGGTATCCGGCAAGGTGGAGTGACCCGGGTTGGGAGTGGATCAATGATCGGCGATGGCTGCGTCAGGCTTACCAGAGACGAATCGTCCGTTGAGCGATAGAGAGAGACAATGCGTCAAACGCAGCCTGAGCCTGTTGGAGTTCGGGGGATGTGACCGCGGGGCAACCAGGGCGATGGTGAATGATCATCGTGGTCGTCGACCAATTCAATCTTGCAGCCTTGCACGCCACCATCAGTCCCTCCAGGTCGGCGCTTTCGATCACCGGGACGATGACCTCAACCGGTGTTCCCGAAAGGAATGACAGCGCGGCCGCAACGTCTACATAATTGTGCTCGGCTGCAAAGCGGTTGACGCTGCGGTCGTTAAGTCCGCCCTTGCGACTGAGTTCGACCATTCTGGACAGGGCGGCCGAATAGTCCGCAGGCGTTGGCCTCGGCGTTTCGGCCCGTTCCGCGCTGGTAGCGATCGCCGACTTGATCTTCCCCTGCAATGCAGGGGGCATTGCCTGCATCGAACGTATTCGGGCGTCACTGACTTTTGAAGCAAGCTCCCTTCGTAACGCCGCTGGGACGTCCGATCGACGCAATAACGCTTCCGTCAGCCCTTTATCCTGCTTGGCTTTCGCGGCGAGCGCAGCTCCAGCCCGCTTCAGAGAACATCGCTCCCGAATTCAGCATGAGCTTGCCAAGCACGGCGACCTCTCCGCACTCCACGAGCTTATCGCTCAATGACGCATGGATGGTTTTTCGGCCACAGATTTCCAGCAAATGCTGCTGGCCGCGCGCGTTGGCGATCTCGACGAGATCCTTGTCCACCAGCCCGGTCGACCGTCTTAAGACGGGTCCGGCCACCAAAACGTCGTTGTGGAAAGCAAGTCGGTATATCGCCTTCCGCGGAGCCGCGCTTACGCCACAGAGGTCATTGCTAAGCAAGGCCAGGGCTTGCGCGTCCGCTCGTTCGATTAATCGAAGAAAGACATCGTCGAATACGGTGATCTGGCCTGGGTTGAGGCGATGGACGTCAGTCACAAATAGCTTCGCCACCTGCCGCAATATTCGCGACCAGCGCTCCGGCGGTTGGCTATCGAAAACGCCTTCCAACTCCGCGATCAAAGGAGCCGATGCTGATGCGGCCATTTTCAGCTTGGTCCTTCGAAAGCTGCAGGAGAAGCAATCGGGCAGATTAAAATGCGGCGTCGCGATTGCCGTCTATTCTCAAAAATACGCTCAGTGTCACTAACGGGCTGTTAACCGATTACACAGATGCACCGTACGAGAAAGAACATCCATAGGTCATCTGCTTCAAAGCAATAGACGCACTGGTTGTGTCGCTTTAGCGTCGGCGGCCCGTCAGGTCTTGTTGGTGCTGGCAACTCTCTTTTGGGAATTGGCAAACAACTCGTTAACTAAAAGATGCAGATTCGCAATGCCGGGTCCGCAGATTTAATGGAACGGTACCGAACCTCCGGAAAGATGCGGCTTCCCATCAGGAAAAAGCCCGTGACCCCCTCATCAAATGCCCAGCCGGTCCTCGACCATGAACAGGTTTCGCAGAAGCCGGCTCCTGATCAATTCGCCGCCAAGCGCGATACCGACCTCAGTCATCTCAATGTTGAGCAGCGGCTGGACTACTTAAAGCGGCAGTTCGAACCGGACGATGCAGCCCCACGGTCAGGCCATCTTGATCCGCTATCCCGGATCGCCAAAGGTTTCGAGAAAAATGCCTGGGGTCGTCGGGCGATCAAATCCGCGGTGGCGCTTGCCGTGGCGGCTGTCGTCGTCTGGTTTCCCGCCCAGCGTCTGCTTCAAACAACCAGCGTGGAAGCCGTCGTAAATGCCCGGACGCTGACGCTGCGGGCTCCGATCGAAGGCATTGTGTCGTTGGCCCCGGTCAATCTCGCAGTCGGCGCCACCTTCGCGGCCGGCACACCTTTGCTGCGAATCACCGACAGCCGGGCCGATCGATCCAGGTTTGACGATCTGCAGCGGCTGCAAGAACGCACCGAGTCCGAGACGGCGGCGCTGAAAACACGGCTCGAAAGCATCCAGCAAATGCACGCCGAATTTGTCGAGCAGACGCTGCTGTTTAAAAAGGGCCGCATCGAGCAGCTCGAGGCGCGGGTCGAGGAGAGCAAAAGCAATCTGGCTGCGGCCGCCACACGACAAGAAGAAACAGCAGCCGTGCTCGCGCGCGCTACTGAACTGGATGCCAATGGTTTCCAGCCGAAGGCGTTGCTCGATAAGGTCAGGCGCGACGACGAAATCGCCAGGCAAGATGTGCGTTCAATCGAACACCGCATCAAGGGAGTTCAAGTGGAGCTCGAATCGGCGAGGTCGGGCTCTTTTCTCGGCGATAGCTATAACGATCGTCCGAGGTCGTCACAACGCGCCGATGAGCTGCAGCAGCAGATTATCGAACTGTCGTCACAGCTGACGGAAAAGCAGGCAATGCTCGGCCAGCTGCAAAAAGACACGGTAATCGAGCATAACCGGCTACAGCTCAACTCAGACGCACAAGTGTTAGCGCCGTCGTCCAGCAAAGTCTGGGAATTGCTGACGGCTCCGGGAGAGCACGTCCAGCGCGGACAAGACTTGGTTCGGTTGCTCGATTGCAATGCCGCGCTGGTTACGGCGGTAGTCAGCGAAGCTGTGTATAATGGCCTTCAGATCGGAACGGCGGCGACGTTCCGCCTGCGTAGCAGCGACGTTGGCATGCCAGGCCGTGTCGTCAACCTCACGGGCGTGGCGTCAGCCGCAGCGAACTATGCGATCGCGCCGTCGTCTCTCCGCAAGGAACAGTATCGGGTCGCAGTGGAAGTTCCCGACCTCGCACATAGCGGTAAAGGCTGCGATCTCGGCCGAACCGGGCAGGTCGTCTTTGAAACCGCGGGCGCCGCTCTATCGACCGCCGCCGCGCAATAAAATGAACCCGATTTTATCGACGCTATCGGCCGGCGCATGGTCCGGCATCGCGGCCGGCCTCATCGCCGTTGCGTCGCTTGGGTGGCTCGATCGGCGCAACCCGATACACCGCCTGGCTGTTTGCAGCCTCGCGATCTTCCTGATGTGGCGATACATGGCGTGGAGGGTGTTCGGTTCGCTGCCGGAAATCGGATTCACGCCGGACTATGCCCTCGGGGTCGTCTTTGTCGCGGTCGAAACGCTGTCGATGATCTCGACCACCATGTCGTTGTTCTTCCTGACAAGGATCCGCGATCGTACGCCCGATGTCGAAGCCAATTTGCCCTGGTTGGCAAGCCGGCCGGCGCCGCACGTTGACGTCTTGATCTGCACTTACAATGAAGACCGTCTGATACTGGAACAGACCATCGTCGGAGCCATGTCACTCGCGTACCCGAATTTTCGCGTCTGGGTCTGCGACGATGGCCGCCGGGAATGGCTTCGGCAGCTTTGCGACGAACACGGCTGCGGTTACATCACGCGCAACGACAACGCACATGCCAAGGCCGGAAACATCAACAATGCCCTGGTCTATCTGCATGATTCGGGAACTCCGCCGGAGTTTGTCTCCATTCTCGACGCCGACTTTGTCCCACGGCCGGATTTTCTGACGCGCGCGATGGCTTTAATGCGCGACCCAAGCGTCGGCATTGTTCAAACGCCCCAGCACTTCGTCAACATGGATCCGATTCAGGGCAACCTCGCGCTCAGCGGCATCTGGCCGGACGAGCAGCGATATTTCTTCGACGTGCTGATGGCTTCAAAGGACGCATGGGGCGCGGCATTCTGTTGCGGCACGTCATCGGTCCTTCGATTTGATCCGCTGATGAGGGTCGGAGGATTTCCGACAGACTCCGTTACCGAAGACTACCTCGTCACGCTTAGATTGCGCGAGATCGGCTATCAGACGATCTATCTCAACGAGCAGCTTTCATTGGGACTGGCTCCGGAAGGTCTCAAGGAATACGTGACACAACGCAGTCGATGGTGCCTTGGTTTTGTTCAGATCTGTCGCGGAAAGAGCGGCCCTCTGCGACTGCAGACCCGGCTTTCGCTGGTTGATCGCGTCATCTTGTCCGAGACGTTTTTGTATTGGAGCGCGACCCACGCATTCAGGCTATTGGCCCTACTCGTTCCCATCGCTTATTTGCTGTTCGGAATTCAGGCGGTGCATGCATCCGTCGCGGACGCACTCAGTAAATTTCTGCCTTACTTCATCGTGCAGATGAGCATCATGGGTTGGATGACGAGCGCCCGGGTCATGCCCATTATGGCCGACGTCAGTCAATTGATTTGCGCGCATTCCATTCTGAGGGCCGTTGTGGCTGGATTGATCAAGCCGGTCGGCCAAAAATTCAAAGTGACCGCCAAAGGCGGAAACCGCGACGCTCTATTTGTCGAATGGAAGCTGATGCGGATGTTTTTGATCTATCTCGTTCTGACGATCGTTTCGGTATTCATGGCGTTCATATGGAATGGGGGCTGGTCGCTTCAGGATTCAAGTTCCATCGCGTTGTTTTGGAGCTGGTACAATATCCTCATCCTGACGGTGACTTGTCTCGTCTGCATCGAACAACCCCGCAAACGAAAAGCCGAGCGCTTGCAAAGCGGCGAACGCGTCGGTGTTCGCCGCAACGGAAGACTGGAATGGCAGCCAATTCTCGACATTTCAACGAGCGGACTGCGGATCGAGGGACGAGCCCCCGCTGCAGCGGGACAAACGGTCGCGCTGCAGGTCGGCGAGACCCAGCTTCAGGCTCTCATCGTGCGTACCACGGAGGATGATTTCGCGGTGCGCATCGACGATACGATGGAAGCGCGCACCGCGATGATTCGACAAGTTTACAGTAGCCGTTACACCGCATCGGTTAGTGAAGTGCGGCCGAGCCAGTTGATTAAAGCGGTATTGGCCCGCGCGTTGCGCTAGGGGCGAGATGACTTTTCGTCGAACCGTCATCTCGCTCTATCGTTTTGTTTTAACATGGTCTCCGCACAAACGCTTCGCGTTTGTCGCCGGTTCCCACTTTTCGGGGATCATGCCCTAGCTAAACACAACGCTCTGTGGCCGCCGCAATGCCGGCGGTACGAGCCGTCAAATTCAATGTGCGTGCAGCTGAGGAAGGCGACGCGGCTCCGTATCCGACAACTCGGCGGCCTTGCGAGATTGATAGAATTTCAGGACGTCTTTTGAAATTTCAGCATTGAGGCCGGCAAAGGCCAACTTCAATACGTCGAGGTCCCGCGAGAAAATACGATGGTCGGGCGCGCCAAGAAACAGCAGCGACATTGCCGTTGTCCACGAAAAGTCGAGCGCCTTGGCCAGCACCAGAACCAGTTCCTTATTCTTGTCGACCAAGGCACGCTCAACCACGTTGACGGGCAAAGCGCACAATAACGACAGCCCTATCGTGGTTTCTTCGAACTTATGAGATTGAGAATATTCGAAAATCGCCTTCTCTTTTAAATTGCCGGACTGATGTTGTGCGCAGACGGTCTTTTTTGCTGCGAAATAGTTCTCCGACGCCGGCCCAAATTTTGATTGGAGCGCGCCCGCGACGTCAGCCACCGAAGTCTGAATTTGATCTGCCAGTTCGGGGCGCTCGTTCTGCAGCTTTCGTTTTACCTCGTCTGACGCCTTTGCAATAAGTTGCTGGAAGAGATGTCGAGGGATATCCCTGCGAATGCCGAGATGTTCGGCTAATATCGAATCTCCTTCGGATCGTTTGACCAGATGCAGGAAACCAAAATCCGAAAGCCGCGCGCCGCTATTCGCCGCCACCGACTTGATAACTTCCCTATCGCCCCTCTTGACCAGTACATCGGTTACGTTCTGATCTATCGACTTGCGCTGGGAGATCGCGAGCAGGTGCTGCTGACTTCCTGTTGTGGCATTGGCGATCAAGGTTTGAGTGTCGAGCCGCGCAAACTGCCTTAAAATAGGTCCCGCAACATCGATCAACTCATCAGAGGCCAGCTTTTTGACGATTTTGATCGGAGCGATATCGGCGCGCGCCAATCGAATTGCGAGCTTGCCGCGAGCCACGACTTCTATTTCGCTTGCCAGCCGATCGATGACTTCTCCAAAGACCCAAACTTCGTCCTCAGAATAGCGTCCGGCGATCAATAGGTCGGTCGCATGCCACAAAGCCCGCAAACGGCTTTCGGGCGAGCCTCGCGTGGCTTCGTCGTCCAACTCTTTGAGAAAAGACACCAAGTCAGACATGTGACCGGACCGAACAAATGATGCTTAGATAGCGTCGGCGGCGTGAGTAAGTATCGACTTGCAACGATCGTACGGAAAATCGATCGTAGCGGCAAAATGGTACTTTTCAGTAAAGACGACCCTGCGTAAATTTTCATCAGCGTCTTATCTTACCCGCCAATCGGCAACGGCTTTCGGTTACTTGGCATGGCCTGACGCGCCTTGACCAATCAAGTTCCTGGCCCTGGATTTTGGTTAACTAACCAGCGCCGCGACCTCGGGCATTTCAACTAAAATGCCGACACCGAGGGCGCGGCCGCGGGAACTCGACGTACCTCGTACGCCTTCGGGACTTCCGCTCCCGATCGTCCTGTTTTCAGCTGAGGTTCGCCGGCCAGAGCATGGTCCGGAAAATCGAATCCCGGTTTTCATTCACAACACAAACGCGAAGCATTTGCGCGCAGATCGTGCTCGGATAAAAAAGTAGAGCGCGACGCCGATTTAAAAAAGCATCGCGCTCCAGATTTACGGACTCAGTATGCCCAGCAGCGGTGCCGCCCAGGGTGCCAACGAAGTCCAGGCCCGCAAACTACTCCGACCGGAGCAACAACGACCGCACCGGGAACCACGACCACGCCCCCGTTGGGGTAGCAACGACCGTTCCCCCCGCGATGGAAGCCGGGGCCGCAACCTTCCGCAGCCTGGGCACTGAAGCTTGTGAAGCAAATCAAGGCGGCGAATGCCGAAATCGAAAGAATTTTTTTCATCTACTTGGGTCCTCCTGTTTGCGGCCGACGGCCGTCCCATACAATTACATCGCGTGCATTGTGCCCATTTTTCGATGAACCCGGTGTGAACAATTGCGGTGGCGGTCCTGCACAACCCCGCTCATCCGTGTGCGGGCGAAAGCAGCTTGATCTGATTGGTCAATAACAGCGCGAGGCGGCAATCGTGTGCAACCTGATATCGCCGAGCACATGCGCCATGAAGCCCGGGGTTTGGAATATCTTGGCAAATGCCGCGTCGCGAATGCTCAAACCGCCGGCATAGGCGCCGAACGCCGGCATCACCGCGCGCTCGCCGTCACAGGCAAAACAACGCCGCTCCATCGAGCGGCCGCGTGCGCTCACCCGCGCCTTGGGATGCAGATGCCCGGCGATCTCACCGGCGGCGCCGGTCGGTTCGTGACGGAACGCGATTGGACCGATCGCGACTTCGCTGGCGACCACGCCGCCGAGATCCGACGGCAGCGCAGGATCGTGATTGCCG
Source organism: uncultured Pseudomonadota bacterium (assembly GCA_963725555.1). Taxonomy (GTDB): domain Bacteria; phylum Pseudomonadota; class Alphaproteobacteria; order Rhizobiales; family Xanthobacteraceae; genus Bradyrhizobium. The sequence goes on along the minus strand of CAVRYV010000002.1, from coordinate 26,335 downwards.
GAAATCCAGATCCAGTCGCGCCGCGCCTGGAACGCCGCGATGGCGTCGCGGTCCGGCGCGGACAGCCGGCCATGGGCGCTGCGGTCATGAAAGCTGTCGCCGAGCGCAATCACCATGCGCGGGTCATGCCGCGCGATCACCGCCGCGAGCCGGCCGAGCGTCGCCACCGTATCGTAAGGCGGCAGCAGCACGCCGCGCGCGGCGAAGCTGGAGCCTTTTTCCAGATGCAGGTCCGAGACCACCAGCAGGCTCTGCTCTTCCCAGAACAGCGCACCGGAAAGATCGGCGACCAAGTCGACGACCAACGACATTAACGCCACGTATGTCTGCGCGACGGCTGACAGCACTTCTCGTCATGGCCGGGCTCGTCCGGCCATCCACGTCTTGGCTCCCGAAAAAAGCTAGACGTGGATGCCCGGCACAAGGCCGGGCATGACGATGTTGATATGTCAGGGCGCAAGAAATCCATTTTATTTTATGACATCGCCTCTTTCACCAGTTCCTCGGCGGCTTCAGCCAGCAACTCGTCCGATGCTTCGCCATAAACCGACTCGCGGCCGATTTCCAGCATCACCGGCACGGCCAGCGGCGAAATGCGATCGAGTTCCTTGTGGGTGATTCGCCCCTTGATTCGCGCCAGCATATCACTGAGCCGCCGGATATCGAGCAGCCCGGTTGCGGCATCGGCGCGCGCCGCGCGCAGCAACACGTGATCCGGCTGGTGTTTGCGCAGCACGTCATAGATCAGGTCGGTCGAGAACAGCACCTGACGCCGGGTCTTCTCCTCGCCGGTGAACCGCCGCGCGATCAATCCGGAGATGATCGCGCAGGTGCGGAAGGTGCGTTTCATCAGCGCGGATTCCGCCAGCCACGCTTCGAGATCGTCGCCCAGCATGTCCGGATCGAACAGCGCGTTGAGATCGAGCCGGCCCTGCCGGATCATCGACGATACGTCGCCAAGTCCCCACACCGCCAGCGCATATTCATTGGCGACAAACCCGAGCGGCCGGGCCCGCGCGCGTTCGAGCCGCCGCGTCAGCAGCATCCCGAGCGTCTGATGCGCGAGCCGCCCCTCAAAGGGATAACAGACCAAATAGTGCTTGTCGGCGCGCGGAAACGTCTCCACCACCAACTCGCGCACGCCGGGGACCCGCGACAAATGCGCCTGCAGCGACAGCCACTCGCGCACCTGGTCTGGTAGCGCCTTCCAGGCGCGCTGGTCGGCGAGCAATTTTCGAACCCGCTCGGCGAGATAGGTCGAGAGCGGGAACTTGCCGCCCATATAGGACGGCACTTTCGCGTCCTTGTCACTGGCGCGCGAGACATAGACAACGTCTTCCGAAAGCTGTTCGTAGCGTACGACCTCGCCGCCAAATACAAAGGTGTCGCCGACCACCAGACCTTCGATAAAATATTCCTCGATCTCGCCAAGCATCCGGCCGCCGCGTCCGAGCGCCCCGGTCGATCCAGAGCCGCCGCCCCGCGAACGCACCAGTCGTACCTTGAGCATCGCGTCCTCGACAATGGTGCCGACATTGAGGCGATAGCTTTGCCTCACCCGCGGATTGGTGACGCGCCAGCGGCCGGCCTTGTCCTGCTTGATGCGGGCGAAGCGCTCGTAGGTTTTCAACGCGTAGCCGCCGGTGGCGACGAAATCGACCACGTCATCGAAATCAGTCCGCGTCAGGCCCGAATAGGGCGCGGCGGTCAGGACCTCGTCATAGAGCAGATCCGACAGAAACGGCTCGCCACAGGCACACCCGAGCACATGCTGCGCCAGCACGTCCAGCGCGCCGATGCGCAGTGGCGGGGTGTCCTGTGCATTTTCGGCCACCGCGTCGATCGCGACGGCGCATTCCAGCACCTCGAAGCGATTGGCCGGAACCAGCACCGCGCGCGAGGCCTCGTCGATGCGGTGATTGGCGCGGCCGATGCGCTGCATCAACCTGGAGGCGCCTTTGGGCGCGCCGATATTGATGACGAGATCGACGTCGCCCCAGTCGACGCCGAGATCGAGCGACGAGGTGCAGACCACGCCGCGCAGTTTCCCGGCCGCCATTGCATCTTCGACCTTGCGACGTTGCGCAACATCGAGTGAGCCGTGATGCAGCGCAATCGCAAGGCCATCGTCGTTCATGCGCCACAGATCCTGAAACAACATCTCGGCCTGGCTGCGGGTGTTGACAAAGACCAGCGTGGTATTGTTGCGCTTGATCAGGTCGTAGACCTCCGGCAGTGCGTGGCGCGCGCTGTGACCTGCCCAGGGCAATCTTTCGCGCGTGTCGAGCATCTCGACAATCGGCGCCGCCGCACCGCCGGCGACCACGATGTCGGCGGCCTCGCTCAAGCCGCCGCGTTGCGGCACCAGAAACCGCGCCAGCGATTCCGGCTCGGCGACGGTCGCCGACAATCCGATCGCGCGAATTTGTGGCGCCAGCCGCCATAGCCGTGCGAGGCCGAGCGACAACAGATCGCCGCGCTTGGATGTGACCAGCGCATGCAACTCGTCGAGCACGATGCGCTTGAGCGACGAGAACAGAAATGGCGCGTCGTCAGACGAGAGCAGCAGCGCCAGTTGTTCGGGCGTGGTGAGCAGAATATCCGGCGGATAGCGCCGCTGCCGCTGTCGCCGCGACACCGGCGTGTCGCCGGTGCGGGTCTCGACCTTGATCGGAAGAGCCATCTCGGCGATCGGCGCCTCCAGATTGCGCGCGATATCGACCGCAAGCGCCTTCAGCGGCGAGATGTAGAGGGTGTGGAGGCCGCGGCTGCGCATCACACCACGGCCGGTGGAGATGACGCTACTTTTTTCACCTCTCCCCTTGTGGGAGAGGTCGGCGGCCGCAGGCTGCCGGGTGAGGGGTAACTGCACGGGCGGTGTTTGTGGATACCCCCCACCCCGACCTCGAGAGCGAGCTTCGCTCGCCTCGGACCCCGCAAGGGGGGAGGGAGAAGAGAGCTCCACGAGTGTCGGCAGAAATCCGGCCAGCGTCTTACCGGCGCCGGTCGGGGCAATCAGCAGCGCCGAGCGATCGTCGCGGGCCTTGGCGAGCAGTTCCAGCTGATGCTCACGGGGCGACCAGCCGCGGCCTGCGAACCAGCGCAAAAACGTATCAGGCAACAGCGAGGGCCCAACGAGCTCTGGTTCAACGGTGTTCACGGAAGACAGGTTAAGCCGGTCTGGCGTGGCCGGTCGAGAGCTTAAAAGCCGGACCTGTTCGAGCGATCAGCGGCGGGTCGCTCAGGTCTTTTCGGCCACCACCACCAGGCCCGGCACCGGCGCATTATCCTCGTTGCGCGCCGATAAATCCTCAAGCAGCGATAATGCCAGGCCGGCGGCTTTGATCCTGCTTCGCACATAGCTGGCCGCGTGGGCGTAGCGCAGCCCTTGGCCCAGAATGACGCCTTCCCCATCATGGGTTTCAACCGTGAATGCCACCAGGCCACCGGCCGTCAGCACCCGTCTCGTCTCTCCCAACACCGGCGCGAGATCGGCCAGATAAACCATCGCGTCGGCGGCGAGAATCAGATCGGCGCTGGCATCACCCCTGCCGCGCAAGCCTTGCACCATCTCGATCACCTCGAGTTCTGCATAAAGCCCGCCGGCGCGGGCCCGCTCAATCATGCGCGGCGACAGATCGACGCCGATGAATTCGTCGACCTCCCTGCCGAAGGCGGTCGCTGCAAGTCCGGTGCCGCAGCCGAGATCGATCGCGCGCTTGAAGAAGGCCGGTTTGCGGACGGCGGCGCGCACCGACAGCACGGCCTTGAACAACAGCGCTGGTCCCCGGTAGCGGAGATCTTCAACCAGCGCCGTCTCGAATTTCGGCGCATATTGATCGAACAGCGCGCGCACATAGGCCGGCGGCATGTCCGACAGTTTTTCGGCGCCGAGCAGCATCAGCCGCAGTCGCGCGCCATGCCGATCGTCGGGGTCGGCAATCCCAGCTTTCCGGAATGCCGCGATCGCCTCATCGCGTTCGCCGAGCCGTTCGCGAATTTCCCCCAGCGTGAACCAGGCGGAGGCAAAGCCGGGCGCGAGCTCAATGGCCTGCAACAACAGATCGGCGGCGGCGACGAGATCGCCTTTCAGCTGCAGATCGCGCGCGAAGTCGAACCGGCGGTCGGCCATCAGATCGCCGGAGGACAGGAACAAGCGCGTGGGCATCGTCGGAACCGATTCGGCAATTCAGGGATAGACGGGCGGCGAGACTCGAATGAACCTCGTCGCGGACTATATAGCCAAGATGCGTCCGCAAGACATCCTGATGCCGGTTGCCGCCGGGCTGTGCTGCAAGCCGGGTGACTTCCATATCGATCCGGTGCGGCCGGTCGCGCGCGCCGTGATCACCCATGGCCATTCCGACCACGCCCGTCCCGGCCACGGCGCGGTACTGGCCACGCAAGAGACGCTCGACATGATGCGGCTGCGCTATGGTGATGATTTCGCAGGGCGCACGCAGGCCATCGCCTATGGCGAGGAATTGCGGCTCGGCGACGTCAAGATCAAACTCCACCCCGCCGGCCACGTGCTGGGCTCGGCGCAGATCGCGGTGTCCTGCAAAGATACCTGCATCGTCGCCTCCGGCGACTACAAGGACGCGCCCGATCCGACCTGCGCGCCGTTCGAGGTGGTGCCGTGCGATGTGTTCATCACCGAGGCCACTTTCGGCCTGCCGGTCTTTCGCCACGGCGATGCGGCGGACGAAATTAAAAAGCTGCTGGCTTCGGTCGCGCTGTTTCCGGAGCGCGCGCATCTGGTCGGCGCTTATTCGCTCGGCAAGGCGCAGCGGGTGATCGCGCTGCTTCGTCTCGCCGGCTATGACGCGCCGGTCTACCTGCACGGCGCGATGGAAAAGATCACGCGCTATTATGCGAGCCGCGGCGTGATGCTGGGGGATCTGCGCGCGGTCAAGGGCATGAAGAAGGCCGATCTCGCCGGCACCATCACGCTGGCGCCGCCATCGGCCACCTCGGATATCTGGACGCGGCGGTTTCCCGATCCGGTTACGGCGTTTGCGTCGGGCTGGATGCGGGTACGTGCACGCGCCCGCCAGCGCGGCGTCGAATTGCCGCTGGTGATTTCGGACCATGCCGACTGGAACGGGCTGACCGCGACAATCAACGCCACCGGCGCCGGCGAGGTCTGGGTCACCCACGGCCAGGAAGACGCATTGGTGCATTGGTGCAAGGCCAAGGGGCTGGCCGCGCGGCCGCTCGATCTGGTCGGTTACGGCGACGAGGACGAAAGCGACCCGGCACAGGCGGTCGAGGACGAAGCATGAATCGCTTCGCCGAACTGCTCGATCGTCTCGCCTATGAGCCCGGCCGCAACAACAAGCTGCGGCTGATCACTGCCTATTTCCGCACCGTCGAAGACCCGGATCGCGGCTATGCGCTGGCGGCGCTCACCGGTGCGTTGTCGTTCAAGCATGCCAAGCCAGGGCTGATCCGAAACCTGATCGCCGATCGTACCGATCCGGTGCTGTTCGCGTTGTCGTATGATTATGTCGGCGACCTTTCCGAAACCGTCGCGCTAATGTGGCCGACGGCGGTCACGCCAACGACCCCTTCTGCTCCCTCTCCCGCTTGCGTGGGAGGGCTGGGGTGGGGGCAATCTAGGCCGCTGGCTCAGAAAGAGCCCCCACCCGGATCGCCGAGCAGCGCAAGCGCGCTGCCGGGCGATCCGACCTCCCCCGCAAGCGGGAGAGGCGAAGAACTCCCGCATCCTCCCCACACCCACAACAATCCGCCGCCGCCGACGCTCGCCGAGGTCGTCACCACGCTTCGTACGCTGGGCAAGACCGAGATGCCGAAACAACTGGCGCGCTGGCTCGACGAGTTGGACGAGAACGGGCGTTGGGCGCTGTTGAAACTCGTCACCGGGGCGATGCGGATCGGCATTTCAGCGCGGCTGGCCAAGACCGCCGCAGCTGATCTCGGCGACAAGGACGCCCACGATATCGAGCTGATGTGGCCGGGGCTCAGCCCGCCCTACCTCGATCTATTCGCATGGCTGGAAGGCCGTGCCGAGCAGCCGGTCAATCTCGACCCGGCGCCGTTCCGCCCCGTGATGCTGGCGCACGCGATTGAGGATACTGATTTTGCGAGTCTCAACGCCGCCGATTTTATCGCGGAATGGAAATGGGACGGCATTCGCGTTCAGGCCGTAAGCGGCCGCGACGCGCGCGGCAACGTGGTGGCACGGCTTTATTCGCGGACCGGTGAAGACATCACCAAAAGCTTTCCGGACCTGCTGCCGTCGTTGCATCTGCCCGGCGCGATCGACGGCGAGCTGCTGGTGCTGCGCGACAAGCGGGTGCAGACCTTTAACGTGCTGCAGCAGCGTTTGAACCGCAAGGTCGTCGCGCCGAAACTGCTCAAGGACTATCCCATCCATCTGCGCGCCTACGACCTGCTCGGTGAAGGTGATACCGATCTGCGTGCGCTGCCGTTTGCCGAGCGCCGGAAGCGGCTGGAGGCCTTCGTTGCGAAGCTCGACGATAACAGGATCGACCTGTCGCCGACGATCCCCTTCGATAGCTGGGAAACGCTGAAGGCTGCGCGCGCCGATCCCGCCGGCGCCGGGGCCGGCGCAGATGCCGATGCGGTCGAGGGGGTGATGCTGAAACGCCGCGACGCCGCATATTTGCCGGGCCGCCCGAAAGGCCAATGGTGGAAATGGAAGCGCGACCCGCACATCATCGATGCCGTGCTAATGTACGCGCAACGCGGTCACGGCAAGCGCTCGTCATATTATTCCGACTATACGTTCGGGGTCTGGACCTCAGGCGACGACGGCGAGCAACTGGTGCCGGTCGGCAAGGCCTATTTCGGCTTCACCGATGAGGAGCTGTTGCAGATCGACCGCTTCGTGCGTCGCAACACTACGGAGAAATTCGGACCGGTCCGGCATGTGGTGCATGAGCCGGATCGGGGGCTGGTGCTGGAAGTCGCATTCGAGGGATTGGCGCGCTCACCGCGGCACAAGTCCGGCGTCGCGATGCGGTTTCCCCGCATCAACCGGTTGCGCTGGGACAAGCCGCCGCGCGAGGCCGACCGGCTGGAAACGCTGGAGCGGATGCTGAAGACCGATCCGGGATGAACCCCGGTTCATGTCGCGCCAAAATAGAAAGCGCGCGCGATCGACCACCATTGACGGCGACAGACGGGTTCCCCATTTGCACCGAATTGGAATAGAGTGCGCGGCAGAGTCCGCGCGGGAGATCACCGATGGCCAACGACACCCGGGAATTGCCGGCAACCCATGACGGCATCCAACGCTTTCTCGGCGGCTCGCCGCTGACGGTGGCGTTCCGGCTAATCCTGCTGTCGATCCTGGTCGGCGTGGTGCTTGCCGCGATCGGCTTCGATCCCTGGAATATCGTCCACAGCATCCGCCTGCTGTTTCAACGGATCTGGGATCTCGGCTTTGACGCCATCAATGGCCTGTGGCGTTATTTCCTGCTCGGCGCCGTGATCGTGATTCCGATCTGGCTGATATCGCGGATGTTCGGCGCTCCGCGCGGCCGCTAGAGCGAGACGGCTTTTCTCCAAATCGCCATCTCGCGGGCGGGCCAGGTTCATTGACTGCTTCATCCAGAGTTACGACCGCACAGGTTTTCGCCATCGCCGGGCCGGCGATGCTCGCAAATCTGACGACGCCGCTGATGGGCATCGTCTCGACGATTGCGATCGGGCGGCTGGGCGACACCACGATGTTCGGCGGCGTGGCGATGGCGTCGGTGATTTTCGACTGCCTGTTCTGGCTGTTCGCCTTCCTGCGCATGAGCACGATCGCATTTGCTTCGCAGGCGCTCGGCGCCGGAGAACTGCAGGAAATCCGACTGCTGCTGGTGCGAGGGCTCGTCATCGCAGCACTGGTCGGCACCTGCCTTATTGTGTTGCAGGTCCCGCTCATCGCGGTTCTGCTGGGGGCGATGGGCGGCAGCGACGGTGTCATCCGCGCCGCCAAGGTTTACTTCGCCATTCGGATCTGGTCCGCGCCGCTGGTGTTTGCCAACTATGTCGTGCTCGGCTGGCTGGTCGGACAGGCGCGCGCCACGCTTGCGCTCGGCGTGCAGATCGCAATCAACGTCATCAATATGGCGGCGACCGTCCTGCTGGTACTGGTGCTCGATGCCGGGGTCGCCGGCGCCGCGACGGCGGCGGTGATTGCCGAAGCCAGCGGGCTCGTGCTCGGCATCGTGATCGCATGGCGGCTGACGCGCGGATCGCCGGCGCTCGATCGCGCCGCGTTGCTCGATCGAACCAAGCTGCTGCGCATGCTGTCGGTCAGCCGCGACATCACGATCCGTACCGCCGCGCTGATTGTCGCCTTCCTGTTCTTCACCGCGCAAGGCGCGCGTTCGGGCGACGTGATCCTCGCCGCCAATGCGGTATTGAACAATTTCCTTCTGATCAGTGCGTTCTTCCTCGACGGCCTCGCCAATGCCGCCGAACAACTCTGCGGTCGCGCCTATGGCGCCGGCGACCGCGGCGCTTTCTCGAGTGCGGTCCAGCTGGTAATCCGCTGGGGCTTTGGCGTTGCGCTGGCGGTCGCAGCGGTTTTCGCGCTGCTGGGTCCGTCGCTGATCGACACCATGACCGCCAGCGAGGACGTACGGCAACATGCGCGCGACTATCTGTGGTTCGTGGTGGTGGCTCCGCTGCCCGGCGTTTTCGCCTTTGTCTATGACGGGATCTTTATCGGCGCGACCTGGGCGCGCGACATGCGCAATCTGATGGTGCTTTCGTTGCTGATCTTTCTCGCCGTTGGATTTTCGCTGCGCTCGTTCGGCAATACCGGGCTGTGGATCGCCATGCTGATGCTTTATACGGTCGCGTGGGGGACTGCAGGCGCTGCGCTATCCGGCGATGCTGCGGACTTCGTTCCAGCAAGAACCGCTGCCCGGCTGAACGGGATTCGAGTTGAGTTAACGCTCCTGCATCGTCCCGATGCAGCCGCGCGCCGCCTTGCGGCGTGGTGCGCAGAGCCGGGCCAGTGCTTTGCAGCCAAGGCGTCTTTTCAGCCAGGGTGTACGGGTCCCGCCTCTGCGGAGAGCGTAAGCGCTGCACCGCGTCCGGGACACGCTCGCGTACCCTAAACTCATCATGCCCGAAATCCGGAGGACGCGACAATGCAATTGCGATTTGTCGCTGGCAGCAACGTCTAAACCGGCCAGTCCTCGGCCGTGATGGTCGCGGCATCGGCGCCGACGATTTCGGCGAGCGAGTCGCGCCCGGTGCGCAATAACGTCGAGGTCAGATCGTTCTTGATGTCATCGACCAGGCCAAGGCCCTTATAGATCAACGACGAATAAAGCTGGATCAGGCTGGCGCCGGCGCGGATCTTGGTCAGCGCGGCGCCGCCGGTATCGATGCCGCCGACGCCGACCAGCGGAAACGCCCCCTCGGCGCGCACATAGGTCTCGGCCACCATCCGCGTCGACAGCCGAAACAGCGGCCGTCCCGACAATCCGCCCTGCTCGGCGGCGCGGTTCTGTTCGCGCAAGGTCGATGGCCGCGCCACCGTGGTATTGGCCACGATCATGCCGTCGACGCGGCGCGAGCGCGCGATGTGAACGACCTCGTCGAGCTCGGTCAGGCTTAGATCCGGCGCGATCTTCAACAGCACCGGCGAATCGCCGGCGTTCTGCCGCACCCGCTCGCGCGCATCGATCACCTTGGCCAGCAGATCGTCGAGGGCGGCGGCTTGCTGCAGGTTGCGCAGACCCGGCGTATTCGGCGACGACACGTTGACGGTGAAGTAGCTCGCCACCGGCGCGAAGGTCTCGATCAGTTGCACATAATCGGCGACGCGATCGGGGGAATCCTTGTTGGCGCCGACATTGACGCCGACGATGCCGCTGAGATGCGCGCGCGCCGGCCAGCCGCCGCAGCACGGCTGCCGCGCCGTCATTGTTGAATCCCATGCGATTGACTACCGCCGCGTCGCGCTCCAGCCGAAACAGCCGCGGTCGCGGATTGCCGGTTTGCGGCTTCGGCGTCACCGAGCCGATTTCGACAAAGCCGAAACCCCAGCCGCAACAGCGCGTCCGGAACCTCCGCGCTCTTGTCGAAGCCCGCGGCCATGCCGATCGGATTGGGAAAATTCAGGCCGAAGGCCCGCACCGCCAGTTTTGGGTCGTCCGGTCGTGGCCGCACCGGCGGCAACAACCGCAGACCCTGGATCGCCAGACGATGGGCGTCCTCCGGATCGAACCAGCGCAGCAGCGGCAATGAGAAGGCGTCGAAGGCGCGGATCACGACTCAAGCTCCGGGATGTCGTGCGTGCCGTCGGACCGCGCGCGGATATCGTGGATGCCGGTGACCGCGCCGAGATCGAGTTCACCATAGAGATGCGGAAACAGCTCGTCGTTGCGCGAGCGCTCCCATCGCAGCGCGGCGCCCAGCGCGTCGGCATCGACGGCGATCAGGAACAGCCCAGTCTGGCCGGCGAAATGCTTGCCTGCCGTCTCCGCCACCTGGGAGGCCGCGGAAAAATGGATGAAGCCGTCGCGGATATCGTCGGCGCTGCCCCGGTAGACGCCTTGCCGCTCGGCCTCGCGCCAGGCCGAAGCGGGACAGATTTTATAGATCCTGTGCACCTGCCCCGATCCTGCTTATCGTTGAGTCTCTTGAGATTTTCTTGGGATTTCCCCGGAATTTCCGGATCAGCTCTGCGACCGTATCGGCGGCACCGGCGCACTTCAAGGGCGGGTTTCAGCAGGTCTCGCGCCGGGTTGTGAAAAGCGGGCGGTTGAGGTAATAATTCCTAAATCCCGATCAAGCCGGACCATGGTCAAACAGCCAAAAACCCCGCGGATGCTGACCCATGATCAGGTCTGGGCCGCGCTGGATCGTCTGGCCGAACGCGCCGGACTGTCGGCTTCGGGGCTGGCTCGAAAATCGGGCCTCGATCCCACCACGTTCAACAAATCCAAACGCATCACCGCGGACAACCGCGAACGCTGGCCCTCGACCGAATCGGTCGCCAAGGCGCTCGCAGCGACCAACCATTCCATCGACAGCTTTGTGCAATTGATCGGCGATACCGAAAGGACGGCGCCGTCGGTACCGCTGCTCGGTTTCACGCAGGCGCGCCGCGGGCCACTTCGACGAAGCCGGCTTTCCGGCCGGCAAGGGCTGGAGTGAGGTTGGCTTGCCCGCGGTCCATGACGAGCACGCCTATGCGCTGGAAATTTCCGGCGACCAGATGAAGCCGGTCTACCGCGATGGCGACATCATCGTGGTGTCGCCGGGCACGCCGATCCGGCGCGGCGACCGCGTGGTGGTGAAAACCAAAGCCGGCGAGGTGCTGCTGCGGGAATTGAAACGCCGCACCGCGAAGATCGCTCGAGCTGCAATCGTTAAATTCAAACCAGAGCGATCGCACGCTGGCCGCCGCCGAGGTGCAATGGATCGCGCGGATCGTGTGGGCGAGCCAGTAGCGTGGCATCGTAACGTATCTTCGTCATGCCCGGGCTTGTCCCGGGCATCTACGTCTTAACGGCATGGCGGCAAGAAAGACCTGGATGGCCGGAACGTAGGCGAGCGGAAGCGACGCCGTTTTCGAGGCGCTATGCCCGTCCATGACGAGAGGGACTACCCCGACCGTGCCAGCGCGCCGTCGATCATGGTCACGGCGTTCGGCAATCCGTACACCGCGACGAAGGAGCCGAAGCGCGGGCCTTTCTCCTGACCGAGCAGCACCTGATAGAGCATGTTGAACCAGTCGAGCGAAACGCCGGGCCGGCCATCCTTGCCCTTCTTCACGGCATCGAGGAACGGCTCGCGGCGGCCGATCTCGTAGACCACGTTCTGGATCTCCTCGGCCGACGACGCCGGCGGCAGTTGCGACAGCGCGTCGCGCAGATCCTGCAGCGCGGCGCGCTCGGTCGGCGTCGGCTCGCGGAATTTCTTGGTCGGCGCCACGAAGTCGCGATAATAGTTGATGGCGTAGCCGACCATGGCGTCGAGTTTCGGATGGGTCTGCGGCGTGACGCCGGGGCGATAACGCCCGATGAAACCCCATAGCGTGGCGGCATTCTCCGCGTTCGACGACGACACCAGCGTCAGCAGCAGCTGGAACGTGACCGGCATATCGGCCGTGGGCGGATGCCCGGCATGGATGTGCCAGACCGGATTGGCCAATTGCTGCTTTGGATCCTGCCGGGGAAAGCCGTCGATGAATTGCTGGTAGTCGTCGACATTGCGCGGGATCACATCGAAGTGCAGCCGCTTGGCGGCCTTCGGCTCGCGATACATGAACAGCGACAGCGATTCCGGCGACGCATAGCGCAGCCATTCGTCGATGGTGAGGCCGTTGCCCTTCGACTTGGAAATCTTCTGGCCGTGCTCGTCGAGGAACAGTTCGTAATTGAACCCTTCCGGCGGCGTGCCGCCGAGCGCCGCGCAAATCTTGCCGGACAGTTTGACCGAATCGATCAGGTCCTTGCCGGCCATCTCGTAGTCGACGCCGAGCGCGAACCATCGCATCGCCCAGTCCGGCTTCCATTGCAGTTTACAATGCCCTCCGGTGACCGGCAGCGTGACACTCTCGTTTGGTTTCGGGATCGTCGTAGGAGATGGTCCCACTCTTCACGTCGTGCGCGGTAATCGGCACATAGAGCACCACGCCGGTGCGCGGGCAGATCGGCAAAAACGGCGAATAGCTCGCCGCGCGCTCTTCCCGCAAGGAAGGCAGCATCACCGCCATCACCTGATCGATGCGCTCCAGCACCCGCAGCAGCGCCGTGTCGAATTTTCCGGAGACGTAATAATCGGTCGAGCTGGCGAATTCATAATCGAACCCGAAGGTATCGAGAAATGCGCGCAGCCGTGCATTGTTATGGGCGCCGAAACTCGGATGGGTGCCGAACGGATCGGGCACGCGGGTCAAAGGCTTGCCGAGATGTTCGGTCAGCATCTCCTTGTTCGGCACATTGTCCGGCACCTTGCGCAGGCCGTCCATGTCGTCGGAGAACGCGATCAGCCGGGTCTTGATCTTGTCCTCGGTGAGCACGCGAAACGCGTGGCGGACCATGGTGGTGCGCGCGACTTCGCCGAAGGTGCCGATATGCGGCAGGCCCGACGGCCCATAGCCGGTCTCGAACAGCACTTCGTCCTTTGGCTTCTTTTTCAGGCGCGCCACGATCTGCTTTGCCTGCTCGAACGGCCAGGCGTTGGATTGTTCGGCGAGCGCACGCAGATCGCTGGGGCTAACGGCAAGATCGAGGGTGGACATAATAAAAGGGGTCTCCGAGGCCGCGGAAACTAGCGCTTCCGCGTCAAAATGCAAAACGGTGGCTAGGCCACTGTCATTCCGGGACGATGCGAACCAGCGAACCCGCAATCCCGGAGATTCCCCGATATGCAATAGCACATCCGAGGTCCGGTGCTGACGCATCATCCCGGAATGACAGAGCGATCTCTAAAACGGACTCACCGAAAAATAGCGCAACCACAAATCGGTGTAGCGGCCCTTTTCCCAAACCCGAAACAGCGCCCAGTTCAGCGATTGCCGCAACAGGTCATTGCCCTTGCGCACGGCGATGCCGATGCCTTCGCCGAAATAGCGGCTCTCGACAAACGGACCGCCGCTGAAAGCGCAGCATTCGCCGGAGTCGGTGCCGTTGATCCAGAACGCCAGCGAGATCGCATCGCCGAAAATGAAATCCACCTCGCCGCGGCGCAGCGCCTGTCGCAGCGCGTCCTCGTTAGGATAGGCGTGCAATTCGGCGTCGGTGAACATCGCCTTGAGATAGGCCTCGTGCGACGACCCGGCGATGGCGCCGACCTTCTTGCCTTCGAGATATTCGGGACGAATCTCCGGCATCACCGCGTTGCGCCGCGACACGAACCGCGCCGGCGCCCGATAATAGGGATCGGTGAAATCGACGCGGGCGCGCATCTCCGAGGTCACTGCGAGCGACGCGATGATGGCATCACCCCGATTGCTCGCGATCGCATCGAGCAGCGTCTCGAACCGCCGCATCTGGATGGTGCAGGTGACCTTGATTTCTTCGCACAACAGCCGCGCCAGATCGACGTTGAAACCGGCGGGATTGCCATCGGGACCGGTGAAATTGAACGGCGGATAGTCGGTTTCGGTCAGAAACCGGATCACGGTGAGGCGCGACAGATCGGGCCGGTCCGGACGCCGCCTTGGGTCCCAGAATCCGGGCACCGCCTGGGGCGCTGCCTCCGCGCCCGGCTTCGCCACGCTTTGCGCCTGCGCGGCCGCCGCAAAGGCCCAGCGCGAGCAGCACGCCAAGCGACCATGCCGCCATCGCCGCCACGGCGCGGATGGTTCGCTTTGGTGTTTCGCTGTTAGCTGAACTGGTCTGTGATCGCATGTGGCTTGTTTCGAAAGTCGACGGCCTTATAGACCATCCGCCCGATAACGCGAATGTCTCTTGCCATCTGGCCATCCGCAGCCCCCGCCTCAGAGGTAGCGCTTCAGATCGGCCGCGGCTTCCTCAGGCTTCCGCTTGAGGTTGAACGGCGCCACGAATTTGCCGTCGCGATCCATCAAATAGATCAGCGCGGTATGGTCCATGGTGTAATCGCCATCCTTGAGCGGGACTTTCTTGGCATAGACCCGGAAATCGGAAATCACCTTCGCTACCGCATTGGGATTGCCGGTCAGGCCCTTGAGATGCGGATCGAAGCTCGACAGATAATCCTTCATCGCTGCGGTTGTATCGCGCTCGGGATCGACCGAGATGAAATAGGCGTTGACGCGATCGGCATCCTTGCCCATCGCCCGCAGCACCTCGGAAATCTCGAACAGCGAGGTCGGACAGACGTCGGGGCAATGGGTAAAGCCGAAAAAGATCAGGGTCGGGCGGCCCTGCAGGCTCTTCTCGGTCACGGTCTGGCCGGCCTGGTCGGTCAGTTGAAACGGGCCGCCGATCGCGGCCGGGCGCGGTCACGCCTCGCAATCCGCCCAGCGCCCACAGCATCAGCACCAGCCCGACCACCAGGCTTCCGGCGAATGCTGCGACGATCACCAGCGGGCGGGTGGTCCGATCCATCGTGAAATTCCCTTGATCGAGGTCAGAAGCAGGCGGAGATGACCGGACGCGATCGTCTCGAAGAAGACCGCCGTCCCGTAATGGAACCACAGCACCACGGCGCCGACCAGGATGGCGGCGCCGAGACCGGCGCCGGCCGCCAGCAACGCTCGACGCGCCGGCCGCAACGGGGCGGCTATTTCCTGCGGTGTGGAAATCGGCTGGGCCATGCCTGAACTCGTCAATCGCGCCTGTTCTGATCGCAAGATCGGCAGCATCTCTGAGGGAATCAGTGCTGAACGAACTGCGGCGAAGTACGGCGTTGCCGCCGTTCGCCGGATCGTCATGTTCAGATAGGGCCAGTCGCGCCGGCGGGCAAGCGCCACGCGGGGCGCCGCCGATCACGTCATGCTGAAGCGCGGGCGTGATTTCAGTGCGATGTCGAGACCTTGGCGGTGGAAGCCTGGGCGTCGAGATAGCAGGGACGGTACATGCTCATCAATTGCTTGCCGCGCAGGAAAATCATGTGCGGCGTCAAGCCGCCGCGCTGGGCGATCCAGCGCCGCACCGCGGACGGATACATCGAATACAGCATCTGCGTCGCTTCGGGATTGGTGATCGCCCGGCCGTTGGCGCCGAAATCCCATGCCGCGTGGAACCCGAGATTGGCGTGAGACGTCACGCAGATCTTGTCGTGCGGAACCGCGCCCAGAACGATGGTGCAGGCCGAGGCGCACAGCCCGTCGATGATGACGGTCTCGCCGGAGCTGCGCAGGTCCTGATATTTGTCGACGTAAGTGCCGATCCGGCCCCCACGGTCCTCGGCAATCCGAACCACCGCATGGCTCGCCCCCACTCCTGCCAGCAGGAGAACCGCCGCGAGCAACCCCGTCACGAACTTCATTGTCCAGCCCCAGTCCAAACCTGTCGAACCCGAATCTGATCGACGTCTTGCAGTGATGCATCGCCAGCGTGTTGCCGAGATCGCGATTTTGTCCAGATGGCGCGGGGTGGCTCAAAACAAATTCAAATTGAGTGTTGCAGGCGCGCTGCACCTTGCCGCTGCAAGGTCCCAAACTGGAACATGTTGACGCTCACCGGCGGCGCTTGGGCGACGGACCGATACCATTTGCCGTTGACCGCGGTTAACGCCGCGGGCTTCACTCCGCTGGCGGAGTCGGGGGACGGGTAGATGGCTGACGATGCGGACGTAATCGTGGTCGGCGGCGGACTCGCGGGCCTCGTCGCCGCGACCGAAATCGCCGATGCCGGCAAAGCGCGTCATCGTGGTCGATCAGGAAGGCGAACAGAGCCTCGGCGGCCAGGCCTTCTGGTCGTTCGGCGGATTGTTTCTGGTCGATAGCCCCGAACAGCGCCGGCTCGGCATCAAGGACAGTTTCGAGCTCGCGCTGCAGGACTGGATGGGATCGGCGGGCTTCGACCGCGACGAGGATCTTTGGCCGAAGCGCTGGGCGGAAGCCTATGTGGCGTTCGCGGCTGGCGAGAAACGCGGATGGCTGCGCGCCATGGGCCACCGTATTTTTCCGGTGGTCGGCTGGGCCGAGCGCGGCGGCTACGACGCGATGAGCCACGGCAATTCGGTGCCGCGGTTTCATGTGACCTGGGGCACCGGCCCCGGCATTGTCGAGCCGTTCGAGCGGCGGGCGCGCGAAGCGCAGGCGAGCGGCCGTCTGACATTCAAATTCCGCCACCGCGTCGATGCGCTCTCGATCACGGGCGGCACCGTCGACGGCGTCAGCGGGCTCGATCCTCGAGCCTGACGATGTCCGAGCGCGGCAAAAGCAGTTCGCGCAACATCATCGGCGACTTCACCCTGCGCGCGCAGGCCGTGATCGTCGCCTCCGGCGGCATCGGCGGCAATCACGATCTGGTCCGGCAGAACTGGCCGAAGCGCTTGGGCGAGGCGCCGAAGAACATGATCTCCGGCGTGCCCGAACATGTCGATGGCCGGATGATCGGCATCACCGAGGCCAGCCGGCGCGCGGCTGATCAACCGCGACCGGATGTGGCATTATGTCGAGGGCATCCAGAACTGGTCGCCGATCTGGCCGCGCCACGGCATCCGCATCCTGCCGGGACCGTCGTCGATGTGGTTCGACGCCACCGGCAAACGCCTGCCCTCGCCGCTGTTTCCCGGCTCCGACACGCTCGGCCAGCTGCACTACATCATGTCGACCGGCTACGATTATTCCTGGTTCGTGCTGACCCAAAGCATCATCAAGAAGGAATTTGCGCTGTCGGGCTCGGAGCAGAATCCGGATCTCACCGGCAAGAGCTGGCTGATGACCGCGCGCCGCGCCACCAACAAGGGCGCGCCGGCGCCGGTCGAAGCGTTCAAGACCCATGGCGCCGATTTCATCGTGCGCGACAATCTTGCCGATCTCGTCAGCGCCATGAATGCGCTCAGTCGGCGACAATCTGCTGAAGACTCGAACATCTCAAAGCCCAGATCGAGGCGCGCGACCGCGAGATCGAAAATCCCTACGTCAAGGATACCAGGTGATGAACATCCACAATGCGCGCCGATATATCGGCGACCGGCTGATCCGCACCGCCAAGCCGCACCGGATTCTCGATCCCGCCCATGGTCCCTCTGATCGCCGTGAAACTCAACATCCTGACCCGCAAGACGCTGGGCGGCTTCGAGACCGATCTCGACTGCCGCGTGTTCGGCCGTGACGGCAACATCATGCCGGGGCTTTACGCCGCCGGCGAAGCCGCCGGCTTTGGCGGCGGCGGCATGCACGGCTACCGCTCGCTGGAAGGCACTTTTCTTGGCGGCTGCCTGTTCTCGGGCCGCAATGCCGGCCGCGCGGCGGCGAAGGCGGTCGCATGATACTGCAAGACCACGCATTTGCCCGAGCAATCGATGACCTCCGAGGTAATCGATTGGGCCGCGCGAACCTTCGATAGTCGATCAGCCGATCATCGACGGCGCACATCGAAGGAGAGAGACAATGACCGACCTCAACACCATTGCCAGCAGCTATATCGATCTGTGGAACGAGCGAGACGCCAGGCCGCCGGCGCGAGATCCTGGCCGCGAACTGGACCAGCGATGCGAAATACGTCGATCCCTTGATGAGCGGCGATGGCCATGACGGCGTCGACGCGCTGATCGCCGGCGTGCAGCAGCGCTTTCCGGATTTCCGGTTTCAGCTGATCGGCCAGCCCAACGGCTTTGGCGACCACGTCCGCTTCTCCTGGGGACTCGGCCCCGACGGCGCCGACAGCCCGATCAAGGGCACGGATTTCGCCGTCGTGCAGGACGGACGGATCCGGAGCATCACCGGATTTCTCGATCAGGTCCCGCAAGGCGCCTGACCAAGTGCGCTGGAAGCTCGGCGCAGTCGGCTGAGGCAGCGACGCCAGCAAACAAAAATAAAGCCGCGCCAACCCGAAGGTTGACGCGGCGATGGCCGTTCTGTTGCCAGGTGGACCTACCCCGAACAGGTTACGCCGCGAGGCGCACTTCGTTCAATGCAACGTTATCGTTTGCATTTAGGTTTTTGACCCGATAACGGCGGTATCATGCCGGGCACAATTCAGAGCTTCTTCGCGACCATCGATCCTGGTTCGCCCCCGCCGTAGCAGCCCAGGGATTCTGCCTTGCGGCAAAATCGATCTCACCGGAGATGAGACCTTTAAGCTCAAGCTGCTAGGGTGGAGGCGCCGGGTACTGCCCCCGGGTCTGCCCGCAGTCCGCTCTAAGTTTCAGCGCCATCGTCTTGCGACGCATGAGACCGTACGCGCGATCGGCGGCGAAAGATAGGAGGCTGTTCCGCGGCGGCACGATAAACGGACCGTGAGTTTGGAGCGGGCGAAGGGAATCGAACCCTCGTATGCAGCTTGGGAAGCTGCCGTTCTACCATTGAACTACGCCCGCTAATTATTCAATAAAATCAGGTACTTCTCGCACTTTTGGACCTGATTTTCGTCTCGCATCATTGTGTCATCGTGATGTCGGCTGAATACCCCGGCCCGCTTTTTATAGACCGCTCCGATCACGTGCGGCAAGGCGTTGAAACAGGAGCACGACCTTGCCAAGGTCGGGGTCGAGGTTCGAATCCCTTCGCCCGCTCCAAGACTTAACCGACTTTACCATGGTCGGTAGATGAGCTCAGGGTAACTTCTGGGGTAACAGCGGCAACGCCGAATCTCATTTGGTGTTGAGTTCGCCGATTTCGATCTTGCGGGTAATTTCCTTGCCAAGGTCGGGGTCGAGGGTTCGAATCCCTTCGCCCGCTCCAGTTTTTTCAAGGTGTTAGGAGTTCCCCGCAAGGGGGCTCCGCGCACGTGGTGTCATCGCGATTTAGAGCGCGCTGATCTGCCCGCGATCTCGTTGGGCGTGCGGCGCTGGTCGGGCGGCGCGACAATGGTGAGACGAAACCACTTAATGCCCTGTGAATAATGGGCACGCGGTTGCCATGATCCTTGGCACCTGATTTTAATGCTTGGGAGATCCCTGAGGTGTCACAGCTACTTGGCTGGACAGCGGGAATGGATCCTCCCCTCTTTCCCCCCTTTTCCACCATATTTAGTATTGATTTAGGGAACTCGTACTAATCCTTGACGGGCATGCAGAGTCCATACAATCCGCGCGACGCTGGAAAAGGAAAAGCCACCGAGGACTCGCGATCGAAGGTGGCCTCTTTCCGATCCAGTCTCATGCTGCGTGTGGGCAGGTACAAGTTCAGGCGGCGCAAAACTTTCGGGGCCTCACTACACTCCCGGGAGTCGCTCTGGTCAAGCCCACTTTTAAGCTACCGAAGAGGAAAACTATTTTATGAATAATCCCTTCCTAATCTCGTTAATAAACCGTTTGTTCCCGTTCCACTGGAAGGGAATGAACGGGGCTTACTACGTTCCAGTTACACCCCATCGCCACCGCATATTATCCAATCTAGGCGTCTATATTTTCTGCCGCCATCTTGGAGGCAGGCTATTCTCGCGATCTATGTCGGCGAGACCGGTAGTCTTTAGCGGCGGCTGACGGACGAGCTTGAAACGCACCATGCGTTCAGCATTAGGCGTCATGGTGCCACCCACATCTGCACTCTCCGTGTTATTGGACCTGCCGACCGGTTGCGTCGAAACTGATCTCGGAACGCCCTGAATCCCCCCTGCAATAAGCAGTAGCCAATTCTTGCGACTAGGGGTTCGGCTCATTTGCCGGACCTCTTCTTCGGCCTTCTTTTTCTTTTTCCCGACCTTCATATCCTCGTGCGGCTTTGGCTTCATGCGCACGAGAGCGCCGATAAGGCGCCTGTATCTTCCAATTCTTTCGCAGCCATAGGTGCGCGCGCGGGCAAACTTAGCAACCGTTGTCGAGACAATGGCGGCCGTTACGATGGCAAAGACCAACTTTCGAAGAACGACCCGGCCTAAACTCTCTATGGTCGGCGAATGAGAGATCACGTGCCCCGCGCAGGCGATCTGAAAAGTAGTTGCGCATCGCCGCACTGTCAGCGTTGGTAAATTGAGCGCGACCCGGTTCACCGTTCAAGTACATTGCCTTTAGAGTGTCGAACACGCTGCCACGAGCATGCTTGACCGGCGTCGCGGTGGGAATTGCCGCCGACGAGCCCAACACCTCGCTCAGGCTCGGACCGGCGGGCCCCTTTTGTTGTTGCTCCGCCACCGCGCAGACTTTCTTCTCCATGGTTTCGGTATTCTTGTGGCCCTTTTCTAGTTGATCATGGATCTGCGGAGGGATCCCACATTTGGACGCGTTGGTTTGGACGTATTTGATCATCTTGAGTTCGGCCTGGGAGAAATCGCCGATCAGCTTGCAGGCTTCGTCTGGCGGCGCATGCCGTTCGCTGGCAGCCTTGATCAGCTTGCCGCGCTTTTCAGCCTCGGCCCGAAGTGGAACGAAATTTTTCATGCAAGTATCGGCGGGCGCCGTCCCCTGCAGCGAAGCCGGTCCGCTTACAGGACCGCGACCTAGGACTGGAGCCGTGCCGCCGGCCGGAAATGAAGCGGCCCTACCGCCGTTGACGGGCGGAAACGCAGGGTCATTCCTGATAACGGCTTGACCTTGAACCGGTGGAAATGCGGGATCGCTTTTCTGGATATTCTGGCCCGATACGGGCGGGAAGGCTGGGTCGTTGACCAAAGCGAGGTGGCCCGGAAGCGGCGCCGGGAACGAACCCTCCGCTTTGACCTCGGCAGTTTGAAGCGCCAACAGACCCACAGTCAGCGTAGCAATCAAGTTACGCGTAGCCAAAGAAGATCCTCCCGGCAAATCGGACGCCGTCGACCTCTGTTTTGAGAGGCTCTATGATTACGACAAAGACTTAAAAAAGCGTGGACCGGGTGAAGCGAACATGATTTGCGTCGAAGGCCACTCAAGCTCCATGGCCCACGGAATTAACGTTGAGTTCCAGGCAAACTATGGAACCCATGCTGCGTATTTTTGGAGCAACGTGGCCATGAGTTGCCTTGAGCTGAAGCCCCCCGAAGTCGTAGGTTGCGGCGCAATCGAACGGGATGCCTGATGATTTTGAAGTGTGTTACTTTTCTCTTCGCGGCTGCCGCACTTGCGGGCTGTTGTGTATCTGGCAACGGCTGCTATGCGCCGTTGCCAGCGGCGCCGATCGCCTGGGATGGCTTGGGTTCGCCTCCGACAGACAATGAGACCAAGCCCAAATCGAAAGCGGAATTAGACCTCAAACGGAAATCTTATAGGGCCTCTCGATGGGACGTCGGCGCAGGCGGACCCCAAACCCCAACCGCGCGACAAGTGGGTAGAGGAACAAGCCGCAGATCAGGACGCGGACGCAAAGCTAAAACAACAAATGAAGATTTGCAGCAGTTGCTAGGCATCGCCTCGCCGCTGCGCGCGCCAGCTGCAGCTGCATTAGTGCAGGCGCTGCCAGGTGATGACGATCTTAGTGCCTTCCGCTCTTTGGAATTTCGAAGTGATACAGCCATGGGCTTCTGCTTAAGCGAACTTAGTCATCATCCTTAGGTCATGTCTATACCATCTCGGATTGATCCATCATGCCTACCCCTAGACCCCGACCTTCGCCGCACTTGGCTGTTTGGACCCGGCGCCGACAGCACGCCGCACGATGCGATGTTGGCTAGTGGCGCTGACGTATTGATCGTCGACCTTGAGGACTTTACTCCATCGAATTTGCGCGAGAGGGCTAGGAAAATGCTCGCGGACTTTGTAAAGAGGCTGCCGAGAGTTTTGTCGCATGGCCGCCGTTCGCGTCAACGCGCTTGAAACCGAGGGAACGTTAGACCTCGAGCCGCAATGAGAATCCAGCCAGATGTCATCGCAAATCCGATGGCCTGCCGCCCCGAGCAGATGCATGCGCTGGACAAAGCAATTACTCATTGGGAAGGTCTGCTCGGGCTTCCTCCAACAGCCCCGAAATACTGCCAGTCTGCCAAACGGCGTTTACGTGGTTGAAGTGCGTGCCATCGCGGCGGCTTGGATATCGGTGCAAGTCGTTGGTGCTGCCCGAACACGCGGAGGCACTGAACGCGACACTCACACCGAATGCTGACGAGATACGATTTGCGCGCAAAGTCATCGAGAGTTTCGATATGGCTCGAGCACGAGGCGAGCATCGCGCTTTTGTGGAAGGACTTTGGGTCGAAGTACCTACCTATCGCAATGCGCGCAAACTTATCGAACGTGCTGAGCGGCTAGGCGAGATCTGATCTCAGGTAACCAGGCGATCGCTTGCCGCTCAGAGTTCACCGCGCGATCTTGGAAGCACCAGGACGGCCTCGTCGTACGAGATGCGACCGTTAGGACGGTCTTGAGGACGTAGTCGACCACGCGCTCATGGTCCCCGATGACCGGCTCGACATGGATCCGCTGGATGGACCTTCCCGACCCGGCATACAGGTCTCGCTTGTCCCGGAAGTGGTCGGCCAGGGATCCCTTCAGTCGGGAGGCAGGCGGTATCAACATCAGAGCGTGGACATGGAGCCCGCCGTTACAGAGGACCATGGGTCCGGATGCCTTGTCCCGCTTGTGGACCGGTAGGTCCATGACGCCGATCAGAACGGGGAGCTCATCGGTGGAAGCCGTCCTGGGTTTCCTATGAACCCTGGTCAGAAGCGTCGAGTAGAGGCGTTGGACCTCGTCCCTCATGTAACTGATGATGGTGGAACGTGTACCGGGTAGCTGGGAGAACAGGATCGTTACCAGATGACATGACCAACCGGCTTTGATCTTGTCGGTGACCAGTTGGGTATATCCATCCACCAGGTCGGCCTTGGCCTTAGATCCAAACGGGGACCAATAGGTAGGATGGATTGACGGCTGCCGGTTGCGTTGGTTCCGGATGAGTTTCATGCGGGTTGATGATGGCCTGGATATGATCGCGCCGATTGATCATTGACGGAAATAGGAATTGATGATTATCGGCAACAGGAAATCATATCGTGGCTTCCTTTGCAACTAACTTCCGGATATGTTTCATGATGGTTGATGATAGGTTGGATACTATCCGCCGACTGATCAATGGTTGGATTGTGGAGATGATTGTTATTGGCAATAGGAAACCATATGCCCTCGGAGACTCCGGACATTCCTCAATCCTATGTAGCAGGCGCGCTCCTGTGGCCGATCCATCTGCTGAGTATTTAGGGTTTTTGGAATGATCGAGGTCGGGCCAAATCCGCTACCGGCCGTAGCAAAGTAGGCGACGGAGGGCGATTGCGCTCCACCAGCTCGACTCACCAAAAATTTTACTCGGTAAAAATGCTCGACCGCAGCAAACGAGCTGCCCAGATCCTCTTGTTATAAATTGGATGGACCACCGATGCCGCGCGCGAACCGTTGCCTAACGGGCGCCTACCTAAGCGACCTTGCGTTGGTCTTGAAGCTCAAGCTCCAGCTCTTCGATCAGTTGGGCCAAGCGCTCCCGGGTGAGTGGGTCGTGGGGTCCAGTGCTAACCTACGGGCTTGTGCCAGTCTCCTGTCCAGTTCCGCGCGCTGTCTGTGATCCATTGTGATGCTCCCGCCAAGTAGACGGCGGAATCGATAAAATGTTCACGGACCATTCAGACACAACGTTAACGCTTTGGCCTGCGCGGTACATCCTCATCTTTGGCGTCAGCCGCACCCGGGTCGAGAAAAAGTAGGAAGGGTCGGTAGCAGGCGTCGCGACACCCGGGTTCAACTGATGATGTTCAGGCAATCGACCCGATCAGGATGATCAAGTGGCTTCCCGATCGTCGCCTTCGGTGAAACTTGCGCCACCCTAATCACTGCATGACACTGTACACAGCTCCGCAGAAAGAATTTCAGCAGGCCCAAGACGACCGCCAGTTTTCCGGCTTCAGAGCGATTGAGCATCTAGCCTTGAAGGAAACATCTATGTCGACTTCACTTGGAATTATTGCCGTGTCAGCCTTGTTCGCCAGCAGCGTCACGGTGCTCGCGGGCTCCGCCAGTGCGGCTCCCATTGGCGAGCCGCTTGGGATCACCAAAGCTGGCTCGAGTGTTGTCCAACCCGTGCAATACAGAGGCGGAGGTTGGGGATGGTGCCCTGCGATTGCCGGAGGAATTATCGGGGGCGCAATCGTCGGTGGCGCGTTGGCAGCCCCCTACGCTCCGGGCTATTATGGTCCGGGCTATTACGGACCACCGCCGGTTGCATACGGTCCTCCTCCCGGAGACGCGATCTCTTACTGCATGCAACGGTTTAGGTCTTTTGATCCGAGCAGCGGGACATATCTCGGGAACGACGGATATCGTCATCCCTGTCCTTGATGATAAACAGAACACCCGCCGATCAGACCCAGGGGGTGTCGGCTTAAGAGCCTGCGGGCGCGTACGGCAGGATGTTTCCCATGACAGAATTGAGCCGTTCGAGCCCGAGTCCGGGTCAATGGCGCGCGCGGATCAGCCGGCTCGACGGGAAAAACTTAAAGACGGCCGTTCCGCCGAGTGAGCAGGCGTACCTAGATACGATGAATACGGTGTCTTATGGACACCGGTCGAACTCGCTAAGCAGGCGATCGCCGGCGGCGGAAAAAACTGAACTAAGACGCGGCCCCGGCTCCAGAGATCGCCGGTAAACCGCACACTTTTGAAAGAACGGGGCACCAGATACCGTTCCTTGAAGCAACTGCCGAAACGCCAGCTTCCTCGGGAACGATCGGGCCGCGCTGCGCTTAAATGGTTTGTTGCGTTTGTGGAGTTTGCGTATGCCTAAAACAGGCTGGACCTGCTGCCGTTAGCATGAGAAGACCGCCCGAAATAGACATTGTTCGCAGGGCTTACGAACTGTGGGAGCGGTCTGGAAAGCCCGAGGGCCGGGATCAAGAGTTCTACTTGCAGGCTTTGAAAGAGTTGCAGGCGGAGCTGAATGGTCGAGCGACCGACGAGTGTGAGTAGGACTGTGTCAGCCGCAGCGGTAAATGGCAAGCGATGACGATAACTTAGCTCATCCGCTAAAGCGGGGGCGAGGCGCGATTGCGAACGACTGGAGTTGCTGCAGCCGAGAATTGAAACAACTCCAGCGGTGGACCGATGTCCTTGAGATGCTCCGCATTCTCCTGGGATTTGCTGTTTAATTCCGCGATGCGGTTTTCAGTGGTCCAAATCCGAGCGAGACCCCGCAGTGTTCACTCCAGGCTTGACTTTCTTGCTTCTCTTCGCCCGCAACGAC
Source organism: uncultured Pseudomonadota bacterium (assembly GCA_963725555.1). Lineage (GTDB taxonomy): Bacteria > Pseudomonadota > Alphaproteobacteria > Rhizobiales > Xanthobacteraceae > Bradyrhizobium. The sequence continues at coordinate 651 of CAVRYV010000002.1, read as the reverse complement.
CACAACTGGGAGGTCGTGCAAGTCACGAAAGAGATCTAATTTCCCAAAGAGCCAGAGAACGTCCCTCAAGCTCATGGGTAGCCGCGAACTCCAGGTGGGGATGTTGGCGATCGACGTCGCTCGTCTCTACCAGAAGTTTCCACACCCGGCCGGAGACTTCGGGAAACGTGAACTCGACGGGCGCGTGATGGGCATTGAACATAAGGAGGAGTGTCAAGTCAGATCCCTTCTTGCGAATGCCGGTCGCTTGAGCTCTTCCGTCCAGCAGCATCTGTACACACTTGGCATTGCCATCATGCCACTGATCAGGTCCCATTTCGGAGCCTGATCGATCGAACCAGGTAACATCCTTGACCTGGAGCTCTTCGTTGAAGGCTCCGGTCAGGAAGCGTCCGCGATGAAACAGCGGCTGCCGTTGTCGGATATCGATCAGATGCTGCGTGAAGTCTCGCAGGCTCCAGCCATCACCATCGATGGCCTCCCAGTCGAGCCAACTGATCTCATTGTCCTGAGCATAAGCGTTATTATTGCCTTGCTGGGTCCGGCCGAATTCATCTCCCGCGAGGATCATGGGTGTTCCACGCGACAGCAGGAGGGTAGCCAGCATATTTTTCATCTGGCGGAGGCGAAGCCTTGCTACCTCGGCATCCT
>CAVRYV010000001.1:0-197169 GCA_963725555.1 uncultured Pseudomonadota bacterium | reverse complement strand
CAGTGTCAGATCTATATTTTCACCGTGGGCTATCGCCGAGATATGATCCACGTGTGGGAGCGAGTATGGCGATTCGCCTTCAATCTTGATTACAGTCGCCATCACCACCTCCTGCTACGGCTGATGAATATCGCGCCAAATGCGATACTCGTCATCAAAGCTTAAATATGTGGGAGGTTCAATACCTCTTCATAACGAACAAGTATGCAAGCTGTCGTCAATTAGTCCACGCAACACGTCTTCAACAAGAGGAATACGATTTGCTTTGGAAAAGACGGACGTCCCGGCCTGCGGATCGGGCAAGCTTTTGAAGGGTAGTATAGGCCGGATTAGATGCAAGCGGCGAGCAGCAGCGGCGGACCGAAAGTAATCACGGTCGCGGCGAGCGCGGCGATAAGTGTCGCGGTGATAGCCGAATGGAGAAACGCGCCGGTTGGACCGAAACCGGCCGGAGGTCCGGCGCGGGTGATGTCGCGCCACATCCAGCTCAGCACGGCCAGATGCGCCAGGAGAGCCGCGGCAAGCCACAGACGCAGCGAGTCGGCCGACCAGCCGAACGCGCAGCCGATGCCGTGGATCGCGTAGAGAGCAACCAAGGCACTACACCAGACAGTGAAGCCTGCCGCGAGCCACCAGAGCTGCCTCGGCGGTACCGGACGGTCCCTCATGGTCGAGCCAGCACCGTAACGAGCGCGGGCAGTGTGAGAACGAGGCCCAATGCGATAACTCCCGTGACCAACGTGTAATCTAACCATAACCGCGTGAGCCGCAGATCCAGCACCCGCGGGGGCGCAATGAATCCGGCGCCGAGACGCAGCAAATTGCTGATCAGGAACAGAAGGCCGATGGCGCCGTGCAGGGCCACATAGCTGAGCAGTGCTGCCGCGGTTGCGCCGAGCGCATGCTCGCGCGGATGCGGCACAACACCGGCGATTAACCCGACGGCCGCGGCGATGGCCGCCAGCAGCGCCAGCGCCGCAAGACCCATCCAGCCGCTCGCTTTGCCGCCGGCAGCAACCGCTCGCATCGATCCCCGCGCCGCTGCCGCGGCTACAGCAAGAGCCGCCATCGCGACGAAGACTAGCATGCGGCTCGACGCGGGTGCCATTGCCGTGGACCAATTCGGCGCCGCAATCCAGAGATAGAACGTTCCGAACAACAGCGATGTGAACAGGGTGCCATCGGCAACCAGCGTGCAGATCAATGCTAACCAAGCCGGCGCTTCGGCCACCTCGGTGTGAGGCGGCACACTGACGCCATGACCGACAGGCAGCGGACCGTAGTCGCGCGCGAGACCGGCGCGCTGCGCGGCAAGTAAGAACAGGCCGGCGGTCGCCAGTGCCGCGACGAGGGACAGCAGGTAGAACTTGAAAAGAAGTGCCAGCACCGCCGCCGCGGTGGCGATCCCGGTGAAGAGCGGTAAATAAGTAGGTTGCGGTAGCACGATCAATTGCTCGGGCTCCCCGGTCGTCATGTGGACGCCCAGCGTCTCCTGCCAGCCATTGCGTGCGAAGCCGAGATACCCTTCGCCCCGAGCCAGCGACAACGCGAGATCGCCGGAGGCAATCTGACTCGACCCGGGTCCCAGCGAGGGAATCGAAGCAAAGGCATAGGGCGGCGGCGGGATCGGCATGGCCCATTCCAGCGTCGCCGAACCCCAGGGATTATACCGCACGCGACGCCCATAACGGAGCTGCACGACAAGGTCGATCACCACCAGTGCGAAGCCGATCGTCATGACGAACCCGCCGACCGAGGATAGCAAATTGAGCCAGTTCCAGCCTTCGTCGCCTTGATAGGTATAAATTCGGCGGGGCATCCCGAGCAGACCGGTCAGGTGCATCATGAAGAAAGTCAGGTTGAAACCGACGAAGACCAGCCAAAAGGCCGGTACCGCCAACCGGTGCACGGCGGCGCGCCCTGTCAGCAACGGCAGCCAGTAGTAGAACCCCGCGAGCATCGGGAAAGCGAGAGCGCCCCCCACCACATAGTGCATGTGGGCGACGACGAAATAGGTGTCGTGGGCCTGCCAGTCGAATGGCACCATGGCGACCATGACGCCGGTCAGGCCACCGATCACGAAGATGAAAAAGAAGCCGAAGACGTAGAGCATCGGCACGTCCCAGCGCGGCCGGCCGTGTGCCAGTGTGGCGAGCCAGGCGAAGATCTGCACGGCCGTCGGCACCGCGACGATCGCCGAGCCCAGCGAGAAGAAGGCCAGCGCAAGATGCGGAATCCCGACCGTGAACATGTGGTGCACCCAAATGCCGAAGCTCAGGAAGGCGAGCGCGACGATCGCGACCACAATCGCGCGGTAGCCGACCAGCGGCCGGTTGGCGAAGACCGGAATGATCGTCGACAGCACGCCTGCCATGGGCAGGAAGATGATGTAGACGTCTGGATGGCCGAACAGCCAGAACAAATGTTGCCAGAGCAACGCATCGCCGCCGCGGGTCGGGTCAAAGAACGGCAGGCCGAAGGCGCGTTCTGCTTCGAGCAGGATCGAGCCGAGAATCAGCGGCGGAAAGGCTACGATCATCATCATGGCGGTGACCAGGATATACCAGCCGAAGATCGGCATGCGATCAAGCGACATGCCCGGCGCGCGCATCTTCAGGATGGAAACGACGATTTCCACGGCCAGCGAGAGCGCCGAGATCTCGACAAAGGTCACGCCAAGCAACCAGACGTCCGCGTTGACACCAGGTGTATATATATTGGAGCTCAGCGGCGTGTACATGAACCAGCCGCTGTTGGGTGCGACCCCGGCGATCAACGCCACGGTCAGGATCGTGCCGCCGAACAAATAGCACCAGTACCCATAGGCGGTGAGTCGTGGAAAGGCGAAATCGCGCGTGCCGAGCATCTTCGGTGTCAGATAGACCGCGAAGCTCTCCACCATCGGGATGGCAAACAAGAACAGCATCATCGACCCGTGCATAGTGAATACCTGGCTGTAGGTCTCCGCGGCCATGAAATTCCCATTCGGCGTCGCGAGTTGCACGCGGGTCAGCATGCCGAGCACGCCGGCGATGGCGAAAAACACGAACGACGTGATCATCATGCGCCGGCCGATGATCGAGTGGTTGACGGCAGCGAGACGTTGAAGTCCCGGTCCGGTTCCCCAGATCGCGACCAGTTCGCGGTGCAGCCGAAGTGCTGGAACGCCCTGCGACCACTGCCCAGCGGATTCGCTCATTTTTTCTCCAGCTCCCCTGATGCGGCCGCTCGCGCAAGCGCGGCGGAGAAGTCTTCCGGGCGATGGACGATGACATCGAACCGCATCCCGGCGTGACCGACGCCGCAGAACTCGTTGCATTGGCCGGCATAGCTTCCCGGTTGATCGGCCTGAATCCGCAGGCGGTTCACATGCCCGGGCACGGCGTCGATTTTGCCGGCTAAGCGCGGAATCCAGAAGGCATGGATGACGTCTTGGCTGGTGACAAGAATATCTACCGGCGCGCCCGCAGGCATATGCAAGACGTTCCGGGTCTCCATCCCGCCATGGTCGGGATAATGGAAGGTCCAGACCCATTGCCGGCCCACGGCCTCGATCCGCGCCGGAGCGTGTCCGGGTAGCGGCAGCAGCCTCTCGCCAGCAATCAACGCATAAGCGACAAGCGGCAGCAGGACGATGGCTGGCAAAACCAGGCCTCCGAGCACGATCCAGCGCCCGGGCGACACGCTCGAGCCCCAGCCCGGACGCCGGATCACCAGCGCGAACAGCGACATCACCAGCACAAAGAGAACGGCCGCACCGGCCAGCATCACCCACCACAGTGTGGCGATCGAAGCCCCGGCCGGCCCCGAAGGATCGAGTGTCGACAGCGGCCCTTTGCAGCCGGCAAATACCGCGAGCATTCCGGCTTGGAGCGGCACGCACAACAGACTACGATAACGGCCTGAAGGGTGTCGAAAGCGCAGCGACGGAGTGGGATGATGGCAAAGCAAAACGACCTCACTCAGCCCCGCAGTGAGGTCACGCTCGAACTGCTTCGTCTCGACGTGGGTTCGGCGATCGCCTTGGTCGGGCATCCCATCCACGTAATCATGGTGCATTTCCCGATCGCATTCGCTATCGCGACCCTCGGCGTCGACGTGTTCTATTGGTTCTCGGGAGATGCTTTCTGGGCGCGTGTCGGGATCTGGTCGACCGGCATGGCCTTTTGGAGCGGCGTGGCAGCAAGCATCGTCGGGACCGGCGAGTTGTTGCTCGTCCGAGGTATTCGGCTGCTGGAAGCAAGCTGGTCTCATGCTGTCGCGGCGATGACGCTGGTTGCGATCGTGGGCGCCAATTGGGGTCTTCGTCTGATCGATCCGGCGTCTATCTTGCCGCACGGCCTCGCCCTCTCGGCCCTCGCAACGGTGATGGTGGGCTTCGCCGGCTGGCACGGGGGCAAGCTCGTATTTGATCATGGCGTGGGCATTCTTATTTCGCCGAAGGACTGATGCAGCCAGCGCCCTAGCCCGCCAGGTTCGAACAATCGCGCGGCGAACTGGTTCGCATCAATTTGGGGCTTAGCTAGCACGACCCAGATGATCGCAGTGATCAACACGATATACGCGCTGGTCAGGGCTAAATAGGAAAGCCAACTGAATCGACCTTCAGGCAAGAACAACTGAGCGAGGACCAGGCCGGCCACGACGTGCAGCATTGCCATCATCGCGACCAGCACCATCTTGAGCGAGAACCACTCCGTGAACGTCGATTGCACAAAGATCAGCGCCGTTCCGCTTGCGATGGCGACGAAAGCAGCGGGCGAGGTCAGCTCTACATAAACAAGGCGGGCGACGCGGTGCAGCCGATCGAGATCCAGGCCCGCCGCAAGCGTGCGCCGCTGCCAAAACAGAAAGGGCAGCGCGACCAATCCGCCCGACCAAAGCGCGATGGCGGCAAGGTGCACGAATTTCAGTACGATCGTCACAGCGCTGGTTCGCTGGACCGCAGGCTGGACCATGCGATCCAGAGCCCCGCACCGAGATAAGGCAGCATCGCCGGCACCCACATCAGCAGGCCGGCAAGTTGCTGGTCAGTGAGCGGCGCGAGCCCCCAGGCTGCCGTGCTCGCGAGATGCATGGGATAGAGTGGCCTCGGCGCAAACACGACCAGCGCACCGAGAAGGCCCATCTGCCCGATCGTTACCGCGAGTGCTACCAGCGTCGGGCCGGACTGCGCCGGTGCCAGGATCGCCCGCCAAAGCAGCCAGGCGCTTCCGAGCAACGAAGTCTGCATCAGCCAATAGGCAGGCACGCTGGCGAGGCCCCAGGCATAGGGCCCCGGTGTATGCCATAGCCAGAGGATGATCGCATGCGCCGCGACCAACGCGAAGAGCGGCAGCGAGCCCATGCGCCGTAGCGGAAAAGCCAGCGCGAGAAGAGGTGCTACGGCGGCGACCAACAATACATGATGCAACACCCGCGCCGAAAACAGCGCCGAGGACAACGCACAAAGCGGCGAGACGAAGATAACGAGCATCAGCGCGATCGCCCCCCAACCTGCCCGGCTGTCGGCGGACCGGCCGCGACCAACCGCAAGTGCCAGGGCAGCGAGTATCGCGATCAGTAGCGGGTCCGCATTCCAGCGAGTCCAAAGGTCGTTCGGCAGAGCGCCGGGACCGCAATAGGCTATCATGACATCTGGCATGACACGGTGCCCTCAAATGCTGCCTGCTGTGCACGCACCCGCTTTCGATAAGGAAGGCATATTAGAGTGGGAAAAAAAAGTGGAAAGTACCGAAAGGCGACCGGGATTCTACCGCATCGCAAAATAGTGGACCGAAGGCTACGCGCCCGTTCCAACCCCTCTTGTGAGCAATCCGGTTGCCCCGGCCCGCAACCGGGATGTGACTGGTGGAATTTAGCCCAGTTCGGCTTCTAGCCTGCAATATTGCTGGATTTTGTCACGTATTGCTGACCGTATAGTGACGACGGCCGTCTGATCGTAATCTCGTAGAAGGATCAGTCTATGCAGCTTCCTTCCAGTTTGCGCGGGGGCGCCTGGATCCTCGTCTATCTGCTGTTCATTCTCGCTCCCTTGTTCGCGCTGCTCGCAGGCTCGCATCCGCCGGCGCGCGGTTTCTGGACTGAGTTATCGGTCGCCCTTGGCTATTCCGGCCTTGCGATGATGGGCCTGCAGTTCGGTCTCACCGCGCGCTTCCAGTATGTCACCGAGCCGTGGGGCGAAGACGTCATCTATCATTTTCACCGCCAGATTTCGCTGATAGCGGTCGGCCTGGTCGTAGCCCATCCCGCCATTTTGTTCGTCGTTCAACCGCAACTACTTGCGCCGTCCAATATGCTTGACGCGCCGTTGAGCGCCTACTTCGCGTTTCTGTCGATCTTCTCGGTGATTGCGGTCGTCATGACCGCGCTCTGGCGTCTGGAGCTGAAGATCAAATACGAGACATGGCATCTCATTCATGTCGTGCTCGCGGTTGTCGCCATCACCGCGGGTGTCATCCACATGGCAGGCTCCGGCTTCTATTTGGTCGATCCCTGGAAGCGCACCTTGTGGATCGGCTTGGCGATCTTCTGGATCGGATTGCTTCTCTACGTGCGAATAGCCAAGCCGCTGTTCATGCTGCGCCGGCCCTATATCGTCTCGGAGGTGCGCAAGGAGCGCGGCGATACCATGACGTTGGTGATGCACCCGGATGGTCATACCGGCTTCCGGTTCAGCCCAGGCCAGTTCGGCTGGCTGACGCTATGGGGCAGTCCTTTCAAGCTTACCGCGCACCCGTTTTCATTCTCGTCCAGCGCTGCGGCCGCCGATGGATGTGTCGAGATGACGATCAGGAGCCTCGGCGATTTTACCGGCGAAATCGGCAAGGTCCCGACCGGCAAGCGTGTCTATCTTGATGGACCCTACGGCGCATTCACGATCGGCAACCCGGCGGACATGCATGTGTTGATCGCCGGTGGCATCGGGGTGACGCCGATGATGAGCATGATCCGCACGCTTGCCGACCGAGGCGACAAGCGGCCCGTCGTTCTGCTTTACGGCGTTCAGGACTGGGATTCGATCACTTTCCGTGAGGAGCTCGAAGCGCTGAAGAGCCGGCTCAATCTGACAATTGTGTACGTCGTCGCAAAGCCACCCGCTGATTGGACTGGTGAGCGAGGCTTCATTGATGCAGACATGTTCAAACGTCACCTGCCTCCACCATACGCCGAGCACGAGTATTTCATCTGCGGACCCAACCTGATGATGGATGCGATCGAAAAGGCGCTCGGCCAGATGAATGTGCCAATGTCGAAGTACCATTCCGAGCGCTACAGCTTTGTGTAGGAGAGATTCTAGATGCGCCGCTTGTTTGCCGACCGGCTGGTCCGGGCCACGGGAGTTGTTGTCATCTTGATGTCAGTTCTGTTCGCACTCTTGCGAGTGGTCGGGTAAAGCGAAAACGAAACACGCGCAACAAATCCCATGGTCGCGGGAGATTTCTCCTCGCCTCCCTGCGCTCCGGTGACGATGGCGGTCTTTGCGCAATTCATGACGATCTTTCTTGGGATTGAGTCCAGCAAATCAGGGCGTGCGTCACCTACGCCGCATCGGGTTGGAGAGCCGGTGATGCGCGGTGGAATGCGTCGAGCGCAACGCAGCGGTCGTGAATGGACATCACCGTCGGGGCGCGTGACAGGTCGCAATCGAAGCGCATCGCGTTGAACACCTGAGGTACCAGACAGCAGTCCGCCATCGTCGGAGTATCTCCAACGCAGAATGCGCCAGGTTCTCGCGTCACCACAGCCTCGATGGCAACAAGGCCGGTCTCCGCCCAGTGACGATACCAGCGGCTCTTCTGGGCCTCATTGAATTCAAATTCCCCGACAAGGTAATTCAGCACACGCAGGTTGTTGAGGGGATGGATTTCACAGGCAACGTCCAAAGCGATGCTGCGGATTCGTGCCCGCTCACCCACCGAACGGCCAAGCAGCGGAGGATCTGGATGCAGTTCGTCGAGATACTCGATGATCGCCAAGGATTGACTTACGGTCTCGGCGCCCTGTTGCAGAACCGGCACAAGTCCCATCGGATTGAGGTCACGGAACTGCGGTCGCAATTGTTCACCGCCTCCAGCGAGCAGATGCACCGGAATTGACTCGTAAGTCACGCCCTTGAGGTTCAAGGCGATGCGGACGCGGAATGACGCCGAACTGCGAAAGTAGCTGTAGAGCTTGATCATCCTGCCGTTCTCAGCGTTTGGCCGCAGCGGGCAGTACGGTGCCCCTCACTTCGCCCAGCCCGATGCGGGCCGCGCCATCGCGTTCGCAATAGCCACGCATCACCAGCGTGTCACCGTCTTCCAGCCAGGTCCGCGTCTCGCCGTTTGGCAAAGTGATCGACTTTCCGCCGTCCAACGTCAGCTCCAGAAGCGAGCCCGCCTCGTCCGGCGCCGGACCCGACAAGGTGCCCGAGCCGAGCAGATCGCCTGGCTGCAGATTGCAGCCGTTGACTGTGTGATGGGCGATCAGTTGCGCTGGAGTCCAGTAGGCGGCCCGCCGCGTGCTGCTTCGGGTGAGCCGCACCGCCGCGGCACCAGCCTCGCGCATCTTCGCGGTTTGCAGTTCGACATCAAGGATGATGTCGAGGGCGCCATGCTCACGATTGGCCGGCGAGTCGAGGTAAGGTAGTGGCTGCGGATCACTCGCCAGCCGAACGAATGGCGCACGAAACGGCGCCAACGCTTCGAACGTCACGATCCAGGGTGACACCGTGGTCGCGAAGTTCTTCGACAGGAACGGACCCAGCGGCTGATACTCCCAGGACTGCACGTCGCGCGCTGACCAGTCGTTGAGCAGGCAGATACCGAACAGGTGCTGTTCAGCCGCTTTTATATCGATTGGCTCGCCGAGCGCATTGCCCGCGCCTGCAAAAAATCCGAGTTCGAGTTCGTAGTCGAGCCGCTGTGTGGGGCCCAGCACAGGCGCGCCCACGTCTCCTTTGAGTTGTCCCATCGGCCGCCGGAAACACTGACCACTCGCGCGGATCGATGAGCCGCGGCCGTGATAGCCGATCGGCACCCACTGGTAATTCGGCATTAGCGGGTTTTGGGGACGGAACAACTTGCCCACCGTGGTCGCATGGTGGATACCCGTATAAAAGTCGGTGTAGTCATCGATACGGCACGGCACAGCCATTTCTGCAGCGGACTGCGCCAGCAATGCGTCTTGCCATGTCGGCTCTTTGGTGCTCCCCTTGAGCAGGCCCTCGAAAATTGCAGCGCGCAGCGCCTGGCGTTTTTGGGAGCTCGCGGCCATCAGCGCGTTCATATCGTCACTGTCGATCAACCCTGTTGCTCTGAGATCAAGCACCTGGTCGCCGATCGCTATGCCGATCCGGAACGTCTCGCTGCTGCTTGCGCGCCGGTAACGCCCGAATGGCAGATTCTGGATCGGGAAGTCGGTTCCGGAAGCATTGGCGGAAGGCACCCAACTGCGCTGCTTAGGGTCATGGGTTTGGTCGATATTGGTCATGGATTGAACCGCTCCTTGAAAGATGCCGTGATCGCTCTCATCGCCGCCGGCGCACAAACGCAGAAGTGAATCTCAATGCGACATCGAAGCCGCCTCACTCGGCGCCTCCAACGTTTTGCCGCGCGCATCCAGCGCCATCAGGAGCAACATCAGCGATGAGATCACCGCAGGCACGGCGACGGCGATAAAGATGTCGCTGTTTGACCAATTCAGGTGAATGAGTTCGCCGCCCAGCACTGGACCGACGATGGAGCCAACACGGCCGATTCCCAAACTCCAGCCGATGCCGGTCGAGCGCAGCGTCGTTGGATAGTAGGTCGCAGCCAGAGCGTTGACTGCCGGCTGTCCACCAATGATGCAAAGGCCGGTAATGGTCACGACAGCGAACAATAACCGGAGCGAGATTCCAGGCTGGCCGATCGTTACGATCGCGAACGCCGCGATCACAAAGCCCGGAATCAGAACCTTGTAGAAACCAAAGCGGTCAATTACCGGACCCATGACGAGCGTACCGATCACGCCGCCTACTTGCAGTGTTGTCCCAATCAACACCGCCGTCGAGATCGGCAAACCAGCGCTCTTGGCAATCGTGGGCAACCAGTTCGCCAGGAAATACAGGTTTAGCAGGTTCATGAAATTGATCACCCAAAGCAGGATCGTGGCTCTTGCGCGGCCGTCACGGAACAGTTCGGCAACAGGAGCGCCGCCTTTGGATTCCGGAACCAGGTAACGCGTCTCTCGATCGATATGAATCGACGAGTTGATCTTTCGCAAACAGTCAGCGACCGGTTCAGTTGGCTTGTCCCGCAAGACCAGAAACTGCATTGATTCGGGCACCTGTAGAAACATCAGGAGAGCCAGCACTAGCGGTATGGCCCCGCCGAGGTAGAACACCGATTGCCAGCCCCAGGCCGGAATCATTGCCGCTGACAGCAATCCGCCGAGCACCGCCCCGATGGTGAAACCGCAAGACACGAACATCATCAGCGTCACGCGCTTGCGTTTCGGACTGAATTCGCCGGCTAGCGCCATCGCGTTCGGCATGATGGCGCCGAGCCCAAGGCCCGCAACAAATCGCATGACCAGCAGTTCGGAAATGGTCGTGACCCTCGCCGTGATCAGCATACAGATCGCAAAAAACAAACTCGACCAGATCAGCACGGGACGACGACCGATCTTGTCCGCCAACACGCTCAAGCTCAGCGAACCCACGAGCATGCCGAACAAGCCTGCCCCGAACACCGGACCCAGCGTCGATTTGTCGACACTCCAATCCTGGATGATGGCGGGAGCAATGAAGCCCATGGCCTGGACGTCAAATCCATCGATAACCACGGTCAAGCCAACCAAGAATAAAATCCACACCTGAAACGGACTGACCTTGTTCGCGTCGATCACCGCAGAGATATCGATTGGTTTGCCAACGCTCATTTCATATTCTCCGTTCATCGTTAGGCCGCGAGGCTATTCAATCGACATGCGATCACGGCCAACAATGACCCTCCCATGAAATCTTTCTGCACATCCTCGGTAGTCGCCTGATGCGCTCTGCGAGATAATCCGCTGTCTCGTTGAAGATCTCAGAACAGTGATGTTCGATCCTCCAGCCCAATGAACTAACGTCTGGTTCGGCGCTGTATCTCCTGAGACGACGTTTGTCTTGTCGGCATCTCGAAACGAACTCCGTATGCAAGGTGTGGCCCAGTGCAGTCGACGTTGCCACGCAATGAAGAAGGTGATTGAGTTGCATCAAATGCATCGATCAACGCGCATCCGATGTGAGAAACTGGCAACGAAGTTGAAAGTGCAGCATGAGAACGTGCATCACCGCGATCATCTCCCCGAGTGCACGTCATCTTTCGTGCAAAATTGCGGTAGCCTACCTCACCGGCCCTGCTCGAACAGCCTGCGGAGGCGTTACCTTGTTATCGGACAGTTACAGCCCAATGCGACCCGCCATTCAAATTGTTTCGTTCCATGCCTCCATAAGAGAATCTGATGAATGTCACCCTCAGACAGTTGCGCGCATTCCTGGCCATTGCCCGAACGGGCAGCTTCACCGCGGCGGCCGAAGGCCTATTCGTGACGCAGTCGGCCCTCAGCAGTTTGATTAAGGAGCTCGAAAGCTCGCTGGGCGTGCAGATCATTGACCGAGCCCCGCGCCGGACTCAGTTGTCGGATATCGGCAAAGATTTTTTCCCGTTGGTGGACAAGATCGTTCAGGATCTCGACCGGGTGCTTGCGGAGGTCTCCGATTTCAAGGCGCTGAGAAAGGGATTGGTACGCATCGCGGCACCGCAACTGATGGCATGTACTCTGTTACCGGAATTCATCGCCGCTTACCGCGAAGAGCATCCGGGGGTCACGATCCGCCTCGCCGATTGCTCTGTCGAAGACGTCATACCCAAGGTCATCACCGGAGAGGTGGACTTCGGGATCGGTCCTGAGCGAAATGCATCCTCCTATCTTGCGGCCGTCGAACTTTTTGAACTGCCGTTCGTAGCGGTATTCAGGCCCGGCCACCCATTGGAGGCGCAAACCGAGGTTCGTTGGGCAGATTTGGTGGGCTATCCGTTCATTTCGCTGCAGGGTCTGTTTGCAGAGCGCATTTCGGTGGACTTGAATGCCGCAATCCTCAATCTGACGCTGACGCCTGCCCACGAAGTGACTTTTATGTCGACGGCACTCAGCATGGCAAGCAGCGGGTTGGGCGTCACCGCCTGCATCCCCTACGCCACATCACTCGTGCAGCTTTACAAGTTAGAAATGCGACCGTTGCGCGAGCCGGAACTGCGACGGCGCTTCTTCGTCTTCACGCGAAACGGTCGCAACTTGTCCCCAGCGACGGAGAGCGCCATGAATTTTCTCTTCAAATACTGCCGTTCCCGGTGGCCCGACCAGGTGGTCAAGTGACCGCGCGTGATCCATACACCTCTCTTGCCTAAGCTCATGGTTGGGTAGAGCGCGCTCGGATGTTTCCCAGCCCGCCGCGTTGAGAGAGACGTCCGCGCCTTACGTCCCTTGAATCGCTCAACGCGAAGATACAGGCGTCGAGATCTCTGGATACCGTGAACGGTGTCACGCGAGTCAAGAGCACATCTGCGATTCTAGCGGCCACGAGCCGAAAGCGAAAAGCTATCGGCGCCCATGAGAGCCTTGCGCCGACGCATGGTCTCTTCGTGCACTCCCGTTTTCTTATGAATCTCGCCGTTCGCGCCTGCTGAGGCGCTCGTCTCAGGATCTGACGGTGTCGTCCATGAGTTTACCTTATGGAGGCATGGAGCGAAACAATTTGAATGACGGGTCGTGTTGCGGTGTTATCGCGGCAAAACGCGCGGTCTCACGTCGCAATTGCATCACAAACAATTCGCCGCGCGGTCGGACGAAATTGGGAGAAGACCTCAATGGCCGCGGCCGCCCTCGGTTTACGGAAAATGGCCGTCAACCAAAACGCGATCACGCTGTCATCTTTGCAGCATTCTGCTACCGGCGGAGTTGGTGGCGATCTGTTCGACACCTTCAACCTAACACGAGTCACCAGGTCCCACTTTGGGCCATTTCAAATCAATCGGAGGAATGACCCATGACGAATGCCCCTGTTTCACGTCCACGGCGCGAGCATAGCAAGTCGATCGCTGAAGGTAATAGCGGCTACATGTCTGGCTTCGGCAATGGCTTTGAAACCGAGGCACTAGCCGGAGCGCTGCCAGTGGGTCGCAACAGTCCGCAGAAATGCCCGTACGGCCTTTACGCGGAGCAATTGTCAGGCTCCCCCTTCACGGCACCGCGCATCGCTAACGAACGATCCTGGCTCTATCGCATCCGCCCGACGGTGAGGCACTGGGGGCGCTTCGAGAAGATTGATCCCGGCCTGTGGCGCACCGCGCCGTGCACAGAATATGAGATGCCGATCGCTCCCCTGCGTTGGGATCCGACGCCGATGCCGAAGGAAGAGCTGACCTTCCTGCAGGGTATCCGCACCGTAACCACGGCCGGCGATGCCGGCGCGGCAGCCGGCATGGGCACTCACCTCTACTTCATCACCAAATCGATGGTGGACGAATATTTCTACAATGCAGATGGCGAGATGATGTTTCTGCCCGAACAGGGCAACCTTCGCATATGCACCGAGTTCGGCATCATCGACGTCGAACCATGCGAGATCGCGGTCATTCCACGTGGCGTGAAGATTCGGGTCGAGCTCAAGGACAACAAGGCTGCGCGCGGTTACCTCTGTGAAAATTACGGTGGCGCCTTCACTCTACCCGAACGCGGGCCGATCGGAGCCAACTGCATGGCTAACCAACGCGACTTCCTTACTCCGGTAGCAGCATATGAAGATCGCGAAACGCCGAGCACGATGTGCGTCAAATGGGGAGGCGCGCTATGGCGCTCCGAGATCAGGCAATCGCCGCTCGATGTCGTGGCCTGGCACGGTAACTATGCACCGTACAAATACGATCTGCGACACTATTCACCGGTCGGCCCCATTTTATACGATCACGCCGACCCATCGATCTTCACGGTACTGACGTCACCATCCGAAACACCGGGAACGGCAAACATCGATTTCGTCGCGTTCTGCGACCGCTGGATGGTAGCCGAGAACACCTTCCGTCCGCCGTGGTACCACATGAACGTCATGTCCGAATTTATGGGCCTGATTCAAGGAGTTTACGATGCGAAACCGCAAGGCTTCGTGCCCGGCGGTATCACAGTGCATAACACCATGCTGCCACACGGTCCCGACGCCGAGGCGTTCGAGCATGCGAGCAACATGGAGTTGAAGCCGGCGCGACAATCGAACACCATGGCGTTCATGCTGGAGACGCGCTTTCCGCAGCGCGTAACCAAATATGCCGCATCGTCGCCGACATTGCAGCGCAGCTACATTGAGTGTTGGGACGGCATCAAGAAACACTTCGACGGCAACCAGCGATAACTGGCGTGTACCAAAAGCGATCGTCGAACCTTGGGTCCTGCGCTAACTCGGTACTCAACCTGAAGGTCATCCATCGCCTTCGTCTATTCAACATCGCCAGAGGAAACAGGCGCTCTCAAAACCCCAGATGTTGCCGCCAAACGCCCCGAGCTTGACGCCCACTACCTTGATGATGGATCGAGAAGCATCGGCGTTGAGTCGCTCTTTTATGAAAGAAATGCAAATCCATGCAAGAAGATCGAATGAACGGCTTGGGAACAGCAACCGGAAAGAAGACTGTAACGACGGTCGAGCAGTTGGTCGCGGTAACGCAGGACGCAGGCATCCGGCAGATTTTGGTCCGTGGTCACCTCATCGACGCACCATCGGTCCTCCTCGCCCCCGGACAAACTCTGGAAGGTGAAGGCGAAGGCGCCACCATCGCTTTTGCTAAAGATACGGATGGCCTTCGGCTTTCGTCCAACAACCGGATTGAGAATATCCGCCTCGACGCTTCTGCAGATAGGCGTGCGATTTTCAATGACACCACCGTGGACGGCCTTGGGCGGATCGAACTGCTTCGCATCAGCACAACCGGCCGCGTCCAGATCATTGCGCGCGATAAAGTGTGTAGCGGCCATGTCGACGTTGACGGTCTCGATATTGTTGCGGCCGATGCGCGCGGTGCGAACGAGCGACCGCAGGGCTACGGCGTCCACGTGCTCCAAGGAGCCTTTACGCTCTGGAACCAACAGCCCGACGGCCACGTTCTCATCACTGCCGACCTGATCGGACTTTCAGCGGGACGCGACGGCGCTCCGGTTCGAGGCGGCGGGATCTTCGTAAGCGGCGCCGGCGACAAAGGAGGCCGCCTGATCGTGCGGCGGCTTGAGACCGATGCAGTCTACAGCGATGGCGGCATTGCTCCGGGTACGGCGGACCAGATTTCCGCTGGCGTTTTTACGCTGCACGGCGCGCATGTCGATTCAGTCAGAAACCGCGGGCCGGTGGTGACCTATGGCGTCAACGATATGGTGCTAGACAATTGGGGGATGGTCGATCGTTGGACCGCGGAGCAGAAGCTGACATCACACGGCCCAAGCGGCATCGGTTTTGTTAACTTCGGCGCCCTGCAAGAACTTAAGGTCAAAGCCCCGATCGAGACGTTCGGTCAAGGCGCGCGGGGTTTCAATGTTTATACGGGCACCATGGACTTTGCAGAGTTCGATCGCATCATCACCCATGCCGACGGCGCGGTTGGCGTACAAATTAGCCGGCCGATCGGCCGACTGGTCGTTCACCGCGGCATCGAAACGTTCGGCGGCACCGGGCCATCCCTGGTCAAGGGAGTTGTCGTGAGCCTTTCAGCCATTGCTCTCAGCATCAAGCCAGGTGGTTCAGTACGCGCGATCGAAATTGACGGCGGGCTCAAAACCAACGGCGCCGGCGTACCCCCGATCGAGCAGCAAGGCGCAATAGATTCGCTACGCGTAGCCGGAGGCTGCGTCGCTGCCGGCGGCGGCTTCGGCAACACCTGACGCTTGCACCTCCGCTTCCGCGCTTCGCGAACGCTCTCGCTCCGATTTTGAGCTAGTCTAGCGGGCGTAAGTGGCCGATGCCCTTGTATCCGTGCACTCGAAGCCGTCAAACTCCAGGCAGGCACATCGGAACGATTCAACTGGCTATGTAAGTCATCGGCGCCAGAATAGCTTGCTGAATTCAACCCAGGCATCCGCAGGCGTGAGGCCGATATCGCGCAGATCTAGATCCGAGAGCCGAGCAAGTTGTTCACGCTCACGCATTCTGCGGCACCAATTTCGGCGAATCCGTCGCAGCCGAACCACCAACGCAACGCTCAGGTTGGACGGACCCACGCCTATACCAACGCATTGATAGTGTACGATGTCGTTCTCGCTAGTCCAATTTCTCGTAATGGATGTATGATGCACACAGGTCGCCGAATATGACTAAACGTAGTTATGACGTCTCGGATTGACGCAGTTGAGATAGAAATTTCCGACAACATTATACTTCCAGCGCACCGGATCATGCAGCGTATGCGTGCGCGCATTTCGCCAATGTCTGTCGAGATTGGAAGTGGCCAGGGTCGCGCTCGCGCCGGACAACTCGAACAACTTGTTCGTGGCGAGAATCGCAAGTTCGGTCGTCAGAACCTTGACGACAGCGACATTTACGGATGCAACCGCGACAGTGTCCTCGCTCGGCACGGCGGCAAATATCGCGTCGAGACGACGCCCCACTCTTTCAAGCGACGCCTCCGCAGCAAACAAGCGAATTTTCAGGTCACCGACTGCGCTGATGATATAGGGATCCTCACATGCGCGACTAACACCGCTGTCGGTCCACGGACGCGCCTTCGTGTTAACAAACAGCATTGCTTCGTCTATCGCCGCGCTCGCAATCCCGGCGCCGATACAGGCGTGAAGAAACTGCGACACCGATTCTGCCAAAGTCGGCTTTAGGTAAGCATCCTCGAGAGACACAATGTGTGACGGATCCACGATGACGTCGTCGAACTTGGCGGTCCCACTTGCGGTCGTTCGTTGGCCGAAGCCCGACCAATCATCGATGACCGTGACCCCGTGCGCGTGGCGCGGGACAAATGCCTGTATGCAATGGCCCTCACCGTCAATCGCGCCGACCGCGATCCAGTCGCAGAAGAGCGCGCCAGTCGCATAGAACTTCTCACCGTTGAGCAGCAAATCCGGGCCGCTCCTCGTCAGACGCGTCTTGATCTCCAGCACGTCCTTCGTACCACGTTCCGATGCAGCGTGGCCGACCAGCCTCCCTTTCAGAACTTCATCGAAGAAAACTTTCTTCTGTTCGTCCGAGCCGTTTAGCAACATGATGTCGATCGCGAGGAAATGGTTTTTCGCTATCTGTGCAATGTTGGGGTCTGCGGCCGCCATCATACGCATGATGGCGCCGAGAGTCGTGATTGACACTTCTGCACCTCCCCATCGCTTCGGAATGGTGACCCCCAGGAGTCCGCTTTCCGCGAACGACTTGATCTCACCATATGGCAGGCGACGATTCCGATCGCGATCGGCAGCATTTCGGGCCATTTCCACCGCCAGCTCTTCAGCAGTCGCCATTGCGTCTGCATCATCCAGAATGGTCTTGGTCGGCTCGCCACTCCGCGGCACTTGTTTGGAACGCGATAGTTCCTCCGAAATCGACTCTTCCTCCCGGACCATGCTGATCGTCGTGCTCATCTCGCTGAAGCCGGCTCTGTTCATCGCGTTCTCCCAAGACCATCGACAAGACACCCGAGCATCCAGCCACGCCACGAGCCAAATCGGGCGAAGCGTTCTTTGAGCCCTCTCAACCTCCTCGGTGCAATGCGGTGCCGCTTGAGCTCGCTAACGAACAAGCCCGAGGCCGTGCCCCTCGAAAACGAAGGGTCTTGGCTCGCGGAACAGGCGATTGCCCCGAGGACGCTCGGGCTTTGATCTGCACGGTGAAATTAGACAGGGTTGGTCTTCAGATAACCACCCCCCAACTTTTGCCATCGGCGTTATCCAAAACGGAAGCAACACCGGGTCAAATTGCGGATGGCGTTTCTCTGATCCCGCCACACCAAAGCCAGGGGCGATGATGATTGTCTTTGGTCAGGTTATCGCGACGCGAGAATGCGCTGTTTCAATCGGCGCTGGTTGTCGCCCTGGTATTTTGTATGCTGTCCTTTGTTAGGTGGCAGGACAGCATGTATGACCAAACCATCCACCACCTATTGCCCGCGCGCGTTCAAAATGCCGACCAAAAAGCCCGCTGCAGCACTCCAGACCCAACCAATTCCAGATGATGAATGACCATGATACCGCTTCACTCCTCAGCTTTTTTCGGAGGTTCGCGGCCGTCTTGACGATGCCGCCGGTTTGCGCAACGCTTTGCGCCAACGACTTGCGGAAGGCTTATGGATCGGAACGGAAGAACCTGTGACCTTATCGATTCGGACGACGGACATGGCGCACAAGGCTGACAGTTAAGTAGCAGAAAAAGATTCAGGCAGGAGAGCGTGGTGGCGCTGGATTATGGCCGCGAGGCATTCGACTTCATTGATCGCATTATGCTGGTGTCCGACCCAAATGAGATCATTGGTACATTTCATAGTGCAATCGTACCTTTCGGGTATACGACGTCGATCCTCACAGGACTACCCAATCTGACGGAACGCTTCGAGCAAAAGGTCTTGCTCAAGCACTGGCCAGAGGAATGGTTTGGACTTTATATAAGAGAGAAATACATCCTGGACGACCCAGTCGGCTGGTTTTGTCGATCAACCACCCAGCCCTTCGAGTGGAGCGAAGCGCGCTACGATCCCGGTAGGCAGCCCCGGTCGCGCGAGATCATGAATGCCGCAGCCGCATTCGGAATGAACCGGGGACTATGTATCCCCGTCCACGGCCTCTTCGGGCTCGACTGGTGTGTCTCCATGGGAGGTGAAAACATCGACTTATCACCACTTGCAAAAGCCAGCGTGCACTTGATGTCGATTTACGCTTTCAACAAGGTGCACCGCGAGGCGGATCCGGTCACGCTGTCGGCCGCCCGTCGGCTGACCGCTCGCGAGCGCGAGGTAATTGCATGGACGGCGGCTGGGAAGTCCGCTTGGGAAGCTAGCTGTATTCTCGGCATCGCCGAAGATACAGTGAATAAGCACGCTGCCTCGGCCGCACGTAAACTGAATGCAACGAACAAAACCCAGGCTGTTGCGGAAGCGATCCGGCATCACGAAATCCCGTTGTAACCCTTTTAATTGTCAAGCCCGACCCTTTGCCATTTGTATGAGCCGTAGTGGAAGCCATTCTGCCTGTGCGCGGTCAATTCGCGCACGGGGTGGTGTTATGATCCATGTGGTAACGGCCGCGAACAGGCAACACTATGCGAAGGCGGTTGAAGAGCATCATATCATCCGTCACGAGATCTTCGTTGAGGAGCGTGGCTGGCGCGAGTTATCGCATCCGGACCAGCGGGAGATCGATGCTTACGATACCGCGGATACGGTCTACCTGCTTGCCATGGATGGGCATCGCGTCATCGGAGGGCACAGGCTGTTCCCTACATTGCTTCCGCACATGATTAGCGAGGTCTTCCCTTATCTGGTGACACGAGGTCCAATACCAAGCGGCCCTGACATATTTGAATGGTCGCGCTTTTTCGTTCAGAAAGAATATCGTTCGGGAACGACCTATTTCGAACTCTTGGCTGCTGTACAAGATTTTTGCCTAAGCGTCGGGATCACTCGCATCACCGGAGTGATTGAAATGTGGTGGCTCCCGAGGTTTCATGAAGCGGGCTTCGTAGTTCGTCCACTTGGTTTGCCCCACCCTGTCGAGGGTGTTCCGACACTTGCCATTGAGATCGAGATCAGTCGCGTTTCTCTCGATCAAGCCCGTTCGCTGGGCAAGATTGCCGGGTCTCTGATTTGGCGCGGTCTCAAAGACCTACCGCTTATGTCTTTCTCGGACGGCGGTGAACGACCCCCCGCGTTTCAATACATCGTTGATCGGCATCGGGATATCGTCTGACTCGAACATGATAAGTCCATCCTAAACCGGGCGATGAAGAATCGGAAGCGGCCTGTCGAAGGTGCGCCTGCCGTTCTTCAGGCCGAACACGGGCTGCGCCAGTTCGCATACCGCCTGCATCCGGCTTTCGCAATCCAGCACGACGAGATCAGCCGGACGGCCGGCGGCCACGCCGTAATCGCGATGATTGAGAAGCTTCGCGGAGGCAGAGCTGACCATGTCGAGACAGGCTGCCAGATCGCGCGATGCTGCTACCTGCGCGATGTTGGCATAGAGATTTGCCATCCGTATCAGTGAGCAGTCGCCAAATGGCGTGAACGGGTTCAGCACGTTGTTCGTGGAGATCGAACAGTTCACCCCATGGGCCATCAGACGATGCACCGATGTGACGCCGCGCGGCACGTTGTGATCGTGATCGCGTGCGGTCAAGAAGAGATCGGTCGCGGGCAAGACGGTCACGGCCACACCAGCAGCGGCGAGCCTTCGCGCGCTCGCTTCCAGTTGGACTGGCGGCACCGCGGATAGCTTCGTCACATGACCGATCGCGACCCGACCGCCCCAACCAGAGGATTCAGTGAGACGGCAGACTTCAACGAGATCGAGATGGGACGGGTCGAGACCGAAATCGAGGTGAAAATCGATATCGACATCGAAGCGCTTCGCCATGTCGAAAATTAGCGCGATCTGGCCGTGAGAGTCCTTGTCCATGTAAGGCGCTCCGCCGATCACATCGGCGCCTTCTTCCAGCGCCTGAATCATGATGTCCTCGCAACCGGGATCGTCCAGCAGGCCCTCCTGGGGGAAAACGCACAGTTCAAGATCGATCGCCCAGGCATAATCCTTCTTCAGCCGCTTCAACGCGCGGAAACTGGTGAGCCCCACGCGAGGATCGACCTCGACGTGGGTTCGCATCCGCGTGGTGCCATGCTTGAGCGACTTCTCCAGCGTGCCGCGCGCACGTGTGTAAACGTCTTCGTCGGTGAAGCCTTTCTTGGCGGCGGCCACTTGCGCAATCGCCTCTTCCAGCGTGCCTTGCTCGCAATTGCACCGCCCAAGCAGGCAGGACTTGTCGAGATGGATGTGGGTTTCGACGAACCCCGGCACCACCAGGCGGCCGTTCAAATTCTCTGCCGGCCCGCTTCCCTCAGGCAAGGTAACTTCAATGGCGGCGAAGCGGCCATCCCGGATGCCGATATCGACCGTTCGATCTTCGGAACCGGAAATCCGGGCGTTGCGAAACACAAGATCAAAGGTCATGAGTGAACCCTTTCCGCCGGGTTGGCATGATCAAGACAATGCATTTCACGTTCGGAATCGCAAGCGTACCCTGCTCCAATGGCACAAGGCCTCGCTGCGATCGCTTGGAGACCCTGAAACGCGCTGCCGAATTGCATGCGTCAATCGGCGGTCACCATCTCGCTAACATCCATCTCGCACAACACTGCCTGGTTGTTCGCGGCGAGCGCTCATCATGACGTCGGGCTTTCGAGTCGCCAACATTTCGGCGAAAACGTCGAAAACGGCGCGAAACACCGGGTCATTTGGCGCACTTTCGAGATTCCATTGAACCGCCAGGATTGGTCCATGCCGGGCGGATACAGCTTCGATTTTTCCATCGGAAAAGGCCCGCGCCTCGACCCGTAGCTGATCGGCGAGCCGATCGATTCCCTGGAAATAAACCGAATTCACCAATGCGGTGCGCGATTTCACGGCGCGGCTTAGCAAGCCGCCTTCTTCGAAGGTAACTCCGTGGTTCCAGTTGAACATTTCGAGGCCGGTGGCTGAAATTGGTGCGTGATGTACAACAGCGCGTCCTGCGTCAGCCGACCCCTCTCGCAAAGTTCCTCCCAGGGCAACGTTGATCTGCTGCATGCCGCGGCAGATGCCTAGCATCGGCTTGCCGATTTTGGCGGCGGCTCGCACGAATCCTAAGGCCGCGGCATCTGTCGCCACGTCGAAGGGACCGGCGGCGGGCTCGGCCTTGATGTTGTTCGGGCTGCCAGTCAATACCAAGCCGTTCAGGGGGACGAGCAGAGTTTCAAAGCTGCTACGCGTGCAATTGGAAGGAAGGAGTACGATGTCGCCGATCCCTGCTTGATCAACGGCGGACACATAGCGATCAACAACCGTCTGCGTGTCTTCAGAGAATACCGAGTTCGTGCACAGAACGCCGATCAACGGACGAGTTGGCATACCTTATCTTCCTATCAGGGGTTGCTTCGCGTCATTGCGTCGGTCGACCGCGCCCCAAGTCCGGCGGACGACGCAGCCCGGTCTGCGCATCTTCTCAAGGTATTTGATCATTTCGCAGGCCGTGATCTCCATTCAGATGCAGCATGACCCGAACGCCAGGATTGGGATTCCCGATAAATTGAATTCCGGAGCGCTCAAACGCTGTTCGGATCTTTTCAACGGTTTCGAAGTGCGCGAAGATCGGGCCGTCAAAACTTCTCCAAACGACGCACGGTCGAAATCGAGACACCGGCGTTGACGGCGAGTGTGTTCTGCTCCCATCCGATCAGCGACCTTGCCGCCCTAATCTGTCGCGTGATTACGAGCATCGTTCACCTTTCTTTCGCAACGATTCGCACCATCGAGCGCTTTCGCCTTTACGCGACACGGATGCTCTCCAGAAATCCTTCAACGGTATTGCGCAGCCGCAAACATTCCCTGGGTCAATTGCTCGGACACCACGCGAACACGCAGGGCGGCCGCATTCGTCTCAGCCGCGGCTTGATTGACACCGGCGATGTTGGACGACACCCGTTCAGCGCCATTGGCCGCTTCAACTGTGCTAGGCGAGATCTCTCCTTGGTCGCAGCCGCATTCACGATGTTTTCCCCGGTCGCCGCACGTGCTCGATTAATTGTTCGGGTTAGTCGAGCCAGCAATATTCGGTTTAATAAAACTGCAGATTCAAACCGCGTTCCGAGGTATCTATCGAGGCTGCATTCGGAGGGCCCCTGGTAAATTCCGAAATCGCCCGAGCCACATTCATCTCAGAGATTGACAGGCTTGGAGCAGTCGATCTCTCTTCTCAAGACCGCGCGGCGGGTGCTTTAATAGTGCCGCTCAAGCTCCGCAGTGATCAGTGATTTAGTTCGATCTAAAATCGCCATGCTGGTCATTGCAACCTCTTGCGATCTAGTAATCGCAGCACGGCTATCCCGATCCGCCGCGCGGGAAAGGCGATTTCTCGCCGTTGACATCTCGGATAATCGCAAAGAGACGGTCGACTAGCCCCCTTGAAACCGCGACTCATCGGGCGCGATTGGGGGGTTGCTTCAATTCGCTCGTCATCCCTGCTCAGGATCTGAGGATGATAATTGGTGCTGACGAGCCTGCGCTCGGTCATTGCGCTGCTTCTCTGCCGCCCCGCCTCGCGCAGCAACTGCGCGGCGACGATCGACTCCGCCTTCAGCGTCACCACGTCACCCAGCGCCATGATCACCACCGGCGTCCCACCACAGCCGGATTCGGCGAGCAGTTTCTTCGCATCCGCCATGCCGTTACCCTTGATTAGAGATACCGATGCCCATCAATCTGAGAGGAAATTAAAGTGGACTATGTCGCAGCAAAGCGCTTTCAATCAACGACGCGTTTGGCTAATAATGTTGACGTGTCAGTCAACAGTTGTTTCCATGAAGCCGGACGATAAAGCCACCCGCCCCAACGTGTTCAGTACCCGCAGTCTTCGGTATCTGCATGAGATCGAGATCCACGGAGGCGTTCGTGCAGCCGCTGATGCGCTGGCGATTAATGGTTCGGTGATCAGCCGGCAAGTCGCGCAATTGGAGCTGGAGCATAAAGTCCCGCTTCTCGAACGCCGCGGCCGAAAGGTCGTGCTTACCGAGATCGCCCTTGGGCTGGTCGAGTATTACCGCGAGAGCTGCCGCCGCGATGCTGACATGCTCGCGGTGTTGGAGGACCATCGTGGCTTACGGCGCGGGAGGGTTGCGATCGGAGTTGGCGAGGGCCATGTCGAAAGTCTGATTGCGTCTGCACTCGAGCGCCTCGGTCACCAGTTTCCGGACATCGCTGTGGAACTGCGCGGCGCTGCAGCGTCCGAAGTCGTCACACTGGTCCGCGACGACGAAGTCGATCTTGGATTGTGCATGGGCGGCGGCGCTGATCCCGCAATACGCGCTCGCACCTTCCGCGCAGCAACATTTTGCGCGTTGGTGAGCCCACAACATTCCCTCGCAAGCCAAGGGCGCATCCGACCAGAACAGTTATGCAACGAACGGCTCATCTTCATGCCACAACGCTTTGGCGTGCAGCAGCTGATTGAAGCAATTATTCGTGCCGAGCGGCTCAATTTAACCCCGTCGTATCGTTGCAATCTCTTTTCTGCCGCACAGGCCATCGCGGCGACCGGCCTCGGCATCGCCTTCATGTCGACCGACGCTGCCAATCAGTATATTGAAGCAGGAAAGCTTGTGGCGCTTGAGATCGACCACCCCATCGCCCGCACGTTCAGCACCAAGGTGATACGACGGGTGGGTCGAAGACTATCGCCCGCGGCGGAATTTCTATGGCGACAATTGCTCGACGCCATGCGGCGCCGTTGGCCTCCCGCTTCGGCATAGGAACAACGGAAGCGACCGAACATCGAACAAGACGTTTTCCGACCCATCCCGCGAAAAATGATTGATCGGCAAAAATAATGTCCTCCGACTAAAGGTTGAGGCCGGACGCGCGTTGAGCATGGAAGGCCGCCCATTATCAATATCTTCACAATGCCGATGACCACGCGATCGGCCCCATGGCAAGGTGTTCCGTAGCGAAATGCTGTTCAACGCCGTGTTCCAGGCAATGAAAGTCATCGGCGTCAACGCCATGGACAAAGGCCATCCGCTCGAGCGCTATCTCCGGGAGGCGATCCGTGTTTCCGCTCTATGACGCCGGCAATGTCGGCATGCAGATGCAGAACCGAGCTGTCATGCGCCAGCTTTTCAATGGCTCAATGCCCTCTACAGGGATCGTGCGATCAGCAGCTTCATGACCTCGTTGGT
This sequence comes from uncultured Pseudomonadota bacterium, assembly GCA_963725555.1. Lineage (GTDB taxonomy): Bacteria > Pseudomonadota > Alphaproteobacteria > Rhizobiales > Xanthobacteraceae > Bradyrhizobium. Next base: position 172,207 of record CAVRYV010000001.1, on the reverse strand, counting down.
GCCGCCATAGATCTTCTGGATACGGGCATCGGCGAACATCTGCGAGATCGGGTATTCCTGCATGTAACCATAGCCACCATAAAGCTGAAGACATTCATCGGTAGTTTCCACCTGCTTCTGCGCACACCACCACTTCGCCATCGAAGCGGTGACAGCGTCGAGATCGCCGGCGATCAGCTGTTCGACGCACCAATCAACGAACACCCGTGCGATGGTCGCTTCGGTCTTGCGTTCGGCGAGCTTGAAAGCGGTGTTCTGGAACTCGATGATCGGCTGGCCGAACGCCTTGCGTTCTTTTGTGTAGTCAGTGGTGAGCCGGATCGCCCGCTCCATCGCAGCGACGGCGCTGACGGCTATGATGAGCCTTTCCTGCGGCAGTTGCTGCATCAATTGCGCGAAGCCCAGCCCCTCCTCGCTGCCGAGCAGGTTTTCGGGCGGCGCCACCGCGTTATCGAAGAACAGTTCCGCGGTGTCGGAGGCGTGCAAGCCGATCTTGTCGAGGTTGCGGCCGCGCCGGAAACCATCATTGCCGCTGGTTTCGAGGACGATCAGCGACAGGCCCTTGGCGCCCGGTCCGCCGGTCCGCGCCACCACAATGATCAGGTCGGCTGTTTGGCCATTGGTAATGAAGGTCTTCTGCCCGTTGATGACGTAGCTGTTGCCTTTCTTTTGCGCCGCGGTGCGCACACTCTGCAGATCAGACCCGGTTCCAGGCTCGGTCATGGCGATAGCGCCAATCAATTTACCGCTAGCCATCCCAGGCAGCCAACGACGCTTCTGCTCCTCGGAGCCGTAGTTCAGGATATAATGCGCCACGATGCCGCTGGAGACCGAGACGCCGCCCAGCGCCTCCGGCACGACGGTCTGCATATCCTCGAACACGGCGGCGTCGTAGGCAAAGGTCGCGCCGAGACCGCCATAGGCTTCGGGCACGCTCGGCAGCAATGCGCCCATCTCGCCGAGCGCACGCCATGCCGAGCGATCCACCATCTTCTGCTGCCGCCATTTGGCGGCGTGCGGCGCGAGATCCTTGGCCAGAAACTTGCGAAACTGGTCGCGAAAAACGTCCAGCTCCTCGGTCATCCAGGACGAGCGGTACGGCATTGAGCCCTCGGGTTAGTGATCAAATAAGTAGGCCACCGCCGCAGACGACGACCTGACCGCTGATGTAATTCGATTCCGGGCTGCAGAACAGATAAACCGCGTCGGCCGCCTCTTCCGGCGTGCCACCGCGGCCCAGCGGAATCATTCTGCTCATCGCGTCGAGCATCTGGGGCTGGACACCGACCTTGATGTCGCGCCCGGCGACATCGATGGTCTTTTGCTGGGTCTCGATCGGCTGGGTCAGCCGCGTGTTGATCAGGCCGAAGGCGACGCAATTGACGTTGACCTTGTAGCGCCCCCATTCCTTACACATGGTGCGCGTGAGGCCAACCAGCGACGCCTTGGCCGACGAGTAACTGGCCTGCCCGGCATTACCGAAAAGCCCGGCAATCGACGAGATGTTGACGACCTTGCGAAATACTTCACGGCCCGCCTCGGCATCCTTCTTCGCCAGGATCCGGATCGGCTCGGCGGCGGCGCGCATAATGCGAAACGGCGCAACAAGATGCACGTCGAGCATGGCCTGAAACTGTTCATCGGTCATTTTCTGGATGGTCGAGTCCCAAGTGTAACCGGCGTTGTTGACGATGATATCGAGGCCGCCGAATTTCTCTGTCGCTGCGCCGACGAAGCGGTCGGCGAAGCCTGTCTCCGAAACACTGCCATTGACTGCGACCGCCTCGCCGCCGGCCGCCTTGATTTCCGCCGCGACGGCATCACCCGGCGCGGCATCAAGATCGTTGATCACGATTTTCGCGCCCTCGCTCGCGAGCTTCAAGGCGATGGCGCGGCCGATGCCGCGGCCAGATCCGGTAACGAGGGCGACTTTCCCCTTCAGTTTGGTCATATCTTATTCCTGCCCCTAGATAGCGATGATTGCTTCGCCAGAGAGTTTGATCTCGCCGTTTTCATCCTTCGTGATCAAGGCGAGCCTGGCACGCCTTTCGCCTTCGTGATCCAGCAGCTCGGTGACACGGCCTTCACAGGTCAGGTTCGCGCCAACCTGCGTGATCGCTACAAAGCGTGTCGAGAACGACCGAATGCTGGACGGACGGATGGCGTCGGTGAGCGCCTGGCCCAGATAAGCCATCACCAGCATGCCCTGGCTGAAAACATCCGGAAATCCCGCTTTTTTGGCAACGTCGAGATCGACGTGCGTCGGGTTGTGGTCGCCCGACGCCCCGCAATACAGCGCCAGCGTGGTACGCGTGATTGGCGGAAATACCTTGTGAACGATGCGCTCGCCCATCGCGGGATGGTGCTTGGTCAATTCATTCATTGCACCCCCTAATTCAGCACCACGACGGTGCGTGCCGTCTCGGCGACGCGAACGCCATGCTGATTGGTCACCTCGGTTACGAGGACGACCATGGTCATCGCTCCACCCTTCTTGTCCGTGACGCCGGTGACGCGCGACCTGAATGTTATGGTGTCGCCGACAACAACCGGGGCGTGGTAGGTAAAACTCTGTTCGCCGTGCAAAATGCGCGTAAGATTGATCTCGAGCTCCGTCAGGAACTCGAATGGATCGTCAGAATCCAGCATCTCCAGACAGAACAGATAGGTCGGCGGCGCGGGTATCGCGGAATAGCCTTGCGTGCGCGCAACCTCGGCATCGCGATAAATGGGATTGCGCTCGCCAATGGTGTTGACGAAATAGCGCAGACGTCCCGGTTCGACGCGCGCGGTGACCGGCGCAAAGCTGCGCCCGACAGCGGATTGATCAACCATGCCGGCGTCTCATGCCTGCTCGTACAACGTGACGACGCAGGCGCCTCCAAGGCCGAGATTGTGCTGAAGCGCCAATTTCGCTCCGTCAACCTGGGTGGTCGCGGCCGTGCCGCGCAACTGACGCGTCAATTCGTAGCATTGCGCAAGCCCGGTCGCGCCGAGCGGATGGCCCTTCGACAGCAAACCGCCGGAAGGATTGGTCACGATCTTGCCGCCAAAAGTGTTGTCGCCGTCGTCGATGAAACGCTCGGCGCCGCCTTCGGGACAAAGGCCCAGGGCCTCATAGGTGATCAATTCGTTTTGGGCGAAGCAGTCGTGCAGCTCGACGACGTCCAGATCTTCGGGACCGACGCCCGCGGCCTGATAGACGCTGTTGGCTGCGGCCCGCGCCATATCGAAGCCGACGACCTGCATCATGTCACCGGCGTCAAACGTGGATGCGGTATCGGTAGTCATGGCTTGCGCAGCAATTCGGACATCCTTGCGCAATCCATGCTGGCTGGCGAATTTCTCCGAGACAAGAATCGCCGCGGAGCCGCCGCAGGTCGGTGGGCACGCCATCAACCGCGTCATCACGCCCGGCCAGATCACCTGATCGTTCATGACGTCGTCGGCGGTCACCTCCTTGCGGAACACCGCCAGCGGATTGTTCTTGGCATGACGGCTTGCCTTGGCACGGACCTTCGCAAACGAAGTCAGCGGCGTACCGTATTTCTTCATGTAGCTGAGGCCGGCGCCGCCGAAATAACGCAGCGCCAAGGGAACGCCAGGCGCGTCGACCAGCTTGTCGGCCGCTGCATCGAAGTCATCGAACGCGCTCGGCCGGTCCGTGAATACGGCGCCTAGCGCTCCGGGCTTCATCTGTTCGAAGCCCAGCGCCAACACGCAGTCGGCCGCTCCCGATTCAATAGCTTGACGCGCCAGGAACAACGCCGTCGAACCGGTCGAGCAATTGTTGTTGACGTTGATGACCGGAATTCCGGTCATCCCGACCGGATAGAGCGCGCGCTGCCCGCAGGTCGAGTCTCCATAGACATAGCCAACATAGGCCTGCTGGATCAGGTTGTAATCGACGCCCGCATCGGCGAGCGCCAATCGCGTCGCTTCCGCACCCATCACATGATACGGCGCGCTGACACTGGGTTTGACGAACGGGATCATGCCAACACCGGCCACGTAAACACGAGAAGACATCGGATTCTCCGTAAATTACCCGCTGGACTTTATATTACTCATGGGTAATATACGAAAGTCAGCGGCCGAGTCAATGCCACAAAGCGGATAAATCGAGATGGACACGCGATACCCCTCTTCCGATTCCTCGCCGTGGATGCCGTTCGAAAGTCGTCGCCGCGCCCGTGACGAGAAGCGTGAGGCCGTGCTGCGGACCGCCGTGCAATTGTTTCTTGAACGCGGGTATCATCGCGCGACGATGAACGAGGTTGCCGAGCGGCTGAACATCACCAAGCCCGCGCTCTACAATTACTTTCCCAGCAAAGAGGAAATCCTGTTCGAATGCTGGACCGTTGGACTGGAACGGATCGAGGATCTCATCGCCGACATCGATGCGGCCGGCGGAACCGGCCTTGTCAAATTGCGCAAGCTGGTTCGCGGTTACGCAGAAAACATGGCGAGCGACTTCGGAGCGAGCCTGGTGCGGTTCAACACCCGCGACCTCGGCGAAGTAAACCAGAAGACCACGCGCGCGGGCAAACAGCGGATCGATCGGATCTTCCGCACATACATAGCGGACGGAGTCGCGGACGGCTCGATCGTGCCATGCGACGTCAAACTCTCCGCTTTTGCGATTGCCGGTGCGCTGAACTGGATTGGGCATTGGTTCAGGCACGACGGCGGATTGTCGCCGCAGGCTGTCGCCAATGATTTTGCCGCTCGATTGACCGAGGGGCTCGAAAGAAGGCAGACTGCTAACAAGAAGGCGCGGCCAGCGCCGGCCCGAAAAGCGCCATCAAAGGGAGGAACACGGTGAACGTCACACATGGACTGAGACGCGCACTGCAGATCAACCCCAATGTCCTGGCCACGGTGTTCGGCAATCGCCGGCGCAGTTGGCGGGAGATCGGCGAACGCGTCGCGCGCCTGGGCGCTGGACTTCGTTCGCTCGGCGCCAAGTCGGGCGACCGCGTAGCGGTGCTGTGCCAAAACTCCGACCGTTATCTGGAGATTTATCTGGCTACGGCCTGGGCCGGAGCGGTGGTCGTGCCGCTCAATATCCGCTGGAGCCCGCTGGAAAACGAAGACGCAATGCGCGATTGCCGCGCTCATATCCTGTTCGTCGACAAGACGTTTGCCGCGATCGGCACAGCCCTCGCGCGAACGCTCCCGGGCCTGAAGCTGATCTATGCAGACGACGGCGACACGCCGGCGGAAATGGAGAGCTACGAGGCGTTGGTGTTGCGAAGCGAACCGGTGCCCGACGCCATGCGCGAGGCTAACGATCTCGCCGGCATCTTTTATACCGGCGGTACCACCGGCCGGTCGAAGGGCGTCATGCTCAGCCACGGAAATCTGATGGCCAGTGCGATGAACGCGCTCGGCGAAGGTTTTTTTCGGGGCGGCGCACCGATTTACCTTCATGCCGCGCCGATGTTCCATCTCGCCAATGGCGCGGCAATGTATGCGCTGCTGCTCAGCGGCGGTTCGAATGTAATCATTCCTTCGTTTACGCCGGAAGGCGTGATGGCCGCGATTCAGAACGAGCGCGTGACCGAGGTTCTGCTGGTCCCGACCATGATCCAGATGTTCGTCGATCACCCGGCGCTCGGGTCTTATGACGTCTCATCGTTAAGGGAAGTGCTTTATGGTGCCTCTCCGATCAGCGAGGCTGTGCTTGGCCGGGCGATGAAGGCGCTGCCAACCACGCAATTCCTGCAGGCCTATGGCATGACCGAGCTGTCCCCGATCGCCACAGTGTTGCATTGGAAGGAACATATCGGCGACGGCCGCGCCAAGGGCCGTCACCGGGGCGCGGGCCGCTCCTCGCTCGGCTGCGAGGTTCGGATTGTCGACGCCGACGACAAGCCGGTGCCGCGCGGCACCGTTGGCGAGATTGTGGCGCGCGGCGATAACGTCATGATGGGTTACTGGGAGCGGCCCGAAGAGACGGCCAAGGCGGTCATTGACGGCTGGATGCACACCGGCGACGGCGGTTACATGGACGACGACGGATTCATCTATGTCGTCGACCGGGTCAAGGACATGATCATTTCCGGTGGCGAGAATGTCTATTCGGTCGAGGTTGAGAATGCTCTCACTCAGCACCCGGCCGTGGCGCAATGCGCAGTCATCGGCATCCCCAACGAGAAATGGGGCGAGCAGGTGCATGCTGTAGTCGTGACTAGGAGCGGCGCGAAGGTAACGGCCACCGAGCTGATCGACTTCAGCAAGACGCTGATTGCGGGTTACAAATGTCCCCGCAGCGTCGATATCAGCGAGAACCCGCTTCCGCTGTCTGGAGCGGGAAAAGTCCTCAAGCGCGAGTTACGCAAGCCGTTCTGGGAAAGCAGGGAGCGGCGTGTGAGCTGAGCGGCACGCCGCGCATTGCCAAACAGCATGACCGCTCACATCGGTCATTGCGATTAAGCAGAGCTCACCTGGAATCCCGCGCGCGGAAATTGCACAATCACCTCGCCGGCCCGTGGGTCTTGCCGCCGGATCGCGATATGCTGCGCCGACAGCGCGACGATCTCGCCGGCGACCTTGATCTTTCCATAGTCGTCGGGCGCCACCTCGACACGGTCGCCCGGCTTTCGTCCGTTCGGATCCTTCGGGTCGGCTGCTATGGCCGTTAGTGGGGTGGCCTTGGTCGCGATCTCCAGCGCTTCGGCGGATGACATCTCGCTGCGCGACCCATGGCCGATATTGCGCACACGGGCTTCCCATGCGCGGGCATGGTTGAATTCCGCCAGCATGGCATCGGCGTCCGGCATGCTCGCGCGCGTGTACCAGACGTTCATATAGGCATTGACATCGATCAGACCGGCTCGATCGCCGCCAAGCCACGACCTGTCCTCACCGAGTTGCGCGTCGATCCACTGCATATGAGCGCGGAACTGATCGCGCATCTGCGGGATCGCCACCTTCATCGCCGCGATGTCAAACTTGCCACCGCGCAGCTTTTCGCGATCATCGATGAAGTCCTGGGGCACCTTATCGCCGAGCGTGCCAAACACCAGATTGACGGTATTCTGAAAGAAAGACCGGTCTGTCCACATCGCGGTGGCCCAAGCGACGCCTTCCCGCCCGTCCGGAAATAATGACGGCTCCGGAAATCGCCGCTCGATTTCACGGAGGATGCATTGGGTGTCGCAATAGATGTCCGCCCCGATCTGCATGACCGGTGTGCGCCGATAGCCGCCGGTCAAGGGCATCAAATCGGGCCGCGGCATGATCCGCGAGATCCGAACCGAGGTCCATGCGATATTCTTCAGGCCGAAGACGATACGGATCTTTTCCGAGAACGGCGATTGGTCGAAATGATGCAGGATGATCGGAAATGCCGTCGACATAGGGTACCTCTCTACGCATGCTGTCGCACCGGAAGAATGACTTGCGTGACGCTTAGTTCCTCGCCAGGCCCTTGATCCGGTCGTCGATGTAACGCGCCATGAGATCGGACGCTGAGGCGCCGAACATTCGGATACGGCCTGTGTGGGCCAGCAAAAGAAGTCCTGCGGCGTGCGCGAAGGCCTCTACCGTGAGCAAATTAGCCTCCTCCCTCGTCGCATCGAGCGCAAGCGCCGCTTCCGTGATCGGCTGCAGTGCCGTCGCGAGACCCGCGTTGAGAGCATCATTGCGTTCGTGGCCGAGCCCTTTTGGCTTCATGCCGCCGCGGAACAAATAGAAGCCCAGATCCAGGTCGCGGGGATTTTCGGCATAAAATTGAAAGAACGCCATCGCGGCGGCGCGCAAGCGCGCGGCGGGTTCATTGACGCGCTCAACACCACGACCGACCGCTTCCCTCAAACTGGCGAGCGAAGCCTGCAGAACCTCGGCGTAGATCGCTTCCTTGGAATCGAAATGAAAGTAGAGCGCCGCCGGCGTATATCCGGCTTCCGCGGCGATGGCGCGGAGCGAGGCGCCATCCAGTCCTTCGACCTCAAAAACTTTGCGCGCCGCATCAAGGATCAGGCCGCGTTTGAGTTCCTGAACCGCCCGCGCGCGTCCTTGCTTGGCCTTTTCCGCCGCCATCTCTTCCCGTCCGGAAATCCCGTTGACAATAATTCTATGCAGTGAATAAATAATCTAACGCTGTTCAAAATAGCACGCAAGCCCGGAGGAGCACGCCCATGCTGATGACCGCTGCGGATTATCGCGAATTGCTACGCCGTTATTCGCCGAGAGTGTTTGTAAACGGCGATGCCGTGGCCAGCGTCGCCGATGATCCGCGCCTGGCCCCGGGCATCAACGCCATCGGCGTTACCTACGACTTCGCCCATGCTCCCGAGCACAAGGCGATCATGACCGCCAAACAGGGCACGTCGGGCAAAATCGTCAACCGCATGGCCCACATCGACGAGACATCAACCGATCTTCTTTACAAATTGGAGGCGGTGCGTCTGGTCTGCAAAGTGTCCGGCTGTGCACAACGCTATCTTACCCATGATGCCATGAACGGCGTATTCCAGGCCACCAGGCGCGCCGACGACGCGCATGGCACCGACTATTCGCAACGCTTTCTCAATTACATGCACCGTGTCCAGGACGAGGACCTGACGCTGGGCGTGGCCATGACGGACGCCAAGGGCGACCGCTCCAAACGACCGGGCCTGCAGGCGAACCCGGACACCTATGTCCATATTTCCGAGCGTCGGCCGGACGGCATCGTCATTCGCGGTACCAAGGCGATCGTGACTGGCGCGCCCTACATGCACGAGTTTCTCGTCATGCCGTGTCGCACGCATGTCAAGGAAGACGCCGACTTTGCGGTTTGCTGCGCCGTACCGGTCGATGCACCGGGAGTGACCATCGTGGCGCGTCCGGCTGGGCGGCCGGGCGAAGCCGCCGCGAAATTCTCCAGCAAATATGGACAATCAACCGGCGTCGTCATCTTCGATGACGTCTTTGTGCCGCACGACCGGGTATTTCTCGCAGGCGAGTATGAGCAAGGCGGATTCCTCACCACTTCCTACGCTACCCACCATCGCCATACCTGCATCGGCGCGCGCGCCGGCTTCGGCGATCTTCTGATTGGGGCGGGCGCGCTAATGTCGGAAGCCAATGGTCTGGAGTTCCGAACGGCACGGACACATCCGCGACGCCATGGTCGAACTCATCACAATTACCGAAGGGTTTTTCGCCTGCGGCGTCGCGGCATCCGTCTATTGCACAAAGGATCCCGCCGGATCGGTGATGCCGGACGCGGTGTTTTCAAACATTGGCAAACTCCTGCTCGCCACCAAGATCTATGACATGCACCGGCTCGCGCATTATGTATCGGGCGGTCTCATCGTCGCCCTCCCCGGCCCCGACGAGGATCACAACCCGGAAACGCAGGCATCGCTTTCCGCTGTCCTGGGCGGGCGGCCCGATATCCCGGCCGAGCAGCGCCTGGAAGTGTCCCGATTGATTGAGGACCTCACCGTTTCGCATCAGGCCGGATGGTATTCGGTGATATCGCTGCATGGCGGCGGCTCCCCCGAAGCCATGAAGCGCGAAATCTGGCGCAATTACCCTGTCATGGAAAAGGTCGAGTTGGTCGAAAACCTGCTCGACCGCGGCGTCGCCGCCGACGGCCGGCGCATCTCCAAACAGCCGGGTCGATGCTGTGCGACGGGCTGCGAGGTGCCCAGCCTGCCCGCTGCCGCCAGCGAAACCGAAGGTCCAGTTCTGACGGCCGCGGAATAATGAGGACGGCTCGAACGAACGCGCAGCGGTTTCGCCGGGCCGTGGACAATGACGGGGACGGCTAAGCGCGCTGAGAGAAGAGCGAATGTCCGCTCTTGTAGATGACGTAGATCGCCACCACGAAAATCAACGACGCAAAGACGAGATTGAGCGCGCTCCTGTATTTCGAAAGATGACTTGCCAGGCGCATCCCGACGAGCCCGCCGACAAACCCTCCGGATATGAACTCGGCAGCAACCGTCCAATCGACGAGGCCGGACACGGCGTAATTCAAAGCTGTCGTTAGGCCGAACGCGCCGACTGCGAGCAGCGAAGTTCCGATCGCGTTGATCATCGGCATGCCGGTTGCAAAGATAAGCCCCGGGACGATAAGAAACCCTCCTCCAATTCCGAAGAAGCCGGCAGCAAGCCCCACCGCGAACGCGGTTGCGGTTGCCACCCAGGAATGCCCGCGGGTCTCATTCTCGGTGGAAAGCGCGGGTCGGCGCGTCTTGAGCATGAGGGCGCCGACCACGAGCATCAGCAACCCGAACAGGAATAATAAACGGTCACCGTTGATCGCCTTACCAAGGCTCGATCCCGGCGAATGCCCCAATACTTCCGACGACAGCAAAGACGATCGCGCTGCGCCAGCGGACCATTCCTCTCCGCGCGTAGCTGCTGAAGTTCAAAAAAGCATTTGCGGCAACGGCCAGAGCACTCGTTCCAATCGCAAGATGCGCCGGCGCCAGACCCACGACGTAGAGCAGGAGCGGCGTGGCGAGAATGGACCCCCCGCCCCCGATCAAACCCAGCGAAAATCCGACGAGCCCGCCGGATCCGATCGCCAGGCCCGTTGACCAAATATTCACGGCAAAGCTTGCTTGGGTCGGCGGGCTACAGACGGACGATCGCGCGCAGCGATCGCCGCCGGCTTCATTTGAAGTAAAATCCAAAGGGGATGAAGGTCGCTTTTCATCCCTGACCTGCAAATCCCGGATTGCCCTCGACGCCCCGAATCTCGACGCCACTTCCTTTTGCTTCAGCGATGCGCTTGGACCCGCGCAAATAGTCAGCGACGGTCTGCCACACTGGCGTTCCCATCTGCTCGTTCACCGAAGCCCATCCCGCGACGCGATAGGATTTTTCGGCTTCGATGTCGTTGCCATCCGTGAGCTTGAGACTGGATATCCGTTTTCCAATCGTCTCATCCGGCGTGCAAGCATAGGACATTCCGCCGAGCCGCACCATGTCGCCACCCTGCTGATAATAGGGATCGAGGTTGAACAGATTGTCGCTGACATCTTCCATGAGTGTCTTGAGCTCGGCCCCCGTCATCGACCGGACGTAGGCTTGGGGATAAGTGATCGCCGTTTCCGACAGAACATCCTGCATCGTGATGGGTTGTCCAGACAATACGCGGCTCCCCACCGGAAGCCGGGCGAAAGCCCGATTTCAGCGTCAAGCTGTTGACGCAGTGCATCGCAAATCAATTGGTCCATCGTACCGTTGAAATTGCCGCGGCGATAAAGCAGCCGATCCGCGATCGAAATCTTTTCATCGAGAAGCTCGGCATAAGGTGCGCGAACGCGTTCGATCAGCGCTGTCATGTCGGGATCGGCCCTGAGCCGATGGCTGAACACCGGCAACAGCCGGTATCGCAGATCGCTCACGCCGCCTTTCTTCATATCCAGATCGATGACGCCGAGAAACTTGCCGATTTGAGCCGGCATTGGTCACGAGCGTTTTGCCGCCGGCGTTAGCTATGCTGATCGGCTGCGGCACAGCATCGTGGGTATGGCCGCCGAGCACGATATCAATTCCGCTAACACGGCTTGCCAACTTGAGATCGACATCCATCCCATTGTGCGACAGCAGCACGACGGCATCGACCTTTTCGGTTTGACGCACCAGATCGACTACTTTCTGCAGTTCGTCCTCCCGGATGCCAAAGGTCCAGTCGGGGACAAAACGCCTGGGATGCGCGATCGGAACGTAGGGGAATGCCTGCCCTACCACGGCAACGCGGAAATCGCCCATCTGCCTGATCATATATGGCTTGAACACGCGGCGCGAGGCGGGGTCGAAAGCCCGCGCGTCGTTGAAGGCGGCTTCTTCGGTGAGAAAAACATTTTGCGCGAGAAATTCGCCCTTGAAGTTACCAAGGTTCCTGCGAATGGCCTCTTCGCCGTAAGTGAATTCGAAATGCCCGGTCATCGCCTCGATGCCGAGCAAATTGCCGGCCTCGACCATGTCGGCTCCCTCAGTGAGATTGGCCAGCCCGCTGCCTTGCCAGAGATCGCCGCCGTCGAGCAGCAGCGAGCGTCCCGGCGGCACAGCGCTTCGCAACATATCGACCAAGGTCTTGAGGTGGGCGAAGCCTCCCATTCTTCCTTGCCGCCCGGCCTGCTGTTCGAAGTCCAGAAAGGTGAAGGCGTAGGCCTCCGCGCTGTCGGGATCGACGCCGAACCGCTTGAGAAAGCCGTCGCCCACCAGATGCGGCGGCCTTCCCCGCATGGAGCCGACGCCGATATTGATGCTTGGTTCACGGAAAAAGACCGGCAGCAATTGCGCGTGCGTATCGGTCATATGCAGGATGCGGGCATTGCCGAAAGGCTTGAGGTCGTAGATGTCGCTGCCTTCCGCAGCGCCGCCCGATCGCGGAAGGGTCGCAATCGCGGGAGCCGCCATCGCCAGTTTCAGGAAATCCCGTCGACGAACCGGCATCTCACCCCCTTCAGCGCGGGCAACGTGATCTTCGTATTGTTTGCCTCGCGTGCGACCTATGACGTCTTACTGGATTTTGGTCGTCGTCGTATCGGTCGCGCCCTTGTTGTCGATCCAGGTGATTTTGAGATCGTCGCCTTTTTTTGCGCCCTTGAAACTGAACTTGACGAACGGATCTTTGGAGACCGCAGGGCCCCAAAATGCCGTGAAGACCGTCTTGCCGCCCGCCTCGAACTGAACCGTCTCGATGTGGTGGGCGGGAATCAAGACGTCCTGCGCGTCCTTGGCAAATCCCGAATCCATCGGATGCTGGATTAGCGCCTGCACTTCAGTGATTTCGGCGCCAGCGATAGCGCGCACGCGAATGGTCGATGCCATCTACTGTTTCCTTGCTTAACCGCCGCAACCGCCAGCCGTCACCTTGACTTCCCTGGTGGCGCTGTAAAGTCTTCCATTCGATTTAACGATGGCGATCACATTGCTGGTCTTGGCCATCTTCAGGCGATTGGAGACGGCCGGTACCGTTCCCTCCGGAATTTGGTAGGAGGCGGCAAGCGCCGATGGATTGTCCGCTACCAGAAACGTGATCGACGTTACATTTGGCAACGATGTGCTCACGTTGACAGGAACCACCGCGCCGTTCTCCGCAATCTCCGGCGCTTCGAGCTGGATCTTGTCAGAGGCCTCGGGAACTTTCCCGTAAAGCGACTGGAGCGCTCCAGCCTCGGCCTTTTGCCTGAATGCCTCCACAGGCCAGCCCGCCGCGTCGGCCGCGAACGCGGCAACCGACCGCAGCGCGTTCAGACCGACGCCAATCAGGCCGGCCAGCGCCAGACCTCGCAGGACACTGCGCCGGGTCGGGCGATGAAACGATTGAGGGGAATTGTCCATGCCGGTCGCTCCCGATCAGAATCCCGGGAGTATAGAGGAAATCGACGATCGCTGAAATCTCCGGGGCATCCAGGCTGGGCCTTCCGAGCGGCAGAAATCTACCGCAGGCCGAGGGCGCTTGCCTCAAGACCATCTTCGCCAAAGATCCAATCGGCGCCCGAAAAATCGTCGTCGACCGTGTAGAAGGCAGGCGTTATGGCAACCGGGATACCGGCGCCCTGTGCTGCCAACATACCGTTGCGGCTGTCCTCGATCGCCAAGCAGTCCGACGCCGCAATGCCAAGCCTTTCAATCACCCGCAAATAAACATCCGGAGCAGGCTTCTTCCGCGCAACGTCGTCGCCGCAGACGACGGAGGCGAACATGTCGAGGCCATCGGGACCAAAAGCGCCAGCGATTAGACACTCGACATTCTCGCGCGATGTCGTGGTCGCGATGGCAAGTCGATATCCATTTTGCTGCGCAGCGGCGATAATCTCGCGCACGCCCGGCCGCAAATCGAACTGTCCGGATTCCAGCAACTGGACATATCGTTCAGTCTTATAGGCATGGAGGACCATCGTAAATTCATCAGGAAACCGATCTGTCGAAATTCCGGCATGATCCAGAAAATGCCTGATTCGCTCCTTTCCGCCCGAAACCAGTAGCAATTCGCGATAGCGGCTTTGGGTCCAATGCCAATCGAGGCCAAAATAGTCAAACGTCTCATTGAAGGCACGGCGATGAATTTCCTCGGTTTCTGACAGCGTACCGTCGACGTCAAAAATAATGGCTTTGAAAGGCGTCATGATCGGCCTACTCGTCCGCATGAAAGTCCGGCTAGGTCTGGGAATCAGGCGCTGGGCCTGACACCCGCATTTGCAAAAACTCTGCTGGCCAGGATGTCGGACGCCTGCAGCGACATGATATCATCGGTGGTAAGGATGCGGTCGAGGTCAGAGACCAGGCGATTTGCCTGACGTAGACGGATCCGGTCGAGCGCATTGCGGATCGAGCGCGCATTGGAAAACAGTGGCTGGGTTTTGCGCAACGCGATGTAACGAACGAAGGCTTCGCGCGCCTCAGGGCTGAACCGGTAATTCTGGTCGCCAAGCATCAGCTCGGCGATGGCCAACAGCTCGCCATCGGAATAATCAGGAAAATCGATGTGATGTGCAATTCGGGAGCGGAAGCCCGGGTTGCTGGCAAAAAACTTGTCCATCCGGTCACCATAGCCGGCGAGAATTACCACCAGATCCTCACGCTGCGATTTCATCACCTGGAGAAGAATCTCGATAGCTTCCTGCCCGTAGTCTCGTTCATTGTCAGGCCGGTGCAGGTAATAGGCTTCGTCGATGAACAGAACGCCGCCCATCGCCTTCTTTAATATCTCTTTTGTCTTGGGCGCCGTGTGGCCGATATATTGTCCCACTAGCTCGTCGCGGGTGACCGAGACGACCTGCCCGCGCCGCACGAAGCCCAGTTTGTGCAGGATGCTGGCGATCCGCAGCGCCACCGTGGTCTTTCCGGTGCCGGGGTTTCCGGTGAACGACATATGCAAGGTCGGGACCTCGGCCGTCAGTCCCATCCGTTTGCGAATGCGCTCGATCAGCAACAAGGACGCGATCTCGCGAATCCGGGTTTTCACCGGCTTTAAGCCAATCAGTTCACGGTCAAGCTGGTCGAGCACCTCACCGATGCCGACCTCGTTGAACTCACGGCGCAGATCGATCTGATCCGTCAAAGGGCCCTCAAGGCCATCGGCTGCGGCTGATGGATTCACGATCCACCGTAGCGTTGGCCTTCAGGACGATCAACGGCATAGGACTTGGTGGTGTAGCGCACGTTTCGGCCATCGACCTCGTGCCTCTCAAGCCGGAAGCCTGGTTCCTCCTTTGGCCGGTTGACGATGAACGATAGCCTTTGCGATTCCCAGCCGTGACTGGAATCGAACGCCGACATCCGGATATAGCGATCACCGTACACCTTGCGGCATTCATTGAGCTCCATCAGCACGCCGGCGGCGTCCCGCAGATCGAACATCGGCAATCCCCACATCTCCCAAAAACTATTTCGGGGATGCGGATCGTCGGTGAATTCAATGTTCACCGCCCAGCCCTTGCCGAGGCAATACTGGACCTGCCGCGAAATCTGCTCGTCGGTGAGATCGGGTAGGAATGAGAAACAGCCTTGGGTTATGCGCATGATCCTGCTCCTTACATCGAGACGCTGGCGGTGGGGGCATAGTCGGGCATGTCGGTCGATTTGTAGTTGAAGGTGACGTCCTTCCACACCTCGAGCGCGGCCTTTAGCGGCGTGCAGGTTGCCGCCGCCTTGGCGAGAATTTCCGGGCCTTCGTGCAGGTAGTCGCGCCCCTCATTGCGGGCAAGAATCATCGCCTCAAGCGCAACGCGGTTCGCGGTCGCGCCGGCCTGAATGCCCATGGGATGACCGATAGTGCCGCCGCCAAACTGCAGCACCACGTCTTCTCCGAGATGATCGAGCAATTGATGCATCTGGCCGGCATGGATACCGCCCGACGCCACCGGCATCAGCTTGTTGAGGCTGGCCCAATTCTGGTCGAAGAACACGCCGTGCTCGAGCTTGATCGGATTGAAGTCCTCGCGGCAGATATCGTAATAGCCGCGCGTTGTCGCCGGATCGCCCTCAAGCTTGCCGACCACGGTGCCGGCATGGATGTGATCGACCCCGGCGAGCCGCATCCATTTGGCGATCACGCGGAACGAAACGCCGTGGTTGCGCTGACGCGTATAGGTCGAATGCCCCGCCCGATGCAGATGCAGGATCATGTCGTTGCGGCGCGCCCATTTCGCCATCGACTGGATCGCGGTGTATCCGATCACAAGATCGATCATGATAATGACCGAGCCAAGCTCCCGGGCAAACTCGGCGCGCTCATACATTTCCTCCATGGTGCCGGCCGTGACGTTGAGATAAGTGCCCTTGATCTCGCCGGATGCGGCTTGCGCCTTGTTGACAGCCTCCATGCAATAGAGAAACCGCTCGCGCCAATGCATGAACGGCTGCGAATTGATATTCTCGTCGTCCTTGGTGAAATCGAGCCCGCCCTTCAGCGCCTCGTAGACCACGCGGCCGTAATTGCGGCCGGAAAGCCCGAGCTTCGGCTTAACGGTGGCGCCGAGCAGCGGACGTCCGAACTTGTCCATCCGCTCGCGTTCGACCACGATCCCGGTCGCCGGGCCCTGGAACGTTTTGACGTAAGCCACCGGCAGCCGCATGTCCTCGAGGCGCAACGCCTTCAGTGGCTTGAATCCGAACACATTGCCGATGATCGAGGCCGAGAGATTGGCGATCGAGCCGTTCTCGAACAGGTCGAGATCGTAGGCGATATAGGCGAAATATTGCCCCGGGGAATTCGGCACGGGATCGACGCGGTAGCACTTGGCGCGATATTTCTCGGCCGCGGTCAACCGGTCGGTCCACACCACGGTCCAGGTCGCCGTCGAGGACTCTCCGGCCACCGCCGCCGAGGCTTCGATCGGGTCGACCCCTTCCTGAGGCGTCACCCGGAACAGCGCGATAATGTCGGTGTCCTTGGGCACGTAATCGGGCTCCCAATAACCCATCTTCTTGTATTCCATGACACCGGATTTGTAGCGATCCTTGCCGCGTACCGTCATTGAATGTTCGTTCATGGCGCTCTCCTGTGTTTGACTTGACCGGCCTACGCAACCGGATGGACATTCCGTGTGACCTACTCGGCGGCTGTCGCCATGGTACCGATGCGCGGATCGAGCGCACCCGCTCGATAACGCTTGGCCATTTCCGCAAGCGGCATCACCTTGATCTTTGCGGCATTGCCGGCGGTGCCGAATTGTTCGAAGCGCTCGCGGCAGAGATCGCGCATCGCGTCCATCGCCGGTTTGAGAAATTTACGTGGATCGAATTCGCTCCTGGTCTGGGCTGCGATCTTGCGGAATGCAGCGGTCATCGCCAGGCGGCAGTCGGTATCGATATTGACCTTGCGCACGCCGTGTTTGATGCCGCGAACGATCTCCTCGACCGGTACGCCCCAGGTCTGGGGCATTTCGCCGCCGAACTCGTTGAACATATCCTGCAACGGTTGTGGCACCGACGAGGAGCCATGCATCACCAGATGGGTGTTGGGAAGGCGGCGATGGATCTCTTCGACCACATTCATCGCAAGGATGTCGCCGTCAGGCTTGCGTGAGAACTTGTAGGCGCCATGCGAGGTACCCATCGCGATCGCCAGCGCATCGACCTTGGTAGCTCCGACGAAAGCCACAGCCTGATCGGGATCGGTCAGCAGTTGATCGTGGCTGACCTTGCCTTCGACGCCGTGGCCGTCTTCCTGTTCGCCGCCGCCATGTTCGAGTGAACCGAGCACACCCAATTCGCCTTCAACCGATGCTCCGATCCAGTGCGCCATCTCGACCACGCGGCGGGTGATATCGACGTTGTAATCATAATCCGCCGCGGTCTTGGCGTCCGCCTTGAGCGAGCCGTCCATCATGACTGAGGTAAAGCCGTGTTTGATGGCCGTGGCGCAGGTCGCTTCTTCGTTGCCGTGATCCTGATGCATGCATAGCGGTATCTGCGGATACATCTCTTCCAATGCATCGATCATCTTGGAGAGCATGATGTCATTGGCGTAGGACCGCGCGCCGCGCGAGGCCTGCATAATGACAGGCGCGTCGACCGCTGAAGCCGCGTCCATGATTGCGAGACCTTGTTCCATATTGTTGATATTGAACGCCGGCACGCCGTAGCCATGCTCGGCGGCGTGATCCAGCAATTGCCTCAGTGTGATTCGTGCCATCAAAGCCTCCGTGCAATTGTTCCGGTATGATTGGTCATGCGTAGGTCGCCACCATCCGCGACCGTGCGATGCAACGCTGGGCCGCCGTTCTGACGGCCTCCGCGGTGATGCCGAATTCGCGGTAAAGGGTCTCAGCCGGCGCGGATGCGCCGAAACCGGTCATGCCCACGAATTCGCCGCCGTCGCCAAGCCAGCGCGCCCAATCGCCTTCGATGGCTGCCTCGACGCCAACCCTTGGGGCACTGCCAAGCACCGCAGCCCGGTATTCGCGCGATTCCTGACGGAACAGATCGAAGCAGGGCGCCGAGACCACCGCGGCGCGGATGTTGTCGTTCGCAAGCAGTGTTGCCGCTTCGAGCGCGATCGACACTTCGGAGCCCGTTGCAATCAGAGTGACGTCCCGGCCGCCTTTGGGTTCGACAACGACATAGGCGCCGAAAGCGACCCGATTGGTGTCGCCGCTTGCCTCACGGAACGGGGCAAGCGCCTGCCGCGACAAGCACAACACCGAGGGATTGAACTGGGCTTGCAACGCGCAATCCCAGGCCTCAGCGGTCTCGACCGCGTCGCCGGGGCGAAACACAAGCAGGTTGGGAATTGCGCGGAGCGACGCAAGATGCTCCACCGGCTGATGGGTGGGGCCGTCTTCGCCTAATCCAATCGAGTTCGTGCGTCATCACATGGATGACCCTGATGCGCATCAGCGCCGCCAACCTGATCGCTGGACGGCTGTAATCGGCGAAAGTGAGAAACGTACCTCCATAGGGAATGAAGCCGCCATGCAAGGCGATGCCGTTCATCGCAGCCGCCATGGCGTGCTCGCGCACCCCATAGTGGATATAGCCGCCCTCGAGATGATCGTGCCGCACCGGCTGTTGCGTCTTGGCGCGGGTGAGATTGGAGTGGGTGAGATCGGCCGAGCCCCCGAGCAGATTCGGCAACGCTTCCGCAATCGCGTCGATCACCTGCTGCGAAGCCTGCCGGGCTGCGATGGTCGGCCGGTCGGTAGCGAACCGATCACGAATTCGCGCCATCGCGTCGGTATATTCACTGGGCAAGTTCCGATTCAGCGCATCGTGAAACGGCGAGCGCGGAACAGATTTGAAGCGGCTTGTCCGCTCCATCCAGCTCCGGCGGGCTGCCCGCCCCCTCTTGCCGACCTTGCGCCATTGCTCCATGACGAATTGCGGAACCTGAAATGGCTCGTATGGCCAGCCCAGCGCCGTCCGGGTCTTCGCGACCTCGTCGGCGCCGAGCGGCGCGCCATGCGCTTTCTCGGAACCCTGTCGATTCGGTGCGCCGTAACCAATAACTGTGCGGCACGCGATCAGCGAAGGACGATCGTTTCGACGCGCCTGTTCGATCGCCGCCGCAATCGCTTCGGGGTCGTGTCCGTCGATACGGCAGGCCGACCAACCGGAGGCCCTGAACCGTGCAAGCTGGTCGTCCGAACAGGACAGCGATGTCGCCCCGTCGATCGAAATTTCGTTGTCGTCGAACAGCACGATCAACCGATTGAGCCCCAGATGTCCGGCCAGTGAAATCGCTTCGTGGCTAAGGCCCTCCATGAGGCAGCCGTCACCGGCCATCACGTAGGTATAGTGATCGACCAGATCGCTGCCAAAGCGCGCATGTAACAGGCGTTCCGCCAAAGCCATGCCGACGGCCGTCGCGATGCCCTGCCCCAGCGGTCCCGTGGTCGTCTCAACGCCAGGCGTATGCCCGTATTCCGGATGGCCCGGCGTTTTTGATCCCCATTGGCGGAACGCCTTGAGTTCGTCCGATGTCACACCCTCGTAGCCGGTCAGGTGCAACAGCGCATACAGCAGCATCGAGCCGTGACCGGCGGACAAGACAAAACGGTCCCGATCCGGCCATGCCGGATCAGCCGCGTCGAATTTGAGGAAGCGCGAAAACAGCACCGTGGCGACATCCGCCATGCCCATCGGCATACCCGGATGTCCCGACTTGGCCTTTTCGACCGCGTCCACGGCCAGAAAGCGAATCGAATTGGCCATCTCCGTATGCGAAACATCCGGGCTGGCGACAGGGGATAGAGCGTGAGCAGTCATACGGTGCGCCTCTTGCGTTCCATCAGTTGCAGAATCAGCGGAGTAAGAATGAGCTGCATCGCGAGATCGAGTTTCGATCCGTGAATCACGATCGAATTGGCCCGCGACATGAAGCTGTTGGGAATCATCGACAGCAGATACGGAAAATCGATACCGCGAGGATTTTTGAGACGGATCACCACCATCGATTCATCCGGCGTCGGGATCCATCGCGCGATGAACGGATTCGACGTATCGACGGTCGGCACGCGCTGGAAATTGATGTCGGTCTCGGCGAATTGCGGACAGATGTAGTTCACATAATCCGGCATCCGCCGCAGAATGGTGTCGGTCACGGCCTCGGCGGTATAGCCGCGGTCGCTGCGGTCGCGATGTAACTTCTGGATCCACTCCAGATTGATGACAGGTACAACGCCGATCTTGAGATCCGCGTGTTGCGCAATATTGACCTTGTCGGTGACAACCGCGCCATGGAGACCCTCGTAGAACAGCAGATCGGATCCGGCCGGCAACGGGCCCCATTCGGTGAAGGTGCCGGGCGTCGCGCCATAGAGCTTGGCTTCATCCTCGTCGTGAACATAGTGACGGGTCGTTCCGGTTCCGGATTTACCGTAGTCGCAGAAAGCTCGTTCCAGTTCCTCGAACAGATTGGTTTCGGGGCTGAAATGGCTGAAATGTTTGTTGCCGTGCTCGCCCTCCTCGGCCATTTTTGTGCGCATTTCGATGCGGTTGTAGCGGTGGAAAGCGTCGCCCTCGATGTAGGCTGCGGACACCTTTTCGCGGCGAAAGATGTTTTCAAAGGTCTTTTTCACAGACGTCGTGCCGGCGCCCGATGAACCTGTGATCGATATGATGGGATGACTTCGTGACATATCGCTTATCCGGATCAGCGGAACAGACCGCGCCGCGCGAACAGCGGCGCGTCGCTATTGTCAAACATCGGTTCGATGCCTTCATGAATGGCGGCCACGTCGCGAACGCCTCGCACCGAGCCCATGATCAATGGCACGCGCTGGTGCGGCGATTTCGCTCCGAGCTCCAGAATTCGCCGCCGCCCAGTTGTCGCAGCCCCCCCCGCCCACTCCATGATCAGCGCCATGGGGTGAGCTTCGTACAGAAGGCGTAACCTGCCTTCGCGATATCCAGGACGGGCATCGGCCGGATAAAGAAACACGCCGCCGCGCACCAGGATACGAAGCGAACTCGGCAACCAGCGAGCCGATCCACCGCATGTTGAAATCCGCCTCGCGGCCTCCGTTGATACCGGCGAGACATTCGTCGATGTAAGCGCGAACCGGTCCGTGCCAGTGCCGGCGATTGGAAGCATTGATGGCAAATTCCGGAGTATCGGGCGCGATCTGCACGCCTGCTGCAATTAACAAGAACTGCTGTGTGCGCCTGTTGAGAATGAAAATGTCGACGCTGGCATCGAGCGCAATAATCAGGGTCGTTTGCGGTCCGTATACGATGAATCCGGCGGCGCATTGCGCCGTGCCGGGTTCAAAGAAGGTCGAGAGAATGTCGTTGCCCCGCGGCCGGATCGAAAAGATGGTACCGACCGAGACATTGTTTTCGAGGTTGGCCGATCCGTCGAGCGGATCAATCGCGACGCAGAGCGGCGCCTCGGGATTCAGGGTCTCAGGCAGCGCCACTTCCTCGGAAAGAATTGCCGCGACCGGGGCATTGCGCAGCGCACGGCGCATGATTTCATCGGCGGCGACATCGATATCCTTTTGCCGATCGCCGTCGGAATTGAGGCCGCCTAGCTGTCCGGTAATGCCGACCAACGGCCCGTCCGCGATAAGAGCGGCCAGATCGACGGCTGCGGCGGCAATGGCCTCGATCACCGCGCCAATCGCAGCGCCATGCGGCGTTTGCGATGCGGACCGATCGAGATGCGCACGCAGTGTCACGCGCTTGTCCATGGCCGTCTCCCAGCGCCCTCTTCGGGACGCTCCCAATGCGGCACTGCCGGGTGGCAAGCCGCGAGCCACAACAGCCCGGTTTGCCAAATTAGTAAAATCTTCTTATCTTTGGTCTGGGCAAAGTTTTACTTATAAAGGAACACCGATGGCGAGCCGGTTTTCGCGGGAATTGACCATTCGACAGTTGCGCGCACTGGCCGCGGTTTATAAGAGCCGGTCAATTACCGGCGCGGCCAAGCAACTCAATCTCACGCAGCCGGCGGTTACGCTTCAGCTTCGTAATTTGCAGGCGCTCGCCGGTATTGCCTTTGATCCAACGTACCAAGGACGGGATGCTGTTGACTGACGCCGGCCGCGAAGTTCTCGCGCTTTCCGGGCGCATCGAAGCGGCGATGGCCGACTGTGGGACCTCACTTGAAATGATAGCGGGAAAGACCGCCGGACGCATCTCCATCGGCGCCGTCAGCACGGCAAAGTATTTCGTGCCGTTCGCGATCTCCGGATTTTCCAGGCTTCATCCGAACATCGATGTCACGCTCTCGATCGGCAACCGGCAGGAAATCGGCACCGCGCTGCAGGGCTACGATCTGGACATCGCCATTATGGGCCGTCCGCCGGCCGATATCCCGATGGACGTCCATCTGATCGGCGATCATCCGCACGTCATCATCGCGCCGACGGCACATCGCCTTGCGCGAAAGGCCAAGCTTGTGCTGAATGACCTTGCCAACGAGACATTCCTGACACGCGAACCGGGATCCGGTACGCGCGGCCTGATGGAACAATTATTCGGGTCGGCCGGCATCGCTCCAAAAATCGGCATGGTGATGAGCAGCAACGAGACCATCAAGCAGGCGGTGATCGCCGGATTGGGCATTGCATTCATTTCGGCGCATACGGTCGCGACCGAACTCGACGAGCGGCGGTTGGTGACGCTGGATGTCGACGGTCTCCCCGTGGTTCGGCAATGGTTCGTGCTCGCCCGCAAGGACAAGGTCTTGTTGCCCCCGGCGCGGGCGATGGTGGACTTTCTAAGCGCCAAAGGTGCGCAATTTCTTCCGCGAACCCACGGCAGGCTGCGACTTACCCGAACTTCGCCGCGTACCAAACGCGGATGAGGCCTCTGCCGGACCACGGCAGGTGCCTTTCGCGGATCGATCCCGCGCGATCTCGTCCAATGGCTAAGTGACAGACTAGCTTGAGGCGAACGCAGTCCAGTAAATGGTCATGGTGCCGATCGCGACAGTGATCACGCCCACGGCACCCTGGAGGCCGCGGTTGGCCCAGGTGAGCCATCGCGCTGAAACTGCCAGCGGGACCGCAATGACAACAGACAACGCGCCCATTCCGAGCATCGACCCGACGCCGAACAGGAGAACATAGAACATTCCGTACACCGGATTTGCGACCTGCGAGACCGCGAGAATCAGCAGCGCAGCCGAGCCGGCCATGCCGTGCATCAATCCGACCAGCAGCGAACGCCACCGAAAGCCGTGCCGATGCCCGTGCGCGCTGTTCGTATGCGGCACCATTTCGTTGGCATGGCTATGGAGGTGGATGTGTTTGGTGCCGTCACCATGGCCATGCTGATGAAAATGCACGCGGTCGCGCCACAACCGCCACAATACGTGCGCGCCAAGACCGACCAGCATGACGCCAACGGCCGTCTCCAGTGGTCGCGCCATACTGCTCAGGTATCGCATGTCCCAGCAGGATCGCGGCACTGGCAAAAACGAACAGGGTCAGCGTGTGACCAAGCCCCCACGTCAAACCGTGTTTGACGATATCCCTGACATCGGTCCTGCGGGCGGCAATGCTCGATACCGCCGCGATATGGTCGGCCTCCAGCGCGTGCTGCATTCCGAGCAAAAAGCCAAGCCCCAAAATTCCGAACATACACGCCCCGATTTGGTCCTGAGGAAACCAGATAACTAAGCGAAGGCGGCAGCGCCAGCCTTGCCGATTTCGTGGCGCAGCCAGCCATACCACTCCGCCATACCCTCGCCGCTTCGCGCCGAAACCTGCAATACCATGATACCAGGATTTACTTCCCGCGCGTTTGCTATCGCCTGGGGCACGCTGAAATCGACGTGGGGCAACAAATCGGTCTTGTTCAGGATCATGATTTCCGCAGCCCGGAACATGTGCGGATACTTCAACGGCTTGTCTTCGCCCTCGGTCACCGAGAGAATGACCACCTTGGCGCGCTCGCCAAGATCGAACATCGCTGGACAGACCAGATTGCCGACATTCTCGATCATGACCACCGAACCCGAGCGGCGGTTTCAATTCCGCCAATCCGCGCGCGACCATGTCGGCTTCAAGATGGCATCCGGCGCCGGTGTTGACCTGCACCGCCGCCGCTCCGGCAGCCCGAATCCGCTCGCCATCGTTCGCCGTAGCCTGATCGCCTTCCACAACATAGAGTTTCAGTTCGTCTTTCAGATCGCGAATGGTGCGCTCCAGCAGCGTGGTCTTGCCGGCACCGGGCGAACTGACGAGATTGAGCGCGAGAATCTCCCTGCCCGCGAACCAGGCCCGGTTCTTCGCTGCCAGGGCATCGTTCTTGGCGAGGATGCGCGTCTCCAGCTCGACCACGGCATCGGCGGAACGCGCTGGATGATCGTGGTCGTGACGATGTTCGGAAGCATGGCTATGCGTATGTTCGTCATCATGACCATGCCCATGACTATGCTTGATGCCGTCGGCATGGACGTGATCATGTTCATGGTGTTGACCATGCTGATGATCGTGGCCGTGATCGTGCTCGCCGTGGCCATGACTATGGCGCGTGCCATCGGCATGCACATGATCGTGGGAATCGCCGCCCATGGCGATTTCCTTGCCGGTCTGAAGATTGAGGATTGTCGCCCCGGTCTTGTCCCCACATCCGCAATGTCCACACATCAGGCGACCTCCTGTTCGAGTTCCATGCTCTTGATGTTCAGCTCTTCGCCTTGCAATCGCTTGAACTGACGTGACCCGCAGCCACAGGGCGTAAACAGTGTATCCGTGGCGAATTCCGAACCGCAGGCATTGCAACGGGCACGGCCCTCGATCTGCCTGATCTCCAGCGTGGCGCCCTCGAGCGTCGTCCCCTGGGCTACCGTCTCGAAACAGAAGGCGATCGCATCCGACATCACACCGGAAAGCTTTCCGACATCCAGCGTCACCCGGCGAACCCGGCGTCCTTTCGCAGCATCACCGACGATGGCGACGATGTTTCTGACAATGCCGAGTTCGTGCATGGCAATCTCCTCAACAGATCCGAGGCAGCTGCTCGCCGACCAGCATGTCGACGATCCGCCGCCCGCCAAACACCGTCCGCATGACGACGCGCCCGGCCTCACCCTGACTGACTCGGCCGACGATCGCGGAGCCCATGCCAAGCGGATGCGCTTGCATCGCCGCCAGCGCGGCATCGGCCTGGTCCGGCAGGCGCGATCACGACGATCTTGCCCTCGTTGGCGAGATAGAGCGGATCGAGCCCGAGGATTTCGCAGAACGCCTTGACCTCCTCGCGGATCGGCGTCGCGGCCTCGTCGATCTCGATCGCGACCTGCGAGGCATCGGCGATCTCGTTGAGCACGGTGGCAAGGCCGCCGCGCGTGGCGTCGCGCACGAAGCGAATCCCGGGAGCGGCGGCCAGCACCGTCTCGATCAAGCCGTGCAGGCAGGCGCAATCGCTTTCGATCAGGGTATCGAGCGCCATGTCGCCCCGTGCGCAAAGAATCGCCGCGCCATGATCGCCAAGCAATCCGTTGACCAGCACCACGTCGCCCGCCCGCGCGGTATCCACGCCAAGCGCCAGCCCTCTGCGGATTACGCCGATCCCGGTGGTGGTGATGAACAGTTTGTCGCAGGCGCCACGTTGCACCACCTTGGTGTCTCCAGTGACAATGTGAACGCCGGCGTCCTTTGCGGTTTTTGCCATCGAGCGCGCCACCCGCCGCAGCATGTCGACGCTCATGCCCTCTTCGACGATCACGGCGCAGGACAAATACAGCGGCGTCGCCCCGCCGACCGCGAGATCGTTGACGGTGCCGCACACCGCGAGCTCGCCGATGTCACCGCCCGGGAAGAACAGCGGATCGACCACGAAGGAGTCGGTCGTGAACGCAAGCCGGTCGCCAGGGTCGCCAGTTCGGCGAGATCGAAGCGCGCCTGATCTTCCAGCGGCGCCAGCGCGTGATTGTCAAATGCCGCGACGAACACGTCGTCGATCAGGTCTTTCATCGCCTTGCCGCCGCCGCCATGGGCGAGCGTCACCGTATCGACGTTGACCTTGCCGAGCTGCCGGGTGCGAATGAACGGAGCGACGTTCATACCGCCTCCTTGTAGCGCTTGACGCCACCATACTGGTAATAGGCCGCGCAGGCGCCCTCGGACGACACCATCAACGCACCGAGCGGCGTTTCCGGCGTGCAGGCCGAGCCGAACACCTTGCATTGCCACGGCTTGATGACGCCCTTGAGAACCTCGCCGCACTGGCATGATTTCGGATCGGCGATCTTCAGGTTCGGAATCGCAAACTTCTGTTCGGCGTCGTAGTGAACGTAACCGTCGCGCAGCTTGACGCCGGAATGATCGATCGAGCCGAGCCCGCGCCACTCGAAGAACTCGCGCAGCTCATAGACCCGCGACACCGCCTGAAGTGCCGCGGCATTGCCGCCGTCCGGGACGATCCGCGCATACTGGTTTTCGATCTCGGACCGGCCTTCCTGGATCTGCTTCAGCACCATCCAGATCGACTGCAGGATATCCAGCGGCTCAAAGCCCGCGACCACCATCGGCTTTTTGTAGAAATTGGCGATGAATTCGTATGGCGCGGTGCCGATCACCATCGAGACATGGCCCGGCCCAAGGAATCCATCGAGCTGCAGGCCGGGACTGTCGAGGATCGCCTTGATGGTCGGGACGATGGTGATGTGATTGCAGAACACCGAGAAATTGCGGATGCCTTCCGCCTCCGCCTGCAGGATGGTAAGCGCGGTCGACGGCATCGTGGTCTCGAAGCCGAGCCCGAAGAACACCACCTCGCGATCCCTGTTGCTTTCGCGCCAGCGCCAGCGCATCCATCGGCGAGTACACCATCCGCACGTCGGCACCCTCGGCCTTGGCCTGCAGCAGGCTTTTCTTCGAGCCCGGCACCCGCATCGCATCGCCGAAGGTGGTGAAGATCACGTTCGGGTTCTCGGCAATCGACACGCAATCGTCGACCCGTCCCATCGGCAGCACGCAGACCGGGCAGCCCGGCCCGTGGATCAGTTCGATCTCCTTTGGCAGCATGCCTTCGAGGCCATAGCGGAAGATCGAATGGGTATGGCCGCCGCAGACCTCCATGATGTAGAGCGGCCGTTCGGCGGGCATCGTCATGGTCGCGACCAACGCCTCGATCTCCTTGATCAGGACGCGGGCCTTTTTTCCGTCGCGAAATTCGTCGAGATATTTCATGCCACGGCTCCCTTGGTCGTTGCCGAACCGCGATCGTCGGCCAGTAACGTGTGAACGAGATCCCACAGGATGTGATAGGCGGCGACGTGGCATTCCTGGGTGCGGTGGATCGACGAGGTCGGCACCACCAGGCAGAAATCGACCGCGCCGGACGACTTCATCTTGCCGCCATCGCCGCCGGCAAGCCCGATGGTGACGATGCCGATCTCCTTCGCCTTGGTGAAAGCCGCCATCAGATTCGGCGGAATTTCCGCTGGTCGAGATGCCGATCAGCGCGTCACCCGCCCTGCCCTGCGCCAGCAACTGCCGCACGAACACATGTTCGAAGCCGAGATCGTTGCCGACCGCGGAAATCATCGCCAGATCCGCGACCAGATTGGTAGCGGCAAGCGCCGGGCGTCCTGCCGTGATCGGATGCACGAATTCCACCGCGACATGGGAGGCGTCGCAGCTCGAGCCGCCATTGCCCATCGAAAACAGCCGCCCGCCGCGACGGTACACGTCGGCAAGCGCTTTCGCCGCGGCCACCAGAATCGGCGCATTTTCGCCAAAGAAACGCGCATTGGTTTCGCGGGAGTCGCGGGCTTTCTCCTCGACCGAATGCAGCAGCGCCGCGTCGAGTCGCGCCGGCGCCTGCGGCTGACCGTGCAGAAACGGATAGAGCGCCTTGAGGTCGCCTTCGTTGGACATCACCGAGCCTCCTTATTCGGCTGCTGACAGCCGCATCGCCTCGATCTCGGCCTGCGCTTCGCCGAGTTCGGTAAGAATTTGCAATGTCAGCGCCGCCTCTTCCTCGTTGATCCGGCTCATGGCAAAGCCGACATGCACCAGCACCCAGTCGCCGACGCAGGACTATCGACCGGATGCTCGTCATTGACGATGCAGGCGATATTGATCTGCCGCTTGACGCCGCCGACGTCGACGGTCGCAAGCTTCTTGCTGACGTCGTCGATCTTTACGATCCGTCCGGGAATTCCGAGACACATGACACGTTTCCTTCCCATTGGCTTTTTATGATGATTGTTGCTGCGATTTGATGAGGTGCGCGGCCCCGATCGCGGCCTGACCGAGCGCGAGGCCGCCGTCATTGGCAGGTACCCTGCGCATGCGACAGTACGGTGAAGCCTTCGCTCTCGAGACGGCGGACGACCTGCTCGAACAAAACGCGGTTCTGGAAACATCCGCCGGACAACGCCACCGACGTAAATCGACGAGGCCCGGCTTCGTCCTCGCCGCTGGCGAGCTTCTTGGTCATGGCCACGATCGATTTCGCCAATCCTTTGTGGAATCGCGCCGCCATCACCGGCGCCGGCGTCTTCAGGATGAGATCGCCAAGCACAGCGCTCCACATCGCCAAGCGGTTCGATATAAGGCAGTCCGGAGCCACGCAGATTAGGGATGCTCAAGGGATAGCCGAGCGAGTCGTCTTCATGGCGCAGCGTATCCTCGTCGACCATGGCTTCCAGCCGCGCGGCCGCCTCGCCTTCATAGGCCTGCCGCTCGCGACAGATATCGAGTGCCGCCGCGACCGCGTCGAACAGCCGGCCGCAGGACGACGCGACTGGCGCATTGATGCCGTTGGTCAGCATGGCGTCGAGGGTGGCGCGCGGCTTGCCCGAGAGAAAGCGATGCAATTCCAGTTCGTCGAAATTCATCGCGAACACCGGCCAGGTCATTTCGGCCATCAGATGGGCGTAGAGATTGCGCCACGGTTCGCGCGCGGCCTGTGCGCCGCCCAGCATCGCGACCGGCTTGAATGTTCCAAGACGCTGATAGCGCCGGTAATCCGCAAGCAGGAACTCGCCACCCCACAGCGTATCGTCGCCACCCCATCCCAGATCCGTCGAGCGCAATGCCCAGGACGGCGGGAGCATCGAGCGCATAGCCGTTCTCGCGCAAAACACGACGCGATATGGGCGTGATGGTGCTGGACCTCGATCAAGGGCAGTGAATCGGCGGCCGCCCGCGCGTGCGCCAGTTTCGACGAGAAGTATTCGGGATGAAGGTCCGCGATCAGCGCGACAGGCGCGTGATCGAACAGCTTGGTGTAGAGCGCAAGATTCTTGCGATAGTCGTCGAACGTCCTGATATCCTCAAGATCGCCCTGATGCTGCGAGAGGATCGCCGCACCGTCCTTCACCAGGCAAAACGTCGACTTCAATTCGCCGCCCATCGCCAGCAAGCTCGGGCGCAGCCTCAAAGCCCTTTGGCAGCTTGATGGACGCCGGCGCGTAACCCCGCGCCCGCCGCATCACCCGCGGTTCGCCCGGCGACGACGCGTACAACGGAATCATCGATCCGGTTGGCGATCTCGCGGTTGTGCGTCAGCGCGTAGGTCGCGATGCCGCCGAGCCGCTCGCCGACCTCGTCGTCGGAGATCACCTGCGGCTCGTCGGACAGGTTGCCGCTGGTCATCACCACCGGCCGCGCCATCCGCCGCAGCATCAACAGATGCATCGGCGTCGTCGGCAGCATGAAGCCGAGCGTCGCAAGGCCCGGCGCGATCACAGAAGGCAATTTTTCAACACCGTTGGCGCAAAGCAGGACGATCGGCGCGGACGGTCCCTTGAGCAGGGCCTCCTCCTTAGGGCAGACGCTGCAATAGCGCCTCACGACATCGAGATCGCGCGCCATCAGCGCGAACGGCCGGGCGTCGCGCTTCTTCAATTGCCGCAGCCGCGTAACCACATCGGACTTGCTGGCATCGCAGGCGAGCTGGTAACCGCCAATCCCTTTGATGGCGACGATCTCGCCGTTTTTCATCAGTCCGCAGGCGGCGTCGACATCGTCCATCATCGAAAACTGATCGAAGCCGAATGGGCGCCCATCGAACCGAACCAGTTTCGCCTTTGGCCCGCAGACGTGACAGGCAATGGCCTCGGCGTGGAACCGGCGGTCGGCGGGGTTATCGTACTCGGCACGGCACGCCGGGCACATCGCGAATGGCGCCATAGTGGTGTTGGCGCGATCGTAGGGGATGCCGCCGACGATGCTGAGGCGTGGGCCGCAATGGGTGCAATTGGTGAAGGGATAGCGATATCGCCGCTCAAACGGATTGGCGACCTCTTCGGCGCACGCCAGACACACCATCGCGTCGGGCGCGACCTGGGTATGGGTATCGCCGTTGAGGCTCTCGGCAATGACGAATTCGGCGGCCAGTTCGCCGAAATAAGGTTGCGTTTCGACCGCATCGATACGGGCGAGCGGCGGCGGCTCCCGTTCGAGCCGCTCGATCAGGGCGGCAATCGCGACGTCGCGGCCGCGAACACGGATCAGCACGCCGCTTGAATCGTTGAGCACCTCGCCGAAAAGGCCAAGTTCGCGGGCATAACGCCAGACCGTCGGCCGGAAACCGACGCCCTGCACCCGTCCGCGCACGCGGATCTCGGTCGAAACTCTGCCATCCACTTTTGCGATGCTGCGATGAAGATTCATGACGCGGCCTCCCACAGGAGAACGCGGTTGTTGCCGGCGTCGGCAATAACGAGCAGATTGCCGCAAGCTGCGGCGCTGTATGGCCAGCAAATGCTATCGCGCGTGGCGGAGCGCCAGCGGTTGTCGCCCTTGTCCGAAAACAGAGGCTGCCCTGCAAGCGCGATCGCGGGCGAATCCATCGACAGCCCGTCAAGCTCGAAGCCAAGCAACCGCGAATTGGCGGTGTCGGTCACAACAAGCATGCCGCCTTGCACGGTCAGGCCATAGGGCATGTTCAGGGCGCTCGAGGTCGGATAATACGACGCGCGGTTGTGATCGAGCCCCATGAAGTCGGTCTGGCCGAGGACGAAATCACAGGGCTGGCCGATCGACCGCGGAAACCTTCGCCAAACCATCACGCGGTTGTTGCCGGCGTCCGACACGAAGAGCATGCCGCGCCGCCGCCGCGATACCGTGCGGCCAGCGCATGCCCAGCGCGCCGCCTGCCTCGCCGGCATTGTCGTCGCGAGTGGTGAAATCGCGCTGCCCCAGCACCAGATCGGCCGGCGTGCCGTTCGCGGTTGGAATCTCGTTCCAGATCAGCACACGGCGATTGCCGGTATCGCAGACGATGAGCCTGCCATCGCTGATGGCCACGCCGTAACACCAGTTCAGGGTATCGGCAGCCGGCGTGTTGCTTGCACGATTGGCAAGGCCGCCACCGAAATCAGCTTGCCCGAGCACGACGTCCGCCGGCTGGTTCGAGGTTTCGGGATAATTGTGCCAGATCAGGATGCGGTGATTCCAGGCATCGGCAATCGCAAGAATGCCGTCGCAGGCGGCAACACCGGTCGGCATATTGAGCGTTGCTGCATTGACATCGCCCTTGGCGTTGCGACCCTCGCGCGAAAAATCCGTCTGGCCTATCACCAGATCGGCATCGGTCTGGTCGCCCGCCGGCGGTTTGCGCCAGATCAACAGCCGGTGATGCCCGGTGTCGCTGACGAACAACGGACCGCGTTTGCTCGCAAGGCAGGCGCCGCGCGGGCCGAACAACGTGCTCGCGCCAGGCACGATCGATTTGGCTAGCCCATTGGCCAGTGCCTCCCCGCCCAGCACCACGCGCGCACCCCGTGCTGACAATAACGGAAGCGCCACATGGTTATCGCCGGCCCGGGCGAGAGCCTTGTGCAGACGTGCGGGGGCGAATGAGACCTGCATGCTATTTCGAGATCCTCACCTCGACACGGGGACCGATCACGCGCACGGCATGCGACTGCAGTTGGACCTCGGGCGCTGTCAGACATTCACCGCTCGAAAGGTCATACTGGAAGCCGTGATGCGGACAGGTGATGATGCCGCTGTCGATCTCGCCATCGTGGATCGGGAAGCCGAGATGCGCGCATGCATTTTGGAAACAGGTGACGGCTGAACCGTTGCGCGACAGCAGAACCTTCTCTCCGCCAATCGTGATGGAGCGAACCGCCCCTTCCGGAATCTCCGAGAATAATCCGGCCGATATCCAGTTGCCCTTGTCGCCCAGGGCAAATGGGCTGACGAACCGGACGCCGCTTTCCTCGGACCCGGCGAGCCCCTTGACCTGGACGATGTCGGTGATCTCGGGACAGGCGTCCTGCAATGCCTTCTTCACGCCGGCATGAAAAGTCAGAGCCGACGCCGGGCAGCCGTCGCAGGCCCCGATAAAGCGCACCTCGACCAAAGGCGGCCTGCACCTTGACCAGTTCGACATCGCCTCCATGCGAGGCCAGCATCGGGCGAACGCCGTCAAGGGCGGCTTCGACGCGTTCATTCAGACTGGCCTTGACGATTTCATGCCGCCGCAATACGGCGTAGACAACTTCATCGGCCAGCGCGTTCTTCATGGCGGCGAGCGCGGCAGGGTCGGTCTTCAGCGCACGGATCAACCGGCGCAAGGCTTCGCCGTTAAGCTCTTCGATCGCCAACCTGTAGGCTCCGACCGCCGCCTGCTGGGTGCCGTCCCAGGTCGCAAAAATCGTCTCAAGACGTTCGATATCGCCGACGAAGCCGGCGAGATCGGTGCGCTGGGTTTGGGCCATATCGTGGGCGTTCATGCCGATCTCACAGGTTCGTTGCAGATTGCCTTCAGGCAAATCGAAGGTTTCGAAACAAGAAGGGCTGCAATGCCCCTCCAATCAGCGCCGCGATCAGAGCTGCGAGCCAAACCGGCGCTCCAATTTTGGCCAGAACGACGAAAATCACGGCCGTGACAAGGATGCCGATCAGCAACTGCGTCATGGCCTTGCTAGGATCAGCAAACAGCTTGCCGCGAAAGAACAGCAGAATCGAATTTTGAGCCATTGCCCACATGGGATTTCCCTCAGCCGATGATTGCCAGAACGATGAGACCGACAACGACGCCGGCAAGACCGGCGAGCGGCCCGTAAAACCCGCCCAGCATCGCGGCGAGTTCATTCCCGAGGGCCTTGCCGCCCACCATCACGCCTCCAGCGATACCACCGGCAATCGAAGCGACGACGGCGACGGCAAAAGCAACAACGGCCGCCGCTGCAGAGAGATGCTCCATAATTCCAACCTCCATCCTGTTAGTGTTTCACGACTTCATCACCTGGTGGGCGCCGTGGCCGTTGGTCGCCGGCAACGACAATATCTCGCGTTGAGTTTGATCGACGGCTTCGGCGACGATCCGCGCTTTCTCAAGGTCACCATGTTCCATAAAGACCGCGCGTGCCTCGCGGTAATAGGCGTTTGCCTGCGTCAGGTTTGTGCGGTTGCCGGCTTCAGGGTGTTCAGGATCGTCCGGCAGATTCCAGAGACAGTTGGCCTTGTTGGAAATCGTGTTGGCGTATTCCAGCGGCGTTGTCTCACGGGTTCGGACCTTGAGCGCCTCGTCATAGGCATCGAGCGCCCGCAGATTGTTTTCCAGCGTATGGCTCGACGATACGTATTGCAGCGCATTGCCAAGATTATTCTGCAGCATCGCATATTCGGTCGGGTGATCGATCAGCGAGACAACCTTGAGGCCCTCCTCAAAGGCCTGTACGGCTAGCGCCTCGCGCATCTTGCCGCGCTCGTCGGTCATCGGCATCGACAGAAACGCGGTCGCGAGATTGTTTTGCAGGATGACGAATTCGCGCAAATATTTGGCTTTGGTGAAGGTCCGCAACGCGCGCTGATAGGCCGAGATCGCGTCCGTGATCCGCGCCCGACCGGCGCCGGCGAGATTTTGCACGACCAGTCCGAGATTCATCTCGGCCTCAGCCAGTTCTTCCGGCTTGCCGAAATCGATCAATGTCGGGATCGCCTCTTCGAACACGGCGCGCGCCTGTTCGAGCGAAACTGTGCCCTGTTCGGGAATCGCCTGCAACGCCGTCGCCTTGCGCGCCTGGATTCGCGCGCGCAGTAGCCGCGTGTCGTCAGGGCAGATCGCCAGCGCCTTGTCGTACAGGGTCACCGCGGAATGCAATTGATCTGGCGACTTCGGCTGCTGCTGCAGCCCCATCGCGATTTCCATCAACATTTCGGCCCGTTCGGCAGGAGTTGCATCTGCGTCCTCCGCGGCCGAAAGGGCGGCGCGCACTTCATCTGCGACAAGACTTGCGTTCACCGGATCCTCCCCTTGCGCACGTCTTTAGACGTGTTCTGCTTTGGACCCA
The DNA here is from genome assembly GCA_963725555.1 of uncultured Pseudomonadota bacterium. Taxonomy (GTDB): domain Bacteria; phylum Pseudomonadota; class Alphaproteobacteria; order Rhizobiales; family Xanthobacteraceae; genus Bradyrhizobium. The sequence continues at coordinate 137,586 of CAVRYV010000001.1, read as the reverse complement.
TTCTAGCGCTGCTATTTTCGAAATGTCTACTAGTTATACGAAATGCAAACTTAGTTTACAGTTAGAATTCAAAAGTATCGGCAGCGACCAATGCGCCGCGTTCCGCGGACCAGGCGACCGACAATTCCAGCCCGATGTTTTCGTCGATGCCGTACTCACGAAAGAAATCTGGCGCATAGACCACGCGATCGCCGGCCCGGTTGCGCAATTTGAGCAGATACCCGCCGGCAGCGGCGTGGCGGACCGGCAAAATGCAAAGATCCCGATCGCGGCGCAGCAGAATGACGGTTTCCAGACCCGCAAAGTAACGATCGCAGGTCGCTTGGGTGAGATAGAGCGCGCCGCGCTTGAGCGTGATGGTCGCAGGTAAGGTCATGGCGTCGCTCGCTCGACCGCCGCGCGCGATCGGATCAACTCTTCAATGCGATCGGCGACCTTCGCGACCGCAGCAGTCACCGCCGGAGACAGGCCGATCCCCAAATCAACCGTCTGCGCCTCGATCAGCAATACCACGACGTCCGACGGAAACGCTTCGCGAAAAATCTTTCTTCCCGCGAACAGCGCGTGATCCCAGCGAAAATCATGCAGATTAAGCGACGGCTCGTAACGTAGTTCGAGCTCGGCGCCCGGCACCTCGAAAATCGCGCCTGGCTCCGAGCCGGATTTGGATGCGTCGATGACGATCAAGGTCTTGCATCCGCGCGCTGCAAACATTGCGGCCATTCCGTCGGTCCCGGTATCCAGTAGACGGACGTCTGGCCGATCCCGGCCCGCCCTGCGCGCTTCCAGCAGGCGCACGACCTCTATGCCGGCGCCATCGTCGAGCCGATTGGGATTTCCACATCCGATGACAACGATCATCTCAATTCACCGGGACGATGCCGATGCAACGGAGCGGGTCGGCTTTTCGTCGAAGCGTCATCTCGCTCCATCTTTTTGTTTGAGCATGATCTCCGCGCAAACGGTTCGCGTTTGTCGCGAGAGGGGAAACCGGTACCCACTTTTCCGGATCATGCTTTAGCGATCAAACTCGCCACAAATCGCAGAACCAGTCCGGATCAACGGGAATGTTGAGTTCGGGCAAATCGCACCATTCACGGCGTGCGAGAAAATAGATGCAATTGTCGCAAGCTTTCGTAATCCCGTCGTCTTCGACCGGCTTGCGGATCAGTCCGGCCATAACGACCCGTTGCTTGATGTCACCGGTGGCCCGCATGCGGCCAACCGTGTCTTGAAATAGAATCGACGATGCTCAAATCGATCCTCCTTGAGTCAAGCCGGATAGATCACTCGCGAGTTCGATTTTAAATGCGCCATAAGCGGCACCACCATTCCGGTTCGACCGGAACGGCGAGTTCAGGCAAATCGCACCATTTCCGATGCACGAGATAGTACATGCATTCCAGGCACCTTTGTTTTTCCGGCCCGTACGGATGATCCAGAAACCCCCCGATAACCAGCTTGGCCTTCAAATCCTTCGCATCCAGTTGCCGAAGCTGGATCAGAATGTCGGAAAACTCCTTGTCGGTCTCGGGAAATGGCTCGACTTGAGTTTCGAGTCCGCTCCCAAGCATGTCGGCAATCGTCTTCAGCACTGCTCCGTTATCGGACGCCATATGTGACTACCTTTTTCACGATATCTGTCCGACCCTATCACGGTCGTGCCCGCTGGCACCAACCGCAACATCTGCCACCGGAATTGACAACGGTCGATCAGGCTGTTCGGAAGCGCGCCAACTCCTCTCCCGTTTTTGCATCATGGGCGTGAACGGTACAAACCAGACATGAGTTGTAGGAGCGGCAGACGTGACCCACTTCTACCGGATCGTGCACATCTCTGATCGGCGAGCCAATCAAGGCCTCTTCCATCGGGCCGCGTATGCCGTCTGCGGAGCGCGGTCCGACGTTCCAGGTCGTCGGCGCTATCATCTGGTAGTTCTTGATCTTGCCGTCCTTGACCTCGATCCAGTGACAAAGCGCGCCGCGGATCGCCTCGGTGGCTCCCCAACCGCGGCCGTCCCTCTCGGTCGGCTTGATGTACCAGGGATCGTTCAGCTTGAATTCTCGTAGCGCGTGCTCGGCCTGACGATAAAGCTTCACGCCTTCATGCATGCGCGCAAAGTGGCGAAGCATCACGCTTGCCCCACCCATCTTCTTATACATGTCATGGACCAATGGATCGTAATGCTGCCAGGACTCGCCATGCTTGCCGCCGGCGATCAACTGCCGCGATAACGGCCCCGCCTCAAGCCGGCCGTTTTCTTCATGACGCACCGCGGTCGCCCAGGAATACTGACCTTCCATGTTGACGGTGTTTTTCTGGGTCGGGACCGTCGTGCGATCGAACGGATGCAAGCCACCCGGCTCATCATACCAGGAATGCATGACATCTTCCCGGGTGAACTTCTGATCCATGAGCTTGAAGGTGTCGGACTTCCCTTCATAGACGCCGCTCTTCATGATCAACGCGGCATTGCGGCCTTCGATGGTCGGCTTTTGATATTTGTCCTCATGCGGCAAATATCCCCAGGAAATAAAGCGCCCATGGCCCCTGCCGAATTTGTCCATTCCGCAATCCATGCTCATGCGCCAGAACAGGCCGAGGTCGGAATTGGCATGTTCCGGCTTCTCGTCCAGCCAGGCCATGAAGTCATCGTAGCTCTTGATTTCCTCGTAGCGCTCAAAGGTGCAGCCCAGCCAGATCTTTTCCATCCAGTCACGGCGGAAATATTCGAGGATCGACCACGCGCGGGTTACGTCCGTTAGCGTCGGGGCGCACATCACGCCGCCCGGCACCATGTAGCTGGAATGCGGCCATTGACCTCCCAGAAGCGCGTAGATCTCAACCGGCTTGCCGGAAATGGTAACGCCAATCTCGTAATTGGTTCCGGTAAAGGGCGACCAACGCTTCACCGCCTCTTCGTAATATTTGGATTTGGAGTAGTTTTTGTTGGTGTAGTCGATCATGAAGAGCCCGTAGTGATGGCGCGGCAGGCTCTGAAGACTTTCGACGATCTGACCGAGATTTCGTGCCAGGATCGCATTGCGGGGGACTTCGGTTTGCCATGCGGTATCGAGCGCCCAGGCCGCACAGGTCAGATGCGAGGCGCCGCAGATGCCGCAGGCGCGCGGCGTGACCACAAGGCCAGCCTGCGGGTCCTTGTCGCGCAGGATGACCTCAAAGCCGCGAAACAACTCGGCCTGAGTCCAGGCGTCGACAACGACGCCGTCCTGAATGTTGACGCGGACGTCAAGGTCGCCTTCGACGCGGCCGACGGGCGAAATATCGAGGGTTTGCACTGCTGATGGCATTTGAATTTATCCTGTTTTATCGGGCTTGAAGAGGTTTCGGATTCGGCTGACGACCACGCGTCAGACCACGAAGATGTCTTCCTCCGCCCATGCTGGAGATGCCGCCTTCGCCGCCGCCGTGAGCTTGATGTAACCAGCCTTGTCGACGCCGGTCGGCATATCCTTAGGCACGCCCATCACGGTCTGCGTCTTGAAGACAGTTCCGGGCATCAGTTCGAAGAACGGGAATTCAGGCTCGGTGCAGCCCATGCAGGGCATGCCTGCGCGCGTCTTCGACGACTGACGATTCCAGAGAATGCGGTTGCACGGTGAATGCGTCATGGGACCGCGGCAGCCGAGGTCATAGAACAGGCACCCCTTGCGCTGCCCGAATTCGGTGGCCGAAACTTTGTAAGCGAAGTGCATGTTGCGGGTGCACCCCGTTTGCGTGAAGCTGGTAAAGAAGGTTTTCGGCCGCTGGAATTCATCGAGCGATAGATCGCCGCCGCGTCCCGTTGCGACTGCCACGACAATCTGTGTGATCCAGTCCGGATGGGCAGGACATCCGGGAACGTTGATCACCGGCAAGCCCGCCTTCGACTTGTAGCCTGCGCCCAAAAAACCGCCGTGTTTACGCTTGAGGAACTGAAGCCCTTCGCTGTCGGACGGATTCGGCGCCGTCGCCGGGATGCCGCCCCAGGTCGCGCAGTCGCCGATGGCCACCGTGTAACTCGCAACCTTGGCGAGGTCCGCGACCCAGTCCTTCATCGGCCTGCCGGCGAAACGATTCCATTCGCCGGTGCCGTTCGGCGCGTTGACGACCGTGCCCTCGAACACAAAGATGTCGAGCGCCATCTCGCCGGAGGTGAGCGACTTCAGCAGTTTCTTCAGATTGTCGCCGAGCTCCATGCCCAGCGACGGATGCCAGAGTACGTTGACGCCAAAATCGGTGACGAGATCGCAGGCGCTGGGCTCCTCGGCATTGAGGAATGACATCGTATTTCCGGAGCATGCGCCGCCTTGAAGCCACAGCAGATTGGCCATCATTTCCTCCAAGCTTGTTCAATAGAGCGCCCGAACGGCGTCTTGCCTGGAAGCTTGGAGCAAGTTGCGTGCCGTACGGCCCGCAACCGCGAAATTGACGACAGGCCAACGGCTTATGGAAAATGATGCAAGAGCGCTGACATATATTTCAACGGTTAGGCGCTGCAAACTATGTTCGCTATGTAAAGTTGGTTGCCACAACCTGCTGGCGGCGGGCCGGTATCGATTAGCTCGCTCGCCATACTTCTGGGGCGGGGATTCTTTGATGTCTAGCCGTGACGGTTGCCGCAAACCGGACACGTCACCTCAAGCAGATAGCCGTACCAAATTCCATGGCAGCGGCTGCACCAATGGCCGGTTGCCTGGCGCTCCGGCAGACCCAATTGCCGTGACAAATCGCTCAGCCCCAGCTCCTTGAACGGCACGTTGCTTCCCGCCGGTGAAACGCGCGACTGCGGAAACCGGACGATCTGCGCCGTTGAATCATCGTCCTCGGAATCGCGGCCGTCGGGCATCGCGCCATCTCAATTTGGTTCGTCAAGACCATAACGTTTGATCTTGTTGGCAAGACCAACGCGCGAAAGGCCGAGTTCGTTTGCCGCCCGGCTCTGGTTCCACCGGTGGCGTGTCAACGCCTCATCTAGGACTTGTTTCTCAAGACTTTCAACCTTGTCCTTTAGGGTTGCTCCCTGCGCGATATATCCATTGACCGGGCCCGGCCGCGGCCGGGGCGGCGCTGCCAGGATTGCGGCAGACATATTCTTGGTCGTCAGATATTCGCCGTCTTCGGCCAGGGCAACCATCCGCCGAATCTCGTTTTCGAGCTCACGTACGTTGCCGGGAAAATCGAATCCGGCAAATTTTTCCAGCGCGCTCGCGGAAATCCCCAGAATCTTTCGGCCGATCGCATTACTGTGCTTGGCCGCGAAGAATTCGGCAAGCGCGGGAATGTCGTCCGGCCGGTCTCGCAATGGAGGGACCTCGAGCTCAAAACCCTTAAGACGAAAATACAGGTCCTGGCGAAATTTTCCGGCTGCCACCAGCGCGCGGAGCGGACGGTTCGACGCCGCGATGATGCGGACGTTACTGGTTTCGGTCTTGTCCGAGCCGAGCGGCTTGACCTCGCCCTCTTGCAGGAAACGAAGCAGGCTGACCTGAAACGATGGCGACACATCGGAAATTTCATCGAGGAAAACCGTTCCGCCATCGCCCGCGCGAAACAGACCAAGACGATCGGAAATGGCGCCGGTGTAGGCGCCGCGTTTGTGCCCAAACAATTCCGATTGCAGCAATTCGTCGGACATTCCGCCGCAGTTCTGAACCATCAACGGACTGGTATGCCGGCTCGAATTGTAATGTATCGCGCGGGCGAGCAACTCCTTGCCGGTACCGGTTTCACCCTGAATCAGGATCGGCAGCTCGGTCCGGGCCGCCTTGCGGGCGAGGTCGCACAGGTCGGTGAGTTTCTCGCTGACATAGACGAGTTTCTCAAACCGCTGGCTCTCCGCATGCAGCGGCATTCCGTGCCGGGCATGGATGTGGATGTGGATGGAGTCGGCAGGAAATTTGAATTCGCGCGACAAGATGCGATGGCGCCGTGCCAGCTCGCGTGATTCCAGTCCACGCTCCACCACCAAACCGATTTGTTTGGCGTCGAGCGGCTTGCGAACAAACTGATAGATCGCCGCGGGCGAAATCGCCTGTTTGGTCAGAACCGTTTTGGCTTCGAGCGCCAGAACCCGAATGACGTCGGGATGGGAAACTCGCAGATTGGTAAGAAATTCCAGCCCGTCCCCGCTGCTGCCGTGCTCGGCCAGGACGATATCGACATGCGCGTCGGACAACGCGCTTACGGCATCTTCGGCCGACCGGACCGTGAGAACCCGGTAGTCATACTCGTCGGACAATACATCGGCCGTAGCCGTCCACTGAGGGCCGCCGCGTGCGACGATGAGGACCGTTCCGAGCGCTTCCATGCATTGTTCTTTATCAAATTGACAACTTACTTAGCAATATTCCGGGAAGCGAGCAATTGCTTTGTCCGGCATGGGACCGACCGGTGTGGATTAAAACGCCCCCGCAAGCGTCAGTCTAATCGCCAAAGGCTCGATCGGATGTAAAACATAATCCATGACGCCGTTCTGACATACCGCCGCAGGGGCCGTCTGAACGGGGTAACAAAGATTGTAGAGGCTGTCGGTCTTGATCAGCGATCCGTAGGCGTAGGTTATTTGGTTGGCCTTGGTGTTCAGCAGATTGAGCACGTCGAGCTGGATCCGCCATCCATTTTCGTACCGATAGCCGACGCGAGCATTGAATATGCTGGTTGGAGGCGAACGGAATGCGTTGTCTTCGGTGAGAGGACTCACACCTAGATAACGCCACCGTAACGTCTCGAACCAACCGGTTTGAAAGTAGACCGAGGTCGATGTCATCGTTTCGGGTCTGGACCCCGAACGTAGTTTCCATCAACCGGCCGGCGAAGGTGCCGTTAAGCGTTCTCGATGCATTCGCACCCGCCATCACCCGACTGTCGTGTTGATGAAACTGATCGCCCTGCGCCGGATTGGTCAGAAAATAAGTGAAATTATTGAAAAGATCGAGGTCGCTTTTGACCACGTAGGCATTGGCTTTCCACGATCCGGCATCGTCGGTGCCGGCCATTCGCGCCGAGAGTGCAAACCGGTCGGTGTTGCCGCCGTCGGTCGGATCTTCCTCGCCATAAAGTCCGATCTGCCCCGATGTGATCGCCCGCTCCGGCACCTGGTCGGTTGAATTCCACCGGTTCGAATACGCCATGCCGGTGATGGAAAGCCCATCCTGCGCCGTTCCCTGGCTGTAGCGAAGCATGGTACTGATTTTGCGCATGTCGTCGGGACTGACCCACGGTCCATTATACGCGCCGGCTTCGCCCGCAAAGAAAAGTGTCCCTTCCCCCATTTTGGTCGAACCCATGCCGAAAACTCGTTCGTAGCCGAAGCTGCCGACGGTCATTTCCGCAATGCTCTTATTGACGCTGTCGATGAGGCCGATGCGGAGATTGCCGGCAGAGCCAAAGTCGCCCTCGTCAGCGAAATACGGTCCCTTCCGAACCTCAACCGAATTGACGGTTTCGGGCATGAGCCAATTCAAATCCGCGTAACCCTGGCCGTGAGCATGGGTGCGCATGTTGATCGGTACATCGTCGACCCAGATCGCCAAGTCGGTGCCGTGGTCGAGGTTGTAGCCGCGGAGGAAATACTGGTTGGCTTTGCCTTCGCCGCTGTGCTGAGTGACGATGAGGCCCGGGACCGCCTCCAGGATTTCCCCGGGGCGTGAGACCGGTAGCGCGTTGAGCTCGTCGCCGGTCAACCTCATCTGGCTCGCCATATTCGGCGGGCCTAATGGCCCGGCAGCGACATTCGGCGCGCCTGATGGGATTGCCGTCGGTTGGGACGAACGATTTGAGGCCACCGCGGGTTTCGAGGAACGCCGGCCGTGTGCATTGCGGTTGACTGCTTGACGCGACCTCGCCGAACGATGCGGCGCCTGCACGGTGATGGTCGGCAACACCGCAGAATTTCTGGGTTCGGCGGGAGCTTGACTGACGGATTCCGCTATGGATTGCACCTCGGCAGATGCAGTATGCAGAACTGTCGGCATCAGCACCACTGTCAACGCCAGCTTCCACAACCCATTCACGCGCAGCCCCCACCGCACCGACAGAAACGATAACGCCAAGCCTGGATTTCCGCAGGCGCGCCGTAGCCAAGCTCACGACCGCGGTCTAAGCATTGCGTGTATTGTGCTCTTGCCGAATGAAAGAGCAGTAAATTCCAACAAGTATGATGTCAACCTATATTCATCATACCGAAGTATGACGAAAGGCAAGAAAATGCAGCGCATCACGATTACGCTCGACGACGACCTGATGGATGAGCTCGACCAGATGATTATCGAGCAAGGTTACCAGAACCGGTCGGAGGCGATCCGCGACTTCACCCGTGCAGGCATGCAGCAGGCCGCACAAAAAATGGGGAAATCCGGCAGTTGCGTCGCCGCGCTGGTCTACGTCTACGATCACGCCGCGCGCGATCTGTCGCGACGCCTGGTCGAGAATTATCATGGCCATCACGATCTTTCGATGGCCACGCTTCATGTTCACCTCGACGACGACAACTGCATGGAGGTCACGGCTTTGAGAGGAACCGGGGCCGAAGTACAGCACTTCGCCGACCACATCATCGCCGAGCGCGGCGTGCGGTATGGTCGCCTCGTCATGATTCCGACCGAGGCGGGAAAGAAAAAAGCCGTTGCTCACAAAAAAACCGGCCATCGGCACCCATGAAACAGAGGGGGCGCTTTGAGCGCGCCTGCCAAACCGCCGGGTGCGATCACAAACCGTTCGCCGGCGGGGCCTTGTTGGTGTCCAATGCCATCGACACCGATCACGGCCCCGATCTTTCGTCTCGATGCTGCGTCGAAACAAATGGAGGCCGCGGTCGCCTATGCCGGCGAAGCTTTCACAACGGCCGCGCGCTCCCGCAATCGGTAGAATTGAATGGCCGTCCGGACCACCTCCGGCGTCAGCTTGTTGAAGCTTCCGAAGCATTCGTCAACTTCCTGGACCGGAGTATCCTTGACGACTGCCCTCAGCAGCAACAACGCCCTTGTTGTCGTCCAGGACAGGCCGATGAACTTGGCCAGCATCAGCATCTGATCGGCGCTATCGTGTACCAAAGCGCGCTCGATAACCCCAATAGGTACCTTGCTGAGCAAGGACAGGGCTAGAGCCGTCTCGTCGAACCTGCCGTCTTCAGCAAATTTGTGCAATCGATGCTCGGTCAGCGCCCCGGCCTGATTCAATAGTCGAACCTGGGCTTCCGCTGCTGCAAAGTCTTGCGAACGCTCACGAACCGTTGCCTGGATTTGATCGGAAGCCCGCTTGATCATCTCCTGGACCAAGCTCGCCCGCTTGCGATCGGCAGCCTCGAATTGGAGCCGGACCGCATCGGAGGCGATTGCGAACAACGCGAGAAGATGCTCCCTCGGAACTTCCGGGCGCGACCAGACGCTGAGTGCGAGTTCGCCATCGCTCTCGGATCGCAAAACCAGTTTCGAATAGCCAAATTCCGAAAATTTCGCGCCATTGTTCGCTGCTGCGCTGACGACGACCTGTCGATCGCCGCGCTCGACAAGAACGTCGGTAACACCTTCGCTCAACTGTCTACGCCGGGAAATAGCAAGCAGATGCTGCTGGCTCTTGGTCATCGCGCCGGCGATCAGCGTTTCATCATCGAGTTGCTCTGAACGCAGGAGTAACGGCCCGGCAACGTCGATCGAATCGTCGAGAGCAAGCTTACGGCTGACCATGGGCGGCGCGTTTGCGATCGGGGCAAGCCTTTCGCCAAAAGCAGCGCGAGCCGACCGTCCGATTTCGTCAATCAGCCGGCACATCACATCATCGAACAGAGTCAGTTGCTCTCCGCCGAATTGCTCGGATCCAACGACAAACAGATCCGTCACCCGCCGCAGAATGTCTACGCGCGCGTCTATGTCGCGACCTGCAAACGCGGCTTCGAGTTCGTCGATGAGCGACTGCCTCGCCGCGCTGGCGCCGGCGCGGCCGTGGAACTGAATGTTCGATCAATTCATGAGGTCGCTTTGTCGAAGTCAGGCGGCATCTTCAATCCGATGACTACCGTAGACTTCTTCGAAGTTGATCTCGGAAAGCGGACAGGGCCGCTTGAACAGGTAGCCTTGCAGTGACGTTGCGCCGGCCAACCGCAAGAGCTGATATTGCTCTACTTGTTTCGACACCTTCTGCGGTCGTCTCCATATTCAGGCCTTGCGCGAGAACCAGCGTTGCTTGCACGATTGCTGCACAGTCAGGCCGCTTGGTCATATTCTGGGTGAAGTACCTGTCGATCTTGATCTTGTCGAACGGGAACATCGTCAACTGGCTGAACGATGAATATCCGGTCCCGAAATCGTCGAGCGCAATCGTGACGCCGAGATTCTTGAGTTGACGAAGCGTGCGCAGACATTCCGCCGCCAATTCAATCAGCGACAATTCGGTGATTTCCAGCTCGAGCTGCTCCGGCGATAGCCCGGATTCGGCGAGCGCGTATATCGCGACATCGGCTAAATTGTCACTGCTGAATTGCCGGGCGGACAAATTGACCGCGACCTTGACGCCGACCGGCCAACCCGCCGCATCGGAACATGCCGTTCGAAGCACCCATTCGCCAATCTGCGTGATCATTCCAGTTTCCTCGGCCAGTGGAATAAACTGGTCGGGAAAGATCAGGCCTTTGGACGGATGCCGCCAGCGAAGCAACGCCTCCGCGCCACAAATCCTGCCAGTTTTGGCGTTGATGATTGGCTGATAGTGAAGTTCAAATTCCTCGTTCTGGATGGCATGGCGCAACTCGCCAACAAGCTCGCGGCGCGACTTTGCGCTCAGGCTCATCTCTTGGTCGAAGAAACAATAGCCGTCCCGCCCAGCCGATTTAGCCTGATAAAGTGCAACGTCGGCCGCTTTCAAAATGCCCTCGGCGTCACCGGCGTGATCTGGCGCCAGAGCAATCCCTATGCTCGCAGCAACTCTAACAACGTGCCCGCGGATTTCGAAGGGCACGGAAATCGCTTTGAGGATTTTATCCGCAAGTTCGCTGGCAACTTCAGGGCCTTCTATTCCGCACTGCACGATGGCAAATTCATCACCGCCGAGACGCGCCACGGTGTCACCTTTACGCACGCAGCCAGAGAGCCGTTCCGACACGCTTCGCAGCAGCTCGTCGCCCAAGGCGTGGCCAAGCGTGTCGTTGACCTCCTTGAAGCGATCGAGATCGATACAGAACAGCGCTATCCGGCCGCCATAACGCACCCGCACCAGGGCATCGTGGATGTTCAGTTGCAGCAATGATCGATTCGCCAGGCCAGTCATGGCGTCATGATGCGCCATATGGCTGATGCGGGCTTCGAACTGTCGACGTTTGGTTGCATCGATCATCGTGACGAGGGCGGCAGCCCGCCCTCTGTAGATCAATGACTGCGTATAGACGTTGGCGTCGATGGTCGTTCCATTCGCCTTGCGGTGGCGCCAGGTCCGATCCTCGAATTCATATCCTCCGAGATCAATGATTTCCCGCAACTGGTCAGGGTCATCGCTCGGTCGAATATCGAATATAGTTTTAGATAAAAACTGATCACGGCTGTAGCCGTAAAGAAGTACGGCCGCGTCGTTGACAGCGAGAAAACGGAGGTCTTCCCGGTCGTACACCCACATGGGCAACGGAGCGCCATTGAACAGCGCCTGAAAGGCTTCAGGAGCCAACAAGAAGTCTTCATGGTTTTGCGGGTCGACCATCCGGCCGAGACTGGTTGCGAAGATTCAACTTTCCGTTAAGCACGAATTGACGTGCCGACGCATAGTTAACGGTCAATGACAATCAATCTCTGTTTGCGGCGGTGATAGCACGATCGTGATCCTTCGACCGGCCTCGCCATCTTCGATTGGGCGGCTGCTATGGAAGGTTCCTTTTATCTCTAGGATGAGCATCACACCTGCCCGTTCGGCTGCAGCGTCCGCCTGCCGGCTTGTCAGAAAGTGAGGCAGTCATTCTTCTGTGTTCGCCGCCTGCTGCGGTCTAATGCCGTGGTCGGCTTCACCCTTGATCGCGACGAAGCGATGGTTGCAGTCTCTTGCCATCCGCGCCGAGTGCTACCTCGGACGAGACCCGCATCGCTTCCGGTCGCAGCTCTTCGAACGGTCGTTTGCGCGTTTCGAGCCGGCCGCCGGCATTGACGCCAGTCGATGTCATGTGGTTCTCCCTATTCGATCCTTTATTTGGATCGTTGTTTTCCGCGGCGCCGGATATATCATACGAGCACGTACCGCAACTCCCGATCCGTTTGTCGAAGATTTCCCCGCTGGGGTCTTGGCAGGCCGAGATTTCTCAGCAAACTGGAACGATTGATGGCTCTTCATGAATTCACGTTCTCCGATGTTTATCGCCGCAACGCGGAATTTTTTCCCGGACCGCACGGCGTTCGTGTTCGAAGGCCGGCGGATTACCCATCGCGACTATTTGGGCCGGATCGAGCAATTGGCAGCGGGGCTCGGTCGCGAGGGCGTAAGGCCCGGCGATCGGATCGCCATCCTGTCGCAGAACTCGCTTGAGATGATCGATCTGATCGGCGCGGTAGCAATGCTTGGCGCGATCCTGCTGCCGGTCAATTTCCGGCTCAACGCCGAAGAGATCGGTTATGTCCTCGCCGACGGCGCGCCGGTGCTGGTGATTGCCGGACCGGAATATCAGCAGACCATCGCGGGTCTCGCCTCGACACTTCCATTCGTTCGTAAGTTTTTCGGGATCGGGACGACCGCCCCACCGTTTTCGCCATTTGCTGAACTGGCCCGCGAAGAGGCTTCGTTCGCCGAAACCAATGTCGACCCGAATGAAGGCTTCGTCATCATTCATACGGCCGCCGTCGGCGGACGGCCGCGTGGCGCACTCCTATCGCAATCCAACCTTCTCACCGCTCAAAGTTCGTTGGTGCAGGCCTGGGACTTGACCGAGCGCGACGTCAATCTCGGCGTGCTGCCGCTATTCCATGTCGCCGGGCTCGGCCTGATGCTGACGGTGCAGCAAGCCGGCGGCGCCAGCGTAATCGCTGCGAAATTCGACCCGCAGCAGGCGGTTCGCGACATTGCCTCCGAGAAGGTGACTGTGATGTCGGAGTTCGCGCCGATGCTCGCGAACCTGATGGATCAGGCCAAGGGCGACGAGTTGGCATCGCTGCGCGCGGTGACGGGACTGGATACGCCGGCCACCATTGAGCGCTTCGAGACGGCGTGCCCCCACGCCATGTTCTGGGCCACGTTCGGGCAATCCGAGACGTCCGGCCTCGCGACGCTGGCGCCCTACCGTGAGCGGCCGAAATCCGCCGGCCGGCCCCTGTTCTGGCGTACCGTCGCGGTGGTCGACAGCGCCGACAAGGCAAAGCCCACCGGACAAACCGGCGAGATCGTGGTGCGCGGCCCCACTGTCTTTAAAGGCTATTGGAATAACGAGGCCGATACCGCCTTCACCTTCCGCAACGGCTGGCACCACACCGGCGACATGGGATACTTCGATACAGACGGTTATCTCTGGTACGCTGGCCGCGCACCGGAAAAAGAATTGATCAAGACCGGCGGCGAGAACGTCTATCCGGCGGAAGTCGAGAATGCAATTCGCCAGCACCCCGACATCATCGACGTCGTCGTGATCGGCGTACCCGATCCGCAATGGAGTGAGGCGATCAAGGCAATTTGCACGCAGCGCGCGGGGGCGACCGCCACCGCTGACCAGATCATCGAATTCGTGGCCGGACAGATCGCGCGCTACAAGAAGCCGAAGCACGTCGTGTTCGTCGATCAACTCCCGAGGAACGACAAGGACGAAATCGATCGTATCTCGGTCAAGGCCACACATGGTGAGGGATCGCAATAGTCACGCGATCAAGGCGCGAAACGAAGGCTATCCTCCCCTTGCGACATCAGAGACCCCTATCCACGGATTTCGTGTGGCGTCATCATCCCGCCCCGGTTCAACGAACTCCCGCGTCTTTTCGGCTCAGGTTCGGCGAGAGGAGTATGGTGTTCTACGCACATGAAATCTGATAAATTGACGATTTCGTTGCAAGGAATCGCATATGCCGACGACATTCGACTGGGACTCCATGCAATCCTTCCTGGCCATCGCAAGAGCCGGGCGTCTCACCATTGCGGCCCAGCGGCTCGGCATCGACCACACCACCCTTAGTCGACGCATCAAGGACCTCGAGGTCGCACTGCAGACGCGATTGTTCGATCGGAGCGTGGGCGGCTACGTGCTCACCTCTCAGGGTGAACGTTTCCTGCAATCCGCGCAGGCCGTCGAAACGCTTGCACTCGAGGTCCTTCGTGACGTTGCCGGTTCGAGCTCGAAGGTAGCGGGTACGATCCGGATCGGCGCGCCCGATGGATTTGGCACGAGTTTTCTCGCCCCTCGGCTTGGGCGCATGCGCGAGGCACAACCCGAGTTATCGATTGAACTTGTGACGATGCCGCGCCTGTTCAATCTGACCAAGCGCGAAGCCGACCTCGCCATCGGGCTGGCGCGCCCTGAGGAAGGCCGTCTTCATGCGAGGAAACTGACGGACTATGAATTGGGATTATATGGCTCAACCGAATATCTCAAACGGTTCGGCGAGCCCGGGGACCGGGAAGCCCTGCGCGAACATACACTGCTCGGCTACATACCCGAGATGATCTATGCCCAGGAACTGGACTACATCCCGTTGATCTCGAAAGATGTCGGCCCTTCCATCACCAGTTCAAACCTGATCGCGCAATTCAACATGACGCTGGCGGATGCGGGCCTTTGCATTCTCCCGTGTTTCATGGCTTCACATGAGGCGCGGCTAAGGCGCGTCCTGAAGAAGGACGTCAAGCTGATGCGTTCCTTTTGGCTGATCGTTCATGCCGATATGCGGGATCTGGCCCGCGTCCGGTTCAGCTCGGAATTCATCGCGGAGGAAGTCCGGGCGCAGCGCAAACTATTTCTGCCGTAAGTTCCAGCCGGTGCCACTAGTTAGCCGCCTCGAAATTGCGGGCGGCGCTTAGCGACGAAGGCCGCAATTCCCTCTTGCGCATCGTCGGTGCGGCTGGCGGCGACGATCGATTCCTTTTCAGCGTCAAGCTGATCGGAAAGACCGGTCTCGAAAGACTGACGCAGCATGCGGCGAACGGCGCCGTAGGCACGCGTCGGACCGGCGGCGAGCGTGGCCGCGAGTGCGGCAGCCTCGGCCTCCACGGCATCGCTCGCAACAAGACGCGACACCAATCCGTACGCGAGAGCTTCCTGCGCGCTCAGGCGACGATTGAGCAGGAAGAGCTGCTGCGCCTGCCGCATTCCTACCATGCGCGGAAGAAACCAGGTGTTGCCGCCATCCGCCGTCAGGCCCAGCGCGCCATAGCCGAGAGCAAACCGCGCGTCGTCAGCCGCAACAACGATATCGGCGGCATACAGCAGACCCAATCCGCCGCCGCCCGCGCCGCCGCGTACCGCTGCAACGACGGGCGCGTCGATGCTCGTGAGCCGCTCGATCGCCAGATGGTAGCTGTCGATCATGCGACGCAGCTGGTTCGGCAGTTGTTCGCGCCCGGTTCCGGCGAACACGCCGAGGTCGCCGCCGACCGTAAAATTCGATCCACTGCCGACAATCAGGACAGCGCGGACGCTGGCGTTCTCGGCGATCTGGGTCGCCGCCTCGGCGAGATCGGCGGCCATATCCGGATTGATCGCGTTGCCCTGCTCCGGACGGTTAAGGCGCAAGGTCGCGACGCCATCGGCAACATCCAGCAGCACCGCCCGCAAGGGGCCGGCGGCCTCACGCCAACGCGCCGTATCGGTGTATTGCTCAAGAGTCCGGAGGCGTCCTTGGTCAATCGTGATGAGATGTGCAAAGTCAGCGTCGAGCATAGCGCCGGCTTGCTTGCCCCGGCCGCGGTAGCGTCCCGTCACCAGCAAGCCGCCATCGGCCAGATCGATAAATCGCTCCGGTTCGGCGCGCGCGTCGAAATGCCGGGCGATCGCGCCCCAGGCGTTGCGGCGCATCGCGCTGGGACTGTCGTGATAACCGCCAATGCCAAACGGCATGCCCTCGGCAGTACGGCCGGTGAATTCCGGGTGGAGTACTTCATCCAGTTGAGCACGGTCGCCGGCAGCGAGCGCCGCGTAGAAGGCGCGGGCCAGATCTGCAGCGTTGCAGTGTTCCATCCCCTAATCCCTTTTCCAGGCTCGTTTTAGGAGCCACCCTGCCCAGCCTCTTGGCCGTGACGTGCCGGCCAAGAGGCTGGGCGATTTATTATTTAACGGCCAGCCGGATCATACGGCCTGCATTCAACAGCTACAAATACCCGACGCAGCTTGACTCATAATCTAATATTATTTAGATTCTAACACAAGTTAGATTTATGGGGTGGCGCGCGTGAACATGCGTATGGCGGAATGTGATCCGGCTCCGCTGGACCGGGCGTTTGCCGTGAATTGGTATGCGGAGGGCTGGATCGATTGCTGGAACAGCAACCGGCCGCAGCAGGTCCGGGAAATCCTGACCGAGGATTTCGTGCTCGACAGTCCGACCACGCGCCATACCGGCTGGCGTGTACAGGGCCATCAGGCGACGATGGACTACATCCGCTACGTGCTTAATGCCTATCCGGATCTCAAATGGGAGGTCACGGCGCCGCCAATGTTTTCCGACACCTTGGCGCGTGCGGCGTTCACCTGGCGCGGCACCGGTCATTTCACCGGCCGTATCGATCCGCCCGGCATCGAAGGCACCGGGCGGCCGTTCGAATTCGCCGGACACGAGGTGTTCGACTTCCGCGGCGACCGTGCCTGCCGGCTCTATGCCACTTACGACTTGCTCGGCTTGATGAAGCAGATCGGTCTCTACCGCAGTGTAACCGCGCGGTGACCTGCGTCGGTACCTTGGAGGAGCTTGGGAGGAAGCGACCATGGAAAGTTTGCGGGCGTTGCTCGAGTCTGGCGTTGCAAACGCACCGGCCAAAATCGTAGTCAGCGCCGACGGCGCTGAACTAACCTGGTCCGGGCCGTGCGAGCAGGCGCGCCGGGTCGCCGCAGCCTTGGTGCGCGACGGTGTCAGACCGCAGGATCGCGTAATCTATCTCGGCAAGAATGATCCGAGATATTTCGAGGTCCTGTTCGGTTGCGCATTGGCCGGCGCGGTCCTGACCCCGCTGAACTGGAGGCTCGCGCCGGATGAACTCGCCGCGATCATCGCGGACGCGCGCGCAGCGATCGCGATCGTCGACTGCAGCGTCGTGACCTCGATCAAGATCGAAATGAAGGCTGTGGTCGCGCTCGAGCCGCACCAGAGCTGGATATCCTATTCGCAATGGTGTGGCCCAGCCCAAGATCCCGGCGTGCGTCCGGAGCCGGGTCACATTGCGTTCCAGCTCTATACCAGCGGGACAACCGGCCGGCCGAAGGGCGCAATGTTCGCCAACGGCACCAACCTGCGCGTTCTGCTCGACGACATCTCGGTGAAATGGGGCATTACGTCCGACGACGTCAGCATGGTCGCGTTACCGCTGTTCCACATGGGCGGCCTTGCGTGGGCGCTCGCGGGTCTGGCGCGCGGTGCGCGGTGCGTCGTGGTGCGTGACTTTGAACCCCTCGGAGTCCTGACCACCATCCGGGACGCCCACGTGACGATCGCATTCTTCGTGCCCGCAATGCTGGCTGCGCTATGCTCGGTTGTCGACGTAGCTGCGGGAAAGCTCAGTTTGCGCCGGGTGTTCTATTCCGGCGCTCCGATCAGCCCGATCGCGCTGACCAAAGCGATGGCCGCACTGCGATGCGGCTTTATCCAGATCTACGGCCTCACCGAAGCGACCGGCGCGTTCGCGCAATTGCCGGCGCACGAGCACGACCCCACCGGGCCACTGGCGCATCTGCTGCTCTCCGCGGACCGGCCCTACCCCTGGGTTGAGGTTCGCGTGGTCTCGACGGCCACGGGAGGCGATGTACCCGCCGGCGCGATCGGCGAGATCTGGACGCGCTCGGAGCAGAATCTGGTTGGATACTGGAACGACCCGGAGCAGACCGCCCGGGCGCTGACGCCTGACGGTTGGCTGCGTACCGGAGACCTCGGGCGCGTTGACGAGGATGACCGCATCTTCCTGGTCGATCGTGCCAAGGACTTGGTGATCTCGGGCGGCGAGAACGTCTATCCGGTTGAAGTCGAGAATGTTCTTGCGGCTCATCCCCTTCTCACCGAGGTCGCCGTGATCGGCGTGCCGCACGAACGCTGGGGCGAGACCGTGAAAGCGATCGTGGTGGCGCGGGCCGGCGCCGAGATCGACCAGAACGACGTCATCGACTTTGTACGGCGACGATTGGCGGGCTTCAAATGTCCGACCACCGTCGACTTCGTTGCGACACTCCCGCGCACGGCAACCGGCAAGGTACTCAAGCATGTGCTGCGTGAACCCTATTGGCATGGCTACGATCGGCGCATCAATTGAGCGGGACGAACGTTCGAACAGCGAGGACCGCGGCGATACGCGACGATATTCGACCGGTCACCGAATCCGCGCAAGACTCCAAGGGCGGCCGAACGCGCAAGCGGCTGCTTGACGCGGCAGCGGCGGAGGTCGCGCGCTGTGGCGTCGCAGGAACCAGCATCAACGCGATTGCTGCGGCGGCCGGACTCAAGACCGGCAGCATCTATTTCCATTTCGAATCGAAAGACCGGTTGGTCGAGGCGATGCTCGAAGAGGGATTGCTGGCGTCGCTCGCTTATCTCGACGCAGCGCTGGCCGCGGTTCCCGATCATGGCGATGCCGCGACGCGGCTCGGTGCTGCCATCCGCGCGCACGCCACCGCGGTGCACAAGCTGAGCAACTACACGGTCGCTGTGCTCGCCCCCACCTTTCCCGGTGATTTGGCGAGTACCGCCGCTCGAAAACTGCGGAAGACCTATGTGTCCCGGTGGATCCAGCTTGTTGCGGATGCCCAAAGCGCAGGCATTCTGGCTGCGGAACCCGATCCTCGTCTGCTACGCGACCTTATCTTTGGAGCCCTCAACGCCGTAAGCCTCGCGGGACGACCTTCCGACGCCGCGGCTGCGCTTCAGGCGATACTTGGACTTGCCAAAGGTCGACGAAGCGGCAAACGAGCCTGATAGATCTGAGCCTTCAATAGGTTGTCCATCCAGTTCGGAACGCAAGCTGAATTGCGAAGCCGTAATATTCGGCTGAGGCTTGGGATGAAACGCCCGCCAACTGGTCAATCGCCACGCGCCGGTTGAGGCGGCTCGGGGCGGCCTTGCGCATGCCTGCGTAGTAGGCAGGCGCAGGAGAGTAAGCCATGCTGCCCTTTCTAGTTGTAAATCGCCCTTGCCGTTACACCCCGATCAGCGATAAATTCTTGGGCAGCTGATGATGGATTGTGCCATGCACACCAACACGAATGTTCAAGTGGCGACAACGAGGAAGCCCAAATCCAAACCGTCCAGTAGCATCCGGATAGGGGGGGCGGCGGTTCGAGCGATTTTTCTGGTTGTTCTGACGGTACTGACCGCGCGCGTCGCGAGCCCTCAAATTGAGAATTTTCATTCTTTGCTCGAGACGCCCGGCGACCTCATTCGGGTCGCATTAGGCTTTGCCGTTTGTGCGTGGTTCATCGTCAATCTTTTCATTTTGCCTAAAGACCCCGATGCATACCGGACTTGGCTGTATCTCGGTCTGGCCATTTTGCCTTTATCGTTGCTCTGCGCGATCGTCGTTTGGTAGAATTCCTGTTCCGATTGGGTTTTCCAATTTCGGATCCGTCGTCAATCAAAAATCACAACATGCGGCGCTATTGTGCGCGTACGATCGGGATCAGGCTTGGCTCATCGCCCATCGCGCATTCCCGCCAAACCGGCGTGGTGCAACCGACCGGCCAGCCACCTCCCAGCGCCATGAACAACGCCGCGGTATCGGCGAGACGATTGGCCTCGGTTTGCACGCGGGTTACCGCGGCGGTCAGATAGGTCTGCTGCGCATTGAGAACGGCGAGTTGATTGACTTGTCCCGCATTCAACTGCTTCTGGACGATTTCGAGGCTAGCCTTTGAAGTATCTTCGGCGCGAACGGCCGCCTTGATCGCGCGCGCATCGGCTTGCAGGGCACGTAGCGCGTCCGCCACATTCTGGAATGCGGTAATGACGGTGGCGCGATACTGGGCTTCGGCCTGTTCGAGACCGGCCTCAGCCGCCTTCTGCTTATTGTAAAGCGTAAGACCATCGAATATCGGCATGGTCGCACCCGCGGCGACGGTATAGAATCCGGTGCCGGGCGCAAAGCTCTGCGCAATATTGTAGGCGGTAGATCCGCCGTTGGCCGAAAGCACAATGTTTGGCAGGCGTGCTGCGATCGCTACCCCGACCAGCGCGCTCGCCGCATGCATATTGGCTTCCGCCGCCCTCACATCCGGACGCTGAGCAACCAGCTTGCTGGGCAGGCTGACCGGCAGGTTTGCCGGCAATTTTAAATGTGCAAGATCGAATTTCTGCGCGATCTCATCGGCGGATAATTGCCCGGCAAGGGCTGTCAGCAGATCGCGTTGCTGCGCCAATTGCTTCTCAAGCGGTGGCAGCAGTTCTTCAGCCTGCGCCAGTGCCGCATCCTGCGCGAGCACATCTGCTTGCGCCGCCTGACCGAAGTTGAGCTGACGCTTGAGGATATCGAGAAGGCTACGCTCAATGCCGATAATGCGTCGCGTCGCCGCGATCTGGCCGCGAAGCGAGGCCTCTTGAATCGCGGCCGTCACGACGTTGCTCGTGAGGGCGAGATAGGCAGCCTCCAGTTGAAACAGTTGTTGTTCCGTTACGGCGTCAAGGTTTTCGACTGCCCGGAAGTTGCCGCCCCAGATGTCCGGCGTGAAGCTCACTGTGAGCTGATTGGTCACGAGCGTGTATTGGGACTGCGGTCCCGTCGTTGGAATAGGCGGCACCTGGCCCGGATTGGCAATCAAGTAATCCGCGCCATTCGAATTCCCCGAGATCTGCGGAAAATACAGCCCGCGCTGTGCCAGCGCATTGTATCGAGCGACCTTGATCGCCGCCTCGGCAGCCTGCAAGTTCGGATTGCGATCGACCGACTGCCTGACGAGGTCGTTGAGAGGCAGCGACTTGAACGCCGCCCACCATCGCGCTGAAACGTCCGCGCCCGTGATGAAGTGCTGACCTGCGACCTTGGGTCCGCCGGGCCCTGGATCAGGCGAAGCCAGCTTTCCGCGCACGTAACCGTCGGTGTCCGGTGCCGGAGGTGTGACAAAAGTCGGGCCGACGGCACATCCTGAAATAACCAACGCAAGGACGCCCGCAGGAACTCCGCAGGCCGTATGCCACCATCGACGCATGGAGCACGACATCAGACCGATCCACTCAAAACGCCAACCATCGGACTACTCGATCAACCTTCTAGACCCTGTTCAGCTTCCCGAGCGTCTTCAACATCTTCGGGGGCAGTGAGGTTTTCTCTCGCCAGGAATATCTTTCGAAGCGCGGGTGCCACGACGAGCAGCAGCAACGGACCGATGAACATACCGCCCACGACCACGGTTGCCAAAGGACGTTGCACCTGACTTCCTATGCCATGCGAGATCGCCGCTGGAAGCAGCCCGACGCCTGCCGAGAGCGCGGTCATCAGCATCGGCCGCATCCGCTGTTCCGCGCCGTGAAACACGGCCTCGGCGATATCCATGCCCTGTGCCCGGAGTTCCCGGTAGTAGGTAATGTTGAGAATTCCATCCATCACGGCGACTCCAAACAGCGAGATGAAGCCGATCGCCGCCGAAACGCTGAAATCGAGACCGGCGAGATACAGAGCGATCAGACCGCCGCCGATCGCAAATGGGATGCCGGCGACCGCCAACAGGCTATCGCGCAACGAATTGAACAGGCCATAGAGCAGAACAAGAATGAGAAGCAGCGTAATCGGCACCACGACCAACAGACGCTTCTTTGCATTCTGCAGATCATCAAATTCGCCGGCCCAGAGGATCTGATATCCGTTCGGAAGCTTGATAGCGTTCGCAACACGCCGCTGTGCCTCTTCGACGGTACTGCCGAGATCGCGGCCGCGAACGCTGAACTTGATCGGAACGTAACGCTGGCTGCGTTCGCGATAGATGAAGGAAGCTCCCGTATCGAGCGTGATGTCAGCCAATTCGCTCAACGGAACATACCCGTTGGTGCCCGACGGGGTCGAATAAGCAACTTTGACAGTACGAATGGCATCAATGCTGGTGCGGTATTTGGGATCCAGCCTGACCGCCAGATTGAACTGACGATCACCTTCGAGAATGGTTGTCGCGTTGGTGCCGCCGAGCGCGGCCTGAACCACCGTATTGACATCGCCGGTATTGAGACCGTAGCGGGCGGCTTTTTCCCGGTTGATCTTGATGTTGAGATTGGGCTGCCCCAGCAAGTGAAATATGCCGAGATCGGCAACACCCTGGACCTTGGTCATCTCAGCCATCACTTGCGTCGCAAGCGATTCCAGCGTCTCAAGGTTCGGCCCGACAATCTTGACCGAATTGGCGCCCTTGACGCCCGACAACGCCTCCTCAACATTGTCCTGGATGTATTGCGAGAAGTTGAACCCAATTCCGGGCAATTCCTCGTCGAACTCCTTCTGCAACTGATCGGTAAGTTGTTCCTTGGTGAGATTGGCCGGCCATTCGTCGAACGGCTTGAGCGGCGCAAACAGCTCCACGTTTGAGAACGCCGAGGCATCGCTGCCATTGTCGGGACGACCGTGCTGGGACACCACCGTAATCACCTCGGGATGACGCAACAGGATTTCCCGCATCTTGCCCGTGGCGGCGGTGCCCGCGTCGAGGGACATCGTCGACGGCATGGCCGCCCTGATCCAGAAATTGCCCTCCTCCAGCGCCGGCAGGAATTCGCTGCCAAGCCGGGACGCGGCAATTCCACTGAGCGCGAGAAACGCCACTCCCACAATGACGGCGGTCCCGAGATGGGACAGCGCCCACCGAAGCACCGGCGTATAACTCGACCGCAAGGCGCGTACGATTCTGCGTCTCGGTCTCCTCAATTTCCTTCGGCAACAGCAGTGCGGCCAGTACCGGCGTCACCGTGAAAGTCGCTAGCAGGGCGCCGGCCAGCGCGTAGCCATAGGTCCGAGCCATCGGTCCAAAGATCTGGCCTTCAACGCCCTGCATTGTAAACAGCGGCACGAACGCCGTTACCGTAATGGCCGCCGTGAAGAAAACAGCCTTGTCGACTTGTAGCGCGCTAACGAAGATGACACGCAGTCGCTCCGTCCATTTCGGGCTGGTGGCCTTGTGGCCGTTCGCCGATGTCGGATCAGGGCCCCAATAGCCATCCGTGAGATGCTGGAGAAGCGTCTGCCGGTGCGTGTTGTCCGATTGAAAGTTGCGGTAGATATTCTCCATCATAATCACCGCGGAATTGACGATGATGCCGAAGTCGACCGCCCCGAGCGACAACAGGTTCGCGTCCTCACCCTGCAGAACAAGGATAATGATCGCAAAGAACAATGCGAACGGGATGTTCGCGCTGACGATGATGGCGCTGCGCAAATCGCCGAGGAATATCCATTGAATGAGAAAGACCAGCAGACAACCGAAAATGAGATTATGCAGGACCGTATGCGTGGTTACTCCGACCAGCGAACTGCGATCGTAGTAGGAGACGATTTTGACGCCCGGCGGCAAACTTCCATCGCTGTTGAGCTTTTCGACCTCTGCCTTAACGCGCGGGATGATGTCGTTGGTATGCTGGGTCCGTCCCATCACCACAATCGCGGCCGCAATATCATCTTCGTGGTCCCTGCCCCCGATTCCGAGTCGCGGCACATAGCCGACGGAAACGGTCGCGACATCCTTTACCTGGATTGGAAGACCGTTCGACTGGCTTAAGACGACGTTCTCGATGTCCTGGACCTTGTAACCCTTGGTGACATCGTCAGCGCCCCCGCTATCGACCAATCCGACACCGCGGATATTGACGGATTGCTGACCGATCGAGATTTCGCGACCGCCAACATTGATGTTGGCATTGCCGAGCGCGGTGATGAGCTGAGGGATCGAAACATTATAGGCTTCCAGCTTTCCGAGATCGGCGTCGACATTGAATTGCTTTGTGGTCCCGCCCCAGCTGTTGATCTGCACCACACCCGGAATAGTGAGAAGGCGTCGGGTAATGACATAATCCTGCAACGTCCGCAGATTGGTCAGCCCAAAATGCGGCGGCCCGACAACCTGATAGCGATAGATCTCACCGACCAGGCTGGATTGCTGGATCTGGGCGACCTGATTGCCCGGCAGGTTGACGTTCTGTTGCAGGCTGATCGACGCCTGGGACAGAGCGAAATAGAAATCGACGCCATATTTGAAGGTAACGCGGACAAACGACAGGCCGTAGAACGATGTCGAGCGGATATTGACCACGCCGGGGGTCGGGTAGAGACCCACTTCCATCGGAATGGTGTAATATTTCTCCATCTCCTCGGCAGAAAGACCGGCCGCTTGTGCCGTGATTTCAAGAATAACCGGCGCCGGATTTGGATAGGCTTCGATATTGAGCCGCGAAAACGCGACGAGTTCCGCGGCACAGAACACCACAAGACCCAGGACAATGATCGCGCTGCGCGTCAGCCCGAACTCGAGTAGAGATTTAATCAAGTGCCCCCGCAGTGTATACTTGGTGTGACGCGCTCAGAACCGTTCATCAGCCGGCATCGCCCAGCACGAGCTTGTTGCTCAGAAATACCGCGCCATCGGTGACAACGATTTCACCGGGCTGAAGGCCCTCCAAGATCTGGGTCCAGCCGTCCTGCTGCAGGCCGACCTTGACGGTTCGCTTGGTGAAACGACGGCTGTCGCTGGTGATCCAGACCGTCATCGTTCCGTCACCTTCCCGGACAACGCCATTCGCCGGCACTGCAAGCGAGCGCACGGGATCACCGACCCGAATGACAAAGCTCGCAAACATTCCCGACCGCAGCAGATGCTTGGGATCGTCGATCTGCGAGCGGACCAATTGCCGATGGGTGTTGGGATCAATGATCGACCCTAACGTCGTCACCCGGCCCTTGAAGATCGTGTCGGGATATGCGGGTACCGTAACCTCAACCGCCTGACCGAGCTTGTACGCCGGCGCATCCGTCTCAATGACATTGGCGAGCATCCACATTGTCGACAGATCGGCCACCGCATACGGCGCCGGTGCATTGCCCGGTTGGGTCAGGAACCCGGGGGCCGCGCTGCGCGCGACTATCCTTCCGGAGATCGGGCTGGGGACCGGGAGCACGGAATCGACTTTGCGGATCGCGACGATCTGGTCGATCTCAGCATCGGTCTTGCCAAATATCCGGACCGCATCCCTTCCGGCCTTGAAATTGCCCTCGGCGGTCTGCTCATCCGAGGTTGACTGATCGACGTCCTTCTGGGCGCTGCCACCCGCCTTCAAAAGCTGGGTGACGCGCGCCAGCGTCCGTTTCTGCAATTCCAGCACGCCCGCGGCCGCGAGCAGCGTCGATTCGGCCTGCAGTAGATCCGGACTATCGATTGTGAAGAGGATGTCGCCAGCCTTGACATCGTCACCGATGTTGAAATTGGCTTTGAGAATCTTCCCTGGATATTGGGAAAACACCTGGACAAGCAAATCCTCGTTAAAGTCAATGGTGCCGACTGCGGTTTTGAAAAGTGTAAAATCACGCGATCCCGCTGGACCTATCTTCAGCGAATTCGCCTGCTTTTCGGATAGATCGACAAATGCGACGTCCGACGCCTTGCCGGGCCCAGATTGGTCCGGCACTGCGGGCGAATTCGGCTCCCTTCGCTCAGCCGGACTGTTGGCAAGGCCCACGACGCCCCTGTTCCAAAACAGCGCAGCTCCGCCGAGCACAATCAATGCGAAAAACATCACCCAGGAGCGCCTCGAAAGGCTTCCAAAAACTCTCACTTGATAGCTCCCAGAGACAAATAGCCGCTCATAACACCATCGGTCTCCACGTCAATTCCGCCTTAAATTTCAACCTTATTGAGCCTAAGCGACCACGCTTACGTCCGCCTTACAACCCCGGGCCTTTTGCTTTTTTGTGCCGTTCACACCATTTGCGCGGCGCGAATCAGACGGCGCGGATGCGCAAGCCGATATCCTACCCCGCTTCGAGCCACTAAAATTTAAGGTAGAGTATGTCGCCGTACGCCCTGCCGAAGTAGCCGATTCTTTCGGCCTCAAGCTAGATGCCCGTGTCCATCGGGATCACGAAGCCCGGCTCCGCGCGCCCGGCATTCAAGTCGGCCGCAGGCTTGTTGTCCCCAGAGACGTTCTCACCCACCTAGCGATCCGACCACATCGGAGATTTTGGACCGCCATAGTAGCGCATTTGACCGTCGCTGTTGGACTTCTCGGATCTTGCAGCTCCCACGTCGCTGCTGCATCCGGAAGCGGCGGCACACAGTCCCGCGAAGGCCAGCGCAATCCCGATGCTTCGCATCCCCGCTGGCCAAGTCGCGCTCGCTTTGCATTTCTGGCCCAAAGGCAATTCTACATCGGCCGTGGAAGAGCTGAGGCAGGCGTCAATATCTCGCAACGGCGGTCCCTCCAAACTTGAAGTCCAGGCCGAGCGTTATGACGGAGTAAGTACTGTTGACGGTGTAAGGGAGCTGGCCGTTGGGCGTCAGCGGCGAACCGGCGCGGCTGTAAGCACCAAAATCGTAGTAGCGATATTCCAGTTTTCCGATGATGTTGTCAGTAAGCGCATAAGCGATACCACCGCCGCCGGTCAGGCCGTTTCTGTGATTTGCGAACTGATCGACTCCATTAACGGGATCGGTATTGGTGTGAACCAGATCGCCATATGCCCAGCCACCGGTGAAAAACATCAGCCAGCGGTCTATGGTGAAACCGCTTCGCGCCCGAACCGTGCCGCCCCAGCGCAGGCTGGTAGCATCATTCGAGCCTAGGGCAAACGTGTCGTCACCTTTGATGTTAGACCAGAACAAGTCGCCTTCGACGCCGAATACATAACGGCCGCTCTGCACGTTGTATCCGGCCTCACCGCCGGCCAATTCACCCTGTGAAGAATAATTGGCGGTGTAATTCGCAAAGCCGGCAGGACCCGTTGCGTTGTCGAGATTGTGATTGCCGTAACCGCCTCCGCCAAATCCGCCGATATAGAAGCCCGTCCAATCGTAGACTGGCGCCGCAAGTGCCGGAGCCTTGCCATATGAGGTGGTCAGATCGGCCGCGAGTGCCGGCGAGAGCAGCCCGAGTACACCCAGCGAGACGGTGCTTAAAAGAATTCGCTTCATTTTAGTCCCCTATCGAATTGGCCTGATGAAGTGCCTGACGACACCGGGTCGTCAGGACTGTCCGTGCATCAGAAATGAATGATGATGTCCGCCGAACCGATGAGGGCGAAATCTTTATTGGCGGGAATACCGAGGTTGGCGTTGCCATTGAACGCGTTCGCATTCAGCGACCTGTAATACGAAACCTCGGGCCGGATCTCGATCTGGGGTGAGAACCAGTGCTGCCAGCCGATACCGGTCTCGACGTACGCGGTTTTTGTGCCGGTACGCTGTCCCTGATCGTCGTCATAATACTCAAGACGATAGGAAATATTGTCCAGCGGCGACGCTTTATAGTTCACGTAGGTGAGAACGGCCTGCGTGTTGGTGTTGCAGGTGAGCACAGTTGGCGTGCTGCATTGCGCGAGGCCGGGCGCGTTGAACGGAATGAATTGCGGCGAGAACGGAGTGCCTCCCCCGGCGACAATTGCCGCAGCTGTGCCGTTAAGCGCATTGGGCACATTTCTCTCGCCCAAATTGTATGCTTCGACCGAGATGTGCCACTGATCGTTGAAGATGTGATAGTAGGTCAGTCCGAACCATTGCAAATTGTTGTAACCCCACTGGCCACCATTGATCGCGTCCGCGACGATGTTGATGCTGTCCTTTCCACTGTCGGTTGTGTAGCGAAGGCCGGCCGTGAAGCTAGGCGTCGCACCGGGATCTTTCAGGAGTGTCGAACCGGGATAAAGCGGGTTACCCGGCAGCAGATTTGTGAGACGCGCACCTTCGTTCCACGGCATCGTGTCGCTGCCGACCGTAAGACCCAATTGGATAATCCAATTCTTGGTCGCCGCCAACGTGGCTTGAATTCCGGTGTTGGTGTAGTTGTCGAAGGTGTAGGTCATCGAGTGCGTGTACATGTAGTTGTTGGGCGCGAGCTGGGCCTCGATGTCCGGAATTGAAATGAAGCGCCCGAACCGGATCAGAAGTCCGTCGGCAACCTGCGGGATGAATACCTCGCCATATGCCATCGGCAGGTCGTAGCCGTAATTCTTGTTCTCGTTCAGGAGCTGGTTGCTCCACAGACCGTAGGCCGTGGTGTAGCGATAGTTCTCGCCGTAAATTGGCGCGAGCCGAAAGCCCCAGTCGATGTGATCCGTCTGAACCGTATCAGGCAAACGCTCGATATAGACGACGGCCTGATCGAGCTGGACCGAGTTCGGATTGTAATCATAGGCAGCCGGCGCGTTGCCGCCCTTCACCGTATTGGTGCTAAGGTTACCGCCTGCGTTGATCCAGCCATAAATCTGAATATGAGAGTTGGCCAGCGCCTGACCCGCGGTGGTATTGCCGAGCGCCGACATCAAGGGGCTGTCGATCGAGCTCGGCCGCGTCACGCCGAGGCTGGTCGATCCGCCATACGGCCATTCCGTAAACGGCATCGGGGGCGTGCTCTGCGGCGTCGCCGGCCAACCGTCGCGGCGTGACGGTGGCGCTTTCGGATCTGCGGGTGCAACTTCATGCCCCCATTCGAGTTTGTAGTAGTTGACCAGACGGCTCATGAAATCCAAGCCGAGATAAGGGTCGAGACACGAATAGTTCTTGTAGGGATCACCGCCGTTGATGCACCCGCCGGCCTTGACCGGCAGGTAGGCATCCGCGGCACTTGCCCCGTTAGCCATGCCGATGATCGCCAATGAGACGCTCGCCAAAAGTAGTCTTTTCATAGTTTTGCCCCAAGCTGCTGCTACCGACGCCTTACAGGCGCTCTCGCGGTGTGTTCACCTTCAGAATTATCTTTCGTTGAGGGGCAGAAAAAATCGATGCGCTTCGCCGCGCCGATTTATAAAGATTAGATAGCCAAAATCGCGCTTTTGGCACCGCTTGCTCGTGCAAGCGTCAATTGCCTACTGGCGTTGCTCAAATTCCCATCGAAAGACGTGACGTTTCGACAAATATCGGCAACGCACTGCAATAATTTCTTTCGTCATGTGCCTTTTTCGTTACATGCTCGAAATTCGACGGCCCTGAAATGAGGGACGCCGTGCGCCTTCGCTATTTTTTTTCTATGAAAATGGTCGCGTTTACCCGTCGAAGATATATGTCGCAAATCTTATGCTGGTGCGGTGAGCGACATCTGCTCGCTCTTCGCAAGGCGCACGATGAATATGGCGGCAGAGATTACCAACGACGGAGGCAACACTGCTCTTGCCGGCGTGACCGAAAATTTCGATCTCAGCTTCTTGCCGAACAATCTCACAGCGCAGTGCCAGAGCCTGATCGTCAGTTACCATGAGTTGCACGGCTATGCCTGCCTGCCGAACACCTTGTGGAAAGCAGGGCTGGGGCATTTTATCGAAGCGCATCAGGAGTTTCGGCAACTCCTTAGGAAGGCTTCAACGACCCGAAGCGCAAAGAGATCCAACGAAGGCTTTGTGCGGATAGCAACGGCGCTGTTGTCGCTTGAGATATTAGCCAGCAGCTTCGCCGGTTGGAGTTCGATCTATCCGCAGGCTGGATCGATTGCCCGCGCAATCCTTCGACAAAACGCGCGTGGCCCGTATATGCCGTTGATGGAATTCTACCTGTACCCGCCAAAACATATCAGTTCGGCTGCCATCGCGACGCTTGCTCCGCCTCCCGGCGACAGAATGGCTCTCGACTGTGCCCATGCTACCCATCGCGCGCTGCATGGAAGGCCGTCACGCGCCGTCTCGGCATCAGCCGCCTTCGATCCGCTCTGAGGGATGCATCGAGGCCTGACGCATCACGCGGATCCATCCAGCCGATCAAAATACTATTACTTTTATATTTCTTGGTCCCACCATCGACATGGATTTTCTATGCCGAAATGGCGAATGCTCGCAGCGCTGGGTAGTCGGTGATATCGGGGCGACAATTGATATAGACGGTGAACGATCTTTTGCAGGTCGGGGTCAGCATTGGCTGATCTCGCGATAGGTCGTTTTGCGTCGTGATCAAAATGCTGCCGGGGCGTGATCCTGCTGCGGCCGTCAGCGGCCATGGCGACGATCGTTGGATATCTTTCCCTACGAAAGCCAGTTCTTTGAAGTCTCAACTGCCCGTCACTCGAAAGTACGTCAAAGGGCCCACGAATCCGGTTGGAATCTTCTCGCAGCTGGATGACGGGCCCCCCTCGAGCTCCGGCCTGCAGGAAAGCATTTCGCCGCTACTAATGTCCGTCATGTGGGTCGGCCTGGTGACTGCCGTCCTGTTCCTGTTCGACCACAAACTGGCACTCAACCTGGTTCCGGTCGCATATTTGATTCCCGTCATTGTCGCTGCTACCCAATGGGGCATCTGGCCCGCCACCCTGGCGTCGATTGCCGGCACCGGCGCCGCAGACTTCTTCTTCATTCCTCCGCTCTACAGCTTCCAGATTGACGATCCACGAGAGGCCGTCGATTTGCTGCTGTTTCTCGCCGTGGCGCTGGTCAGTAGCAATCTTGCTTCTCGGTTGCGGCGCGAGACGGAGGCACTGCGCCGGCGCGAGCGGGAAATTCAACATCTCTACGAGTTCTCGCGACGCCTGGCGGCCTGTTTCACCATATCCGACCTGATCTCCGCCATTCAGAACTACCTTTCCAGCGCGCTCGGGCAACAAGCTGCTTTTTTTGTAGCCACGGCCAATGGTCACTATGAGCCGCCCGAATCCCAATCGATGCCAAAGGTGGTCCGAGAGCGGATCGCCCCAATGATTGCGACCATCGGGACCCCGGCCTCCACCATCATGGATGAGACGACACGGAACGTTTGGTTGATCAGCCCGGTCTGTTCGGAAGCGACGGTACACGGCCTTGTTGCCGTCAATATCGGCGCCGGCTCGCGCGAAGCCGTTGGTATCAAGACGCGACGGATCGAGGCCATCCTGGAAGAAGTATCCCTGACGCTTCAGCGTCTCGATATTGAACGAGCCATGGCGGACGCGAGGCTGCATCTGCAGGCCCAACTTTTGAGAGACGCATTCCACGGTACGCTTTCGCATGAATTGTGCACACCTTTGGCGGCGATCCAGGGCTCGGCAAGTGTCCTGGATTCGATGCCATGGGTTCGGGGCGACGATCGGATTCATTCGCTGGTTGAGGCAATAGCGGACGAAGCGGCAGAACTCGATGGCTTCATTCAAAACCTCCTTAATGCCACACGGGTTACCGCGGGGGGCCTTACCCCTCGTCTCGATTGGGCGGATCCAAAGGACATCGTCGACGCTGCAGTCAGGCGACGGAGTCGGCGGCTGGCAGCCCACAGGCTCGATATCGAACTCGCCGAGGATTTGTCGCTGATTAATGTGGATTCCGGTCTCATCGAAAAATTGTTAGGACAGCTTCTCGAAAATGCGGCCAAATACTCGCCATCCGGCTCGACGATCTCGGTCAGGACATGGAACGAACGAGCTCGCGTTATTTTGTCGGTTTCCGATCAAGGCGTCGGGATGACGCCGGATGAACGGCAACAACTTGGCCGCAGGTCGTTCCGAAGCCAGCGTCATCAGGCGACCATCCCTGGATCGGGGTTGGGATTTTGGATCGCGTCCACTTTTGTCAGGGCGAACGGCGGAACCATCGACCTGTCGAGCCGTGGACCCGGACTGGGGGCAGTAGCTTCGATTGCGCTGCCGAGGTCGCGGACCAGGGCTGCTAAGTTGGCGGCCTCCAGCAATGAATAAATCCACCAACGTTGTGCTGCTGATCGACGACGAACCAAAAATCAGACGTTTTCTTCGCGCGGGCTTCGAGCTTCATGGCTACTCGGTAATTGAGGCCGAGAACGCCGCCGACGGATTGAAGGCAGCTACGTTCAACGCGCCAAACCTCATTATTCTCGATCTGGCGCTGCCGGATCTGCATGGAACGGAAGTTCTCGAAGGACTGCGATCGTGGTCGAACGTACCCGTTATCATTCTTTCGGTTGTAACGGATGAGGACGAAAAGGTCAGGCTGCTCCAGGCCGGAGCCGATGATTACGTAGTTAAGCCGTTCGGCATGGCCGAACTGCTGGCGCGCGGTGAGGCCGCTTTGCGGCGTTATTTCAAGACCGCTACCGAGAACCCCGTAGTGGTGGCCGGTCCTCTGTCGGTCGATCTCGTTGGTCGAGCCGTGTCGCTCAACAATTACCAGATCAGGCTGACCCGAAAAGAATATCGCCTGCTCCATGTCCTGGCGACGCATGTCGGCCTCGTGGTGACGCACGACCAGTTGCTGCGGGAAATCTGGAGCGGTAACCAGCGAGACAACATCCAGTACCTGCGTATTCTCGTTCGCAAGCTGCGGCAGAAAATCGAAACCGATCCCAATCGCCCGCGCCTGCTGGTGACCGAGTTGGGCGTCGGCTATCGGCTGCAAGCCCGCCTTGAAACCGGTTCGGATGGGTAAACCGATGCGTCGGGTAAAGGCTCCTGACGGTCTCGACGGCAAGCCCCGAAAGCTCCCCAGGCCGAAGGGCTTTTGACTCAACGAGAAATATAAAAATAATTCATTTCAACCGTCAAAACGCCTATTCTGCCCAAAAAGGGGCGGCAGCGGTGCAATTTCTCATCGAGCGTTTTACCCTTCTCGGTTTCGAGGGCCAGAACTGGATGCTGATCGTGGCGGGCTTCATTGCCGCCTCGATCCTGTTCGTCTGGATCACCCGCGATCGAATTTGACGAACAAATCGCGATGCTGCGGAAAACCACGGCAGTCCCATCTCCCAACCGAAGCGCTGCAATCCAATCGACGCCTGCGGTCGCTTCGAGGCCCTGTTCGAAGCCGTGGTTTGCTTACGTCAACCTTACAAAGCCATCGTGCTGAGCCGGATCGGCCCTTGTTAGATGGTCTGACTAGGTTCATGGCTAGCGTCGACTTGTGGTCAATGATGAGGCGCCGCGGATGCGGTTGTTGATCGTGGAAGACAATGAGGAGCTCGCCGCGCTGCTGGCAAAGGGCCTGCAAACGGCCGGCTATCAGGCAGATGTATTGTCCACCGTTGAGGAGGCAACCAGCGTTCTGCTGACGACGTTTTACGCCGCCCTGATCCTGGACCTGGGACTGCCTGACGGCGACGGCCTGACGCTTTTGCGCGAGATCCGGCATCGAAACAATCCGATCCCCGTTCTGGTGCTTACCGCACGCGGCGGCCTTCATGATCGTGTCCACGGCCTGCGCAGCGGAGCCGACGATTATCTGGTCAAGCCGTTCGCGCTGGAAGAACTGATTGCGCGGCTGGAGGCCCAATTGCGGCGTCCCGGCCATCTGCTTGGCAGCTCGTTGCGCATCGCCAATCTCGAATTCGATACCCGAAACCGGCAAGCGTCGATCGATGACCAGCCTCAACTGCTGTCGGCCCGCGAAACGGCGGTGCTGGAGCTGTTGATGCGCAGCAAAGGACGTGTGGTTTCCAAGAAGCAGGTTGAAGATCACATCTTTGGACATTCGGGAGAAGTCGCATCCAACGCGATCGAGGTCTATGTTCACCGTTTGCGCAAACAACTTTCGGAGCGCGGCGCCAGAGTCCAGGTTCATACCATTCGGGGCGTAGGATACCTCATCGCTGAGGAGAAGTAGCGTGATCAGGTTCAAGTCGATCATTTCACGCATTGTCATCCTGCACGTCGTCGCCGTCGTGATTACCTCCATTTTCATGTCGCTCGCGCTGTCCTGGCTGCTGAGCTATGCAACCAACAATATCCACAATGAGGCGATGCAGGAACAGGCGGTTATGGTCGGCAAGCATCTCAGCGCACAGCCGGACGGCCGTCTTGAACTTGACCTTCCGCTCGATCTGCTGGGGCTCTATTCGCAGGCGTATGGCCGTTATCTCTATGCCGTGATCGATGAACAGGGCCGCGTGCTGTTTTCCTCGCTGGAGGATCACGCGGCCCTGTTTCCGGTCGACGCCAGATCCAGCGCTGTCGAGTTTTTGCAAGAACGGCGCGGCGACGCCACGGTATCCGGCGCCAGCATCAAGAAGACCGTCGGCGGCCAGACCGTGTGGATCCAGACCGGTGAAAACCTGGCCAACCGCGATGTGCTGATCGACGATATCGTTGCGGACTTCTATAAAAACGTCGGATGGATCACACTGCCGATCCTGCTGGTATTGTTGATCGCCGATATCGCGATCTTTCGTCGTGCGCTGCGACCGCTGTGGCAGGCCTCGGAAATCGCCCGCGACATCGGCCCGACCCGCACCGATCTTCGCTTGCCCACCAAAGAAATCCCACGCGAGGTACGACCGCTGGTCTCTGCCATCAACCTGGCGCTCGACCGGCTTGAAGAGGGATTCCGGATTCAACGCGATTTCACTGCCGATGCCGCCCACGAATTGCGGACCCCTCTGACTATTCTGAGAACGCGCCTCGATACGTTGGAGGACAAACAGATCGGCGAGGCGTTGCGCAAGGACGTCGACGGAATGGCGCATATCATCAGCCAGCTGCTCGACATCGCCGAACTGGACGCGTTCGTCGTCGACCCGCATGAAAAAGCCGATTTGAGATCGGTTACCGCCGAGGTCGCGGAATTTGTCGCCCCGCTGGCGTTGACGCAGGGAAAGGATGTCGCGTTGCTGGGTGAAACCG
The DNA here is from genome assembly GCA_963725555.1 of uncultured Pseudomonadota bacterium. GTDB lineage: Bacteria > Pseudomonadota > Alphaproteobacteria > Rhizobiales > Xanthobacteraceae > Bradyrhizobium. The sequence continues at coordinate 102,795 of CAVRYV010000001.1, read as the reverse complement.
AGCCGGTCTGGGTCAAAGGCAATTCGGAGATGCTGAGCCGCGCGATCCGCAACCTCGCCGAAAATGCGATCAACCACACCGCGCCGGGGACCACGGTGGAATTCTTCATCGACGAAAACGGCACGGTGAGCGTGCTCGACCACGGACCAGGTGTTGCCGAAGACGAACGCAATCTTATTTTTCAGCGCTTTTGGCGGCGTGATCGCAGAAAGGCGGGTAGCACGGGTCTCGGACTTTCGATCGTCCAGCGCATCGCCGAGCTGCATTCGGCGACGATCACGCTGGAAAATCGTCGTCCCGCCGGCGCATGTTTCTCGGTAAAATTTGTCCCGTTGAGAGCTTAGCGTGTTTTCCAGTGAACGCCTGACCCGGCGTTAATCCCGACTCTGCGCGACGCAAACGCATCACGAACAAGTGGATGCCTTACGCGCCCGCCCCTGGCAGACTGGCAGCGGCGATGGCCACGATCAGGGCCAGACGGCGTCTGATCCGGGAAGGTGCCGTGCTCAGCAGTGAACCCAACTGTCGCATATCCTGAATTCCCCTTGCGCGGGCCTAAACCACGATTTCCTGGATAAGGCCACGCAATACAACATGTTGCGCCGGCAGGCAGGTGTCGAGACCGTTGGGAAAATAGCAACGGGCGCGCCGTCCGATGGCTCTTGGGCAGTAGATTTATTGCCACCAAATGCCCGCCAACGGTCGAAATCTTCTCCGCGAAATTTTCCGCACGCGCTTCAATTCAACTTCAACAGCCAATTCCGTCACTGCGAGCGAAGCCAAGCAATCCAGAAAACCACATCGGGAGCAGAGCTGGGGAATTACGGTGATGGTGCACTTAACTCCCGTTCGTCCGATGGCGCTTCATCGCCGGCCTTCCGGTTCCGACGGCTTCGGACCCCGCTTGTCCGGTTTGAGAGTCGCCGCGGCGGCGAAAGCCTGCCATGCCAATTAAGTGCACTGTCACCGTAACTCGTAATCTTGTGCTTCTGTATTGCTCACGCATTTACGCTCTCATTGATTTGTCTGACAGCCACGAACACACAGCGGCTGGAATTGCACCAATCAGTCCAATCATCAGGGTTGCCCTGTAATCCAGGAAGGGAAACCCAATAATGAACGCAGCCAGATAGGAAATAGCGGCACCCGCAATCGTCGTTCCAAGACTGTGGAAGCTTTGATCAACCCATGCCAAAATCAAGGCCGGGATTACCGCGAACGTGTAGGTCAGTCCCAGCGTCACCAAATCAAGCAACCTGAAGTCATGGCGCATAATCACGTCAGGGGCGTTGAAAATGACCAACGCGAGAGGCGGAAAGAGAACCGTGAAAATCAGAAAGCGCTTCATGCCACCATTTCCCAGATCTCTTGGTCTGTTTTGCGGATGTTTTCGTTCAAGCGGCTTGGGCGCATAAAATCGTCCCTACGCTTGGCTTCGATCGCTTGCTGAGGGCTCGATTCCCGCACCCTCACCTCGAATTACGGTGACCGTGCACTTAACTCTCGGTCGTCCGACAGCGCTTGATCACCGGCCTTCCGGTTCCGAAGGCTTCGGACCCCGCTTGCCCGGTTTGAGGGTGCGCCGGGTCAATCGCTCCAGTCGAGCGAGAAAGCGGTCGTTCCCGAGCGGCCGGCCGATGCTTTCCGCGGAGCGCAGGCAGGCGAACAGCTCCGCCTCCGGCTCGCCGGCCAAGAGATCGGCGAAGCGGGGGAAGCGGTTCCGGATCGGCGCCAGCGCCGTCAATCCGTCTTCCTTGCCGCGCAAATGCGCGCGCGTGCTGGACCACCGCCAATCCTGCGCCCGTTCCACCAATCGCGCCCGCACGGGATTGAGCGATACATAACGCAGCGCCGCCGCGAGATGTTCTTCGTCCATGGCGACGGCGCCGAACCGGCCCTGCCAGAAATGTCCGCTGCGTTTACGCCGGGCCTGGATGATGCCGGCATAGGTGCGATGCACGCGCGACAGTGCGCGGCGCAGCCCGTCAGGATCGGACGGCACCAGGATGAGGTGGACATGGTTCGGCATCAGGCACCAGGCCCACACCTCGACTTCGGCGGTTCGGCAGTTTTCTGCGAGCAGGTCGCGATACAACGCATAATCGGCGTCGCCGAAGAAAGTGCGTGCACGGCCATTGCCGCGCTGGGTGACATGGTGCGGGTAACCGGGGACAACGACGCGGGCAAGGCGGGCCATACGGCATGATGCCCGCGACGGCGCGCCATGTCAATTAAGTGCACTGTCACCGTAATTATGGCTAAATGTACCGTCGCCGTAAGTTTCGCGTAATCTGGGGCTTTTATGCTGATCGCGCTGGCGGGAACCGCGGCGTTGGTGCAACGTTAGCCAGGGTGGTGAGAGACAGAAGCCAAGGTGAAGGAAGGCTTCATGGTACGCTTCGCTGTTATATTAATTTCAGCTTTTGCTGTGGTCTCCTGCTCCCCCGACGGGGACGTGACGGGATCCACCAATAAGTGCGCGACCGACCTTTACCCCTCCTACAACCCAAAAGTTCTCGATCAGTGCATGGCCGTTTGCATCAAGTGTGAGCGCGGGGTGGTCACGACTTGCGCGACGTCATGCAATCTCAGGGGTGCGCGCTGAGGCCAAATAGCGGGCGCGCGGATCTACGTCGGACGGATCCTGAAACACTCAGTTACAAAACGAGGCTTTACCCGCCATGATCGGGTGGTAGCCTCGGTTCGGGCGTTGCAAGCAAAGCGCCCTTTTCCGTGCCATGACCCCGCCCTCTGTGTCCCCAAGGGGCGGGGTTTTATTCAGGCGGCAATCGACCGCCTTTCCTGCTCTTGAACTCTACAATAGGCCCGCGCCGCGCGCCCATTTGTATTTTGCGCCGAGCACCGCGACCGGGATTTCGGTCGAATAGGCGTAAGCGACGATGCCGTTCTGGTAGAGATAGTCGGCGGCTTCCTCGACTTCGATGTCGCCGGCCAATGATGCCACGATCGGTTTTTCGATCCCCCTCGCCTTCATCGCGTTTTTCACCTCGACCATGTTTTTCGCGAACACCATCGGCGGCGTCACGATGGTGTGCCAATAACCGAGGATCAGCGCGTGGATGCGCGGGTCTTCGAGCCCGAGCTTCACGGTATTGACATAGGTGATCGGCGGTTCGCCGCCGGTGATATCGACCGGATTGCCGGCCGCGCCGAACGGCGGGATGAATTTGCGAAACGCGGCATCAAGATCGGGCGGGATCGTCATCAATGAAAGCTTGTTGTCGACGCACGCGTCCGAGAGCAGCACACCCGAACCGCCCGCCCCCGTGATGATGACGACGTTCTCGCCCTTCGGCGTCGGCAGCACCGGGATGCCACGAGCGAATTCCAGCATATCCCTCAGCGAGCGCGCGCGGATCACGCCGGACTGGTTGAACACGTCCTCATAGATCTTGTCGTCGCCGGCCAGCGCGCCGGTGTGCGAGCTCGCGGCCTTGGCGCCGGCCGATGTACGTCCGGCCTTCAAGACCACCACCGGCTTTTTCTTCGACACACGCCTGGCGACTTCGGCGAAGGCGCGGCCATCCTTCAGGTCCTCGCAATGCTGCGCGATGATCTGGGTATTGTCGTCCTGCTCGAAGAAGGTCAACAGATCGTCCTCGTCGATATCGGACTTGTTGCCGAGACCGACAATCGCCGAGACACCCATCTTGGCGGAGCGCGAAAAGCCGATGATCGCCATGCCGATGCCGCCGGATTGCGACGACAGCGCCGCGGAGCCTTTGACGTCGTAGGCGGTACAAAAGGTCGCGCACAAATTCGCATGCGTATAATAGAAGCCGTAAATATTCGGGCCCATCAGGCGAATGCCGTATTTCTGACCGATCGCCTGAATTTCCTCCTGGCCTTTGAAGTTGCCGGTTTCGGCATAGCCCGAAGGGATCAGGATGGCGCCGACGACCTGTTTCTCGCCGCATTCGATCAAAGCCTGTGCCACCAGGTTTGCAGGAATTGCGAATACCGCAATATCGATCTCGCCCGGCACGTCCTTGACTGACTTGTAGACCTTCTTGCCCATGATCTCATCGGCCTTCGGATGGATCGGGTAGATCTCACCCTTGTAACCGCCATTGATGAGAATTCTTCATCACCGAGTTGCCGATCTTGCCGGCCTCGGCGGAGGCGCCGATCACCGCAACGGCTTTCGGCTTCATGATCCGGTTCATCTGACGCACGATGTCGTCGTGATGCGGGCGTGGACGCGGCGGCTTCGGCGCAAAATCGACCACAATGCGCACGTCGGCGGCAATCGCGTTGGTCTTGGTCGCAAATACCGGGTTCAAGTCCATCTCGGCGATCGCTGGAAAATCGGTGATCAGCCGCGAGACGTTGACGATGATGTCGGCGATCGCATCGCGGTTGGCCGGTTCGCTGCCGCGCACACCCTTGAGCATTTCGTGGGCCTGGATGCCATCCAGCATCGAGAGCGCGTCTTGCCTGGTCGCCGGCGCGAGGCGGAAGGTGATGTCTTTGAGAACCTCGACCAGCACGCCGCCTAGGCCGAACGCCACCAGCTTGCCGAACGATCCGTCGGTGACGGCGCCGACGATGACTTCCTGACCGCCCAGCAACATCTGCTGGACCTGAACGCCCTCGATCCTGGCGTCGGATTTGTATTTCGCGGCATTCGCCAGGATGGTGGCGTAGTTCCTTTCAACCTCGGCCGCGGTCTTCACGCCCACCATCACGCCGCCGGCTTCAGTCTTGTGAAGGATGTCCGGCGAGACAATTTTCATCACCACCGGAAAGCCCATCTCGGCCGCGATGCGAGAGGCTTCCGCCGCGGACTTGGCCACAGCCTCTTTGGGAACCGCGATGCCGTAGGCATCGCACACCAGCTTGCCTTCGGGCGCGGTCAGGCTGGTGCGTCCGTCCGCCTTGACGCCATCAAGTATTTTGCGGACCGCATCTTTCGAATTCGACATTGGCTTCCTCCATGACGTCAATTCTTGGTTCGTCGGCGGCGCGCCGTTGAGATCGTTGCCGTCGCACCGGCCATCCGTTTTCGGACGAATTGCACCCCTTGCCGGGCCAGGCCGCGGCCGTACATCATGGCATTTGGTATGCCAGATATGCGATTGTCAAGAGAGGGCAATTTATGAATGTCCCCAGAAATAGCCTAACTTGACAATCTGGCATCTGGTATGCCAAAAATAAATCCAATATTCTTCCGCAAAAATACATCTCCCATGGAGGAGATCGGTCGTGTCCACACGGAAACAAACCAAGGCGTCGCCTATGGCCGAAGCAGAAATCGCGATCGTCCGAATTGCGCCCGAGACCAGCTTCAAGAACAAGGCCTATGAAGCCTTGAAGGAAGCCATCCTCAAGATGGACATTTATGCGACGCCCGAGCAGGTCATGCTCGACGAGCGCGCTCTGTCGGAGCGTCTTGGTGTCAGCCGGACCCCGATCCGCGAAGCGATTGCGATGCTGGAGCAGGACGGTTTCGTCAAGACCGTGCCGCGCCGTGGCATTGTCGTCGTGCGCCGCACCAAAACCGAGATCGTCGACATGATCCGGGCCTGGGCCGCGCTTGAGAGCATGGCCGCACGGCTGATCACCACGACCGCGCGCAAAAAGGACATCTCCGCGTTGCGCGACTTCTTCAAGGATTTTGGCAAGGATCGCCTGCCGCAGGACCACATCGAGGAATATTCGAAGGCCAACATCGCCTTTCACCAGGCGCTGATTTCGCTCAGCGAGTTGCCGGTACTGGTCGACATGACCAATGACATCCTGCTGCATGTTCGCGGCTACCGGCAGCTGACGATCGGGCGCGTCGACCGCACCGCCACCTCGCTGCCCGAACATATGGCGATCATCGAAGCGCTCGAAGCGCGTGACACCGAGCTTGCGGAAAAGCGCGCACGCGATCACACGCTCGGCCTTGCCGCCTACGTGGAAGCCCACGGCCAAGAGCTGTTTTAGCCACACCGCTCCAGAGGACGACGACCTGGACACGGCAATTTGTCCGCATCAAGAAACGATCAAGGAGAAGCGGAATGTCCGCGATGGCAAAAAGAATCGATGCAGATACCGCCGAAGCGCCGCGAGAGCTGACGGACGGCTTTCATCTCCTGATCGACGCGCTCAAGCTCAACGGCGTCAACACCATCTACGGCGTCCCTGGCATCCCGATCACCGATCTCGGCCGTATGGCGCAGGCTGAAGGCATCCGCGTCATCTCGTTCCGGCATGAGCAGAATGCCGGCAATGCCGCGGCGATCGCCGGCTTCCTGACCAAAAAGCCCGGCATCTGCCTCACCGTGTCGGCTCCGGGATTTCTCAACGGCCTGACCGCGCTGGCCAATGCCACCACCAATTGTTTTCCGATGATCCTGATCTCGGGCTCGTCCGAGCGGGAGATCGTCGACCTCCAGCAGGGCGACTACGAGGAGATGGATCAGCTCGCCATCGCCAAGCCGCTGTGCAAGGCGGCCTTTCGTGTGCTGCATGCCGCCGATATCGGCATTGGCCTTGCGCGTGCGATCCGCGCGGCGGTGTCGGGACGCCCGGGCGGTGTCTATCTCGATCTGCCCGCCAAGCTTTTCGCGCAAGTGATGGACGCGGAAGCCGGCGCCAGGTCGCTGGTCAAGGTCATCGATCCGGCGCCGGCCCAAATTCCCGCGCCGGCCGCGGTCAAGCGCGCGCTCGATATCCTGACCCACGCCAAACGCCCGCTGATCATTCTCGGCAAAGGCGCGGCTTACGCGCAAGCCGATGACGCGATCCGCGCGCTGGTCGAGAACAGCGGCATTCCCTTCCTGCCGATGAGCATGGCCAAGGGCCTGTTGCCCGACACCCACAAGCAGTCGGCGGCTGCGGCACGCTCGACCGTGTTGAAAGACGCCGACGTTGTGATGCTGATCGGCGCCCGCCTCAACTGGCTGCTGTCGCACGGCAAGGGCAAGACCTGGGGCGAGCCGGGATCGAAGAAATTCATCCAGATCGACATCGAGCCCCGAGAGATGGACAGCAATATCGAGATCGTGGCGCCCGTGGTCGGCGACATCGGCTCCTGCGTATCGGCGTTTCTCGAAACCATGGGCAACCGTTGGCCCGCTCCGGCGGCCGACTGGGTTAACGCCGTCAATGCCAAACGGGACGAAAACATCGCCAAGATGGCGCCGAGACTGATGAAGAATTCAGTGCCGATGGATTTTCACAACGCGCTCGGCGCGCTGCGCACCATCATCAAGGAGCGGCCGGACGCCATCCTCGTCAATGAGGGCGCCAACACGCTCGATCTCGCCCGCGGCGTGATCGATATGTATCAGCCGCGCAAGCGACTCGACGTCGGCACCTGGGGCGTAATGGGCATCGGCATGGGCTATGCCATCGCCGCGTCGATCGAAACCGGCAAACCGGTGCTCGCGGTCGAAGGCGACAGCGCTTTTGGTTTTTCCGGCATGGAGATCGAGACGATCTGCCGCTACCGCCTGCCGGTTTGCATCGTCGTCTTCAACAATAACGGCATCTATCGCGGAACCGACGTCAATCCGACCGGCGGTGCCGACGTTGCGCCGACCGTCTTCATCAAGGACGCGCGCTACGACAAGATGATGGAGGCGTTCGGAGGCGTCGGCGTCCATGTGACGACGCCGGACGAATTGAAACGCGCCGTCAACGCGGCGATGGACTCCGGCAAGCCGACCCTCATCAATGCCGCGATCGATCCGGCGGCCGGCTCCGAAAGCGGCCGGATCGGCAACCTCAATCCACAAAGCGTGCTGAGGAAGAAATGACCATCAACCCATCGGCGTCATTGCCCGCGCAGGCGGGGAATCCAGTAGTCACCGAACTGTCGTGAGATGAAGGCCCTGGCCAATTGAATCGACGGTGAGTACTGGATGCCCGCTTTCGCGGGCATGACGACGTAGATATTACAGATGCTAAGGAGAGAAAAAATGACCAAGGCGCTGAAGGGCGTTCGTATTCTCGATTTCACGCATGTCCAGTCAGGCCCGACCTGCACGCAATTGCTGGCATGGTTCGGCGCCGATGTGATCAAGGTCGAGCGTCCCGGCGTCGGCGACATCACGCGCGGCCAATTGCAGGATGTTCCGAATGTCGACAGCCTGTATTTCACCATGCTCAATCACAACAAGCGCTCGATCACGCTCGACACCAAGAACCCGAAGGGCAAGGAAGTCCTGACCGCGCTGATCAAGAGCTGCGACGTGCTGGTGGAGAACTTCGGCCCCGGCGTGCTCGATCGCATGGGGTTTTCCTGGGAAAAGATCCAAGCCATCAATCCGAAACTGATCGTGGCTTCGATCAAGGGCTTCGGTCCCGGTCCCTACGAGGATTGCAAGGTGTATGAGAACGTCGCGCAGTGCACCGGCGGGGCGGCGTCGACCACCGGATTTCGCGACGGACTGCCGCTCGTCACCGGCGCGCAGATCGGCGACAGCGGCACCGGGCTGCATCTGGCGCTCGGCATCGTCACCGCGCTCTATCAGCGTACCGTCTCCGGCAAGGGACAGAAAGTCACCGCCGCGATGCAGGACGGCGTGCTCAATCTCGCGCGCGTCAAGATGCGCGACCAGCAGCGCCTCGCCCATGGCCCGCTCAAGGAATACAGCCAGTTCGGCGAAGGGATTCCGTTCGGCGACGCCGTGCCGCGCGCCGGCAATGATTCCGGCGGCGGCCAGCCGGGCCGCATCCTGAAATGCAAGGGCTGGGAGACCGATCCCAACGCCTACATTTATTTCATCACCCAGGCGCCGGTCTGGGAGAAGATCTGCGATGTCATCGGCGAGCCCGGCTGGAAAACCCATCCCGATTACGCCAAGCCGCCGGCCCGGCTGTCGCGCCTCAACGAAATCTTCGCCCGCATCGAAGTGTGGACGATGAGCAAAACCAAGTTCGAGGCGATGGAGATTCTCAACAAGGACGACATCCCCTGCGGTCCGATCCTGTCGATGAAAGAACTCGCCGAAGATCAGTCACTGCGCGCCACCGGAACCGTGGTCGAGGTCGATCATCCCGAGCGCGGCAAGTACCTGTCGGTCGGCAATCCGATCAAACTGTCGGATAGCCCGACCGAGGTGACGCGCTCGCCGCTGCTCGGCGAACATACCGACGAAATCCTGCGCCAGGTTCTCGGCTTTTCCGATCACCAGGTGGCGGAAATCCACGATTCCGGCGCGCTCGATCCACCGCGGAAGGTTGCCGCCGAATAGACGCGCGCGTTTTTCCGAATACTTGAGTGAGGGCCGCCGGTTTCCGGCGGCCCATTTGCTTGGCCGGCCGCAACCAGGCGTATGGTGCATCGCAAAATAGCGATATGCTGCCATGCAAACAAATGAATTGCGGCTGGCATCTGGCATACCTAGATTGCTGTTAGAAATTCGTTGATGGCAATCGAGAACCAAAATGTCCAACACCGCCTCGCTCGGCTTCATGGCTTCGGCCTCGCTGTTTAGCCGCATGATGACCACCATCGACCGCCTGCTAATGACTCACGCCCGGATCGCGATCCGCAACGGCGATCTTCCTTATCCCGGTCTCTGATCCGATTAGAGCGCGCTATTGTGAGGAAAAAACCTTCGGCGCGACCGGATTGAGACTGAACCGATCCTCCCAGACTTGGCCCCGGCTTTCCGGGGCCATTTTTTTGTGAAGTCCAGATCCGGCGCGCCGGACTTGCTCCGCGCACGCCAATTGCGACATGTTACGAGCATTGCCCCCTCCCCAAGAATGACTTGCGTGCTGGCATATTACATACCAATATGCCGCGCTGGTAACGCTCGTCGCTAACAGAGGCGTGCCTGGGAGGATCCATGACCGCCGCCGCACAAGCGACCGCACCGCCATCGTTTGAAGGCAAGTATTTCCGCTGGCTGCAACTTGCGATGGGCGTCGTCTGCATGGCGATGATCGCAAATCTGCAATACGGCTGGACCCTGTTCGTCGATCCGATCGACGCCAGGTTTCACTGGGGCCGCGCCGCGATTCAGCTGGCCTTCACGCTGTTCGTGGTCACCGAGACCTGGCTGGTTCCGATCGAAGCATGGTTCGTCGACAAATACGGTCCGCGGGTCGTTGTCATGTTTGGCGGCGTAATGATCGCGCTCGCCTGGGTGCTGAACTCATATGCCGACACACTGGTCGTGTTGTACGCCGCCGCGATCATCGCCGGAATCGGCGCCGGCTCGGTCTACGGAACATGCGTCGGCAATGCTCTCAAATGGTTTCCTGACCGTCGCGGCCTCGCCGCCGGCGCGACTGCCGCCGGCTTCGGCGCCGGCGCCGCGATCACCGTAGTTCCAATCGCCAACATGATTGCGGCGCACGGCTATCAGGCCGCATTCCTTGCCTTCGGCGTCGGCCAAGGCGCGATCGTCTTCATCCTGGCATTTTTCCTTCGCGGGCCGTCGCGAGCGATGCCGGTGAAAAGGAAGCAACTCAACCTGCCCCAGACCAGGATCGACTTCACGCCGCCGCAGGTGCTGCGAAGCCCGATTTTCTGGGTGATGTATCTGGTATTCGTGATGGTCGCTGCGGGCGGCCTCATGGTCGCGGCCCAGATTGCGCCGATTGCCCATGACTTCGGGCTTGCCGACGCACCGGTCGGCATTCTCGGCGTTCAGATGGCCGCACTGACCTTTGCGATTTCACTCGACCGAATCTTCGACGGCTTCGGCCGTCCGTTCTTTGGATGGGTCTCCGACACGATCGGCCGTGAGCAAACCATGTTCATCGCATTCGGAATTGGCGCGCTGATGCTGCTGGTGCTATCGGTCTACGGTCGCATTCCGATCGTTTTCGTGCTGGGGACCGCGGTATATTTCGGCGTGTTCGGCGAGATCTACAGCCTGTTTCCCGCAACCAGCGGCGATACGTTCGGCGCCAAATTCGCCACCACCAACAACGGCATGTTGTATACGGCGAAAGGAACCGCCTCACTGCTGGTGCCGCTTGCGAGCCTTGTCGCGGCGAAATATGGCTGGCACGCGGTGTTCTTCATCGCCGTCGCGCTCAACGCCACCGTCGCGCTGATGGCCCTGTTCATCATCAAGCCGATGCGGCGCGCCTTTATCCTCGGCACCGAAGCCGGCATCGACGCCCGGGCGCGAGACGTTACAGCCGTCTGACAAACCAGCGCAGGTCGCTAGAAAAGAGGCGCGATTTGATGCGCTTCTCTCTTTTTTGGCTCGGATGAATTGGAATACAAAATACCAAATGGGATCTGACGAACCTATGCTATGCTTGGCCTGGCTAACCAACCGACGGCGAACTGAATATACGTCAATATTATTGGCGCTTTTCTTCATTGTCGGCGGGGGATGACGACCGCAATATCAAGTTGACAATTGGTATAATGTATACCAATAATTCTGGATAGTATTATCCCTTGGCTGACCTGAAGGAGGTTGCGATGAAAGTCGGAGACATCCTGCGCAAGAAGACCTCACGCGTCGCAACGGTTCGAATGAATGAAACTGTAGGCATCGCCTGCCAATTGATGCGCACCGGCAACATCAGCGCATTGGTGGTCAAGGACGTGGTCGGAACCGAAGGCAGTACCGCGGCTGGGATGTTCACCGAACGCGACGCCGTACGCGCGATTGCCGAACATGGCGCGGCCGGCGTCAATCTGAAAGTGTCGCAATTGATCTCGGTGCAGAAGCTGGTCTCCTGTTGTTCGACCGATACGCTGGAACAGGTTCGTCATCTCATGAACAAGAACCACATCCGGCATTTGCCCGTTATCGACGACTACACCCTGATCGGCGTCATCAGCATCCGCGATATCAGCGCCGCGTTCGACGACGAGGCGAGCGCCGCGGCGCGATCAGTTCCCGCCTGACAAACGGTCTTGCTTGTTGCAGCGATCGTCTCGGCTTTGAGATGCCATCCAAAGCCGGGCGTAAATTCCCCTGTTTTTGCATGATGGTGTTGCCGTAATCGGCCCCATGTCCGGTGGACTTTTGACGGGCCCAACGGCATCCTTCCGGCCGCAGACGATTTGAGAAGCGACGGAAACAAGCGCGGGCAAAACGCGCCGGGAAACATCAGGGGTCAAGCATGATCAAGACGCGATTTACCGAACTCGTGGGCGTCGAACACCCGATCGTACAAGGCGGCATGCAATGGGTCGGACGCGCCGAACTGGTTGCGGCGGTCGCCAATGCCGGCGCGCTCGGTCTGATCACCGCGTTGACACAACCGACACCGGAAGACCTGACCAAGGAAATCGCACGCTGCCGAGACCTGACCGACAAGCCATTCGGCGTTAATCTGACTATTCTTCCGTCGATCAAGCCGCCGCCCTATGCCGAATATCGCCAGGCCATTATCGAGAGCGGCATCCGGATCGTCGAAACCGCCGGCAACAAACCGCAGGAACATGTCACCGAGTTCAAGAAGCATGGCGTCGTGATCCTGCACAAATGCACCAGCGTCCGCCACGCGCTATCGGCCGAGCGCATGGGGGTCGACGCGATCTCGATCGACGGCTTCGAATGCGCAGGCCATCCCGGCGAAGACGATACGCCCGGACTAATCCTGATTCCGGCGGCGGCCGACAAGGTGAAAATTCCAATGATCGCGTCCGGCGGCTTCGGCGACGGCCGCGGCCTGGTCGCCGCCCTTGCGCTGGGTGCCGAGGGCATCAACATGGGCACACGTTTCATGTGCACCAAAGAGAGTCCGATCCATCAACTGATCAAGGAAAAAATCGTCGCCAATGACGAGCGCGAGACCGAACTCATTTTCCGCACCATGCGCAACACCTCGCGCGTCGCCCGCAACGCGGTCAGCACCCAGGTCGTCGCGATGGAAAAGGAAGGCGCCACCTTCGAACAGGTGCGCGAACTCGTGGCCGGCGCGCGCGGCAAGATGGTCTACGCCACCGGCGACGCCGACGAAGGCATCTGGTCCGCGGGCCAGGTGCAGGGATTGATCCACGATATCCCGAGCTGCGCGGAACTGGTGTCGCGCATCATGCGTGACGCGGAGGCGATCATCCAGAGCCGGTTCGGAGGCATGATGTCTGGTTCTCGCCGCCAGGCCGCGGAATAGGTCCACTCGCGTCACCCTTCAACAGAGAATGACGTCATGAAAGCCTATGTCTACGGCGCCAATGGCGCTGAAATCGCCGACGTCGCCAAGCCTGTCCCGAAAGGCACACAGGTGCTGATCCGGGTCCGCGCCTGTGGTCTCAACCGCGCCGACCTCGGCATGACCAAGGGCCATGCGCATGGCAGTGCGGGCGGCGCCGGCACCGTGCTGGGAATGGAATGGGCCGGCGAAGTCGCGGAGCTCGGTCCCGACGCCAAAGGCGTCGAGATCGGCGACAAGATCATGGGCTCAGGCGGCGCTGCGTTCGCGGAATACACCCTGGCGGATCACGGCCGGCTGTTTCGCACGCCGTCAAACATGAATTTCGAGGACGCGGCCACCCTGCCCGTCGCGCTCTCCACCATGCACAACGCGGTGGTCACCAACGGCGCATTGCAGCCGGGCCAATCCGTCTTGATTCAAGGCGCGAGCTCCGGCGTCGGCCTGATGGCGATGCAGATTGCAAAGTTCAAGGGCGCCAGCATCGTGATCGGATCTTCCACCGACGCGGTGCGGCGCGGCCGGCTGAAGGAATTCGGCGCCGATCTGGCGGTTGATTCCAGCGATCCCGGCTGGGTCGATCAGGTGCTCAAGGCGACCGGCGGCGAAGGCGTCGACCTGATCGTCGATCAGGTCTCCGGCAAGGTTGCGAGCCAAAATCTTGCGGCGACCAAAATCAAGGGCCGCATTGTCAATGTCGGCAGGCTCGGCGGCACCCACGCCGATTTCGACTTCGACCTCCACGCCGCGCGACGCATCGACTATATCGGCGTTACCTTCCGCACCCGGTCGATCGAGGAAATCCGCGACATCTTCAGCGAAGTCCGCAAGGATATCTGGCCCGCGGTGGAATCCCGCAAACTGCAATTGCCGATCGACAAGGTGTTTGCCTTCAACGACATCGGCAAGGCGTTCGAGCACATGGAAGCCAACCGGCATCTCGGCAAGATCGTGGTGACGCTTTAGTCGGTAGCCGTTTTAAGGTCGGAACAATTCGTAACAAATTCGCTTCTGCAAGTGAGTGGCGATTGCGGCTTCGACCACGTCTTTTATGTTGCATGATGGGCTGCTAAACCGCGCCCATGAACCATCCCGAACACAACGTCAAATCCCGCGTCGCCGCCATCTCGATCTTCGCCAGCGCCACCATGGCCGTGGCCAAATTCGGCGTCGGCATCGCCATTGGCAGTCTCGCGTTGATCTCCGAAGCGCTGCACAGCTCGGTCGACCTGGTTGCGACCATCGTCACCTGGATGGTGGTGCGGGTTTCCGGGCGGCCCGCGGATGAGCAACATCATTACGGCCACGGCAAGTTCGAAAGCCTGTCGGCACTCGGCGTGACCGCGATGCTGTACGTGCTGGCGGGCGGCATTCTCGTGGAAGCTTACAGCCGCCTGCGCGAAGGCGTCGCGCCGCCGACATTGTCGGCGATCCCGTTCGTTGTCCTGCTGATCGACATCGCCGTGAATTTCTGGCGCGCCCGGGCGCTGCATCGCGCGGCGCGCGACACCAAAAGCCAGGCGCTGGCCGCTGACGCGCTGCATTTTGCGTCCGACGTGCTTGGTTCGGTCGCCGTCATCGCTGGACTTGCCATCTCGGGATTGGGTTACCACTGGGGTGACGCCGCCGCCGCGATTGGCGTGGCGGTGGTGATCTCGCTATTAGGCCTGCGGATGGCACGTTCCACCGTTGAAACCCTGCTCGACCGCGCGCCCGAGGGCGTTTCGGAGAAAGCCGAGGCGGCGATCAAAGCGGTACCCGGCGTCGTCGGTGTCGAACGCTTAAGGGCGCGGATGGTCGGGCCAACGCATTTCATCGACGCCATCGTCGAGGTGCCGCGCACGTTTCCCATCGACCGCGTCGATGAAATCAAACGAAAGGCGCAGGAGGCCGTCACTAAAGCGCTCGAGGATGCCGACCTCACCTTCACCGCGGTGCCGGTGGCGCGCGACAATGAGAGCGTGCGGGAACGCATCATGGTGATCGCCCGCAATTCCGGGCTCGCCGTCCACCATGTCACAGTGCACGATCTCGGCGGCAAGCTCACCGTCAGCATCGACCTTGAGGTCGATGGCGAGATGGAACTGACGGCCGCCCACGATATCGCCCATGAGCTGGAGCGGAATATCCGCGACGAATTCGGCGAGGACGTCGAAGTCGACACCCACATCGAGCCGCTGGAACCGGAATTGCCGCTGGGAACCGATGCAGCTCCCGACCGCGTCGAAACCATCAAGACCGCGCTGATGCGCTTTGCCGCCGATGGCGCGATCCATGACATCCACAATGTTCGCGTACGCAACACCGACGCGGGCGAAATCGTTAACTTCCATTGCCGCGCGGCGCCCTCGATGAGCGTGATCAGGGTTCACGAGAACGTCGATGAGATCGAGCGCGCGTTGCGTCGCGCCTTCCCGGACGTGAAGCGTGTCATCAGCCATGCCGAGCCGCCGTACGCGCAGTAGAAACTGAAATCGGACAGCGTTCCCGTTTCGGACTCATCTTTTGTGGATTTCGCAAGCTCAATTCAGCTTTGGACAAAATTTATTTGCTTTAACGAATCGTTGACTCTCGACAGGCCGCCAAAACTGGATTCAAATCGCTGTGATTCGGAAGTGGCCGGGGGCTCTTCCGAATTGGGTGCAGAAGAATTCTCCAAGGGGGCTAAAGGCATGGCGCGCGCACACGCGGCGAGCGCGTGCGTCCAATCCAATTCGATCAAGGGATTGGCGCAATCGATCGCGAAACCGGCCTATCATAGGCTGTTGATAGCGGAGCCCGCACTTCGCCGCGCCGTGCCTACCCTGATCATCGCCTTCCTGATTACCATTTGTCTTGGCGCATTCGTGCAGGTGGTCGATCAGAACCGGCAGAAGCGCGCGTCCATCAAGCGAGATCTGGCAGCGGTCGCCGATCTGCTCGCCGAACGTATCGACCGCATGGCCTCCGTTCGACAAGATCGCGCAGCCACCATCGGACGCCTGCAAAGCGCGCTGCCCGGCTTCATTCCATCATGGGGCCTTGCCGCCGGCCGCCACGTCATTGTCACCGGCGCGGACCAGCGCGTTCTTGCCCGCGTGCCGATTGAAGCCATGCTTGGCGATACCGATCGCATTCTCGACGTCATCAGCGCGGCATTGCCGCTGACCGCGCCGGGACAGCAAATCGGAGTTACCGACATCAACCTGCCGAACGGCAGCGGCGCGCTGGCCATTGCCCGCATCGTGCGGTCGCTGCCCGGCCAAGTGATTGTGATCCAGGAAAAGCTCAACTCGCTGTGGGGATCGGACGCGGCGCTGTCGGTGACGCTTTCGGCCACCACGGGATTTGTCGTGCTGATCCTGGGCTTCGCATTCCACTGGCAATCGACCCGGGCGCGCGAGGGCGATCTGATCAACGATGCCGTGCGTGGGCGGATCGACACCGCGCTTAATCGCGGCCGCTGCGGATTGTGGGATTGGGACCTGTCGCGCGGCAGGATCTTCTGGTCGCAATCGATGTTCACGATGCTGGGCCTCGACACCCGCAGCGACCTCCTGACCTTCGGCGAGGTCAACGCGCTGGTTAAATCCGACGATATCGATCTGTTCGCGATCGCCGATCAGCTGATCTCCTCGAAGCTCAATCATATCGACCATACCTTCCGCATGCAGCATGCCGATGGCCACTGGATCTGGTTGCGCGTCCGCTGTGAGCTCAGCCAGGCCGCGGCCGACGCCGGCTTGCATCTGATCGGCATCGCCGTCGACATCACCGAACACAAGAGTCTCGCCGAGAAAACCGTGGAGGCCGATCTGCGGCTGCGCGATGCGATCGAGACCATTCCGGAGGCCTTCGTGCTGTGGGACGCGGAAGATCGTCTGGTGCTCTGCAACTCGCACTTCCAGCGCCTTCACAAATTGCCGGATTCAGCGGTCACGCCGGGCACCTCCTATGAAACCGTGATCGAGGTCGGCAGTATGCCGGAGGTTCGCACTCGGTTACACGAAACCGCCGCGCAGGCGCCCGGTGCGCGCACCTTCGAGGCCCAGCTCGACGGCGGCAACTGGCTGCATATCAGTGAGCGGCGCACCAAGGACGGCGGCTACGTTTCGGTCGGCACCGATATCACCCGCATCAAGGAGCACGAGCAGAAGCTGGTCGACAACGACCTTCGCCTGCGCGCCACCGTGATCGACCTGAAACGCTCGCAGACCGAACTCGAGCGGCAAGCCATTGAACTGGCCGACCTCGCCGAAAAATATTCCGAAGAAAAGAATCGCGCCGAGGAAGCCAACCAGGCCAAATCCAAATTCCTCGCCAATATGAGCCACGAGCTGCGCACGCCGCTCAATGCCATCATCGGTTTCTCCGAAATCATGGAAAGCGGGATGTTCGGAACCCTCGGCTCGGAAAAATATCAGGAATACTGCCACGACATCCTCACCAGCGGCCACTATCTGCTCGAAGTCATCAACGACATCCTGGATATGTCGAAGATCGAAGCCGGCCGGATGAAGCTCGATCTGGCGCCGCTCGATATGTCGCAAACGCTGGCGGAATCGCTGCGCGTGATATCCGGGCGGGCCGACGACAAGGGGCTCGTGCTCGACGCGGATATCGAAGGCGCTGTTTCGCTGGTGGCGGATCGGCGCGCGATCAAGCAGATCCTCGTCAACCTGTTGTCGAATGCGGTCAAGTTCACACCCGACGGCGGCAAGGTGGTGGTCCGCAGCCGGTTGCTCAGCAATTCCATCGTGCTGACCATCGCCGATACCGGCATCGGTATCGCGCCGCAATCGCTGATGCGGCTCGGCAGGCCGTTCGAGCAGGTCGAGAGCCAGCTCACCAAGACCTATCACGGTTCGGGATTGGGGTTAGCGATCGCCCGATCGCTCACCCAACTGCACGGCGGATCGATGCGGCTGCGCTCGAAGCTCGGCGCCGGCACGGTTGTTCGGGTGTCGTTGCCGCGCGACACGACGGCCAAGATGAAAATCGCCGCCGCCGCCTGATCGACGCCCCCCACTTCGCCGCTCAGGGTTCCAGCGTTGGCGCGACCTCGCGCGCGATCTGCGCGAGGGCTGCGATCAGCGGTGTTAACGGGTCGCGCTGCGGAATCACCAGCCCGACGCTGTAGGTCACGGTGGGGTCGACGATAGGAATCGTCCGCACCGCTTCGGAAAGCCCTAGCGTCTGCGCGAGCCGTTCGGGCATCACGCTGGCCCAGCGTCCGGTGCGCACATGGGTGTAAAGAACGATGATCGAATTCGACGTCAGTGTCGGCTTTGCCTCGGCGCCCACCGATTTGAGCGCGCGGTCGATGATGCGTCGGTTCTGCATATCCGGCGTCAACAGGCACAACGGCACCTGACCGACCTCTTTCCAGGTAACCTGCTGTCGATCGCCGAACATGCTGTCCGGCGAGGTCAACAACACATAATGTTCCTTGTAGAGCGGGATCGAGCGAACCTTGCCGAGCGGTTCGTTTTCCAGATAGGTCAGGCCGGCATCGACCTCCAGATTTTCCAATAGCCCGAGCACCGCGATCGACGTACAGGATACAATTCGGAAACGCACATTGGGATGCCTGGCCCTGAATGGCGTGGTGAGGGAAGCGACCATACCGAGCGCGGTCGGAATCGCGGCAATTCCGATTTCTCCGGAAAGGCCGTCCTTGAGCGTTTTGATTTCCTGTCGCATCGCGCGGGCGTCGCCGACGATGCGCCGCGCCCAATCAAGCGTGCGTTCGCCTTCGGGCGTAAAACCCTGAAACCGCGAGCCGCGCTGCACCAGCATGACGCCGAGGATTTCCTCAAGCTGCTTGAGGCTGGTCGACATCGTCGGCTGGGTAACGCCACAGGCCTCGGCGGCGCGTCCAAAGTGACGTTCCTTTGCCAGCGCGAGCAGCAATTCAAGCTTGTCGATCAAAAAAAGCCCCTCGTTTACGCCCCGCCAACGAATACCACGGCGCCCGGCCTGGCAAATACGCCAAAGCCTCCTCAAAATGAGGTGCTATTATCCTATTTAAGTACATCGCATTTCATTTTTAAATCGTGTGATTTCGAATTCTTATTAATCGGCTTTCCGTATTGCAGCATGAGACAGCTTTATTGATATTTGGATCGATTCCAGTTCTCATCGGTTGGTAATAAGCCCCTGTTAGACAAGGCGTATGATGCCAGTTTACGAACCATGGGATGCCGACCGCGGCGCCGAAATCATCGCCGAACACGCTCACCTTGAAGGTGCGACGCTGGTGATCCTGCACGCGCTGCAGGCGGCGTTCGGCTATGTGCCGGAGCCCACGATCCCCATGATCGCCTCCGCGCTGAATTTATCGCGCGCCGAGATCCACGGCGTGTTCACGTTCTACCATGATTTCCGTCACCAACCCGCGGGTCGCCATGTCCTGAAACTGTGCCGGGCCGAAGCCTGCCAGGCCGCCGGCGGCGATGCGCTGGCGGCACGCGCGGAAGCCAAACTCGGTATCGGCCTCGGCCACACCACGGCGGACGAGCGGGTCACGCTGGAGCCGATCTATTGCCTCGGCCTGTGCGCCACGGCCCCGTCGGCGATGCTGGATGGCCGCCTGGTCGGGCGGCTGGATGAGGCGCGCATTGATGCACTGGTCGCGGAGGCGCAGCGATGAGCCTTCGTATTTTCGTCTCACGCGATGCGGGCGCGGTTGCGGTTGGCGCAGACGAGGTGGCGCTGGCGCTGGAACAGGCTGCCGGCCGACGCGGCACCGATATCGAGATCGTCAGAACCGGTTCGCGCGGACTGTATTGGCTGGAGCCGATGATCGAAGTCGCGACGCCGCACGGGCGCGTGGCGTTCGGTCCGGTAACCGGGGCCGACGCCGGCTCTGTGCTTGAGGCGATGATATCCGATGGAGCGCATCCACTGCGGCTGGGTATCACCGACGAAATTCCCTGGCTGAAGCGGCAGACCCGGCTCACTTTCGCGCGCTGCGGCGTGATCGATCCGGGCTCGGTGGAGGACTACCGCGCCCATGACGGCTACAAGGGACTGGAGCGCGCGCTGACGCTCGGTTCGGAGGCGATCCTTGCCGATATCACGGCGTCCGGGCTGCGCGGCCGTGGCGGCGCCGGTTTCCCGACCGGCATCAAGTGGAAAACCGTGGCGCAGACCAGCGCCGATCGAAAATTCATCGTCTGCAACGCCGACGAAGGCGATAGCGGCACTTTCGCCGACCGCATGATCATGGAAGGCGATCCCTTCGTGGTGATCGAGGGCA
Source organism: uncultured Pseudomonadota bacterium (assembly GCA_963725555.1). Lineage (GTDB taxonomy): Bacteria > Pseudomonadota > Alphaproteobacteria > Rhizobiales > Xanthobacteraceae > Bradyrhizobium. The sequence goes on along the minus strand of CAVRYV010000001.1, from coordinate 82,463 downwards.
TGACGATTGCGGGCATCACGGTCGGCGCCACCAAAGGCTATATCTATATCCGCTCGGAATATCCGCACGCCATCGTGGCGATGAACGCTGCGATCGCGGCGGCCAAGCGCGCCGGCTATCTCGGCGCGCGCCTCGGTGGCTCCGCGCACAGCTTCGATCTCGAAGTTCGGGTTGGCGCCGGCGCCTATGTCTGCGGCGAAGAGACCTCGCTCTTGGAAAGCCTCGAAGGCCGCCGCGGTATCGTCCGCGCCAAGCCGCCGCTGCCCGCGCATAAAGGCTTGTTCGGCAAGCCGACCGTGATCAACAACGTGCTGTCATTCGCGGCGATCCCCTTCATCCTCGCCGGCGGCGCGAAAGCCTATGCCGATTTCGGCATGGGTCGCTCGCGCGGCACGATGCCGATCCAGCTTGCCGGCAATATCAAGCGCGGCGGATTATTCGAGGTCGCTTTTGGTATCACTCTCGGCGAGCTGGTGGACGACGTCGGCGGCGGCACCTTCACCGGGCGCCCTGTTCGCGCGGTGCAGGTCGGCGGCCCGCTCGGCGCTTATTTCCCACGCGAATTGTTCGATACGCCGTTCGACTATGAAGCTTTTGCCGCGCGCGACGGCCTGATCGGCCATGGCGGCATCGTGGTGTTCGACGACACCGTCGACATGTCCCGGCAGGCGCGGTTCGCCATGGAATTCTGCGCCATCGAATCCTGCGGCAAGTGCACGCCATGCCGGATCGGCTCGACCCGCGGCGTCGAGACCATCGACAAGATCCGCGCCGGCGAACGGGTGCCGGAGAATATCGCGGTGGTCGAAGACCTCTGCAACACCATGAAGTTCGGCTCGCTCTGCGCGCTGGGCGGCTTCACACCCTATCCCGTGATGAGCGCGCTGAAACATTTCCGGGAAGATTTCGGCCCGGCGCCGACGCGCCTGCAGGCCGCGGAATAAAGGACGATTGCCATGTCGCTGATCCAGGAAACCGATTTCGGCACACCGCGTTCCAAATCCGAAACCATGGTCACGCTGACCATCGACGGCCAGAGCGTCACGGTGCCCGATGGCACCTCGATCATGCGCGCGGCAATGGAAGCCGGCACCCAGATCCCGAAGCTTTGCGCGACCGACATGGTGGACGCGTTCGGATCCTGCCGCATGTGCCTGATCGAGATCGAGGGCCGCGCCGGTACGCCGGCTTCCTGCACCACGCCCGCGATGCAGGGTCTCGTGGTCCACACCCAGACCGAGCGGCTGAAGAAGCTGCGCAAGGGTGTGATGGAGCTTTACATCTCCGACCATCCGCTGGACTGCCTGACCTGTGCTGCGAATGGTGACTGCGAATTGCAGGACATGGCGGGCGCGGTCGGCCTGCGCGACGTGCGCTACGGCTATCAGGGCGAGAACCACGTCTTCGCCAAGGCCAATGGCACCGCCAACCCGGCCTGGATGCCGAAGGACGAATCCAATCCGTATTTCACCTACGACCCCTCCAAATGCATCGTCTGCTCGCGCTGCGTCCGAGCCTGCGAGGAGGTTCAGGGCACGTTCGCGCTGACCATTTCCGGGCGCGGCTTTGAGAGCCGGGTTTCGCCCGGCATGAGCGAGAGCTTCCTCGGTTCCGAATGCGTGTCCTGCGGCGCCTGCGTGCAGGCCTGCCCGACCGCGACGCTGACCGAAAAGTCCGTCATCGAAATCGGTCAGCCCGAGCATTCGGCGGTGACCACCTGCGCCTATTGCGGCGTCGGCTGCACCTTCAAGGCGGAAATGCGCGGCGAGGAAGTCGTCCGCATGGTGCCCTACAAGGACGGCAAGGCCAATCGCGGCCATTCCTGCGTCAAGGGCCGCTTCGCCTGGGGTTATACCAATCACAAGGAGCGCATCCTCAAGCCGATGATCCGTGAGGACATCGCCGAGCCCTGGCGCGAAGTATCGTGGGACGAAGCATTCAACTTCGCCGCGGCCAAATTCAAGGGCATCCAGGAAAAATACGGCCGCGACGCCGTCGGCGGCATCACCTCGTCCCGCTGCACCAACGAAGAAACCTATCTGGTGCAGAAGCTGATCCGCGGCGGCTTTGGCAACAACAACGTCGATACCTGCGCCCGCGTCTGTCATTCGCCGACCGGCTACGGCCTCTCGACCACCTTCGGCACCTCGGCCGGCACCCAGGACTTCGATTCGGTCGAACACACCGACGTCGTCATGATCGTCGGTGCCAACCCGACCGACGCACATCCAGTTTTTGCGTCACGCATGAAGAAGCGTTTGCGCGCCGGCGCCAAATTAATCGTGCTCGATCCGCGCCGTATCGACATCATTCGCTCCGCGCATGTCGAGGCGCAGCACCATCTGCCGCTAATGCCCGGCACCAACGTCGCCGTTCTGACCGCGATCGCCCATGTCATTGTTACCGAAGGCCTTGTCGACGAAACCTTCGTACGCGAACGCTGCGACTGGAGCGAGTTCCAGGATTGGGCGCAGTTCGTATCGCTGCCCAACAACAGCCCGGAAGCGACCGCGATGGCAACCGGCGTCGATCCGAAGGAGTTGCGGGCGGCAGCGCGGCTATTCGCGACCGGCGGCAACGGCGCGATCTATTACGGGCTCGGCGTGACCGAACACAGCCAGGGCTCGACCACCGTCATCGCGATTGCCAATCTGGCGATGGCGACCGGCAATATCGGCCGGCCCGGCGTCGGCGTGAACCCGCTGCGCGGCCAGAATAACGTGCAGGGCTCCTGCGACATGGGCTCGTTTCCGCATGAACTGCCCGGCTATCGGCATATCTCCGGCGATGCGGTGCGCGAACAGTTCGAATCGATGTGGAACGTCAAGCTCAACCCGGAGCCCGGCTTGCGGATTCCGAACATGTTCGACGCAGCGGTCGAGGGCACCTTCATGGGCCTTTACGTGCAGGGCGAGGACATCCTGCAGTCCGATCCCAACACCAAGCATGTCGTGGCGGCGTTGTCGTCGATGCAATGCGTCATCGTCCACGATCTCTTCCTCAACGAAACCGCGAACTACGCCCATGTCTTCCTGCCGGGATCGACCTTCCTGGAGAAGGACGGCACCTTCACCAATGCCGAGCGCCGCATCCAGCGCGTGCGCAAGATGGTGACGCCGCGCAATGGCCTGGCCGACTGGGAAGTCACCATCCGCCTCGCCAAGGCGATGGGGTATGAGATGAAATACGATCATCCTTCCGAGATCATGGACGAGATCGCCGCCCTCACCCCGACTTTCGCCGGCGTCTCCTATGCCAAGCTCGACGAGCTTGGCTCGGTGCAGTGGCCCTGCAACGAGAAGGCGCCGGAGGGAACGCCGGTCATGCACATCGGCGGCTTCGTGCGCGGCAAGGGCAAGTTCGTCATCACCGAATATATCGCCACCGACGAGCGAACCGGTCCGCGCTACCCGCTGCTGCTGACCACGGGGCGTATCCTGAGCCAGTACAATGTCGGCGCCCAGACACGGCGCACCGAGAATGTGATCTGGCACGAGGAAGACCGGCTGGAGATACATCCGCACGATGCCGAGCAGCGCGGCGTACGCGACGGCGACTGGGTCAGGCTCGCCAGCCGCGCCGGCGAAACCACGCTGCGCGCGCTGATCTCCGAGCGTGTGGCGCCGGGCGTCGTCTACACCACCTTCCACCACCCCGACACCCAGGCCAACGTCATCACGACCGAATATTCGGACTGGGCTACCAACTGCCCTGAATACAAGGTCACGGCGGTGCAGATTTCACCCTCGAACGGCCCGTCGGAATGGCAAAAGGCCTATGACGAGCAGGCCCGGCATAGCCGGCGCATCGCGGCATCCATCGAAGCAGCGGAGTAGACGTGCACGACCCGGTTCGCACCGTCAATCGCAAGGTATGGCGCGACGGCAACGCCAGCGAAAGCGCGCGTGTCATTCCGGAAGAGACCGCGCTGGCGCTGACCTACAATGGCGGCACCCATGCCGTGATGATGGGCACACCGCAGGATCTCGAAGACTTCGCCATCGGCTTCAGCCTGAGCGAAGGCATCATCCAGAGCCCTGAGGATATCGAACTCGCTGGATATCGTGAATCTGGAGGACGGCATCGAATTGCGGATGTGGCTTGCCCAATCCAAAGCGGATCGCTTAAGCGAGCGGCGGCGGCAGATCGCGGGTCCCACCGGCTGCGGACTATGTGGCATCGATTCCATCGCCGAAGCCATTCGGCCGGCCGCGGTCGTCGCACCGGGCGGATCGTTCTCGCCGCAACAGATCACCGCAGCGATCCAGAGCATCCCGCCGCTGCAACAGATCAACGTCGCGACGCGCGCCGTGCATGCCGCGGCGTTCTGGACCCCAGCGCGCGGCATCGTCGCGCTGCGCGAGGATGTCGGCCGTCACAACGCGCTCGACAAGCTCGCCGGCGCGCTGGCGCAGCAAAAGGTCGCCGCCGGCGACGGCATGGTTCTGCTGACCAGCCGGGTCTCGGTTGAAATGGTGCAGAAGACCGCGGCGATGGGTGCGCCGTTGATGGTGGCCGTCTCGGCGCCGACCGCACTGGCGGTGCGAATGGCTGACGCCGCCGGCATTACGCTGGCCGCGATTGCGCGCGCCGACGGGTTTGAGGTGTTCACCCATCCCGGCCGGATCGCGTCCGAGATCGCCGCGCAGGGAGCCGCCGCCCATGTCGCCTGACCGGCTGATCTATATGGCCAATCAAATCGGCGCTTTCTTCAGGAGCCAGGGCCACGACCGGGCGGTCCCGGGGATCGCCAACCACATCCACAAATTCTGGGATCCCCGGATGCGTTCGGCGATCTTTGCGCATCTCGACGCCGGCGGCGCCGGTCTCGACCCGAACGTCCTGGAGGCGCTCGAGACACTCAAGAACGCGCAGGCGCAATCCTAGTAGAGCTGGCGATGACGACGTGGCTATTCCGGCGGCAACGCAAACAGTCAGCGCGACAACAAATTGGTTTTTGCCAGATCGATCACCTCGTCGCCGCGGCCGCTCATCACGGCGCGGAGCACCCATAGACTGAACCCCTTGACCTGCTCGGCTGTGATCGCAGGCGGCATCGAAAGCTCCTGCGTCGCCGTCACAACATCGAGCACGGCCGGACCATCGTGAGCCAGAACGTCGCGGATCGCATCTGCCAGGTCGCCCGGATCCTCCACCCGCACCGCATGGATACCCATGGCGCGAGCCATCGCGGCAAAATCGGGATTTTGCAGATCTGTTCCGGTTTCGACGAATCCCGATGCCTTCATCTCCAGCGCCACAAAGCCGAGCACGCCGTTGTTGAAGATCACGATCTTCACCGGCAGCTTCATCTGGGTCAGCGTGATGAGGTCGCCCATCAGCATCGCAAATCCACCGTCGCCGGACATCGATATCACCTGTCGGCCCGGTTGCGACGCCTGAACGCCGATCGCATGGGCCATGGCGTTGGCCATCGAGCCGTGTACCCACGACCCGACGAGCCGCCGGCGCCCGTTCATCGCGAGATAACGTGCGGCCCAGATCGTGGGCGTACCGACGTCGGCCGTGAACACAGCATCATCGGAGGCTTGCTCGCTCAGCAAGCGCGCCAGATATTGCGGGTGGATCGGTTTGTTGCCGCGCGTCCCCTTGGCCAGTTCATCAAGGCCCGCACGGGCCTTCTTGTAATGCGAAAGGCTCGCGTCGAGATGCTTGCTGTTGCTCTTCGCGGCAAGCTTGGGCAGCAGCGCCTCGATCGTGGCGCCGACGTCGCCGACAAGACCGAGGTCGAGTCTGCAACGGCGACCGAGATTTTCCGGCCGGATATCGACTTGCGCGATCTTGGCATCGGTCGGCAGAAACTGCTTGTAGGGAAAGTCAGTTCCCAACATCAGCAACACGTCGCAGGCATGCATGGCGGCGTAGCCGGAGGAAAAGCCGATGAAGCCGGTCATGCCGACGTCATAGGGATTGTCGTATTCGACATGGTCCTTGCCGCCGAGTGCATGCACGATCGGGCTTTTGAGAACTTCTGCGAGTTTCATCAGGCTGTCGTGGGTACCAGCGCAGCCTCGTCCGCAGAACAGCGTGACGCGGTTGGCGGCGTTCAGCAGGTCGGCCAGCGCAGTCAATTCCTTGTCGGCTGGCCGAACAACAGGCGTTGCCGGCAGCAGTCCGGCGTTGGGTGAAATGCCGCGCTTGGGCGCTGACCGCAGCGCAACGTCGCCAGGAATAACCACTACGGATACCCCGCGCTTTCCGATCGCGGCGCGAATGGCGTTTTCCAGCACATAAGGAAGCTGCGCCACATCGGAAACCAGTTCGCAATAGTGACTGCATTCCCGGAATAATTCCTGGGGATGGGTTTCCTGAAAGTAGCCGCCGCCGATCTCGCCGGATGGAATCTGGGCCGCGATCGCCAGCACCGGGGTGCGGCTTCGGTGCGCGTCGAACAAACCGTTGATGAGATGAAGATTGCCGGGCCCGCACGAGCCGGCACAGACCGCGAGGCCGCCGGTGATTTGCGACTCGCCCGCGGCGGCAAAGGCCGCCACTTCCTCATGCCGGACATGGATCCAGTCAATCGTCTTTCGCTTGCGCAGCGCTTCGGTCAAACCGTTCAGGCTGTCGCCGACCACGCCGAATATGCGCTTCACACCGGCCTGAATCAGGGTTTCCGCGACAAGGTCGGCGACATTTTCGATCTGCATGACGGCTTGTCCTTCTCACGTCTTTTGAACATGAAGTCGTGGCCGACATCATGTTCGGCGCGACGTGATCGCGCAAGCCGTCGCGTGATCACAAGTTTCTCCCGCGAACGACCACCTGCTAGCAGCATGATTTCGATTACCGCGGGCCGCGGGCGGGAGTATTTTCCAGCATTTTTGCCAGTTCTTCCGCCGCCGTTTCAATCGGCGCGCCGCTCCGTTCGACGCGCGCCTGAACAAGAACTCCCTGCAGCGTTGAAACACAGAGGATGGCGAGACGACCGGAGCTGGCCGGTGAAAATCCGTCGCTGATCAGCTTTCGCTTGAGGACGTCAATTCGCGTCGCATAGGCTTTCCTGCCGGCCTCGGCGACCCCGCGATCCCCAGGGGCAAGTTCCAGCAGAACAGTCGTTATCGGACAGCCGTCCCTAAATCCGGACTTCCGTAGCCAACCGGATAACAGCCGGGCATGGGCCCGGAGCAGGTCCGCGGTCGATCGCGTTTCGGTTGCGAGTGCCGTCATGGTCTCCGCCACGCGCCGGCCCGCTTCCTCTACCGCAGCGACGGCTATCGAGGCTTTTCCGGCCGGAAAGTAATGATAGAGCGAGCCTTTCGGGGCACCACTGGCATCGACGATGTCGTTCAGGCCGGTGCCGGCATAGCCTTGCCGCCGAAACAATGTGACCGCGGCATCCACAATCGGCTTTCGATGCTTGGGAACGGCGGGCACAATGTCCCTCCTTAAAATTTCGCGAAATTCTATATTGAGTGGTCTACATCAGGTCGTCAACGTCGCGCTGAAATCTTTTTTTCGGGAGCGCAACATGTCAGACCGTATCAGCTGCCACCTTGCCGACGGCGTCGCCACGATCACGATGGACGATGGCAAGGTGAACGTTATGTCTATCGCTATGCTGCAAGACCTCAGCGCGGCGTTCCGCCGAGCCGAGAAGGACGGAGCCATCGTGGTGCTGCGCTCCGGACGCAAGGATATCTTTTCTGCGGGCTTCGACCTCAAGGTTTTTGCCGCCAACGATCTCGAACGCAGTCTCGAAATGGTGAAGGCCGGTGCCGAGCTTGCCTTGCAGCTGATGTCGCATCCATTCCCGACCCTGGGAATATTGCAAGGCCACGCATTCCCGATGGGAACGTTTCTGCTGCTGGCATGCGATGTACGCATCGGCGTGCGCGGAACGCACCGCATGGGTCTTAATGAGGTCGCGATTGGCATCTCGCCGCCCGGATTTGCAATCGAGTTGGCGCGCAGCCGCGTTCACCCGGCCTGGCTCAGCCGAACCGTCACCTTGGGAGAAATGTTCGAACCCGATGATGCGGTCGTCGCAGGATTTCTGGACCGGGCGGTTCCCGCAACCGAAATCGAACCTACGATCAATCAGGTCGTGTCAGCGCTGCGCACTCTCAACTTGCCCTCACACGCGTTGGCAAAGCAGAGGCTCCGGCTTCCAACGATGGTCGCGATGCGTGAAGCGATGAACCGCGAACTGACGCTGGCCGCGTATCAGTCAAGTTCCGCCGCCCGCGCCGCCGTGACCCTTCCTAAAGCCATCGAAGCAACAACGGCACAATAAGCGAGGTTGCGATGCCATTGAGGCCCATCGCGATGCCGGCGAAGGTGCCGGCGATCTCGTCGACCGCGAAGGCCCTTGCGGTGCCGATGCCATGCGAGGTGAGGCCAACCGCGAAACCGCGGGCGGCGTAATCGGTGATCTTCAACGCATTCATCAGCGGGGTGACGATGACCGCACCCATTATGCCGGTTGCGATCACGAGAACCGCCGTCAGCGCCGGTTGGCCGCCCATATTCTCCGATATCGCCATGGCAATGCCCGCGGTCACCGATTTCGGCGCCAGCGACACCAGAATCTCGCGGGGCACGCCGAGCGCGGCGGCCACCGCGACCACCGAAACCACCGCTGTCACCGCGCCGGCAAACAGCGCGGCAATCATCGGCACGACATTGGCGCGTACCAGCATCAGGTGGCGAACCAGCGGCACCGCGATAGCGACGGTGGCCGGACCGAGCAGAAAATGCACGAATTGCGCGCCCTGGAAATAGGTTTCGTAAGGCGTGCCGGTCGCCACCAGAATGCCGCCGACGACAACGATCGCGATCAACACGGGATTGACGAGGGGATGACGGCCGCTGGCGCGCGCGATGGCGTCTGCCGCGATCCACGCCACCAGCGTCAACGCCAGCCAGAGCAGCGGCGTCGCCGAAAGATAGACCCAGATCGAAAACGGATTGATCATGATTCCTCCTCCACCGGCGCGCCCCGCGTCATCGCCCGCTTGATGAAGATGAAGACGTAGACCGTGACCAGCAGTGTCAGCACCGTCGAGACCAAGAGCGCGGCAAAGATGGGAAGCGCATAGGCACCGATCAGCGGCAATTGCTGGACGATGCCTACTCCCGCCGGGACGAACAACAGGCCGAGCGAGCCGATCAGCGCTGACGCCGTGACACCCAGATCGGTTTTCTCGATGGCGGAGGTCTCCGCCCCGACTACTCGGGCATGGACCACCGCAAGGAGCGCGAGCAGTGCAAGTCCGATCACCGGTCCGGGCACCGCCAGACCCAGCACACGCGCCAATACTTCACCGGCGAGTTGGCAGACGAGCAGCAAAGCGAGAGCACGAATCATGGCTTTGATCGTTGATCAGGAAGGGACGTTGTCTGAAGTCTATTGGGAGGGATGAGATTAGGCTACCTTAGCGCCGACCGCCGAGCATGGTTTGGAACACGCGGCGCACCTCGGTCTGGGTTTCGCGCACGCGCGCCTCGAGCGACGAAAAGTCAGGCGCATCACCCGCCCGCGCCAGCACGCGCAGGAGATCCTCGCCGGCGGTTTCCGGATTGAATTTGTCACTGACGCAGAGCCGCAGAATTTGGGTGAGGTCATGATACAGGCGCGTCGCCGAACGCAGGATTTCGGCGTCCGATTGCGGCAGCACCCCGAGCCGGGCGGCGTTGTCGAGTACGTGCAGCGTGCTGACGTCCAGAATGTCGGGCCTGTCGGCGCCGTGAACGAGCTGGAGATATTGGGCGATGAAATCGACATCGACCATGCCGCCGGCGGCATATTTCAGGTCCCAGACATCATCCTCGCCCTTTTCCAAAGCAACGGCGCGACGCATGTCGGCCACGTCGGTGGCGACGCCGGCAGCGTCGCGCGGCCGCGTCAGCACCTGTCGAATGATGGCCTCGATTTTGGCGCGGAAATCAGGGGCTGCCGAAATCACCCGGGCGCGGGTCAGCGCCATGTGCTCCCAGGTCCATGCCTCCCGATCCTGATATTCGGCAAACGAGTTGAGGCGCGAGGCCACCGGCCCTGCCCGGCCGGAGGGACGCAACCGCATGTCCACATCATACAGCACACCGTAATTGGTCCGCGTCGTGAATGCGCTGATCAGCCGCTGGGTGAAGCGCGCGAAATAATGCGCACCCTGCAGAGGACGCGCCCCGTCGGAGTCCGGCTGTTCGTGGTCGAAATCATAAAGCAGGATCAGATCGAGATCGGACGACGCCGTCATCTCGCGGCTGCCAAGCCTGCCCATCGCGAGGATCGCGGTCTGCTGGCCGTTGATCCGGCCGTGCTGGGCCGCGAACCGGTCGGTCACGAGGTCATGCACGGTATCGACAATACCCTCGGCGACGTCGGCGAACGCGTCGCTGGCGTGCTGGGCTGAGACCGTGCCGGACAGAATCCGCGTGCCGATCAGGAACAGGCTTTCCTGTCCGAATAATCGCAACCGGTCGAGGAATTCCTCATAGGAATTCGCATCGCTCAGCGTCGCGGTGAGGCGCGAGGACAATTCGCGCTGGTCCGGCATCGCGCCGAAAAAGCGCGGATCGATCAATCCGTCCATGATCTGCGGCTGCCGCGCCAGCATGTCGCCGAGCCGGGGCGCGGCGCCGAGAATAAGCGCGACCAAGGCGACAAGTTCGCGATTCTGGCTGAGCAGCGAGATCAGCCGGCCACCGCGCTGCAACGCCTGCAGGAAGCGGTCGAAAGCGGTCACGGCATCGTCGGGTTCTTCGGCGTGCGCCAGACCGTCGATCAAGGCGGGAACGAACTCGACAAAAGCGCTCCGGGTCGATTCCTGCCGGAATACGCGCAGGTCGCCGGCCATCCATTGCTGCAGGGTCTTGGCCACCATGACCGGCTTTTTAAAGCCGATCGCGGCCAGATGTTCGGTCAATCGCGGATCGTCCGGGCCGGCGCCGTAATCGGCGGCCGGCAGCTTCGCAGTGCCGGTCGGATCGCCCTCAAACAGCTTGCTGTAGTGCCCCTGGACGACGTTGAGGTGGCCCAGCAGCTCCCTGGCGAACGCAGCGCGATCCTGATAGCCAAAAAAACGCGCGAAGCGCTCCACGGCTTCCACGTCGTCAGGCAGCGTGTGGGTCTGCTCGTCCGCGACCATCTGCAGCCGGTGTTCGACCCGGCGCAGAAACTCGTAGGCCGCCGCCATCTGGTCGCGCGCCTCCAAGGTGATCCAGTTGCTGGACGCCAGCACCTTCAACGCTTCCAGCGTCGGCCTTACCCGCAATTCGGGGTGCCGGCCGCCGGCGACCAGCTGCTGGGTCTGGGCGAAAAACTCGATTTCCCGGATGCCGCCGCGTCCGATCTTGACATTATGGCCTTCGACCGCGATTTCGCTTTGCCCGCGAAATGTCTGCATCTGCCGCTTCATGTCATGCACGTCGGCAAGGGCTGCGAAGTCCAGATGCTTGCGCCAGACAAAAGGCGCCAGCTCGGCGACCAGCGCGTCGCCGGCCTTGCGGTCGCCGGCGCAGGGCCGCGCCTTGATCATGGCCGCGCGCTCCCAGGTCCGCCCTTCCCGCTCGTAATAATGCAGCGCCGAGGCAACCGAGATCGCCACCGGCGTCGAGGCCGGATCGGGCCGCAGCCGCAAGTCGACGCGAAACACGTAGCCATCGCCGTTGCGCTGCTGCAGCAGACGCGACAGCCCCTGCGTGACGCGCACGAAAAACGGCTGCGCCTCGATATCCGGGGCAAGGGTGGGCGCCTCGGAATCGAAAAATACGATGAGGTCGATGTCGCTGGAATAATTCAGCTCGCCGGCGCCCATTTTGCCCATGGCGAGCACGACCAGACCGCTACCGTCCTCGGGAGCATCGATGTCGGACGGCGACAGCCGCCCCCGCGCGGCTTCTTGCCGCAACAGGTACCGCAGCGCGGACTGCACCGAGGCGACCGCAAGATCGGTGAGGGCTTCGGTGACCTGCATGACCGGCCAGACGCCACCGATGTCGCACAGCGCAATCAGCAAGGCGGCTTCTGATTTCATACGCCGGAGCAACAGCATCACTTCGGCTTCGCTGGGTGCGGTAACGACGTTTCGGCAAGCGGTTTCGATCAATTGCGCCAGATGCTCCTGCGGCTCGCATTCGAGCAGCCGGAGGGCGCGCCGGCTATCGGCGCGAACAAGATCGAAAAGATACGGAGAGGCTTCGGCGAGACCCAAAAGAATGGTTCTGGCGCGCGGAAACCGTATCATGAGATCGCGGGTCGCAGCCACCTGCGCGGGCTCAAGATCGGCGAGCCAATCCGCCAAACGTTGCTCGGCGGTGTCAGGGACAGACAAACGCGGTCCGTCCACGAAGCGCGCGGCCAGACTATGTCGGTCCGCGTCGCCCTTCGCGGATGAGGTCATGCCACCTTCTGTGGCATATCCGGTGTTTGAGCCGCAAGCCTGTCACTGCCGGCCGCGCGCGCCGGGATCGTCAACGTCGCACGCAGCCCCGGCTCTGCGTCGCTGAGCTTGAGATCGCCGCCATGCAACGTCGCTACCGCCGCGGCGAGACTCAATCCCAGGCCGGAGCCGGGCTGGGTTCGGCTTGCCTCAAGCCGCACGAATCGCTCCACCGCATGCTTGCGATCGGATTCCGGAATTCCCGGCCCGTGATCGGTAACGCTGAGCAGCACATGGTCGCCTTCGCAGCGCGCCTCGATCAAAATCTCCTTGCTGCCGGCGCCAGCAACCGCATCGGCTCCCAGCGGCGACGCCGCGGGAACAGGCTTGCCGTATTTGATGGCATTCTCAACCAGATTAGCCAGCGCCTGGCTGATCAATTCGCGGTTGCCGTGCAGCGGCGCCGACACGGTTTTGACACGCAGGGTCATGCCGTCGTCCTCCGCCAGCGGCTCGTACAGCTCGTGAATGCCATTGGCGACGTCGGCGGCGTCAAAGTCGTCCATATTGTCCCGCGCCTGTCCGGATTCGGCGCGCGCGATCATCAGCAGCGCGTTGAAGGTTCGGATCAAGCCGTCGGACTCCTCGATGGTCCGCTCCAGCGCCGAGCGGTATTCAGTCTCGCTGCCGGATTTCGCCAACGCCTCTTCGGCGCGATTGCGCAGCCGCGTCAACGGCGTCTTCAGGTCGTGCGCGATATTGTCGGAGACTTCCTTGAGGCCCATCATCAGGGCTTCGATGCGCTCCAGCATGGCGTTGAGATTTTCCGCCAGGCGGTCGAGTTCGTCGCCGCTGCGCCCGACCGGCAGCCGCCCGCTCAAATCGCCCGCCATGATGCGTTGCGTGGTTCCGGTCATGGCGTCGATACGCCGCAACACCCTCCGCGCCACAAAGATGCCGCCGCCAAGGCCGAGCACAACCACGATCAATACCGACCACTGCGCTGCTTTCGCGACAATGCCGAACAACCGCCTGCGTTCGTCCAGATCGCGTCCGATCAGCAGCCGAAAACCGCTGCTCAATTCGGTGACGCGCACCAGCGCGCTGTGATCGGCGGTGTCCTGGTCGTCAAGCCTGCGATAGGTGGCCTCAGACCAGCCCGACGTCGCCATCACGCCCGGCGCCAGCGAGCCGATGTTGCCGGCGATGGCCTGCCCCGCCGGGGTGGTCACGAGATAAAGATTGGCACCTGGCCGCAACGCCCGGTTCTCGATGGTGAAGACCAGCCCGCGCAGTCCGCGGCGCCCGAATATATCGCTGATCTCGCCGGTCTCGGCATTCACCGTGCCGGTAATCTGTTCGGTGATCAGCCGTCTTGTATTCCAGGCGAAATATCCCAGCAGCGACGCGGCAAACAGCGCAAACAAAAACAGGTAGGCCAGCGTCAACCGGAACGCTGTGGTGCGGACCAGCTTACCGAATGCCGTCACGGATCATATATCCCGCGCCGCGGATCGTATGAAGCAACGGCCGTTCGAAGCCTTTGTCGATCTTGGAGCGCAACCGCGAAATATGCACGTCGATGACATTCGTCTGCGGATCGAAATGATAGTCCCAGACGTTCTCCAGCAGCATGGTTCGCGTGACCACCTGCCCGGCATGTTTCATCAGATATTCCAGCAGCCGAAATTCGCGCGGTTGCAGCGTCAGTTCATCCTTGCCCCGCGCCACGCGATGCGAAAGACGATCGAGTTCGAGATCACCGACCCGGTAGGTGGTCTCCTCGGCCGGGCCGCCACGGCGCCGCGACAGCACCTCGACCCGCGCGAGCAGTTCGGCGAACGAATAAGGCTTTGGCAGGTAATCGTCGCCGCCGGCACGCAAGCCCTTGATGCGATCGTCCACCTGCCCGAGCGCCGAGAGAATCAGCGCCGGCGTGCGGTTACCCTTGTCACGCAAGGTGCCGATCAGCGACAGGCCGTCGCGTTTCGGCAGCATCCTGTCAATCACGAGCACATCGTAGTCGCCAGTATCGGCCAGCGCCAAACCTTCCTCACCATCGCTGGCGAGATCGGCGACGTAACCGACTTCGCGAAATGCCTTTACCAAATAGTCGGCGGACTCGCGGTCGTCTTCGATAATCAGGAGGCGCATTTGAGTGTCAGTTGCGGTCAAGTGGTCAGCCTTCCGTCACCATGGCGCGGTCGGCACTCTCATGCAAGGCGACCAGACACCTGTCCGTTCAGCAAAAAAGCGGGCGGTGAAGCTGGGGGACCTCACCGCCCTTTAACCTTCCGACGGAGGGGGGCATTATTCCACCGGAAGGTAACCAGAGGGAGCGAGCTTCTTGGCCCGCCCCCTTGGAAAGAGCCGTCGACGGGGGCGATTGAAGCCGGCGACACCTTCCATCTTCTCAATCATGCTCCGATCAGATCGGCGCATGATCCTATAGCTTGTTCGGCACACGATCCGGTGGGGAAACAGGTTCCCGCTGTTTCCAGATCATGCTGGGCGAAACGCCCGATCCCTCAGCCTTTCGCCAGGGGGACCGCAACGAAGCGCGACGACCCGCCGCTCTTGATGCGCATCAGGACGCTGTTCTTGTTGTCGGCGCGCGCGGCGTTGATCGCTTCGCGCACGTCTCCGGCATTGGCCACGTTCTTTCCCGCGACCTCCAGGATCACGTCGCCTTCCTTGAAGCCACGCTCGGCCGCGGCACTCTTCGGATCGACCTCGGTGACGACGACGCCGTCCTTGCCGGCACCGGCAACGCTATTGGCGGGTGCGACGGTCAGGCCGAGTTTCGGCACATCGGTCCCGCGGGTGACGCCACCCTTGTCATCGTTGTCATTGTCGGCTTTGGCCTCGATCGTATTGGGCAGTTGGCCGAGCGTCAGGTTGACCACCTTGTCCTGGCCTTTGTGCAATACGTTGAGCTTCACCGCATTGCCCGGCGCAAGACCCCCGATGGTGCGGGCGAGTTCGCGGGCATCCTTAACCGCATCGCCGTTCACCGCCGTGATCACATCGCCAGATTCAATCCCGGCCTTGGCCGCCGGACCATTGGCCTGCGGTTCCGCAACCAGCGCGCCCTCGGCCTTTTTGAGACCGAGACTGTCAGCGATGTCAGCCGTCACCGGCTGAATCTGGACCCCGATCCATCCACGGCTGACGGTGCCCTTGTCCTTGAGTTGCGCGATAACGTTCTTGACGGTGGAAGCCGGGATCGAAAAGGCGATGCCGACGCTGCCGCCCGACGGCGAGTAAATCGCGGTATTGACACCCATGACCTCGCCTTCGGTATTGAAAGCCGGGCCGCCCGAATTGCCTTTGTTCACCGGCGCGTCGATCTGGATGAAATCGTCATACGGACCATTGCCGATGTCGCGGCCGCTGGCCGAGACGATACCTGCGGTGACCGTGCCACCAAGGCCGAACGGATTGCCGACCGCGAGCACCCAGTCGCCAATCCGGGGTTTACCCTCCGAAAGCTTGGCGAACGGGAAGTTGGAAACACCCTCGACCTTGATCAGTGCAACGTCGGTACGCGCGTCGGTGCCTATCACCTTGGCGCTATAGGTCTTGCCGTCATCGGTCGTGACTTCGACCTTGTCGGCGCCATCAACCACGTGATTGTTGGTTACAGCATAGCCGTCAGCGGAAATGAAGAAACCGGAGCCTTGACCGGTCACCGCGCCGTGGCCACGCGGACCACCGCGCATACCCGGCGGCATCCCATCGGGGCCACCGAAGTGGCGGAAGAAGCGTTCCATCGGCGAGCCCGGCTGGAACGGCGAGTTATCGTTATTGTTGCCATTGTTGCCGCTATCGTCCTTGGCGACTTTCTCGTTGATGTTGACCTTCACCGAAATCACCGACGGCTTCACACGCTCGACAATATCGGCAAAGCCGACGGGTTGCGCGACCTTGCGAACTTCATTGTTTACTTGAGCCTGCGCGGGGCTGCTGAAGAGATCGACGGGACCATGAGACGGGCTGAAGCCATAAACTGCGACCCCAAGCCCAGCGACGACCGAAGCCATCAACGCGAACTTGCGTGCCGAGAACAGCGAGCGGCGGGGCCGCTGATAGGACGGAAGCGACGAAAGATCGGTGGGACGGTCGGTCATACAGAAGTCTCCAGAGCGAGAATTGGCGGTGCGGGGTCAAGCACCTTGGAGACCCAAAGATGGGGATCTCCGCCTTACGGCGCGCTGACGAGCGAATTAAACTTTTGTAATAAAGCGCGGAATGAATGCGGCAGTTTATCGCAGGGCGAAAACGGTTTGTCGCAGGGGACAACGGTTTATCGGACGGCGAGCAAAGCCGCAGCTAGACCGATTGTTCCCGCGACGGTTCGGCACCGATCAATTGTTCCAACCGCGCCTCTTCCTCCGCAGTCAATTTGAAGGACGGCTGATCTTCCGCTGCGAGGGATCGTGAGCGGCGGCGGTTTTGCATCCACAGCGCGAGCCCTCCACCGGCCAGCGCCAGCGGCGGCACCAACCACAACAAAAAAGTGTGAGGTTCCAGCCGGGGTTTCAGCAGCACGAACTCGCCGTAACGCGCTACCAGAAAGTCAAGCACCTGCGCGTTGCTGTCGCCGGCGGCGATCCGCTCGCGCACCAATAGCCGCAAATCTCGCGCCAGCGGGGCTTCGGAATCATCGATGGATTGATTCTGGCAAACCATACAGCGCAGTTCGCGCGACAAATCCCGCGCCCGCGATTCCTTGGCCGGGTCCGACATGATTTCGTCAGGCTGAACGGCATAAGCGGCCGGCGAACCTGCGATCACAGCTATCGCGAACACCCATGTAAGGAGGCGTTTCATCACTCCGCCGCCTGCAATCCGCGCACCGCCCTGGCGGGCTTCGGCGCCCCGACGCGCAGCCGTCGGTCCGATAGCGACAGCAAACCACCGAACGCCATCAATACCGGACCAAACCAGATCAACAGCACCATCGGCTTGTGATAGATGCGGACCGCGATCGCGCCGCCAGCGGTCATATCGCCGAGTGAAATGTAAAGCTGGCTGGCGCCGCGCGTCAGCAATGCGGCCTCGGTGGTGGTCGATGCGCGGGTGGTGAAATTGCGCTTCGACGGTGTCATCGTACTGAGGCGCTGGCCATCAAGGCTCACGGAGAATTGCGCTGCCATTTCACGATAATTCGGTCCCTGTCGCTGCGTCACGCCATCAAGTTTCAGTTGATAGCCGGCGATAATCGCAACGTCGTCTGGCTTCATCGTTCCGATATATTCGCTGTTCCACGTGGTCTCGCAGACGATCCCGATCAGAGCGACGCCGACGCCGGCATGCGCGAACACCGTGCCCCAGCTCGAGCGTGACAATCCGCGCGCACGCCGTATCGCGGCTCCGAGCGGTACGCGGAACAGGCCAGTCCGTTCGGCAAGATCGGTTAAGGCGCCGGCGATGACGAATACCGCAAGCCCAATCGCCAGCGGCGCGAACGCGCTGCCGCCGCGCGTCCAGGCCCACAGCACTGCAATTGCAACGAGCGCCGCGACGCCGGCGGCCACCAGCCGCTGTGCAGCACCGAGCAGATCGCCGCGCTTCCAGGCCAGCAACGGCCCGAACGGCACCGCAATCATCAACGGAAGGAACAACGGCGCGAAGGTGAGATTGAAAAACGGCGGGCCTACCGAAATCTTGTCCCCGGTCAGCACTTCCAGCGCCAGCGGATACAGCGTTCCAATGAAGACGGTCGCGCAGGCGGTGGTAAGGAACAGGTTGTTCAGGACCAGGGCGCCCTCACGCGAGATCGGCGCGAACAGGCCCCCCTGCTTCAGCGTCGAAGCCCGCCACGCATACAGCGTCAGGCTGCCGCCGATAAAGATGCACAGGATGAGCAGAATGAAGACGCCGCGTGTCGGATCGGTCGCGAACGCATGCACCGACGTCAGCACGCCCGAGCGCACCAGGAAGGTGCCGAGCAGCGACAGTGAGAAAGTCAGGATCGAAAGCAGGATGGTCCAGACCTTCAGCGCATTGCGCTTTTCCATCACGACCGCGGAGTGCAGCAGCGCGGTGCCCGCGAGCCACGGCATCAGCGAGGCGTTCTCGACCGGATCCCAGAACCACCAGCCACCCCAGCCGAGCTCGTAATAGGCCCAGTACGACCCCATCGCGATTCCGAGCGTGAGGAATACCCACGCCAGCAGTGTCCAGGGCCTCACCCACCGCGCCCAGGCGGCGTCGATCCTTCCCTCGATCAGGGCCGCGACCGCGAACGAAAATGAGATCGAGAAACCGACATAACCGAGATAGAGCATCGGCGGATGCACCGCGAGGCCGATATCCTGCAGCACCGGATTGAGGTCGCGGCCCTCGATCGGCGGATTGGCGATGCGCAGGAAGGGGTTCGATGTGATCAGGATGAACAGATAGAACGCACTGGCAATCCAGGCCTGCACCGCCAGCACATGGGCGCGCAGCGACAACGGCAGATTGTTGCCGAAGGCCGCGACGAGACCGCCAAACAGCGCCAGGATCGATACCCACAACAGCATCGAGCCCTCATGGCTGCCCCACACGCCCGTAATTTTGTAGATCAGCGGCTTCAGCGAATGCGAATTCTCGAACACGTTGACGACGGAAAAATCGGAGGTGACGTGCAACGTCACCAGGGCCGCGAACGAAACTCCGACAAACAGAAGCTGCGCGAGCGCCGTCGAGCGCGCGACATTCATCAGAGCAGGATCGCCCCAATGCGCGCCTACGATCGGCACGGTGGACTGGATCAGTGCCAGGGCCAGCGCCAGCACCAGCGCGTAATGTCCGGCTTCCGCGATCATTGTACCGCACCATCCGGCCGTGGCGCGCTTTGCGCCGCTTGCGACGTACCGGGAGTGCCTGCCTGTTTTGCGCCCTGATCCGGCTTTGCGCCGTAATCGTCTTTCCAGTGGCCCTGCTTTTTCAGCGCGTCGGCGACATCCTTGGGCATATAGGTCTCATCGTGCTTGGCAAGCACCGTGTCGGCCCTAAACACGCCGGATGAGTTGAGCGCGCCTTCGGCGACCACGCCCTGCCCTTCGCGGAACAGATCCGGAAGAATTCCCCGGTAGGAAACCGGTAAGGTGGCGCTGTCATCGGTAACCAGGAACCTAACCGCGAGGTCGTCGCCGCGCACCAGTGATCCCGGTTTCACCAGGCCGCCGAGCCGAAACCGCTTGCCGGCCGCAATATGCTTTTCGGCCACCACCGCCGGCGTCGAGAAAAATACGATTGAATCGCGCATCGCATTCAGGACCAGCGCCGCCGCAACCGCGAGCACCGCGAGCGAACCGCCGATCATTGTCAGTCGCCGCTGCCTGCGCGTCATACCAGCCCTTTGACGTCGAAAACGTTGCTATCCGAAAACCGCATCCCGCTCTTCGACATAAAGCCTATCCATCCAACCCGAGATTTTTCAGGCCCTCGTTGAGTTGCCGCAGCCGTTCCGCGTCGTTGGCGACAGCCTGCCGGGCGTCCGTCAGTGCGGTCTTCGCCTTGTCGCGATCGCCCATCACCATATAGGCACGCACGAGTTGCAGCCATCCCTCGACGTCGTCACCGTTTTGCTTCAATCGGCTGGCGAGGCGATCTACCATGCCATGGATCATCGCCCCGCGATCGGTCTCATTCATGTCTTTTGCCGCCGCCACCGCGTCATCCGACGGCGCGGGCACGGTGGAACCGCCGACCCGGGCCAAGGCGGCCTGAATTAACGGACGCCAAGGCGTATTCGATGGGGCCTTTGCCAGTATCGCACGCCAGATCGACGCCGCCTCGGCGGTTTGGCCGTCCTGCTCGGCGGCAAGACCCAGGAAGTAACTCGCCTTCGTCTCGTCCGCGTTCAATGCGATGGCACGCGCGAATTCTGCCTTGGCCTCAGCCGTAACGATACCACCCGCCGCAGCTGCAAGGGCTTCACCCAAATCGGCCCGGCGCCCGGCGCTGTCGCCATTATAGGTGATCGAATTGCGATAGGCCCGTACCGCATCGTCATAGCGGCCGAGTCTCGCCAGCACCGGCGCCAGCACGTTCCAGCCGCGGCCATCGGATGGATTTTTCTCCAAATGTGCTTCAACCTGCGCCACCAGGCTGTCGAGCGACTCGGTGGCCGCGGGCACACGGCTACGTTGTGCAAGGGGGAAATCGCCGAGGTGGGGCGAGCCCAGCGGGAGGTAAAGCGCCAGCGAAATGATCGGCAATCCCACGAGCGCCATCACCGCCGCGGAGCGGCGCAACTTGACGCTCGATGTTGCAGGAGGATCGCGCTGACGGTCGGCCGCGGCCAGCAAACGACGGCCGATTTCGACGTGTGCGGCCTCGGCCTCAGACGAGCCAATCTGCCCCGCGGCAAGGTCGCGATTGATCTCCGCCAGTTGATCCCTGTAGACGGCCGCTTCGCTGCCATCGCTTTGCGGCCGGCCACCGCGACCCAACGGCCAGAGCACGGCGAAGATCGCAGCGACTGTCATCAGCGCGAACACAAACCACAGTGCCATTAAACGGTTTCCGGTGGAGCGACGCCGGTACGGAGACGCCGCTGCGCCGCTTTACACCACCAGCGGCAAGCCGGGCAATTGTCAATTGCCACGCCAACAAGACGCGAATTTCGTTAAAAAAGGCCGTTAGCTGACGTAAAATTCCACGCTTTGCGCGGCGTCCTCGCCGCGCCCGTTCAGGGCTTTAAGATAATAGGCCCCCGGTTTGACGGAGTCCGGTAATCTGATCCTCAACGATCCGCTGGGGAGCGGAGACGCGATCGTGGTGACCGGATCGGCCAATTGCTCGCCTCGGGTCTTATCGACGAGAACGACCTTCGCCTTGATCATCAGGTTCCGGTATGTCGCCGAGATTACACGGTTCTCGAGTTCAACGAAGTTAATGATTGATATCATGCCGAAATGGGTACGTTTGCAGTTGTATGATAGCAACCATAACTTGTATCGCAAGTCCGCACAATCCTTCTTTTATCCTACCCGTACGGGCTTGCGTTCCCCGGTCAGCGCGTTCTCGGCCGCCCTGCCCATCAGCAGCGCATAGTCGTGGCCGAACAGTATCTCGCAGAAACGAATGGCTGCCTGGACTTGCATCTGCCGGTAGGCGCGCGTCTTGATGTCGCCGTTACGCAGCGATTGCACCAACGCCTCGGTGGCCTGCTCGACATAATGCTGCAGGTCGGAATAAGTCCGCAGCGTGACCTCGTTGATCGCAAGTTCGCTGGCATAGGTGCGGCACACCGCGACAAAATCGATCAGGGCGGCGGTTTCGTCGACCTCGCCGGCATCCACCTTGGCGCCAACGGGAATATCCTTGTCGGCGCGCTGACGCAGGAGACGCCGGACACGGCCGGGCACGCTGTCGATTTCCGACTGCAGGGCGTTGGAAATTTCGGCACGGATCGACGTCAATTGTTTGCCCCACGAAGATTCGTTGCGCAGGTCGAGCTCGGTTCGCAAGCCCCGGACGCCATCGTGCAGGATTTTGATATGCTCGGCGACGTTGTCGAAATGGCCGCGCTTGATATCCGACCGCAGGCTGGCCGCCAGGAAGGACAGATCGTGCAGCGCGATGCTGACGGCAATGCCGTAGGGCGTGCCTGCAACACGGACTTCGTCGTCAGACATGGCCATCGTGATGGCAAGCCGGATGATTTGCCAGGGCGCGTTTAGCCGTTGCATGACCAGCGATAGCGCGAACGGCAGCAGGTGTGGCGTTTGCAGGGAGGGCCCCTTGAGCGAGGCGCTTACCGAGCCGACCTGCGATTCCGCGAAGACCCGAATGAATTTGGGAAGTTGATAATTGAGGGTATCCAGCGCCTCGCGGCCTTCCAGAACCGAGCCGATCGAAAGCAGATCCTCGATCACGTCCGGTGGACCGACCCGGGCCAGCGCGCGCTGCTTGTCACCAGGAACGGGAGTGGCGATCCTGTTGATCGCATCCGCTGCGGCACTCTGGAGTTTACCTATTTCAGTTTCTAAATCGGAGAATGTTCCGCTCTCGCGAATCCGGGCCTGCACGGCTTCGAATTCGCGCGCCGCATCCGGCGCACCGTCGCTGATCAGCCATTGCCAGACCCGCAGCAACGACGCGCGGCGGATTTGACCCGGCCGTATCGGAAAATTGCCTTCGACAAGAAACGGTTCCAGGGGTCGGAACAGAAGCCGCGCCGGATCGTCGGTGCGCGGTCGCTCTTCCTGGTCGGATCCGCGCACGACCTTTCGCAATTGTTCGAGCACGAAAGCGCCGACCGTCGCGTCTTCGCCGCGTTCGATGGCGCGCTCGAATTCCCGCATCAGCAGCGCCTGCACCTGTGGCGGAAGCTGCGCGAGATATTCCCTCAGCCGCTCGGTCGATGTCTGGCTCATGCGCCCGGTATACAGTTTTGTATCGCGCGGACGACAAATCCCGTCCAATGGTTATCATAAAAGCGGCGGCGTTAAGAAGTCGTTGAGGAATATTGAAATCCGCGAGGCGCCGCAGCAATCCGGGCCGAGATGGCCGAATCGGCGGTTACACGCCCGGCAGCACCAGTTCCGCCCGCAGCCCCCCGATCGGTGCGCTACCGAGAGAAAGGCTGCCGCCATACAGCGCCGCGAGGTCCACCACGATTGATAGCCCCAGCCCGGAACCCGGCTTGGACTCGTCCAAACGCTGGCCGCGGCGCGAGACTTGCGCGCGCTCCGCCGCAGACAACCCGCGCCCGTCGTCATCGACGATCAGCCGCAATACCGGGCTTGCCCCGGGGGCAACCGGCCTGTCCACTAGAACCTCAATCAACACATGCGAGATCGCCCATTTGCAGGCATTGTCGACGAGATTGCCGGCCATTTCCTCAAGGTCCTGCCGCTCGCCGCGAAACTTGGCCTGCGCGTCGGCATCGACCTCGATGGAGATGCCGCGATCGCGATGGATCTTCTCCATGGTCCGGCGTAACGCCTCGATTGCAGGTGCGACCTCGGTGACCGTGCCGATGACAGTAAGACGCGCAGCGATACGCGCGCGCTCCAAATGATGCGCCACTTGATCGCGCATCACATCGGCTTGTTCCAAGACCTTGGTCGCGAACGGATCGGCGGCATGCGCCGAAGCTTCGTTGACGATGACGGACAGCGGCGTCTTGATGGCGTGGGCGAGATTTCCGACATGGGTCCGGGCGCGCTCGACGATTTCACGGTTGGCGTCGATCAACGCATTGGTCTCGCGCGCCAGCGGCGCGATCTCGACCGGAAATTCGCCCTCGAGCCGTTCGGCGCGGCCGGACCGGATATCGGCGATCGCATCTGAAATCCGTTTCAGCGGCGCAAGGCCGAAGCGGACCTGGAAGATCGTGGTTAGCAGCAACACCACCCCCAGCGCGGCGAAGGTGCCTCCTAGATAATAATCGAAGCTGCGCGTTTCGTCGAAAATCTCCGTGGCGTCACCGGCTACGCTGACCAGGAACTTGCCCTCGTCACCAAGATCGACCGGCCGTTCCACAATCCGAAGGGTTTGGCCTTCGGGCCCGTCGACATAGCCAAGGCGGATGCCAGCCGCGGTCAGATCGGCGCTGTGTTCTTCCAGCTTCGGCAGCTTCTTGTCCCACAATGAACGCGACGCCCGCGTCTCGGCCTTTTCGGAATCGGTGCGGGTGATCTGCCAATACCATCCGGACAGCGGTAACTCGAACAGTGGCTCGCCGAGCGACTGGAATTGACGGTCGGCCGGTTCGTCAGGCGTGGCGACTTCTGCGATCAGGGTGCGGAGGTAAAGGTTGAGACGGCGGTCAAACGCGCGTTCGGTAGCGTCCCGGTAGACGGACGACAGCACGATCCCGGTGATGATCAGGATGACGACCACCCACGCGGTCGCCGACAGGAACAGCCGGGTGGCGAGCGAGCTACCGCGCATCAGAGCGTGTCCCGGAAGGCATGTCCCAGGGCCATGACCCGATGGACGGACGCCGGTTGTCGGACAAGATCATACTCGAAGAAAACATTAAGACCGCGGCTCGATCAACCCTTGATCAGGTGCCCGGCGATGGCGGCGTGAGCAGATAGCCAAGCCCGCGTACCGTCTGGATGATATCGACTTCGAGCTTCTTGCGGATGCGACCGACGAACACTTCAATGGTATTGGAGTTGCGGTCGAAATCCTGATCGTAGAGATGTTCGACCAGTTCGGTACGCGACACCACACGTCCGGTATGGTGCATGAGATAGGCCAGCAGCCGATATTCGTGCGAGGTCATCTTGATCGGGTTGCCGGACACACTGACCCGATTGGTCCTTGTATCCAGCGACACCGGACCGCAGATCAGCTCAGACTGGGCGTGGCCGGTGGATCGGCGCAGCAGCGCGCGAATCCGTGCCAGGATTTCCTCGAGATGAAACGGCTTGCCTACATAGTCGTCGGCACCGGCATCGAAACCCTGCACCTTGTCGCTCCAGCGGTCGCGCGCGGTGAGGATCAAGACCGGCATCACGCGGCCGTTGCGGCGCCAAGCCTCCAGCACCGAGATACCGTCCATCTTCGGCAGGCCGATGTCGAGCACCACGGCGTCGTAAGGTTCGCTGTCGCCGAGAAAATGCCCTTCCTCGCCATCGAACGCGCGATCAACCACATAACCAGCGTCGCTAAGGGCCGTCGTCAGCTGACGATTGAGATCGGGATCATCTTCAACGACAAGCAGGCGCAAGCTGGTCTCCGCAGGTAAGTCGCACGATCTATGCCGTCAAGATGAGGCCAGCCGGCGTGAACGGGCTATGAACGGAGCTCACACCAATACGTTACTTTTTCTCCACAACCGCTTTTCGGCTTCGAACGCGCCAGGCGCGTCGGCGCCGCTGCCGGCCTCTAACCTCTGGTCGATCTGGCCTAACACGCCGAATCGAAAGCCCCAAATGGCGGGCGGAACGCCGCTCATGAAGACAGCACACCTTCGAATTGACGACGGCCGTGAAATCGGAAGTTCGGTTAACGCCCGGCCGCCGACCCCTTGACCACAATGAAGTCGACCGGACCGCCGGGCGTGTCGTCGTCGAACACCCCGATCACCAGGCGTCCGGTCCGCCAGGCGAGCGTATCGAGGTTGGTGCGGCCTTCATATAATAGCGGGCCGTCCGGAGAATTATCGTGACCGTGAACGACGTGAAGTCTGCCGAAGCCATCGGGGAATCCCTTCGGATAGCGCTTCCATAACAATGTGGTTTCGTTTTGCTGGTCCAGCGGAACCTCAGGATCGACGCCGGCGTGAACATAGATGCGGTAGTTGTCGATATGCATCAACCGCAGTCCGTCGAGCCATGCGAGATGGCTCCGCGGAATGGCGGCGGGATCGCCACCATATGATGCCAGCGCGGCATCGCCGCCTTTTTCGATCCACAAAGCCATCTTCGAGAGATCCCGCAACGCGTTCGCCATCATGGCGTCGTGGTTGCCCTTCAGCGCAACCAGGCTCCAGCCTTCGGCAACACCTGGCAGGAGTGTTTCGATGACTTGTCTGCTTTCCGGTCCCTTGTCGACGTAGTCGCCTATCGTGACGATGGTGCCGGCAGCGCCCCCTGAATGCACAGCGATGTCGACCAGTCCCTCACTGAGCAGATCGTATCGGCCGTGAATATCCGGAATGACGTAGGTCAGGGTCATGAGGCCGCTGCGGTATTGCCGAATTACCTGAGTTAACCTGGATTAATCGGGTTAACGATGTTCAAGCATTCATCGAGGGAACCCTGAATGCGGCGGCGAGAATATTGAGATCAACCGAGTTGTAGCTTATCTGATGTCGATGATCCAAAGGATATCCATCGCTGCAGGATGGCTCGCGCTTGCCTTTATCGCATATGCGACGCTGTCGCCGATTTACGACCGTCCGGTCGTCGCCGGCCCCCAGCTTGAGCACTTCGCGGCATTTGCAATGATGGGACTGGCGTTCAGTTTGGCTTACCCTAACCGCGTTGTTCTGGTCGTCGCACTTGTTGTCGGAAGTGCTTTCGGACTGGAGGCGTTGCAACTGCTAACGCCGGATCGCCACGGCCGCGTGCTTGACGCGCTGATGAAAGCCGCAGGTGGCGCCTGCGGGATCAGCGCTGGTCAGCTGATCTCGCTACTACTGCGGACACGAACTGGCCCGGAAATTAGCCCACTCAAGTGAAGGACGTAACGCGACATTGACGACGCCGCCGGACAAGGTCCCCCCGGTCGACCCCGGCGCGTGCGGGGCGCTATCAGCACCCCCTCAGTTTATAGTGACAGCCGAACAGCCGTTTCCTCGTAACACACCATTTCTCTGGGTTTTGAACCAGATGCGGACGGGCCGATGACGCGCTGGGTTCCACCGTGCCAGCGCGGATTCCAGCGCCCGGATCTTCCGCAGAGGATGGTTGGGAGGCACCCGGGCTTCCGGCGAGATGTACGAAAATAACCCGCCCTGATCCGCAAATGCGCCTCGCATGCTCGTCTCCAGCGATTTGAGATGATAAAGTGAATGATCAACTCCTCGTCCTGGCGAGGGGGTTCTTCAGCAAACTGCTAAAGCTTTTTTGTTACGAAGCTTCTAGCCGAAAGCGAATTGTGCAGTATAGTGCCGCCGGGAAATAGATATTCTGGGAGTGCGAGATGCATAGATTGAAAAACCTGCTAGCCGCCGCAGCAATCTTTGGCGCCGGCATAGGCGGGTCGACGAGCCTCGCTGAGGCACGGGATTATGTCCTCACTGCACCCGCTTGCGTTGCTCCTGCCCCTTGGCAATGGTATTATACCTACCGCCCAAATTACTTTGTCGCAGATTGGGAGCCGTTCTTCCGTCGTCATTACTACAGGTATGGCCCGATCTTGAATTGCTCGGCGATGGCGGGTCCGCCGGTGCTTTCATCAAGGTATTAGCGGCGGCGTTGCTTCATATTGAGCTGTCGACAGCATACCAACGTCGCGGCATTGATGTTACTTCGTTCTCAGTGGAGCGCCGACGGTTGCTCCTCGAGGCAGGACACCCCGCGAGATGGTCCCCTTGTTCACCTCGTTCGAGCGAGTGTCGGCTATAGGCGGGGTTGGAGGCAGCTTGCTAGGAATGGAACGCGTGAAGAAATCAAGCGATTGTATTATGATAAGGCGCACGATCTATCAAAGCGGTTCACGAACGTTCCGGTCTTGTCGGTTGCGCGGGGCGCGGCTGCACCGATTATCAAACTGGCGGCGGTCAAAATGCATTATTCCAGCTGATTGCCGTGGTCTTGTCCGTTCGTTGGTGTAACCGCCCAGCGCGCAAAGCGCTAACCGGAGTGCTATGAAGTCTGAGATCACAACAATCGAACACAATGAACTTGAGTCTCCTCATGTGCAGGAGGTCGAGTTCGCGCTGCTGCTTTCAAAGTTGATTGATACGGTTCAACGGGATCCCGAGCAGCTGCGGCTGACGATTTATGATTTTGCGCGAACCAAGCTTAGAAATGATTTGTCCTGGGCCGACGAGTTCGGAACGTCAACGTGTATTGGGCTCTCTTGAAACAGCAATTCGCGGTGTCGAAAAATTCTCCACCCGCTCCGATCAGCTTCATCGACTTTCACCACCCGCTCTCGCCGTGCAGCCTGCTCTGCTCGGCGACGGACCGATTCGTGTCTTGGACGTTGGTGATGGCGTCGCGCGACCGGTATTGACAGATGTCAGCGCGAAATCGAGTTCGCGACTGTCCTCAGCGCCTCGAAGCAGAGCGACAGCGCCTAAGTTAATGCTTTTCGCTCTTGGCGGCCTTTTGGCCGGCTCCATGGTTGCCGGATCGGCTTACGTCATTCGGGGCAATCCGTTTCAAACAAACAAGCCGGGTACGCCACAAAGTCAGTCTACCCAGACGCTTGCCGCCATGCCGAAAGCCACGCCCTCCGCGCAAGACAGTTCGCCGGGGTTTCCGGTTCCAAGCGACTACGGCGTATACGCCCTGGATGACGGCAAGCTCAGTGAGCTCGATAGCCTGCCCGAACAAGTTCCCGACAAACGGGTTGCCATGTCCACTCCGGTTACGCGGCCCAGCCGAACGACCCTACCCAATAGTCGGGTAAAGTTTATCGTTTACCGCCGAGACCTTGCGAGCAATGCGCCGGAGCGGGTCGACGTTCGCACCGTAGCTCAGGTCAAGCGTTCATTGACCTTTGATTCCCAGGGAAAAGCAACTTTCGTTCCGGTAAACGATGCCTGGAACATCCGCAATATCAGCCACGAGTTCAGGGTACGTCCGGTGGATGGACATCCTGAAATGCTACTAATACAGCCTGAATATGCCGACTTCGAGCTTCCGGCCGGCCGTTATGTGCTGGTTCTAAAAAGTCAGGGCTATGACTTTACGATCGCTGGCCCGGTGACAGATGCTTCCCAATGCCTGGAGCGGACTGAGGCGGCAAACGGAACGTTCTATTCGGATTGTCAAAAATCATGACTTTTGTAAAAGGCTGATCGAAACTCGAAAAATCGATGACCAAGAGATTTTCGCTCGGCGCCGAACCGCTCGGCACTGCATCAAAAATTCGCTGACCCAAACGGCGCTCCGATCGCGCGGGTACGCAGCACTTGAAAGGTAGATTGGTCGGGCGCTAATCTACGCGATGGACCCAACCAAATATCGGATGAGATACCTGCTCGCCATACTGGTTACGGCGATCTTGACGGCCGCTTTATTGCGGCATTTCCTTCACGTCGGCGCAGGATTCACCCGCACAGAGATTTTTATCGGAGCATTGCTCGCCGCTACCGGCATCTTTCTAACAGCGGTTCTCTACCGTTTCGCGCGCCGCCCGTGACCGCGCTTATTTCAAGTTGCGCCGTCCTCGGAGTTCTTCGTATTCGACCACTATCGAAACCCGCGGAACATGCTTAGCACCAATCCGCGCGAGCAAGGTGGACGGCTCTACTAACCTGATGTTTCTGATTTGACCTTGAGGCATCGAGTTGTCGCACAACTCGCCGAATGACGACCCTCGGTCGACACCCGTCGCGCATAATCGCGTTCAGCCTTCAGCACCAATCTGACAGCAACTTTGCCTAGATCGACCAACATGAGTTCCGTTGCGTAAAATCCGACGATGTGACGATAGCCCAATCAAGCGTCGCAAAGGCATCCTTCAGCAGGCCAGGATCTACCAACCCAGAGCCAACCTCATCGATTATTTCACCTGTGTCCGTTGCATAGGCGATATCAGCTGCCTCTTGGGCATTGGCGATGGCAGCAGCGATGTCTTCCTGGAGAGAAGGAGTTGAGGTGGATTAAATCCAAGCCATTCAGAGGCGTATGCGACCGCCTTCCGGAAGTCCACCCTCCTCAATTCGTTTGCTGATAGGCATTAAAAAATTCACAGACTCTTGGCGCCAAGTGAATTTGGTCGTAGACCTCAATTTGGATCAGGTCTGCGCCATCAGATCGAGGGCCGGTCGTCATCAGCCCATGTCGTTCGCACTCCTCTGACGGAGTCGCGGTTCCGGGTAATGAATCATCGCCATCGCTGCAGGCGTCCCATCGAACTACCTCGGCCATCAAAGCAATTTGCACCACAACCAGATTCTCTGATTCGCGTTTTAGGCAACGAAATTTTTGGCAGCCCGACATCCGTATCTGCTTCACGCAAGACGATGAACGCGGTGGACGCTGCGACAGTCCACCTTGCCCGTGTGCGGGTGTCGATCCTGCAACGCCTGACAAATCTTTGAGGTGCCGCATGTCGAAGTTCGGTCACGCGCCGCACCCGTATTATCGCGTAGCGGCGGGGAGGAACTCCCTCTCAGAGAAACAAGATCCGGCAGCCCAGCCGCTGCACAAATTTCGAGTGCTTGACACCTTCTACGGCTTACTCTTCTAACAAGGTCTCCGTGCAAATGCGGAGTGACATGTATCCATCCATCATCGGCCTCAACGATAGTGTGGACCGTTCTGAGGTCGATCCGCTCCACGGGCCTTATCACCATGTTAGCGCGACAACCGATCGCTTATGGCGCTCGACCTATCTTTTTTCGCAGTTGGTCCTAGCAACGATAGCGTCCTGACACCTTTCGGTCACACTCTTTCCGGAGTACTCGCTTCTTTTGGATACGTTCGACACCGGCGTTGCACCAGAGCCCTTTTTCAAAAGTGCGAATGGGAAAAGGATTTAAACCACATCGCGGCGCCGGCCGATGTTGCGGTCCAATCACTCGCGATCTCAGTTGCCTTTAATTTTTTAAAGTATGACATCTCTTCGCGCTCATCGCGTCGAAGTTCGGTCACATCTACCAGTCATGCTTTCACTCGAGCAAGTGGTTTCGCGGGTCTGAATTTAAGCAAGCGCGATGCGGGCTTTGATATGGCAGAAAAAGGCATGGGGGCAGTGGGAATCGAGGCGGGTCATCTGCGGCCTAAACGTCAGATGATGCGCCGTTTGAAGCCTCAATGGAATTGGATCCATTTAAATCATTGTTGCAATCGGAAAATCCAAACGTGGAGAGCGACGACCTTGCCGGCGGGTTGGCTAGCGTGCTGAGCGAATGGCGCGGAATATCATTTACGGTGGGTTGGGCCGTTGCGGCGCTGGTAGCGACGGGCGGCTGGTTCTATTTCAGCACGCGCGCCGCCTATTTTCTTTTCAACTGGCTTCTCGGCTAGCTCTCGCATAAGCAAGACGACTGGGGGTAGATGACCTCGGCTTGCCAAGGCTGGCGCCTTCCGAAAAGCAATCCGACGCTCCCAACCTCAAAAGCACCAAGGTTATCCGCCGTTGGCAAATCTGATGAAGTTTCCTTGAGAGAATTCTTTTTTCGGCCCGACGGAGACGGTGCTGACACATCAAGACTAGCGCGAAATCCGCCTGCTGGTACCAAACTTTGTTTGAGCGGGACGACTTCTTTCCCAAACGACGCTCGCGGATGCCTGCAAGTTGACTTGGTAGATGGGATCGGTCGAATCCGACTTCGTCTCGGCGGACACCCTTACCAAACATCGGCTCCCCGCGGCCTACTTCCCAGATCTCCCTTTTGTCGGCTTTCGAAGGCGCACGCCCGGCCCTCCGCCGTTCTCATCGATGAACCGACTACCCCCGAGCGCACGACCAGCTGGCCGCCGTGCCTTGCCCATGCGCTCCCCTGTTAACCCCTGTAATCCGATATTTTTCAGGGACAGGGCGAAACCCCTTGACGCAAAGACTTTTAAAAGATTATGTTTTTAAATCAAAAGTTCGTCGAGATTTTGCGTCTCCTTTGGACCATTCTGCATTAAGCTTGATAACAGGGTCAATCTTTTTCATAAGCAGGGTAGATTTCTGTAGAATAATACGATACTCAGATAGAATGAATAGGAAAAAAACTACCGCTAGCAACTACCGCAAACCCCCGGTGGAACACCAATTCCAGAAGGGCAAATCGGGCAATCCGAAGGGGCGGCCCCCAAGAAAAAGGCGGTGCAGCCTGGCAGCGGGTTAGGCGGCGGGATCGCCGACCGGTTGACCGCCATGGCCTCGACGAAGCCATTCGACCGGTCACGGTTCGAGAAGGCGATAAGGTTTCAGAAATACCTGCGATGCAGGCCTTGATTCGAACGATGTTTAGGGCCGCAGCGAAGGGAGATACCTAAGGCAGCCCGCCAGCTGTTCGAGCTGATTGATCGAGCCGAAAGCGGAACGAGCCAGCGATGCGTTGGAAATTCTGGAGGATGCGATTCAGTATAAGGAAAAATTTGGTCCGATTTTCGAACGAGCACGAGCGCGCGGGCCTTCGCCCTCCGGATATATTCCCCCACCCCGACGATATCATTTTCAATGACAGCGACGGGTGAGTTCACCATCGACGGGCCGACTAACCAAGGAACAGGCTGGCGCACAGAAAGCCGTCCGAGAGCAGGCATTGAATATGATGCCGCGCTTTGTCGAGGTCGAAGCCGGCCGCTGAAGAAGAACCCAAGAATCACCAGGCTGAGGCGAGAGTTCAAAGCAAGCTGAAAAAATATCACGAACTTTTGGAACAAGACGCCAGAGAGGAACGCGAGGCACGAAGCGCTTCGACAATCCCGGCTTGCCCTTAGAGCAAACCAGCCGAGCCGAAATGCAGAGCATACCTCCCGGATTAGAGCATGAAGACCAAGAAGGATGACTGCGGCGCGATAGCCTGCGGCAAGGTTCAAACGTCAAGCCGCGTTCACGCCGGGCGGTTGCAACAAGGCATCCGGAACCGGAACAAGCAAGCCAGTCTCGCCGCAACGACCTGCTTCCGTCGCTGAAGGTCGAATCCTGCGCCATCGAGGCCTTGAAATCCTCCGCGCGCAAGCTGCGCAAGTCCGACCTCGCGCATGTTCATGACATCGCCAATTCGATGCGGACGCTCGGATTTAACGTGCCGCTATTGATCGGCAACGACAATATCGTACTCGACGGGGAATCCAGGCTAGCGGCGGCAAAATTGCTGGGCCTATTATCGGTGCCGTGTATCCGCGTCGATCACCTCGACGACACCGAGCAACGTCTGCTTCGCATCGCCGTCAATCGCTTGGCCGAAAAGGGCAGCTGGGATGTTGGCGCGCTAAAAGCTGAATTCGAGGAACTCATCCTGTCCGACGCGCCGATCGAGATCACCGGTTTTGGGGTTCTCGAGATCGATGAGATCGTCATCGGGGACGATCGCGACGAAGAAAAATCGAACACTGACGATGTTGTGCCTGAAGCTTCCTCGCGTTGCCATCGCGCGGGTCGGTGATCGGTTCCAGCTCGGTCCGCATCGGCTGATTTGCGGCGATGGCCATGATCCTGACGTGGTGCAACGATTGATGCAAACCGATGTGGCGCGGCTGGTCTTCACCGACTTGGCCTTCGATGCCGCGATCGCCGAACATCGGATGATGCGTGGGCAGCGAGGGCTCGCGATGGCCTCCGCGGCCATCCCCGATCCAAAGTCCCAAACCTTCCATCGGGCCTGGATGGAGGCGGTTTTCCCCCATTTGATGGAGGGCGGGTTGCTCGGCGGCTTTATGGATTGGCGCAGCCTGCCGGAGGCGCACGCGGCCGCAACCGCGCTCGGGTTGATCGCGGTGGATCTGGTGGTATGGGCAAAACCCAACGCCGGAGATGGGGACCTGTACCGATCGGCTCATGAATTATTGCCGCTGTTCAAGAAGGGCACGGCTTCGCCATGTCCATCACGATCCAGATGGCAAGCGCGGACGCCGGCGCAGCAATCTATGGACCACGCCTGAAAAGGTCTCGCCTGGACCCGGTCGGCGGCCAAAGCTTCAGGATGGTCCAGCGGGCAAACCGGGCAAACCGACGAGGATGCTGGCGGATGCCTTGATGGAGCTCACCGACCGCGATGACATCATTCTTGATCCCTTCCTCGGGCCCGGCTCAACCCTGATCGCCGCCGAGAACACCGCGCGGGTATGCTGCGGCGTTGAATCCGATCCGCGCTACGTCGATGTCATCCTTCGCCGCTATCAGACCGTAACGGGGACCGCTGCGACATTGACCGAAACCGGCGAGACTTTTGAGCAGGTCGCGACCCGGCGGCATCATGAGGCAAGCGACGAACGCCGATAGCGTTAAGTTTTGCTGCGCATCTCGACTAGACCGCACCGGGAACGCTTTTTCCCCACCTCTGGGCGCCAAATAACCATCGGACGATCTTCTAAATCTTGGAGAAAAACTGGGTTCGTTTCGCGACGCGATGCACCGCTGGTTTTCTCTGTCACGCGCATACAGGTGGCCGCAAACCAGTTATGGGCTGCCTTGGCTATGAGGGTGCAGCCGATTGATCGGATCCATGGACCGCTTGGAACGACCTGCGCAATAGCCGACGCTTCGGCAAGTCAGCAAGTCAGCCCTATTTCACGGATTTACTTTTGGACGGCTTTCGAAGGCGCACGCCCGGCCCTCCGCCGTTGTCCGCAATAAAGTCGACACCAGCGGTACGAATTGCCGCGCATATCTTTTGAGTTGTGTCTTCGCGCCCGCCAAGCACACCGTCCGCAGCCTCGAGACGCCCAACCGTAGGCTCTGAAATACCGGAACGATCAGCTAGGTCAGCCTGAGACCAACCAAGTAGGGCGCGCGCCGCCTTTATTTGTCGTGTTGTAACCAAATGAACGTCTCCAAATTGATAGAATTTCTATTGACACCGGGACGTCTCCGCGCATTAATAGAATTCCTATCAATATGCATTTTGGTAAGTAGGTCTCGGTTCGAACTCTCAGCAGAGTTTAACACGTGCGACGATCCCCGGAATGGAGATGACGTATGGCCAAAAGGCTTCTCAACCGAGAATTTAACGACAGGCGCAACTTTATCGGCGGCTCAGACGCCCGCATTATCATGGGCGACGATGAAGCTGCCCTGCTGCGCCTCTGGCGGGAGAAGCGCGGCGAGATCGAGCCAGAAGACCTGTCCGATGTTCTGATGGTGCAGCTCGGTAGCGCCACCGAGGACCTCAATCGGCGATGGTACGAACGCAATTCGGGATGTGCCGTCAAAGGCGTGCAGAGGCATATCCGCCACCCCGTGATCAAATGGATGGGAGCCACCCTGGACGGCCTGGTCGAGCCGTCGGGCGCGGTGTTCGAGGCCAAGTTCATGCTGCCCTGGACGTTCTCGGAGGAAGCCGCCGCCGCCAAGCACATGGCGCAGCTGCAGCACAATATGTGGGTCTCCAATGCAAGGTCGGCGGTGCTGTCGATCATCACCGGCGGCGGCAAATGGGTGGAAATGACTATCCATGCCGATCCGCTCTACCAGCATTTGCTATTGACCGCGGAGCGGAAGTTCTGGCGTTGCGTCCAGAGCGGCGAGACCCCTCGCCTGTTTGGCGTCGAGCCACCGCGGCCGCGGCTGGAGGCGGTCCGGATCATCGACATGAGCGCGTCCAACAGTTGGGCGGAGTTGTCAGCCACCTTCCGCCGCACCAGGCCGGCCTATCAAGAACATGAAGGCGCCAAGGCGGAGCTGAAGAAACTGGTGCCGGAAGACGTCAAGGAAGCCACGGGCCATGGCCTGCGCGCCAAGCGCTCCAAATCCGGCGCCATCAGTTTTGACCTGCTTGACCTGGAGGCAACCGATGCAGCGCTCCAGTGAGACCATTGGTGCCATTGCCGGCGCGCTCGCCAAGGCGCAGATCGAGCTCCATAACCCCGAAAAGGCCCTGACCGCGACCATCCGCTCGCCCTTTCCGCGCGAGACGGACCGGACCTTTCGCTACGCGTCACTATCCAGCGGCCTTGATCTCGATCCGCAAAAGCCTTGGCCGGTACGAGATTGCCACGGTGCAAACCACCTCGTTTGACGAGAGCGCGGGTGTTATTCGTCTGACGACGGTGTTGGCGCATTCGTCCGGCGAATGGATCTCGTCGGACTGGCCGGTCTGCCCCGTCAGTGAAACGTCAGCGCCACAGCGGATGGGAGCCGCCCTCACCTATGCCCGGCGCTATGCGCTCTTCACCCTGGTCGGGATAGCCGGCGAAGACGACCTCGATGCCCCAGACCTTGGTGGCGCGACAGAACCCGAAGCCGCCAAGCCAACTAAAAGGCCGGCGGATGTCCACTCGCCGGTCATCGAATGGGCACGCGACGAGCGACGCGACGCCACTGCTCCACCCGCCACCCAGTTCTGGCCGCCGACCCATCGGCGGAGCTGCGGGATCGGCTGCTGACAGAGCTGGCCATCGTCCCCTCCGCTGACGCAATGGCCGATTGGGCCTATCGGAGCCTGCCAGCCAAAAACACGCTTTGCGTCACCGATGCCGAGCTTGTGGAAACAAGCTTCCGGGAGAGGCTCGCGATCTTGGGCGAAGCCGGATCAGAAGACCGGGTCGAAGCAACCGAGACCCCAGGCCAAAGCCATTGTCTCGACGGAACCCGAGGCCGAAATTCGGTCCGCGGCGCACGCCGCCACAGCGTCGGCTGCACCGCGCCGCGGTGGCGTCGCCTACAGCCGAAAACCATCCGCCTGCGCGACAAGGATTATCGAAGATTTGTGTCCAGGCAACCCTGCTTGGTCTGTGGACGGACGCCGGCCGATCCGCATCATTTGCGTTTTGCGCAGCCGCGGGCGATGAGCCGCAAGGTCAGCGACGAGTTCACCGTGCCCGTCTGTCGCTTGCATCACCGCGAACTCCATCGCCACGGCGATGAGAAATTATGGTGGAAGAAGATCAATATTGATCCGCTACCGATCGCCCTTCGGCTATGGAAGCAGGGCCGGACTAACGTACCGGCATCCTCCCTGCTCTCACACCACAGGTCCCGCAAAAAGGCGCGGCGGTCAGCACAGATAATTCCGGCGGCGCTGCCGAGGGAGGGACACGCCCGTGACGTCGTTTCGGCAAATCGAAGCCAATCGGCGTAACGCCACCCGCAGCACCGGTCCCATCACCGAGGCCGGCAAACATCGCTCGCGGCGAAATGCCGTACGCCATGGGCTATGCGCGGAGACCGTTGTCGCTAGGCTTGAGGATGTCGAGGATTACCGAGGCTTCGAAGCCGCAATCATCGCTGATTTTGACGCCGAGACCGCGGTCGAACGCGAATTGGTGCTGCGGTTAGCATCGCTATTGTGGCGCATCCGCCGCGCCACCTCGATCGAAACCAACCTGCTGCACACCCAGGCCGAGATTTTACACGAGCGCCGGCGCTTGCGCGGCGAGCCCGCGGATCTAGCGCATCAGATTTTCGGCGCAAGTATTTTCAATCCATGCAACCGCACTGAGGCGAGCCGCAATGACGGCTACATAAAACCGGCCAGCGTCAATCCAGACGACCGCGCTTCCCTTTCAATGGCGTGGATCGATCCTGCGAAAGACATGTCACTTTGTTTCCAACGGCTGGCTAATTTTGACAGCGCGGTGTTGGAACGGCTCGGTCGCTATGAATCAGCGCTCGCGCGCCAAATCGTACAGGTCATGTTTCTGCTGCAGGCGTTACGACGACGGCGGTGAGCCATATCGGCGTCAGCCCCGGCGGAAGCAAATTGCAGCGCACGGTCGACTTGGCCAAGCCACGAGATTCAAAATCTGGCGGCCCAAACGCCGCGGCCGACGCCTTCGTAGGTAAAGCCGAGCGCCCTCATTTCCTCCGGGCGGTATATATTGCGCAGACACGACGGGCTGCGCCAGCTCGCGCTTCAGGCGTTCCAGATCGAGCGCGCGGTATTGCGCCCATTCCGTGACGATCACCATGGCGTCCGCGCCACGCACACATACGTAAGGATCGTCGCAATATTCGATATCGGGCAACTCGCGGCGCGCCTGCTCCATGCCGACAGGGTCATGTGCACGCACCTTGGCGCCCATGTCGAGCAACCCCGTTATCAGCGGTATGGACGGCGCCTCGCGCATGTCGTCGGTGTCGGGCTTGAAGGTCAGGCCGAGCACCGCGACGGTCTTGCCGCGCAGGTTGCCGCCGGCCGCATTGGAGACTTTTCGCGCCATCGCGCGCTTGCGGTTGTCGTTGACCGCCAGCACCGCCTCGACGATCCGTAACGGCACGTCGTGATCGAGCGCGATCTTTACCAGCGCACGGGTGTCCTTTGGAAAACACGAGCCGCCGAAACCCGGCCCGGCATGCAGGAATTTCGAGCCGACGCGATTTCGAGCCCGATGCCGCGCGCGACTTCCTGCACGTTGGCGCCGACTTTTTCGGCCAGGTCAGCGATCTCGTTGATGAAGGTGATCTTGGTAGCGAGGAACGCATTGGCCGCGTATTTGATCAACTCCGCGGTGCGACGCTCGGTAAACATCAGTGGCGCCTGATTGAGCGACAACGGCCGATAGATATCGCCAAGTACCTTGCGCCCGCGCTCATCCGAGGTGCCGACCACGATACGATCCGGGAAACTTGAAGTCACGGATCGCCGCACCCTCGCGCAGAAATTCCGGATTGGAGGCCACCACCACATCGGCCGCGGGATTGGCTTCGTGAATCAGCCGCTCGACTTCGTCGCCGGTACCAACCGGCACTGTCGATTTGGTGATCACAACCGTGAAGCCTTCAAGCACCATTGCGATTTCGCGCGCCGCGGCAGGCACGAGTTGCTTGCTGAATTTCTCAATTGGAAGCGTAGGCTCATCCACCATCAGACCAGAAGATGGTAGCTGATGAGCGTCCCTGTTCCGTGGTCAGATTGCGTCTGAAATCCTGCCGGATTGAAATCGCCTTGCAAAGCTATGTTGGTCGTGTGCGTGCCATCAGTGACACTCAAAGTTCCGCCGTTGCCGTCCGCACTGGTCGTGTAATTTAGCGTGGCCCCTTTGGCGAAGCTGATGTCGAGAAGATCTAGATGAGTGCTTGCCGTCAAGCCCGACACCACGCCTGAGAAATCAAACGAGTGTTCGAGTACGAGTATCCCACTGGACCCGGGAGCAAAAGCGGTATTTTCGGTAGAAGAGGCCGCAAATTCAAGGGAGCCGGATCCGCTTATGAGGGCTGATCCATTACCGGTGACATTGCTCTCAAGCGTGACACTGCCGCCGTTAGCCCACAAGAATCCATCGTTGGCAATGTTGCTTTGAACGATGAGGCCGCCAGCGCCACTGGCCTCAAGCGTTCCCGAGTTGGTAATGGCATTCGCGCGGGTATCGATGGTAAGAGAGTTCGTACCAGTTGCGTCGATCGTTCCCTCGTTGACCAGCGTTAGCTGTCCGGCTCCAATTTGACCTGCGCCTGAAATTGTGTTGTCCACATTCGTCAGCGTCACATCGGGGCTTGTGCCGACAATCCTATTTCCCGCGCTATCCGATAAGACGACCTGTCCAGCGCCTTCAAGCGTTATGCCGCGGTCAATGATCTGCAGATTGGTTTCGTCGCCGGTTGAATTTAATTCGATAGTACCGGTGTTGTTGATCGTACCGCTCAACGGCAAGTAGGAACCGTCGCCGATTTGCATCGTCCCTGGGTTTGCCGTAATCGGCTCTTGATTGAACACGAAGTCACTAGCCGTGATCGATGCCGCGTGAACCCCATCCACTGTTATCGTTTCGCTGGCGCCGATTGCGATGACCGCATTTCCATTTGCATCGTCCCCGATATTGTTCTGGATGTCGGCAAAGCTCGCGATGTTATTGAAACCAACCAGATCGATTTTATCAGACGTGGCGGAAAAATTGTAGATGATATCATTGCCAATCGGCTGAGCGAAGACAAAGAGATCTGCGCTTCCCGTGCCGGTCAGGTGGTCGTCGCCGGCGACGGCAAAAATCGGTGAGCCCGGTGCAAAGGCTTCGACGTTATCCGCCACGACCGTTGAGCCAATGCTGCCGATCTGGGTTCGTCCACGTTTCGGTGACATGTAGGACGGTCGAACCGACAAAATTAACATCCGGCGTAATCGCCAACGTCGAGAAATCGTTCGTTAAAGTTGTCCAGGAGCCATCTGAATTGTGTGTGGCGTCCGCGATGGTCCAGTTGGCCGGAGTTCCCGTGAGAGTAATTGCCTCGCTGCTCTCGCCGGAAGGTTGAGTAAGTCCCAAATTAATGGAGGATCCGGCGATGCCGGCGGGCGCTGTAATCGTCTGATCGAGGGTAACTGGCGCGCTGGTGCCGGTATTGCCGGCGAGATCAGTATCCTGGGCGGTCAGGGTGTTATTACCGCTGGGCAGCGTAACGTTGTTGGCCACCCAAGCGCCATCGGCCTGAACCGTGGCGGTGCCAACCACGGTCTGGGTTGTGCCTACTACCCCGTTGAGGACCTGGAAGACATCAACGCCTGCGATCCCCGTATTGCCGGGGGTGGTTGGAAGCGCCAGAAGTGCCGCCTGATTTCCCGATTGGGCAGCTCAAAATAATCAGCGCTATTGTTGTCACCCGCTGAATAGCCTGCACGTGCTGGCGTTCCACCTAAACCATCCATCCCTCCACTAGCTTCGCCTGTCGTCCAATTGATGCTTTCGTATCGGAAAACGATGTCGAAATTGCCGCCACCCAGACTGATAAGCTGAACCTCGAAGGCGTCCAATTTGTTCGTTTGTTCTGCGTAATATCCAACATCATCCCAAGTGATTGTTAGAACGCCATTGGTGGGATCAAGATTATAGAAAACCTGGTCGGCGCCGGTGGCGTTTCCTCCAGTGGGGGTGCCGGCGCCACCGCGCGTATCTACGTCCGCCCAAAACGGTGCAATGATAGGATTGTTGGCCCCGCCAGTGATCACGTTCGGCGTAAATGTGCTGTTAGGCGATCCGAACGTGATGTTTCCGTTATTGTTGATGTACAGCGACGTGTAGTTGTGGCCGAAGAAATCGACCCCGGCGGCTCCGAATACAGAGGTGATGTTGATCGCCGAGGTGAGGAATTGTCGTCGCCGATAGCGAGCGACTGGGTTCCAAAGCCGGGCGGGGCCGCCCAATCCGTTGATCAGATTGTTATTCGCTGTGAGAAGCCCCGCGGCATATGGGGTTAAGGGACTGTTCGAAGCGACGCTATCGAAGATGGTGACGGTGGTGCCGGCCGTCACGTTGGCAGGGTTGACCGTTCCGGAAATAGTCTGCGTCGCCGAATTGATGGTGCCGATTGTGACCGTCGGTGCCTCGGTCGCGAGCGTAAAGCTCAGCGTCGCTGTGCCGGTATTGCCGAAGCTGTCAGTCTCGCTCGCCACAACGCTGTGCGCCCCGTCCGCAAGCCCGGTCGGGGTGAAGGACCATACCCCTCCGCATTGGCCGTCGCGGTCGCGGCAATCGCGGTACCGTCAACGCTGAAATGGACTAATGGCGTTGTCTAGGCCCGTGCCGGTCAGCGCATCATCCGACGTGATCTTATCTGTCGCAGAAGATCCGGTATCGCTGACAAGGCTCTCTGTCACCGACGGCGCCCCGATGAAGTCCACCGCCGTGGTTTCGTGAACCCCGCCTTCGCTCGCGGTGATGGTGTCGGTGGGCTGCGCCGTGGTCGACGACAGCGTGGTGCTGAACACGCCCAGCGCATTGGTAAAGCCGGTGGTCGACCCAAACGTATCGGCGGCGCCGCCGCTGCTCGCCAGCGTCACCGCCGCATTCGGAACCAGGTTGCCGTGGGCATCCTCCACCGTCACCGTCACCGTCGTAGTCGCCACCCCGTCCGCCGCCACCGTCGCCGGGCTCGCCACCACGCTCGAGGTCGCCGCCGAGGCCGCCCCGGCCGTGAAGTCCACCGCCGTGGTTTCGTGAACCCCGCCTTCGCTCGCGGTGATGGTGTCGGTGGGCTGCGCCGTGGTCGACGACAGCGTGGTCGCTGAACACGCCCAGCGCATTGGTAAAGCCGGTGGTCGACCCAAACGTATCGGCGGCGCCGCCGCTGCTCGCCAGCGTCACCGCCGCATTCGGAACCAGGTTGCCGTGGGCATCCTCCACCGTCACCGTCACCGTCGTAGTCGCCACCCCGTCCGCCGCCACCGTCGCCGGGCTCGCCACCACGCTCGAGGTCGCCGCCGAGGCCGCCCCGGCCGTGAAGTCCACCGCCGTGGTTTCGTGAACCCCGCCTTCGCTCGCGGTGATGGTGTCGGTGGGCTGCGCCGTGGTCGACGACAGCGTGGTGCTGAACACGCCCAGCGCATTGGTAAAGCCGGTGGTCGACCCGAACGTATCGGCGGCGCCGCCGCTGCTCGCCAGCGTCACCGCCGCATTCGGGAACCAGGTTGCCGTGGGCATCCTCCACCGTCACCGTCACCGTCGTAGTCGCCACCCCGTCCGCCGCCACCGTCGCCGGGCTCGCCACCACGCTCGAGTTCGCCGCCGAGGCCGCCCGGCCGTGAAGTCCACCGCCGTGGTTTCGTGAACGCCCGCCTTCGCTCGCGGTGATGGTCTCGGTGGCTGCGCCATCGTCGACGACAGCGTGGTCGCTGAACACGCCCAGCGCGTTGGTCGTGCCGGTGGTCGACCCAAACGTGTCGGCGGCGCCGCCGCTGCTCGCCAGCGTCACCGCCGCATTCGGAACCAGGTTGCCGTGGGCATCCTCCACCGTCACCGTCACCGTCGTCGTCGCCACCCCGTCCGCCGCCACCGTCGCCGGGCTCGCCACCCACGCTCGAGGTCGCCGCCGAG
The DNA here is from genome assembly GCA_963725555.1 of uncultured Pseudomonadota bacterium. Lineage (GTDB taxonomy): Bacteria > Pseudomonadota > Alphaproteobacteria > Rhizobiales > Xanthobacteraceae > Bradyrhizobium. The sequence continues at coordinate 40,138 of CAVRYV010000001.1, read as the reverse complement.
GCCGCCCCGGCCGTGAACGTCCACGGCCGTGGTTTCGTGAATTGCCGCCTTCGCTCGCGGTGATGGTCTCGTGGGCTGCGCCGTGCGTCGAGGTCAGCGTCGTCGTGAACACGCCGTTGCGCATTGGTAGTGCCGGGTTCGTCGACCGAAGGTGTTGGCGCGTCGCCGCTGCTCGCCAGCGTCACCGCGATGGCGGAAACCAGGTTGCCGTGGGCATCCTCCACCGTCACCGTCAGCGTCGTCGTCGACACCCCGTCCGCGGCCACCGTCGCCGGCTCGGCCACGACGCTCGATTTCGCCGCCGAGGCCGCCCCCGCCGTGAAAGTCCACCGCTGTTGGTTCCGTGGACGCCGCCTTCGCTCGCGCGTGATTGGTCTCGGTGCTGCGCGACGGTCGAGACGAGCGTGGTGCGTGAACACGCCGCTGGCGTTGGTAATGCCGGTGGTCGGACCCGAACGGTATTGCCGGTCCGCGCTGCTGGCAGCGTCACCGCCGCGTGCGGCGACCGGTTGCCGTTGGCATCCTCCACCGTCACCGTCAGCGTCGTCGTCGCCACTGCCGTCGGCGGTCACCGGTCGCCGGGCTCGCGCACCGACCGCTCGAGTTCGCCGCCGAGGCCGCGCCCGGCCGTGAAGTCCACGGACCGTGGTTTCGTGAACGCCGCTCTTCGCTCGCCGTGATGGTCTCGGTCTGCGCCATGCGTCGAGGTCAGCGTGGTGCGTGAACACGCCAGCTGGCATTGGTCGTGCCGGTAGATCGGCCGCAGAAGGTGTTGGCGGACGCCGCTCGCCGACAGCGTCACCGCCCGCCCGGCAATGCAGGTTGCCGTTGGCGTCCTCGACCGTCACCGTCAGCGTCGTCGTCGCCACCGCCGTCCGCCGCCACCGTCGCCGGGCTCGCCAGCGACGCTCGAGGTCGCCGCCGAGACCGCTCCGGCCGTGAAGTCCGCGGCCGTGGTCTCGTGGCCCTGCCTTCTGTCGCGGTGATGGTCTCGGTCCTGCGCCGTCGGTCGACGCCGAGCGTGGCGGTGAACACGCCCGAGCGCATTGGTCGTGCCGCTCGGTCGACGTCGCAAACGTATTGCCGGCGCCGCCGCTCGCTCGACAGCGTCACCGCCTCGTCTCACGGCAACCAGGATTGCCGTTGGCATCCTCGACCGTCACCGTCAGCGTCGTCGTCGTCACGCCGTCGGCGCGCCACCGCTCGTCGGGCTCGGCCACCGATCGCTCGAGGTTCGCCGCCGATGACCGCTACCGGCCGTGAAGTCCACCGAGCGTGGTCTCGTGAACGCCGCCTTCGGTCGCGGTGATCGTCTCGGCCTGCGCCACGGTCGAGGCGAGCGTGGCGCGTGAACACGCCCGGCGGCATTGGTAGTGCCGGTCGACCGGCGCCCAAACGTATTGCCGGCGCCGCTGCGCCGACAGCTCACCGCCTCGCCGGCAATGCAGATTGCCGTTGGCATCCTCGACCGTCACCGTCAGCGTCGTCGTCGCCACGCCGTCGGCGGCCACCGTGCGTCGGGCTCGCCACCACGCTCGATTTCGCCGCCGAGACCGCCCCGGCCGTGAAGTCCACGATCGTGGTTTCGTGAACGCCGCCTTCGCTCGCGGTGATCGGTCTCGGTCGCTGCGCCACGGTCGAAGTCAGCGTGGCGCTGTGAACACGCCCAGCGGCATTGGTCGTGCCGGTGGTCGGCGTCGAACGTGTTGCCGGCGCCGCCGCTCGCCGACAGCGTCACCGCCGCATTCCCGGCAACCAGGTTGCCGTTGGCATCCTCGACCGTCACCGTCAGCGTCGTCGTCGCCACCCCGTCCGCCGCCACCGTCGCCGGGCTCGCCACCACGCTCGATTTCGCCGCCGAGACCGCCCGGCCGTGAAGTCCACCATCGTGGTCTCGGTGGACCCCTGCCTTCGCTCGCCGTGATCGTCTCGGTCCTGCGCCACGGTCGAAGTCAACGTGGCGCGTGAACACGCCCGGCGGCATTGGTCGTGCCGGTGGTCGGCGTCGAACGTGTTGCCGGCGCCGCGTCGCCGACAGCGTCACCGCCGCATCCCCGGCAACCAGGTTGCCGTTGGCATCCTCGGCCGTCACCGTCACCGTCGTCGTCGCCACCCCGTCCGGCCGCCGTCGCCGGGCTGCGCCACCACGCTCGAGTTCGCCGCCGAGGCCGCCACCGGCCGTGAAGTCCACGCATCGTGGTCTCGTGACCGCCTTCACTCAGCGCGTGATCGGTCTCGGTGCGCTGCGCGGCGGTCGACGACAGCGTGGCGGCTGAGACACGCCCAGCGCGCATTGGTCGAGCCGGTGGCCGACGCCAGACGTGTCGGCGGCGCCGCCGCTGCCGCCAGCGTCACCGCATCGTCGGAACCATTGCCGTCGGCATCCTCCACCGTCACCGTCAGCGTCGTCGTCGCCACCCCGTCCGCCGCCACCGTCGCCGGGCTCGCCACCACGCTCGAGGTCGCCGCCGAGGCCGCCCCGGCCGTGAAGTCCACCGCCGTGGTTTCGTGAACGCCCGCCTTCGCTCGCGGTGATGGTGTCGGTGGGCTGCGCCGTGGTCGACGACAGCGTGGTGCTGGACACGCCCAGCGCATTGGTAAAGCCGGTGGTCGACCCAAACGTATCGGCGGCGCCGCCGCTGCTCGCCAGCGTCACCGCCGCATTTCGGGACCAGGTTGCCGTGGGCATCCTCCACCGTCACCGTCACCGTCGTAGTCGCCACCCCGTCCGCCGCCACCGTCGCCGGGCTCGCCACCACGCTCGAGGTCGCCGCCGAGGCCGCCCCGGCCGTGAAGTCCACCGCCGTGGTTTCGTGAACCCCGCCTTCGCTCGCGGTGATGGTGTCGGTGGGCTGCGCCGTGGTCGACGACAGCGTGGTGCTGAACACGCCCAGCGCATTGGTAAAGCCGGTGGTCGACCCAAACGTATCGGCGGCGCCGCCGCTGCTCGCCAGCGTCACCGCCGCATTCGGAACCAGGTTGCCGTGGGCATCCTCCACCGTCACCGTCACCGTCGTAGTCGCCACCCCGTCCGCCGCCACCGTCGCCGGGCTCGCCACCACGCTCGAGGTCGCCGCCGAGGCCGCCCCGGCCGTGAAGTCCACCGCCGTGGTTTCGTGAACCCCGCCTTCGCTCGCGGTGATGGTGTCGGTGGGCTGCGCCGTGGTCGACGACAGCGTGGTGCTGAACACGCCCAGCGCATTGGTAAAGCCGGTGGTCGACCCAAACGTATCGGCGGCGCCGCCGCTGCTCGCCAGCGTCACCGCCGCATTCGGAACCAGGTTGCCGTGGGCATCCTCCACCGTCACCGTCACCGTCGTAGTCGCCACCCCGTCCGCCGCCACCGTCGCCGGGCTCGCCACCACGCTCGAGGTCGCCGCCGAGGCCGCCCCGGCCGTGAAGTCCACCGCCGTGGTTTCGTGAACCCCGCCTTCGCTCGCGGTGATGGTGTCGGTGGGCTGCGCCGTGGTCGACGACAGCGTGGTGCTGAACACGCCCAGCGCATTGGTAAAGCCGGTGGTCGACCCAAACGTATCGGCGGCGCCGCCGCTGCTCGCCAGCGTCACCGCCGCATTCGGAACCAGGTTGCCGTGGGCATCCTCCACCGTCACCGTCACCGTCGTAGTCGCCACCCCGTCCGCCGCCACCGTCGCCGGGCTCGCCACCACGCTCGAGGTCGCCGCCGAGGCCGCCCCGGCCGTGAAGTCCACCGCCATGGTTTCGTGAACCCCGCCTTCGCTCGCGGTGATGGTGTCGGTGGGCTGCGCCGTGGTCGACGACAGCGTGGTGCTGAACACGCCCAGCGCATTGGTAAAGCCGGTGGTCGACCCAAACGTATCGGCGGCGCCGCCGCTGCTCGCCAGCGTCACCGCCGCATTCGGAACCAGGTTGCCGTGGGCATCCTCCACCGTCACCGTCACCGTCGTAGTCGCCACCCCGTCCGCCGCCACCGTCGCCGGGCTCGCCACCACGCTCGAGGTCGCCGCCGAGGCCGCCCCGGCCGTGAAGTCCACCGCCGTGGTTTCGTGAACCCCGCCTTCGCTCGCGGTGATGGTGTCGGTGGGCTGCGCCGTGGTCGACGACAGCGTGGTGCTGAACACGCCCAGCGCATTGGTAAAGCCGGTGGTCGACCCAAACGTATCGGCGGCGCCGCCGCTGCTCGCCAGCGTCACCGCCGCATTCGGAACCAGGTTGCCGTCGGCATCCTCCACCGTCACCGTCACCGTCGTAGTCGCCGCCCCGTCCGCCGCCACCGTCGCCGGGCTCGCCACCACGCTCGAGGTCGCCGCCGAGGCCGCACCCGGCCGTGAAGTCCACCGCCGTGTGTTTCGTGAACCCCGCCTTCGCTCGCGGTGATGGTGTCGGTGGGCTGCGCCAGTGGTCGACGACAGCGTGGTGCTGAACACGCCCAGCGCATTGGTAAAGCCGGTGAGCGACCATGAAACGTGTCGGCAGCACCGCCGCTGCTCGCCAGCGTCACCGCCGCGATCGGAACCAGAGTTACCGTCGACATCCTCCACCGTCACCGTCACCGTCGTCGTCGCCACCCCGTCCGCCGCCACCGTCGCCGGGCGTCGGCCACCACGCTCGAGTCGCCGCCGAGGCCGCCCCAGCCGTGAAGTCCACCACCGTGTGTTCCGTGAACCCGCCTTCGCTCGCAGTGATGGTGTCGTCGAGCTGCGCCGTGGTCGACGACAGCGTGGTCGCTGAACACGCCGCAGCGCATCGGTAGAGCCGGTGGTCGACCCCAAACGTATCGGCGGCGCCGCCGCTGCTCGCCAGCGTCACCGCCGCATTCGGAACCAGGTTGCCGTGGGCATCCTCCACCGTCACCGTCACCGTCGTCGTCGCCACCCCGTCCGCCGCCACCGTCGCCGGGCTCGCCACCACGCTCGAGGTCGCCGCCGAGGCCGCCCCGGCCGTGAAGTCCACCGCCGTGGTTTCGTGAAGCCCGCCTTCGCTCGCGGTGATGGTGTCGGTGGGCTGCGCCGTGGTCGACGACAGCGTGGTGCTGAACACGCCCAGCGCATTGGTAAAGCCGGTGGTCGACCCAAACGTATCGGCGGCGCCGCCGCTGCTCGCCAGCGTCACCGCCGCATTCGGAACCAGGTTGCCGTGGGCATCCTCCACCGTCACCGTCACCGTCGTAGTCGCCGCCCCGTCCGCCGCCACCGTCGCCGGCTCGCCACCACGCTCGAGGTCGCCGCCGAGGCCGCCCCGCACGAGCGTAAAGATCACCGGCGCGCTGGTGCCAGAGATTTCCGGCTAGATCGACATCCTGCGCGCTGATCGAGTTGGTGCCTTCTGCCAGCGTCACATTATTGGCGGTCCAGCTGCCGTCAGCCAGCACGATCGCGGTACCGACCGCCGTAGTGACGCCGCTGACGGTGTCGAACAGCGTCACCATCGAGCCACCCGCGGTGAAATCAGCGCTAACCGTTCCGGTAATCGTATGGCTCAGCAGGCCGGTCGCACCACCGGCGCTGGTGATCGCCACCGCCGGCGCCGCGGTTTGCAGCGTGAACACCACCGGCGCCGGGCTGGTGCCGGTAATGCCGTCCAGAGCGGTATCCATGACCACGATGCTGTGAGTGCCGTCGCCCACCAATGTCACATTGGCGGTCCAGCTTCCGTTGGCCTGCACGATTGCGGTAACGCCGAGCGGAGTGGGAATGCCGTTGTAGGTGTCGACCAATGTCACCGTCGAGCCGACCACGACCTCGCCGCCCGCGGCGACAACGGATCCGGAAATTGTATGGGTATGCTGCGCAGTGGCGCCGCCCGGCGTAGCAATCGTCACCGTGGGAACCGGGCTTTCGATCGTTAAGGTCGTGGTTTCGTTAAACGTATCGATTCCCGCACTGCTGCTGAAATCCGATCGTGACGATGACCTGTTCGCCGGCCTTCAGAAACGTGAAGTTGTGGGGATCGTAGCTGACCACACCGGTTTGCGGGTTGATTATGACGAGGCTCGCCGAGATTCGTCCCTACCGGAGTGTCTGACGGGCCGACGGCCGAAACGATCGTCCCAGAACCCGGCACATAGGGAACGATCGTATCTGAGGATAGGCTATCGGTAATTGTTACGAAATTCGCAATTTGGAAGTTTGACTGATCGACGACCGGGTCGATGGCGAAGTCGATTGTTTGTGGAATGGGGATAATGACTTCAGCGACTGACGGGCCGACCACCGGCGCCGTCGCCGTCGTTACGCTCGGCGAAATGTGCGGCTGCCGCCGGGGCGTCCGGCTGGATAAAATTGATTGGTTGAAGCCCCTGGGACGGAAGCAATAATGAAGGACTTGTGCTCGATCCGCTTGCCCCTGTGCTAGTTGGCGCTGCGTTCGTCCCCAGCGCGTAGGTGGCTAGTGCGTCCTGCTGGGCCTCCTGTAACTCCGCCATTCGCGTGTCACTATTCGTAACCACGGTAACGGACCCAGTCCTGCTGAGGACGATTGTTTCTCCAGGATTATCTACAATGATGTGTCGCCCGTCCCTCGTGACGAGCTCGAACACACCGTGTTCTAGATCTGTGTATTCTATCTTGCCGTCATCCAAGAATGTGACGTCCGAGCTCGCGGCCTGGGCTTCCTTGATAACGGAGAAGATCAGTGCGGTGAGCGTCAGCATGCCGATCCCGCCGGTACGGGCGGGACCACGAAGCTTCGCAAATGGGGTGTCGATCCTGAAAGAACCGGTCTTCGCTACCCGGCCGCCAATGAACTTGAACGTCACCTCGGGCAATGCGAAACAGGGCCGAATGCAGGATCCCATCGGCATCGCAGACGAACTCATTCAGCACGATGCTAGTGCTGCTAGATAGATGAAAATAGGTGCCGTCGATGAAGCCAATTCCGACTTGGCCGCCGACTGAGGTCTCGATTACGTCGCCCTGGCAAACAGGATCGCCAACCTTGACCTGAACGGCAATGCCGCTACTCACGCGTGAGGTTGCGAAGAACCAATTGCCGCCTGAATGTGGCCGACGACATCGGGAACTACACTCGCCCCGCCTTCCTGCTCACTGCGGGATGCATGGAACATCGAAAAGTATCCCAACTTCGGTAATTATCTATTAACTATTCTATAATTGTTACTCGAAATAGCTCACAAGCGCAAAGGGATCACCTGCGTCCCTGGATTTCTTGGTGGATATTTCTATTGAATATTTTCGCCGACAGCCGTGCTTGGGGCCGCCAAAGTCCTGATTCTCCCCAACCCGAAGGCGGCGGACTGACGGTACGGACGGACCACGCGCCTGTAAACAGTCTTGTCTACGTCGCTTAGCCGACTTAAGCAGCTGATATCATTCAAATTCTCTCTCCAAACTTGCTTGCCAAAAAGGCGCAAGGGCAGGTGTCAACTGGTTCGCAAGAATTGCATGGTTACATTTTTGCCCTGTATCTATATGGTCAGCGACGTTCCATTTCTTGTTTACTGTTTAACCATACGAATGTGTGTGGCCGTTGACCTCTCAAGGAGGGAGGATCATGCGCGAGAATACAATTTCGCGTATTTTTGATAGTTTTCCATTTAGCTGCAGACCAGTTTTCTACCTTGTCCGGCTCGAGCGCAAGCGCGATGCCGCAAAACCAATTGGAAAAGTTGAAACCGCCACGGGTTCAGTCACGATTGAACATGTGAACGCGGTGGTCGTTCAGGCAAAGCTTCCGAGTCAAGCCGACCAGACGAAAATTGGCGATCTCGTCTACCAAGGCGATGTGGTTCGGACCGGAGCCGATGGCCGGGTCAGCATTAACTTTGCTGATGGCACTTCATTTAATTTGTCCAAAAACGCCCAAATGACTTTGGACGAGTTCGTATACGACCCGAACGGGAAGTCCAACTCGACCTTGATCAATCTAACCAAAGGAACGTTCACCTTTGTTGCTGGCCAGGTAGCGAAGACGGGCGACATGAAGATCGACACTCCTGTCGCAACCATGGGGATACGAGGCACCACGCCGCACATCGAAATTTTGGACGATGGCACGGTCAAATTTTCCACCCTTATCGAAGAAGGAAAAAGTAAGCTGACGAGACCTTTCACGGCGCGGGAAATCCAACAAAAAATCCGATCAAAAACCCGTCGAAGAAAAAACGGATGACAAGACCAATTTGAAGATCTGTCGAGGATGCTAGGCCTGCGCGGAACTGCCGAGCCTCGTGCGGGCGGCTATATCGGCGGTACGTTACCTCATTCCCGAAACGGGGATCGATCATGGAATGTAGTGCAAGAGGAACGTTGTTCACCGGCGTCACTCCCATCCTCATCTTGCTGTTGCTCGGGCCGCCGGCGGAGCGCAGGACCCGAAGCCCAAGAATAATCTTCTCCAGAACCTTGCGTTGTGCAACGGCATCGATCGCACCTCGCCTGAACTTCAGATCGATGGTTGCACGGCGGTCATCGATTTCGGGCGAAAGCACGGCGGCTGCAGCTATCGCCTACAATAATCGTGGCGACGCCTATGCCGAAAAGGGGGACTACGACCGCGCTGTTCAGGATTTCGATCAATCGATCAAGCTCAATCCAACTAACGCCAAGCCCTTAAACAATCAGCGGCGTAGCTTACTTGAAGAAGGGCGAATACGACCTCGCGATCAAAAATCTTGATGAGGCGATCAGGCTCAATCCCAACTACGTCAAGGCCTTCGTCAACCGTGCCGAAACTTACCAGAAAAAGAACGAGTACGATCGCGCGGCCCGCGACTATGACGAGGCAATTCGTCTTGAGCCCGATTTGAAAGCCGCATGGAACGGACGCTGCTGGACCCGCGCCATCCTCGGTGAGTTGCAGGCGGCGCTGGAGGACTGCAATAAGGCGCTTCAGTTGGAGCCGACCGATGCTGCGACGTATGACTCGCGTGGGTTGACCTACATGAAGATGGGCCAATTCGACGCGGCGATCGACGATTATAATTCTGCGCTGCGATACGAGCCGAAGCTGGCGAGCGCGCTATATGGACGCGGGCTTGCCAAGCTGAAGAAGGGCGATAAAGTTGGCAGTGATGCCGATATCTCAGCGGCAAAGAAAATCCAGGCGAAGATTGGCGATGACTTCACGCGCTATGGCGTGCAGTAGAGCAGCCGCGGCTGGAGGCGGCCTGGATCATCGACATGAGCGCGTCCAACAGTTGGGTGGACTTTTCCGTCACCTTCCGCCGCACGAGGCCAGCCGGCTGTTTTGCGAACTTCGCCAATTGCTCAGCCTCGCTGCCGCTCCTGCAGATCTGAAGCCGAAGATCTTAAATCCCTCCTTAACCTAAATAGTCGATGTTACCGATGGTAATTTCGATGTGAGTGGCTCCAAGGTTGTCGTGGCATATACCAGTGCTATTGGACTTGATGATTATGGAGGTGCAAAGTTGTCACTACGATACACGTTCCGCCGCAACAATTACTTGAGCGTATCCTAACGCTTGAGATCGTCAGGGTGACGGAACGCGCGGCGGTGTCGGCAGCACGACTGCGTGGCCACGGCAACGAGAAGGCAGCCGACCAGGCCGCGGTCGATGCGATGCGCCGCGAGCTCAACAAGCTGCCGATCAAAGGTACCGTTGTCATCGGCGAGGGCGAGCGCGACGAAGCGCCGATGCTGTTCATCGGCGAGAAGGTTGGCGTAAATGCCGGGCCGCGAGGTCGACATTGCCGTCGATCCGCTGGAGGGCACGACGTTGTGCGCAACTAACATGCCGGGCTCGATCGCCACCGTGGCGATGGCGGACGGCGGCACGCTACTTAATGCCCCGGACGTCTACATGCAGAAGATCGCGGTCGGCCCGGGGTACGCCAAAGGCGTTGTCGAGCTCGATGCATCGCCCGCCGACAATGTTCGTCGCCTGGCCAAGGCGAAAGGCGTCGATGCATCCGCGATCACGGTGCTGATGCTCGATCGCCCGCGTCATTCCGAGATCATCAACGGCGTGCGCTCCACCGGCGCGGCGGTCCGCCTCATCAGCGACGGCGATGTCGCCGGTGTCATTCATTGCGCCGATCCGGACAACACCGGGGTCGATATGTATATCGGCACCGGCGGTGCGCCCGAAGGCGTCTTGGCCGCAGTGGCGTTGCGCTGTATCGGCGGCCAAATGCAGTGCCGGCTGATTCTCGACACCGAGGAAAAGCGCGAACGCGCGCGCAAGATGGGCGTCACCGATCCGCGCTTCATCTATGGCATCGAGGACATGGCGAAGGGCGACTGCCTGTTCGCGGCGACTGGCGTCACCGACGGTTCGCTGCTTTCTGGCGTCAAGTTTCGCAAAGATGTCATCCAGACCGAAACCGTCGTGATGCGCTCGGTTACCGGCACCGTGCGCTACATCAAGGCTGAACACCGGCAGATCGAGAAATTCCATCTCGATTAAGTGAAGCTGCGCGTGGACTATTGTGCTCAGCTGCGTGACGACAGTTCGACCAGCCGTCAAATAGGCCTCGTCATTAAACGGACTTTAAATAGGATACGATAACCACTATGATGACTATCGGTATTGGACGGCTTGATGCTGCAAACAATTCTCGGAATTCTCGCCTGGTCTGCATCGCTATCGCGACTTTGTCGGCGATCGGTCTCCGACCAGTCTTGACCGCAAATCCGCTCTACGAGAGGTTCGCCGCATTCGCTGTCTTGGCTGCGCTACTTGGATTGGCTTACCCCGGGCGAACAATATTTGTGTGTAATTGTTGTCGGCTCGGCCATGGGTCTTGAGGCGTTGCAGCTTGCAACTCCCGATCGACATGGCCATGTCGTCGACTTCCTCCAAACGTCGTATGGTGGGTTAGTCGGGATCGTCGCGATTAACGCATTGCGGTGCTATCCGCCCCTTGCCACTTTGCTGCCGTCTGCCTGAGAAAGGTCTTCCTCCGGTGGCGACCGCCTTGCTGAGCTTGGCTGATTGATTTGTAACAGTCCTTATGGACGTCAATAAGTGCAGTACTCAAATTGAACGGCTCGAGGTCGTTGAGACTGGTCGGCGCCGCCGCTGGTCTGACGACGAGAAGCTCCGAATTGTGCTGGAAAGTTTGCGGGTACCGCGAGCGATCTCGTCAACGGCGCGGCGGTATGGAATTTCGCGCTCGCTGTTGATGCAGTGGCATAAATTATTCTGCTCGGCACCGGACGGTGCGGAAGCGGAATTAACTGGCTTTGTGCCGGCGACGGTAGCGCCTGATCCGTCGGCAGCACCGACAGTTCCCGCAGTACCAGCAAGCGGTCGCATGGTGATTGTCGTCGGGAAGGATTGTCGCGTCATTGTTGACGCTGGCGTTGACGCCGCCGCACTGGCCCGGGTGCTCAAAGTTCTGGAGCGGCGATGATCCCGGTCGCGACAGGCGTGCGGATCTGGATCGCGACCGGTCACACCGATATGCGCAAGGGCATGCAGGGTTTGGCATTGCTGGTGCAGGAGGGGTTGGGTCGTGATCCATTTGCTGGCGACTGCGGGAACTGTCGGTGCTGCCGACGGATCAGGCGCTACCGTCGCCGGCACAAAGCCAGTTAATTCCGCTTCCGCACCGTCCGGTGCCGAGCAGAATAATTTATGCCACTGCACCAGCGGCGGCGCCGACCAGTCTCAACGACCCCGAGCCGTTCAATTTGAGTACTGTACTTATTGACGTCCATGACGTCCATAAGGACTGTTACAAATCAATCAGCCAAGCTCAGCAAGGCGGTCGCCACCGGAGGAAGACGAACTCATCTGACTTGGCTTGGTGCCAGGATACGCAGCACTATTGAGCGCATTATCCGCGTCCGTTCACGACACCCACATCCGAGATGCTCTATCCCTCGATCATTCTGCTCGATGGCAAAGATGGAGAACGATGACTTGCCGGACGACATCCCAATCGAAGACAATTCAGGATTGCCGGCTTCCTCTAGCAGGTTGTTGAAAAAGCGCTCGCCCTCGACCGGCGAGCGTGATTTATTGGCTCCGACGAGATCGGAGATATTGCGTGCGCGGGCGGCGACAATAGAACGGGCAAGTTGTTCAGCTAACGAGGCTCGATCATGTGCAGCGCGGCGACCCGTTCGGCATGCCCGTCAGCCAGGGTCAGGCAGGCGTCGACCAGCAAGTCATGACGGTTCTCCATCAGCCCATGCCCGATGAAAAAAAGCTTCGTCTTCATCCGCCGATGAACAGGCTGCTGCAAAGGCTTTTGCCGTTAACTCTCAAAGGGGAATGGCCTGTCTGAAGAGACCGCAGATCCATTAGATATAACGCTTCGAACTTCCCAGGTCAGACGGCTGGACTTTTTGTGGCCTTGTGGGTGCGCTACCAAGATCTCCAGCAATTTTCTGGATGCTATAGTTCAAATTAAGAATGCGGCGTGGCGGATCTTCTTCCCGTGCCGCGACCAGGGCGACGTGTCCGTTTTTTTCGGCAAACTTCCAAGCTTCCGCTTTCGTTGGAAAAACTTCGCTGACCTGAGCTTCCTGGAAAAACAATGCATAAAACACATCTGCCTCCACAAAGAAACCCTTCGGGTGCACTGCAGCACAAAGCGTGGCCTGACACCATCTCGTTTTTCGATTGAGGTGCCTCATTTCCTGAGCAAGCACGGCCAATTGGGCAATCTGTAAGACGGTGCCCGCCCCGCGCCTGCCTCAGCCGGCTTTAATTTGAGCATTCCCGGTAGCGACCTGAGAAATTCGCGATATCCTGCGGAGATTGCAGCACGCCCAAATGTATCACTTCAGCCCGTCTGAAACGATGTATTCGGACTGAAGTCGTTCAACGACATCAGCAACGATCGCATGGCATCTGGTTCGTTCGGCCTTTCCGTACCGAACGCCTTTAACAACCCAATTCACGTCTCCGCGCGACTTTGGATTAACGCGTTCCACAATAACTCCGATCAGGGCTTCGCATTCGGTATCGGTCTCTCTGACAGCCTTCGCGATAGCTAGCTCGAGGTTTTTGAGCGTAATCGGCCTTCGATTCATCGGCGTCTGGATCTCCCAATGGGCGAGCTGTTGCCGATTCTGTAAATTGAAAATAGCCGTGTATCTGGGTTTTACCCCTCCTTGCGTGTGCGTCATTTTGATGGCTTGCGAGGACTTCAAAGATGATCAATTCACGGCCCGCGATGCGAATCCTACATCAGCATGAATCAATCGGAAATTTCAAACTCTCGTTTGAGTCGCTCAACGATAACGGACAAAGCCGTGTTGCAATTTCCCCGCTCCGCTTTTCCAAATCTGATCCCTTTAATGGCCCAGTTCGGTTCGTCGCGTGATTTTGGAGCGCGACGCTCGATGAAAACGCCGATGAAGGGCTCGCAACGGGGATCAGATCTTTGAACCGCCGTCGCAATGGCGACCTCTAATGTCTCGCATTTAATCTGCTCACGAGAACTAACCGATCTTCGCTTCTTTGCGAGAAATATCATCATTCGCCCCCCACATCATGGGCTGGGACTATCTTGAAAATGCCGCGGTTTAGGAAGGTGCCCGCGCGCTTCGAAGCCGGTCTTCTTCGAAGAAACACAAAGTGTAACTGCCCGGCCACAGTATTTTTATGGTTCTCACGCCAAACCGGCTCGATCGAGATAAATCTTTGAGCAACTTAACCCAGAGGTCGAAGTTTCTTTAACTTAGTCTGAGACGATTTTTTGCCCTAAACCGCAGGATTCATTGTCATAAATGCGAGGGGACGCTTGTGGCAAAGACGGGGGCGTCTGCTCAGCACGGTTTGGTTTGGTATGTCTTGCCGACAAAGGCATGACACCTCATGTTAAGCCTTTAGCCGACAGATTAATGCTCGACCGATTTTGCCGAGAAAGTAGAGCCAGCGGGCCGTTGAAATAACGAGGAGCGCGACCAGCAACGTCGTCGCTGCAGTTTTCATTAAACCGCTTGTGCGATAGAAGCGGACGCTCTGAGCGGTCCCTCCATTTTTGGTGAGACTGCCGACGGCAAAGGTACGGTTGGTGTCCGCGTCAATGTCCGTTGACGAGCTTTGGACCCTCCGCGAAGCCATCGACACGGTACTGCCGCTAAAATCAGCACGGAGCTTGAAAAACTCAATGGGCAGCTTGATCGCCTGAGCCGAAATGACAAGCCTGGCAAGAGCGGATCTGCGAAACGAGCCAAAGCTGCAGCTCAGAAATCCTCGCGGTGACCAAAATATCAAAATCCGGCGCGGCCATTCGAGACTTGGGGCGGCCGCGGGAGGCGACCATTACGGATTAAAGCGCAACTCATTTTGGGAAAGCCCCTCGAAGATTTCAGTGTTGCCTGAACATCCGCTTGCGGCATCGCTTATCGAATCAACATCTTCAATCGCGACCTTTTCGCTTCTGTTGTCGACGGCTATCCTCTGCCGTCTTCGCGAGCGAGCTCACCTTTTCACGGAGCTGAAGTAACTCCTGATACTGTTGCTCGAGATTTTGTCCGACCGATGACTCATGTCCGGCAGCTCGTCGCTGTCGGCCTTTCTTGAGACGGGATTTTGGACCTCCGGATGTCATGAGGCAAGCTTAGAGCAACCTCATAAACTCGCAACGGGACTCGCCTGTTAAGCTAAATGGCCCGGTTTTGTAAATTCGGAAAGATCTAGACCAAATACGATTTTTATCTCACGGCTTTGCGATTCAGCCCGGAACCTATAGAGCGGCATGCGTGCGACTAGTGAGGGGCGGAAGTCGCATTGAAACCTCCTTTCCGATGACAATTTAAACCAAGGCCCCGCGCATGAGTTATAGTCTTCTCTCTTTTGCCGAATTCTGGCACTTTCGTAAAGCGAAGGTGCCTCGCTCTAGCTTTGACGGAGGACAGGACAAGATGGCTACATGTCAAACTCGGAATCTAACCATTTCGCTGTTAGTCGCACTATTGCCAATGAACGTCGCGCTCGCGGGAGGCGGGGGCCGCGGTCCGCAAGGCGCGGTTGGCTCAGGATTGAGCGGGTCCAGCGGCTACGGCGAAGCGGTAGGCGGTGGAGCGCCAGCCGGAGCGGTTGGCGGAGGCCCACCGGCGGGCCTCATCGGAGGCGGGGTTGCCCCGACAAATACGAATCCCACGCGCAGCTCTGGTGGCGGCTTGGGTCCGGGCGTGGGCTCGGAAGTAGGCGTGCCGGGTGGTTACTCAGGAATTCCTTCAGCTCCTGATACACCTGCCGGTGGCCCAGCTCCTGGCAACCCGAGCAACCCCGGTAACGACGAAAAAGGGCGGCCGCAGAGTCCTGTGGGCCCGAAATCGGTTGAGGGTGACGCGGCTGCCAGGAGCCCGTCTCTACCCGGATCGTTGCGCCGCGTCCCTGTGGAGTTGCTGCGCATGAGACGGACGGATTTCACAACTTGCATTGGAATACTACCAAGCGGCCACGAGCGGTCCGGTCGCGCACGGCGCCACACCGGAGACATGCGTCGCCACGCTCACATGGCCCGCAGTTGAATTTGCCTTTGATCTGTTGGCAACTGAAGACGGATCTAAAAACCGAAGATAGGCGTGGTCCCTCTAATTTTTTCCCAACAACACCGATACGAATTTGCCGACAAATGCCGCCGGCAATTTCCGCATTAGAGGTTTAAACGCTATTTGTGAATAGGACGCTATCGATTCGTATCGTTCAGGATGAACTATATCGATCGGCATTTCGCTGATGTGGTACGCGCTCAAGTATTTTTCCACTTGCGAAATCAAATCGCTTCGCTCGCGCTTAATATATACAAGCATGTTCTGTCGGTACCAGACCGATACGTCACGCCGCTGCCAGATCTGCGATCTGAACGGATCGAAGCATTGATAGCCCTGAGCTTCGAAGAGCGCAGCCCAAGAGGATTGCCAGCGCTCGTTGATGTGTCTGAAGCCGCCCTGGAAAGGTATGGCCGCGCCAAATAGCACCATGTCGCTGTGTTTTGTCAGGTTTTCGACAAATAGCGCCGAGCACCCGGCGTCAACATGTTCCGCCACCTCAAGGCTGATGGCAATATCAAACCGTTTTCCGAGATCGAAGCTCTTGGAGAGGTCTCTGACCGTAAATTCCGCCTTATCGATCAGAAGATGTTCCTGATCAGTCCACTCTCCATCGACGCCATAAATAGACGGAACGCCAGACGACTTGAAACACGCCAGCCATCGTCCGTCCCCACAACCGACATCCAGGACAGACCGGACTTCGAGTATCAATTTTAAAAGTGACACAACAACGTGGGCAGAAGCACTCGTCTCATCGCCATGTGTCTTATGCCAGTCGAAATCGTACATTTGATCCCTCAAATATATTATTCAGTAAATACGATGCGCTGCATAAATTCGAGCGGCTGCGCAAAAGCCCGCTCTTCAAAGTGTAGACCTCGCTTTTCGAATAAAGCCAACCCAATTCCGAGACATACCAGGAAGCTGTCGCCGAGCAATAGGCGGCTAAAACCATTGCGATGACGGCTATCGAAGCTAATATCAGGGGGAAACGTCACACTCAACGCGACCGAATGCTGCAGAGACATGGCACTTGACCCAGCCGCTGAAAAACTCGAGCGACGTCTTGGCGATAAAGTATTTTGGCTCGGTAGGCGGAAGCGCCGCCTCCATGAATGCTTATTTGCGGAGCATAAGGCAATCACTTCATGCTTCACTAACTCCGACCGAATAGTCCACTTGCGTTTGCGCGGCGGTTGGACTCTTTTTCACGCGGGTTCCAGATCGACGAACTGAATCGGCATCGCCCAGGTCTTCTCGGAGCGAAAAGTTTTCGCACAAGCATCTGGACAATCAACGCTTCAGGACCAAGATGGTTAACGGATTAAACCCAACTTAACGGGCATTTGTCCGCACACCGGATAAATTGGAAATTTATTCATTCTATTCTGCCTTTAATAGGGACGAAAAATTAAAAAAACGATTTTGGTCACGGCGATTTCGCTTTGCATCGACGTCCATCCGGCAAACGCAGGCCTAATTGGAATGCCGCTCAACTTAAAAGTCGCAATCGATGCCGTGGACGCCAATGCTCCAGCGTGTCAATTTTTTACCGATGAGGTGCTAACGGGGCCAGTATTAATCAAAAGCTGCTAGAATTCCCGCCGTTGCTGATTGATGCTCTGTGGCCACAGTATCGAATTCGTCTGCCCTCAACCAGATTCCGAATGATGTTTACTCCCGGAGACCAGGGGATACATCGACAAAAAGCTCTCGCGGTAAGGCACTTCAATATGCGCTCGCGCTGGGATGCGCTGACCCGCTATGCCACGAACGGCCGCCTGGCGTTGATGGCGCGAGCCGTCTCGCGGCTGTGCCGGAGCACGGTCGCGACCACAAAAGCCAGCAGAAGGTGCGCTGGCTGGATGTAGCACGAACCAATCAGACGCGTGGCCGCCGATCCCAACAGAGCCGCCACCACGAAGGTCGCGAATGTGGCCGACACCCGAGCTGCAGGCAAAGAAAGCCGATCATGATCACCAACAGACCGATTGGCTCGATATTCTTGATGCAAATTCCTCGTGGGCTAGCCCATCTTATTCGCCAGAGGTCGGCTGAGAGGTTGGCGAGCGTGGTGTAAAGCGCTGATGCGGCGTAGGATTCGGTTGCGAAGCCAACCCCATCACCTTCAACCGCGAACGCCACGCCCGCCATGACCGATGATACGATTCTGCTCTTCTCATTTCCAGCCGTTGACACCAAGAAAGTCACCGCTGCCTTCGATGGTGGGCGCCTGACCTCGAACGGGGGCGTGATGCTTCTGGCGATGGCCGAGCGGCGTCTCGGTTTGGCCGACAAATTGGCCCGGGTGTTCCCGGATCGGCGCGATCCGACGCGGGTCGTGCACAGCCTTGTCGATATGTTTCGCGCTCGTATGTTCGCGATCTGCTGCGGCTACGAGGACGCCGCCGACCTCGATCACCTGCGGTCCGATCCGGCGTTCAAGTTGGCCTGCGGACGGCTGCCGGACAGCGGTCGCGATCTGTGCTCCCAACCAACGCTGTCGCGACTGGAGAATGCTCCGCGCCTGCGCGACGTGATACGACTGACCTACACCTTGGTCGACGCATGGATGGATAGCTACCCGTGCGAGCCCGCATCCGTCACCCTGGACATCGACGACACCTGCGATGTCGTCCACGGCCAACAGCAGCTCTCGCTGTTCAACGCTCATTATGACGAACGCTGCTTCCTGCCGATCCACGTCTATGACACGGAGAAGAGCCGGCCCGTGGCGGTCGTGCTACGGCCCGGTAAGACGCCGGGCGGCGTCGAGGTCCGTGCTCATCTTCGCCGCCTGGTACGGCGCATCCGCACGCGATGGCACAAGACGCGAATTACGTTCCGTGGCGACGGGCACTATGCTCGGCCGGAGGCGATGACGTGGTGCGAGAACAACGGCATCGACTACATCTTCGGCCTGTCGGGCACCAAGCCGCTCGCCAGAAAAGTCGACGAAGTCGCCGACGACATCCGCACGCGACGCGCCATCGAGAACCTGCCTGTTTTGCGCGGCTATACCGAGACCCGCCACCAGGCAAAGTCCTGGGATCGCGAACGGCGCACCGTCGCCCGTATTGAGGCGACCAAGCTCGGCCTCGACATCCGCTTCATCGTCACCAGCCTCGATGTCGGCTCGGCCGAGTGGATCTACGACAGCCTGTATTGCGCGCGCGGCCAAGCCGAGAATCTGATCAAGCTGCATAAGACACAGCTCGCATCCGACCGCACCAGTTGCCGTTCGGCACTCGCCAATCAAGTCCGCCTCGTTCTGCACACCGCCGCTTATTGGTTGATGCTGACCGTGCGCGACGCCATTCCCAAAGTCCAGGAATTGGCCACTGCCGAGTTCGCGACGCTGCGTCTTCGTCTCTTGAAAATCGCCGCCCGTGTCATCGAGACCGCGAGCCGCATTCGCCTCGCGTTCGCCGCAGCATGTCCCGAAGCCGATCTCTTCCGCAGCTTGCCCGGAGCGCTGCTGCCGCTCGGTCCTTGACCAGCGGGGCATCCGCCCCCGTTCGCCCAACCCGTCCCTCAAGCGCGTTGCAAAGTACCGGTCGACAGGCGGTGAAAAACCGAAGGCAATCCTGTGCGCCTCGCCAGACGAGATCTGCGGCCTGCATCAATCAGACCAGAAAACCGCAGTCTCACGAATAGGACGGGCTAAGACCGCCGCCCTGACAATCCTCGCAACGACAGAAACGTTGCCAATATCGGTAAAAGGGCGTGCTTTAGCAATGGAAACTCGCGCGCAATCGCGCCTTCGCGCCACGGCTGCGCCTTCAGTGAAATCAATTTCCCGATGGACGTGCTATTTTGTCCAGGCGAGAAGATTCGAAGGACATCGGGACGCCCGAAGTCGACCGAACGGCCGCCGACCTCGAGACATCGCAACTCGGCTTCCCTCGGCCAGGTAATCGCGCTTTTAAGGCGATGCCAGGCGACCTCGGCATCACCGAGCGCTATAGCGCCGCCGCCGGCCGGCAAAGCGTCAATATACGCGAGGGCGCCCGCGAGCAGAGGATTCTTCTTAGATGGATCGATGGCGCCGAAGCCGACATCTCCGCAGTTGGCTACCACCTGGCCCCGTTCGTCCTCTGCAAATAAGCGC
This sequence comes from uncultured Pseudomonadota bacterium, assembly GCA_963725555.1. Lineage (GTDB taxonomy): Bacteria > Pseudomonadota > Alphaproteobacteria > Rhizobiales > Xanthobacteraceae > Bradyrhizobium. The sequence continues at coordinate 20,607 of CAVRYV010000001.1, read as the reverse complement.
ACCGACGGCACAGCAGGCTCGAACAGGCTCTCGATCAGGTGCCAATACCGCAGAACGCACGAATACACATTGAGAGGACTGTAAAAATTCTGCTGGACCAACAGGCCGGTCACTTTTGCGAAGTGCTCCTCGCTATGACCCTTGTAGTTCGAGCGCGCGAACTGAATCGTCTCCAAGGGCACATCCGGCAAGGCGCTGGACAATAGACGTTGCGTGCTGCCATAGAGCCCCGTATCGCACAAGATGATCCGGTCCGAGTCACGAGCGAGTTGCTTGAAATGGCGCATAAACAGCGTGTTCTGTCTTTCGATGTCCGCCAGTATTTCGGCGCCTGTATCGCTACGCAGGAGGGTCACGAACGGCTGCGCAAAAAACGGCTGATGCCACGCATCCGAGAGCTCATAGGATCGGCCGCCAAGGGCCGCGGCGACATCCGCAAATGAGCGGCCTCGAAACTCGCGGTCCAGTTCCTCCGTCGCTGAGTTGCTCCGGGCTAGGAGAGCGGCACGTGCCGCGACCAGGCGCGAGATCATAATATTTTCGCGCCGCACGCCCAGTGGGAGATCAAGCTTTGCCAGCACACGTTCAAACACTTCTCGAATACCAACGCCGCCTCTCGCGCAAAATAGCAAACACGGTTCGTGGTTGGCCTCGGCATCGCGAGCATACGTCCAGATCAGCAGGCAGAACTGCGTCACGATGGGACCAAAAACGCGATGCCCGAAAGAAACTGAGTGTTCGTCAAATGGCGTGATCGCCTTCGCCGCGCGCGCCCTGCCGCGCGCAAACCGTCCGGCTTCCGTCAGGGCACCGTTAACTAAGCGAAGGTACCGACGATACACGTGTCTTGGCGTATGATATACGGCGATGCCCTTAGACAAAGGAGTTCTTACATCGGCATGCAGATCGTCGCCGAGGTGCAAGATCCGGCTCAACGAGACATTCTCGGCCTTTGCCACCGCGAGGAACAAGCCGCCGTCGCGTTTGGTTAAACCTTGATCGGCGCTGCTATATACGTGATCGACAAGCTCCGATCCGTGAAAATGCGAAATTAGTTCACTGACGGCTTCTGTTGGAAGCGTTGTATCGCTTACCGCAATAATCCGTGTACCCGCATGGCCGTGCGCTTCTAAAACGCTCGCGAGCCGTTTGTTCGCAAACAGCGAGCCCTTCTCCACCCGCAACTCGATCTGCAGGCGTTCGTCAACCAGGAATTGTGGCAGACCAAGCATACTTAATTGCCGGCTGATGATGTCGACAAGCCGCGCCTCGCCCGCAACTCCGCGCAAGCTTAACCCGCGGAAGGCCAGCCGCTGCGCCTGAAGTCGCGTTTCGACCAGCAAATCGGCCCCCATGTTCCAGCCGCGTTGCGCGAGCAGACCGGAAAACAATCGTTCGCCCTCCGTGATCCGTGACTGTTCCGATCTACTGGTGCGCAAAAGCAGCGTGTCGAAGACGTCCGTCGAGATCACTTCGATCCGGTCGGCAATGTTGACTAAATCGGCAAATTTATATTGTTGCATTCGAGGTCGCGTGTGAACTTTGATCGCTGGCGATTGACACTAAGCGCGCTATGCTCATTCGAAATACGCGGGGCAGCCTTGCGTTCTGGGTTATAGGTTATTTCCACCGTAGCGTAGCGCTCTCTCTTCACATTGCATAGAGAGAAATCGCCGGCAGCGTCTAAGAGCCGAGTTAGAAAGTTGTTGAGACGAATCAATCTTTTGTGATTTCTTGTGTGGCACCCGAATCGCAAACATGGGTGCAGCATGTGGAAGCCTGAACACCGTCGTACTGCCGATCACCGTGGTCTTCGCTATCCGAGCGATTTGACGGACGCCGAATGGCACTAGACTAGTGCTAGCCCGTCCTATTCGTGAGACTGCGGTTTTCTGGTCTGATTGATGCAGGCCGCAGATCTCGTCTGGCGAGGCGCACAGGATTGCCTTCGGTTTTTCACCGCCTGTCGACCGGTACTTTGCAACGCGCTTGAGGGACGGGTTGGGCGAACGGGGGCGGATGCCCCGCTGGTCAAGGACCGAGCGGCAGCAGCGCTCCGGGCAAGCTGCGGAAGAGATCGGCTTCGGGACATGCTGCGGCGAACGCGAGGCGAATGCGGCTCGCGGTCTCGATGACACGGGCGGCGATTTTCAAGAGACGAAGACGCAGCGTCGCGAACTCGGCAGTGGCCAATTCCTGGACTTTGGGAATGGCGTCGCGCACGGTCAGCATCAACCAATAAGCGGCGGTGTGCAGAACGAGGCGGACTTGATTGGCGAGTGCCGAACGGCAACTGGTGCGGTCGGATGCGAGCTGTGTCTTATGCAGCTTGATCAAATTCTCGGCTTGGCCGCGCGCGCAATACAGGCTGTCGTAGATCCACTCGGCCGAGCCGACATCGAGGCTGGTGACGATGAAGCGGATGTCGAGGCCGAGCTTGGTCGCCTCAATACGGGCGACGGTGCGCCGTTCGCGATCCCAGGACTTTGCCTGGTGGCGGGTCTCGGTATAGCCGCGCAAAACAGGCAGGTTCTCGATGGCGCGTCGCGTGCGGATGTCGTCGGCGACTTCGTCGACTTTTCTGGCGAGCGGCTTGGTGCCCGACAGGCCGAAGATGTAGTCGATGCCGTTGTTCTCGCACCACGTCATCGCCTCCGGCCGAGCATAGTGCCCGTCGCCACGGAACGTAATTCGCGTCTTGTGCCATCGCGTGCGGATGCGCCGTACCAGGCGGCGAAGATGAGCACGGACCTCGACGCCGCCCGGCGTCTTACCGGGCCGTAGCACGACCGCCACGGGCCGGCTCTTCTCCGTGTCATAGACGTGGATCGGCAGGAAGCAGCGTTCGTCATAATGAGCGTTGAACAGCGAGAGCTGCTGTTGGCCGTGGACGACATCGCAGGTGTCGTCGATGTCCAGGGTGACGGATGCGGGCTCGCACGGGTAGCTATCCATCCATGCGTCGACCAAGGTGTAGGTCAGTCGTATCACGTCGCGCAGGCGCGGAGCATTCTCCAGTCGCGACAGCGTTGGTTGGGAGCACAGATCGCGACCGCTGTCCGGCAGCCGTCCGCAGGCCAACTTGAACGCCGGATCGGACCGCAGGTGATCGAGGTCGGCGGCGTCCTCGTAGCCGCAGCAGATCGCGAACATACGAGCGCGAAACATATCGACAAGGCTGTGCACGACCCGCGTCGGATCGCGCCGATCCGGGAACACCCGGGCCAATTTGTCGGCCAAACCGAGACGCCGCTCGGCCATCGCCAGAAGCATCACGCCCCCGTTCGAGGTCAGGCGCCCACCATCGAAGGCAGCGGTGACTTTCTTGGTGTCAACGGCTGGAAATGAGAAGAGCAAATCGTATCATCGGTCATGGCGGGCGTGGCGTTCGCGGTTGAAGGTGATGGGGTTGGCTTCGCAACCAAATCCTACGCCGCATCAGCGCTTTACACCACGCTCGCCAACCTCTCAGCCGACCTCTGGCGAATAAGATGGGCTAGTGGCTCTGCACAGTGATTATAACTCTTTGGAAGTGGCTGGATAGGCGCGGCCCATTTTGGCGCGGGCCTTGTCTGTTGTGAACATCCATTTGATGCGGGAGCGGGCCGCATTTCGCCTTCGCTCCCAGGCTGTGATTTCGCGGCGCAGTCGCTTGGGGTCGTCGATCCTGCGATCCAGGCACTGACCGCGCAGGACGCCGATCTCGATCTCGACCATGTTGAGCCAGCTTGCGTGCTTGGGGGTGTAGTGGAACTGGATCCGCCGCAAGATCCGCCTGGCTTCGGCGGGCGGGAATGTCTGATACAGGGCGCCGGCGGAGTGGGTCGATAAGTTATCCTGCACAACCCGAATGGTCTCGGCATCGGGATAATGGATGTCGACGAGGTCACGCATGCATTTGGCATAGTCTTCTGCCGCTCGCCGCTCGGTGACTTTGACCTTGCGCCAGGGACGATGCACGTCGAGGAGAACGAAGAGATTGACCGTACCATTGCGACGATACTCGTAATCGTAACGTTCGAGCTGATCCGGCCTGGCCGAGATTGGCCGACGCGCCTCGCCGATGAGTTGCACCGGGCTTTCGTCGATGCATACCACTGGCCGCTTGGGATCGGGCGCTTCGGCATAGAGGTCGAGCACGTCCTCCATGCGGGCGACGTATTCGCCATCGACCTTCGGAATGCACCACATGCCTTTACGCCAGGGCTTGAGGTCATTTTCGGCTAGGCGCCGCCGAACCGTCTCGTGCGACAGGCTCTTGTGCTCGGTGAGCTTGACCATCGCGCCTGCCAGCAACCCAAGCGTCCAGCGGGCGCGGCCCTCGGGCGGGCTGGCACAGGCTGTCGCCACCAGCAAGGCTTCTTCCTTGCCCGTAAGTTTGCGCTCCGCTCCGGGACGCGGCTCTTCGCTCAGCGCCCGCTCCAGATTACCTTCCACGAAGCGTCGCTTGGTCCGTCTTCCTCCGGTGGCGACCGCCTTGCTGAGCTTGGCTGATTGATTTGTAACAGTCCTTATGGACGTCAATAAGTACAGTACTCATATTGAACGGCTCGAGGTCGTTGAGACTGGTCGGCGCCGCCGCTGGTCTGACGACGAGAAGCTCCGAATTGTGCTGGAAAGTTTGCGGGTACCGCGAGCGATCTCGTCGACGGCGCGGCGGTATGGAATTTCGCGCTCGCTGTTGATGCAGTGGCATAAATTATTCTGCCCGGCACCGGACGGTGCGGAAGCGGAATTAACTAGCTTTGTGCCGGCGACGGTGGCGCCTGATGCGTCGGCAGCACCGACAGTTCCCGCAGTACCGGCGAGCGGTCGCATGGTGATTGTCGTCGGGAAGGATTGTCGCGTCATTGTTGACGCTGGCGTTGACGCCGCCGCACTGGCCCGGGTGCTCAAAGTTCTGGAGCGGCGATGATCCCGGTCGCGACAGGCGTGCGGATCTGGATCGCGACCGGTCACACCGATATGCGCAAGGGCATGCAGGGTTTGGCATTGCTGGTGCAGGAGGGGTTGGGTCGTGATCCATTCGCTGGCGATGTGTTCGTCTTCCGTGGGCGCGCCGGTTCGCTCATAAAAGCCCTATGGCATGACGGCGTTGGGCTATCGCTTTACGCGAAGCGATTGGACCGTGGCCGTTTTGTCTGGCCGGCAACGGTGGACGGCGTGGTGGCACTGACCGCGGCTCAGATGGGTTATTTGCTGGAGGCGATCGACTGGCGAAATCCACAACATACCTGGCGGCCGCAGAGCGCCGGATAGGCTGCGGAAAAATCCCGAGAGTTTACAAAAAAGCCGCGCCAAATCGGGACTTTTGTGATTCTATCTGAGGATGGGTGACAGCCTTGAATCGCTGCCAAATGATGTCGGTGCACTGAAAGCTGCGCTGGTTGCCGAGCGTGGCAGACGGATTGTCGCGGAGACGGACGCAGCGTTTGCCAAAGCCAGGGCCTCCGACGACCAGGCGCTGATCGCGCATCTGAAGTTGCAAATCGAAAAGCTCAACCGCGATCGCTATGGTTCCCGTTCCGAGCGCACCGCCCGGTTGCTGGATCAGCTTGAGCTGACGCTGGAAGAACTCGAAGCCTCGGCCACGGAGGACGAATTGGCGGCGGAAATGGCCGCCGCCAGGACCGCGAACGCGACGACGGCCGTGGCGTCGTTCACGCGCAAGCGGCCATCGCGCCAGCCGTTCCCGGATCATCTGCCGCGCCAACGCGTCATCGTACCGGGTCCGACGGCCTGCCTTTGCTGCGGCGGGGAGCGGCTGCGCAAATTGGGCGAGACCGTCACCGAAACGCTGGAATCAATTCCGCGGCAATGGAAGGTGATCCAGCACGTCCGGGAGAAGTTCACTTGCCGGGATTGCGAGAAGATCAGCCAGGCGCCGGCGCCATTCCACGTCATTGCCCGCGGCTGGGCCGGACCGAGTCTGCTGGCGATGGTGTTGTTCGAGAAATTTGGCCAGCATCAGCCGCTCAACCGGCAGGCGGAGCGCTATGCCAGGGAAGGCGTGCCCATTAGCCTGTCGACCTTGGCCGACCAGGTTGGCGGCTGCACGGCCGCACTGACGCCGTTGTTCAAAAGGCTCGAAGCCCACGTCATGAGCGCCGAGCGCTTGCATGGGGACGACACCTGGGTGCCAGTCTTGGCCAAAGGCAAGACTGACACCGGCCGAATATGGGTCTATGTCCGCGATGACAAGCCGTTTGGCGGGCCTGAACCACCGGGTGCAGTGTTCTATTACTCGCGCGACCGCGCGGGTGAACATCCGCAGGCGCATCTGGCGAATTACAGCGGAATCTTCCAGGCCGACGCTTATGGCGGCTATACCAAGCTCTACGAGGGCGGCCGCACGCCTGGTCCGATTCTGGAAGCGGCCTGCTGGGTGCATGGTCGGCGTCCATTCTTCGTGATGGCTGATCTGACCGAGAATGCGCGGCGTAAGGCTCAGGGCAAGAAGCCAGCGGTGATCTCGCCCTTGGCGCTGGAAGCAGTTCGCCGGATCGACGCCTTGTTCGAGATCGAGCGAGGCATCAACGGCCAGAGCGCCGAGCGGCGCAAGGCCGTTCGCCAGCAACTCAGCGCGCCGCTGGTCGCCGATTTGGAAACCTGGATGCGCGAGCAGCGCGCAAAACTCTCGCGTGGCAACGATGTCGCTAAGGCGATGGACTACATGCTCAAGCGCTGGGCTGCGTTCACCCGCTTCCTCGACGATGGTCGCATTTGCCTATCAAACAATGCAGCTGAACGCGGCGTCCGCGGTATCGCTTTGGGTCGCAAGTCTTGGCTGTTCTGCGGCTCCGATCGTGGCGGCTATCGTGCCGCCGTCATGTACAGCCTGATCGTCTCCGCCAAAATGAACGACGTCGATCCGCAGGCTTGGCTCACCGACGTTCTGGCGCGCATCGCCGAGCATCCTGTTCAAAGGCTCGACGAGCTGTTGCCGTGGAATTGGCGCAGCCTCAAACAGAAAGTCGATCAAGCCGCTTGAGTCGGACTGACCGGCATGCGGTCCTCACCGAATGCTAACCTTGGTCCGGTACACGGTCGAGCCGCCCACGCCGACCCTCCTTGCAATCTCCTCGTCGCTGGCCCCGGCATGCGCGGCCAGCAAAATATGCGCTCGTTTGAGCTTGCGCGACGCGTGCTTGCCGCCGCTGAGCAGCGTCCTCAGTGCGGTGCGCTCGATTTGGCCGAGGTCGACCCGATAGCGTACATTCATGGCGTGCCCCCTTGTTCGAGGCGCGCATCAACAACTGAATCGGATGGCCGGCGTAAGTCCTTCGACAAAAACCTTCACGCCCAGGCAGGGGCAGTATCTGGCCTATATCCACCTATATACGAGGTTGCACCGCAGACCCCGGCCGAAATCGACATCCACGAATATTTCCGCGTAAGCCCGCCTTCGGTTCACCAGATGGTGCTGACGCTCGAACGAGCCAGCCTCATCACTAGGCAACCAAGGACGCCTCGCAGCATCAAGGTCCTCGTTAATTCGAAACTCCTGCCCGAGCTAATCTAAAAGACCGACCCAACCCGTCAAAATCAGCGTCCAGAGCCTCTCGAGCCGATGATGCCGCCAGCCAAGCGCGGCGGCCGCCGGCGCGAGGTTAATGTCCGCGAGGTTCGGCGTACCTCGACGTCTATTCCCCTTCATCGAATGCATCTCCGCCGATGCTGGCTATCAAGGAGCAAGACGGCCGCAGCCATCGCCAAGACCGGTAGCTGGAAGCTGGAGATCGTCAAACGCAATGAGCCGCATCGCTTCGTCGTTCTGCCCAAGCGCTGGATTGTCGAGCGCACACTCGCATGGATCAGCCACAACCGCCGCCTTGCGCGCGATTTCGAGCGCTACGCGCGATCAGCAGCCGCCTTCGTTCGCCTCGCCATGATCCGCATCATGCTCAAACGCTTGACCAGGTCAGCCCATTGTTCCTGAATCTAAACTTCCTGGATCGGCTCTAAGGACGCGGCGAGTTTTTCCAGCGCGGAACCGTTCCCGGTGGGTATCGTTGCCAGCCGTATTTCTTTATCGTGCCAGAGACGAGTTGAACTGGCTCGCCGATGGATTGCGTTTTACCCCACAGCCTCCCGTAGTTTGTGACGAAATCAATCTCCAGACCGGTTGCCAAATTTAAGACTGTCTACACAAAGAAACGGCCCCGAGTGCGGGGAGCGACAGAGGCTGTTGTTCGTCTGTTCGGACGAATACCGGGACGCTCCGAGAAGAAAACCCGCCGCCGGAGACGGCGGGTCTTAATTTAGCAGTACGAGTTTTTGGACGTATCCGCAAAGGATAGTCCGGGATCGTTAAGAAGACCCTTTTTTGCTTCAGCCATCGTATTGTGACGCACGTCACGGCGGATTGTCGATACGCGCCGCGGCGCGGGACAACAAAAAGTTCAAACGCTTGCAGTGGGTGAACGCGGACCTGAGCCCGCCCTTGCTATAGATCGACAAGCTAACGGCTAGGTTCGGCAGCGGCTCCGTGAACATGCGGGGCAAGAACAAACTCGCGTTGCATTCGCTCGACTATCGTCGTCAGCGCTTTGCTAGCACTTATCCCGATCGGCGTTGCCAAATCGAACACCTCTTATAGCCCAATTCGCGTCGAGATGGGCCTTGGGCGTCTCTCGCTGCTCGACAACGTCGACAAAAGCTTCACAGTCAGGGTCAGCCTTCTTGACCGCCTCGGCGATCGCTGATTGCAAATCATCGCGTGAAACCGAACTGCGGTCGTCGGTTAATTTCTTCGTTTTCCAAGCCAAAAGCGGCCTCTTGTCCAGCGAATACATTATCGAAAGTCAGACTTCACGTAACTACCCTCCCGGTCTAGCCCATCTTATTCGCCAGAGGTCGGCTGAGAGGTTGGCGAGCGTGGTGTAAAGCGCTGATGCGGCGTAGGATTTGGTTGCGAAGCCAACCCCATCACCTTCAACCGCGAACGCCACGCCCGCCATGACCGATGATACGATTCTGCTCTTCTCATTTCCAGCCGTTGACACCAAGAAAGTCACCGCTGCCTTCGATGGTGGGCGCCTGACCTCGAACGGGGGCGTGATGCTTCTGGCGATGGCCGAGCGGCGTCTCGGTTTGGCCGACAAATTGGCCCGGGTGTTCCCGGATCGGCGCGATCCGACGCGGGTCGTGCACAGCCTTGTCGATATGTTTCGCGCTCGTATGTTCGCGATCTGCTGCGGCTACGAGGACGCCGCCGACCTCGATCACCTGCGGTCCGATCCGGCGTTCAAGTTGGCCTGCGGACGGCTGCCGGACAGCGGTCGCGATCTGTGCTCCCAACCAACGCTGTCGCGACTGGAGAATGCTCCGCGCCTGCGCGACGTGATACGACTGACCTACACCTTGGTCGACGCATGGATGGATAGCTACCCGTGCGAGCCCGCATCCGTCACCCTGGACATCGACGACACCTGCGATGTCGTCCACGGCCAACAGCAGCTCTCGCTGTTCAACGCTCATTATGACGAACGCTGCTTCCTGCCGATCCACGTCTATGACACGGAGAAGAGCCGGCCCGTGGCGGTCGTGCTACGGCCCGGTAAGACGCCGGGCGGCGTCGAGGTCCGTGCTCATCTTCGCCGCCTGGTACGGCGCATCCGCACGCGATGGCACAAGACGCGAATTACGTTCCGTGGCGACGGGCACTATGCTCGGCCGGAGGCGATGACGTGGTGCGAGAACAACGGCATCGACTACATCTTCGGCCTGTCGGGCACCAAGCCGCTCGCCAGAAAAGTCGACGAAGTCGCCGACGACATCCGCACGCGACGCGCCATCGAGAACCTGCCTGTTTTGCGCGGCTATACCGAGACCCGCCACCAGGCAAAGTCCTGGGATCGCGAACGGCGCACCGTCGCCCGTATTGAGGCGACCAAGCTCGGCCTCGACATCCGCTTCATCGTCACCAGCCTCGATGTCGGCTCGGCCGAGTGGATCTACGACAGCCTGTATTGCGCGCGCGGCCAAGCCGAGAATCTGATCAAGCTGCATAAGACACAGCTCGCATCCGACCGCACCAGTTGCCGTTCGGCACTCGCCAATCAAGTCCGCCTCGTTCTGCACACCGCCGCTTATTGGTTGATGCTGACCGTGCGCGACGCCATTCCCAAAGTCCAGGAATTGGCCACTGCCGAGTTCGCGACGCTGCGTCTTCGTCTCTTGAAAATCGCCGCCCGTGTCATCGAGACCGCGAGCCGCATTCGCCTCGCGTTCGCCGCAGCATGTCCCGAAGCCGATCTCTTCCGCAGCTTGCCCGGAGCGCTGCTGCCGCTCGGTCCTTGACCAGCGGGGCATCCGCCCCCGTTCGCCCAACCCGTCCCTCAAGCGCGTTGCAAAGTACCGGTCGACAGGCGGTGAAAAACCGAAGGCAATCCTGTGCGCCTCGCCAGACGAGATCTGCGGCCTGCATCAATCAGACCAGAAAACCGCAGTCTCACGAATAGGACGGGCTAGTTACGAGATCCGCGATACTTCATCGATATCGCGAAGCTATTGAGAACCCGTTACCGCCTCAGCTGCCTAGCCCCTATGATTGCTGGGCCTGAGGGCGGCCCGTCATCCGATATACGACGGTACGAGGGTTGAGCCGGGTGACCGGTACAGAGCCTCATGCATAGGAGACGGGCCTCATGGGGCATATCGACTTTTCGCCTTCCAACATACTGCTCAGCAGATCGCATTTCAGGACTATGTCGATGCCGTTATGGATGCGGAACGGCGTCTGCAGCGGGTCGGGGAACAGATATCCTGCCTTCTTCCCGAATGGAATTTGCGCCCAGTCGTTGACGCGTTGCAGGCGATGCGGGGGATCGCACTGATCAATGCCGTGGTGCTGGTTGCGGAAGTCGGCGACTTCACACGCTTCTCAAGCCGACGCCAGCTGATGGCCTATTTCGGCCTCGTCCCGGGCGAGCAATCAAGTGGCGAGACCATCCGGCACACCGGCATTACCAAAACCGGTAACAGCCATGCTCGGCGTGCGCTGGTTGAAGGCGCCTGGGCTTACCGAATGAAGCCGCGCATCGGCCGTCACAAGGTCGATCGGATCGAGACGCTGCCAAAAATCGTTCGCGACATCGGGTGGAAAGCACAGGTTCGACCCTGCGCCCGATATCGTCGGCTGAGCGCGCGTGGCAAGAACGCCAACGTCGTAAATATGGCCATCGCACGCGAGATGGTGGGCTTCATCTGGTCAATCGCCTGCACGATTTAATCCGCGCCACGGACGGCGTGATCATGACTTAACGGACAGCCAGCAATCGATTTGGATGCGACGCTAGATAGCCTACAAATCGATGGTGATTTACCGCTGACGCAGAATGAAAAACAAGCGACTTGGCCCCCGCTTGTTTTAAAATTCGCCATTGCGACGAATATAACATCCTTAGCGAAGGCATCCGGATTTGAATTTTTCGATCTTTCCAACATAGTAGACCGGTGGCTTGCTTTGAGCGTGAAGACTCTGACCCGTCACCGCACCAATTCCAACGCCTGCGATCGCCAACGAGACTGTCGAGTGGGTTTTCATGGCTTCCTCCCTGTGGGGCGGTAATCCGCCCGCCTCAATATCTAATAGACGTTCTGTAATGGACGCCAGCCGGCGCGCTTACCTGAATGAGGCGAGCAATCGCTTCTTCGACATGGGACATCGCTATTAAATCCCTGGGCGCTTGATCTAACGGCCATTGGGCACGCCGGTTCCAACCGGAAGCGGTAAGCCGTTAAATGAAAGCGCGGAAACGCGCGTTAATCTCGTTTTTTTAAGGTTAAAACGCGGATCTCGTTGACGATGTACCGCCTTGCGGGACCAAATGGCCGCATCGTCAGGGAGGCCTGTTAGCTGTCAGTTGACTCAACCTGAACGTCAGGGGAAGGGAGAGATGACAGATGAAAAAGGTCTCTGAAACGATGACTGCCCGAGGCAACACCTCGGGTTTTGACTATCTGCGGCTGCTTCTCGCCGTCTCAGTGCTTTGTATCCACAGTTTTGCTGCATCTTACGGCAGGCCCGGCGAAGCAATCCTATTCGACAGGCCGCTCCGCGGATTGGTCGTACTCGTGCTCCCGATGTTTTTCGCGCTTAGCGGATTTCTGGTAGCCGGAAGTTATTATCGAACACGTGATCTTAAGAAATTTGTCGCGCTTCGCGTCCTGCGAATTGTCCCAGCCTTGAGCGTCGAGGTGATCCTATGCGCTCTCATCCTCGGCCCAATATTTACAAATCAAACGCTGACCCAATATTTTTCGGACCCACTTTTTGCCTCGTACTTTGGCAATATGATTGGTTGGATACATTATCTCTTGCCGGGAGTTTTTTCGGAAAACCCGTTCAATATTGCCGTAAACACTTCGCTGTGGACGGTCCCCTATGAACTCGAGTGCTATCTGGCGATCATCTTATTGGCCGTGGCGGGACTGCTTACGAGGCGAGGCCCGCTTGCCATCATCATTGCATTGGCCCCGATCGGAATTTGGTTGTGGGGTAAATATGCCCACGGCGGCGTGGCGCCGGATGGCTTTCTCCCGGCACGATTGTTGATTTTGAATTTTCTCTGCGGCGTCGTTATTTATACCTACCGGGACAAGCTTCCAACCAGCGGGCTCCTAACGACGGCAGCAATTGTTTTCGCCTGGATCATGCTTAGCTTTACCGCCACCGCCTACGTATCGTCATTCGTTGTCGCGTACGCGACCGTTGGCTTGGGCTTGCTCAATCCCAAGCGTTTGTCGATCATAGAAAGCGGCGACTATTCCTACGGAATTTATCTATACGCATTTCCAATCCAGCAAACTTACTCGTTTCTTTTTTCCTGCGCACCGCGTGTGGTATCTAAATATTTTGTTCGCGCTTCCGATTGCCTCGCTATTTGCAGCGTTCTCTTGGCACGCAATCGAGAAGCACTTCCTTGAGCTCCGAAATAAACTTTCCATGTTTCGTTACAAAGAAAGCCATTTCACGCACGCGAGATGACCATTTCAGTGAGCCCTGGACCGAGCCTCAGATGTTGGAGCGCGGCGTTGCGGCGCGCCGGAGGTTACGATTTTTTAGTGGCGAACTTTTGAGATAGCGATCCTTGCTGGTCACTCAGGGAGTTAACCGATGAGATTTTGGCTTCGCGCTCTCCTCGGCGCAATCGTTGTCGTCGGCATTGCCATAGGCGGTCTCTCCTATGCTTATTGGGACCAAACGGTTCAGATCGGGTCGACGGCGATAAATTATATGCGCTATTGGTCGGCTCCCGCCGGGACCCTTGAAACGGAAGTCGCCCCGACCGGAGCGGCGGCGCAGCCATCGACCTCGACGGCTTCGGCAGCGCCGCAGGCTGCTCCTGACGGAACTGAGGGAGACTGGCCAAGCTACAACAAGACGCTCACCTCGAACCGTTTCTCGCGGTTAAGTCAGATCAACAGAACAAACGCTGAGAAGCTCAAAGTTCTCTGCACTTATGATACCAGGCAATATACCAGCTTCAATTCCGGGTTGTTGGAGGTGAACGGCGCGCTGATCTTCGTGACCGCGTTCGACATCTTCTCCATCGATCCTTCGACATGCCGCGAGAACTGGCGCACGCATGAGGATTACGTTCCCGCTACGCCCAGGGTCAATCGCGGCGCGGCGTATCTAGACGGCATGCTTTTCCGCGGCACCCAAGACGCCCGTGTCCTCGCCTACGATTTCAAGACAGGCAAACGCATCTGGGAAACCGCGATCGGGGACCCGAAGAAGGGCGAGAGCGCCCCGGCGGCTCCGATCGCCTGGAACGGTTTGGTTTTCATCGGCAACGCAGGAGGCGACATCAAGGGAGTGAAGGGGCGCATGTATGCGCTTGACGCCAAAACCGGCAAGATCGTGTGGGAGTTCTACCTCGTGCCGAAGGCTGAAGGCGATCCGACGCGCGGACCGCTCGGTGCCTCACCCCTCAATGCGTCGACTTGGGGCAACTCGCTGCAAGGCGTGCCGATAACCGGCGGCGCGACCTGGACTTCATACACCTTGGACCCGGATACCGGCTTGTTGTATGTGCCGGGCGGGAACCCCGCACCCGATTTTGCAACCGACATGCGTGAAGGGTCGAACCTTTATTCCGGCTCGGTCGTCGTCCTCGACGCGATGACCGGGGCTTACAAGAACCACTTCAAGATCGTGCCGAAAGACTGGCACGATTGGGACGTTTCCAGCGCTCCAGCCATTATCAAGACCGCAGGCGGCAAGAAGCTTCTGTCGGTCGCCCCGAAGGACGGCCACCTTTACGGCTTCGATCTCGACACCAATGCCTTGCTCTACAGGCTGCCGGTCACCCGGATGGAGAACGAGGACGCGCCGTTTGTGGTCGGCAAGCCCGTCCACTTCTGTCCCGGCTCGGCTGGCGGCGCCGAGTGGAATGGTCCCGCTTACGATCCCCAGTTGAACCTCGTGTTCATCGGCGAGGTCGAATGGTGCACCACCGTTACGCTCATGCCGACCGAGAAAATCGCCACCGTGCCGCCCGGCAAACCGTGGTCCGGCGAAGCATCGATCAACCCGTTCTATACGTGGGGTAAGTCGGACCCGGCTTTCGACTGGGCAGGTTGGACCTACGCCGTTGACGCCGACACTGGCGCTTGGAGATGGAGAGCAAAGACGAATTATCCCGTTCAAAGCGGCATGACGCCGACGGCGGGCGGCATCGTTTTCTTTGGGGACATGGGCGGAAATTTCTACGTGCTTGACACAGCAAACGGGCGCAAATTGTGGGGCCAAAAAATCGGCGGCGCGATTGGCGGCGGCGTCGTTACCTATTCAGTCGATGGGACACAAAAGATCGCCGTCGCAAAAGGTCTCACAGAAATTCTGTGGCCAACCGAAATCACGACTGCCAAGGTATCAATACTTGGATTGGAGTAAAGCATCGCCAACCGCCTCACGGCGTGATGACCGGCGCGCTTTCCAGCCTTCCCTCGCGAAGCTCTGAGTGCTTGGACAAGTCCCAGCTCGGAAAGAGAGGCCAATCAAGTGCAGCATAGGCGGAGACCGTTGTGTTTAAGGTAGCTTGACTGCCGCTGACGCAGCGCGGGTGCAATGACCATGAAGAAAATGATGCAGAACGCGTCAGCAATGAAAGGACCGAAGATCACCGCGATGATGAGGGCAACCTCAAGGGCAGCGACCGGGCTAGCTCAACATCGAAGTTTTGTTTCAGACCTTGCAAGCTTTCAAAGAGGTCGAGCAGGTTTTCCGCGAAGCCGGCTACACCCTCGTAAATGTGTCCCGAAGCGATCGACAGTGCTTCGGCTGCCACAAAGTTTGGAATTGTTTCGAAGCCAGCAGGCACCCCAACGCTCGACTATCTTTGGGGGGAAGCCAAGGAGTTGGCCAGGCAAGCCGGTGTCGGTGCGTCGATTCCATCTAATACCAACGGCCCTAGATACTGACTGTTGCCCATGTTCGGGTGGTGATTGACGCGATGCGGGTTGGATCTTTTTCAAAGAAGTTCCATGCGTCGCAGGTTTTATCAACGATCCGTCGTAGTCATCGAAGACCGTGATCGCGAGTTTGTTGCCGCGGAGATATTCCCAGACGTTTTCGATCGGATTGAGTTCAGGAGCATAGGGTGGCAGACGTACAAGCGTGACGTTTTCAGGGATCGTGAGCGCGGCGGCAATATGATAGCCGGCGCCATCGAGGACGAGAGCGGCATGGCTACCCGCCGCTACTTTTCGGCCGATAGCAGCAAGATGCAGCGACATAGCTTCGGCGTTGGCCGCGGGCATGACCAGGCCTGCTGCAACACGACGTTGAGGACAGGCCGCGCCGAACAGGTAAGCCCAATCATAGCGCCCGTCGTGCGGTGCGCGGGGTCTCGTTCCACGCTTGGCCCAGACGCGGGTCAGCGTCCCTTGCTGGCCGATCCGGGCTTCATCCTTACATGAGGGTTCCGCTGTCAACGGGTCTGTGGCATTCGCTTCTCCGATCTTGATTGATGGTACTTCGGCACGTCGTTGGGTTCGGGGCTATCGAGTTTAGCAGCTATGGCTGCGTCACCTTACATGCGGTCGGGCCCGGAGCACGGTCCCGCACCATAATGCCTCATGCACGAGGCGTAGCTGTAGCAGCAAAGCTAAAATGTCAGCACTGAGCAAAGTAGAGATGTCAGTTTCTGCTCCTTTTTGGGAGTTCGGAGGCAGTCATTTCGATGGGCATGGTGGTGATGAGCAAGCGCGAGTTGAACCGTCTTGATGTACTGGCACGGCTGGACTGAACCGCCCCGGGTTTGCCGGAGGCTCCAACTCCTGAGAGGATGGAGCCATGACAAGCAAGACGACGAACAAATTTTCACCCGAGGTCCGGGCCCGTGCGGTTCGGATGGTTCTGGATCACGCGAGCGAGCACGCCTCGCGCTGGGCGGCAGTGACATCGATTGCGGCCAAGATCGGCTGCACGCCGCAGACGCTGCATGACTGGGTCAAGAAGGCCGAGGTCGATAGCGGGCAGCGGGCCGGCGTTCCGACCGACATGGCCGAGAAGCTGAAGGCCCTCGAGCGGGAGAACCGCGAGCTTCGGCAGGCCAACGAGATCCTGCGCAAGGCAAGCGCTTATTTTGCGATGGCGGAGCTCGACCGCCGGTCCAAGCCATGATCGCCTTCATCGACGATCATCGTGGGGCGCATGGGGTCGAGCCGATCTGCAAGGTCTTGCCGATCGCCCCCTCGACCTACCACGCCCATGTGGCCAAGCGGCGCGATCCGGCCAAGCTGTCGGCGCGCGCCAGGCAGGACGCCGCGCTGAAGATCGAGGTCCGGCGCGTCTTCGATCAAAACTTCCGCGTCTACGGCGTGCGCAAGGTCTGGCGCCAGCTCAAGCGCGAAGGCTTCGATGTTGCCCGTTGCACGGTGTCGCGACTGATGCGGGACATGGGTTTGCAAGGGGTTATCCGCGGCAAACCCGTCAAGACCACGATCAGCGACAAGGCCGCGCCATGCCCGCTGGATCACGTCAACCGCCAGTTCAAGGCGCCAAGGCCGAACGTTCTCTGGCTCTCCGACTTCACCTATGTCGCGACCTGGACCGGCTTTGTCTACGTCGCCTTTGTGATCGACGCCTATGCCCGCAGGATCGTGGGCTGGCGGGCCTCGCGCACGGCGCATGCAGGCTTCGTGCTCGATGCGCTGGAGCAGGCACTGCATGATCGACGGCCGGTCCATCGTGGCGGGCTCGTGCACCACAGCGACAGAGGCAGCCAATACGTATCCATTAAATACACCGAGCGCCTGGCTGAAGCTGGCGTCGAGCCTTCTGTCGGCAGCGTCGGAGATTCCTATGACAATGCTCTCGCCGAAACCATCAACGGCCTCTACAAGGCTGAGGTGATCCATCGGCGCGGGCCATGGCGCAGCTTCGAGGCCGTCGAGTTCGCGACCCTGGAATGGGTCGATTGGTTCAACAACCGACGGCTCCTGGAGCCCATCGGCAACATCCCGCCGGCCGAAGCCGAGCAACGCTACTACGCCATGCTGGAACAACCCGCCATGGCGGCATAACTTAAACCAAATGGCCTCCGGCAAACCCGGGGCGGTTCAGAAGCGACAAATTAACGGCCCGAGCTGCTGCCGAGCTGATGGCGGTGACGATACGGCAAACGTATCGGCTGTTGAGAAGATATCGCGATGGCGGCGCTTCAGCCGTCGCCAATCAGCGCCGCGGTCGTCCTTCGAACAACCGCTTGCCGGATGTGGTTCGCGATCACGCGATTGCCTTGGTGCGGGAGCGCTACGCAGACTTTGGACCGACATTCGCAGCCGAGAAGCTGGCAGAGCGTCATGATCTCAAGGTTTCGCGGGAGACGCTACGCGGCTGGATGCGGCGGGCCGGGATCTGGATGTCTCGCGCTGAACGCAAGCGCATCCAGCAACCTCGGCATCGCCGCGAGCATATTGGTGAGCTGGTCCAGATCGACGGCTCAGAGCATCGCTGGTTCGAGGATCGTGCAGCTAACCACGTTATTGGTATTTGTCGACGATGCGACAAGCCGCTTGATGGAGCTTCGTTTTGTCCCGTCCGAGAGCACATTTGCATATTTCGAGGCGCTGAAGGCCTATCTTAGCCGCCACGGTAAACCCGTCGCCTTCTACTCCGACAAGCATTCCATCTTTCGGGTGTCGAACGAGAGCGCGGCCAGCGGCAATGGAATGACCCAGTTCGGACGGGCGTTGTCGGAACTCAACATTGAGATCCTGTGCGCCAATACAAGCCAGGCGAAGGGACGGGTCGAGCGCGCTCATCATACCCTGCAGGATCGTCTGGTGAAGGAGTTGAGACTTGCGGGCATCAGCACGATCGAGGCGGCAAACGCGTTTCTGCCGAGCTTCGTCGCCAACTACAACGGTCGCTTTGCCAAGCCCCCAGCTCGCGACAAGGATCTACACCGTTTGCTCGATCCCAGGCAGGATCTGGATGAAGTCCTGTGCTGGCGCGAGCAGCGTCAGGTGTCGCACCAACTGGTAGTGAACTACAGTCGTATGAAGCTGACGCTTAAGCCGCAGGGACTGGCCGTTCGCCTTCGTGGCAAAATGGTCGATATCTATGACTTTCCGGATGGGCGGCTGGAAGTTCGCCGGAAGGGGCGAACTCTGCCTTACTCGGCCTTCGACAAGTTGCAGCGCGTCAGTCATGCCGCCATTGTCGAGAACAAGCGCCTGGGCGAGATACTGGCCTGGATCAAGGAACAGCAAGACCGCCAGCCCCGCTTCAACAGAGTTCCGGATGGACCTCGACGATCGAGCCAGAAGCCGGGCATTCTAAAGAACCGCGCCATGAAAATCGTTGAAGCCGCCAAACCGAAGACGAAATCTCCGCGCATGAGCCGGCGCCGCTCCGATATGGTGGTCTCCGCGGCGCCGGCTCACGCTCCCAGCGAGGCAGCCGAGTGACATTTCAACTTTGCACAGACCGTGACATCACAACTTTGTTGCAACAGTAGCCCCGGCGAGACGCGACCCACCTGAAACGCGGCGGCGTTGTGCCACCAAAGAGGAAGACGGTCGCGCTCCCCTTATCGCCACCGGCGAATGCTGCCGGTGGCAATTCCTGTCTGTCTATGCGGCGACTGTTGTCTCCGCCCGGATCTCGGCGCCAGCCGGTATCACTCCGGTCTCTGCATAGCGCCAGAGCGCGATCAACAGCTTGCGCGCCATGGCCACAATGGCGATCCGCCGTGTGCGCCCGGCCAACGTACCGACGCGCTCGCGGAACCACTCTGCCAGCTCGCTGCCAGGCTGGTAGCGAAGCCAGAGCCATGCGAGCTGGATCATAGTTGTCCTTGCGCGCGGGTTTCCCGCCCGGCTGATGCGCCGATCGCGATCCATACCGCCGCTCTGGTAGGGCATTGGTGTGATGCCGACGTAGCTCGCGATCTGCCGGCGGTTGTCGAATGAACGATAGAATACCTCACGCGTCAGCACGGCGGCGAAGTTCTCACCAATACCCCGAATGCGACAGAGAGCGGCTATCTTGTGGCAGGCCTGATCCTGCGGCTTGGCTTTTGCCGCCTGATCACGCTCGGCCTCGACCTCCCGGATCAACTCCAAGGTCATGACGAGCCGTCGACGCAAGCGATCCAGTTCGGCCCGAAGATGGCGCGGTATCTCGCGTCCATCACCGGTGCGCAGGACAGCAAGATCGCGCTGCCATGAACGAAGAGAGGGCCTTTTCCGAATGCCCTGGGGGAACAGCAGCGCTTCAATACGGTTTTCGATGCGCAGCCTCTCCTGCACCAGCTTCTCGCGCTCGCGGTGCGTGCGCTTGGCATCCTCCTCTTCCGGTGTTGGCACGCGTACCATGCTGCAGGCTTGGTGATCACCCCGGAGATAGGCAGCGAGCACGCGCAGCATGCCCTCCGCATCGAGCCGGTCCGTTGGTATAAGTATCTGATTTTGCTGGTAGCGGAAGTCGAGATTAACCCGCGACAATGATTGCCCGTATTTAATTTCGGATCGCTCGCAAACGAAATTCCTAGGATGGACATCGACGCCGGCGTTATCGGGCGCTTGATGGGCCGCCGCGCCGCGCGTCTCTTGCGAGAAGCGCCGCGCCGCCGCGCGGTAGCGCCGCCAAGTGCCTTTCATGACCGGGCTTGGCCCCAACCATCCAGCGATGCCGCTGAAGTCGGTTCCCAAATTGAAACCCCCGCTAGGCGCGCGACATTTTGTCCGGCGTCAGTCAGCGACAGACCGTAACGAGTGGCGCATTAGAAAGTTCGGTCTTAGCCTCTAGCGCAAGCGCTGAGCGCGCGTTGATGAGCCTCCATAAAGACCGAGATGATTTTTGTCCGCATTGCCGCAGTGCATTCGAGATCGTGATTGTAAAATCTAGGCTTAACGGTACTGCCATGGTCGCAACGTGTCCGAATTGCGCGATTGCCTCCGTGTACAAGTGCCAGCTAACAACTTAGCGATCGCTATCGCTGCTCACGGCTTTTGGCGAGGAGTTGCCAAGATGGACTCATTCGATCAACGATTTACAGATGTTCTCGCTTTTCTCATTGGAGCGGTGATCACCGCCGCCGCACTGCGCCACGGCCTTCATGTTTATGGCGGGATCCCCCGCGAAGA